>CBDHEY010000003.1:0-42497 GCA_965262305.1 Cellvibrionaceae bacterium
GTAAACAAGACCGCGCTTTAGAAGTCGTGATATATCCAAGGTTCTTATTTAGCCAATCTTTACTCGGCGATGTGTGATTTCCAGTAAGAATCTCCACTTGATCTGCCGTTTTTAATGGATGATTAAGTGGCACAATTCGACCATTAACCTTGGCACCTTTGCAGCGAATTCCAATATCAGTGTGAATTTTGAATGCAAAATCAACAGGTGTGGCGCGATCAGGAAGTTCTACTACATGACCATCCGGCGTAAAAACGTAGGTGCGATCCTGAATGCCTGTGGGCAACTGATCTTCCCAGGGGGAACCACCCACCTCATCGTGCCATTCGAGAACCTGTCGCAACCACTCAATTTTTTGCTCATACCCGGCATTTTGATCTTCCGAATCAGTATCTTTGTAGCGCCAGTGGGCGCATACACCAAATTCGGCTTCTTCATGCATCGAATGAGTTCGGATTTGAATTTCTAAAACCTTATTAAAAGGACCATGCACAGCCGTATGTAAAGATCGGTAGCCGTTTTCTTTGGGGTTAGCAATATAATCATCAAACTCGTGAGGAATGTTTCTCCAAAGCGCATGCACAATACCCAAAACCGCGTAGCATTCCCGTTCCGAATCAACGAGAATACGCACGGCACGTATATCATAGACCTCTGAAAATCCAATATTCTTACGGTGCATTTTGCGCCAGATACTATAAATGTGCTTTGCCCGACCAAAAATGGTGGCGTTAATATTATCTGCTAACAACGCGTTATTTATAATTTGAATAACATCATCGATATAAGTCTGGCGATCTAATCGACGCTCATCCAAAAGCTTGGCAATATATTTATAGTCGTAAGGTTGTAAATAACGAAAAGCTAAATCTTCCAGCTCCCATTTTATGTGCCCAATGCCCAGACGATGCGCAAGTGGTGCATAGACATCAGATACTTCTCTGGCAACCTGCTGTCTCTTTTCTACCGAAGATTTCTTTACGGCACGAATCGCGCAGGTTCGCTCAGCCAGCTTAATCAAAGCGACTCGCACATCGTCTACCATAGCCACGAGCATCTTACGAACGTTTTCTGCTTGCTCTTCTGAATGCTGCCCAAAAACTTCGGAGTCGCCGTGGTTGGATAATCCGCTGATTGCCGCCATTTTTTGTACGCCATCGACAAGATTGCTCACCGTCTCGCCGAAGATTTCTTCAATATTCGCCTTTTTGAGCTTACCTTCGCGAAAACTTCGATACAAAACCGCCGCGATTAACGTATCTGCATCCAGCTGCAACTCGGCAAGTACTTCGGCCATTTCCAATCCAGCAGTAAAACAGGTATAGCCTTCTCCTAACGAGTGTTCGCCAGTTTGATGTTCCAAAGAATGCGCTTGCTCACAAGCCTCAGTAAGCACTTCTCGAAACTCAACAAATTTTGGCTCGTCGAGTGCTTGGACTTCTACTTGATACGCTTCCATCAGAACACGATCTACCCATAGCGGCACATCTATCTGACCGTCTGCGGTCATTCTTCTATCTTCTCTAACTTTTACCATAGGTTTTCTATTTAAAAAGCTCAGTAGTTAAAGACACCAGAAGATAGATACCTATCCCCTCTGTCACAAACAATTGCAACTACCGTTAAATTTTCACGTTCTTTACAAATCTCTATCGCTGCCGCAACGGAACCGCCAGACGAAACACCACATAAAATACCTTCATCACGTGCGAGTAAACGCATGGTATCTTCAGCAAGCTTTTGAGACATATTTACTACTTTATCGACATTTTCATCTGTGAATATCGCCGGCATGTAAGCTTCTGGCCAGCGTCTAATCCCTGGTATGGTCGCACCGTCTTCGGGTTGTAGCCCAATTATTTGAACCTCAGGGTTTTGTTCTTTCAAGAACTTTGACGTACCAACTATTGTGCCAGTCGTTCCCATTGAACTAACAAAGTGCGTAATTTCGCCACCGGTTTGTTGCCAAATTTCGGGCCCAGTGCTTGAATAATGCGCTAATGGGTTATCATCATTACCAAATTGATCTAAAACCTTGCCTTTGCCCTCTTTCTCTAAAGATTTTGCCAAATCCCTAGCACCTTCCATGCCTTCTTGCTTTGAAACCAAAATTAAATTTGCGCCATAAGCTTGTACCGAAGCTTTTCTTTCTTCTGTCGAATTATCAGGCATGATTAGAGTCATCTTATAACCCTTAACAGCTGCCGCCATGGCTAATGCTATACCTGTATTACCGCTGGTGGCTTCGATCAGAGTATCGCCCGGCGCTATATCTCCACGAGTTTCCGCTCGATTAATCATTGACATCGCAGGTCGGTCTTTAACCGAACCAGCGGGGTTATTACCTTCTAGCTTAACGAGGAGATTATTTTTTTCGGTGCCTGGAAGTCGTTGCAGTTTAACAAGAGGAGTGTGACCAACGCAGGATTCAATTGTTGGGTAATTCATTTTTAGGAAGATATCCTTTATATATTCAGAAAGCATTTTAACCTATAGAAAGGATAGAGTAAGCTAAAACTATTGGATGAATAAAAGAAGTATTTCGGTCAATTAGGTTAAATAAGACGAAAAAATGGCTGAAACGTTTAAATCTTCATATATTAAGTTTATTAAAATCCAAAATTTTAAAGAAAGTTTCGATAAAAACGGAAAAAATAATCAACACGGGATACGTTTGGTATTTAAAAGTGGAAAGAAGAAGTTTAGATAAAAAAATCTTTCAATTAATTACGCTCCCTATACTCTTTTCGGGCTTAATACTCACTGGTGCATATACAAGTTTGCACTCCTATCGTATGTGGGAAAATACAAATAGTAAATTCGAATTTATTCGCATTCTGTTCAGTAATACCACAGGGTTAACTCAAGACTATCAACGCCACTTTGATTTGACTTCCAACGCATTGTTGCAAACTGAAGAATATCTAAGCACATCCTTGTTTGACAGAGAGAGAAATCTCTTGTCGTATCATGGAGTTCCAATTAACCGTCACGACGTCGTTGAACATATTGCAAAACATCAACACTGGACCGAAAAAAATAGGAATTACATCGCTATACCTCTTAACTCAGGTGATGGTTGGGTTGTGGTTGTGATTGATAGTCAATCTCGCGCTATCGGTTTTTACCAGGATGCTTTATTTCTACTTTTGTGCTGCATCATCTTTACGTTGTTTAGCCTTATTTTTAGTCGACATCTAAAAAGCTATATCGAAAAACCAATAAGATCGGTACAAAATGGACTCAAGCGACTCATAGAGGGAAACTTTGATTCGCCTATAAAAACGGAAAATCAAGGTATTTATAAAGGATTAATTCGTGACGTCAATAAACTCGCCTCGGTACAAAAACTTTCCTATGAAGAGTCTCAAAAGACCATAGAACATGCAACTGGCGAATTAAAAGAAACACTCGAAACCGTCGAAATTCAAAATATAGAAATCGATTTAGCGCGTAAAAATGCCGTTTTGGCTAATCAACAAAAAAGTGAGTTTTTGGCAAATACCTCTCATGAAATTAGAACGCCATTAAATGGCATAATTGGGTTTGCAGAACTGTTAAAAAGCACGGAATTATCTGCGCAACAAAATGAATATCTCGCAACTATCGAAGAATCTGCTAAAAGTCTATTAATCAGTATTAATGATATTATCGATTTTTCTAGGTTAGAAATTGGTAAACTTAATCTTGACTATAAGCCAGTATTTATTCGTCAAATTGTCGAAGAGGCATTGCAATTTTCCGCATCTGTCGCCGATGAAAAAAACTTACGATTGATCAGTATTGTAGATAAAAAAATTCCCCGCCAATTACTTGGAGACCCTCTTAGATTAAAACAAGTACTTACAAATCTTATCTCAAATGCCGTTAAATATGCCAACGACGGCAATATACAAATCAACGGCAGTATGGAAAATCGAGAAGATAATCAAGTTACTCTCAAATTTAAAGTCACAAATGCAAATACCTCGATCACTACAAAACAATACGAAGAAATTAACAAGTTATTCTTAAATAATGACGTAAGCGATCTACAGGCATTGGATAAAAGCGATATGGGGCTGGTGATTGCAAAAGGACTTTCTGATCGAATGAATGGAAAGATTGGTGCGATTTATCGAGAAAACTCCGGCATTACATTCTGGTTTACAGCCACACTTGGACGAACAAAAATTGAAAATATACCTCAAACTTCTGAAAAGCCATTGCAACACATAAACGCCATTGTATTCGACAGCGATCAAGCAGGCCGCATGGAAATTGAGCATTTGCTTTCAACATGGGGAGCTCACACTACTGTCGCCGACAGATTTTCAGATATTTCAGCCATAGCGCGAAGTGTTCAAGAAAGCAGTTTAAAACCCGTCGTAATAATTGATACATTAATAACACGTACATCATTTAGTAAACAACAACTTGATACTCTCATGGCAAGTCTCGAAGAGGCACCTGCTATTCCGGTTGTGGCGATCATCCCGGCCAAATTGCAACATATATTGACGCCGCTTTTACCGTCTCATATCTGTCTAACAATACACAGACCAATATTATCTAAAATATTTTTCGACGTATTATGTAAACAACTTGGTGTTATTCAATCAAACATCGAACTTTCTAAAGATTTTGCAGATGAAAATCAAACGAAAGCACCTCCTCTTAGTATTTTAGTTGTCGATGATAATCCATCAAACCTTCGATTAGTGAGCGAAGTTTTAAAAGACCTCGATATACTCGTTTCTACCGCTGAATCTGGTCAAGAAGCGATAAGTATTACAAAAACTCACCATTTTTCGCTTATTTTAATGGACATTCAAATGCCAGATATGGATGGGTATGAGACCACACGAATCATCCGTCAACGAGAACAGGGTAAAACACGTACACCAATCATAGCATTGACTGCGCATGCCGTTGAGGAGCAACGAGCAAAGCTATTGCTATCGGGAATGGATGACTTTGTAAGTAAGCCCGTCGGAGAACACGAGCTTTCTGAAATTATTCGACGCTGGGCTAACAAAGGTAAGGTCCCATTTAAATCACCTAGTATCGCTGAGCAAAAGGATAGTGTTTTAATTGAATCTTCAGAAAATAATGCAGTGCAAAATACTTCAGTTCCGGATGAACAAGACGGTCAGAATAGCGTTGTCGATATTAGTTTATGTCTAAATTTAGCAAAAAATAAAGCGGATCTCGCAAAAGATATGTTAAAAATGCTCGTAGAATCGAGTAAAGCAGATATCCCTAAAATCCAACGTTTATACGACGAAAACAACCTGGCAGAATTACAAGAAATAATCCATAAACTTCATGGAAGTGCATGTTACTGTGGCGTGCCAAATTTAAAAGCAACCTCTTCGAAACTCGATAAAAACCTAAAAGGCAATAAAACTGAAGAGTTAGAAGCTGATATAACACGACTCATTCAAGATTTAAAGGAAATACACGAATGGGAAGAAACAAACGATTTAGAAACTATTTTCAATTTAAATGAAAAAGTATCTAACGAATAAAAAATTATATTCTAAAACGAAATCACTTACTTTATAGGATTTCAATTAAATAATTCTCTAGATTTAAGTGGTTTATTGTTTAAAAGCGGCTCGATTGCTTTGCGACAAATTACTTTAGCTGCTTTTAATGCCTCAGGGTTTTCAAATTCTTGATTCATTATTTGCATCAATATTTCTGCAGAAAATATTGATTGTGAAAGCTGCTTTTTTTGTACGGGACGAAAGCCTAAACCAGCTTCGAATCCATATTGACGATTTCCATCATCAATCAAATCTCCATTAACATCGCAAATAAACTCGACCCCATACCCTAATTCCTCCAACAAACAAAATTCAAATACGCGCAGGGCTGATTCGCGCTGTATTTTATTGCTTGCATTTGCTAAATTTTCAATGGCTAACTGATACGAACGGAAGATTCGATGATTGTTATCTTCTTCTAACAACAAACGTTCTAACAATTCATTTAAATAAATACCACAAAAAAGAGATTGACCTTCTAGAGACGTACGAGCAGAAGTTTCTATAACCGGTTCGATTAGATTAATAGATTTAAGATTTGATACGCCTTGCCACTCAACATGAAATAATACAAACAATTGCGGTGTTATAGATTGTTTCGCTTTTGATTTTCTTATGCGCAAAACACCCGAGAATTTCCCATTGCTTTCACTTACGAAGCTAACTAAAATTTTACTATCAGTGTACTTTCTCGAATGTATTAGGTAAGCATTGTCGGTAAAGTACTTTTGCATAATAAATTTAGAACCAGCTATTCATCGAGTCCAAGACTCTTTAACGCCCTATCATTATCAGACCAACCCGATTTCACTTTCACCCAAAGGTTGAGCATAACCTTTGCCTCCATCAATTTTTCTATATCTTCTCTTGCCTGCTGTCCCACTCTTTTGATTCTGCTACCAGAATCACCAATCACGATGCGTTTTTGGCCATTCCTCTCGACTAAAATTGCTGCACTAATCGTGACGAGTCCAGGCTCTTCTAAAAACTCTTCAATTTCAACAGCCGTTTGATGTGGTAATTCGTCCCCCAGTTGACGGATGATTTTTTCCCGAATAATTTCCGCAACCATAAATCGTAATGTCTTGTCAGTGATCTGATCTTCAGGATAAAAATGAGTCGCTTCTGGCATCAATTTTTTAATTTCATTAATCAAAATATCGAGGTTTTTTCCCTTAAGTGCGGAAAGCGGAACAATTTCAGCTTCAGGTAATTTTGTGCTCATTTCTTGAAGAACTGGAAGAATTGCTGCTTTATCCTCTAACTGATCAAGTTTATTAACAGCAACAATTACGGGACAGGATACTCGTTTTAGTTGCTCCAAAACCCATTGATCTTCGTCGGTCCACTCAGATTTATCTACCACAAATATTACTACATCTACATCCTGAATAGCAGAGGACGCTGTACGATTCATTTGTCGGTTAATGGCTTTCGTACCTTTATGAATACCCGGAGTATCAACGAAAACCATCTGAACATTACCATCTGTTTTTATTCCAAGAACGTTATTTCTAGTCGTTTGAGGTTTTCTTGAAGTAATACTAATTTTTTGCTCAATTAGGTGATTCAACAATGTAGATTTACCGACATTCGGGCGGCCGACAATAGCAATATAACCTGCGAAATAATTTTCTTCTTGGCTCTTCATTATTTAACTCCCAGTTTCTCTAAAATTTTTTGCGCTGCATGTTTTTCAGCAGCGCGCTTACTGGAATTTGAAGCACTTGCTTTGTGTGTAGGTTTTGAAATTGAACACTCAATAACAAACTCACGATTGTGGGCTTCACCTAACTCTTGCAAAGTCGCGTATTCAGGTAATGGAAGTCGTTTTTCTTGAAGGTATTCTTGTAATCGAGTCTTTGGATCTTTTTCAACAACGTCAACTTTTAAATCTTCAAGTCGCGAAGAGTACCAAGTTAGAACACGTTCCTTCGCAATTTCAATATCACTATCTAGAAATATTGCTCCAATTATGGCTTCCATTGCATCTGCCAAAATAGATGCCCGGCGAAATCCTCCGCTTTTTAGCTCGCCTTCACCGAGATTTAATTCCTCGCCAAGATTAAATTCCATTGCTATTTCAGCTAATGTATCTCCCCGAACAAGCTGCGAGCGCATTCTTGTTAATTCTCCTTCTCTCGCCTGGGGAAATTGCATAAACAACCGCTGCGAAATAATCGAACCGAGCAGCGCATCGCCTAAAAATTCGAGCCGCTCATTATTTTTTGCACCTACGCTGCGATGTGACAATGCTAGAAACAACAAGTCTTTGTTTGAAAAACTATGACCGAGTCGCTGTTCTAATTGGTTAGTCTTGTTCTGAATCATCTTCTACATAGAAACCGCAACAGAGTTCGGGGTTTGCACTGCTTAATTGCGATTTAAATGACAATAAAACATCAACATTTAATATAAAGGGTTGGCGAACTTCATAAACGTTATTCACTAAAACTTTCTCTCGTGTGCGCACTATTTTGAAGCTTTTTGCCTCCTGACCACGAATGTTATTAATTGTCATAAAGTTGTTGAGTTCGCTTTGAATTTCGTTATCTGATAATTCTTCCAAATTTGGATATTCTCTCGATAAGCTTTTCAATGCCACCGAAATATAATAGTTGTCGATATAATGTGGACCCAACTTAAGGGCAGCCATAATGACAAATCCTACCACCACGATGATCAATAGGGATGTCCAAGACAAGAATCCGCGCTGTGAATCTAAATTAACCATCGTTACCTCACCAATCTCATACGTTATTAATGATGTAATTAAATTGTTCCAACCCTAGAGAAACTAGGTATGCTGAAAAGAGAATCCCAATGCATCCAGATGGCAAAAGCCTTACCGACAATTCTATCTTCTGGCACAGGACCCCAAACGCGACTATCGGAACTATTATCGCGGTTATCGCCCATCATAAAATAATGACCTTCTGGCACAACCCAGGATCTTTCCCTGGCGCTTAAACCGTCGACAACGCATTTACGCATTTTATGAGAGCTTGATGAATCATCAAAATATTCGTCGCTCACAATATATCGACCGTTATGTCGCCCGCAAGGGTCGTTCCTATCTAAAGCTTCCGTTTTAGAATTTTTTTGAAGCACCTCTTCACCATTTATGTATAGCACATTATTCACTTCACGAATTTTGTCCCCTGGTAACCCAACCACTCGTTTAATAAAATAACGTGATTCGTGAGGAGGAAAAAAAACCATGACTTCCCCACGTTCTGGCTGATTAATAGGAATTACTTTTGTTCTAGCTACAGGCAAACGAATTCCATAAGTAAATTTATTAACTAAAATAAAGTCACCAACTTCTAAAGTGGGAACCATGGACTCGGAGGGTATTTGAAAAGGTTCTACGATAAAAGAACGTAAAAAGAAAACAATAAAAAGCACAGGGAAAAATGACTTAGCATACTCTACAATAACATGATCAGTAGTGATACGCTCTTTGCTTTCCGTATAATTTGCATCGGCATTTTTTTCTTCGTCTGAATAACCCTCGAACTCGCCATCCAGTGCAAGTAACGCTTTATCCCTAGTCGGTTTTAGAAATACTAGATCAAACAACCAAATTAAACCGCTTGCCGTTACGGCGATTAGAAGAATCAACGGTAAATTTATATCCATCGTAAGTGCCTATTTATCCAATTCTCTCAATATTTTTTTAATCATAAACCTCAAAAGGCACAGTCGTGTCTTAAGGGTAATGTGAAATTCGTTGCTAAGTTATCGATTATGATCAAATACTAACTATCTACTTTTAAAACAGCTAAAAACGCATCTTGGGGAATTTCTACACGTCCAACCTGTTTCATTCTCTTTTTACCAGCTTTTTGTTTTTCTAAGAGTTTTTTCTTCCTAGTGACATCACCACCATAACATTTAGCCGTCACATTCTTTCTTAAAGCTTTGACAGTTGTTCTCGCGATAATATGACCACCAATTGCGGCCTGAATGGCTACATCAAACATTTGTCGTGGAATAAGCTCTTTCATCTTGTCCGTGAGAGCTCGTCCTTTAAACTGTGCATTATCTCTATGCACAATTAAAGCGAGCGCATCAACTTTTTCAGAGTTGATCAAAACATCAAGCCTAACTAAGCTAGCAGCTTGGAATCGAACAAAGTTATAGTCAAGCGAAGCAAACCCTCTACTCACAGATTTTAATTTATCGAAAAAATCCATCACAACTTCATTCATTGGTAGTTCATATTGAACGGATACCTGACTACCCATATAGTTCAATTCTTTTTGAATACCTCGTTTTTCTACACAAAGCGTGATGACTGCGCCCAGATATTCTTGAGGAACCAGAATATTCGCCTCAACAATCGGCTCGCGCATTTCTTCGATCAAACCAATATCAGGGAGTTTCGATGGGTTATCAACATTAATTATCTCACCATCTTTTTGCACTACTTCATAGATAACGGTTGGTGCAGTAGTAATTAGATCGAGGTCATACTCCCTTTCAAGTCTTTCTTGAATAATCTCCATATGGAGCATTCCCAGAAAGCCGCAACGAAAACCAAACCCTAATGCATCTGAGCTTTCTGGCTCATAAAATAAAGAAGCATCATTCAAAGTGAGTTTGGCTAAAGCATCACGAAATGCTTCATAGTCGTCAGAATTGACAGGAAAAAGTCCCGCATACACCTGTGGTTTCACTTTCTGAAAACCAGGTAAGGCTTCTATATCTTGCGAGTTGGAGTGGGTAATCGTATCTCCGACAGGAGCCCCTAAAATATCTTTGATACCAGCAACAACAAACCCGACTTCACCCGCATGTAATACTCCTGTATCGGTGCGTTTTGGTGTAAACACACCAACGATATCGACAACGTTGGGTTTACCTATGGATTTCGAGATTATCTTTTCTTTCGTACGCAAGGTACCCTGCTTTACCCTTACCAATGAAACTACACCTAAATAGTTATCAAACCAAGAGTCAATGATTAAAGCTTGCAAGGGTGCTTCAACGTCGCCAACGGGTGCCGGAACTTTTTCTACCAGGCTTTCAAGTACATCTTCAATACCTAATCCAGACTTGGCGCTACATTTGACCGCATCTAAAGCATCAATACCAATGATGTCTTCAATCTCCTGGGCGACACGTTCGGGTTCAGCTTGAGGTAAATCCATCTTGTTTAAAACTGGAATTACTTCTAATCCCTGTTCTATCGCGGTATAACAGTTAGCGACCGACTGGGCTTCTACACCTTGAGCAGCATCAACAACCAAAAGAGCGCCTTCGCAGGCTGCAAGAGATCGAGATACTTCATATGAGAAATCGACATGCCCAGGCGTGTCAATAAAGTTTAACTGATATGTCACACCATCCCTAGCTTCATACTCTAAGGTCACACTTTGAGCTTTTATGGTAATACCGCGCTCTCGCTCCAAATCCATGGAATCAAGAACCTGTTCTGCCATTTCACGATCAGCCAAGCCACCACAATACTGGATAAACCGGTCGGCTAGCGTTGATTTGCCATGATCAATATGGGCAATAATTGAAAAATTTCGGATTGTAGTTAAATCTGTCACTGCTTTTGCAACTCACGTCGAACCTTTTGTCTACGCTGGACCTATATCCAACGTAAAAATGCTTTTAGAATCAAAGCATTTAAGCAAGATGCGCAAGTCTACAGTATTTGCGAGGAGTGTGCTATGACACTCCCTAATTTCAATGATGTGATTCAATTACTTTGGTTCGATTAATATTGTGCGAAATACAGCTCGACCATTGCTAATGAATCGAATGGGAAGCAGACTTTTTGCGGGCAAGTCTTTAACCAGCTGCTCAAATTGACGTTTGTTTTTGATTTCCTCAAAGCCGAGTTGAGCGATAACATCATTTTCAGAAATACCCGCTTTTGCAGCGGGGCTTCTAGGATCCACACTTGTCACCATCACACCACCCGATAGCTGATATTCTTCTTTTGTTTTGTCATCAATATCGTCAACCACAACCCCCAGCCGATTAGAGCTGGAATCATCTTCGGACTCCGAAAACGCTTTTCCACTCAATTGATTTTGATCTAGAGTTCCCACTACCACATCAATACGCTTAACCTTACCTTTGCGCATAACCACTGCTTCAACTTTCTCACCTGGCGGAGTAGCTCCTACCGCGTGGGGTAAATCTCCAGAAGTAATTATGTCTATTTCATTAAACTTGACAATGACATCACCGATTTTAAGACCCGCCTTAGCTGCTGGACCGTTGCGCTCTAACTGAGAAATGAGCGCACCCTTAGGCTTTTCCAGACCAAAAGAATCGGCTAAATTTTTATCCACTTCCTGAATTACAACACCGAGCCAGCCTCGGTCTACACGACCCTTATCTTTGAGTTGAGCGACAACATTTTTAGAAAGGCTTGCTGGAACAGCGAAAGATAGACCAATCGAACCACCTGAATTGGTATAGATTTGAGAATTAACACCAACAACCTCCCCTTTCAAATTAAATAAAGGACCTCCGGAATTACCAGGATTAATGGCCACATCAGTCTGAATAAAGGGAACATAATTTCCGCCAGTACCGTTAGGAATATTTCGTCCGATGGCACTGACAATACCAGCAGAAGCAGAAAAATCGAGACCAAAAGGCGATCCAATTGCTACTACCCAATCGCCGACTTCAACATCTTCTGAATTAGCAAATTTTAAAAATGGTAAATCCTCTGCTTCAACTTTTAATAAAGCTAAATCAGATCTTGGGTCAGTCCCAACAACGGTCGCATCAAACTCCCTACGGTCAGTGAGTCTGACAACAATTTCATCGGCCTCGTCAATAACATGGTGATTAGTCAACAAGTACCCGTCCGAAGAGATAAAAAACCCCGATCCTGATGAATGTAGGCTGCGCTCAGGCATTTGTCGGGGTTCAAACAAATGACGGAATATATCAGGTAATCGTTCGCCTCTCGGCATATGGTAGGTTGGGGTTTTAGCACGCGTGGTGGTATTTATCTTAACCACCGCTGGGGACTTTTCCTTAATCAGATTCGTAAAATCCGGCAGACCGTGACCATAAGACTGTAATGAAATACCAAAAGAAAAAATTAAGAGTAAAGCTCTAATCATAATGAGTTTTGTCTCCATTCATTAAAACTGATTTAAATTTAATTCTTGATTTTTTGATAACTTCTTTGACAGCACGATAGGCTGAAAGGTTTGTCTTTGCTTCTTGAAATTAATAAAAAACTTTGCACACAAGCCACCGAACAGCAACCCCAATAAACCAAAAATTAACACAATGCTCTCGCTTTGAAACAATTGATTGGCCAATAATATAGATCCGATCATAGAAACTAATGGAAATATGTAAGCCCAAAATGCCAACTGTAAAAGCACGGATTCTTGAATTCCAATTTGAGCTTGGTCACCAATAGTCCAATTCGAGGGAGTTATAGTCTGAGAAAAATACGCTTTAATATGTGTAATATTTTTGGCTTGATTTTCAGCAAGCAGTTTACTGCCGCAAACCGATTTCGCGGCACAACGACCACACACAGATTTTTTTAAAGTCTCAACCCAAACTCCATCCCCGTCGACCGCTACAACAACGCCTGTTTCAGTAATCAAAGTATAAATCCAGAGGACAGTTGGTTATAGGTTTAACGCATAGATAAAGTTATTTTACGAGCAACTTCAGGAGGTATATCACCAACAACCGAAATATATATCATATATTCTTGTTTGGGTACGCTAGTGAGTAAAACAAATGTTGCACCCCGGTGCGATTCGGCCGATGTAATTCCATCGTTTGCGCCTTCAAAATTAGGGCGAGCAAACTTTTCAACAAATACGGAAAAACTACTCATTCCATCGCTATATGATTCCTGATAGGTCGTTGCGCCAATTGCTTTGTGGCTAGTGAGGGTAAACCCTTCTGGAATCCAGTTAGGGCTCATACTGGCTTGGCTTTCACCCATGGTTTCGCTATTAAAACACGGCTGATCAACCTTAGTTACCTTGGTATTATCGTTGACACGAAAATCGGCTTCAGTGAACTTCGCATCAGTGTTTAATTCTAAAAATTTTATGGATTCAAGTGCTTTTTTTGTCGAGTCCAGGACTTGTGTCCCAAGAGGCAAAAAACTGGTTTTATCAACGGCAAGTTTATAACTGTATCGATCTGAATCCTTTGGCTGCATCAATATAAACCAGGCATCTCGATTGGCAACCTTGGCTTCACCTTCAATAATGATGGAATAGTGTTTATTTATTGATTGTTCTTGCCCAGCCATCGCCAAAGATCGAAACATCTGACTTGAAAAAGAATCGCATTCAGATTTTTTCCCTACCTGTATGTGATTGCTAGACTGACTTTCCGCCTGAGAAATACTTTCATATTCAACACCACTAATCACGGCATGAGATATCTTGTAAATCTGAGACTGTCCCTCAGATTCGTAGACAAACTTTCCGTGGTAGTTTTGCAACTTAACGGCCTGAGATAACTCATAGAGGATATCTGAAGCGGAGTGTTTTTCCGCCCAGACATTACCTACAAATACAATTGTTGTTACTAGAAAAAGAAATGACGTTTGAACAGTCTTGCTAGCGTTTATCATCAAAAATTAATTTTTATCTTCTAGTTGATTTGTTCTAGCATAAGGAAGAACGCCCAAAGAGCTTGCCTCCGATGCTTGCTTAGCGTGCAATAGAAGTAACTTATCCATTTTTTCCCGCATAAGCTGTTCGTTGTTCAACGATGAAGCTGTACCTTCCAAAGAACGAGCACCGTATGAACCCACTTGACTAGCAGGTACAGTTTTCGAAGCACTCACGGTGCGCGTATTAACATTAGGCTGTTCGAATCCCTTAGGAACAACTGCTCCAGACGTATTAGCAACAGTTTCCGCCCCGCCACTGACTTCGTCACTAATACCCGAAAACTCTTGAACACCGAGTACAACTGCAAAAGCAACGGTAGCCGCAATGGCCGTTTTACCTGTTAAGTTTCTCCAAAAAGATGGACGAGATACGGAAGTCACTGGAGTTGCAACAGACTCTTCTTCTAAAGCAGCACGAACACTACTAGAAATATCCATCGAAGAAGTGTATTGGTATTCGCCACGCATTACATCGCCAATACTCTGATAACGCTGCCAAGAAGTTCTAACTTCTTCACGCTGAGAGGAGCCTTTATCAACGGAGTTCAAAACCCGCTGCAGGTCCATATCATTGCTCTCACCATCGACTAAAGCTGAAACCGATTCTTTCAAAGACCCATCATTCATAAATTCATTTCTCTATACATGAAATCAATAATTATTTATTAACTTTAAGAATTTTCCTTAATTGTAACGCCAATCCATTGGGTGCTAACTAACGTAATTCTATGACATTATCAGTTTATGAAAGTTCACGCGAAGTTTTCAACAAGAGGCGATATATACTGATCAATGGATTCCCTCGCCCTAAATATACGCGACCTTACCGTTCCAACCGGACAATCCATCACATCTGCGATCTCTTCATAGCTCAACCCTTCCATTTCTCTCAAAGTGACAGCCGTTCTCAAATCTTCAGGTAAATTTTGAATTGCTTCGTTTACCGCTTCTTTGAGTTGGTCTCGTGCCAATTCCTGTTCAGGTGATGCGACATCTTTGAGCTGATCACTCATACCAAGAACCTCAGCATCATCAACTTCAACGTCTATTGAAGGTGGTCTTCTACCCTTGGAGACTAAATGGTTTTTAGCGGTGTTAATGGCAATACGATATACCCAAGTATAGAACGCGCTTTCTCCACGAAAATTACCCAAAGCTCTATAAGCTTTAATAAAGGCTTCCTGAGCCACATCTTGAACTTCTACCGGATCTTTGATAAAGCGACTAATTATTGCAAATATTTTATGCTGGTACTTTAAAACCAAGAGATCAAAAGCTCTTTTATCACCCTTTTGCACCCGAGCTACAAGCTGTTGGTCGCTATCTTGTGCGTCTTGCGCTGTCATTGACTACCCCAAATGATCTCAAGTAAAAGATCAATAATGTTATTTTCCTAACCTCAAACATTGATTGAGGCTCATTCAATTTGCGAAATAGTTATCTAATATGGTGTTATAGAGCGACAAGCCCTACGTAAGTTCCACGCAAACGCAGCACGGATATATTAGCCACACAACTAAATTGGTGCAAATCTCGGAAATTCAATTGATACACAAGCTACAAATGTGCGTATTTCAAAAAAATGACGGTATAATTAAATTTTTCATCAAATGAAAAACAAAACATTATCCTAAAGTTACCAAACCTACTTTATTCCGCCAGTTAGAGAACCCGACTTTGAATCCTAAAATCTACTATTTTGATGTGCTCATCATCGGCAGCGGAGCTGCAGGCCTTACTTTAGCGCTCAACTTATCAAGGAAATATAGTGTTGCGGTGCTCAGCAAAGGTGAACTAAAAGAAGGGTCAACTCGTTATGCGCAAGGCGGCATTGCCGCAGTTCTAGATGACAAAGACTCCATTGAAGCACATGTTGAAGATACCTTGAATGCAGGCGGAGGCCTCTGCCACAAAGATACCGTAAGATACACGGTAGGTCGCAGTCGAGAAGCAATAGATTGGCTAGTTGATCTCGGCGTGGATTTTACGAAAAACAAAGATGACAATAACTTCCACCTTACTCAGGAAGGTGGTCACAGTCAGCGTCGAATTATTCATAGTGCTGACGCAACTGGAAAAGCACTGCAATCTACGCTGATTGAACGTGCGAGGGAATCAGCAAACCTTCATCTTTTCGAAAACCACGTCGCGGTGGACATAATAAAGCAGCCTGATCCTGGAAGCCGCCGTTTACGCTGCTCTGGAGCCTATGTTTACAATCGAGAAAAAGATTATATAGAAGCATTTTCTGCCAAAAGCGTCGTACTCGCCACTGGAGGCGCTAGTAAAGTCTATCTTTACACAAGTAACCCAGATGGAGCATCGGGCGATGGCATTGCGATGGCATGGCGAGCGGGTTGTCGTGTTGCAAACATGGAGTTTAACCAATTTCACCCTACATGTTTGTACCATCCTAAAGCAAAGTCATTTCTCGTGACGGAGGCGCTCCGAGGCGAAGGAGCAAAACTGCGACACCCTGATGGACAGTCTTTCATGGCGCGTTTTCACCCGCTCAAAGAGCTCGCACCCAGGGATGTGGTTGCCCGTGCGATAGACCACGAGATGAAGCGTATTGGTAGCGATTTCATGCATTTGGATATCAGCCACAAACCAGCAGAATTCATTGCTAGCCACTTTCCAACGGTGAAAAAGAAGTGTATGAAGTTCGGAATCGATATTACACAAGAACCCATACCGGTTGTTCCGGCCGCTCACTATACATGTGGCGGCATCGTCGTAGACCACCAAGGAGAAACGGATTTAAAAAATCTTTATGCCATTGGTGAAACTTCTTTTACCGGCCTTCACGGTGCCAACCGAATGGCAAGTAACAGCCTACTTGAATGTATTGTTTATGCTAAGTCAGCCGCTGAAGCAATAGAAAAATCCATAGATCAAATTCGCCAACCTAAGCCTCCTGCCGAGTGGGACGAATCAAGAGTCACCAATTCCGATGAAGACGTGGTGATATCGCACAACTGGGAAGAATTGAGGCGTTTTATGTGGGATTACGTAGGCATTGTGAGAACCGGAAAACGCTTAGAGCGTGCCACTCACCGAATCAAACTTTTGCAGAAAGAGATTAACGAATATTACTCCAATTACAAAATCGGTAACGATCTAATTGAACTACGTAATCTTGCGATGGTGGCGGAACTGATTATTCGATCAGCAAGTTCTAGGAAGGAAAGTCGTGGGCTGCACTACTCGCTCGATTATCCCGAGACGTCCGAAATTGCACGTGATACTATCCTTGTGCCTATGAAACATGCGGGACAAGAGATAATTGTGGATGCGCCCGATTATTAAAGGCAGACAGAAGTAATGCCTTTAAAAAACCAACAAGACAAAACACTCTCGCAAAGTTAATTAATACAATCTTTTTATGAGTTTTCGCAAGCGTCTAAGGTCTTCGGAATGCGCCGAGTCTGAGAGTAAAATAAGCGGAATTTTAGGAGCAAACATGCTTGTATCGCTTTTTAAACGAAAGCTCAACACAACCAACCAATAACTCACCAACGGATTATCAACCATTTCCACAGCATGTTTTTGCTCTTCTAACACCAAATAAAATTGCTCAGACTCAAAACTCAGTTTTTCTACTTGTGCTAGCCTGTTATAGGTTCGCCTTGTAAAAAACACGCTAAGTACAAATGGAAAAAAAAGAAGAACAAAGAAAAGACTAGTAAAAAGCAAATATACAATGATTAGAAAAAATAAAGCATGTGAATAAAGATAAAAATACTGGAGCTTCTGCGACGCTCTCAAAGATATTGCAAATGTTTCGTCATGCAACTGAACTTGCCCTAATTATATTTACAATTTTTTTTAGCTCTGGATCTGCTGGATCTTCGCTCCTTAAAAACCATTTAAATAAATCTTGATCTTCACACTCAAGCAATTGAATAAAAAGTGCTTGTTCTGAATCCGCCAATGAAGGATACGTCTTTTCCAAAAAAGGTTGAAATATCAGATCCAACTCTAACATGCCACGGCGAATGGCCCATCTCAATCGATTAATATCCACAAATAACTCGTATTACTCACTAAATAATTAAAGGAAACCAAACTTACAGCATTATTGCGACCTAGGAACCCAAAGCCAAATAATTTTTTTGATTAATCATAGGCTCATTTCTCTATTCTAATTCAATTTGCCAAGTTAAGATAAGCATTAGAAGCAAATTATTAACACTCCTCAAACCCCACCTAAATTCGAATAGGGTAAACAAATAAAGATGTTTGACTGGAAGAGTATTACCGAACTAAACACAGAAAAATCAAACAATGTAGACAGCGCTGTTTTATTGCTCGATGAATATTCACTGATTTCAATTGAAGGACCTGATGCCGTTAAATTTTTGCAAGGACAAGTCACCTGTGATATCGACCAAGTTGAAAAAGGAACGTTTAAGTATGGAGCTCACTGCAATCACAAAGGTAGAATGAATAGTAGTTTCTTCGTTGCAAAAACCGGGTCAGAAAGTCTAGGACTACGCGTTCATAAATCTATAGCAGAATTCGCATTTTCATCTCTTAAAAAATACATTGTGTTTTCAAAAGCAGATATCAGCTTAAGAAACGATATTGCAATAATAGGTGTGGTAGAAGAAGCAAAAATCAATTCACTCCTCAAAGCGATTAATTTAACTCTACCTGAATTGGGTCACTCCCTAAACCAATCAGGCATTACGCTATTGCACCATAAAGACTCAAGAATAGAGCTATGGATGACTAAAGATAAAATTAAGGAGATTTGCCCTGCGCTTCAATCCACCGGAGCAAGAATAGGCAACAATGAATGGCAGGCGAATAATATCATAAGTGGAATAGGAGAAATCCAGCAGCCTCTGGAAGAAACTCTACTGCCCCAAGAGCTAAATATGCATTTAAATGGCGGCATATCCTTCGACAAAGGGTGTTATACCGGTCAGGAGGTCGTCGCGCGTATTCACTACAAAGGTGCTCAAAAAAAACACATGTACCGATGCCATTTAGACTACTCCGCCAACGATAATATAGAACTATCGCCTGGCGATGCCATTTTCCACGAGGGGAAAAAATGTGGTCAGATTATAAGCGTGGCACCATCTGTTAACTCCGCGCTAAATTCGAGCTTAGACATTCTCGTGCTTTGCAACGACAATCTTTATGGTAAAGAAAATATTCACTTAGAAAAAAATACTTCTGCAAATCTGACCTGGCTCACCCTGCCATATGCTATAACTTAGAAAAGGCATTTAACTTAGCATTTAACTTAGGGCAGCCAAAAATATGAGCAACCTGGCAATTGCAGTATTGCAAGAAGTACAAGAAGCTATAGATAGCGATCAACTGGTTTTACCGACCATGCCAGAAATGGCGTTAAAAGTGCGCGAAGTTGCCGAAGACGAAGATGCAATCATTAAAGATTTAGCCGATGTCATATCCAATGATGCGGGATTAACCGCACGGATTATTAAGGTGGCGAATAGTCCAATATTTCGGGCACCGAGAGAAATTGAAGACCTCAATATGGCGCTTTCTCGTTTGGGAATGAAGTACACGAGTAACCTTGCCATTGGGCTTGCAATGGAACAAATGTTCCAAGCAACATCGGATTTTATTGACAGTCGCATGCGAGAGATTTGGAAAAAATCGAGTGAAATAGCAGGAATGAGCTATGTCCTCTGTAAGCATTTTACGAAACTAAGCCCGGATCAAGCCGCTCTAGCCGGACTCATTCATAAAATAGGGGCTCTTCCTATCCTAACATTCGCAGAGGAAAAACCCTCCCTTCTACAAAACGGGATTACATCTGGATAATGTCATCGAAAAAATTCATCCTGCTATAGGAACACAAATATTAACAGCGTGGGAATTTCCGATCGAAATTAGAAATATCCCAGAACAATATATTGATCACCAAAGACAAATTGATAAAGCCGACTATGGCGACATAGTGACAGTTGCTATGCTGCAAAGCTACACAGGCTGCAAAACCATAGAAAGTGTGGATTTATCAAAAGTGAAAGCCTTTGAAAGGCTCGGCATGGATCCATCGATAGATAATGCAGTGGGTGAAGAACTTAGCGAAGAGATGGAAGAAGCCATGGCGATGCTCGGCTAGTTTTGTAGTTACAGGCGTGCTATTCGACCAATCAACTCCCATAAAACATTCAAAAAGTCACGCCGAATGAAAACATTGCTGAATCAATATCCTCTCCATGTTTAATCAATTCAAGTTCAAAGTGAGTGACTGAATTTCTAACTCCTAAACCCACTCCAGCGTGATAGGTCATATTCGTGCGTTGTATGTCTTGCGAGCTTGAATCCGAATTGACATCAAATTCGTTATAAATAAAGCTAGCACCGAGCTTTCCTTTTAAATAAAATTTTCCAGAAGAACGCACGGCAAGTCCTAACGAATTAATGACGGTCGATTTATGAATAATTTCAACAGATTCTCCAAATATCGTCTCAAAAATCACGTTAGCAAGCTCATCTGCAAAAAGGTTATCATAGGCTTCGAGACGATACTCAGCAGCCAACCAATTTTTAAACTTGTAACCAACTTGGAACCCGGCACTTAACGTGTCAAATTTTCTAGTATCACCCGCATACTCAATATCGACAGTACCAGCTCCAAATAAAAAACCTGCATAAAGTTTATGCGCAGTATTAGCAGACGCATTTGCAATACAAAAAAACAAGAAAAAGAAAAACCTGGCGATGAGTTGGCTATTCATTTATCCCTCTTGAATGAAACGTATTTAAAAAATAGGCTTAATTCCTGTAATACTTTGGAGATGTTAAAAAATGTTGGGTAAAACAAGTGTAAAAGTATGGTAAGAAAAATATTACAAATCGGAGATTTGCCAATTGATTTCATCAATACCCTTTGATATCAGATATTCATTTGCTTTACGAAAATGACCATTGCCAAAAAAACCGCGATGTGCAGAAAGAGGAGAAGGGTGAGGCGATTTCAAAACACAATGGCGCGAAGCATCAATCACCGCACCTTTCTTTTGTGCATAACTGCCCCACAATAGAAAAACGATATTTTCTCGTTGTTGATTTAGCAGTGAAATGACTTTATCGGTAAACGTCTCCCAGCCTTTTCCCTGATGAGACCCTGCCTTAGCTTGCTCAACAGTTAAGGTCGCATTTAACAACAAAACACCCTGCTCCGCCCATTGCTGTAAGCACCCATGACTCGGTATAGGAAAACCATACTCTTGATGTATTTCTTTATAAATATTTTGTAGCGATGGCGGTAAAGGAACGCCCGGCTGTACAGAAAAACATAAACCGTGAGCTTGATTAGGGCCATGGTATGGATCCTGCCCTAGAATCACGACCTTGACATGCGAAAATGGTGTTGTATTTAACGCGTTAAATATTTGCGACCCGGGAGGATAAACCGTTTTACCCAAGGCTTTTTGTTCTTGCAAAAAACCCTTAAGCGACTGCATGTAAGGCTGCTGAAATTCAGTCTCTAATTGAGATAACCAGCTATCGTGAAGTTTTATACTGGATGAATTCGTCATAGGCTTCCAAGATTAACGAAACAGCAGTGGCTTACTCTGGCCGCATATGTGGAAACAATAATACATCTCGAATCGATGGTGAATCTGTTAACAACATCACCAGTCGATCGATGCCGATACCTTCGCCTGCTGTTGGCGGTAAACCATATTCTAGCGCGCGAATATAATCAGCATCAAAATGCATGGCTTCGTTATCACCTGCATCTTTTTCAGCGACCTGTGCTTGGAATCGTTCTGCCTGATCTTCTGCATCATTTAGCTCGGAAAACCCATTAGCAATTTCTCGCCCACCCACAAAGAATTCAAACCGGTCCGTCACGAAAGGGTTTTCATCATTGCGTCGTGCCAGAGGTGAAACTTCCGTCGGATATTCCGTGATAAAAGTCGGATCATCTAAGCGATGTTCAACCGTTTTTTCAAATATTTCAATCTGAACTTTACCCAAACCCCAGATATCTTTTAACGGAATTCCTAGCCCTTCAGCAATGGATTTAGCGCCATTCAAATCTGATAGCTTTTCTGCTTCGATATCTGAATTAAATTCGAGAATAGAATCAAACACCGAAAGACGTCTAAAGGGTTTGGCAAAGTCATATACCTTTTCTTCAACCACATCACCTTCGGCATTTCTTGTCGTGTTTGAAATAGATGTAGTACCAATCACTTCTTCACAAATGCCTCGCAGCATGTCTTCCGTTAAATCCATCAAGTCATTGTAATCTGCATAAGCCTGATAAAACTCCAACATGGTGAATTCTGGATTATGTCTCGTCGACAAGCCTTCATTTCTGAAGTTACGGTTAATTTCAAATACACGTTCGAAACCGCCCACCACCAAGCGTTTTAAATACAGCTCTGGCGCTATACGCAGAAACATATCAATATCTAATGCATTGTGGTGCGTTTCAAATGGACGCGCTGTTGCACCACCAGGAATAGCTTGCAACATCGGCGTTTCTACTTCCAAAAACGTTTTGTTGTTTAGATAGCGACGAATAAAGTCGACCACTCGCGAACGCGTTACAAAGGTATCACGTACTTCTGGATTCACAATAAGATCAACATAGCGTTGGCGATAACGAATTTCTTGATCCGCCAAGCCGTGATATTTGTCGGGTAAAGGTCGCAGCGATTTTGTCAACAATTGATACTCATCAAGATTGACATAAAGATCACCTTTACCGGATTTATGCAAAACGCCTTTAACACCAATAATATCGCCTAAGTCTAACGACTTGGCAAAAGGCCTCGCTTCTTTGGTAACGTATAATTGAATCTGCCCCGAGCCATCTTGTAAAACCATAAAAGCGCCACGACTGCGAATCACTCTACCCGCAACACTGACAATTTCATTTAAGCTTTCAAGTTCTTCTTTCGTTTTTTCACCAAAAGCACCTTGTAATGCTTTTGCCTGATTTTCTGGACGAAATTCATTGGGAAAAGTCGTGCCTTCTTGCTCGCGCAAACCTTGTAATTTCGCGCGGCGCTCAGCAATCAACTTGTTTTCATCTTGAGGTTCGTTACTGGTTTCGTTTGACATCCCAAAAGTCCTAAAATAATTGTGATTTAAAGCCCAGCTTTTAAGCTGGCTTCAATAAATTGGTCTAGATCGCCATCAAGTACATTCTGACAATTACTGGTTTGCACGGCAGTGCGAAGGTCTTTAATTCGCTGGTCGTCCAGCACATAAGAACGAATTTGACTGCCCCAGCCGATATCTGCCTTGGTATCTTCCAAAGCTTGCTTTTCCGCATTCCGTTTTTGAATTTCTAATTCGTAAAGACGTGCACGGAGCATTTTCCAGGCCTGATCTCGGTTAGCATGTTGCGAACGCTGGCTTTGGCATTCTACTACCGTGTTGGTCGGCTCGTGCGTTAAACGTACCGCAGAATCGGTTTTGTTAACATGCTGCCCACCAGCACCCGAGGCACGATAGGTATCGGTCCGCACATCGGCAGGATTTATGTCGATTTCAATATCATCATCGATTTCAGGAGATACAAAAACCGAACAAAAAGAGGTATGACGACGATTACCCGAATCAAATGGAGATTTTCTTACCAAACGATGCACACCCGTTTCGGTGCGCAACCAACCGTAAGCATATTCACCTTCAAAACGAATCGTGGCACTTTTAATCCCCGCTACTTCACCGGGCGAAGCTTCTTCTAGTGTGGTCTTGAACCCCTTGGCTTCACCCCAGCGCAAATACATTCGCAACACCATTTCAGCCCAGTCTTGGGCCTCGGTCCCACCAGAGCCCGACTGAATCACCAAGAATGAATTATTAAGATCCATCTCACCCGAAAACATACGGCGAAACTCCAGCTTTTCAAGATCTTCTTTTAAGCTATCAATTTCACCAATGACATCATTAAAACTGTCTTCGTCTTGCTCTTCAACCGCCATATCGATTAAGTCACGACAATCAACAATACCCTGATCCATTGTGTCTATGGTACTCACCACGACTTCTAAAGACGATCGCTCTTTTCCGAGTGCTTGAGCACGATCTGGTTCGTTCCACACATCCGGCTCACCCAGCTCAAGCTCTACCTCCGTTAACCGCTCTTTTTTAGCGTCATAGTCAAAGATACCCCCGAAGCACATCAGTGCGTGCCTGCATATCATTGAGCTGATTTAAAAGCGGGTTAATTTCCATAAAGCGTCTCTGTACTCTAGTTAAAAGGGGAATTTAATCGAGCCGCGTATTGTACATGAGCCATGGATTCACCTCCACTTTAACCCAAAAGAATCGGCTCTCAGCAACTTTTATCGCAAAAAATAGACAATACTTTCAAATTAACATGTGAGCAAAATAACAATTATTTACTTAAATAACATAGTGTTACAGTATCTATTTGACAAAAAACATTATAAAACTAAAATAACTTATTGAATTAGATACATTCGTTAAAACGGTCGATTTGACCACCAAACAAATAATAATGGTGACAATTGTGGAATTTATCGAAGCCAAAAACCCAGAATGGTTAGATATGTGGTCAGAATTAAGCGCACACCCACTTAACAATGGTGACCCTATTTGCTTATTTAAAGAAAGAGCCTGGGAATACATGGGCTCCACGCAAGACCATCACCACCTAAGGCATCGATTGCACCCTAAGACCCAAACCGAAGAATTCGTATATATTGAAAGAAGACGTTCTTGCCTGCCGCAAGCCTGGCGCTGGATTGCTTAACTAACCCGCCTTAATATCGATACCGAGAAATGGATTGAGCATGTGAAACACTTTGGAAGATCTTATGGTCGTGCGGCCGGTTCGAAAGAAAAACTAAAAGCATTTGCAGAAAATTTTAAACCTAAAGATTATCTTGGTGCTTGGTGTAAAGGTACCAGAATTAATCTTACTACCACTTAATATCGAAGCACACTGACATTGTCTGTACTTTAATATTCTAGATTAGAAATTCAAGAGCTAAAATTGCAGCTAGCGATCAATTACATTATCTTTTTTGGACAATACTTCTGTATTTAAGTACTTCATGTAACGCCTAAAGCTGCGAAGTCTCAACCGATATCTGAACCTGCAATTCAAAAGATTCAAGATATTAATTTTTATGACCAAAAGCTTTATGAATATTCCTTAAACATGCTCGACTAGCTTAAAATTTGCGAAACTGAGGCTCTTTTTAGTCTTCTTGAAAATAAAAATTGTACCACTCTCGCTCTTTTGCATTGAGTGATTGCATTGAAAAGTCTCTGTGAAGTGTGGTTAGCCAATCACTAAGTAGTGATTTCATTTCAGATGCTTGCTCTGGTATTTCAGCTATAAGATTTTTTTCCTCCGGATCTTCTGAGGAGAAATCGAATAAAAATTCACGCTCTGTTCCGGCATTAATATATTTCCAGTCCCCTAATCGAACAGCAGTCTGATTCCAAAATCGCCAAAAAATGGGCCTTTGATTTAAATAATCACTGTTTCCTGTTAGTGCAGGAAGTAAATCAACACCGTCCAAAGACGATAAATTTTCCTCGTCCAAGCCAGCCGCTTTTAAAGCAGTAAAAACAGTATCTAAACTCAGCACGGGCGCATCAACCACCGTATTTCCTGGAATCACTTCAGGCCACTGCATTAAAAATGGTACGCGTATTCCCCCTTCGCTTAACATACCTTTTTCACCGATTAAAGGAGTATTGAGGGAACCATTCCATTCTTCAGTATTATCGGACAAGGGCGCGTCCGTTAAATCGTTACCTAGTGGCGCCCCGTTATCGCTCATAAAAACAATAATTGTATTTTCTAATATGCCATATTGTTCTAGTTTTTGAATTACTTGCCCTACTCCGTCATCAATAGCTTTGACCATGGCCAATGCATTCTGTCTTCTGATCTGATCCACATTAGCAAATAAATTAAGGTCTGACTGTCTAGAGGCTAAGGGTACATGGGGAGCGAAATGTGCAACTTGCAAAAGAAACGGATCTCGCCAATTTCGATCAATAAAAGAATTTGCCGCTTGCGAAATTGCCGTTAATCGGTAAATAGGGTTTTCAACATAAGTAGGCGTGATTGAATTCCCATTAAAATCGAAATTAGCCCAATAGCTTCTTATATAGCCCGTATAAACGTCATCATAACCGCGATTATTTGCAAAATAAGGCGTTAAGGTTTCTTGACTTAAATCGGAAAAAGCAAATTCATTAGGCTCAGACTCTGGAAACGTTTCCCGAAACCAATCTCTTGAATTTTGGTCGATGTCCAAGTGCCACTTTCCAACCATTCCAGTTGTATAGCCTAGAGATTTAAATCTATCTCCAATAGTCACAACATCGAGAGGAAGCGGAGTAAAGCGCCCATCATCGACCCCAAAACGCTGTTGATAGACCCCGGAATAGAGACCCGCTCTAGAGGGTACACACTGGGGCGCGGTAACATACCCTTGCGTGAATCTAGCGCCATTTTGTGCAATCGTGTCGATATTAGGTGTGATCACTTCACTTCCAAATTGATTAACACCAATGTCGCGATACCCTTGATCATCAGTGAAAAAAATTACAACATTTGGGAGAGCGTCCTGATTATCACTATCATTGCCTCTCGGAGATTCTGTAGTTTGAGGCGTTTGAGTAGGAGTCGGTGTGGATTGGAATGTTTGTATCGCTTGCGGCGTGTTGGTAGGATTAGGAGTAAAGCGCTCCATATCTATATCAATCGATGGAACGGTCGCATTCAAATCACTTTCTGTTGATTCTTCTCCACCACCACACGAAACAATGAATAAAACAATAAACAGATAATAAATAAATCTAATGAGAGATCTCATTTTATTTTGTCCTTTGTAAATCGCCAATACATCCCAACAACTCAATTGCTTGGTACGAAATAACACACCAAACTGACTAGCAGACTACCACGTAAATTGGTTTAAATAATGATATCTTGTAACAGACTTAAATAAAACCTTCAGGACAAACCCCTAATTCGCGCACTCGAAGTCAATCAAATAAACCTGCGGTGTTGACTCACTGATCATTTTCGCAAACAACATGGCTCTAGGGTAAATTCCTTTCCAAAGACGCCAGACCGAAGCATGAGAGCAAAAACCAACCTATATATTCAGCGGCGGGTTACTGCTGTTCAATATAATTTACATAGTTTTCTGCATTAGTTGAGGTTTCTTACGAAAAGCACGACCTGGTTACCTGATACCCCAAAGCAATAGAACCTTTCGCTCGTTGATCTTCAAATTTTCCGTTAACAGATTGCTTACTTGGAGAATTGGAGTTGTTGAAGCAGCTATCGCCACAAACATCGGTGAAAAAAGCTAGTAAAGCCATTAATGCTAGAATTTTCATATCTTGCACGCCTATAAAAGCCCAGAATTTAAGCAAAACTTATTTAAAAAGAATCAATAAAGTAAACTGGGTTCTATTGTTTGTGTTTAAAACAACCTGAGTCCATTATTCGCACTTCTCTAATATGTGATGTATTGTAAGTCTCAAGTTTTTTAATAATCGAGCAACTTTCAGCATAATTCGATTCTCCTTATAATAATTTGTCGTATAATCAGAATTACACTAAAAAAGCGCGCTTCAGCAGAAATCTGACAGCTGCAGTTACTCTAAGAAGGTCAGTTCAATTAATTTTGCAGTAAATAAATTCCCCTCGCAAAGTGAAATAGAACGATAATCGTTCTATTCTGACTTAATTAAACCAATTATATTTTTATACATAAATGAGCTCGTTGAAACTCAAACAAGAAAGACCACGTTCTAAACCGAAATTTGAAATTAAAGTAGATGTATATAACAAAAGTATACTTCGTGGATGGAGCAAGCCAAACTTTGACTCCATCAGTCCTGTTGCGGTAAATATTAAATCTACGAGCAACAATGTCACATTAATCGCCAATCTATACCGTCCCGATATTCGTCGTGTAGGCCTTCATAAAACCGGCTACTGTGGGTTTTATCTTGATATCTCCTCTTGGACTGACAAAAAAGTTAAAATCACACCTATTTCTGTTATTGAAGAAAACAAAACTTCCAAACGAGAAGCGCCTATAGTTCCTATTTGCTTTTTGCATATCCCTAAAACGGCAGGTACAAGTTTTAAAAAAGCAGCAGAAGAGTATTTTGGTGAAGATGCTGTCGTTAAGAACTATGGTGACAAATCCATAGAAACTACTCACTGGGTTAAGAAAAAATATTTGGATAATAAATCGATTGATTCATTATACGATGAACTCCATACGCGCGGCGCGGGCATGTATGCGGGGCATGTAAACGCAATACCTCTATGTAATATATTTCCATCGCATAAGATGGTTGCGTTCTTGCGAAATCCAGTGGATCAAGTCTTATCTCATTATAATCATTACAAGCGTTGGTACGACTATAAACAGCCTTTAGAAAAGTTTATTGAAACACCCGGTTTTAAGAATATTCAAAGTAGTTACCTTAATGGTATTCCTATCTACCTTATGGGTTTCATTGGCATAACAGAACAATACAAAGAGAGTATTGAGGTTTATAATCACTACTACAACCAAAACATAAAAAAGGTTGTTACAAATGTTAACGACAAAAAAAATATCGAAAAAATCGATAGTGAGCTAAGAAAACGGATACAAAGGCTTAATAGTAATGATATGGTCCTCTACGAAAGAGGATTAAAATTGCTGAAAGATCGAATTAAAAATAAACAAACAGGATTCGAGTGGTGTTACGGAGCGATTTTTGGCTTTCAAGACAATCTAATAAAAGGCGCTGCTTTCAGACAATTCTCTGAAAAACCAGTGGAATTGAATGTTTATTATAATAATCAAATTCTTGGGTCGTGCATTGCAAAAAGTTACCGTCACGGTTTATTGAAACATAAACTACCCAGAGATGGATACATAGGCTTTGAATACAGGTTACCAAATGGTTACAAAAGGGAAAGTATTCGTGTAGAAGTGGCCGATTCTGGGCAAAATCTAATTTCTGTGGTTTAAACTTTCAATAATCAAACTTTCATTATTTCCAGTCAATAAAACCAATAATTTGCTTCATGCGGCTCTCAACTTTAGCTCACGTTTACTAGACTTCTATTGATCTAACGAAGTGATATTTCTTTAGTTAAGTGAAAAACAAATAACGTGTTATCTAGATTTAAATTTTAAACACTTTAAATTGAAAAATAATTTCTTTACTTTCTTGGCATAAGATTATTTATATGTCATTATGTAAATTAAACCGACACACATCGTAAAATTAGTAATCTTTCAATTTTTCCGATTGTCTTATCCAACAAAATAGCCTCAAAAATTCGATAACCGCGATTATTTTTCATTACAAATCAAAGATACGATTAAATATTTTTTGCGTCAGCATTTTTGTTTTTCGCGCCAAAAAGAGCGTACAAGTCTTTTTTAGCCTCCTTTTGAAACCTTGCAAAATAAAATTTGTACAAAATTTAACAGATTTGGCACGCGTATCTTTGTATTAGTTTTTTCTCATACCTCTAATACTTAACTATTAATTACATAGTATTAGTTTTTTCATCAGCGCAATACTTCTAAAACGAGAATGCAACGCATTATTGAATCTTATATGTATTCCAAATTAAAAAATTGTTAGATATCGTTATGTGATCTATATATTAGTGAGCGGAAATAAAAATTAGACAGGGATCACATTTTTAACAAAATAAATATTCGAGGCCTAGAGTGAATTCCCGATATCCAGTAGAGATTCTTAGTAAAGTTAAATATTTTCCGTGCTATCAACCAATTGTTGATGTCTGTACTTCACAAATTGCTGGATATGAGTGTTTAGCAAGAACACGAGATGCAAATGACAATATTGTTTCCGCGGGATGGCTTTTTTCTGATTCTTCAGTTAGAACCCAAACGAAACTGGAAATTGATCGGAAGGTGCGTAATCAAGCTTTGGACTATACCGCAAGCAATCCAGACAATGGCCTTATCTTTATCAACATCTCACCCGTCCTCATGAGTTCATTAAAACTGGGAGAAACACCACCTTCAATTAAACATTTAAGAAAAATTGATTTAGACCCCTCGCGGGTGGTATTTGAGATTACTGAAAAAGTGGGTGACAGCAAACTGTTGGATCGCTTCGTTAAAATTTATCGAGACGAAGGTGTGAAAATCGCAATTGATGATTTTGGAATAGAAGGTTCACAAATCGATCGGTTGGTCGCCTATAGTCCAGACTATTTAAAAATAGATATGGGCATGTTTAAAAACGCATCTAGAAAAGGAAAGTCTTCCAGTGTGATTCTTAGCCTAGCCGAATTAGCAGATCGATCAGGTTGTCAAATACTCTGCGAAGGTGTTGAAACTGAAGAGGAATACCATTTCGCGCTGGAATGTGGCGCAAGAAAAGTACAAGGCTGGCTATTTGACCAAGCCAGAGAAAAACATCTTGACCGTTTTACTTTTTCTGAAAGCATTACACATTATCAAGCCTCCTATTTAAAAAGAAAACGCCAGAAAATTATTGAGTCTTACGAGAGCAGCGAAAAGCTTACTGGCCATCTTGAAGAACTAGTAGAATGTTATAAAAGAGATGATTTTTCAAATATTGATACCACAAAGTTGCGCCAATTAGGTGTTGTAAGAATATTTGAGTGTGACTTTTCAGGAAAACAAGTTTCTCCAAATTACCTATTCACTAAAGACGGACTACAAGTTGATTTTCGGTGCCGCGGCCGAAACTGGGCACATCGTCCCTACTTCACACTACTCCTAGGACTTTATCAGACAGTGGACCACAGACAAATTGTTTCAAGCGCATATATCGATCGCGCAACAAAACTATTATGTAAAACCCGCGGACTTATTCTTGATGGGAGCCGAGTACTATTCATTGATACACAAACTATCGATGAAACGCTATATTGCGAAGCAGGTTAAGTAAAAGAATAAGAGGTTAAAGAGGCTCTAAGTAATCCACGATAAACTGGAGATTTCTTTGGCCTCTAAACTCGTTAACGCTCAATCGATATACCATTTTTACTTGAATAGCTTTCCCATTAGGCCATATTTCGGTATCGACATTAAATGCAATAGCGTCAATTATTTTTGAGGAAACTTGCGTTGGACTTAACACAAGTTTTAGATGTTTTTCTCCTACTATTTTCTGCTGTATTAAATGAAATGTTCCGTGAAAACTAGGCTCAGGAAAATGCTGTCCCCATGGTCCTGCTTTTTGAATTAATTCTGCATTTTCGATTATCATTGCATCTTCAAATAATTCGCCATCACTCAATGCAACTGGTATTAAAGCGTCATGATCAATCCTCTTGGCAAGTGCGGCATTAAAAGCTTTCTCAAATTCATTTATAGATTGTTTATCGAGGGACAAACCAGCTGCCATCGCGTGCCCACCAAACTTATCCAGTAAGCCAGGATTTTGGGAAGCCACTTCGTCTAAGACATCTCTTAAATGCACTCCTTCTATTGATCTTCCTGAACCTTTTAATTCTCCTGAATCAGTTTCAGCAAATACAATCGTGGGCCGATGAAATTTGTCCTTAATACGTGAAGCAACAATACCAATGACACCTTGATGCCAATCTGATTGATATAAACATATTCCTAGTGGAACTCTCTCGTCGAATGAAATTTTTAACGAGTCCAATATTTTTAGTGCATCCTTCTGAATTGAAGCTTCGATAGATTGGCGATCTTTATTTAAATCATCTAATTCCGAAGCAATAGCTTGAGCCTGGCTAAATTGATTACTTAAAAGGCACTGAATTCCGAGTGACATATCATCCAATCGACCCGCCGCGTTTAACCTAGGTCCAATCGCAAAACCCAAATCCGATGCAGTGATCTTGGCAGGGTCTCGATTAGAAACTGCTAACAACCCTTGTATGCCCGGACAAGATCGGCCTGCGTTTATGCGCGCGATTCCCTGGGATACGAGAATGCGATTGTTATGGTCCAAAGGTACGACATCTGCAACGGTTCCTAATGCAACTAAATCTAGAAGCTCAGCCATATTGGGTTCTACGATGGCATTTTCCGAAAACCAATTCCGCTTACGTAGTTCGGTTCGTAAAGCCGTCATTAAGTAGAATATGACTCCCACTCCCGCAAGCGACTTACTAGGAAAAGTGCAATTCGGTTGGTTTGGGTTAACAATAGCATCCGCTGCAGGTAATTCTCTTCCGGGAAGGTGATGATCTGTTACGATAACTTTATATCCGTTGGATTTTGCAGCTTTTACCCCCTCAAGACTGGAGATACCATTGTCCACTGTAATAATTATATCGGGATCAAATTCCGCAGCTAGATGAACGATTTCCGGCGTGAGTCCATATCCATACTCAAATCTATTTGGCACCAAATAATCTACATATTTATACCCAAAAGCTTTTAAGCTTTTTATACCGACTGCACAACTGGTTGCCCCATCGGCGTCAAAATCACCCACTATAAGCACCCTTTGTTGCTTCTCTAGCGAATCTATCAACATCGTTACAGCTTTGTTCACACCAAAAAGCAGATCAGATGAGCTTAGGCTTTTAAGCGAATAATTAGTCTCTAGCTCATAGTTGACGCCTCTTACAACGAAAATTTGTTCAACAATACTCATTTTCGAATTTGGTACTAATTGAGAGGGACTATCCTCATTTCTGAGCTTTATAAGTTTTTTCATAGTATATTTTTTCTCAAAAACCCACTTATTAGCAAAATATTTACCTTTATTACAATTTAATGAAATATTAAATCCTAAATAAAACGTGTTTTTCACATATATTTCACAAAAGAATTATAAAGGTGAAAGATATTTCGCTATAATCTTAGTACGTTGAGTACTTTCAACGACTTAAACAAAAGGAGTAAATCATGACTGGTGTGGATATTTTGGTGTTATCCCTAATCGGTGCTGGTTTGTTCTCTATAGGCGCTGCAAGAAACGCAGTTTAAACCAAAAAGAGAACCTTCTCGCACTTTATTTTTAGTTCTTTACGCGTAAGCGATTCTAAAATAGTCCAGTATCTCCAAAGCAAATTTTGCTTTGCGACTTAAACGGAAAAATGAGCCTGCTGTAAACCAATAATGATAGGCAGGCGAATGAACCACATAGTAAAACTTTTGTTAATTTTATACGTATTTTAAATCTATCTGCGTGATACATTTTAGATGCAGTCTACTCTTAAATTGTCCGTTTTTACGATACAATGTCGTAAATTACGTTATTTTCAACCGGAGCTATTCAGTGAGAGAGAGATTGAACATAGGTATTCTATGTAACGAACTCACTCGAAACTTTCAAAACCCTCTTTATACTGCTACCAAACATTGGGGTAAAAAGCTTGGCGTCAACCTCTTTTTCTTCGAGGGCAGACAGCTTCTTGGTCGAAAGTATTCAGACATTCAATACAACGCGACCTTCTTGCTAGCAAGCGAAGAGGTTATTGATGGCTATATTTTACACCCTATTTTTACGCATATTTCACACGAACAAATAGTACGCTGGTGTAAAAACTATTCGAAAAAACCTAAAGTATCTATAAACAAACGCATTACAGATCTCGCTAGCTGCGTCATGGTCGATAACTATCGAGGCATGAGAATGATGCTAGAGCATTTGGCAATCGTGCACGGTTATCGACGTATCGCTTTTGTTTACGGGGCAGAAAACGATGATGAGAGTCGTGATCGCTATCGGGCTTATAAGGATTATATGACCCAATTAGAACTTTGGAATTCTGAATGGGTATTCAAAGGCGGGTTTGAGTCCGACTCAGGAATTGAAGCCATTAAAAACATTATTAGTACCGGTATCGATTTTGAGGCGGTAGCATTCTCCAATGATGAAACTGCAATTGCAGCACAAGACTACTTGCACAATGTTATCCCTGACTACAAGTATAAATTTGCAATAACGGGATTTGATGACTCTCCCCATTCACAATTTACAATTCCATCCCTTACGACAGTTTCGCAGCCATTTAACGATATGGCGAGAACCTCGCTGGAATTGATTATTCGAATGATAAATGGCGATCAAAATCGACCTACAGAAAGACTGCTTCCCACTAAGCTTGCATTACGTAAATCCTGTGGATGTGATAACACCGAGATTTTTGATACCTATTCTCTAAAACTATTTACATCCCCATTTAGCATTCATGAGAATATAGAATCTTTTAGCCGCGACGAGTTTTTTAATAAGTTAACAATTGCATTAGATTCGCTGCCTGTTTCTCACTGCTTCATTGCACTTTATGACCAATCTTTCGTATTCGAAGAAAATGCATCCGCACCGAAAGCGTCTACCCTTCATTATGCTTACATAAATAATAGTCGCAAAGAATTCGATGAACCTATTCAATTTAAAACTTCAAAGCTCTTACCTGATTCGTTTTTAAAATATAAAAACATGCCCATATCAGTCGTACAACCTCTGTTTTATCGTGATGATCATTTTGGTTACGTTATATTTGACGGTGACCATACTAAAGAAACAGATATGGATGAGCTAAGGTCAACAATTTCTACAACACTGCATACAGTCATTTTATTTGAAGGACTTAATCAAGCGCTTGGAGACAAGAACCGAGCAGTGGAAAAAGTAAGTCTTTTAAATGAAAAACTTTCGTCAGCGAATAAAAAACTGAAAGAAGTTTCTCGATCAGATGAGCTCACGCAAACATATAATCGACGCGGTTTTTATGATGCGATAACAGAGCGAGTCTCAGACAATCGCTTGCTCATGCCAATTACACTTTTTTATGCTGATATGGATGACCTAAAAATTATTAATGATGAATTCGGTCACGGTGCCGGCGATGAAGCCATTGCGCTGTCTGCTGAAATATTGCGACAGAGTTTTCGTCATGAAGATATTATTGGACGCATGGGTGGAGACGAGTTTGTCGTCTTTACAAACGGATTTACAGAAAATGATATTGAACAGTTAATCAACCGTATTGAAGTAAAAACGAATCAAGTCAATGTTGAAAAGTCGCTGCAATATCGATTAAGTATCAGTCTTGGTTATCAGACCGTTAATGATAAATCGATGGATCAAGTTGAGCGAGCAATTCAACAAGCAGATAGAATGCTTTATCGTGTTAAACGAGAAAAAAAGCATAACGCTAATATTCAGTAGCTCACCCATTGAGTCTAGAACCCTAGATTAGGATTTGAATTATCACCTAATTTATAGAGCTCTTAATCGCTCAAACTAAGAAGAGATATTTGATCGCATAAATTCATGGACCTTAGTAATATCATCCTCTAAAACAGAATAGTTTTCTTCTCGATCAAACAAATCTTTCATGTGATAAGGTAAATCCGGGTCTTCTCCCTGCCCTGCTTTTTGAATTGCCTCCGCAAATTTTGCAGGGTGAGCCGTTGCCAAGCAAACCATCGGAGTAGATTTGTTATTTCGAGTTTTTCTAGCGGCTTGAACTCCAATTGCAGTATGAGGGTCTAGCAAATACTCAGTCGATTCATACACTTCGCGAATCACTTCTGCAGTCTCGTCGTCATCTAAACGATAACTGGAAAAGAGTGATTGAGCACCCTTTAAAGCATCTTCGTCTAATATCAGGCTTCCTGACGATTTAAAATTTTCAAATAAACTTTTTATCGTTGCTCCGTCTCGATCGTATAGATCAAAAAGCATTCGCTCAAAGTTGCTCGAAACCATAATATCCATACTTGGTGACAAAGAATGAATCAAAGCTTGTTTGGTATGATCATTCGCTGATATACAACGATGTAAAATATCATTTGCATTAGTCGCTATAACAAGCTGTTCGATAGGAAGCCCCATTTGCTTGGCGAGATAGCCAGCAAAAATATCACCAAAATTTCCAGTAGGTACAGAATAAGAAACGGGTCGGTGTGGTCCACCTAGCGCTAAACTGGAATAAAAATAATATACGATCTGAGCCATAATTCTCGCCCAGTTGATAGAGTTCACAGCAACTAATTGACGACCTTCGGGAAGAAAGGATTGATCAGCAAAACTTGCTTTCACCATATTTTGGCAATCGTCAAAATTACCTTGTAGTGCAATATTGTGAACATTTTTTTCGATTACAGTGGTCATCTGACGACGCTGCACATCGGAAACACGTTGGTAAGGATGCAAAATAAAAATATCAACGTTTTCACAATGGCGACATCCTTCAATCGCAGCAGAACCTGTGTCTCCAGAAGTTGCCCCCATAATGACAACTTTTTGATTTCGCTTAGCTAATACGTAATCGAGGAGATTTCCAAGAAATTGCAGTGCGAAATCTTTAAATGCTAAAGTTGGCCCTTGAAATAATTCAAGGATCCATTCGCTCTGCCCTGTTTGAATCAAGGGCGCAATCGCATTATGCCTGAACGCATCATACGAACGATCAATAATGTCTTTTAAATCCTCACGCGGAATTTCATCTTCGACAAATGGTAAAATAACTTTGTAAGCTAAATCTCTGTAATTCAATCCAGCCCATGATGCGATTTCTTCTTTAGAAAAACTTGGTATCGTTTCTGGGACATATAGGCCGCCGTCAGAAGCGAGCCCGGTCAAAACAACTTCTTCGAAAGATAATTTTGGCGCATCGCCACGCGTACTAATATATTTCACTTTTTAAATCTCGATAAAATAAATTTTTCAATTATTTAGTGCCAATGGTACCAACACATTACGTTTAATTTGCGACATTATCAGTAAATCATGCAACCAATGAAAAAGTTTTAAACAGAAGTATTTCTAACTTAAGTCTTCCACACGAATTTTAACAACCCCACCTTTAACCGTAGATAACTCTTCTATTTCTACAATCGCGGAATTGATCAAACGCTCCTGTGTGAGGTTAGTCAATAAAATAACGGGAACCTGAGACTCATCACCCTTTGGTGCTTTTTGTATTAGCGCTTCAATACTAATTCCTTGCTCGCTTAGGATCTGAGTAATCTTCGATAAAACACCAGGTTGATCTTCTGCGGAAATTCTTAAATAGTAAGCTGCATTAGCTTCATCTATTGTCAAAATATTTTCTGATTGCAAATGCTCTTGGAAAAAACCGAGCGAGGGCACAAAATTATTAATATCTTCGCCTATAGCGCGACTCACGTTCACAATATCGGAAATTACGGCTGAAGCAGTTGGCTCAGCACCCGCTCCAGGTCCATAATATAACGTCGGCCCAACAGCGTCGCCTTTTACTAAGACGGCATTCATCACACCGTCTACATTGGCGATCAGACGACTTTCTGGAACAAGTGTGGGATGCACACGCATTTCAACGCCTTCTTCAGAACGCTTACGTGCAATGCCTAAATGCTTAATACGGTACCCTAACTCTTGAGCATAAATAACATCTTCCGGAGATATGTTACTAATCCCCTCAGTAAATACTCCGTCGAAGCAAAGCGGCATTCCAAATGCAATTGACGCAAGAATGACTAATTTGTGTGCTGCATCAATGCCTTCAACATCAAAAGTCGGATCAGCCTCCGCATAACCTAACGCTTGCGCTTCTTCGAGCACATCAGAAAATTCACGCCCTTTATCACGCATTTCCGTGAGTATGAAATTTCCTGTTCCATTGATGATACCTGCGAGCCATTCTATCTTGTTTGCTGATAAACCCTCACGCAGTGCCCCAATAATTGGAATACCACCAGCCACCGCTGCTTCATAAGACAGCGTCACTTTATTTTCCTCGGCTAGTTTAAATAGTTCATTACCAAATTCTGCGATAAGCGCTTTATTGGCTGTGACAACATGCTTTCCATTTTCAATAGCTTGAATAACAAGGTCTTTTGCGGTTGTTGTGCCACCAATCAACTCAACAAGCACATCAACATTTGGATCTCTTGCAACTTCAAAAATATCACGGCTAACTTTTATCGTTGACGTATCGCAATTCGGGTTATCTGAACGAGCACCTATGTGAACGATTGATATTTCTCGACCAGAGCGAGCATTAATTTCTTTACAGTTTCGTATGAGTACATTGAAGGTCCCTCCTCCAACAGTACCTAGCCCACAGAGCCCCAGATTAACCGCTTTCAATTTTACTTTCCTCGAACAAGACTAAATTAGTGTCAATTTTCCACCAATTTACTCCGAAAACTTTGTAGGATTAATATATGCAGATAATTAGGCGTTAAAATCGCACCCAATTGATTATTACTCACGCATACAATCCACGCTGCTGAGGCAATATCGCAACCCCAAAAAAAAGAAACGCAACCTTACTGACGCAAGATTGCGATGTCAAATCGAACTGATATTAAGTTATAAGTCTAGTCAGATATGGCTTGAGACTAGATACCTAATTGTTTTGCAAGTTCATCAGCAGGAAGATAACCTGGCACCATCTCTCCAGATTCCAAAATAATCGCTGGTGTTCCCCTAACCCCAACTTTAGAGCCAAGGTTATATTGCGCTTCTACAGGATTATTATCACAGATATTCACATCAATAGACTTACCATTCTTAACTTGAGTAAGTGCCTCATTTTTATCTTTAGCACACCAAGCAGAAGCAATTTTTTCAAATGACTTAGACCCCATTCCCGCCCGAGGAAAAGCCAGATACTTTACTTCAATCCCTAGCTCGTTCATCTTGGGTACTTCTTGATGAAGCTTTCTGCAGTAACCGCAGTCTACGTCGGTAAATACAGCAACGGAGGCCTTGGTTTCTCCTGCAGGTGAGAAAACGAACAATTCTTTATCATTTAGTCCGTCCATTAAGTTTTTTCGATCTTTGTTCTTGGCAGCTTCAGAAAGATTTACCAATCTATTTGATGTGATTTGATAAAGGTCGCCAAGATAAAAATAGTTAGCATCTTGTGAGACATGGATAGTTCCACCTCCAGCTATTGCTACTTCGTACATTCCAGGAACAACAGATGGAGAAACATCGGTAATCGTCAAATCCGGTCTGACTGCACTTAATTTTGAACGAATTAAATTATCCGCCGACACAGCGCCACTCGCTTCACTTTTTTTAGCTTCTTGAGCTAAAGCAAAAGCTCCCAGTACAGCAATAATTGCAGCTACAAATACTGTGCCTACCTGCTTCTTTTTATTAGATATCATTTTTTGCCTCAAAATTAGTTACACCAAAAGATCATAACTTAGCTAGACCTGAGATTCGACGGTTTGTTCCCCCGCTATAGAAAAACTAGCTCAAGTATTATGGGTTAAAAGTTGCGAAAAATAGAAAAGAACTCAAAAGAATGAAAACAATTTTCATTCCCACATTAATACGGCTTAAATTCACCACTTGTTAATGCACCTAAACCTTCTGGTTTTGTGAATCAACTAGTTTCAAGCACAAAAAAAGCGACTTAGAAGTCGCTCTTTTAGGTAGAAACATTGATTAATTAAGCTTTTCTTTGATACGTGCTGCACGCCCAGTAAGTTCACGCAAGTAGTAAAGCTTCGCTTGACGCACATCACCACGACGTTTCACTTTAATGCTATCTACTAATTTACTGTGGGTTTGGAAAGTACGCTCTACACCTATACCATGAGAAATCTTTCGAACAGTAAATGCAGAGTTTAGTCCACGATTTCGCACTGCGATTACAACACCTTCAAAAGCCTGTAAACGCTCGCGGTTACCTTCTTTTACTTTAACCTGAACAACAATCGTGTCGCCTGGCGAAAACTCAGGAAGATCGGTTTTTAATTGCTCATTTTCAATTTCTTGAATAATTTTGTTTTTAGAACTCATTTTGATGCTCCTAAATTTACGTTTAGCCTCACGGCTTAAAATCTCAATCTAATAAATAATGTTTTAAACATTCTTGCTGGGCTTCAGTTAACTCAGCTTTGTCTATCAAATCCGGCCTCTTGTCCATTGTCTTCTTAACGGACTGTGTCATTCGCCAATTTGCAATCTTTTTATGGTCACCACTTAGCAACACATCTGGCACTGATTTTCCCAGAATCATTTCTGGGCGAGTATAATGTGGGTAATCAAGCAGCCCATTTTCAAATGAATCTTCATATGCCGATCTTTCATCACCCAAGGCTCCTGGAATCTTCCGTATTAGTGCATCCATGAATACCATTGCAGGTAATTCACCTCCGCTTAATACATAATCTCCAATAGAAAGCTCTTCATCAACAAAAGCCTCTATAAAGCGTTCATCCACACCTTCGTAGCGTCCTGCCACCAAAATTACATTTTTATCGGCTTCAAATTCCGAAACAACTGAATTGTCTAATTTTTTACCTTGAGGCGATAAGTAAATCACTTTCACTTTACTTTTTGGCAAACTGAACCATTCAAGTGCTTCTGAAAGTGCTCCTCTTAACGGATCAACACGCATCACCATTCCAGGGCCACCGCCATAAGGTCGATCATCAACTGTTTGGTGCTTATCTTTAGCGTGATTACGAGGATTAAAAAAAGCAACTTCCACCAGCTTTTGCTTAATCGCTCGACTTGTTATTCCGCACTCTGTAAGCGCTTTAAACATTTCTGGAAACAATGTAATTACTGCATAACGATTTGTTTCTAATTCGCTTTGCATATTACCGGTTCCGGATTTTTACCGATTCTCTATACTGTGATTTAAAACTCTGGGTCCCAAGCCACAAGCATCGTATTTTCTTCTAGATTAATTTCCAATATGTACTCTTGAGGAACATAAGGAATCAATCTCTCTCTATCATCGATACTATTTGAATTAGGTTTAATAATGACCACATCATTAGCACCGGTTTCAAGCATCTGACTGACATTACCAATTGGGTAAACTTTACCCCCAAACTCACTGAACACTTCAAGCCCAATTAGCTGGCTCCAGTAGTATTCTCCAATCGCAAGTTCTGGCAACTGGGACTTTTCAATAGCAATGTCTGTTTTAGCGTATTCAGCCGCTAAATCTCGATCATCCACTCCTTTAATGTGAACAACTAAACCTTGTGCACGATGTGTATGATCGTCTATTTCTATTTTTTTCACGCCATGGCGGGTTTTAAGCCACCATGGCGAGTATTTAACTATATTTTCTTTTGGATCGGTAAACGAACTCACTTTTACCCATCCTTTTATACCAAAAACGCCAGTGATTCTTCCTACAGTTACCAGATTTGAACCGTTCGAAGACACCGGCGATTTTATAATGTCTTATTAAATTAGATTATGCAGCTGCAGCTTCTTTAACAAGCTTAGCTACACGATCTGAACACTGAGCGCCTTGACCAACCCAGTAATCAAAACGTTCTTTATCGAGGCGAAAACGTTCTTCTTGGCCACGCGCAATTGGGTTAAAAAATCCTACACGCTCAATAAAACGACCATCTCGAGAATTACGACTATCGGTAACCGCCAAATGATAAAAAGGGCGTTTTTTTGAACCACCACGAGCTAAACGAATGCTAACCATTAATATGCAATCCTATCTTTGACCGCTTTATCGCGATCGAGCCAAATACTCTATTTTTAAATTTTATAACCAACTCGTGTCGTTAATTTTCTGCGAAGAAAAAACGTAATCTGTACATTCAGTGCAGTCGGTCACGAAAGGCGCGGTATTTTAAAGGAATGATTTTTCAATGTATACAGTTAATTTCATGATTTTTAGGTGTTTTTAGAGCTAAAAACTACGAAATTAGACTGGGAACGATGAGAAGTTACTAGCGACCCAAGCCCGGGGGCAATCCTCCCCCTCCCATTGGCGGCATACCACCGGGGCCTCCACCCATCATGCCACCCATTCCACGCATCATTTTTTGTAAACCACCGCCTTTCATTTTCTTCATCATTTTGCTCATTTGTTTATGCTGTTTGAGCAGGCGATTTAAATCTTGTATTTCCGTGCCAGATCCCAGTGTAATTCGGCGTTTGCGAGAGCCGTTAAGGATATCAGGGTTTCGTCTTTCATCTGGCGTCATAGAACTAATTATTGCGTCCATCTGTTTGAATTGTTTCGTCACATTTGCTTGTTCAGCCATTTGCGCCATATTGCCCATTCCAGGCAATTTTTCTAGCATTGATGCCATGCCACCCATATTTTGCATCTGCTGTAATTGATCTCTTAGGTCATTTAAATCAAAACGTTTACCCTTTTGAACCTTTTCGACCAGTTTTTCAGCTTTCGCTTTATCTATTTTTTCTTCAGCTTCCTCAATAAGCGAGAGCACATCTCCCATACCCAATATGCGAGATGCCACTCGATCCGGGTGAAATGGTTCAAGCGCTTCTACTTTTTCACCGGCGCCTAAAAACTTAATTGGTTTACCCGTGACCTGGCGAACAGATAACGCTGCACCCCCTCTCGCATCACCGTCTGTTTTAGTGAGGATGACTCCGGTGAGGGGTAGCGCATCATCAAA
>CBDHEY010000004.1:0-100000 GCA_965262305.1 Cellvibrionaceae bacterium
TTCGGCACCAAAAGTAGCCAATAATCTCACAAATTTATCGCTGTCTTTTGGTGGCGATAATACGATTGCGCTTGCTGCAATGACCAAGAAGCTGCAAGAATACAATGTTGGCCTGATGGGCGCTTCGACAAGTGTTTATGCCAATCGGCTAGGTGGGTTTGCCGGCGCTGTCAAAGAGTATCAAAATGCGCTCATGGCTTATCGTAGCGCTATTAATTCAAATGCCGCTTCCAAGGCCATAGCCAAGCAAAAAGCGTTTAAAGCATTTAAGAACCTACAGATTAGGTTCAAACATGAACTTAACGCTATCAATGCTGGCGTAAAAGCGCGAAGAGGAACGCCGCTATCTAGCGCAACGCGCGCCACTAATATTGCACGAAGTAGCCGCAATGTTACAAAGCTTAATGTCACTTCTCAGACGCAAGCCCATAATCTGGTTAAGTTTACCCAGCATGCTAAATTTCTTGGTAATGGGCTTGCGGTCATCGACTTTACAAGTCGTGTTGGGAACATTCATAACGAGTATAAAGCTGGTGGTGAGTGGGAGCGAGAGTTATTTATTGAATCGAGTAGTTTTGCGCTCAGTGCTATTGCAGGTACTTCTGCGGTTAGCGCAGGTAGTGCGGCCCTGAGCCTTTTGGTTATCGCAACTCCTGTTGGATGGGTAGGGTTAATAGTAGGTGGTATCGCCGTGGCAGGTGTTGCTGCTGCTACCTCATTAGTGTTAATAATGTTGTTAAAGAAAATAGTGGCAGTTGGTACGATTCAATTATGAAAGCTATAGGGTCTCTATGAGTTTATTTGCAAAGCTTCTTGCTATACCTGCGGTGCTGGGATTAATCGCCTGTATTTTGTACGTATTATTCGGCCAAATTACAGTAAGAAAGCTAAGGAAAAATCCAGAGACAAAGGATTCTTTGGGCTTAGAGTATGTTAGTGGTTGGGACATTATTAATGTAGCGCAGGCATTGGCGTTTCCTAGATCGTGGAGTAAGAAACTAGAGAGCGGAAAGCTATCATTTCTATATGCCAATGTCGCTGTAATTCAATCACATACTACTAAATTTGACCGCTTTCTAGGAGCATTGTTCTATTGGTTATTAATGATCTCTGGGCTATCTTTGGCACTATTAGCACTGTTGGATGCGCTTGGTATTTTTGACTAAACAAGCTTAACAAAAACATCCAGCCGACGCTGAAAAGCGCGAGACTGATGTTGGCGTTACAAATAAACATGGAGTAAAAATATGGAAATTGTAATTACTATAGTTATTGTTTTAGGATTATCTGGGTTGGCATTTATTCTTGCTAATCACACTCACGATGAAACTAAAGACTTAGCTTACGTATTGATAGAAAAAGATACGTTTTTCTACGGAGATAATATCGCTGGAAGATTTGTGTTAAACCCTAAGAAAAACCTAAGAGCTGGGAATATAAAACTAGAGCTAATAGGTAGGGTTCACAAGCAGTATAATACGTCAAAATCTCAATCGGTAATCGGTTCTACAGATGTCAAAACACAAGAATTATTTAGGAAGTTATTATTAGAGCTAGATTATCCTGACTTAGCTAAAGGTCAAAAGCAATACTATAAATTTTCTATTGCTACGCCAGAACTAAACGACGAAAACAAACATATCAAGTATGCTCTTAGTAGTACTAATGGAGCAGATTCATTTGTATATTGGGCGATAGAAACTAGTTTTACATCAAATAGTAAAGTGGATATCTATAAATCTATTAACTTAGCAGAATGTTTGTAACAAACAAAGCCAGTCGACTTCGCTGCTGCTTTGGGCGTTAGGTGAATTATTAATGAGCTATCTACAACTAACCTATTTTCATCTTGGAACAGTATTTCCAGCTTTTTGATTGGTACCTATTTGCTTGCTAATCGCAAAGGGACACCAGGGCATAAATTACTCGGTAAAATTTATATGCTACTGATGCTATTTACCGCGCTTATAACGCTATTCATGTCGGCAGAAGTTGGCCCCACTTTTTGGGGACATTTTGGTTTTATTCACTTGTTTAGTTTCCTAGTTCTATACTCTGTTCCCGTAGCGTATTTCGCGGCACGTAGCGGAAATGTCAAAAGCCATAAGTTAAGCATGATTGGTGTATATGTTGGAGGTATTCTTATTGCTGGTGCTTTTACCTTTATGCCGGGGCGGTTGCTACATGGTTGGTTTATTGCATAATTCATCAGCTAACAAAGCCATATTGCATCGCCAGCAAGCAGACTAAAGCGATAATTTTTTGTGACTATTTTGCTTCTATAAACGCCATCATGTTTTCTTCTATCCATCTGTCCATGGCACATATTCTTTCCCTTAGCGAAACTCCTAGTGGAGAAAGCTCGTATTCAACATGGGGCGGTACAGTTTGCATATCAATTCGATTAACGATGTGAATATCCTCTAGTTCTCTTAATGTTTGAGTAAGCATTTTCTGAGAAATACCTTCTACCATTCGTTTTTAGTTCTCCATTACGCAATCGCTGATCATTGAGTGCGTCAATGATCAGCATACTCCATTTTCCTGATATTTTTTCTAACAAGTACCGAGCTGGGCAATGTTGATGAAAAACATTTGGTGCTATATCGGTTTTATTTGCAGGTAATCGATATTTAGGCAAGTTCATAAAGAATCCACAAAATTTATTTTTTAAAGTAAACCTAATAACAACGCTTGGTTACCAATAAGTGCCTATCGGTTACCAAAAGGTGCGTACTACTCAAATAGATTGTACCTAACTACCATTACCTACGATAGTTAAAGCACACCAATCGACCACGGAGAAATACCCTATGAATAAATATGCTGTAACCCCGTTCCAACGTTTTAATGAAGACTCAGCCCCAGAAAAATCTAAACCCTATTTAGCCAAAGCGAAAGCTGCGTTTGGTCTGGTACCCAATGTCGAGCAAGTGATGGCGCAAGCGCCGAGCTTGCTAGCATCTTATATGACAGCGTGGGATGAATTTGATAACACGACACTTACACCTTCCGAAAGACAAGTGATTTACCAAACTGCTAACTTTGAAAACAATTGCCAATACTGTATGCCGTGGCACACAATTTTGAGTGAGCAAGCAGGCATATCCAGCGATGATATTGACGCATTACGAAACGGCGCACCTTTATCCAATAAGAAAGAAGAAGCACTTAGGCTATTCACAAGAGATTTGGTTAGAACACAGGGAAGTGTCGAACCACATGCCCTCAAAGCATTTTTAAATGCTGGGTACACAGAACAACATGCGCTTGAAGTTGTCTTAGGAGTGGCCGTGAAAATTATGAGTAATTATACTAATTCAATTGCACAAACACCGTTAGACCAAGAGGCAAAAGCAAAGGTATGGACTAAGCCATCTTTACGAGCTTAAGGTGGACTAGCTTGTGGCATTAATCGGGAACATCAGCTTCGCAGCTGGAAAAGTGCTCATCTCACAGTTAGTATCTTTAGTTTCTGATGCACAACAAAATATTTTGATATGGCGTATCCATTTTCTTATTTAGGTGTGCCACTAACTTAGTGCAAAATGTCATCAGATACGGTATCTTGCGCTTTTAGTAGAATAGCCAACTAAGCTATCTCTTAGCGCAAAGTGTAGCTAGTACCGCAGCCGACATCTATTTCAAGTTAGTAAATTGATAGCTAACCTATAGCTTCAATTTACTAACTTGTTATACAAAAATAGGGAAATCTTCATGAATACACAAGCTGGGATTCAGAGAGCTCGAAACCTGGTATCTTTGATCCATATTGGCATGGTTACAATTTACGGTTTAGTTGCTGTCTTTTGCGCACTCGCCTTAAGTTTTGGTTTTATTCAATTTTCTATAATATCAATTGTAATTTATTTGGCAGTACCTATTGCTCTACTAGTGGCGCATTTTAAAACAGCTAATGCACTAAAAAACTCTTTAGCTTGGGGGCGAACGGCTTCGCTTTTTTTAGCAGTTACAATGTTAGTAGCTTTTCCAATCGGTACTATCTTAGCCCTAATCGTATTCTCTCAAATGTTAAAAAAGCAATGGTACGAAAAAGGTGCAGAAGATAACGTATAACAAGTCGTGCTAGGAGAAGTCACTTCCTGGCCAATTGTCTATTGCTTGGCTTTAGGTAATAATAAGCTTATGCAAGTTTTAACCAAGATATATTTAGTTCTATCAATTTTAAGTTTAGTTTCTGGGTTTGCATATCTAGCGGTAGGATATACACAAGAACCTGAAAGTCAGATGGGTTTTTCTCCCTTCTTAAGCTGGTTACAAATAGTGTTGGCATTATGTACTTTAGTACTTACTATCGCTTACCTACGCGGGAATGACAAGCTGGAAACAGCTACAAAAGTATGTTATTTCTTTTTTTCAGCGTTTATCACTTATATGATTTATTTTTCATAAAGTGACGCTTCAATTAATACGCTTAACACATAAAAAGCTGCTCGAACCAAGCATCTCTTCTCAATTGTTCGTTTGTGCTTTTCCGATACGCTAGCACAAAATCACCCATTCCTTTCCGGTCCGTTTTAAAACGCTATGATAATTAATCAGAGGTTTTTCCGGTTATAAATAAACTTAAATTAGGCTAAGAAAAAATGAAAATAATGTATCTTAATGGATGAGATGTAACACTAAATGATAAATAGATTCCTTAATCCGTATATTTGTATTAACTTTATATCATTAATAAATTTGTAAAAGTGAGGAAATAATAATGCTTGATAAGCCAGTAGGACACATTTACGAAGCATTGAGAAAATGTAAAGGTTTGCCGCCTTCTCAACGACTCCATTTAATTCTTCTAGGTGTTGACGATGTTCGTAAATCAGTTAAGTTTTATGAGGCGCTTGGCTGGAGTAAATCTCCTGCCGGTTTTGATGAGTTTGTAAAAATTGATTTAGGAGGGTATGCAATAATCCTTTTTTCGAGAGAGGACTTTGCAAAAGACGCTCTTTCAGAAACTTCTCACCATAGCGGATTCTCTGGCATTGGTTTCGTGCATTTAGCAAAAACACCAGAAGAAGTGCCAGAAATTTTAGAGCGTGCAGTTGTAGCCGGAGGAACACTGGTGAAGCCCGCAACAAGAACTGAATGGGGTATTGCAGGGTATTTCAAAGACCCTGATGGCCACTTATATGAAGTTGACTACGAAGAATCTTGGGTTTTTAACTCAGAGCACCGTTTGGTAGTCGATAAAGTCAATAGTTAGCATAACAAATAACTCAGTCGTGCGCTAAACGATAATGCCGAGTATTTTATGTTGGGTCTCATAACTCTCCTGACACACCCTGTCAGAAGGATGTAGATATAATTGGTTTTCTTTTTTAAAAGATATCAAGTTTTTAAGATGAGTTACTTTGTGGTTTTGACAAACAATATGGAATCTGCAAACAAATTTTATGATTCACTTCTTGAAGGACTTGGGCTTAATCAATGAAGTTGTCGAACGTGGGATTGAGTTTTTATACGATCACAATGTCAACCATTTGCGTTACTCAATGTCTGTACGCCGAATAGATAAATAACTAACAATTCTTTCTAAATAAAATCTTAATTTCTTGGCAGAAGATGTGTTTTAGATAGTACCTATTTATTCGATAGTAACTATTTAGAAGCTATTTGTAATCAACTCTGGTTTGTTAAAATAAAAGTAGCTTTGGGTTGAAGCTAAATCATGCTATCTAAAAGAACATAACTTTTTGTAAGGGTTTTCATTTATCAAAACAACTTGATTGGCGTATCTAGACTGGAAATACAAATTTATAGCAACCAATTCAATGGGAATAATTATTGCTTTACCGATATATGAATTTACACATATGGGTAGCATATTATGAAAGAAATATTTCTCTTAACAAAAATTTTCACATTAAGTAGTTGTTTGTTTTTACTAAGCTGTGCATCAACAAAGCTCAGTTCTCCGGCGAAACTCCCGATAAAAGTCGTTGTGGTGTCTATGTTTGAAAACGGTGAAGTGATGGGCGATAGGCCTGGTGAATTTCAATTGTGGATTGAGCGTCTTCCTCTTAAGAATCGTATTAGTTTTCCCATGGGAGAATATGATTTATTCATGAACGAAGACGGTGTTTTAGCGATTTGCGTAGGAGGTGGTATTCCAAATGCAACGGCTTCGATTATGGCATTGGGGATGGATCCACGGTTCAACTTATCCAAAGCTTATTGGTTGGTCGCTGGAATTTCTGGCGGTGATCCAAAAGATATATCTCTTGGTTCCGCCGCTTGGGCTGAACATGTTGTCGATGGAGATCTCGTCTATGAACTTGATGCAAGAGAAACCCCCGAGCATTGGCCCTATGGATTAATACCACTGGGCGCAAAGGAACCAGCCGATACACCTGAAGATATTTACACTGGATGGACGTTAAACACCATTTCCTTCGATTTAAACACGGAACTTGTTAACTGGGCTTATGATCTCACTAAAAATATATCACTGATGGATACAAAAGAGATGGAATCTTTTCGAAATCAATTTACACATTTTCCTGAAGCCAGGAAACCACCATTCGTAACAGTGGGCGATACACTGAGCGCGAGTACCTATTGGCATGGCCAACACCTAAATAAGTGGGCCAATGATTGGTTAAAACTATATGCAGGCGAAAATGCAAACTTTATGACTAGTAATATGGAAGATAGCGGTACGCTAACTGCACTACACCGACTTGACCGTCTAAATATTATAGATAAGGATCGCATATTAATTTTGCGAACCGTCAGTAACTACACTATGGCGCCCTTGGACAAGCCTAGTTATTGGAGCATTACTGCTCCATACCCAAACGAAGGTTTTCCCGCGCTTGATACCGCGTTTAAAGTGGGCAACACTGTCGTAAATAAATTGCTATCGAATTGGAGTAGCTATAAAGACAATATTCCGGGAAACCCTTAACGGGCCCCGGAATTTTTTAAAGTTCACTCGAAGAAATATGAACTACGGATTGGAAGAAGGAATTTGGTTTTCATATTTATCCCAGTTATTTAAAATTTCTTGAATAACTGTGTTTCCAACTATGTAAGCCGATTCCAAAGACGCTAATAGTCCAGCGTACTCTTCATTTTCCAATAAAAGATTTTCCGCAGCAGTTTTGTCTGGCGATTGCATCGTGTAATTACTTCCAGTTCTCAAAACAAGTAAGCGCTCAACGTCCACTTTATTTATTTTATCTAAATAAAATAACGATTGGTATGTTCCTGTATCTTCCATGGCCGACGTCACAAACTCACCTTTACCATCAGTCCAGTAATCCACCCACTTGTTCGCCCATTCATTCATGATTTCTCCGTGCCAGAATGTCATGGCTGCAAGTTGATCTCCTTTAAGCACAAAAGGTTTTTTCTGTGCATTAGGATGATTAATATATAAATCCCGGGTTTCAGTTAATGATTCAAAATCAGGAAGCACAATATCCTTAGTAAGTTCATAAGCCCAATCAACAAAATCTAGCTTTAATTGCCACATTTCTCCTGTTGGCTCAGGTTTGTTTGGGTCGAAAGGTTTTTTTGTATAGCGAGCAAAATACCCAGTTTCCCAGTCATCCGGTTTCTCACGCGCATCTATTTCATGAGCAAGATCACCATCAATTAAATACTCCGCCCAAGCCGCCGAGCCAATCGAAGCGTCCTCTGGATCAATACCTGATATACCCGCCACTAACCAATAAGCTTTGGATAAGTCAAACCTTGGATCCATTCCCAATGCCATAATTGAAGCCGTCGACTTAGCAGTACCAATCCCCGTTACCATTCCAAGCACACCCATCTCCTCATTTAAGAAGAGGTCATGATGAGCATGAAAAGGAATGCGTGTCGTCAAACTTAAGCGTTCTTTCCATAATTGAAACTCACCGGGGTGATCACCCTCATCTTCTCCAATTTCAAACATGGTCACTACCACAAACTTTATTGGAATGGGTTCGGCCTGGTTAGTTGATGATGTGACTGGCGACTGGCTTGCACAGGAAGCCAACAGAATAGCCATAATAATAAAAATTATTCTCATTTTTTCCTCAAACTTAATTAGTTAAATGGTAACGACTAAAATTTATAAGCCGCAGTCAAACTATAATGCCTCGGTTTTTCTTGCAATACGATTTGCGAACCAAATAAATCAGGAAAGTTAGAACGGAAATAACGTTCATCAGTTAAGTTGTTTACCTTAAAGCTGAAGGTCCAATCGCTACTTGAATAATTGATACCCGCATTAAATAAATCATAAGAAGGTAAGATTACAGAACGAGAATGTCCAGATGGTGTTTCATCCGCATGGAAATAACTCAAATACGTTGTAATACCATTTAAGAAATCATAGGTTGCACTAAAGCTGTAACTCTCTTCTGGAATACCCGCTTTAAGCGCGCCATCATTTTCAGCAGCGGGTACTTCACCGACCAATTGACCACCATAAAGTAATGTAGGATCGATATTGGGCACATCTTCTGCACCAATAAAGCTAAAGCGGGAACCCGATTCTTCAGTATTCAGATTTAAGACTTCAATTTGAGTATAAGCACCTGCTACCGAAATATTGTCTGTAATGACATAGCGTAATTCAAATTCAATTCCTTCCGTTTCCGCAGTTTGGTTAGTTACAATTGCTTGTGCATTTGAATCTGTCCTTGTTTGTTCGTAAGCAGCTAAAGTAAAGTAAAGAGTTTCGTCAAGCAGGCTGCCTTTTACACCGTATTCAGTTAACTCAGATGTATCAAAATAGGTCGGATCGTCTGGCACTCCATCCCCGTCTCCATCTCCTGGTTCGATACTAGAAATCGTTAATTCAGCACCCTGCCCCGCTACCATTGTAAATTGTTCAGAAAAAGTTATATAAGGAACTATACCGAATGGCGTATTGTATGAGGCGCTCACCGTCCATGACGTGCCATCGGTGGAGTCATCTGCAGATCGCGCTTCGGCCGAACAATCTGGACCGCTAAATTCATTAGCACTTAGAGATAAAAATTCCAATTCTCCGTCTCCATTGAGATCCACCAATTCTGGGCATAAAAGTACTCCTGCAGGTGTGTTACTTTCAACATCGATAAAATCTTGTCGGACACCCAGTAGTAAATCTAAACCGAAATCAAATTGCAAATCCGCTAATACTGCCAAGCCGAAATCAGAATATTCACCTTCATAAAACTCTGTATAATCATCGTCAATCCGCGTTGCAAGCAAACGGGCATCTAGTGCAGAGGAAGGCATAGTCAAATCACGACGATCAAATAATTCATTTGAGTAATCATCACCATGTTCAAAATCAGTAAAACGATAAGAAGGAGAAAACTGTAAATTTGTCGTAAGGGCTTTTGTTTCAAATCCAAATTCAAAAATAAGTTGATTTTCGAAAACAAAACTATCGTGAAACTGAGAGAATCCGTAAGCGTTTTCGTTTAGGTTTTCATATTCTTCATAAAACATCTTATTCGTAATAGATAAACCATCACCACTGTCGTGGATAAAATCAAAGTACAAAGTTGTGACTTCGTTTTGCAAGACATCATCAGGAGACACTAAAACCTGGCTTCCATCCAACTGTGTGGTTCCGGGGTTAATCAACGCATATTCAGAAGGCAATTCATTTGCTCCAAAGTTGAAATTAGGTATATCGTCAACCGTTAATGCGTTTAATTCTCCCTGTTCGAATCCGCTTATAAACAAGTCTGCGCCGACACCACCCGCAAATCGCCCATACTCTTGGTGAGATATCAAGCCATCACCATCTAAATCTGCTGGTTGTGCGGTTCCTGTTATGTAGGTGCCATTGTCAATCAAGTCCTGCGTTAAGCGGTTCCAACCAGCTACCTGATTCCCATCATAATCGTGGTACATGCCACCAAACTCTAAGCGTATTGCGTCAGTAAGGTCCAAGTTAAAAGAAAGTTGAAATACGGTTTGATCCGTTTGTGTATTTTCATAATACGAATCAGAGTTTTCCACTTCTACATAAGCGTAATAGCCGAGTTGTTTACCAAATAAATCGCCCGGCCCACCTACTTCTGCAGTTAATATGTTTTTATCCCAACTGCCTACTTCAAACGACATTTCACCCGTTGGCTCTTCTAAAAATTGACCGGTTTCCGCTCTCGCAGACTTAGGCACAAAGTTGAGATATCCACCAATTTTTGAAGGCCCATAAATTGGAGAAGCGGGGCCCCTAACAATATCAATTCGGTCTGATGCACCAATCGGCGTTGGATAGTTACCTGGGTTGTCTAATCGACGTACGCCACGAAAGTAGGTTTCGCCGGGGGTACCCCTTACGTCCAAAGATCCAGCCACACCAAAAAAAGATTGCGTAAATGCGCCTGGAGATAACACAACCAAGTCATCAATATCGGAAATGCCAAAACGATCTATCACTTCGGTAGTAATAGAAGTGGCTGACCTAGGTGTTTCCAGTAAAGTCTTTCCAAAACCAAATACAGATTCAACTGGTTCTGAAGGCAATATCCCTATTTTATCTTCTACCGTATCTTCTGCTGTATAAGTTTCTAATTCAACGGAATCCTCATCCTGCGTTAAGCCTGAATTTGATGCTCCCAGTACTACTAAAGAAATAACATATGATAACTTTTTAATTTTGAAAAACTTCATCTAATTTCACCCTAATTAAATTGTGTCTCGACATCACGACAAATTATTCGGATAAACTTAGAGCAAGCTGCATGCCAGCTACCTGTCCAACTGGTCAAGTATTTAAAATTCACAAATATACGACTATATATCGATATAAATATGGCATATTTAAAGCATTTATTTCTTTAATAAAAATACTCGACCGATTAGTTAGTTTTTATTTTGAGGCACTCGTTTCATTTATGCACCACTTTAGTTAGCTTCTTCATGACACAATTTATAGTAGCGACACATAAATTCGTAGGTAATTGCTTTCTTAGTTGCAACAGCTTCAAGACCAGAACGAACAAATTTTTTTTCAAATTCGGCGATGCGTTTTTCATAGGTTTTTAGCAATCTTGCCTTAACATCCGGCTCCATAAAGCCATATTTTATGGAGTTAGTGCTTAAACGTTTAAGTTCACCCCAGGATAAATTGAACTCTTTAGTCGCCACAAAAAATTCGTCGGTAATATTTGAACTCCACATCCCTCGATCATCCGTTGAAAGAGCCACTGGCACCTCGAGGCGTAATAATTCGGGAAACAAATGCTCGGAATAATCATTAACATATTCCAAAAGCAAATTACTCACGAGATTAATTTCTACCAAGTAAGGGCCGTGTCGCATGAGTAACAGTGTATCTGGATCAGTAAGTAAATTTATACCATGACCAATCCTATTTGCTCCGAGTAGTAGCGTGTTTTTGACGTGAGCATTGGGTTCGTCTACTTCACCTGCGTGTATCGAAAGTTCGATATCTGGAAATTTATGTCGTAATTTACGTAGCGTAGATAAGAAGCGCAGGGGATGCCCTTTGTCATTATCTTCCCTACCCACCATATCAATCGCAACATACATATCACGATGCTGATCAACAAATTGGTACATTGATTCTAACTGTTGTTCGGCATTTGGGGAAAACCGTAGCAGAGCATAATGAAAACGCACCGTCACTCCGCTATCTATAGCATCTTTTTGTTTTAAACGCTCTTTAAAATATTTTACAACTTTCGATGGCGCTATAAATTTTCCTTCTGGCGTAATGCCCACCGGAGTAGCGTCTATTTCTAGGTAAATTAGCCCTTCATTGCCAAAGGCAACCATATTGCGCACGAGAATCTCTGCAGCAATATAATGATTAAGAAAAAGATCATTCATACGCTGCCAATGAGTTTGAAAGAACTCATCTCGCCCCTCATGCTTAGCATCTAACTTTAAACTTTTAAGCCATCCCTCTTTTTCAACGGGACTTAGATCTTTTAGTCTTTTGTATTCTGACTTTTCACATGCGTCGAGTTTTTCATAGTTGGACTCTTGGATATTTCTAAACAAGAGAAGATAAGGGTTAGGCCCAAATTCATTGGTTCCATAAGGCCGACAGTTATTTATTTGTGTTTTTGTATAATAAACAAACCCTCTCTCTTCTTGTTCAAGCGCAAGTTCATACCACCACTCTGTAAAAGCAGCTCCAGAAAGATGATTATGTAAATCACCACCTTTTGGCATAGAATAAAGAAATTGATATAAATCCTTATCACTCGCTTCTTTTTTAAAACTTTCAAACCATTGATCTACAGAAGCTTGCGATGGATAAGAAAGCGCTAAAAATGCGCAGATAATAAACCTACTGACCCGCATGATTGATCCTCTTGAATTATTTTTTAGCGTTTTAAAGCACAAATATGACAAATTATAAAAAAGCAAATTTGAAAGCGAATATCAGTGCAACCGCATAAACAACAATAGGACATTCATTAAAGCGTAAACTCATCATTTTAATAACTGCGTATGCAATGAAACCTAGACCAATACCATCAGCAATTGAATACCCCAGAGGCATACTAATCGCAGCGATAACGGCCGGTGCGCTTTCTGTGTGATCATTCCAGTCGAGGTCAGCAAGACTTCTTGTCATCAAACATGCAACGAACAACAAAGCAGAAGCCGTCGCGTATGCTGGTACGCTTTGCGCTAAGGGCGAAAAGAAAATACAAACAATAAATAGTAAGCCACAGGTAATGGCTGTTAATCCGGTACGACCACCGGCTTCAACTCCTGCTGCACTTTCAATGTAACTAGTAGTTTGCGAGGTCCCTAACAACGCACCAAAAGTGGTTGCACCCGAATCTGACAAAAGCGCCTTACCGAGTCTTGGAAGTGCACCTTCTTTATCGACCATTTTTGCTCGCGTAGCTACGCCAACCATGGTTCCAGCGGTGTCGAACACATCAACTATTAACAAGGTAATTATGACTGTCACCATGGTGACTTCTAGCGCGCCCAATAAATCCAATTGAAAAAAAACTGGTGCGATTGAAGGCGGAGCCGAAACTACACCTTTAAACTCTGCTTGACCCGCTATCCAACCAATAATGGTTACTGCCAACATACCGATGATCACCGAACCCGTCACTTTTCGCTGGGAAAGTGTGGCTATTAATGTGAAACCTAACAGACACATCAACGGCCCAAAACTCGCAATATCACCTAAAGAGACTAGGGTTGCAGGGTTATCCACGACTATCTTGGCATTTGATAAGGCAATTATGCCCAAAAATAAACCAATACCCGCAGATAAACCTAACTTAAGGTTGCGAGGTATTGCGTTAATGAGGTGCTCTCGTATGGGTAGAATACTGAGAATAATAAAAATAATTCCTGATAAAAAAACAGCTCCAAGTGCGACCTGCCATGAATGTCCCATACCAAGAACTATCGCATAAGTGAAAAATGCGTTTTGTCCCATACCTGGAGCCAACGCAATGGGGTAATTCCCCAATATTCCCATTAGAATCGACCCAAAAGCCGCTGCCAAGCAAGTCGCGACAAAAACCGCTCCAAAATCCATACCCGCATCGGATAATATTGCTGGATTTACCACGGTAATGTATGCCATCGCCAAAAACGTGGTGGTTCCAGCCAATGCCTCGATACGAATATTCGAGCCTTGTTGTTTTACTTTAAAATATTCTTCTATTTTTTCAATCATGATGCAGCCAAATCATTTATCGTTAAATTTTACACATTGCCAGACACTGCAAAATACGAACCACTTGGTCAACTTTTTGATAGAGCATCATTTCGTTCAGCAAATCAGCTATCTCAATTGCAAAACCCTATTCATTTCCGTTAAGGTACTCCATCTTAGAACTTAGTTAAAATGCGATTTGAGTTTAAACTTTGCTTACTAGTTGACTACTATAAATCTACTCAATTAGCGCTTCACCGAACTCATTTAACATCAAAAATAATTAAGCGTTTTTTCACTATTTCGTTCAGCAAATCAGCTATCTCAATTGCAAAACCCTATTCATTTCCGTTAAGGTACTCCATCTTAGAACTTAGTTAAAATGCGATTTGAGTTTAAACTTTGCTTACTAGTTGACTACTATAAATCTACTCAATTAGCGCTTCACCGAACTCATTTAACATCAAAAATAATTAAGCGTTTTTTCACTAGATAAAGGGTAATTCAATGGAGAAGAAGTTCATAAACGCTGGTGAACTCTTATTGGACTCATTTAAACTTGCAGAACAAATATATAGTCGAGGGTATCGACCACATTTCATTATTGGGGTTTGGCGGGGTGGTACTCCAACAGGTATTGCAGTACAAGAATACTTAGATTTTATGGGTATCAAAACAGATCACATCGCGATTCGCACCTCTTCTTACTATGGTATCGACAAACAGCACAAAGAAATTCGGATCCACGGTTTAGATTACGTTGTAGAGAATATCGAAGCCGACCAAGAGCTGCTAATCGTTGATGATGTCTTTGATTCGGGACGCTCTATTCGAGCCATAATCGAAAAACTTAAAAGAAAAACCCGCAGAAACATGCCTCAACAAGTAAAAATAGCTTGTCCCTGGTTTAAACCTACACATAATGTGACGGATATTAAACCTGATTTTTACGTGAACGCGACAGACAAATGGCTGGTTTTCCCTCATGAGCTTCAAGGTTTAACGATGCAAGAAATCATCGAAGGCAAAGGAAGTGAAATTGCGGATACAATCTATCGAGCCAAGAACGGCGATCAAGCATAAACTTACAATTATGCTGAATAGCTATTTGTGAGTTTTTTTGCCACATTGCGATGTTGTGTTAATAACCGCTCCATATCCACTCCTTCGATCTGAGCGTCTTTAACACGCCATTTTCCATTAATCATTAAATGGCTTACTTGGTGTGCACCACAATATATAAGTGCCGCGACAGGGTCACCCGTGCCCGAAAAGCGCGGTTCATCGAGTTTAAAACATGCAAGATCAGCTTTTTTCCCAACGGCAATTTCACCAAGGTTGTTGCGTTTAAACATCGCGGCACCTCCTCTTGTTCCCCAAGATAATACATGATCATGAAAAATGTTCGCAGACCCGTATTTTAGCCTTTGAATGAGAAACGCCTGACGAAGCTCTAGAATCATATTTGACGAATCATTTGAGGAAGACCCATCAACTCCAAGTCCAATATTCACCCCTTCTTTAATAAGATCAAGCGTAGGACAAATGCCAGAGGCCAGTAACATATTGGAGCTAGGACAATGGCTAATTGAAACCTTAGCTTCACCCAATCTCGCCATTTCCTCATTATTGAAGTGAATACCATGGGCAAGCCACACATAATGATGCAACCAATCAACGCTTTCTAAATAATCTACTGGTCGCATGTTATACTTTTTCAAACAAAACGCATTTTCATCTTCAGTTTCACATAGGTGAGTATGTAACAAGATATTATATCTACGAGCTAAATCCGCCGTTGCCCTCATCAGCTCTGAAGTAACCGAGAATGGAGAGCAAGGTGCTAAGGCAATATCAATGAATTCGGGATCATATTTTTTTACTTTCTTTATCAACTTTTCAGAATCTTTCAGGATAACATTGTCGCTTTGTACAATATTATCTGGAGGCAAACCTCCTGAAGACTGACCGAGACTCATTGAGCCGCGGGTGAGCATAGCTCTCAGCCCCATGTTATCTAGCGTTTCAATTTGAATATCCACTGCATTCTCAAGTTCCTTTGAAAAAATGTAATGATGATCAGCTGTCATAGTACAGCCTGAAAGCATAAGCTCTGCTGCCGCTAATTGAGTAGAAACCTGAATAGCATCTTCATCGAGATTCGCCCAGACCGGGTACAAACTCCGCAACCACGCAAACAATTCTTTGTTTTGTGACGCTCCGTAGGCTCTGGTTAAGGTTTGATAAAAATGGTGATGACAGTTAATAAGCCCGGGTAAAATAACACAATCAGATGCATCAAATACTTGGCTATATGGTAATTGCGGAACATTTCCTTTTTTTACCAGCTCAACAATATTCGAACCTTCTACAAGGATTCCATTTTTAGCGTCTTCCTTATTTCCAGTCCAAATTCCTAAAGGATTCTTTAGCCAGATCGCCATTTAATTCAAGTTATTTTTCTTCTTAGGTGGCTTCAAACCTACACCACTTAAAATTACTTGGCTTAGAAAATCGGCAATCTCGTTCACCATGCTTTCTTCATATTCGGCTCTATTCATTATAGTGAGTACTTGAACATCAAAATCAGCGTAGTGCTGTGTTGATGACCAAATCAGAAAAATTAAATGCGTTGGGTCCACCGCTTTAATTTTTCCTTGAGATATCCAAATTTCAAAAACTTTAATTATATTCCTGACCCAAGGACGCATTTCATTACGCATATAATCTTTTAAATGAGGTGCTCCCTGAATAATTTCCATAGCAAATAGTTTTGATGATCTAGGGAAAGAATAAGATAGCTCAACTTTTTTTCGGATAAAACTATCTAACACTTGCGCCGGGTCATCATCAACGGTTATTTCATCAAAATAATCGTTCCATAAATGCAGTATTCGATCTAGTACTGCCACATAAAGATTGGACTTTTTCTTAAAATAATAATGTACATTTGCTTTGGGAATACCTGCCCTATCTGCTATCGCTTGAATGCTGGCACCAGAAAAACCTTTAAGAACAAACTCCTCTCGCGCGGCATTTAAGATAAGCTCAAAATTTTTATCTCTTATCTTTCCCGGTTTGTACTTTCGCGTATCTTCCAGATCCGTTTTAGACTTACTTTTCATTAATATCTAATACTTAAATAAAATTTTATTGCCCATTATTATAGCAGAATAATTTTTTCAAAAGCCGTTAACTATAAATACAATTCGTCAAAGACAGAAACACTTCTAAATCCGATTCGAATTCATTAGCACAAAGATCAACCAAATTTTCCATCTCATGACAGTTGAATATGACCTCTGACAATTAACCAATTAGGGGCAATAGATTCAAAGCTGACTCATAACAGGGCAACGTCATCGAAAACGATAAACCTTTAAAACAATCAAAATATGTAAAAGATGACTCCGTCTAAAATTCGTATATCAGAATAGTTATAAAAACCAAATATCTCAATATCTGTCCAACTAGACAAGTATTGTAATTAACAATAAATGCTTAATATGCCAAATAAGCCGATAATAATCCATCTATTAAAAAATAATGAGGCATAAAAATATTTTTTGTCCAAATGGCCAACTTTTTGCTAAGCAAACAACCGAACAATAGAAACATCTCTAGGAGACTCTTTTGAAATTTGTTTTAAACAAAGAGTTCATTGAAATAGAATTAACTCACTCAGACCAAACCATTCTTAGCTTTCTAAGAGAAGAACGGCATTTGACCGGCACTAAGGAAGGCTGTGCATCGGGCGACTGCGGAGCCTGCACAATACTAGTTGGAACCGCTCATAAAAAAACGATTGAATATAAGACACTGAACGCTTGTATCACGCCCTTAGGAATGATCGAAGGTAAACATCTCGTCACTATTGAGAATTTGAGCAACGACGATTCTCTTCATCCATCTCAAAAATCTATGGTAGAAGAACATGGCTCGCAATGTGGTTTTTGTACTCCGGGTTTTGTCATGTCGTTAGCAGGATTTTACGAAAATAATAAGTCATTAATACAAGACGAAATAAGTAGAGAAAGCATATGCGAAGCTATTTCAGGAAACCTATGTCGTTGCACTGGGTACAAGCCGATAATAAAAGCGGGTGTTAAGATGTTCTCACCTGATGCGGAGAAAACATCTGGCGAAAATCAAACGCTATTTAACGAAGATATTCTTCAACATCTTTTGAATTTAAAACAAAAAGAATCCAGTTCAATCTACTTTTCACCAAAATCTATAAGAGAATTGCATAAAACACTCCAAAATCATCCTAATTCCAAGATCATCGCGGGCGGCACTGATCTAATGTTGGAAACCACTCAGAAATATAAGAGACAACCCACGCTCATAGATGTGTCGAATGTAAAAGAGATGATTGATATACGTGAAGATCAAAAATACATATACATTGGTGCGGCAACCACTTATTCAGATATTGAAGTTTGGTCGAAAGATTGCTTTCCTGAATTAAATAAATTGCTCAAACGACTAGGGTCACGACAAATTAGAAATAGCGGAACTATCGGCGGCAATATTGGTAATGCTTCTCCCATTGCAGATTTACCACCAGCATTAATTGCAATAAATACGTCATTAGAAATAGGCAAACCGTCAGGTGAAAAGCACTACCTAAGTTTAGATGACTTCTATCTGGGCTATAAAAAAACGCGACTCAATGACGGTGAATTCATAGCATCTATACGCATCGAAAAAGAATATCTGTCTCATTTTCATCGATTTATCAAGCTTTCTAAACGTATGGAAGACGATATTTCTAGCGTTATGCTGGGCGTAAGTTTTATTGTTTCAAACAATACTATTGATAAATGTCGATTGGCATACGGGGGCGTAGCCGAAATTCCTATTCGCCTAAATGAAGTGGAATCTCTATTTATCGGTAAATCAATGGGAGCCCCGTTTGATAAAGAAATCGAAAAGAAGATACATAGTTTAGTTAATCCTATTTCTGATGTAAGAGCCAGTGCTCGATATCGAATTAAGATGGCGATTAATTTATTAAAGAAAGCATACATGGAGCTTAATGGCGAACAAATTCCCGATTTAGCAACGGTTCCTTCGGAGGCAATTTGTGCGTAAATTGCCAAATAGTTTATTTGAGTCAAATATCGACCAACCTCTTTTTCAACGCAATATTCCGCACGAATCTGCAGTCAAACATGTCACAGGTGCTGCGCAATATGTTGATGATATCCAGGAATTTCCAGGGCAACTGCATGTCGCTACGGGAAAATCTATTTTCCCGAAAGCAAAAATTAAACATATTGACTTAAAGGAGGTAAAAGGTACTCCAGGTGTAGTTGATGTTATAACTTTTGCAGATATTCCTGGAGACCCAGATATAGCACCTATATTTAGCGGAGATTATCTTCTCGCTAATGATATTACGCATTACGTTGGGCAACCTATATTTGCAGTGGCAGCAACCAGCCTATATGTAGCCAAGCAAGCAACCCAAAAAGCAATCATAGAATACGACGTTCTACCGCCACTTTTAGATATTAAAGATGCGCTAGAAAATGAAGACTTTGTGTTACCAACGCATTCTTTTTCAATCGGCGACCCTGAGTCAGAAATTCTGAAAGCTCCTAAGAAAATTGATTCAGAAATGTGGATAAAAGGCCAAGAGCATTTTTATCTAGAAGGCCAAATAAGTTTCGCAATACCAAACGAAGACAAAGGCGTTTTGGTTTATGCTTCTTCACAACACCCTGCTGAAGTACAAAAGTTGGTGGCATCGGTACTTAATATTCCCATACACCTCGTTCAAGTTGAAGTAAGGCGAATGGGCGGTGGTTTTGGGGGAAAAGAATCGCAAGCAGCTGCTCTCTCATGCCTTGCAGCTATTTTTGCGATTCGAAATAATACTGCTGTTAAATACCGTATGCCAAGACAGGATGACATGGTGCAAACCGGTAAACGTCATGATTTTTGGAACCGCTACAAAGTAGGATTCGACGAAAATGGAAAAATCCAAGGTGCAATAATGCATCTTGTTGGAAAATGCGGTTGTTCGGCGGACTTATCTGGAGGAGTGGTTGATCGAGCAATGTATCATGCCGATAACGCATACAGTTTGAATAATGCTGCAATAACCGGTTATCGATGTCGAACTGATACAGTTTCTAATACAGCATTTCGTGGTTTTGGCGGCCCCAAAGGAGTCATCCTCGCAGAAAAAATGCTAGACGATATTGCACGCTCAGTGAATAAAGACCCTTTAGATGTTCGCAAGATTAATCTCTATCGCAAGGGAAAACATCAAACACCTTACGGTCAGTTAATCGAAGAGGACGCACTTTATAACATCATTGAACAACTCGAGACCGACAGTCTATACCGCAAAAGACGTGAACAGATTATAGATTTTAATTGCGCTTCTCGCTGGTTAAAAAAAGGTCTTTCACTCACACCAGTTAAATTTGGAATTTCTTTTACTTCAAAACATCTAAATCAAGCAGGTGCATTGATCCACATATATACCGACGGGAGTATCCATGTAAGCCATGGAGGTACCGAAATGGGCCAAGGTCTAAACACCAAAATTGCACTCATAGTTGCTCGCGCTTTTGCAGTTGATCTGGCCCGAGTCGTTGTAAGTACCACCCGCACAGACAAGGTTCCTAATTCTTCTCCTACAGCCGCATCCGCAGGCACTGACCTAAATGGAATGGCGGCATTAAATGCAGTGAATAAAATTAAAAAATCCTTGTTTCAGTGGGCCGCAAGCTTTTATAAAATTGATGAGACCAATATTAGATTAGAAGAAGATAAAGTATTTCTCGATACAAAAGAAATTGGTTTCTCGGAGTTTATTAAAACAGCCTATATGGAAAGGGTGCCTCTTTCGGCGACGGGCTTCTATAAAACACCTACTATTGGATATGACCGTAAACAGGGTAAAGGAAAACCTTTTTATTATTTCGCCAATGGCGCTGCCTGTTCGGAAGTGACTGTTGACCTACTAACAGGCGAATACAAGATTGACCAGGTTGATATTCTTCACGATGTTGGAAACTCTATTAATCCGGCGGTAGATATAGGCCAAATTGAAGGTGGTTTTATTCAAGGTATGGGTTGGTTAACAACGGAAGAATTACTCTGGGATAACAAAGGTAATATAATTTCCAATAGCCCGGCTAATTATAAAATACCTACGTCATCAGATGTCCCAGAAAAATTTTCTGTGAAGCTTTATACACAAGAAAATCATGCAAATACTGTTTATCATTCTAAAGCCGTTGGAGAGCCTCCATTGATGTTAGCAATATCAGTTTGGTGTGCTTTACGAGATGCCTGCGCCAGCATAACGAATTACAAATACAGCCCGAAATTGGACGCGCCCGCTACACCGGAAAAAGTTTACGAGTGTATTGAAGACGCCATGTTATATATGGAGGAGTCAAAAAATTAATCGATTAAATTGGATTGAGGCCATTTCTCATTGTCACAAGACGAATCAACCTTTTATTCTCGTCACCATTGTAAACACTCGGCGATCCACGCCTAGAAATTGCGGTGCGAAAATGCTTGTTACTAAAGAAGCATGCTTTGACACAATTGGCGGTGGTACTTTCGAATATAAAGTAATCGCAGAAGCGCAAAGTATGTTAATTTCTAATAGCAGGCAACAAAAATTACAAAGCTTTAATTTGAGTGCAAGCGCAAATCAGTGTTGTGGTGGCGCAGTATCCGTATTATTTGAACCCTATTTTTTTAACCGCCCAGAAATTCACATTTTTGGCGCAGGTCATGTTGGCAAAGCCTTAGTAAAAATACTTTCTCAGGTTAATGCACGTACCTATTGGGTAGACAATCGTGAAAAAGAATTTCCAGAGCAAATTGATGCATCAGTTAGTATACATACTGAAAAAGACATCAATCTATATATTAATAAAATTAATCCGGGTTCCCTGTGCATTATAATGACACATAGCCACAACTTGGATTTTCAGATATTGGAATTGTTACTTGATAGAAAGGATTGCAAATACATAGGTTTAATTGGCTCAAATACTAAGAGTTTAAGATTCCGTAAACGACTTAAAAGCAACGCCTTTTCAGAAAAAGATATTAATTCATTTTATTGTCCGATTGGTGTTCCAGAATTAAAAGGAAAGTACCCTATGGAAATTGCTGTCTCAATTGCAGCGCAAGTACTGCCCATTATAAATTCTACGGCGGATCAAACATCTAGTGAATTAGGACTTGGCAAGCGACAAATTGACAATTTAATAAGCGAATTAGAGAATGAAGTGGTTATTGAGGTAGAATCTTAAATCATGAACTTAGAGGAATTTAATCAAGCAGAAAAAGCAGCAGCAAAACCGTTACTTCTTTCATGTTGCTATGGTGAAAAATGGTCTGAGAAAATGCTAGAGGCACGACCTTTTGAGAGCAAAGAAAAACTACTTGATAGCGCAAAAATTTTCTGGATGGGGTCCGACGAGACAGAGGCTCTCACAGCTTTTTCACATCACCCCAAGATTGGCGATATTGACGTGCTACGCAATAAATTTGCGGTTCAGGCAAACGCAGAACAAGGGCAAGTAAAAGAAGCCAGTGAAGAAACACTTCTTGAATTAAAATTAGAAAACGAAAAATATGAAAAGAAATTTGGTTTTATTTTTATTGTTTTTGCCTCTGGAAAACAAGCGGAGGAGATGCTATTGATTCTTAGACAGCGCATCAACAACTCTAGAAGCCAAGAAATTCAAAATGCCTTGATAGAACAGGGAAAAATTTTAATTAGTCGAATGGATAAAATAATCACGTTAAAGTAAATCAACCATGAATTCATACATTACTACACATATACTCGACACACATTTAGGGAAACCTGCAGCTAACGTGAATGTGTTGTTGTATCCTCCGAAAGAAGAAAATCCAATAGCCACGGGATTGACCAATTCCAATGGAAGAATAGATACTTGGAATTGTAATTTCGATTTATCACAAGGATTATGGCAGATCAAATTTATGACTCAAAAATGGTTTACAGAACAAAATTTAGATACTTTCTATGGCGATATAACTATCTCTTTCAATATAAGGGATAGCTCACAGCACTATCACATACCCTTACTATTAAGCGCTTTCGGATACACGACATATAGAGGTAGTTGACAGGAAAGCGAACATGAATGAATTTTCAATACGAAGCCGTATTTTTACTTATATAAACGAGGTGGATTGTCTTGGTAAACACAAATGGCGTTATATTGAAGACGGCATAATCGTTATCAAAGATGGAATTATCCAGCTGGTTGAGGAAACCTGGATCCTAAAAGAACAGGGGTTTGATATAAATAGCTGTATTTACAAGCCACACTGTTTAATCCTCGCAGGCTTTATCGACCCTCACGTCCATTCATCGCAATTGGAAATTGTTGGCAGCTATGGCGAAAAACTTTTGGACTGGCTTGAAAAATATACCTTCCCGGAAGAAATACGATTCTCGAACAAAGAATACCGTGAAACGAAAAACAAGAAATTTATATGTGAACTATTAAAGAACGGTACAACAAGTGCCATGGTGTTTACCACGGTACATTCTGAAAACTGTGATAATTTTTTAAATCTCGCTCACGCAAAAAAAATGAGGGTAATTGCGGGTAAAATTTTGATGGATCGCCATGCTCCAAAAGCGCTTTTAGATAATACTCAAGAAAGTAAAAAGCTTTGCCAAGATATAATCGACAAATGGCATGAACGGGGCCGCCTAGGAGTCGCGATTACTCCTAGATTTTCTGGAACTTCCACCAGAGAACAATTACGGATTGCTGGACAGCTTTTACAGGCCAATGAAACCGTGATGATGCAAACTCATTTGAGCGAAAATTCCGATGAGTTAATTTGGACGGCAAAGCTATTTCCAGATGCAAAAGACTATCTGAATACATACGAAATACATCACCTAGTAAACAATAGGTCTGTTTTCGCTCATTGCATTCATCTTAGTGAAAGTGAGTGGAATCGACTAGCAGATTCAGGAAGTAATATTGCATTTTGTCCGTCTTCTAATTTATTTCTTGGTAGTGGTCTCTTCGATATAGAAAAAGCCAGAAATAAAGGTATAAATTTGGGGTTGGCAACAGACGTAGGCGCAGGCACAAGTTTGTCTCAATTTAAAACCATGCTAGATGCGTACAAGGTATGTCAGATGCACGGAGCATCTCTCTCGCCAGAAGAAAGTATTTACTTAACAACACTGGGGGCCGCAAAGGTGATGGGAATAAACAAGTTCGTGGGCAGCCTAGAAACTGGAAAAGAAGCCGATTTCATTGTAGTAAACCCCCATAATATTAATTCTATATCAAGACGTATTAATGAGATAAAAACTATCGACGAGGAACTATTTCTCTACATCACTATGGGCGATGAAAGGCTCATTGATCAGACGTACATTCTAGGTGAACTAGCCCACGAACAAACGCCAAGCGTTAAAAAATCTCAGCAACATATAGGAATGGCAGTCTCATGATGGATGTGCTACTTCTGGATTGGTTAGGTCTAATTTTAAGATGGCTTCACGTCATCACAGCAATTGCTTGGGTGGGTGCTTCTTTTTATTTTGTTTGGTTAGACAACAGTTTAGAAATACCACCAGAGTGGAAAAAAAATAAAGGAGTCAAAGGTGATCTTTGGGCATTCCATGGAGGTGGAATCTACGAAGTTGCGAAATATCAACTTGCGCCGGAGAACATGCCCGATAATTTGCACTGGTTTAAATGGGAAGCTTATAGCACTTGGATTACAGGTGCATTACTGTTAATTGTGATTTACTATTTACAAGCTGATTTATATCTCACTAATTCAGATTCATTCATTACCACTCCATACCTTTCTATCTTCGCTAGTATTCTATTTTTGTTAATAGGCTATGCATTGTATGAATTACTCATCAGATTTGGTTTTGCCCAAAAAGCTGGGGTATTTATCACTATGATGATAGTTCACATCATTTTTTTTTCATGGATATCTCATCAACTTTTTTCTGCACGTGCCGCATACTTACACATGGGTGCATTAATGGCTACTATCATGGCCGCAAATGTTTATTTCGGAATTATGCCTGCACAGAGAGGGTTTATTAGTGCAATAAATGCGGGAGAACAACCCAACAAAGAAAAAATGGAGATGGCAAAGACCCGTTCAATTCATAATAACTATTTTACCCTTCCTGTTATATTTACCATGATAAGTAATCACTATGCTTTTTTGTATGGATTTGAATATAACTGGATTGCGTTGATAGTCATTATTATCTTAACTGCGTATGCGAGACATTTTTTTAATCTTCGACATAGAGGTATTTTTAAGCCAATTATTCTCGTGCAATCGGCGAGTGGTATTATTTGCCTAATCCTATTTATGTTATTTATTCAAAGCCAAGCGCATAAAAAACAAGATTTAACTCAATTAAATCGGGAGAAAATAGAACAACGACTTATTTCATTGGTGAATACCCACTGCACAGGGTGCCATGCAGATATTCCAACCTTCGACGGTTTTCAAGCAGCGCCTGCTGGTATTGTTTTAGAAACCATTAAAGATATGCATACATACCAGTCACAAATTTTTAAGGTAGTTTCAACACAATACATGCCTTTGGGAAACATTACTAATATGACACCCGAGGAGAGAAGGGAACTATTAGAAATTATTCAGGTGTCTGCTAAACAAAAAGAAGACTAATTGAATGCAATAAAAGAGTTGGTTCTGTCCACTTTATTTGACTAAGTTGAACCCAGTAACAATACTATAAAGTGTATTTAGTGCATGATTAACATCCTCTAGTTCCACCGATTCTTCTGGATGATGGCTAACTCCACCCTTACATCGAACAAAAAGCATACCCAATTTTGTTACCTTAGAAAAAGCCATCGCATCATGTCCGGCACCACTAAGAAGCTTAGTCGGTTCGATATCAAGAGTTCGCATAGCGCTTTCGCAAAGCATTTGAATATCCTCATCACATTTCACAGCTTTGGCAGAGTGGATTTCTTTAAACGAAAAGTGAATGTCAGTTTTAACACACAAAGATTTAATCGAATCAAATATATCATTGATTGCACTATCACGTAATGAATCTTCACCACTACGGATATCAAGACTAAACTGGCAGCCACCAGGAATCACATTAACAGCTCCAGGAGTTGCAGATATCTGACCAACTGTGGCTAAAACTCCAATGCTGATGGCGGCTTCATTGATTAGACCAATCGCTTTTGCGGCAATAATCAAAGGATCTCTACGCATTTTCATTGGCACTGTGCCTGCGTGCCCAGCCATACCATGAAGTTCAATAAGAAATCTTTTTGCGCCGGCGATAGCATTAACGACACCAACTGGTTTATCTAACTCCTCTAGGACCGGTCCCTGCTCAATATGAACTTCAAAATACCCCAGCAGATCTTCTTTACTGCGATCAGCCAATAAAATATTACTAGGATCCAAACCAAAATCGTTGAATGCCTGTTCCATTGAGATACCGTCGACATCCTTTAGTTTAAACCATTCTTTATCCCAAGTACCGGCAACGGCTCGACTACCCAACAATGTAGCGCCAAAACGAGCACCTTCTTCATCAGCAAATCCAACAACATCAATCGTAAAAGGTAGTTTTATATTATTCTCAACAAGCTTTTCTACTAACTCAATAGCACAGAGTACACCAAGAATACCATCATAACGGCCCGCATTTTTAACAGTATCCAGGTGACTTCCCAATATCAGTATCGGCGCATCTGGTATTTCACTTAAATAGCGACCCCAACAGTTTCCCGCAGCATCTTCCCAAGTTTGCATACCAGCAATCTGCATCCATTCGCCCACTTTTTGATTACATAACTTGTGTTCTTTAGATAAATAATTGCGATAGATACCATAGTCTATCGAGCTTAGTCCTGCTAAAAAATCGCACCTGCTTAACAGGCGCGCAGCACTTGGAGAATTTATTGTTACTTGTTTATCAAATGGATGCATAAATGTTAGAAAAATGATCTTCTACTGATCCGATATATTGCTGCTTCTCTTTGTCATCCAAAAAACTAGCATAGAAGCTATTTTTAACAAGAGAAAAAATTTGCTCTTCATTCGCATTTAACTCTTCAATCAAGGCAAAATAATTTTCATTTATGAAGCCACCAAAGTATGTCGGATCATCCGAATTCACGGTGACTCTGATTTGATTTTCAAGAAGCTGAAGAATATTGTGATCTTTCATCTTCTCGAACACACAAAGCTTTATATTTGATAAAGGACAAACCGTAAGTGGAATTTTTTTATTCCTTAACTCATCAAGTAATTTTCTATCATCACTGGCCCGAACACCATGGTCAATACGCTGAACATGTAACAAATCTAAAGATTTTTTTATATAATCAGGTGGCCCTTCTTCGCCTGCATGGGCCACTAACTTGTATCCTCTAGACTCTGCCTTCGCATATAAATTTTTAAATTTTTCTGGAGGGTTTCCCAGCTCTGAACTTGCTAAACCAATTGCTACGAACTTTTCTCGAAAAGGTTCCGCAAGCTCTAGCGTTTCAATAGCTTTTTCTTCGGTTAAGTGTCTTAGGAAGCTCAAAATTAAGAATGTCGATTGCCCCCATTCTGTTTTGGCTTCACTAATGGCTTTTTCAAAACCGGACATCATGGTTTCAAAGCGAACACCATTAGGAAAATAGGTTTGAGGCTCGACCATAATTTCCGCATGCACAATATTTTGTTCCCGACATTTAAGAAGATAATCTTTCATGAGCAAATAAAAATCGCTCTCTTCTTTAAGTACTGAGGCACCTAAATAATATAAATCGAGAAAACTCTGAAGATTTTCAAACTGATAGGCTTCGCGAATCTGATCTTCATCCTTATAAGGAATATTAATTTTATTTTTTTCCGCAAGGTCTAAGACTCTATGGGGTTGAATACTGCCATCTATGTGTAAATGAAGTTCAGCTTTAGGTGCAGTAGAAACCCATTCCAACAAGCGATTTTTATTCATACTCATACAAAACCTCGATTAACCAAGTCCATATTGATTTAACGCAGCCTCAATAGCCACACCGTTAGAAAACTTATGGCCTTGTTGCAGCAACACCTGCTCTAAACACGCCAAAGTTTGCAAGACAGTGTCTTTCCGCGAGTTATACCCCATAGCGCCAATTCGCCATATCACACCGTGTAAAGGACCAAACGAGGTACCAATTTCTATACCGAAATCATGAAGCATCTGTCCGCGCACAGCTTCCCCTTTAATGCTCTCTGGGATGTACACGCCTACCACATTGGACATTCGATTTTTTTGATCACCATAAAGCTCTAAATTCATGGCTTCCAGTCCAGCAGCGAGCGCATTGCCATTTAATTTATGGCGCGCGATAGCATTATCGACTCCTTCTTCTAAAAGAATTCGGGCACATTCACGAGCCCCAAATAACATACTTGTAGCTTCTGTGTGGTGATTTAAACGCGCTTCGCTCCAATAATCCATGATCATAGCTAAGTCAAAATAATTACTGCGAATGGTTTCTCCGTCTGCGTCTTGATGATTCTCATCCTTAATACCCAGTTCAATATGTTTTCTTTGACGAATGAGTTCCGCAGCTTCGTCATTAATAGTAATAGGTGCACTGCCAGAAGGACCACATAAACATTTTTGTAATCCTGCAGTGACTACGGAAATATTCCATTCGTCGGTTCTAAAGTCATTTCCACCAATTGATGCGGTCGCATCGCAATAAGAAAGTACGCCTTTTTCTCGGCAAATTTTACCGATCTCTTCTAAGGGTTGACACATGGTAGTTGATGTATCACCTTGAACAAGTGCAACAAGCTTGGGTTTATTTTTATCAATCGCCTCGGAAATTAACTCAGGATCAGCGACTTTTCCCCATTCAATGTCTATTGGAATTACCTCGGCACCACAACGCTTCGCAATTTCTGTTAGAAGTAAACCAAAGCGACCAAAAACAGGAATTAACACTTTATCACCAGGTGTCAATAACGACACCATTGCAGCTTCGATGCCACCCCGAGACGTACTATCTACAAGAAAAGTCCAACGATTAACAGTTTTAAACACATCCCTATATAACGCCATAGTTTCGTTCATGCATTGAGTCATAGAAGGATCAAATTGTCCCACCAGTTGATAGGACATAGCACGTAGAACACGGGGATCGCAGTTTATCGGCCCTGGACCCATAAGCAAGCGAGCCGGTGGTGTGAATGATTTACCTATGAGACTATTCATTAGGACGTAAATACTCCAATTGATTGATATATCATTCTTAACCCACTTAAACACAAAAATAAGGCGAAGATTCGCTTTAATAAAACGCTATCAATATTAGACCCAATCCTAACGCCCACTGGCGCCAACATAACAGTAAGAGGGACAATTACAGCAAAGCCTAATAAGTTAACAAATCCAAAAGTAGCAATAGGCGCATCGGTAGGCGTACTGGCAAAAAAGAACATTGCTAGCGCTCCAGGAATCGCAATAATCAAACCAAAAACCGCTGCCGTTCCAACCGCTTTATGTGTTTCAATATTGAATGCAGTCAAGATTGGCACGCCTAGAGTGCCGCCCCCTATTCCCATAACAGAAGAAACACTTCCAACAAAAATCCCCAATACACCTTGGATCAACCGATTAGGCAGCGATTGAAACAAAGCTGCTGCTTTTGCTCGAAACAACATATTACCCGCTATTAAAATTGCGATTACACCAAAAATTAAACTTGCTATCACGCCGCCATATTCTGTTGCAAAAAAAGCGCCTACCAAGACGCCGATAACAATATATAAAACCCAATTCTTTACAATAGGCACCTCAATATTTCCCCGCTTACCATGTGCTTTAATAGACGAAATGCTGGTGGCTATAATTGTTAACAACGACGTACCAGTTGCGACGGACATAGATGTTGCTGCACTAATCCCAATCGATTGAAATATAAAATAAAGCACTGGAACAATTACAATTCCACCACCTACACCCAAAAGCCCCGCGAGAATGCCAGCCACCGCACCGGTAACAATTAGGGCAAACGCTATTGGTAACCACTCCATCATAGTTCTTTACAACTCCAACTTTTCATTAATTTCGAGTCCAAATGCATAGATTTCGTTTTAGAAATAATTATCCAATCAATGCCGCTCCATTAGAACGCGGGTCTGTAGCAGCTTCAATATCTTTTGCTCCATCTAGTTTTATCGCTCCGGCATGCCCCATTATTTCTTGGTGATCTGCAATCTCTTTAATTTGATGTTGCCTCTCTTCTAAATCTTTTCCTACTCGCTGGTAAAGCGAACGTTCTATTTTTAAATCCGACGTATCTTCTCCCCAGGTTCTACCTAACAACCATCTACCGTCACTTATGGCATCCTCAAGCGATACGTCTTGGTATATTGCCCGAGTAAAAATAGCTGATTGTGTTTGCGGCTGACCCTCACCACCCATGGCTCCATAAACCATTCGAGATCCATTATTTAATTCGGCATATGCAGGGTTAAGAGTATGTAAAGGTTTCTTGTTTGGCTCTAAATAATTATGATGTGTAGAGTCGAGTTTAAAACTTAGTCCACGATTGTTCCAAACAATTCCAGTATTTGGAACGACAACACTCGAACCAAATTCCCAATAGATGCTTTGAATAAAACTAACCATCACACCGTCTTTATCAACACATCCCATCCAAACAGTATCTCCAGGTTCGGCAATCCTCGGCCAAGGCATTGCTTGCTGATTAATATTTTCGGCAAACAACTTTAACGAATCTTGTCTTAAATAGTTTTCAACTTCTTGACCCATCATCCAGTCGGGATCTGTAATATACTTATCACGAACATAAAACGCTTGTTTGGTTGCTTCAATCAAACCATGGAGAGCTTGTAATTCGCTCATGTCAGAACGGTAAATTCTGTCGAAGATTCCCAATATGATTAACGAAGCGATTCCTTGAGTGGGTGGGGGTAAGTTATATATCTTGCCAACGGATAAATTAACGCTTATTGGTTTAACTTCTTTCGCATCAAAATTAACAAAATCATCCAATCTGATTGGACTATTTTGATTCTCAAAATAATGTGCTATTTCACTGGCTAAGCTACCTTCATAAAAGTCCCTCAAACCCTTTTCCGATAAACGTTCAAAAGTTTCGCCAAGCGATCTATTTGTTATTTTTTCTCCTATTTTAGGAGGAATGCAGTCCGGTGCAAACGTGTGTAAAAATTCGTCGACATAATCTTCACCAAGTTTTATTTCATTTAAACTCTTTTTTACGGCTTGTGAAAGACTCCGCGTTGTGACGACGCCTTCTTTAGCCAATTTAATAGCCGGATCCAACAGGTCGTTTAACCCAACAGCGGAACCTCCAATACGAGTAGATTGAATTGATCTCGCTAGTTCCCACCCTGCAAGTGTTCCTGCTTGAGTGACGCAGGCACCGGGTCCTTTCTCAGGAATAAATGCAACACTATTATTTACATAGTTGTTATTGATATAAAATTCTTCGCTTGCATCACCACCAGAGTCTCCACAAGCATCAATCGCTATAGGCGGCTCACCAGGCTTGGAGATCAACCAAAAACTATCGCCACCAATACTGTTCATGTGAGGATAAAGTACTGTAATGGCCGCAGCAGAAGCGACCATAGCATCCACAGCAGAGCAACCATCCTTCAAGAATTTCAACCCAATTTCCGCAGCTTGCTTATGTGGTGCGACAAAGGAAATTTTAGACATAAGACTTAATAAAAACTATTCATTTAGAGCAACGGGAAACTTCGCTAATCAAATTGCGCAATCCATTCTGCTTGACGTCTCATGTCTTCCGCATAGCGAATCCATTTCGACGCAGAACGCTCTGTATTTTCATAGGCGCCGGCTTTCTTGAGTGATTTCTTCGCGTCGCCAAATTTTCCGAGTTCTGCTTGTGATATACCTAACAATAGCCAGGCCTTTCCAGGTTCTTCTAATTTCTTTTGTAGCGCACTTTTTAACGCTGTTTCGGCTTCGCCCCAACTTCCTTTTTCTACATAAATATTTGAAATAGAAATCCAAGGATCACCTTCTTCACTAATATTCGCTAGCCTCTTATAGGCCAATATTGCCGCATCCCTTTCCTTAGCTGCAGTTAATGCCACCGCTAACATTTTTAAATATTCCTTATTTTGTGGCAGATAGTTTTCCGCAAAACAAAGTTCAATTAATCTCGCCGCATGTTCCGGCACTCCGTTTGCTACTGCTAATTGAATTAAAGATTTGAAGGTGTTCTCTTTTTCGAGAATATTTTGAATAAATGCAAGTTTTAAAACAGATAATGCTGATGACTCATCTTCTAACAGCACGTAAACACTGGCAAGCTGTTCCCAATACCCAGACTTATCTGGCCAGTTGTCAATCGTTTTTTGTAAAGATTTAGCGGCTTCGTTAAAACGTTCTAACTCGAAGTATCCCGCTGTGAGCAATTGAAACCAAGTTTCTTTTGGTTTTTCAGCAACACTAATTGCACGCTCAACATAGGGAATCGATTTTTCATATTGTTTCGTTTGAGCATAAATATTCGCCATAAAAATTAACTGATCTGGTTTCGGTTCTTCCAATTTCTGGAACCAACTCTCGGCAAAAACTAAAGCTTCATCAAATTCACCAAGGGCCGCATGTAATTGTGCCACCATATAACCAACATTATAAACCACGTTCTGTGGCAACACATTTAGGGCAAGACTTGCTTTCAAATGCTTAATAGCTTCAGGGAAGTTTTCTCTAGCCATTTCCACATAACCGAGAGTCTGTAACGTCAATGCCTGATCTAAGCTGTCAGACTCAACATCTGCTAGCAGGGCATTTAACTGAAGAAATGCCTCACTACTATTCCCCTCACCCATTATTTCTTGTATTTCCGTAAGCTTCTTAAATGTCTTTCCAGAAACTGAGTTTTTAGCACCAATAGCAGGTAAAGCTAAGAGCAAAATAAGAAGTACGGTTAGATTTTTTTTCAACTTACGCACCACCTAATTTAAATTCAATCGTCTGTTTTGCATTCTGAGCAACCGGCGTACCATTTACAATCTTAGGGCGAAATTTCCAACGCTTTATCGCATCCAAAGCAGCCTTATCAAAAAGTCGAGGAGGGTCAGATTCCAGTACCTTAGCACCAGAAACCGTACCATCAGGATTTATTGTCACTGACATTGTTACCCAACCCTGTATCTTTGCTTGCTTCGCATTGCGAGGATAAGTAGGCGGAATCCTCACAACAGGTATCACATCTGTATCGAACCCAGCTAAACCGTCTCCTTGACTCAGCGCCCCTAAGAATGGACCATCACCGGAATTTATTGGGATTCCAATCGATGGCATATTCATATTGAGACTTGAATTCACATTAGCTAATTGCTGTGTCATCTCTGGTGTTTCTGGCGGAGTTTCCGGAGGCGGAGGCTCTTTGGGTGGCTTACGTTTTTTAGTTTGTACATCTTGGTCGCTGTTATCAACGCGTACAAAGTTTAAGTAGGTACGCTCACCTTCTTCTTGTTGCACTAATCCATCGGATCTAATTAAAAAATGCATCATTAGAAATAAAAGCAAACCAATAAAAACAGATAATCCAACAAGAAAAACTTGTTTCACAATAAAGCTGGGAGCAACTATCTGCACATCAGTTTCCTTCATCAGCGGCAACAGAAACATTTTCCGCGCCAGCGATTCGCGCCTGGTCCATAACCTCAATTAATGTTTCAGTTTTAGAATCGGAGTCCGCGACAATAATCACAGCAGCACCCGGATTTTCAGCTAGACCTCGCTCCACATTTGCGCGAACAGCGCGCTTGTCAACAAGTCTTTTATCCATAAAAATCTGATTATTAGCCGTAATACCAATTTGGATACTATTAGATTTTGTGACTACTGCTGTATCCGCATTGGGTCGACTCACATCAACTCCAGCCTCTTTTACAAATGTAGAGGTAACGATAAAAAAGATTAACATGATAAATACGACATCTAACATGGGCGTCAAATCAATTTGACTGTCTTCTTCATCTTCAATTGAAAAATTTGAATCTGACATAGTTTAGCCTTTATTTTAAAGCAATTTTAAGTTCGCGAAGTTCTTTTTTATAACGCCGATCTAACGTTGTAGCAAAAGGAATGGCAACAAGAGCAACGACCATCCCAGACATTGTCGGTATAGTTGCGGCACTTACACCATCGGCCATTGCTCTTGGATTTCCAGAGCCCATGAAGGCCATCACGTCGAACACTTGAATCATTCCTGTCACCGTCCCTAATAGCCCAAACATTGGCAATAGCGCAATCAGCGTTGGAATGATTTTCATATTACGCAACATAAGGCAATCTAATTCAGAGATTAATTTTTTTCGCTCAAAGTCAGCATACCACGATGAATGATCATCTCGCGTATTCCATTCAGAGAGACAGGCTTTTAATTTAGATTTATGCTCTTGGAAAAAATACCAGTAGCGCTCTAGCAAATTCCACCAAAGCCAGATAGCCAATATCAAAATAGCCCACAATACATCGCCCCCTTTATCCATAAAGTCTCTAAACATTGATAAGAAATCCACTAGGCAGCTCCTTTTGCGTCAGCCTCTGCTTTCTTGGCCATTAATCCAGCCGCTTGTTCACTAATAATTTTACCCATTTGAGTAATTCGCGAAGCTAACAAACTATGGGTTAGCAATAATGGAATCGCTGCGCACAAACCTAATACCGTTGTTATTAGGGCTTGAGAGATTCCTCCTGCCATAAGCTTTGGATCACCTGTACCAAACAATGTAATAGCTTGGAAGGTTCCAATCATCCCCACAACTGTACCCAATAATCCCATCAACGGAGCTACAGCCGCCAACACTTTAATTACGGCTAAACCCTTTTTGATTTCAGCCATATCTTTGATGACAATCTCTTGCAGTTTTCGAGAGATTGTTTCTAGATCTAAATGTTTGTTTTCAAAATAAACATTTAAAATTCTACCTACGGGGTTATTTAAATCTACCGCGTCTAAGTTCTTAAGCTGTCGATTAATTCGCGATTTAATACGGAACAATCGTAAAAATCTCTCCAATACAATAAGCAAACCAATAATACCCACAGCAATAATCGCGTAACCTACTGTGCCACCTTGCTCAATTCGCTCCATTAAACTAGGCGATTGAACTAAAAGCCCTAACAACGCACCGCGCGAAGGATCGACCGTAAAATCAACGAGTTCGCCTGATCCAGCTTTAGATAAAGCACTTGCCGTTGACTGCACATAACTTGGTGGCTGGCGCGCTAACTCAACCACAACATTGTCTTGCGATAAATAATTTAGGTATTTATTACCACTTACTACGTTAAACGCCCCTACCCTCGTAATAATGGATTCATAAGCCGACCCATCAGGATCGACAATGGAGCCATCAAAACGCGTTAACTCACCTGACTGGGCGGTTTCCGCAATCAAAATTTCCCACAGCTTTCGCATCTGATCAATGGTTGGTACTTCAGTACTTGCGGCGAGATCCGCTATTTCATCTTTTCTTTGTGGATACTCTAGGCTTATCAAGGACGAAAAAACGACAGTTTCAGCATCATCAGCTGTTTGACGGAAAACACCAAAAAGTTCGCCAAGATCTCCTGTGCGCCGATCCAAGATTTCTTGAAGCTCTGCTAATAAAACTTCGTTTTCATCAAATGTCTTTCGATATTGATCTCTAAGTGATTCCTGCTTAGTAACTTCTGACAGCGCACTTTGCAATAACTGTTTTTGATCAGATGCTGCTGAGCGAAACTTAGCTTCTCGTTTTTTATTAAGAGCCGCTTCTTCTTTACCCATTGCAGCAACTTCATCAAGCAAATCAGTCAGACTAGCAGCACCTTGGGCCAAAGAGTCTGTAAATGGCATAGATAACAATAAGAAACAAGTAATAAATTGAATTGCGTTCTTCATTAGCCAGCCTCTGGAGCGTTAAATGGGAGTTTCAATAGTGCAGGAGGAGCCTGCTTTCGGGCAATTCTTAAACCATCTCGAATACTACTTCGATATTTGGGTTTTAGGGTTTCCCATTGACTTAAAGTTGAATTCCATCGTCCGGTCTTTTTTCCATCTAAAGTTTGATAAAAAAGTCCAATGCGACCAAATCGGAGGAAGTCAACCGTAATTACCTCGTCACTTTGGGATAACTCGCCGCGATATGCCTCTATCGTTCGGCCATATTCCGCTTCAACCAAATAGGCCTCCATAATTCTGCGGTATTTTTCACCTGCACTTACATCCGCTCGATCAATCAGTTCTTTTAAATGCTCAATACGCGTAAGTCTTTCATCTCGCAAAAAAGGTACATCGGCATTCACTAGCTTTTCCAGTGTTGCTGTCATTTCCAACATAAAAGGCAATGCACCAATTTCAATTGACTCTATTTGATTAGTTTGTCTTTTGATTGAATCAATTTCTTCAACTTGAGATTCAATCAACCTTTTAAGCTGTTTATTGTAAATACTCAGGCTTTCTGACCTCGCAATAGCAGCGCGGTATCTTTGAAAATCATCGGCAGTCTGACTATCAAGCTTATCAATCTTAGCCTGGCTTTTTGCCGCTGATGTATTAATTGCCACTTGTTTATCGATGGTTTCTTGCTGACTGTTAGCCATACTGCAAAACAAACCGAATACAAGAGCGACGAGCCCTTGGTAAGAAAACCTCATAAAAGCACCTGTAAAAATTTTTAGATTTTGAAGAGTGGATAAACTTTTTAAAAATCATTCTGCAACAAACCAACGGCGTCAATAATTTCATTAAGATGGTTTGCTACTTAAAGCCCAAGAATACCTACCGAGCGATTTAGAGCAAGCAATATGCCAATTCCTGTCCGATTGGTCATGTTTTTGAATATATAAAATATATCAGGCTAAATAGCGAAAAATGTCATATCCTTTCGCAAAATTGAAATGCTTAGTCATCAACTTGATGTACGATACAACATGGATTGGCGTTTTATTTGAATAAAACTCAAATAAAAATTTTAGGCAAAAATGAAAACTTTCAGTGCAAAAAGAAATTCTTTGCACAGTGACCGGGCAATATAATTTTTTCATTCTCTGATCTTTTATCTAATGACGCTTAAAAAAAACGATGTTAAATTTAACTCGAGCGAACACACCGTAGTGGAAAAATATGCAAGAAGATTATCCTCGTGATCTTGTGGGTTATGCTAATAACCCACCCAAAAAACCCTGGCCAAACAATGCAAAAATAGCGGTTCAGTTTGTACTCAATTATGAGGAAGGAGCTGAAAACAGTATTTTACATGGCGATCAATTCTCAGAAACTTTTTTATCAGAGATAATAGGAGCTAAAGCTTACCCAGCAAGACATAAAAGTATGGAGTCGCTTTATGAATATGGCAGCCGATCCGGTTTTTGGCGTCTTTACAAGCTTTTTGAGCGCTACTCTCTTCCGATTACCGTTTATGGTGTTGCTATGGCACTCGCTAGAAACCCAGAAGCCGTTGCCGCAATGAAGTCCTCAAGCTGGGAAATAGCAAGCCATGGTTATCGTTGGATAGACCATCAATTTATGTCTATTGAAAAAGAACGATCGCAAGTTCAATTGGCTATCGATACGCACGAGAAAATAACTGGCGAAAAGCCATTGGGCTGGTATACGGGTCGGGATAGCCCAAATACACGAGACTTAATCATTGAAGCCGGTGGCTTTTTGTATGATTCAGATAGTTATGCCGATGATCTACCTTATTGGGTATTAGATTACGAAAAACCTCATTTAGTTATTCCTTACACATTAGATACCAATGATATGCGCTTTGCGTCTCCGCAAGGTTTTAATTGTGGCGATCAATTCTATTCCTACTTAAAAGATTGTTTTGATGTGCTTTACGAGGAAGGAAACGAATCGCCAAAACTCATGAATATTGGATTACATTGTCGTATTGTAGGAAGGCCAGCTAGGATGAAATCGTTGCAAAGATTTATCGAATATGTCTTAAAACACGAAAACGTATGGATTTGTAAACGGGTTGATATAGCCAAACACTGGCATACACATTTTTACCCTGAAACTGTAATTGAATAAAACCTATTGAGACCGCATTTGACAGCTTATATTATTGTTGATATTGAAATTAACGACAGTGATTCTTATAAAGAATATATTCGTTTAATTACACCTACTTTAAAAAAATATTCAGGAAGATATCTTGTTCGAGGTGGCGACCCAGAAACTCTTGACGGAGAATGGCGGAGCAAGAGAATTGTTGTTATGCAATATCCTTCTCGAAAAGTCGCTAAATCCTGGCTAAATGACCCCGATTTAAAATCTATTCATGATATGCGACGCAGAAATTCTAAAAAATGCAATATGATTTTATGTGATGGAATAGAGAATTAATATTTAATATTCATACTGGGTATTTTTGTCCTTTTAGTCAGAATTTTAGAATGACTAAAATTAAATTTTACCAAGTAAATCCCTTTGAAAACTTAGGAAATCTAGATAAATGTCCAACGATAATTTCGATCCAACATTATATATCGAATTTATGGCCAGCATCGTTAAACTTGAAATAAACGAAGCCTGGAAACCAGAGGTAGTCAATCATATTCTTACGGCAAAAAAAATGATGCACATTATTGAGACGGCAGATATTGAAGCGGATACTTCTGATTTTGCTCCAACGTTTAGGCCCAAAAAACTAAATCAGTAATTGTATAAAACAGGAGAGGTCTCGGTGTTTAGTAATCCCTTTGAGTATGCTCACAACATTTCTAAATTAGTACATAAAGGCGAAACTTCAGCATCAAGCATTATTGAATTTTATCTGTCTCGTATTTCAGTACTAAATCCTAAGTTAAATGCCTATACACATATATGCTCGGAGCGCGCACTAAAAAAAGCGAAAGATATAGATAACAAAGTAGCGAAAGGACAGAAACTAGGTAAGCTAGCCGGCATCCCTTTTAGTGTTAAAAACCTCTATGATATCGAGTCGGTTGTTACCTTAGCAGGATCAAAGATAAATAGGACCAATAAACCAGCAAGCCAAGACGCTTTGCTCATTAAGCGATTAGAACAGGAAGATGCCATTCTAATTGGAGCTCTTGCTATGGGCGAATTTGCTTATGATTTTACGGGTGAAAATTCACACTATGGCAACTGTTGTAATCCATGGGATTCAACATTAATGACGGGAGGTTCTTCTTCCGGTTCAGGAGCAGCAACTTCGGGTGGTCTAGCTCCAATCTCTCTAGGATCAGATACAAATGGGTCCATACGTGTACCTTCGTCACTATGTGGAATTTTTGGATTAAAACCCACATATGGGAGATTGCCTAGAACAAACACCTACCCATTTTGCGATAGCTTAGATCACCTGGGCCCGATAGCAAGAAGCGTAAAAGATTTAAGTCTTTGTTTTGACGTATTGCAAGGCTTCGACGAAAATGATCATGCTTGCGTCAAAAGAGAAACGATAAACACCTACGATATACTCGAAGAGGGACTTAACAACCTAAGAATTAAAATAGCAGACGGATACTTTGATTGTAGTGATTTTCCAGATGCAGCTTTTGCCATGGAAAAAGTAAAATCGTCTTTAAATATTGCAGATAAAGACAAGATAGAAATCCCAGGGGCTTTGCAGGGGCGCTCAGCCGCATACTTAATTACAAATATTGAGTCAAGTTTACTCCATAAAAAGCATCTACAAGATAGCCCAGAAGATTTCGATCCTGATACACGTTATCGTTTTCTTGCCGGTGCACTTCTGCCAAGTGAATGGTATTTAAAAGCACAGCAGGTAAGACAATGGTATGCAGAACAGGCTAATCATATTTTTCAAGATACGGATGTTATCATTTGTCCCGCAACACCTTGCGTTGCTCCAAAACAAGGAGAGAAAAAACTAGAGATAAAAGGAGAAGCACAGCCACTACGACCTAATCTTGGGTATTTCACACAACCAATTTCAGCCATTGGCTTACCGAGTGTGACAGTTCCATGTTTTGTAGAAGAAAAACAACTCCCCATTGGCGTTCAAATAGTCGCCGCGCCTTGGCGAGAAGACATTTGTCTAAAAGTCGCATTTGCTTTGGAGCAAAAAGGTTTTAAAGCGTTACAACCGACTGATATTTCTTGAGGCGGAAAATTAAAAAAAAATAAACTCGTGCTATGTCTTTTAAAGTTAACGCTTGTGATCGATTTTCACGTCTTCTCGATAAATGGAAAGTCCTTTAACAAAAGATTGCGAAACAAGATTCCGTCTTCATCGGAATCTCAGGCTTAATAATTAGAATTTTCACGACCCGCGCTTCTTTGAAAACTTGTGATTCCCAAAATAGTTTTGATGGCGAGTAGTTAGGATTTTTACTTTTCCTCAGAACGTATTTTTGCTAATTTGTAAATAACTCTTTTATGTGCAGGAAACTGCGAAGACAAAAACTCTGCATCAGCCAAAGTCATATCGTCAAAATCGAATCCTGGCACGACAACTTCCGTAATTAGGCCGTACTCACCTCCATCATTAAGCTTAGACGCCTTCCATACGCCACCAGATACAACAAACTGTAACTCATGACCTTTAGTGATATCACTGCCCAAAACTCGTGTTTCCAATCGCCCATCAGGATAAATTAGGAAATAGGTGATCGGGTCTCCTTTTTGAAACACGTGCATAATATCTGATCGATTCTGATGAAAGTGCCCTACGGGAGATTGTGATGTTAATAAATAAAGTATCGACGTCATATAAAAGCGATCGCCATGCTCTGTTTTAATCTTTGGACGATGATCCGCTTGAAACGTGCGCCGATAATAACCACCCTCCACATGAGCTTCTAGTTTTAAAGCATTAATCAATTGCTTAACTTCTTGTGAGTGACTATGACTTTTCATCTCGGAAAAACCTGTGTTGCACCATAGAAAGCAAAAGCTTAGCACCAATCCATTTTGTAAACGCTTTAATATAATCATACGATTGACCTTTGCTCTTTGGTTTTGTTTAAGAGTGATGGCTGACATAAAATATACATGTTAGGAAACACAAAACTTTCTTAATATAGCAATCTACCAGCCAATGTAAATACGATATTTTATTGTAATTGCGCATCGACGAATTGTTTTTTTAAAAATGACCTTATTTGAAAATATAAATAGCGATAATGGATAGCAAATAGCTATTTCCAACACATTAATTTATCACAACGCCTTAATTTCGATGCTAGCTTGTACCATTCTGACTAAATATGCTGGTTAATTGATGATTAAAATTATAAAAAGATTATTTCTTCTTAATTCGTATCCTCTAGATGAAAAATGCTTTTTAGCTAAACCGGTACCAAATGTTGTAAACTCTACTCTTTGGGTTCTCTTTGTTTTATATATACCTTGGCGCGCCATAATGTCGTTGGATGAAGGGCATCCATTTCATTCATTTGATTCATGGAGTATATATGCCCAAAGCCGTAATGTTTGATTTAGGGGATACTGTACTGGAGGAAATATCTTACTCCATAAATTCAGGTTATAAAGAACTATCACCTTACTTAACTTCAAATATTTCGTTAGATAAATTACATGACGCTATCAACCGAGGCCAAACGGAGATTTCTGAATTTAAGTTGCAAGAATGGATAAATTCCAATCTCAACGCTAAAGGAAGCGAATTGAGTGCAGAAAAAATTGAATTATTACTGTGGAACCAAACTGTTAAATTATCACCAAAACATGGCGTCAAAGAAGCTTTAGAATTTCTAAAAAAACGGGGAATAAAAATTGCTGCAATTAGTAACACAATCTTTAGTTCTTATTGCATCAAGAATGAGCTTGAAAAACATAATTTGGGTTCTTACTTTGAAGCAGTTATATCGAGTGCAGACAATGGCATAAGGAAACCAAGTGTAGATATATTTAAAAAGACATTAAGAGATCTTGAGGTTCAGCCAAATGATGCCTGGTATATCGGCGACAAATGGGAAACGGATGTTCTTGGTTCAGTAAAAGCGGGCATGACTGCGGTTTGGTATGCTGAAAAATATAATGAAACTGATTCTCAAACTGCTTATATAAAACTGAATAATTGGTATGACTTTTTTGAAGTATGGCATAAATATGCCTAAAAAGGTAAATCAATAAAATCAAAGATTATAGAACTCCAATCTACAGGGATGAGAGCTTTGAGGCTTAATTTGCATCGCGATGGATCTGAAACTCTACAGCAAATAGTTTCAACGGCGAAACGAGCGTATGAACTGATGAGCTGGCATGTTGAACTGCATCTCGATACTACAGAATTTGAAAAGTTATAAACTACGCTAATTAAACTACGCTAATAAAGTTACCGGATATACGTATTGATCATTTAAGTCTAAAAAAACAACATAGAATATACTTAGATAAACTGGTAGATAACTTTGTAGTAGGACATAAAATGGAAAAAACTCTGAGAACTTTGTAAATTGATGTCACTAAAAAACTTCACGCCAAAAAATAATTCGATCATGCCCTCGATATGTACCAAACGAATAATAAGCTTCGGGCAATAAGGTTTCATTAAATAAACCATCTTCGTTCCAATCGAAAATTAACCAAGGGTAAGCCGAGATATCTACTTGAACATTAAATGTTCCAGAATTGGTCACTCCTGCCGTCGTACTTGCTCCTGGAGCACTGAAAAAATGTCCCGCATCCCCCATATTAAAGTTAATTACACCACCTGAATCATTCCCGTAAATTCCTGTCGTAGTGCTATCACCGATCGTAATTGTTCGATTTCCAATTACATCAATCGTACCCGCCCCTGGACCACTAAAATCATAGGTTATTGCTGACTGGGCAATTGTACTGCAACTGTCATCTAATGCTGTTGTCCACCCTACACTATCCCAATACTCCAATAAAAATTTTACTGGAAGGTTTGAGGTTTCAGGACCGAATGCGCTACCTAGAAATAATCTGCCAAATCGAATTACGGTTTGACCCAAAGAAATACTTTCATCCACAGTATCGTTATTGGAATCCAAATTAAGTAAACTCGTTCGAAGTGTAACTCCATCAGAATCAGAGAGATTTACACCAATGTTTGTTTGATTGAAAGGACCATCGGGTGATGCAAGCGGGTCTCGCTCAATATTCAACGATGATACCGATGTGGCAACACCGTTAGACCAACTTAAAGCTGATCCATTATTATTAACTCTGGAATTCAATGGCGTAGGTGTAAGCTCATCGATGGCAAACAGAGAAATATTTACAGCGCTTAATTTTATAAAACCATCACGATAATTTGTGGTTACTGCCCCTAGCGTATTGTTAGCCTGTATTTGATAGCGCACGTCAAATGGTTCTTCCATATAAGAAAAACCACAGGAAGCGTCAATTGATGTGGGAGTAATACTAAAATCAGATGGAATAAATCGACCAACAAATCCTGAAGCGGAATCGGTGTTTTCGGTGTTTGAATTTCCTGTATCCAAATAATCGCCGTCTGAAACTTCAGCAAAAACTTCGATAATACCGACTTCAGGGAAAAACACATTCGATGTCGAGCCAACACCATTTGTAAAACTACTAATAGTGGTTCCACCAGGAATACTCGCCACTAATCCTGGGTCGGCACCACCTATAGGAGCAAATAGCTGTGAACTTAAAGTAATTGTTTCTCCCTCTTGTCCAAAACTAGGCAGCACTGGATTCGTTAATGTGTTAGATAAACTTGCATTGTTAGTTGGATCAGCATCCATGTGATTATCCGGATTTCCATTGTCATCAGCATCAGCCGTTGATGACCACCCCACTGCGGCAGCCGTGATCGTGATGTTTGAACCAGCAGTTGCGAAAACGGATCCATTTTCATTCGCTGCTGAAGGGTTACCTGTCACAGATAAATTGAAACCTAATGGCCTTACAGTGAAAGTTGGTGAACTACCGGTGATGTCAGATGTTGAGAAATTTCCACTGTCATCGAGCAAATTTATAGCATAGCGCCCTACATCACTTGTTAATAATGAAAAAGTCGCTGTTCCCGAGGTAAAACCCAGATTAATTTCAGTTGTGTCTTGAAAATTAGGCAAGGTTACCGTATCAGTTCCAGTCGAATTAGTAAGCTGCGGAGCATTACCTCCGGGATCAGATACAGTTCTTGTAATCCAGGCTTTGACATTAGGTTCATTATAGTTGGTCGCGACACCACAATTTGTAGTTATTGAATCTCGACGAATCATTTGTACTTGAAACTCATGACTACGATTGCCAATCACGTCTAAACCTAAAGAATCATTAGCTGTAATTTCAAATGCATTTTCGCTAAACGTTATATCAGAAGATGTCGCCGTAACGCCATTGGCCGCATCATCAACCGATATTGTAAGAGTTTCCGCATGTTCATTAGATAGTTGTAAAGTAATCTGCCCGGCATCCGCTTCAGAAACTTCAAAAGTATAATCTGCAGTACCGGAATCACTCGCACCACTATTCAAAACGCCGAGCGCACCAGGAGAAGATCCGGACCAATCTCCATTGTTAGTCGACGTAGTCAGATCTATCGTTCCAGTGTAGCTAGTGAGTGTTGCACCTGAACTATCCAATGCCGTAATGGTTACATCAAAGGGATTACACGTGCTTGCATTTCCTCCACCAACATCAATATTAAAACTATTTATACTAATTGGAGTAGAAGTACACGGATGAGAATCTAGCATTACGGCATTAACTTGGCTGGTACTCAAAGTCGAATCATAAACACGGACTTCATCAATCAAACCATTAAAGCGGCGTGAAAGAATTCCTAAGTCCGTTCCTATAAATAGACTATCATTGTTCACTGTTACAGCTGTTGTACTGTTATTTGTTGCATCAGACACGCCGTCAATATAGATATGCTGTTCACCATTTTCATAAGTAATTGCAATGTGTTGCCAGCTCCCAAGCGTAATTGATGATGAACTTGTTAAGGTTCTTACTCCCCCTCCCCACCACCAAAAAATTTGACCACTGGGATTCAAATGGAATTCAAAGTTTTCATCTTTCGAAACAATTGTACTTAAATCTGAACCAGGTAAAGCAATTGGGTTTATCCAAACAGTTACACTGTAGTTAGTGGACAAATCAAGAATTGAATTAAAACCAGGGTCTGCGACCTCTATGTATCCATCACTTGTACCATTAAAAATACCATATTCGCAAGTTCCTGGATCGCCGGAAATTGCTGGGTCGGTAATGTCATTTGTTGGAAAACCTCCCGAGCTGACTGCGACGCCGTGTAAGTCGTTTCCTGAATTATCTAAAACTTCTCCTGCAACCCCGCTCCAAGGTGGTTCTTCTAAACGATACTCTGCTATCGGATTAGGAATATCGACATCAGTACAAAAGTCAACAATATCTGGAGCACTCAGGTTAATTGGGTTGTAAGTAACACCGGAATTATTCTGCATGGTAATACTTCCGCCCGATACTCCACCGACAATTTCGGAGCCATTTGCCATGCTTACTAAGCCCCCTGAATAAACGTAGCCATTTAATACACTGTTATTGGAAACTGAAAAATTGCCCGTTGTATATATTAAAAGAGGATTGCTCGAAAAGTCTGTCGTAACCATATTCGAACCAAGCACGACAGTTCCTTGCACAAAAATTCGTACGGTTCCGGGTTCGCTCAAACGCAATTCAATATTACCGCCATTCCAGGATAAAGTAGATTGAACATAGTAATCACCAGGGCTCAAATTTATGATGCTATTATTGTTATTTGCAAGAAAGTTGGTCATCGTATAGGTAGAGCCAGAATCAGAAAAACTAATTTCACCACCGTTTGTTGCGATTGAGACAATCCCATAGTCACCTGCCCCAACCGTCAAAGGAGAGTTCCCACCATTTACGGTGACATCACCATTGGTAAGAGGAAATGAGGGAAAATTTACAGAGACGGAATCAGCGGTACTCCCAGTTCCAAGACATGTCGTTCCATTACAACTCACACCAGAACCAGGAATATTGAGGGAAGTGGTATCAACAAATTCATCACCGCCAGTGATCGTAGCATTTTGATTGAGCGTGATATTTCCAGAAGGATTGTTTGATTGAATCCCATTGCTAAATATACTGTCGCACGCTGAACTAACATTTGCGCCAAAGGTTTCTGTAACAACAATATCGTCGACATGCCAAAAATCGAACGGTGTTCCCGAACCGCCTGTTAATACGAATCGAATTTGCAAATTTGTGTGTAGCGCGTCATCGGGTAAGTCATAAATTGGGGTAACGATATCGACACTTGTATCTTCACCATCCCAGCTTTCCAAAGTTTGCCAAACACCTATATCATCTAGATATTGCAAGAAAAGATCTTCATTTGCATCAGGGTTTTCACTAAAGTCATCGCGTCCCCTTCTAATCCAAACACTCAGTTGAACACCTGCAACATTTGCGTTTATATTTCCCGCATTTGATGTAACTGTACTTGCGCCACCATTTATCGCCAAGGCACTCGGACTAGAATTAAAAGTTTGCGTCGTTACACTCGCTAATCCTGCGCCAGTCTCACTCCAATCGCTCGTGAAGTCTGCAGTACTATCAAAACTTTCCGAAAATAAAATATCTCCTGGCGCAGAGAACGAAAGACCCGAAAAACACAAAATAACGTTAAACCAGAAAATATTTTTCAATCTAATCAAGTTATTCATTCGAAATTCGCATTTACCTGAATAGTTCGAGATGCAAGTAGATCTCCTCCGCCACAACGCCCTGCACTGGAAAATGTATAAAAGCTAATGGTGCCAGATCCAGTGCAAGCCCCAGAACAATTACAAGAAATTTCAGCTGAACAAGTCGAAAGTCCATTCGTATCGAATGGCAATGTTTGAGAAAGGTTTGCACAATTAGAATCAACCACAGTTCTCACTGTTTGATCGTAAAATACCTGATGCAAGCTAAATTGGATTCCGCTTTCAGCTGCATAAAAAGACTGAAGAGATAGACCTTCTAACACTGAGGATTGATTTGAAAAAGAGGCTAATCGACTAATGGTAATTGCTAAAAACCCCACACCTAATACAATAAAAATCGCAAGAGGTATTAAAAACCCTTTCTGCTTTTGATTGAATTTAAGGGACATTACGAACAAACACCCGCTGATTGAGCTCTACCTGATTACTTCCCTGGTTAAAAATCAAATTTATGTCTACTGTGGCGTTTCTGTCTTCGCTACCAATAGATAGAGAAAAAGCACTACTAGACAAGGAAACATCTTGAGCCATTAGCGCCTGATTTCCACCAGGATTAGTATCGTTTAATGTTGATGTATCAAAATTATAATTTGAATATCTAACTAGATCGCCAGAATTAAAACAGAATCTAACAGGAGATGCGGAAATAAAAACTCTCTGAACAATAGAATTTCTTAGAAACCTATGAGACCCTGACAAAGGTATGGCAGTAAAAGGACCACTTCCCACAATAGTACCCGCACTGACACGGCTTGCTGGATTTGCTGTACTATAAACTTCGTCTGCATCAAGCGCCCCGACTATAATATGAGATGCAATGCCATCTGATAAGAAAAATGGAAGCGTCGTAATACTCGCGGTTACAGGAACAGAATTATTTTCATCTGGTAATGTGCCAAGATAGTTCGCACCACCTAGTAATGGAAGAAATTCAATGCAATTTCCAGAACCACTTACTCGCAATGCGTTTGGCAATGCCTGACGCAACTGGCGTGTCATCTGTTCAATCGCCACTCGCCCTTTTGCAATCAACTTACTCCTGGCCTGGACCTGATCATAACTGTTGGTCATTGAAACAAGAAAGCTCGATCCCAAAGCAGCGACGATACTCAAAATAACCAATACAGAGATCAGTTCAATAAGGGTAAAACCACGTAAAACTCCAGGAGACATTTTAATTCTATTGACGCCTCTATTTAGAAATTGGTTTTATATGCCGCTAGTGTTAATCCGTCACCACCTGGCATTGTCACCACAACGGTTATCTTTCTCGCGAGATTATTCGCGACCAATCCCAGCTCTGTGCCAGCCTCAACAACCGAAACAGAAATTTGATAAGGTGCAGCGCCAAAGGTTTGCCCGTTATAATCGCCAACATCATCTAAATCCGCATCTGGGGAAATACCAGCACAGACTAATGCGCCAGTGGTGCCACAAGCAGGAATGCCACCTGGAGGCGTATTTTCATCAAACTTCCTTGCTAATATCTCGTCCAATTGCGCTTGAGCCAACTCCAAGGCTCGCACCCTTGTCACCGGATCTGTTGAATTAATGATGCTTTGATTAAACACACGAACAAGCGTAACCAAGGAAATGCTTACAATTATGATAAACACGATTAACTCTATTAATGTAACGCCCTTATGGGATTTCATAGGCACAGGTTACACGCTTGCAATTGAAGATCATTTACGAATAAAAAATACAAAACTCTGGTAACTAAAAGTCTAGCACTAAATACCAAATCTGATTCTTCGAGTACTAATTTTCAATGATTTAATAACTAATACGCATAACCAGTAGCTGAAAGCGTGATAGGTATATTCTTTCCAGATTGGCTAAGCGTGATGTTTTGTGCTGAGTCAGGTTCACCAAGTGAATTAAAAACAATAGCGCTTGTTGTGATACTCTGATTTGGCTCTAGTGAAATAGGATATTGAATCCCTCCAACTTTTACACGTTCAGAGAGATCAAAGGAAGTATCGTTATCTGAATCCATTCGAATATCAATTTGAAAAACACTCCCATTACTCGAGAACGATATTTGGACTAAATTCCCTCTATTCATGGCGAGTTGCTGAGCCGAAAAAAAAGCCGTGATTACAGAATCACGACTTGCTTGGAGTTGAAATGTGTCGTTTGGTAGAACCCTAGGTAAAACAGTCGCTGAGAGAATCCCTACTAACAACAATATTGTAATTAATTCTATTAATGTAAATCCTCTCGGCCTTTCACAACGAGTGACAAAATCTATGCGCTTCAACGTATTATGCGCAAGCCGCTCCGGAACCATTTGAATCATCGGTACACGCGCCAATAATTGTAAATGTTGCTGTATCTGAAGAATCATTTGCATTAGTTAAAGTACAGGTTACTGAAGACTTATTTGTCGCAGCTAACGAGTTTAGCGTGTAAAGCGCTGTTCCACTGCCATCCACAGGAATGCCTCCCGCCAACAAATTGCCTGCTTCGTTACAATTTTCAATTTGCTCAAAAGAATCAGAGCTGAGGCCAGCTTCTACGGCAATATCAATTGCATGATTTAGAGCACTCGCACTCTCCAAGCTACCAGCTATATTGCGAGTGGCTGCTTCCTGAGCTTCATCAGACAAATCAATGAACTTGGGTACAGCGGTAGCCGCTAATATACCGAGAATAACTAATACAGCAATCAGTTCAATAAGGGTAAAACCGGATTGTTGCTTTTTCATAAACGTCTCCAAAAATAAATCTTCTAAAAACAAGTTAAGTAGATTTTTAGTTAACTTGCATAAAATTCGTTAAAAAACGTTAATTAATTCAATCGCACTCTAGTTTTCTAACTGGGGAGCTATCAAAACGTTTCCTGTTTTAAAATAATAGTCAAAAAAATAGGATCCGGTTTGATCTGGACGTAAATCGTAACGGCAGAACCTATTTTCAATAGACCTAATATTCATATCGGCTGGTTTCTTATTTTCTTTAGTTTGTTTGATAGTACTAAAAAAAGCGCGCCAAATTTCGGCACATCCATGGTCAGTTTGATCTCTTGAAAGCGAGGAAACCTCTGCTGAAGTATTTGCGGGATAACCATATTCGTTTAAGTAAATCGTTTTATCGACTAGATAAACACTGTTTGCGCCAGTTGATACGCCATAGGCATGTACGTGTTGAACCATACGCATAAAGGTGGCGGCTTGAAATCTTAATGTTTCAATCTTCGATTTATCAATTTGGTTAGCATAATTACGAAAACCCAACGCAATTAAAACTGCAATAATGACGATAACAAGCAAAAGCTCTAAAAAGCTAAATCCTTTGCACTGAGAACGATTTAAGCTGCAGTTAATCATTTACAAGTTTAGGCTTGAATTTCATAGATACTCCACATTGGAAGAAAAATACCCAACGCAAGAACCGTAACAAAAACCGCCATCGTAATGATTAGAATTGGCTCAATGCGATCTGTAAGCGTCTTCAAATCATAATCCACTTCACGTTCATAAAATTCAGCCACTTCATTCAATAGCTCTTCCACTTGACCACTTTCTTCTCCAACAGAAACCATCTGCAAAACTAGAGGAGTAAACATTTCCGCTTGATAATGAGTTTTTAGAAGTGTTTCACCACGAGAAATACCTTCGCGTATATCAAGGATTTTCTTTTCCAAATAGGTATTATCAATTGCTGCAGCGCAGAGATTTAGGGCTTGTGTAATTGGAACTCCCGCAGAAAGCATTAGGCTAAAACTTCTTGCATAGCGGGCCATAGAGGCCCTCTCAATAATCCCACCAACAATTGGTACACGAAGTTTGTAACGCCCCCAATTGTATGCACCCTCTGGAGTTCTTACGTAATATATCCATGAAAATATCGTGATGGAAAAAGCAATAAACAAATAGACTCCGTAGTTAACAAAAAGGCTAGACATTCCTATAAGTATTTGAGTAACAAAAGGGAGTTCTGCATTAAACTTAGCAAATAAATCAGCGAAGGCTGGAACAACCCATATGTTAATGGCAACAATTGCCATTAACAGTGCAAACATAACAAATGAAGGATATCTCATCGCTGATTTAACCCGCTTTCTCGTTAGTTCATCCCGCTCAATATAAAACCCAATTTGCTTAAATACTTCATCGAGTTTGCCGCTGTTTTCACCGACGTTAATCATGCTAATAAATAATTGATTAAATACCTTAGGATATTGAGACATAGCTCGAGAGAGAGATACGCCAGTCTCTAAGCGCTCGGCGACATTATTTATGGTATCTCGAAAATAATCGTGACGAATACTCGCCGCCAAGCCTCTTAACCCTCGGGTGAGTGGAACACCTGATTTCCCCACGGTATACATTTGGCGACAAAACATAATTAGGTCTACATCTTTAACTCTTTCTGCTCCGAGGAGCTTGTTTATCCTTCTAAGATATGATGCGCCTATTCCCACCTCTTGAATTTTTATTGGTGTAACGCCTCTGCTAATTAATTGCGAAGCAACACCATCGATTGAAGTACCTTCAACCTCTCCATTTACGGGCTGACCCTGTTCTGAACGAGCATGAAATTGAAATCTTGGCATTTAAACTTTGTTCACCTTACAATTTTTCGTTCATCTCTCTGAAAAACCACATACATATTGTTTCTTAGTAACGTTTTTTTACTGCATACAGCAATTTCTTCAGAGCACTTGCTATTGACTAATCGCTAGAATGATCTGCAATTTCTGATAAGCTTTCATCCTCAACAAGCGCGGAAACCCTCAATACTTCCTCAATGGTCGTTATCCCCTGAATAGCATAATCCATTGCGCTCGCCCCAAGAGGTCTATAGTTTGGGTCTGCATGAGCTGCATCGTTAAATTTTCTTACGCTGTTATCTCGAAGGGCATTTGCCATTTCACCATTAATTTCTAAAAGCTCAAAAACCCCAATTCGCCCTCTATACCCAGTATTAAAACAATGGGGACAACCCATTCCTTTTTTTAACTTAATGGAAGAAAGATTTTTAACTTTCAGTTTATGAAGAAATTTAATTTCAGCTTCTGTAGGAGTGTAATCAGAGCTGCAACTTCCACATATTTTTCTCACCAAACGCTGAGCGATAATCGCTTTTAAACTTGAGGCCACAAGAAAAGGATCAACACCCATATCCACTAAACGTAGCGCTGATGTCACCGCGTCATTAGTATGAAGTGTAGATAGCACCATATGACCGGTCATTGCTGCTCTAAGTGCGATCTCCGCAGATTCAGAATCTCTAATCTCACCAATTAATAAGATGTCTGGATCTTGTCTCAAAGTAGCACGTAATACAGTCGAGAAATCCAGACCTATTTTTTCATGCACTTGTACTTGGTTGATTCTGGGTAATCGGTACTCAACCGGATCTTCAACGGTGATAATTTTCTTTTCTGGAATATTTAATTCTGAAAGAGCACCATACAATGTAGTTGTTTTTCCGCTCCCGGTAGGTCCTGTCACTAAAACTAAACCATGAGGACGTGTAATAAGTTCACGAAACCGCGAGAGATATAACTGAGACAAGCCGGCATCTTCCAACGGCAAAACACCTTCAGTTTGATCAAGAATCCGCATTACAATGGACTCACCATGCTGAACAGGCATGGTAGATAAACGTACATCTATATTGTGCTTCTTTATTCTTAGATTAAATCTGCCATCTTGGGGTAAACGTTTTTCAGAAATATCTAAATTCGACATAAGCTTGAGTCGAACCACCAACGCACCAGAGATTCGCTTTTCATTCATTATCTGCTCGACCAGAACACCATCAATTCTTTGCCTAATCCGCAGAACGGTTTCATCCGGTTCAATATGAATATCCGATGCCCGAGTATTTAATGCTTCTTCAAATATCTTTTGCAATAATCTAACTACAGGTGCGTCACTATCCGTTGCTTCAGTTACTATGTCGGAAAAATCTACAGCATCTTCCGCAAGTTCTTCATTCAATTCGCCTGCAAGATCTGCAATTTCACTCGCTCGACTATAAGCAACGTCCAATATATCGAGCAACTCAGATTCGCGAACAACAGCAGGTCGTATTGGTTTAGGTATAACACGTTGTAGGTCATCCAAACCAAATATGTCAGTTGGATCTGACATCCCAAGAAGAACACCATCGCCATCTTCCTTTAAAATCATTACTCGATAACGTCGAGCTAGATTTTCTGGAAGTGTTTGTACAAGGTCAGGATCAAAACGAAAGTTCTTTAATTCAACAAAGGGAATTTCTAGTTGTTTAGAAAGTAAGGATAAAAGAGTATTCTCTTCGACATATTCTAGATCAATTAATTGCCTTCCTAATTTTAACCCTGTTGATTTTTGAGCTTTTAAAGCTGACTCAAGTTGATCTTGTGAAATAATTTGTTGCGCAACTAAAAGATCACCAATCCTTATACGTTTTTGGTTAAATGCTACCACGATGATGCCTGCTCCGTTACGTTTCGTGATTGGCTATTATTTTTTTTAATTTCTTGAATACGATCTAAAGCAAAGACCTTTGCCGTATCATCTAGAAGATTTAGTTTTAGCGCCTTATTGTAAGCAGAAACAGCAAAAGAACTCTTTCCCAGCGCATCTAGTGATATAGCTAGCCCTAACCAGTAATTCGAATTTTTGTCGTCAATTAAAATTAATTTCTCGTACACAAACTTAGAACCCTTGTAATCTGAATTCTTCTGTTTTAAAACAGCAAGCAGAGAAAGACTCTTTTCATTAAGCTCGTGGATGGATAAACTCTCCAAAATTGCAATTGCTTCTGGTATATTTTTTTCGAAATGAAACAATTTAGCGCGCATATACTGTGCTTGCGGAGAGTATTCTTTATAGCTTTGATATAATTTTTTCGCGAGATTTACATCCCCTAAATAAATATATTCGTCAAATAATGCTACACCAACTTTAATAGACTCAGGGTTCATCGCGATGAACTCTTCTAACTTAGAAATCGCTTCCTGGTGCTTATTTTCTCTTTTTAATTGATTGATTGTATTTAAGAAATCAGCTTGTCTCTCTTTTAATGTTTTAGTCATCTTAACAGTTCTATCATGTCGCCGATCCACGGCTTCATTTGATTCCTGTTTTTCCACTAATAGTAAATTTTCGTAAGAAAGTACTTCTTCATTCTTTTCTATTATCCAATATTGATCTATTGATATCGTATGAGCTCTAGCAATCATCCTCTTTGCTTTATTGATCGCCCCCGACTTCAAAGATTCTTCTGTGAGTTTTCTGTATCGCGATCGTAATTTCTCAATACCATCTATTGCGATTTGATTTTTTTCATCAATAGAAAGTATTTTTTTAAAAAAATAATAAGCATTATTATTTTCAGGTTTTGTTAATCGATCATTCGATAATGCATAATTTGCTAATACGAGGTACGCCTCAACATTTGGGTCTTGCTTTTCTCTTTCTAAATTCTCGACTGAATCCTCAATCAATTTATTGGCTAAGACGTTGGACTCCTCCTCTAGAGAGATTTTAGCGATACCCTCGGTAAAGTCCGTTGGAATTGAGACAAACTCTTCCTGCTTTGAATCTTTATAAAAACGCTGTTCATGACCGAAAAATACTGTTAAAAAAGTCACTATTGAAATTGAGAACACCACAAAAACCCTTCTATAAATATAATTTGAATCTCGCGATTCAGAATTATTCATTAAGGGCTCTATATCAAGATGTTGGCGTCTTGAGTCGAGATCAGTCAATGCATCGTTTAGCAGGCTCATATTAAACTCTAGTTAATTGCATCAATTGACATTGCCAGGCGCAAATTTTCCCAAACCAATGACTTTCTTGTGTATCCGCAATAGCTTTAGCTGTATGCCACAAAGTAACGCGCTTGTGCCCTTTTCCATATGAACATATAAGAGCTTTATGACAAATGATATTAACGAGTCGAGGAATTCCTCCCGAGCCCACATACACCAGATATTTGGCAAAACCATCAAATAAATCTTCTTGCAACCCCGCAGCGACAATACGATGACGAATATATTCTTTACAGCCTTTCCTGTTTAGTGGTTTTAAATACTCTGAAAATATTATTCTCTGCTTCAGTTGTCTTAAATCCGAACGAGAAAGAAGAGAATCCAGTTCCGGCTGACCCAACATAATTACCTGTAATAATTTTCTTTTTTGGGTCTCTAAATTTGTCAGTAGTCGAAGGCATTCTATAGTGTCTATCGGCATGGATTGGGCCTCATCTACAATTAAGACCACCTGTTTTCCATTGCGATGAATTTGCATAAGTCTACGGTAAATTGCTGAAATCATCTCATGAGCGCCCATTTCTGGATTAAATTCAGCAGATATTTCTTGGGCCACAAAACTTTTCAATTCGTTCGGAGTTAAATATGGATTAGGAATATAAATACTCGTAAAATCGCCATTTATCGATGCCAATAATTTCCGGCATAAGAGCGTTTTTCCAGTACCTACTTCACCGACAACCTTGATAAAACCTTCACAATGTTTAAGTGCAACTAACATCGTATTTAAGGCTTCTCTATGGCTTTGCTGGTTCAAGAAAAACTGTGTATCTGGCGTAATAGAAAAAGGCATTTCTTGGAAACCAAAATGATCTAAATACATAGGTTATTACCTAGAACGATATAGTTCAGAAATAGAGTTAATACGATCTACATCCTCATCCAATATATCTTGCCAACTTTCATCACCAATAACTTGAGGCCTCATTAGAATAACAAGTTCAGTTTTTTGTAATGATCGTTGCTTGGATTTAAAGAGAGTATTTAAAACAGGTATATTGCCTAGAAACGGCCGTTTAGTGTTAACCTTGGATGTCGTTTCTTGCATCAAGCCACCAAGAATCACCACCTGGCCGCTACGCGCTTTGACAATACTATCTGATTCACGTACGTCCCTTAAAGCAAGGGGAAGCGAAAAGGTTTCACCGCTAATGCTAATTTCTTTTATCTGATCTTGTACGTTACTCACCAATGGATGAATATGTAATATCACATCGCCATCTTCAGATATTTGTGGCGTGACGTCCAAGGAAATCCCGCTGAAAAAAGAGTCCAGTTCCACTTCAGGAGCGGTTACGATAGAGCCGGCACTTGAGGTCGTCGAGTTTGAAATCCCTGTTACAAAAAATTCATCTGAACCTACACGAATAATTGCTTTTTGATTATTAACAGTAGAGACTCTTGGGCTTGATAAAACTTGAACTGAACCCTGTTGTTCCAGCAAAAAAAGTAACTTTGTGATGTCTGTTATATTAATAACTGAAGAAATAATGGATTCGACAGTGCCAGCTCCATCTAGCAGAACACTATCTAAAGCATCGTCCTCGGCAGAATTGAGTTGTTGTAATGTTATTTGACCACCAATTGCACCCCAATTAATTCCAGATTCAAAACCATCATTTAGCGTCACTTCTAATATTTTCGTTTCTAAAACAACTTGCCGCTTGATACTTAGTTCTGATTTTTCAAGAAAATCACGCACGTCGTTGAGTTCTCTGGGCATGGCTTTTACCACAACCAAACCAGATTGGGGGTTAGTCATGACAAATCGACCATTTTTATCACCACCAACGATTTCCAATAATGCACGATTTAATCCTGACCAAAAATCAGTTTTCGAGAGTGTTTGAATTCTCGCACCGGGCGAAACAAATACTTTTTCTGTCGTTTCTTCACCTTCATTTGAAAGGCGGACTAAACTCGAACCAGAACCATTGTTACTCGAATTATTTTGGTTATTTCTATTGTTTGAATTTCCACTGTTCGATGTGTTTGAGGTAATTTCGCCGATTAAAACACTTGTATCGGTGACTCCAACACGTTGAACATCTAAATAATTTATTGGAAAAACTTCGGTCCGTAATTTTCTCGGATAAATAGTGTAAATACTTGACGAATGCTTATATTCATATCCATAAACATCTCGAACAACATTCAAAACTTCCCGAACAGTGACTGCTTTTAGTTCTAGCGATATCACTCCGGCAACTTCCGGATGAACAACCACATTCACGCCGGAATCTGCAACCAGGCTGAGGAAGAACGTTTTAGCAGGGACACCGTTAACAGAAATATCAAACCGTTCGTCCCTAACAATGTCTTTATTGCTAGCAAGATTTGCTTCTAAAAGTGTATTGGAAACAGCTTCGGGGACTGAGAAACTCGTATTTTGAGATGCTGCATCCATCATCGACTTTTCGACCGCTAGCGACTTTTCTTCCTGTTGAGAAGCACAGCTCCCAAGTAAAATGCCAAGCAGTATGAAAGTAAAATCTTTAGTTTTGGACAAATAACGTTTCATGCATTTTTACCTTAATACAACCGTCCTTTTTAGTTCATATTTTCTTAACATCTTAATTTTATTTTTTCCCAACATTCACAATATTGGGACGCAGAGCAATTTCCCGTCTTTTACCATCAAACTCAATCAAAACTGACGAAGGAAGGATTTCAATAACTTTGTGAGATTTGTAAATATCCCCTGGGTTAAGCACTACCCCGTTTACAATAGCTTGCCGTTGTCCATTTCGCGTCATTATTGCCTGTAGTTTAATTTGAGCTCTTTTTTTATCAGCAACAGATAACAATGGTCGAGTAGGATCTCGAAGAGGCTCTATTTCTTCAGATTGAACAGAAGCAATTAAGGTTAATGCCACAAAAGGACATAAAAATTTTAATCTATACACCAATTGCTCCTCTATCCGTGGACAAAGTAAATACTTCTAATATCGCTTTGCCATGAGGATATCGCTCTACTTCATACTCCAAGCTTTCCCAATAAAAACGCCAATCTAAGCCTTCGAGAGCTTCAAGGTAAGTCACGACATCGAAATATTTACCGTGAATTTCCAGAACAACACTATTTTTGTATATACCGACCGAATTCGCAGATACGATTTGATCTTGGTCATTAGTATTTTGAGTAATCGGGGATAATCTTAAGAGTGAAGGTTTTTGCGTTCCTAATTCAATCAGCTTTGCAGAATGATTAGCTTGTAAAACGTCATAAAGTATTTTTGCAAGTTTTTCGGCCGGAACTAAACCTAGAGAAAGGTTATCTAGTTCACTATCGACCACAGATATTTCTTGCTCTAGTCTTACAACTTCCCTTTTTTTCTCAGCGAGCGGATCAGTTTGCAACGCTTTTAACAAAACTTTCTGTTCGCTTGTGAGAATGAGCATATCTTTGCTCACCGCTTCATATCTTTGACTTAATGCTTGTTGCTTTTTTTGAGCACTGCTCAAGAATAAAAAATCCCAGACGAGATAAACCAGTGCAAAGAGTGAGAAAGCGATTAATATTCGCTCACGAAAATTTCTTTGATTAAATGCTTTGGCTGATATCGACCAGTATTCTTTCATCGAGTACCTACTGTATTTGACCCGGTCTGGACGGAATCAAAACCTAAAGAGAAGTCGTAAAATTTTCTTGATTCACTGTCAACTAAATTGATAGAACCAAATCTAGCCCCTTTGAAATTATCATCGTCTTGTAAGTTTTTTATATAGTGAGGTACGGCTTCTGGTGAGCGCGAATGTCCACTTAACTCTATAAACGCACCCCCAGAAGTCAATCTTATCTTTTCAAGTGCTAGGTCACTGTTACTATTCTCAGCAAGACCATTAAGCAAAATTGAAAAACCATTTTTATTTCCCATATTTTTATTACTTAACAGCCGCCTTAACTGCCTTCTCTCGGTTAAGAAAGCTTTCAATTCGGCAATGTGCATATCCAACTCACTTTTATTAGATGCTTTTGCCATATCTTTTATTTTAGTAAGCTGATCTTGGATCACGACTTTCTGATTTTCCAACTCGATCACTTTTCTCTCTAGCTTATTAACACTCGTCGTTACTTCAAATCCAAAGTAAAACAAAATCAAACATATTCCGATAAATGAGGCACCTAGAGTTTCCGCGGTTAACCACGTTTTTTGGGGTCTTAATTCATCTACATACAGATTGACTTGCTGAAAACTCACCTTAAACCACTCCATGAAGAACACGCACTCCCAAGCGCCCCTATACATAGGTGGTGAATAGATTCGTCAGCGATATCATGGGTTTTTAGGTGATCTGAAAGGTCAAAAAAATGGGTAGGTACGGTGACGCTTCGCCGAATATCTATGGTAATTTTATCTTCTGTTATATTCTCTCCACATACGTAGAGCCCCGCTGGAGGTGAAAGACCCATTTGACGTTCGTAGTAATCGAATGACCGTTGCACTTCTAAAGAAAATGCATCACCAGGTAATTCATCAAGCAACCCTCCTGAATAACCCAGTGTGAATTGTCGCGATAAATACAGGTTTCCATCTTTGTATAGGCACACGAGTCCTTCACCCTCTGTGACTCGAACTATAGCGATTCCTCGACTTGATTCCATACCTTTTTTCATTAGAGCGAGGTTTCGAAGTGCCATTTCTTCGGTTTCGATCACTTCAAGCCGGAGCCCAGAGCGGTGAACCAGCTCAACGATTTCTTTGATTCTAGGCAAGGGTGATGCAACAACATAAGCCATTTTCTTACCTGATTTATTTCCATCTCGAGGCAAGGAAAATGCATCGATGACCGTTTCTTCGATCGGCGTTGAAATCAAGTCTTTAACCTTCCACTTCAACGCATCTTTAAGTTCAGCATCTTCAACGGCTGGGGCCTCAACAAGTAACATTTGATAGTCTTTTAGTGGCAAAACCACTCTGCAACGACTTTTAGACAGGTTGTGTTTAGACACATACTCTGAAAGTTGCTGTTGTTGCGAAATACTTGAATCCACTCCAATAAAGGAGATTTTCGAAATTTGGCTCGAGCTATCACAAACAGCGATCGCCATGCCTTCTTGTAAGAATTCGACGGATACAAGGCTTTTACTTTGTGTAAAAAACCGAATTAATGACACCCTAGTTACCTATTTGTAGCCATCCAACGCGCTTTTCACCGAGGATAATGCAAATAACTTGTCTTTATATTTGAATAAGCTTCAATAACATTTAGTATAGACCGCCTTAAAAAACACGCCGAAATTTGTTAAAAATCAATGTTTAATATCGTTCTGTTTGAACCAGAGATACCTCCCAATACAGGAAATATCATCCGAATTTGTGCCAATACAGGATGTCGAATGATACTTATCGAACCATTGGGCTTTGAATTAAGCGACAAAAAACTCCGCAGAGCTGGTCTTGACTATGGAGAATGGAAAGATTTGGTAACTTACAAAAATTGGGGAGAGTTTAAAGAAAAAGAGTCACCGAGATCGATTTATGCTTTGACAACAAAAGGAAAATCGTTCCACAGCGAGATCACATTTCAACCAAATGATTATCTAATATTTGGCCCGGAAACTCGGGGACTTCCCAATTCTATTCTCGATGAACTCGGATTACCGAATATGTTACGCATTCCGATGCTTGAAAATAGCAGAAGCATGAACCTATCTAACGCTGTATCGGTTGTCGTTTATGAAGCTTGGAGACAAATAGGCTACCCAGACGCCAAATAGGTTTGCTGATTTAAGTGTCAATTCTAAAAAAGCGTGACTTACTTTGACTTACTTTTTGCAGCGGCAAGTAAAATTGATTTGTCTATTCGTACCGAATAATCTGGACTAAAGAATACAAAATCGACTTTTCCCGAAGTATCAACAAGAATTGCAGCTGGAACAGGCAATATTCGATGATCTTCTCCTGAAGCCTTTTCTAAATCAATACCATAGCCCTTCAACTTATCATTGGTAGAGTCATCGACCTTAAAAGCCAACCCCAGAGACTTTGTCAGCGCCGCAGAAGAGTCTGATAAAAGCGTATAATCCAATTCCAAATCTTTTACGCTTTTATGTAAATTTTTAGGAAGATCAGGACTTATCGCGACAATTTGATAGCCTAGTTCAATAAGCTCGGGCTCAATTGTTTTTAATTCACCTAAATGTGTATTGCAATAAGGGCACCAGCTGCCACGATAGAAAATAAGTAACGTCGGCTTATTCTTTAGCACATCTAAAACATCAGTAGATTTGCCATCCAAAGTTTGTAGGTTAACGGACTCAATCACTTCTCCCACCTTAATTGGGCAAACATCCGATGCAGAAGAATAAACTGTGGATTTAGATGCCATTGTCGAGCAAGAAAGAACAAAAATTAAACTTAAAACCAAAAACCTCCAGGTATTTTTTCGCTTGCAAATATCTTTTGTGATCTTCATTTACACTCCATAAAAATTCTTATTAATAAATTGTTAATTAACACGCTTTAAAAAAGCAATTGCGAGTTATTTTAACTTTTAATCCTATTCAAGAACTAGGAAATAAAATTAAAAAAAACTTGCTATGGGTGAGAAAATTCACGTTTCAACTAACAAATTTGTATACACAGCGATTTTCAACCTCAAGTCTTATGACGAATTATAAGACTCGACCAAATTAGAACATTTTAACAAAATTGGATAGAAAACAACCGATCATTTACTGCCTTCAATGACCGATTAAATACATAAACAGGTTTTATTATTACAAACGAACATCCCGATCTTTATTTATATCTGGTAGAATTCGCGATTTTAAAATTTGTAAAGGTTTTTCATGTTAGATAGCAAAGCGCTCTCTCAACTCTCTCAATTAAAATCAGACATTATTGCCTCTAAAGATGTTGTTCAAGGCACTGTTGTAGGCACTAATGGGCGCTTTGGTTTTGTTCGTACAGAAGATGGAAGGGATGCATATCTTTCTCCGGAGAAAATGGAAAGATTACTTCCTGGAGATATTGTAAAAGTTGACCTGACAAAAAATAGTAAAGACAAACTAGAAGCAACGCTAGAAGAGTTAATTGAAAGTCCTACAGATAGATTTATAGGTACTTATAAAGTAAAGGGAAAAGCTCACTTTGTTGATCCTAGTATTGAAAACTTCAATAGATGGATATTTATTCCTCCTCAATCTCGTGGAAAATGCAAAGAAGGAGATTTAATATCCGTATGCTTGACTCAACATCCGCTAAAAGATGGCAAAGCGCAAGTAAAAATACTTGAGCGTATAGGTAGACCCGACGACGATAAAATAGAATTCAAATATACTAAAGCCAAACATGATCTTAACCGAGACTTCGGACCAAAAGAGCAAAGCCAAGTTAAGGAAATCGAAAAGCTCTACGAAAATTTCGAATTTGGCAATCTAGCAGACTTAACAAATAACTTATTTTTTACAATAGATTCGGCTAGCACAAAAGACATGGACGATGCGCTGTGTATATCCGAGATCAAAGACGAGAACGGGGATAACTTATATCGCTTACAAGTCGCGATTACAGACCCTACGGAATTTATAGAACAAAGTTCTCCTCTTGCTAGATGTTCGCAACACAGAGTACAAACTATCTATATGCTAGGTGGTTATGTACCAATGCTACCAACCCCCTTATCCAATCAATGCTTGTCCCTTGAACAAGATAAAAAGAAAGCCGCCCTAATTGGCGAATTCCATATAGATCCATCGGGTAAAATACTTAGGGAAGAGTTTTCATACGGTGTTATTACATCAAAATATAAACTTTCATATGACAATGTATCTAAATTCATAGAAAGTAATTTCGACAATGAAGATGATATACCGTCTGAAGTGGCTCCTAGTATTCAGTTGCTTGATATCCTTGCAAAAGTAAGACTGTCTTATCGGAAAACAAACTATCTAGTAGGAGCTGAACAAGTTGATTTTGATTATCAACTTTCTTCTTCTGGAAAAATTGACACAATCTCACCAAAACCCAAAAACGCTGCACATCGTATCGTTGAAGAAGCAATGGTCACTATGAACATTTGTGCAGGTAATTTATTAGCAAAACACAATATAGGCATTGCTACGGTTAACGAAGGCTTTAGAAAGGAACGTATTGGAGAAGTAAAAGCACTCTTAAAAGAAGAAGATATCACTACCGAAAACGATATTGAAACGCTAGAAGGTTTTAAAGAGCTTATAAAAAAAATAGAGGTGGATGAAAGTAAAGAGTATCTCATTCACCCTTTAAGACGAATGATGCAATTTGCACATCATTCTATACAACATCAACCTCATATGGGCATGGGGGTAGAACATTATGCAACTGTCACTTCGCCTATCCGTAGATTTGTCGATTTATACAATCATTGGGCTTTAAAGAAAATTATCAGAGACACTTCTTTTAAAAACATCTCAGAAAAGCATATCTCCGAATTAAGCGATTCATTACAAACAGGGAAATTAGCTGAAAGGGAATTGTTTCAATGGTTAATTGTTCAATATGTAGAAAAACATGTTGGATCTGAGGCTTTTGGAAAAATTCGAATCGTCACGCAACAAGGTTTTGGAGTAAAACTAAACGATACGGGTATCGAAGGGTTTGTATTATTTCCAAGGAAAACAGAGAAAAAATATGATGCTAAGCGAATGACAATCTCAGTTGCAGAAAAAACCTATAAATTAGATGATGAAATAAAAATAAAAATTGCCAGTATTGATAAGCAAAAAAGACGAATCGCATTTGAGATATGCGAGGAAGAAAAGTAACCGCAAGGTAAATTAATTTAAGGCTCACTTATCAAGCATATGAAGCGTTTTTTCTAGATTTTCCTGTTTTTCGTCAACAAATTTAAATTCATTCCAAGCAATTTTGATAATGTCATTGTTACTCAACTTCTGTTGCTTGGATATGGATGATCCATTCACCTCAGTCCCATTAGTGCTATTTTCATCGGTTATGAAATATTCTTTGTATTCAGGAAAGTGTTCATTCGGGTAACAATTGATCTTTGCATGTACACCGCTAACTGCAGTATCGTCAATCGCTATGTCGTTTAAAGCACTTCTCCCTATCGAAAAATTATCCTGAACAACATCAAATTTATGAACGATCACGCCATCAACAAGTTGTAATAGTGAAGCCATCAGTTTCTCCAGTTTTAAACAATACCAACATTTTTTGATTCAGTCGAGAAGTCACGCCTCATTGCACGCTTAAGCACAGTAAGCATTTCAGCTGCACTTTCATAACGATCCTTAACATCTTTTTGTAAAGCTTGATTTACAATTCGAGCAGCACTTGCAGGCAAATTTTTTCTTACTGTCCGAATATTTTTATGCTTACCATGGATAATTTCATAAGTAAGTGATGCGAGATTATCACCTTTAAAAGGTAGTTCACCCGTTAACAACTGATAAAAAGTCACCCCTAAACTAAATACATCTGCTTCTTGGGTAACTCGCTTGCCTTTGAGCTGTTCGGGAGCCATGTAGAGTGGACTTCCTAAAATCTCACCCGTACTCGTTCTGGAATCGTCCACTAGTCTAGCAATTCCAAAGTCCGTTACTTTCACTTGATAAGGGGAAGGGCTATACATGATATTTCCCGGTTTAATATCCCGATGCACAACATTATTGCCATGTGCATAATCAATTGCAGACGCAACATCGCAAATTATTCTATATACTTCAAAAACGGGTAATAAATTCGCTTTATCAACAAATTGATTAAGAGGTTTACCTTCAACATAGTCCATTGCAATATAGGCTAAATTTCCCTCTTCTCCAACATCATAAACAGATACTATGTTTGGATGACTAAGTCGGCCAGCAGCTTCTGCTTCGCGAAAAAATCGACTTTTAATATCTTCTAATTGATTGCCTTCAAACTGATCATAATTAAGCGTCTTGATAGCAACTTTTCTTGCGATCCTGGGATCAAATCCAAGAAAGACTCTTCCCACTGCACCACGACCAATTTCCTGGTTAACTTCATACCGCCCTAAGATACTTGGATCTGAAGGGCTTTTAGAACCTAAAACTGTTGTCTTCTCGAGAGAGAAAACCTCTCTTGGATTTTCCTCAGGCGTCAACATTTTCTTTAACACATGAAGCTTCTGCGGGACATCGCGATAATTCTTTTTGCGACTATTAATTTCGCTATATAAACCAATTGCTAAGTCAAACTTTTTGGAGGTTGAGTAGCTCTCTGCATAATCATACAACCTATGTAACACCGGCTCCGTCGCGTTGCATCCCAATAGTAACCTTCCAGCTTCATCCATACGATCATTATTTACTAACATGTCTGCTTGCGACATACTAAGCTCTTCAATTTGTTTAGCCAGCTTGCTAGATCTCTTGTGTTGTTCCTTCCATAAATTGATAACAAAATATGCAGCAAATAAAAATAGAAGTAGATTCCCAACAGGCAACCACAGCCCTTTCGTCACAAGTAGAGTAATGGAAAATGTAGAGATAAAAACGAACATCCCCCAAGTAACTATTGATAGCAATAGATTAGATAAATAGGCAACGCCTAAAAAAAGAAAAACCGCAATAAACAAAGTTAATAATCTTGAGTAAAGTTCATACCACCAGGGTATTGCAAAACTTCTATCATGTTTCAAACTATAAAATGAACGCGCTAAATGTTTAACAATCTCACTTTTTTCAGAAGCAATAAAGATTGCCTGCGGGAATGCGCGCCTAGCAAGCGCCTCTTCAAGAGCAATACTTTCAATGTTTGGATGCATTCTTCTTAACAAATTATTCATTGAAAAAAAAGATCCATCATACGAAATACGAACACGTCTATCGCCTAAACTAAATTTTTCTCGAGAATCCCAACTTGCGAAGAATTGATCTTCACCCAGGAAATTACCATCAAAATCTTTCATATCAGTGATTATGGAAGCTGCTAAAAATTTACCAAGAAATCCAGGATAGTACTCCCCATCGTTCTGAGAAAAATACAACCAGTTTGTACCGTTTTTCTCATAAAGTATTGGAAATTGCTGAATTTTATTTTGATCTAGACTTTGACTAAAAATATCATCTTCACATCCTAAGCACGTATTCCAAAACCAGTTTTGCAGAGCAGCAGGTATATTTTCGACCAACGCTTTATGCTTAGTCCATGATGACATGTTGAGCTGATCTAACTTTTCAACACCAACAATAACTCTTGGGTTTTTAAACGATTCATAAAGAAAATTTTTACGTTCTTGCAAGGCTAGTGCGTGCTTTTTTTGGTTAGAAGATTTTGATGAATCTGTAACACGCTGAATAAAACTATCAACTTCTTCAGAACCACTCGCAACAGATCTATCTATAACAATTCCAACTATCGTATTTTTACTATGGAGAAGATTTGCGAGTAGCGCAGAAAGTTGCCCCCCGTTATATATGTCATTTTGCCAAAGCTCAATTTCACGCTCTGGAACATTTACGATTGTTATTTTCGAAGCCTCACTTGGCGTTTCAAACAAATAACTTCCCATTAGAAATACAAACCGATCTACAACAGGAATTACGTGAGAAACATTTGGACCAAACGCTAAAAATAAACCAACCAAAAGAACTAAAAGACGAAGATTAACATATGAAATAGTTCGAACTATTTTGCTTGTGACCACAAAAATCATGTTTATTGTGTGATTAAGCATTGTGTACTACCGACTAGCTAGAAATCTACTCAGTGAAATAGATTCCTGGAATCCAACTTTTTTTAATTTTTAGTGTTTTATCTAAATCATTTGGCAGAGTATCAGAAAGCTCGAATTCGTGGGAGCCAATTGTGAAAATATCGCCTGATTTAAGAGCAACTGATTTTACGTCCTTACCTTTATAGTAGGAACCATTGGTACTGTCTAAATCAATAAGAGTATATTGTGATGCATTTAAACAAAGTTCAGCGTGAAACCCACTAATAATAGGATCTTCTATTGCAATATCGTTATCTACGTGCCGTCCAATTGTCACTTTTTCATTTATCTCATATATAGAAATAGTATTCCCATTGTAAAAATGTTTGAGATATGCCATCTGATATTATTTACAACTCTGTTTTATATGAAGTAAGAGTATCAGTAGTTGTAACAGAATGGTATGACAGTGTCAGCGTTTTCAACAACTATACGCGTAAATTGGATAAAAGCTCACCGACAAACTGCTTTCCCAGGAACTGTAACGGATTGGATAGAGCCATTAGGGCGATCTATCTTTTGAAATATGGCTTCGAGCATTTCATCATAAACTGGCGCTAACAATTCACAATTTCCTTGACTTCTTGCGGTCACTTGAACAATTTTGTGAGCAAAAACATCTTCTTCCAAGGGCGGTTTGTTTGCGTCAATTCGAAATGAAATAAATCGACTATATTGGTCTTGAACATTACCTGTATTAGAGACAAAGACATGCCCATATCTTGAGCCGTAAGGATGTCCGCGTCCGATTCCACCTGTAAAATAGATTCTGCCACCTTTGTCATCCCTTTCAAGCTGTTCAACACCATAACCAAGATAGGCAATATACTCCGGCTCTTGATCCAACTGTCTTGTTTTATAGCCTTGTTCTTTGAGCTTTTCTTCTAACTTTTCTTTAAAATAGCGAAACTCGAGTGAATCACCCGCTACGCCTTCTTCCGGCTTTACTATGATTGTTCCTGGGGATAACAGATTTGCATCATTTCGGAAAGTTGAAACCTTCGAAGATACTCTTGTAGCACAATTGGTTATATTAACTAACACGAATAATGCAAGCACACACTTTAACCAAAAGCTGCTTGCGAAGTTATGTAACAATCTCATTGCAATCATGGGTCACTCACCTCGATTAACACAATTTCCAAAATGGTGACGCTCGTGAGTATCGATTTAACTAAATAAAAATCAGTAATCACCTGACTCAAGAGCATCTACCAATTCTTTAAACGCGTTTTCGTTATCTTCGTTCAGGTTCATTAATATTCTATGTGCTTCAACAACTTTCTGACGAACGAGTTCCTCATCAGAAATCTCAAGCTCTAAACTTTGATTTGCTTGTGCAGGCAAACTTGCTTGCTCCACAATACTAAAAATGTCCTCGAATCCCATAGAAACTAATAGTCGCTGGATACTTGGACTATCGGTAATCACCATGGGCCGCTCTGGGTTGATGTCTTTGGACATAATCGAAATTTTGGCCATTAACCCTAGAGTGGTACTATCAATCGCCTTTGCGTCCGTTAGGTCAAACATAACCGAACAAAAATTTGGCGCATCAAGCATCTTTTGAATAAAATTATCAAAAGATAGACACAAAGTGAGTCTAACGTCACCTTCCATCTTGATGACATATATACCTTCGTGCTCCGCTATTTTAATACTACCTGCATCCATTTAAACTTTCTCTGCTCGAATCTTCAATATCGCAATGTCATCTGGTACAGGATCCACACCATTTACGCCCAAATCACTGCATATATCTTTAAGTTCTTTATTTTTCCCTTTAACCTTTTCTAATAAGGCAATTTCTTTATCCAATAGTTCGCTTTCTGGAAGTATCTCTAACACACCATCAGAAAACACAACTAATGAAAAATCCTCTGATAACCTGACTGAAAAAGTATCCCACTCAGCATCTCGAAATATTCCCAGTGGCTTACCCTTGCCCTGTAAATAAATGGGTTCGTTATCTTCAATAAGTATAGGAAAAGGTAAGTGCCCCCCCACAGCATATTGCATTTTATTTGTATAAGTGTCGATCACACCTACAAAGCAGGTCAAATGACACTCCAAATCCGAATCTAGTACTTCATTATTGATCGCCTTCAGCAATCGAGAAACGTCGGTATCATGCGAGGTTGGGTCACGGAAAAAGCCTTCTTCTCTAAAATAACGTATCACCAATTGTTTGAGCCAAATCGTAACAAATGCAGGAGCTGCGCCGTGACCTGATACATCGGCTAAGTAAAATGCTAAATAACGGTTAGCAATAAAGCCATAATCGACTAAATCGCCACTAAGATAGAGAGAGGGTATAAGGTCGAAATCTAAACGATAACCACCAAAACTCACGTTACGAGGTGGTAAGAATTTGGTTTGGACTCGTCGACCTGCTTTTTGATCCCGTTCCAGCACTCTGACGGCTTCTCGCAACTCGCGGTTTGCTTTTTCCAGCTCGCTTCGGTAGCCAATATTTTGCTCTTTTAAGCCTTCTCGCTCTAAAATTCGATTGATGGAGTGGACAAGTACCTCCATATCAACCAAGGGCTTGATCAAATAATCAACAGCACCTAACCTCAGAGCATCCACCACATCGCGAACCACCCCCATGCCAGACACCACAATAACAGGAAGCTCTGGCTTCCAATTTCTCACCGTTTTCAACACTTGAAGTCCGTCGACATCAGGCATTCTTAAATCTGTAATAACGATAGAAGGAGATGAAGATTTTAAGATTTCGATACCAGTTTTACCGTCAGCTGCTTCTTTTACAGCAAAACCGCTATCCTCTAGATAGGCTACAATGCTTTGACGCACTACTTCGTCATCGTCGATGACTAAAATTTGCTTACCTTCCCCAGGCATAGAGCGACCAGGTTCCTTTAAAATTTTAATAAGGAAAGGTTTAACAGGTTACCGATTAATTAATTAATACGCAAGCTACCAAAACACGAAAAAATACGCTACATTTGCAGTTGGTATGTCTAAAAAGTGTGCTATACCTGGGAGCGAAATATGACCAAAGCTGGGCTTGTCTATTCGCTCAAATCTATCTCTCCTACAAGAAGGTTCAAAGCTATGAACTCTGCAAACAACAACTATCAAGAAAAACGCAATTTCATCCGCATGAAGGTCGAAACTCCGGTTAATGTTTTAATCGCTACAGGCGGACAGTCGATCAAAGGGGTGTGTAAAGATCTTAGTGGTGGCGGAATGTTGATTGAAATTAATACTGCTTTACCAGTAGGCACTGAAACAGAGGTCGAAATTGCGTCTGAGCATGGCCATTCACCAATATTAAAAGCTAAAACCAGAGTGTCGCGGGTTGAAGCTCAACCAAACTCACAAGAAAAGCCGTGTGTCGTTGGTATGGAGATCATCGAAGTCTTGAATTAGTCTAAGAAGCGCCAGTTACACAATTCTGATTCTGTAAAGGCGCATTAAAAGTATTAAAGGCAGGGGCTTTATGCTTCAAGAGCCTTGTCTCCCTTAAAAAACACTAAAAAGCGTCATCTCCCCAGTCTTCATCATCAAAATCTTCTTCAAAGTCATCACCGAAACTATCCTGAACTTCGCCATCATTGATTAAATATTCTCGGCGCTGCAGGTAAGCATCGCGAACAAATAAGTAAAAATCACCGCTTGCTAACTCTTCTAACGCCAATAGTTCTGCTCGATCATGAACCGTTTCTAACGCGACCAAACTCCAATATAGCCGCTCATCTTCAACTAAATTTAGTGGGTCTGTTACCCAATCAACCCCAAAGCCTCCTACTCCCCTGAAACTAGACGGGCCAAAAAACGGTAATACAATATAGTTACCCTGCGGCACACCCCAAACAGCGAGTGTCTGACCAAAGTCTTCTCCATCACTTTCTTCAATACCGAATTTTCTAGCAACGTCAAAAATACCTGCAATACCAAGTGTTGAGTTTATTGCAAATCGGCTAGCATCATGGCCCGCTTGCTTCCACTTCCATTGCAATATGTCATTAAGAACATTTGTAATTTCACCTATGTTATCGAAAAAATTTCCCACACCAGTTTTTATTGGACCAGGTACTACCTTATCGTAACCCTTAGCAATCGGCTTCAAAAACCATCGATCAACCGTGAGATTAAAGTTAAACACCGCTCGATTATAACTTTCGAACTTGTCCTTTTTATCAACTTGCGTCTGACTTGTAACAGGTTCTTCTGCACCGCTTGAAGGGTCAGCTGTTTTAGGGGTCGTAGAACATGCTGACAAGATTAAAAAACAGACTAAACAAAATATTTTTTTCACAGGCTTTTATCCCATTGCTTCTTTAAACGTTTTTCCGATACAGGCATGAGTGTTTTTAGGGTTTGCGCAAATAGTGAAACACGATACTCTTCCAACATCCAACGGAATAATATCCAATCTTCGTTAAGAGCGTAAGCTTCTCGACCTTCTTTTTTAAGGCGATCTTCATGAAGCTGCCAGAACTGCTCTAATTCACCTATAGCAAGTCGATCTTTGTGCGGGTTTTGAGGCGCTTTTTCCAATCGAATTACAATCGCTTTCAAAAACCTTGGATATTGTTGAAACCACTTTGAGGGTGTCTCAAAAAAAGCATTTTTGTAAAACAAACGATCTATTTGTGTATTGATATCAGCAACACACATCGCGATTGCCAAAGCATTTTTACTTGATTTAATACTTTTTTTAATTTGTACTACATTAGCTAATCCATCGATTAAATTTTTTTCAAATTGCAGAGCGTTTTCGACAATATCCGCCTTACCTAGTTCCAACTGCCGTTTAAAATCGGCTTTTTCTTTAACTCTAAACTCGCAGAATCCGCTGAAACAAGCATCTTTTACGGCTGCCATAGCAAGGTCATCTGCGACCTGATCCCTTTTGCCCATATTAACAAGCGTTAACCCTATGTCATTCCCTTTTAACAAATTCTTACGTAAATATTTGTATGTCTCTGCGCTTTCAAGCAAAGCTAATCGACAAATCCCGCGTTGAGTTGCTCGATCTGCTTCTCTCGGATTGTCCGAAATTTTTAAATCAACCCAGTCACCCTTGTCGACAAGAGCAGGATAACCTCTCACTTTTAAATTGCCTCTTGGAAGCTCAATATATTCAGGTATGTCTTCAAAATCCCATGAAAGAATTTTCTCTCTCTCAAAGTCGTTTCCGGCACGAGTGAGAGTCTGCCGTACTTGCTGCTTGTATTTACCTTTTAGTAAACTCAAATCGCGACTCTGCTCAATGATCTTTCCATTCTCATCGACGATTTGAATATTCATCAGATAAAAAGAATCCAATACTTCGAGATTCCAATCATCTTCTTTTATCAACACTTGACTGATTTGTTCGAGAGTCTGCCCCAAAACGCTTATAAGTGGTTTGTTGTCTAACTTTAATCTGGGAAGAACTTTGTCAACATATTGCGGTACTGGAACCAAATGTTTTCTGATTTGCTTTGGTAAACCTTTTACGAGCGCGATACATTTGTCTCGTAAAAGTCCTGGCACAAGCCAATCTAAATAATACTCTCCGACAAGATGAAGTAACTCTATAGGTACTTGAATGCTCACACCATCTGCATCTTTTCCAGGTTCAAAACAATATTTTGCTGGCAACAATATGTCGCCATAAGATACTTGATCCGGAAATTGGGCCTCAGAAATATGGTCGGCACCATGTAACATCAATATCTCTTTTGAAAGATAAAGCAGATCAGGAGATGAACGCTCCACTTCCTTTAACCAATAATCAAAACCGCTCAAATTCACAATGTGTTGAGGAACTATATTACGATAAAAATCGAAAATAATTTGATCGTCAACCATAATATCACGGCGACGCGATTTCGCTTCTAAATCATGTACTTCTTCGATTATTTTTTGATTGTGTAAATAAAATTTACCCTTACCTCGATACCCACCTTCAACCAAAGCTTCACGAATAAAAATCTCGTTTGCCAAGTTCTGATCAATTTTATTGTAATTAACCCGCTGTTTTTCTACTAGGACCAAACCAAATAAGCTGATACGGACATAAGCCTTAACTTGCCCGGTTTTAACGTCATAATGCGGTTCAAAATAGTTTTTTTTCACTAAATGATTTGCAGCACTCAGAATCCAGTCTGATTCAACATTAGCTACTTGATGAGCATAAAGCTGACTAGTTTCAATAAATTCAGCGGCAATACACCACTTAGGCTTCTTTTTGTTTTGAGAGGAACCCGGAAAAATCATAAATTTTTTATTTCGCGTTCCAAAATAATCTCTCGCTCCTTTTTCATCGTTTTTTCTACCGACTTGAGATACTAACCCTGATATCAAGGCCCGATGAATAGGTTCATAGCTCGATGGCGTTTTGTTCTCCGCAATATTTAAGGACTTAATCGCAAGCTTGATTTGATGATGTAACTCTCGCCACTCCGTTAATCGCATATAATTGAGAAACTCTCGTTTACAGAGTTTTCGAAACTGGTTTTGAGATAGCTCTTGCCGCTGTTCTTCAACATATTTCCAAAGGTTTAATACCCCAATAAAATCAGATTTTTCGTCCCAAAAGCGTCGATGTTTCTCATCAGCAGCTTGTTGTTTATCTGCGGGCCTTTCTCGAGGATCTTGAATACTCAACGCGCTCACTATGACAAGTATTTCAGCAACACATTGCCAATTTGGAGATTCAACAAGTATGCGAGCAAGCTTGGGGTCGAGCGGTACTTGCTGCAATTGGCGTCCAAGTTTCGTTGTTTTCCCCTTTGTATCTACTGCACTTAGTTCTTCAAGTAACTTAAAACCATCACTTATTAATCTAGTGTCCGGAGCATCGATGAAATCAAACTTTCGAACATCACCAATCCTTAATTGCAACATCTGTAGTATTACTGCAGCTAAATTAGTGCGCAGAATTTCTGCATCTGTGAACATCGGGCGAGAATTAAAATCCTCTTCGGAATAAAGACGCACACAAATTCCGTCGCTCACACGACCGCAACGTCCTTTTCGCTGATTTGCACTCGCTTGTGAAATCGGTTCAATGGGTAAGCGCTGTACTTTAGTACGTAAGCTGTATCGACTGATTCTTGCGGTACCCGGATCAATTACATACTTGATTCCCGGAACCGTTACTGATGTTTCAGCAACATTAGTCGAAAGAACAATTTTTCTTCGTCCTCCCAATGTGAAGATCTTATTTTGTTCGCTCAAACTTAAACGCGCATAAAGCGGTAGTACGTCGACATTCGAAATGTTCGCCTTTTTTAGTGCATGAGATGCTTCACGAATCTCTCTTTCTCCACTAAAAAAAATTAAAATGTCGCCTCCGATTCCCTTCGACTCAGCCAACAGTTCTTTTACATTCTCAACAATAGCGTCGTTAACATCTTCAAAAACATCCTGCCATGGGGAATAACGAACTTCTACAGGAAATGTTCGACCCGAAACTTCAACGATAGGCGCATTGTTAAAAAATTCAGAAAATTTTTCGAGATCAATCGTCGCCGAAGTAACAATCACTTTTAGATCTGATCGCTTTGGTAGTAGCTGCTTTAAATAACCAAGTAAAAAATCAATATTAAGACTTCTTTCATGAGCCTCATCAATAATAATTGTGTCGTATCTATTTAAGTAGGGATCTGATTGAATATCGGCGAGTAAAATACCGTCGGTCATCAACTTAACCTTTGATAAATCACCGACCTGGTCGTTGAATCGAACTTGATAGCCAACCGTTTCACCAAGCGTCTCATTTAGCTCATCAGCAATTCGATTGGCCACCGTGCGTGCCGCAATTCTTCGTGGTTGGGTATGCCCGATAAGACCATAAACCCCCCTTCCTAACTCAAGACAAATTTTTGGAATCTGCGTCGTTTTACCAGAGCCTGTTTCTCCGGCTAAAATAACAACTTGATTTTTCTGTATTAATTCAGCTATCTCACGTTTTCTAGCACTAATTGGTAATTTTTCGTCAAAAGAGATATCCAATTTACTATCTTTACGCTCAATGACCATTCGAATAGACTTTTCGATGGATTCTATTAAGCGAATCAAATCCGCGTCGCTTAGTTCGTTGTTTTTATCTAACTTATGTAACTTATCCAACTGCTTTTGCAACTTATGTCGATCTTTGATCATGCATAACTGGATATTTTCTCTAAGTTGAGATTCAGGAAAAGAAGATGAAGATTGAGGCATTTATATGATATTTGACCAGAAGGGCACTACTTGATATACAAAGCACCCATTATACGAATAAAATTTGTCGAATGAATAGTAGTGAAAAACGCTTGTCTAAAACCAAGATATTTTGATGCTCTAAACTACTCCCAATTTCGTAAACAATATACTCTATTCCACTCTACTCGAGGTAAGCTCAATGAAAGTTTTAGCCTTTGCAGCAAGTAGCAGCAAAAAATCAATTAATAAGCAGCTAGTGGCTTACGCCTGTCACCTTTTATCGGACGAATTCGAATACGAAGTCATCGACTTGAACGACTATACGCTTCCTATCTTTAGTGTGGATTTAGAAGAGGAAATAGGCCAGCCAGAAAATGCTAAAGCATTTATAGAGAAAATCAACGTTTGTGATTCACTCATTGTTTCTTTTGCAGAACATAACGGATCCTATACTGCCGCTTATAAAAATCTATTTGATTGGGCTTCGCGCATTGAACGAAATTTTTTTCAAAACAAACCATTGGTTGCCTTGGCAACCTCTCCTGGAAAGGGAGGAGCCAAAAATGTACTTACCTCTGCCGTAGCATCAATGCCACACTTCGGCGGAAATCTACTCGGATCATTATCAATTCCAAGCTTTCATGACAATTTTGATACCAACAATCAAAGAATTACTAATAACGAATTAAATGATCAACTAAAAATACTGCTAGAGAAGCTTAAATAATATTTAGGACAGATTTAAGTAATTGCTGTTTACATAAAATAGAACAATCCCCCCTCCAGTTGCACCTTAAAAAGCGCCCAAATTTAATAGCGTTATAAGGTGCAACAACCTGTATTTCTGAGTGTATTGCTAGAAGTTCATAAGTGTTTTCCATTCAATTACCTAAAATTATTCTTTCTTTTTTTAGCAACATGTAACTTAAATAAGCCCGAAAAGCCATTTAAGATAAGTTCGTTCGAATTAAGAGAATTAATAAACTCGTAACAAAAAAGTCAAAAAAAGGTCAATAATAGTTCACCTGTATCCTCCACTATCACGCCTTATTCAACAATAAACCTATAAATCGGAGGAGTCATGAAGTTTACCCATAAACTTTTGCCAATCGCCCTATCAATGATGGTATTTCCAGCATTTGCTGGCAAATACAACGGCTATAAGCCCTTTAAAAATAAAAGTAATTTCGTTCGTGTCGCTAGTTTTCCAATCTGTTCACAAATTAATCCAACTTGTGATACTGACGACGAAACAGCCGCTGAGATTGTTGCGGTGAGTTCGGACGGAATGACTCTTGTCTACTCTGATAGTCCTGCAGAACAAGTCGGATTTGTAGACATAACAGACCCTGCAAATCCAGCTGCTGATGGAGTTGTCGACTTAGTTGGCGAACCTACTTCAGTTGCGGTAAAAGATGAATTTGCGCTAGTAGGTATCAATACTTCGGAAGACTTCATCAATGTTTCAGGTCAATTAGATGTTATCAATATTGAATCACGCGAAGTTGTTCATAGCATAGACCTTGGTGGCCAGCCAGACTCCGTTGCTGTTAGTCCAGACGGAACCTACGCTGCTGTAGTAATTGAGAACGAACGTGATGAAGATTTGGGCGATGGAGACCTTCCCCAGCTTCCAGCAGGCGCACTTGTTGTTATTGAGATTGCCGATGCAAACCCAGAAAACTGGACAGCTTCAACAGTTTCAATGACGGGACTCGCAGATAAAGCTCCCGAAGATCCTGAACCAGAATATGTTGATATTAATGACGATAACATCGCAGTAATCACCTTCCAAGAAAACAACCATATTGCCATTGTTGACCTTAGTAATGGCAGTGTGATTAATGATTTCTCTGCAGGTTCAGTTGATCTTAAAAAAATCGACGCGACCGAGGAAGACCCAGCAATTATTAGCTTAACTGAAAGCCAAGATGACGTAGTACGTGAACCGGACGGCGTTGCATGGATAGGCACAGAGTACTTTGCAACAGCCGACGAAGGCGATCTTGATGGCGGTAGCCGCGGATTTACTATCTTCAATAAAGACGGCGACATTGTCTGGACCTCAGGTAATACTCTAGACCACATGGCAGTGAGATTTGGCCACTACCCAGATGACCGTTCTGGCAATAAAGGTAATGAGCCAGAGAATGTTGAATATGGTGTTTATGGAAATAACAAATACTTGTTCGTAAATTCTGAAAGATCTAGCCTGGTTTTTGTTTATGACGTTAAAAACCCAGAAAGACCAAAGTTCAAACAAGTTCTTCCAGCTGGTGCAGGACCAGAGGGTGGCTTAGCAATTCCTTCGCGTAACCTTCTAGTGGTAGCAAGTGAAGAAGACGATCGTGGCGATAAAATCCGCTCTGTTTTAAACGTATATAACTATGATGTTCAACCAAGCGCCTACCCAACACTACAATCTTTAAATCGTTTTGACGGAACACCTATCCCTTGGAGTGCAATGTCTGGACTTGCTGCTGACCGTCGTATCAATAGTCGTCTATATGCTGTAGAAGACAGCTTCTATGGTTCTAACAGAATTTTTGCAATCAGCACAATCGGCGGAAAATCTCGCTTAACACGTGAAATTAAAATTCGTGACACTCGAGGTGTATTTGCTCGTTTCCCAACTTCTGGCGCGGAAGAAGATCCAGATTCTTTTGATGCAGTAGACTTGGCAGCAATGATTAACGATGACAAGACAGTAAACATTGACCCAGAAGGTATTGCTCAGGCTTACGATCGAGGTTACTGGGTTGCATCTGAAGGCCGAGGCACTATCACAGATACAGAAGACCGACCTATAGAAAGCTTAAACTTTATCTTCAAAACCAATGTATTTGGTATGATTCAGCAGGTGATTACACTTCCTGAAGAAATTAATGCGATGCAAGTACGTTTCGGTTTTGAAGGAATAGCGCAGGAAGGATCAAAGTTATACGTAGTAATCCAACGCGCATGGGGTGGTGAAGAAAACCCAAGAATCGGTATTTATGATCTACGCACTAAGTCATGGAAATTTGTATTCTACCCACTCGATGCTAGAGAATCACAAAATGGCGGTTGGGTAGGTCTTTCAGATATCAGTGCTATGGGTCGTGGTGAATTCTTGATTGTTGAACGTGATAACCAAGGCGGGCCAGACGCAGCGATTAAACGTCTTTATAAGGTTAATCTGAGAGATGTTTCTGAAGGTGAAACAGTATCTAAAACGTTAGTGCGTGATCTTATCGAAGATCTTGCCGCGCCAGGTGGCTTAATCTATGAGAAAGTTGAAGGGTCAGCTATCACTCGTCGTGGGGATGTTTTCATCATCAATGATAACGATGGTGTGGATGATAACAGCGGTGAGACTCAGTTGATCAATCTAGGAAAAATTTTGAAATAAGTAAATTCAATTTTCATTAAGACAAAAGGCCGGTATTCCGGCCTTTTTGCTATTTATTTTAGTTAAATCAAAAAACCGATATATAACGAAACATTTCGATTTATTTCTGCTAACCTAGAACCTGTTAACACTAATCCTATTTTTATCCAGATTAGCGCTTTCATCACTGAAACAAACAAGGTTTTGGGGGAATTTTGGAAGAATCATTTTTTGAACAAATAATCGTTCTTTTGGTTGCTTCGCTTTGTTCGGCTATCATATTTCAACGCCTCAAGCTTCCTACTATCGTTTCTTATATTGTCGTTGGCGCCATCATAGGTCCAAACCTGTTAGGTTTAGTCCATGATCCGAAACATTTTTCACTCATCGCTGAACTCGGCGTTGTCTTTCTGCTCTTTTCCCTGGGATTAGAGTTTTCGCTACAGAAAATGCTCCAACTTAGGTTTATTGTATTTGGCGTGGGAGGCCTGCAAGTATTCGCTTGCATTGGTGTATTTACCGCCTCAGTTTTACTTTGGGGTGCAAGCCCAACTCAAGCCTTTATGATCGCAAGCGCACTCGCCCTTTCATCTACAGCCATTGTTACAAGAGAGCTAAGCACAAGTAAGCAATTATCAAATAGGCACGCACATTTATCTATTGGAGTGCTTCTTTTTCAAGACTTAATTGCAGTTGTTTTTCTTATTCTCGTGCCTGTACTAGCCAACAATGATACGAGTAAATTCGCCGAAGAATTAATTCAAGCATTGATACGTGGTGGGCTATTATTTGCGGCGCTTATGGCTTTGGGTAAATGGGTCTTACCTAAAATTTATCACGAAGTGGCACACAGTAATTCTCAAGAAATCTTTGTACTAACCACATTAGTTATTGCGCTATTGGCAGCATGGGTCACCCATAGCTTTCATTTATCTATGGCACTAGGTGGATTCATTACTGGCATGATGCTAGGAGAAGGGCCTTTTAAACATCAAATTGATTCCGATATACGACCGTTTAAAGATGTTCTGCTGGGGCTATTTTTTGTAACCATCGGAATGAGTATTGACCTGAGTTTATTGGTAGAATTTTGGCCGAGACTCATTTTATTCACACTGGCATTGCTACTTATAAAAATATGCGTTGTTACAGCAGTAATAAGAGTGATGGGTGATAACACATATACTGCAATGCGCACTGCCTTAACCCTTGCGCAAGCAGGCGAATTCAGCTTAGCTTTACTTGCACTCGCCAGCGCAAATGGCGTTATTCCAAATGACCAAGCGTCCTTTGTTGTTTTGCTTTCAGTGTTCACTATGATAATTAGTCCATTTTTGATTCGCCACAGCGAAACTTTAGGTAACATTCTATTGAAAGGCGCCAAACGCGACGAGAAAAATGAGAACAAAAAGCTAGAGATTGAAATTCATGACCATGTGATTGTCGCAGGGTATGGTCGAGTAGGAAAAACTATAGTTTCACTATTGGAAGAAATTGATATTCCTTACATAGTCATTGAAAACAACCCCAAGGTGGTAAAGCAAAATTTTCAAGAAGGTGTCAATATTATTTATGGTGATTGCTCTGACTTGGGGCTTTTGGAGCGATGTCATCTTAGTCAATCTAGACTAATTCTCCTAACATTCAAAACTCAAGATATGGCAAAAACCACTATTTCACAAATTAGAGAACGTGAATATCATGTTCCAATTATAGCAAGGTGTCATGAGCACAATAATCTCTCTGAGCTCGAATCACTCGGCGCTGATCAGGTTTTTTCTGATATGCTCGAAACAAGTATTTTGATTAGTGAGAAAGTACTCGAACTCTTAAGATTTCCACCTGATCAAATGGTAGATCAAATGGAAATTTTAAAAAATAAATTACGAAATTAGTTACGTCTCAAAAACATACTAGACAAAATTAAAACAAACTTGATTATCCAACGCCTAAGATTCTCGTATAAAACTAGTAACTCAAATTAGGACACTAAGCATTCACTTTGAAGAAACGCATGTAAATGTTCCATAAACTTTTCATAATTTTCCCAAGGTGGATTATGACCGCAGTTGGTTATTCGGTAACTTTTTAACGTATCACAAACTTGAAAAGCTTGATTAACTTGATCAGGTTGGAGTACTCCGTTATCACCATAGATCAAAGCAACAGGGCAATTTAGTGATCCTAGAAAATCATCCATTGATTGATGTTCAAACCCATTCCAAATATCACGGGCAGCTTTCTCATCATACAAAACGCCATATCTCGCGCGTAACTCAGCTTGTTCATAAGTGTACCCCGCCTTACTCGCCATACAAAATTGCACCCCTTGAGAAACAACATTTTTGCGCCACTCAATAACGGAAGACAAATCATAAGGATATTTAGCTTTCCCCGGACCACTTAATGGCGGCTCGACGCAAACTATGGCTTCGACAAATTCTGGAACAAAATAGCTCATTGCCAGGGCTACTCGAGCACCCAAAGAATGTCCTAAAATCGTCACTTTAGAAATGTCTAATTCTTCAATCAAAAACACCAGTTGTCGACAAAACAAATCCAAACTATAGGTATCCTGAGACTTTTGAGAATACCCATGCCCCAACAAATCAGGAGCTATAATCGTAAACTCCTGCTCTAGGCTTTTTAAAATCGATTTCCATGCTTCACCACCTGAAGTGACCTTATGTATTGCCAGAATAACTCTATTACCCTCTCCCCACTTATTGTAATGAGTGGTATAGTTTTCATGAGATATAATATTGCCTGGCGCTGGCACCGACATTAATTGGCTAGTTCCGGGGTAATCTGTGGTTACATCTTTATGCGGATTCAAGGCGTCCTTCCTCACGTTCTAAGAACTCATCGCGCACCTTTGCAATGTTTTCATATGAATTAATTTGCCGTTCATCTAGCCACTCTTCCGCAAAGCGTATGTTCTCCTCTAATTCGAAAATCGATCTATGACCCATCACTGCGGTACAGATTCCAGGATGATCTAATGCGTAACCGATCGAAGCTTTGCGCAAAGCTTCAGGCGTACCGAAGATCCGTTTTAACTTTTCTGCTTCATTCAGAAAACCCACCAATTTACCTTCACACAGATCCCTATTGTATTTCCAATATTCATCCTCTAGTGGCAAATCGTTTACGGTGTCAAATTTCCCAGTTAAAATTCCCCTTTTATATATACCACTTGCAATAATACCAATCCCATGTCTGCGAGCTTGTTCAATTGCGTTATGGCATTCACTAGAAATTAAATTATATTGTAACTCAACAATATCAATGTCCTGCTTTAATGCCGCAAGTAAGTGTTCCGGTTCATTTTCCAAGCTATACCCCACAGCACCCACCAAATTCATTTCGCGTAGCGTTTGCAAAATTCTTATGGCTTGTTCTGATTCAATATCAACAATGGAAGGAGCATGAATTAAGCATGTATCTGCGTACTCTGTGCGCAATCGCTTTAATGATTGTTTAAAACAACGAACAATAAAATTGGGGGAGAAATCTCTACGATGCGTATATTCATCTAAATGACCTAGTTTTAAATTAATTACAACTTCACTTCTATTATTTTCAAACGCTTTTCCAATTAATTCTTGTGAACGACTATGAAAACAACTAGTTTGATCTTCGTATTGTCCATAAGCTGTAGAGACATCAAAAAAATTTACTCCTCTATCCAAGCAACCATGTAACAACTCGACCGTTTCGGTGTCATCCAATCCTTTCCAACGCTTGCCACCAAGCTGCCATGATCCGCAACCGATTACGCTAACATCTATACCTGTATGACCTAATTTACGATATTGCATTGCTAAGCTCCTTAAATATTTTTATTAGTTGGAAATCTATTTTTAAGCCATTTCACTTGTTCTTATTTTACTCGTTTCTACCGTGTTGTTTTCCCTGAAGTAGGTCTGACCAGTTAACTCTGCTTTGAGGGAAGCCAATAAAGAAAAAATAGCTGAGAAGTATAGGGGTGAAAGATTTTCATCACAGTCAGGAAATGATAAAGAATAGTCTGTTGCTTCTGCGAGTTCGTCATGACCACTTGAAACCAATAGGGTTTTACGACCAATTTTATTTGCGGCATTTACAATCTCCTTCGTTCGAGAATAATCGTTTTTACCTGAGGACAGGATGATCGTGGGTGTATCGGCTTTATAGTTATAGAAATTTAAATGTGCCCACTCTTCGGTTTCCTGGGCCATAGCAAAATCGCCTGTTGCCTCTATAAATTTTGCTGCACCAAATAACGCTGATCCATAATTGGGTCCTGACCCGATGAAAACATACTCTTTTTCTTGCTCCCACATCAGGGTAATATTTCGTAGGGTTTCTTCATTTTCCTCTAAAAAAAGATTCAAATTTCTGACAAAATATTTTATTTGACTTTTTAAATCTTCCACCTTCCTTTCTGAGATTGTTTTCTTCTCTAGCCCCAAATTTATTGCCAACAAAATAAGCATTAAATGGTTTGCAAAATACGACCTGACACCTGGTGTACCATTAGGCTCAGGGTCTGGAAATTCCGGAAGTTCAGCAATCAACCCGTAACTCGCAAGATCATAAAATGAATTTTTATTAGATGTGAGCGAAATAGAGTCAATCTTATTGTTTTCGGCGGCGATAATTCCCTCTCGAGTCCGGCTTGAAGTACCAGAAACAGAAATGCCGATAGCCATATAGCTGCTGCGTAAAGATTGAGGGATTAGAGCAGCGACATATCGGGAAAACTTTAGTGAAGTTAGAACTTCAACCGAAATTGACGCGAAACTACGAAATGCTAATTCAGAAGACAACCCTGCGAAATTAGAATCACCCGATCCAAAAATAATAATTTTTTCTTTTTCTTTAATATTTGATTCGCGAATTAACTTTTTTACTGACGAGTCATATGAAGAGAATATTTGATCAAGTAATAAAGGCAAACTTCTTACTTGCTTTTCCATACTACAAAAATTAGAAACAGATTTATCCATTCGGATCTCCTTTTTTATGGGAGAATAAAACTGATTTTTTAAAATGTCTACTCGATAAAACCAGCATTCTCCACGAGAGTTAAAAAAGCAATCTTGTTAGACTAAAAAAGAATTTAGATGGGAAAATTAAAAAGTAGATATTAATGATAATTAATTGCTTACCGAAAAAAAAATAACAATCAATTGGTTTATATTTTTAAAATTTTTTAAGACATTGTCATTACTATCAACAAATTGACATAACTTAAGATGTATCGAGAATAATAAGGCACTTAAAATATTATTTTAAAATAGAGTGAATAAAGAATTTTTCAAAAATAAAGAATAAATGAAATTATTATTTTTTCGGAAACGAAGAGATTATTCTAAGCTGTTTATTAAAAATTAGTATAAACAAACCCAACATATCATGAATAAAATTTATCTTGAAAAAGCGTTTTTTCAAAAATTCCAAACGCGTAACGAGAAGCTAGACTTTCTGTAGAATGCTTAACCTAGTTCAAATACATTTCCATCTGATTTGTTAGTGCAGATATGCGCATATCAAAGTCAAAAAAAAAGCAGATCAACATGTGATCCGCTTTTCTATCAATTTAATAAATACCAGAGTATTTTAAGGGTTGCCATAACTCATTAAGCGTTGATAACGTTTCTCTATGAGAGAATCCATTTCTTGAGACTCAAGCGCCTCCAATTGCACAGATAATTTTTCTCTCAACGTTGTCGCCATTTGGTCCATATCTCTGTGGGCACCACCAAGCGGTTCTGGAATGATCTCGTCAACAATACCTAATTCCTGTAAAACACTTGAAGTAACGCCCATAGCTTCAGCAGCAAGAGGCGCTTTATCCACCGTCTTCCAAATAATATTGGCACAACCTTCTGGAGAAATAACAAAGTAAGTAGCATATTGAAGCATGTTAAGATGATCGCCAACACCTATTGCCAAAGCACCACCAGACGACCCCTCCCCAATGACTGTACAGATAATAGGTGTTTTAAGTCGCGACATAACAGCAAGGTTTTGTGCAATAGATTCACTAATACCTCTCTCTTCACTATCAATACCAGGGTAGGCCCCTGGAGTGTCGATAAGAGTCAACACCGGTAGCTTAAATCTTTCCGCCATTTCCATTAGACGCAAAGCCTTACGATATCCTTCAGGCCGAGGCATGCCAAAGTTTCGCATTACCTTATCTTTAACACTGCGACCTTTTTCTTCACCAATAACCATGACGGGTTTGCCATTAAGTCGACCAATGCCAGCAATTATTGCTTTGTCATCACCAAAGTGCCGGTCACCATGTAGCTCATCCCAATCTTCAAATAGTCGCGGAATATAATCTGCAGAATATGGGCGTTGCGGGTGGCGAGCGACTTGAACTACTTGCCATGGTGTCAAACTGGAGTAAATGCTTTCAGTTAGTTTTACACTTTTTTCACGAAGTTTCTCTACTTCGTCACTTATATTTATCTCATTGTCACTACCAACCAACTGCAACTCTTCTATCTTTCCTTCTAGTTCGGCAATTGGTTGTTCAAAATCGAGGTAGTTTAAATTCATTGTTTTTAGTAACCCGGTATTAAAATGGCTGCAGCGGATTCATTTTTGTATGCTATCAATCCCATTGTGGCCATTATCAAATGATTAAATTCTGCTCTTTTTACGCTTTTGTTATTCCAGAGACTAAAATACATCCACTATCTTCTTGGCGAAAAAGGTTAATTTAAGATCAAAAAAGGCGAGAGTTTACCTGAGCGGCGGTCAGTCTCAAAGTTATTTTTGAATTTCATATACATGCTCAACTTTTATGTTTATATAGTAATTCAATATGGTTTTGACCGTACAATGAGTTAAGCGCATTGATAAGTCCTTCTTCAGCTCGCACACGCCATTGGTCAGCAAGTAATAACTCGGCCGAACAAGAATTTTTAACGTATTGAATAGCCAACGGGCAACTACCTTGATCCAGATACGGGCCTATGGCTCCCATCAACCGATTAGAATAATTATTGGGCATATCCGACTCTTTCCAACGAATTCTAATCAATTCCAACTGTTGCTGCCTCGCCCTAGCAATATCCACAACTCTATCGGCACGCATTTTTAGGCCGCCACTGTAATCATCGTGGCTTATTTGCCCATCAATGACCAGCAAAGCATCTTTAAAAAGACTATCTCTATTTTCATTATAAACGTCAGCGAATATAGCCACTTCAATACGACCGGTGCGGTCGTCTAGCGTAACAAAAGCCATGTTTTCACCTTTCTTCGTCTTCATTACGCGAAAAGCTACCACCAACCCAGCCACCGATTGGGTTTTCTTGTCAGGCCGAACATCTGCAATTCGACATGAAACAAGATCGTTCAGCTGTTCATCGTATTCATCAATCGGATGGCCAGTGAGATAAAGGCCTAGCGTTTCTTTTTCACCGTTTAATCGTTCCTTGATATTCCATCGATTTACCTGAGAAAACTCGCTATAGCAATCAGAGTGGTCAGAAGAGCTAGGTACAACTTCGCCAAATAAATCTGCCATACCCGCATTCGCGTTAGCGTTAACCTGTTCTGCCGCCTTAACCGCTTCAGGAATCGCCAAAAACATTACCGCGCGATCATAATCCAGGTCAACTCCAGGACCTATGGTATCGAAAGCACCACTGCGTACCAACGCTTCCAGTGCACGCTTATTTACTTTTCTAGGATCTATTCTCGCGCAAAAATCAAAGATATCAGTAAAAGCGCTTTCTTTTCTCGCTTCAATAATATTTTCAACTGGCCCTTCACCAAGCCCCTTAATTGCCCCTAAGCCGTAGATAATGTTGTTATCCTTATCTACGGTAAATTGAAATTCTCCACTGTTCACATCGGGTGGCAAGAGCACTAACCCCATATTGCGGACTTCTTCAATAAAAGTCACAACCTTGTCTGTTTTATCCATATCTGATGACATGGTTGCTGCCATAAAATGAGCTGGGTAATGCGCCTTAAGCCAAGCAGTCTGATAAGAAACCAATGCATATGCAGCCGAGTGCGACTTGTTAAAACCGTATCCCGCAAACTTTTCCACGAGATCAAAGATTTTCATGGCTAGGTTAGGATCAACGCCTTTATCCGATGCGCCTTTCTCAAAAACCGCACGTTGCTTCGCCATTTCTTCTGGTTTTTTCTTTCCCATGGCTCGGCGAAGCATATCTGCGCCGCCCAGAGTATAACCAGCTAAGACCTGAGCAATTTGCATTACTTGTTCTTGATATACGATTACACCATAGGTAGGTTCTAGAATCGGCTGAAGCGATTCATGCTGATAAGTAGCATCAGGATAGGCGACTTGCGCTCTTCCATGTTTTCTATTAATAAAATCGTCAACCATCCCGGATTGAAGAGGACCAGGACGGAACAAGGCCACCAGTGCAATCATATCTTCAAGATTATCTGGCTGTAAGCGTTTTATTAGATCTTTCATGCCTCTAGATTCCAACTGGAATACTGCCGTAGTTTCCGCTTTTTTTAACATAACAAATGTTTCAGCGTCATCAAGAGGGATCGAGGAGATATCGATGGGGTCATCGCCAAACTGGCTACGTTGAGCGTTAACCATTTTTACCGCCCAATCAATAATCGTTAAGGTACGCAGGCCTAAGAAGTCGAATTTTACGAGCCCAGCATCTTCTACATCGTTTTTATCAAATTGCGTAACAAGACCTGAACCCGTTTCATCACAGTAAAGAGGTGCAAAGTCAGTAAGCTTCGTAGGGGCTATTACAACCCCCCCAGCATGCTTACCAACATTTCGAGTGATACCCTCTAACTGAGTTGCCATTTCCCAAATTTCTTGAGCCTCAGAATCAATATCTAAAAATTCTTTAAGTACTTCTTCTTGGGCAACCGCTTTTTCCAGAGTCATTCCAATATCTGGTGGGATCATTTTTGATAGCTTATCAGCTAGCCCGTAGGATTTGCCTTGTGCGCGGGCCACGTCTCGCACAACTGCTTTAGCGGCCATGGTTCCAAAAGTGACAATTTGAGAAACCGCATCTCTACCATAGTTATCCGCTACGTATGCAATCACCTGATCGCGATTCTCCATACAAAAATCGACATCAAAATCCGGCATGGACACACGCTCAGGATTAAGAAATCGCTCGAAGAGTAATTCATACTGTAATGGATCAAGGTCTGTAATTTTTAAAGAATAAGCCACTAAAGAACCGGCACCCGATCCACGACCAGGTCCAACGGGTATATCATGATCTTTCGCCCATTGAATGAAGTCCATTACGATAAGGAAGTAGCCGGGGAACCCCATATCACAAATAATATCTAATTCAAAATCTAGTCGATCATAGTATTTTTTCTTACGATCGGAATAATCTGCTATAGATTCATCTAGAATCGTTTTTAAACGTTCATCAAGCCCCTCAAAAGAAATTTTTCTAAAAAATTCATTTTCAGTAAGCCCTTCAGGAATTGGGTATTCGGGAAGAAAATATTTCCCTAATTGAATATCAACGTTACAACGTTTTGCAATCTCTACAGTATTTTCAAGTGCTTCAGGAATATCCTCAAACAACTGCTCCATTTCAGCTGCTGATTTTAAGTATTGCTCTTCACTGTATCGCTTTTCTCTGCGAGGGTCATCAAGTGCCCTGCCCTCGCCTATACATACTCGTGCTTCATGAGCTTCAAATTGATCTCGTTCGACGAACCTCACATCGTTCGTTGCCACAACAGGTATTGCGTTTTGTTCCGCAAGAGCAACCGCTCCGTGTAAATAGTTTTCATCATTTTCACGACCTGTTCTTTGTAATTCAATATAGAACCTATCGGGAAATAAATTTTGCCAAAACTCTAATCGTGACTGAGCTTCGTCTAGTTTCGAAGCTATCAACGATTGTCCTACATCACCAAATTTTCCTCCAGAAAGGGCAATCAAACCAGATGAATATTTTTCTATCCAAGAATAGGTTATGTAGGGGACACCAAGTTTTTGTCCTTTTTGATATCCAAGCGAAATTAGCTCAGTCAAATTTCGATAGCCCTGATCATTAGTCGCTAAAAATGTAATAAGTGCGGGTCGGTTATCTTCATCCATTTCAATTTGAAGATCTGCACCAAATACGGGTTTTACACCAGCACTCTGAGCTGCCTTATAAAATTTTATCAGCCCCATCAAGTTGTGAAAATCCGTGACCGCAACCGCAGGAAATCCTTCGGATACTATTTTTTTTATCAGCGGTTTTACACGGACAATACTGTCTACCAGTGAAAACTCTGTGCGGACTCGTAAATGAACAAATCTTTCTTTCAACATGTTAACAATTTCATTCAATAAATTAACTCGCCGGAACTACCGGCTCTGGATCTTTCTTAATTAACGTTCTGCCGCCACGTATCATTAGTCTCTTTAACGGCTTTTCGATAATCAGATATGTAATCCACGAATATAAACAAAGGACTAACAAATAAAGCCAGATTTTTGCATCGTGGGGAACACTTGTGTATTTATAAATATGTCTAATCGTGTATAAAACCGTAAGTTGATTCAAATAAATTGAGTAAGAAATAATTCCTATCCAGCTAAATTTTTTAAATAACATTGAAAGAAATCCTTTTTCTAAAGCGAATATAACAACAACAAAGGTAAATACATAAGGCGCAAACATATCCATACCGTTGTATCTTTTTTCTCGCCAAAAGATGAGGATATAAACGGCCACGATACATAAGATTTCTAACACATGGCATGATCTTAATACCGCAGCATTGTTACGCCAATAGATATAAATTCGATAGGCGATTATTCCCATAAAAAAAGATGCAATTCCACGGAGCATACCCGTGTTTACAAACCCATATATATTTCGAGCTTGTAAATCAAAATGCCCAACAGCGGTGTAAATTAACAATACGCAAAAAATCGAAACAAATAAGAGTAACGCTGAACTCGTCGCTCTAGTGATATATAAAATAAAAAATACGTTAACCCAGAATTCTACCGATATGGTCCAACTCGGATAATTCCAAGTCAAACCGTGCGGATTTAAGCCAATATTCTGTACTAAAAATAGTTGTTGGACAAAAGTAAATAAGTTTCCTTCTCGGTACTCTTTGAGCTCGCCGTAATATAACAATGAAGCACCAATGAAAGTAATAAGCGTAAAAATATGAAGCGGATATAAACGCGCTAAACGCCTAACAACAAAATCAGATACATCAATTTTTTTATCGCTGCTGAGATAGCTATGAGTAAGAATAAAACCACTCAAAACTAAAAAAAAGTCACACGCTAAATATCCCGCCCAGTTTGTTCGATAATGAAATGCTGCGACACCTAAAGCAGCCACTCCACGAAATAAATCAAGCATTCGAAAGTGGTATCGCTCATTATTCATCCAACTGTTCCTTAACTATTGTTTATTATTTTCATAGATTATATTGATTCACCTTTGCAAATGACAGGTTTGGTATTTGTTTCTAACTTTTTAAACAGGTAAATAGCTTTGATAGATTAAAATTTAATCAGCCACAAAATATGATTGAATCGTGATATTACGCATAAAAATAAATATAAATTTTATTTATCAAATAACAATAAATAATTAATTTTAATTAACAACGATCTGCATTTATATTATTGAAATAATTGTTTATAGAGGAAAAAACTTATGCGAATTTATTACAAACTCTTGGGTTTGACTTCTCTCGTCTTAGGGGGGATTGGCGCAGTTTTACCCCTAATGCCGACTACGTGTTTTGTGTTATTCGCTGCATGGTGCTTCTCCAAATCATCACCAAAATGGAAGGAAAAGCTCGAAAGAAGTTACTTTTTTGGCTCAATATTGACGAACTGGGAAGAAAACCGTTGTATTCCGACAAAATCAAAATACATAGCTGTATTAACAATGCTAGTTTCGGGTGTTATCTCTTTAGTTATAATTCAGAGCAATTTAGGAAAGGTTGCCGTTTTACTCGCGATAAGCATTGGCATTTTCAGTTTATTTACAGTGAAAGCCTGTCCCGTAAGAGAGATCTAAGCCTTATCCAGATTCGCAATAGTAGAATGTGTCTTAGGAGTATATATATAAATTAGCCCCGCCATTACTACAAAAGAAATTAGTAGTAACATAAACCAGGGAATATAAATACTTAATGAGTAGCGAGTCAGAGCTAACCAACCAAAATAGCTAATCACGCTCAATTGTAGCCATTGAGAATACTTTTGAGCAAAATACCATTGATTACTTTGAATATTTTTAACGTAGCGAGCTAAAACTAAAGAAATGATTGTAAGTGCAGCCACGATCAAACCAACTAAGATAAATGACGCCCAGACTGCAAATTCAGGCCAGCCAACGACTTGAGCAGACTTTGCTGGACCAGACCAAAGAGCATCCCAACTTACTGCTAAGATAATTCCAAGGCTCACCAAAACAGATCGTTCATTTACGGAAGAATCATTAGGTTCTCTCAAAGAGTTTAATTCATCTTTAACAAAATGTGCGATAAGCAAAAAAGCGATTAATCCAATAATGGGAGTAATTTCAGGAAGGAATTTTAAACTGAAATAAGATGTTAGATAACCAAACATCGGAAAAATAGTATGGGTCAAGCTGACACCAATAATCCAACCAAGTATATGAGATCTACGCTCCATGAACTTTGCGCGTGCGCCAGTTGCTATGGCTGCATCAATTCCAATACCCAACCCCATAATGAGGCTAGCGGATAAAAAATCAGCGAGGAATAAAGACATTTCAACCCATTCTTATTAAAAACACAGAAGAGCATATGCTCTTCTGTGTTTAATTAAAATAACTTACTTAGCCCAACCAAGAAGACGAATGAAGTTAGTTTGTTGATCTTTAGCACAAGTCTTAGACTTAACCCAACGCTTGTTTTTGAATACAGCGCGAGTTCCGATACCGTTTCCACAAGTAGGAGGAACAACACCAGTTACGTCGAACAACCAAAGAGCGTCACCGAAACCATCTTCAACATTGTCAAGATTAGTACTGTCTGGATGCTGAACAGCAACTACGAATTGAGTTGGTTTTTCTGGGTTCCAGATCATACCAGTCGCTTCAGCACCATCAACTTGGATACTTAAGAAGTGGTCAACAGACTCAGCAACACCATCGCTATCAACATCACGAGCGAACCAGATGTCACCACCAACGTCAGAACCATTTGGCGCATCTTCGATGATGTAGATGTTACCTAGCGCATCTTGAGCCAAGTTGTCTGGAGAGTTAAGAACTGCAGTAGTAGGAAGGAAGTCTTTGTTCTTTGGAGTGTCTGCATCGCTAGCGAATACACGTACTTTTGCACGAGTTTTGCTCAACAATTCAACAGAGTAGATAGTACGCTCAGAAGTAGCAGCGAAGTAAACTACTTCGTTACCGTTTTTCAACATACCAACTTCCATATCTTCTGGACGACCGTAAGGAGTAGCTCCTAATTCGTCAGCAGCTGGACGACCGCCACGAGTGTTGTCGTTAGAACGTGGGTCGTTAGTAGCACCGTTCATGAAAGGATCAATGTCTGTTAATGGAGTACCTTCTTCGTCAGTCATTGGAACCCAAGTAGCAAGACCAGTTCTAACAGCGTCTGCGTTAGAAGCGTCGCTCCAAAGATCAGAAGGAACACCGTCGAAAGCGTCTACAGAAAGTACAAAAGTTTGACCTGAAGTGTAGTCACCTGGAGTAGTGAATTCGATTTTGTAAAGAGAACCAGAATTCCACTCATCAACGTAGAAAAGTGTGTTGCCATCTTTGCTGAAACGTAAACCTTCGTGAGAAACGTTAGCAATGCTTTCTAGCTCACGGTAAACGATTTCTTCAACAGGTGCTTTAGGGTTAAGGATTTCCATGATTTTACCTTCACCTGACCACTCTTCACCCAATAACAAAGTTCCGTTAGGAGTGAAAGTCGCTGGGTCAAATGCACCCCAGTCAGAAGACCAATCGCCTTCCAAACCACCCATGTCACCAGCAAAAATAGTTTCTGCAGTGTCATCAGCGATGCTGTAACGAGTAGCGCCAGCGCCAACAGCAGTTTCGTGAGGAATGAAAACATACTCACCAGTTTCATCAAAAGCAACCATGTCCCACATTGAAGCACCACGACCTAGGCCAGGTACACGAACAACAGATTGACCAATGCTTGATTCAATTTCAGCCATGCTAGTCAAGTTAACTTGTGTAATCCCAGCAGGAGTTTGCCAAGGAGAGTTCAACTCGTTAATTTGATTAGGAACAGTTACAGCAGAAGATTGAGTAAGTGGAGTGAAGTAAGGTTGAGTACCAGCTACTGCAACCTGAGTAATTGCTAAAGACAAAGCTCCAGCAACAAATTTTTGTGTAGTATTCATTATACAGTTCCTTAACATAATAAGTTTTTGGAATTGATGGATCAGTTTAATAGTAGGATTACATCCATGAATCAGCTTGTGTTTTGTAATGTCACTGATTAAGAAAAATGCGTCACGAAAATCCTTTTTGACGGCGCACTCATTCTGCTTTTAGTTTGTGACGAATTAGTTACTGATCTGTGAATTTATTGACATAATTTACAAAAGTAAAAAAATTAATATCTACACAACAAAAATTAATATCTACACAACAAAAATTAATATCTACACAACAAAAATTAATATCTACACAACAAAAATTAATGTCTACACAACAAAAATTAATATCTACACAACAAAAATTAATATCTACACAACAAAAATTTAAAAAATATTTAATATTTTATTCATATTTTTGTTATTTTAATTTACATTCCAGTTTAAGCGAATATCCCAAGAGTATTGAAACTTTTTATCAAGCGTCTCTGTTGTTTCATTGTCGATCCGATCAAAAACATTTTTGGGAGGCTTAACAGTCGCATCACGTCCAAAAAGAAAATCCTGCTCTTCGACGATAGCCTTGTAGGCTTTGTTTAATTCAAGTGCACGTTCAACGGAAGGTGTGATTAAAGTATAAACATCACTCGCAGCGATTTTTTCATGTTTGATCGAACCGTCATCGTTAAACCAACGTGACTCCATCTCCGGGTTATTGCGAAATTCTCCACCGCCACCAATTCTTGAAAGATAACGGGCAATCTCTCCCATTGAGTCACCATGACTCGGAGCATCTGGCATTCCCTTAAGATCAATATATTTCCAACCTTTGGCTCCATCGACTTTACGCGCAAAACTAAATGTTTTATCAATAGTTGCGCCAATCGAACCGTGACACCCCATACAGAAAAGGGTTTCTTCATAAGAGTTTTCACGAAGGCGACCATTTTTATTTTCAATAAAGCCTTGTATCGCCCAACCAAATCCATTATCTAAACCAAGTTGACCTAGATTATTGTATCCTGGTAGATTACCGGCTTCTTTTTCATAGCCTTCTTCAATGTAGTACTGTTCTACAACAAATTTAGGATACGCTCGATACTTCCTCATATAACGTACTTCTTTCATGCGCTTAGAGTAGGTTATCTCGCCTTTATCACTGATACCAACATATCTGACGGTATGCAAAAACTCCGTATCTTGAGGGAATATAAACGTTTCCAAGTAGTATTCTTTAGCCGCGCCAACATAGCTATCTAGTTTACTTATACTTTCTACTACGGATAGTTTGCCATCACCATTTAAATCAACACCCACCTCTTTTTCTGAAATTGGCAAAGAGTCAATCTTATCCAAGCCTTTCATATTTGCTTCTAAAATTGCGAGATTGGCTTTATATACATCACGAGAAAAATTACCATCTTGCGTGGTACGATAGGGTTCGGACAAGCGAATCATCACGTCATCAGTAGATCCGTTTGTTGGCCAAAATGTGCTAGGAAAGGGTTTATAGTTGTATGCAATCCAGTTTGTGCCATCTTTTGCAAAGCCCTCGTCATCAAAGGCATCTGCCCCATACTGAAGGTTTTCCAAATCTGGAATCCACCCTTTAAATCCTTCTTCACGCAAACGACCTGCCAGCTCACTATAATTATCTTGATCAATCCATGTACGTATTTCTTCGTCAGAAATTTGGTTAACTCTTTCAGACCGATCTTCAAATAAATTATTCCAATGATTCTTCATTCCAAGATCACTAAAGCTGTACGCTTCTTGTAATTCACCATCATGCATAGTGTTTTCACGACCAGGAATCTTGTCCTGATGACAGACATAACAGGGATTAAACTTCGCTTCGGTTTTGGTATAGCATTGAGGAGGAATGATCGCTTCGCGGTTAAATGTCGCAGAAACTGGATGCAAATTGGGCCTAGCGGGCACTGCATCATCGGAGTATTGTAAAATAGCCAAGACATCTTCATAGCCTTTAGGCTTACCTTCAGTTTGGTTTGTGGCTAACTGACTTTTGCAGCCAAAGAGTAAACTTAAAAGAATAAATGAAATAAAAATCTTAATTGACACGACTTAAAATCTCTCACGAAAAGTAATAAGAATCAATACTATTACTATTTTATAAAAGAAAAATGACAAACCTGACAATAAGAAGAAGTTTTGTGCAGCTAACAGTGTAGCTACACAAAAAACTTATAGGGGTATTACTAATTCGGCGTGCGAACTTTTATACCAAAATAAGACAATATCACGCCCAAGATAAGAAGCATAAACCAAGGTAAGGGAACTTCTTCATCCACTAATTCAGGTATAGGCTCTGGAGATGCGACATTTAAGGGTTCACTCGCTCGATCATAACGGAAGGTACCGCCACCCCTTGCGCCCCATAAAGTGAAGGTAATATCAATATATATATCGTCGTCAATAAGATGCACTACACCTGCTCGATTTAAGATATTATTTTCCAAATTACCACGGCTTCCTAATGCTGTCTGCCAATCAGTAAAATTCAATGAAGCAAAATCTGCGGCCGAAATAGACGCTGGATTGCCATTCAACCCGGCAAATGCCCATTCGGTGCCTAGCGGACTGGATCGACTTGTGTATTCAGTTTCAAACCCAGGCGCAATATTGAATATGCCTCTTTCAACATCACGCGTTATCCATACATTATCTGTAATACGATCTTGATTACTAGGAAGACTCGGGAAACCGATACCTTTTTCAAAAGTGATAACCGATTCTGTCCAGACTTCTTGCGCCTGCAATGAACTCGAAATTACAAGCATATATATTGAACACAAAAACACCCAATTTATTTTCATTAGCACTTCTCCAATTTTTTTAAGGAGAATATCAAACATCGATTAAATCGATGTAACACTATTATGAAATGTAAATGTCAAACCAAAGCTTCAAAAGATCTCAAATCTATTAGTGAGAAATCACTTGGGCGTGAAACTGCTTAAAGGGTAATCAGCAGAATTAAATGGCTGAATAGGAGAAATTTAAAGGCCATTTTTTAAACTTCTCTCTAATTATAAAATTGGTATGTTTTCTAACACTTAATCATTTTTTTGCTGATTTTATAATTGGAGTAAGTAACTCTGCACCTAATATTTGTTTTTCTAAATTGGGACCCTGCACTTCAATTTTGATCTCCGCTTCCATAATATCGTCGAAGTATTCGATTAAAATATAGTGCTTTCCTTTATCTAAAAACAGCGTTTTGGACTCTGTGAGTACTGAGTGTGGATGCCAATTATTAATAATTTCTTGCTCGTTAAGAATTAATTTCACTCCATCATCACTCGTGGAAGTAAAAGTATATTCTCCGGCAGTGTTTGCATTAAAGAGACCTTCCCACCTGATAGAGAAAAAATTGTGAGTCACATCTGGGAAGGGTGCATTTCGCCCCCAATCAAAGGAAATTGCCTTGTCGAGCCTTTGGTATGTTAATGTTTCGAAGTTTTTACCTACAAAATATTGACCGATAACCCCTTCTGCGCCAACTAGTACGTTGTTTTTAGAAAACATAGGTTCAACATATCCCCACTGGCCCGAAACATCAGTCCAAATCGGCTTTAACTCACCGAGTTTCCCTTTTCCACGATAATAATATTCATAGAATTCTCTATTTGGGTAGGCTCTTATCAATGCGCCATAATCTGCTGAACCACCGTAATTACCATTATCCTGAGCGATTAGAACCGAATCGTCAAAATCTAGGGAGTTTCTCGGTAAATCTACTTGATGAATAGAGCCTGAACGCGTTTTTAGAAACACAATTGCATTTTTTATTTCCAATTCATCAATCGTTCGAAACAAATTCGTTCTTTCGTACACTCTTTTCTCTGCTTCCATTGCATGATGCGTGATGTTTTTTAATGACAGACTCCCTAAAAGAACCATCGTAATAACGATTAATCGATCTTCTTTTAGAAATGAATCTAAAAGGGCTGCACACGTTAATGTTAAGGGAATAAAAAGAGAATAATAATATCTCGGCCCATATTGGTTCGCTGGAGGTCCACCATAAAGCATGTATATCAAGATAACTAAAAATATTGCCACAATACAGGCTATTAATATGGATTTTCCTCCTTTTGCAGTCAGATTAAAATAGAAGACAAAGGGAGCCAATACTAACAACCAAGTCCATATATGCCATTCGAATAAAAGTTTTACATTAGGTATTGTTCTCTGTAAAAAACCCACATCATATATTCGATTAAACTGAACACTTGTGCTTCCATCTTCTTGCGGAACTTGAAAAATAAACCGAGTACTTTGGTCGTTAGGATTGTAGTACTCATAGGCAGTTTGCAACGGGTTCCCGGTTAAATCAAAATTGTATAAAAGCAACATAATTAGCCAGAAAACACCGCCCAAAATAAAATATGCTATGTGCTTATATATAGTTTTATCTATTTTTCGTTGCCAGCCAAAATATAGTATGAAGAGTATCAACAAATAGGGTATTGGATCTAAAAACCGTGTAACAACCGCCAAACCAAATGAGAATCCTGAAAGCATAAAGTAATGCCTAGTTCCATCATTATCTAAATCGATTTTTGATAATGCATTACAAAAGAAATATAGGAATAATCCAATAAAAAATGCGTTTATCGTATGAGAGAAGTAAGAACCAGAATTTAAGAGAAACCAGGAACTCATCAATCCCATTAGGCTCGCTAATATACCGACCCGAGTATTAAAAAATCTCTTCCCAAATTGAAACAATAGAAAAATGGTCAATACACCAAAAAAAACATTTGTTAGCCAGTAAGCCTTAAGACCTGAAATACTTTCTAACCAAGCAAAGGGAACCATAAATAATGAATAACCAAATGGAAACCGCCCGTAATACTTTCCATCTGTATGCCCAATATGAACCAAATAAAAATAGTTTTGTATTCTTTCTCCATACTCATTTGGAGGATGTAAAGTATGATGAGTTTGGAAGCGCGCTAGATTTTTCGCTTGAAAAACATAAGCATATTCATCAGCGGAATTTGGAAAATTGTGTAAGATTTTAAGAGATATAAAGCTTATAACAGCAAATGCAAAAATCAATATAGAGCATAGATATCGGCTATATCTTTGCTTAAAAGTAAAATTTAAAATCTGTTTCTGAAAGGTCATATAAAATCCCTTTTACTATAACTCATACCAATGATAGATCCCAAAACATCAATTACTCAAGCTTAATTTCAATTCATTTACATCGTGTATATGGATCGCAGGACTAGATGACATATTTTTTTATAGCAACTTTTCTGCAAGATTTAAGTACTAGTATTTATCTGAATTTTTTTCTAATAGGGAATCTATAAATTGGACAATCTACACTCTGAAAGGTTAAATATCATTCGTTTCCCCCTTATTATTGGTGTTATTTTTATTCATAATTATGCGACATCAGTTCAGTTTGCTGGTGGGGTCGAGATAGGAGTAAACGAAGCAAGCTCATTTTCTATACATTTACGTAATTTTATTTCTGATGGAGTTGCGAGACTAGCTGTTCCTATTTTTTTCCTGCTCTCCGGTTATTTCTTGTTTTTGAATACTAAACTTTCGTGGACAATTTTTCTTTCGAAGGTGAAAAATCGTGTTAAAAGCTTGCTTGTCCCTTTTTTATTTTGGAATTTATTTGTACTGGCTTTTTTAGCCTTTGCACAAAATTTTGATTTAACGAAACAGTACTTTTCATCATCAAAAGTATTGATCAAAGACTTTACAGTGTTTGATTACTTAAATGCAATGTTTGGTTTAACTACATCACCTATAGCATTTCAATTTTGGTTTATAAGAGATTTAATGTGTCTCGTTCTAATTTCACCGTTGATATACTTTTGTTTAAAAAGTATTCCGAGAATTTTTTTAATCACGTTGTTTTTGTTCTTTATAACAGAAACTTGGCATATATACATACCTCGCATCAATGCAATATTCTTTTTTTCGATAGGTATGTATTTAGCTAAACGAAGTAATTTATTTGTTTTTGATAACTATGGTGGAAAGTTTATATTAGTGTATTTAATTATCTTAACTATCGATGTTTTCACAAAGCAATTTAGCTTTAATTATCAAATTCACAACATTGGTATCTTGGTCGGTATTCCTGCCGCCATTTATTTAACGAAATATGTTACCAACTACACAAACTCAAAAAACCTTTTCATGTGGCTTGCTACCACTAGTTTTTTTGTTTTTGCTTCACATGAACCACTCTTAACCATCATTACAAAATTAACTTATGTAATTATTGCTCCATCATCTGATATTGAAACTTTAATAATTTATTTCGCTAGCCCTTTAATCACCATTGCATTTTCACTACTAGCGTATCTAATTTTGAAAAGATTTTTGCCTCAATTTACAAAGATTATCTCCGGCGGAAGGTAAGTTTATTCCCTGTTTTGCTTTGTTAACGTTACAAAATACGTTAATTAGCAATGAGGGTAATTTGCGTATGAAAGATTCTTAAATGAGATTTCGCAGACTCCGCTGATATACAAAAGAAAATAAAAAAGGATTACCCTTTTGGATAACTTTTTTTTATTAAAAGCCTGATTAAGCGGCACGACTGCCGTTTAACACAACCGAAAGTTGCCCGCAGGGCGAGAACCATGGATGGTTCGAGTGACTATGACCATGCCCCACAGGGGTACGCCCCCACGGATGGGGAAGGTAGAATTTTATCGGGAATAAAACCGAGGTTGTCGGAAGGGTTGATAGTAAAAAGCCCCTGCAGCTAGGCTACAAGGGCTTTTCTTTATTAGAAGCCTGACGATGACCTACTCTCACATGGGGACTCCCCACACTACCATCGGCGATGAATCGTTTCACGTCTGAGTTCGGGATGGGATCAGGTGGTTCCAATTCTCTATTGTCGTCAGGCAAATCGGTTCACGCGCAGCCTTTAAAGACTGACGCTAACACAACCTCATGAACAGAGGCCATGCTCGAAATCGTCTCAATCGATTTCAGTGAATTCTGTTGCCATAACAAAAAGTAAGTAAAGCGACCATTTGGGTTATCTCGGGACTTATAATCCTTAACAGTTAACCCTTCACAGTCTAGTAACTCGATTGATCTTAATTTCTAACAGATCTTGTACAAAAGTATCTCTGTCTTATCCAGTTGTGTTAACACACTGCATTTCTTGGTGTGACACAACGACTTTTTTTAAGATTGTTACTGAAATCACTCTCGGCGATTATCAGCACGTCTTCCATACAGGAAGGTCGTTTGTTGATGCTTAACTTAATAACTTAGGTTATATGGTCAAGCCTCACGGGCAATTAGTATTGGTTAGCTCAACGCCTCACAGCGCTTCCACACCCAACCTATCAACGTCGTAGTCTTCAACGGCCCTTCAGGGGGTCAAGCCCCAGGGAAATCTCATCTTGAAGGAGGCTTCCCGCTTAGATGCTTTCAGCGGTTATCCCGTCCGAACATAGCTACCGGGCAATGCGTCTGGCGACACAACCCGAACACCAGAGGTTCGTTCACTCCGGTCCTCTCGTACTAGGAGCAACTCTTCTCAAATTTCCAACGCCCACGGCAGATAGGGACCGAACTGTCTCACGACGTTCTAAACCCAGCTCGCGTACCACTTTAAATGGCGAACAGCCATACCCTTGGGACCGGCTTCAGCCCCAGGATGTGATGAGCCGACATCGAGGTGCCAAACACCGCCGTCGATGTGAACTCTTGGGCGGTATCAGCCTGTTATCCCCGGAGTACCTTTTATCCGTTGAGCGACGGCCCTTCCATACAGAACCGCCGGATCACTATGACCTACTTTCGTACCTGCTCGACTTGTCAGTCTCGCAGTCAAGCGCGCTTATGCCATTATACTCATTGCATGATTTCCGACCATGCTGAGCGCACCTTCGTACTCCTCCGTTACACTTTGGGAGGAGACCGCCCCAGTCAAACTACCCACCATACACTGTCCCCGATCCCGATAAGGGAACTGGGTTAGAACCCCAAACATATCAGGCTGGTATTTCAAGATTGGCTCCACCCACACTGGCGTATGGGTTTCAAAGCCTCCCAGCTATCCTACACAAATAGGCTCAGAGTTCAGTGTAAAGCTATAGTAAAGGTTCACGGGGTCTTTCCGTCTAGCCGCGGGTACACAGCATCTTAACTGCGATTTCAATTTCACTGAGTCTCGGGTGGAGACAGTGTGGCCATCATTACGCCATTCGTGCAGGTCGGAACTTACCCGACAAGGAATTTCGCTA
>CBDHEY010000004.1:105000-1475000 GCA_965262305.1 Cellvibrionaceae bacterium
AGAACACCAACGAGACTAACAAGAACAGCGGCGAGAATGGATACTTCAGTAGTTAGGGGGTTTAGACTTCCCCACCAAACACCGGATGCGACTAGCGTAGCTGCAGGTGGGCTCGCCAAGCCCACAAAATATCTTGAATCCACCAAACCTGTTTGCGTGTTAAAACGCGCCAAACGAATTGCCGCACAAGCACAAAAAACAAACGCAGCCGCTACGCCGTACTTACCCAGAGACTGCAAACCCCAAATGTAAACAACAATGGCTGGAGCAAGGCCAAACGATACCATATCAGAGAGGCTGTCGTATTCCGTACCAAACACACTTTCAGTGCGGGTCATACGCGCTACACGACCGTCGAAGCCATCAAGTATTTGCGCTGCAAAAATCGAAAGTGCTGCCGTGGAAAAATCTCCTTTTATCGCTGCCAATATTGCAAAGAAACCACCAAAAAGCGCTCCACTGGTAAAAAGGTTAGGGAGTAAATAGACACCCTTGTGAGTCACCTTTTCACCACTATCCGAAACGCCCTCTTCTTGATGTTCGTCAAAAGGAAGGTTTTCAGGAACGTTTAAAAGCAATTCATCTTCTTCTGAATTTTTTGACATATTTCTCGTATAAAATTGTGGATTCTAGAACGAAAAAACGCGGCTCAATGCCGCGCTTTCCGTTACAAGCTAACACTTAACATTCAATCTAAAAAATAATATTAATTTTTAGATTTATCAATGATTTTGTTTGACTCGATCCAAGGCATCATTGCACGAAGCTCTGCACCAATTTTTTCAATTGGATGAGCGGCATTGTTACGTCGGCGAGCAGTCATTGACGGATAGTTAGTTGCACCCTCAGAGATAAACATCTTCGCATACTCACCATCTTGGATTCGCTTGAGTGCGTTGCGCATCGCTTTACGCGACTCTTCATTAATAACTTCTGGGCCAGTAACATACTCGCCATACTCAGCATTGTTCGAGATGGAATAATTCATATTCGCAATGCCACCTTCATACATAAGGTCGACAATCAACTTCAGCTCATGAAGACATTCGAAATAGGCCATTTCTGGCGCATAACCCGCTTCTGTAAGCGTTTCAAAGCCCATTTTTACCAACTCTACAGCGCCGCCACACAATACCGCTTGCTCACCGAATAAGTCAGTTTCAGTTTCGTCTTTGAAAGTCGTTTCGATGATACCGGTACGACCACCACCAACACCAGAAGCATATGAAAGCGCAACCTCTTTCGCCTTTCCTGAAGCATCTTGGTAAATCGCAACCAAATCAGGGATACCACCGCCTTTAACAAACTCGGAACGTACCGTGTGACCTGGTGCTTTTGGAGCAATCATAATGACATCTAGATCTGCTCTCGGGACAACTTGGTTGTAGTGAATAGCAAAACCATGAGCGAAAGCGAGCGTAGCGCCTTCGCGAATGTTTGGTTCAACTTCGTTTTTATACAAGTGAGATTGAAATTCATCAGGCGTCAAAATCATTACCAAATCTGCTTCTGCAACCGCTTCTGGTACGCTCTTTACTTTAAGACCAGCATTCTCAGCTTTCGCAGCTGAAGATGACCCTGGACGCAACGCAACCGTTACATCAACACCAGAATCTTTCAGGTTGTTTGCATGAGCATGACCTTGTGAACCGTACCCAATTATAGTGACTTTCTTATTTTGGATTATTGAAAGGTCACAATCTTTATCGTAATAAACTTGCATGTTTGACTCCGCTTTTTAAGCTAAAACTAAATGTAAATTTTAATTAGAACACGTTCGTGCTCGTAATAAACCAGTAAGTAATTTAATAGAAATTAGAGGCTAAGCACTTTTTCGCCGCGACTAATGCCCGACACCCCAGAACGCACAACCTCCAAGATAGACGCTTCGCCAACAGCTTGGAAAAAAGCATCTAGCTTATCACTGTTACCCGTCACCTGAATGGTGTATACAGATGCTGTTACATCAATGATATGACCTCTAAAAATATCTACGCATCGCTTGACTTCAGCCCGTTGAGCGCCGGTCGCTCGAACTTTAATAAGCATCAATTCACGTTCGATATGGGCGCCCTCGGTTAAATCAACTAGCTTTACCACATCAATTAAACGATTCAGATGCTTGGTAATTTGTTCGATCTTGTGGTCATTACCAATTGTTGTGAGCGTCAGACGCGATAAGGATTCGTCTTCTGTCGGCGCTACTGTAAGTGATTCAATGTTGTACCCTCGTTGAGAAAATAACCCAACAACTCGGGAAAGTGCTCCGGGTTCGTTTTCCATCAATACAGAGATAATACGCTTTCTCATCAAGTACGCTCCTCTGATTGACTCAAGTACATGTCTCTCATAGATCCATTAGGCGCAACCTGCATTGGATAAACATGTTCTTTTGGATCAACATAGATGTCCATGAAAACCAAACGATCTTTCATCGCAAAACACTCTTCCATTTTTGATTTCAGGTCATCTCTTTTTGTCACCTTCATTCCGACATGACCATAAGATTCAGCTAACTTTATAAAATCAGGTAAAGAATCTTCATAAAGACTCTCGGAATAGCGACTTCCATATTGCATATCCTGCCACTGTTTCACCATCCCAAGCGCTTGATTATTTATACATATTATTTTGATCGGCAGGTGATATTGGTTACACGCGGATAGCTCTTGGATACACATTTGAATACTGCCCTCACCCGTGACACACGCAACTGCTGCATCTCGGTGGGCCATTTGCACCCCCATCGCAGATGGAAGTCCAAACCCCATCGTGCCTAACCCGCCGGAGTTGATCCAACGACGCGGTTTATCAAATTGATAATATTGCGCACTAAACATTTGGTGTTGTCCAACATCAGAAGTCACAAATGCATCGCCTTTAGTCACTTCGAATAATGCCTTAACCACTTCTTGCGGCTTTATTAACTCACCGGTCATATCGTGGTTCGGGTTTCGCAAAATACTGTATCTATCGCGCCATTCTTCAATTAGAGTCCACCATTCTTCCAAAGCTTTTGCATCAGGCTTTTCTGTAGTGGCTTTTATAATTTGCAACATTTCTTCCAGAACGCCATCAACGGGCCCAACAATAGGGATATCAGCCGTTACCGTCTTTGAAATAGATGCAGGATCAATATCAATATGAATAATTTTCGCTGAAGGGCAAAATTTGCTCACCGTATTCGTTACCCGGTCATCAAAACGAGCACCAACAGCAAGAATGACATCAGCGTGATGCATAGCGAAGTTAGCTTCTACATAGCCGTGCATTCCTAACATACCAAGGAACTGTCGATCAGTTCCAGGAAATGCACCTAACCCCATTAAGGTATTAGTAACCGGAAAGTTTAGAATGCGAGCCACTTCTGTTAGCTTATCTGAAGCATTTCCTTGGATGACGCCACCACCAGAATAGATTACTGGCCGTCGAGCGCCCAATAAAAGCTGAACCGCTTTTTTAATTTGTCCTGTATGGCCTTTTAACGCTGGCGTGTATGAGCGTATTTTGACCGATTCTGGATACTCGTAATCAAACTTATCAACGGGATTAGTGATATCCTTGGGAATATCAATAACCACAGGGCCAGGGCGTCCAGTCGCCGCGATAATATAGGCTTTTTTTACGATCGCAGGGATATCACGCTGATCTTTAACTAAAAAGCTGTGCTTAACAATAGGCCGAGAAATGCCAACCATATCGGTTTCTTGGAAAGCATCTTCACCGATCTTCTCAGACATAACCTGCCCGGAAATGACAACCATCGGAATAGAATCCATGTAAGCAGTGGCGATCCCCGTAATTGCGTTAGTCGCACCTGGACCAGAGGTCACTAACACGGTCCCCACTCGCCCAGTCGATCTTGCATAACCATCGGCCGCGTGGGTCGCCGCTTGCTCATGCCTTACAAGTATGTGTTTAACACGATCTTGATTAAAAATCGCATCATATATATGAAGCGCAGCTCCGCCGGGGTAACCAAAGATCAAATCTACCCCTTCATCGGCCAACGCACGTATTAACATGTCTCCACCGGAGAGTTTTTCCACTTTCTACCAACCTCTTTCTATTGAAAAAGTTAAATATTAAAAACAGCAAAATCCGAACATGTCCAAACGACATATTCGAATATACGAAAATTCTACCATTGAAGTTTTCCGGCTTTATTAACCAAAACTCAGGTTAACAATACAAGCGATGTAGGCGCATGATATTACTACCGGTAGGGTGTGTGGGATGGACACCCTCGCTATTGATGACGGATGAGCAAATGGTTAATTACCCATGAAAATCAACAACCTGGTTAGTAGGCGCGATTAAGTGAGCCGTCAAGCGAGCTACAATTGTCCCAGCATTAACGTCAAAGTCAAGTTATGTATCTAATTTCATGCATTTGGAGCAGAAAAAAAACAGAACTTTGTCTTAAATTAGCGCCGATATATTTGATACCTTGGTTTTTTGTATATACTCTTCGTAATACTTTAGACTAGTAGTATCAGCTAGGAACCTGTTATTCAGGGTTTAACCATTTACATCAGATTGGTATTCAAAAAACCAACACAAATCAGAGGCCCAAATAAATATGTATCTCCACCTTAGTTTTCAGAGCGCAATCAAGCTACTATCTATAGTCTTACTTTTTTTATGCTCTAATTTCGCCTTTTCAGAAAACTGTTATGTTTGGACAAGCGAAGATGGGGTAAAACATTTTGGATCGATCCCACCACCAGATGTTGCTGTAGAAACCGTTGAGTGTAAAGCAGCGCCATCTAGCTCCTCTTCAGAAGATACTGGACCAACTGAAGCTGAAACACTTGCACAACAGCGCAAAGCGAGAGAGCAACGTGAAGCTCAGTGTAAAACTGAAAAACAGCGGCTTAAATACGCTTGAGAACCAGTGGCACACAAATCCGCATGAAAAACCCAGATGGAAGTATTAAATACCTGAGTAAAGAAGAAGTTGCTGCAGAGATAGGGTTATCAGAAGGGTTTATTGCGCAGAATTGTCGGTAAACTGAATTGTAGAGTACCTAATAAGTTTTAAGTACTCTACACATGTTTTAGGTTTAGTGACTAGACTTTTTAGTGAAAACAACTTTAGCGTCTTTAATCGCCACCACAATCGTATCCCCAGGCACAAACTTACTAGCAAGCACTTCTTGCGCTAGCGGGTTTTCAATAAGATTTTGAATGGCCCGTTTTAATGGTCTTGCGCCATAAACCGGATCAAATCCCGCTTCGGCAATTTTATCCATAACCGACTGTTTGATTTCCAGTTTCAAATCTCTATCGTGTAGCCGCTTTGCCAAAATTGATAGCTGAATGCTAGCTATTCCTTTTATCTGACTTGCCGCCAAGGGATGGAAAACAACCGCTTCGTCGACACGGTTAATAAATTCAGGACGAAAATGCCCAGTGACCACCTGCATAACCGCATCTTTCATAGCATTGTAGCGGTTTTCATTCACCTCTATCTCTTCTGTCTGTGAATCAAAACTGATGCTGTCAAAAGATTTGTTCTGTGCAATGTCTTGTATCGCCGTTGAACCTAAATTTGACGTCATTACCACTACCGTGTTTTTGAAGTCTACCGTTCGGCCTTGACCATCCGTTAAGCGACCGTCTTCAAGTACCTGTAATAAAATATTAAATACATCAGGGTGCGCTTTTTCAATCTCATCTAATAACACCAATGAATAGGGTTTGCGTCTCACTGCTTCGGTAAGATAACCGCCTTCTTCATAACCTACATAACCAGGAGGTGCACCAATCAATCTTGCAACTGAATGTTTTTCCATAAACTCGGACATATCGATGCGAACAAGTGCGTCTTGGCTATCAAATAAAAACTCCGCCAGAGCTTTACACAATTCAGTTTTACCCACTCCCGTAGGTCCTAAAAATAAAAATGACCCGTTGGGACGATTTGGATCAGACAAACCTGCTCGCGCTCTCCTTACTGCATTGGAGACCGCAGTTACGGCTTCATGCTGGCCAATCACACGCTTGTGTAATTGCTCTTCCATACGAATGAGTTTTTCCCGCTCACCTTCAAGCATTCTCGCTACTGGGATACCCGTCCACTTGGAAACTACTTCTGCAATTTCTTCATCAGAAACTTTATTACGAAGTAATTTCATTTCGTGCATCTCAGCTTGGCTTGCAAGATCTAGCTGTTTTTCTAATTCGGGAATAATCCCATACTGTAATTCTGACATGCGACCCAGATCACCGGCTCGACGCGCCGCATCCAAATCGAGTCGAGCTTGCTCTAAATTACTTTTTATTTCTTGAGAACCTTGGAGTGCAATTTTTTCAGCTCTCCAAATTTCATCTAGGTCCGCGTAGGCTTTTTCTATCTTTTCAATTTGCTCATCGATTTTATATAAGCGTTCCTTCGCTGCTATATCGTCGTCTTTTTTAATTGCTTCACGTTCAATTTTTAATTGAATTAGTCGACGCTCATACTTATCCATTTGTTCTGGCTTAGAATCAATTTCCATTCGGATTCGACTTGCAGCCTCATCAATTAAATCGATCGCTTTATCAGGAAGTTGACGATCTGTAATGTATCTTTGAGAAAGTTTCGCGGCAGCAATAATGGCGGAATCTGAAATGTCTACACCATGATGAAGTTCATACCTTTCTTTGAGCCCACGAAGAATGGCAATGGTATCTTCTTCGCTTGGCTCATCGACGAGAACCTTTTGGAAACGTCTCTCTAACGCAGCGTCTTTTTCTATGTATTGACGATACTCATCCAAAGTTGTCGCACCCACGCAATGCAGTTCTCCACGAGCAAGCGCTGGTTTAAGCATATTGCCAGCATCCATTGCGCCTTCCGCTTTACCTGCTCCCACCATAGTATGCAACTCGTCAATGAATAAAATGACGCGCCCTTCTTGCTTACCCAATTCATTTAAAACCGCTTTCAACCTTTCTTCAAATTCTCCACGAAATTTTGCTCCGGCAAGTAGCGAACCCAAATCAAGGGAAAGTAATCGTTTGCGCTTTAATCCCTCGGGTACTTCACCGTTAATAATTCGCTGAGCAAGACCTTCGACAATCGCAGTCTTACCCACTCCGGGTTCACCAATGAGCACAGGATTGTTTTTGGTTCTACGTTGTAAAACTTGAACTGTGCGACGTATTTCATCGTCGCGGCCGATAACAGGGTCTAACTTTCCCGCCTCTGCTCGCGCAGTCAAATCCACTGTGAATTTTTCTAGTGCTTGGCGATTACCTTCTGCGTCTGGATCATCAACAGTATCACCACCACGCACGCTTTGCACCGCCTCCTGTAAGCGTTTTAAATTACCAAATTGAGAAAGTATTTTACCAATCTCCGCCTTACTGTCTTCCATAGATGCAATCAAAATACTTTCGCTAGAAATATATTTGTCACCAATATTTTGCGCGTGTTTGTCGGCAAGATTTAATAGACGTCCCATTTCAGGAGACATATGAACATCGCCAGTAGGGTTCTGAATTTTAGGCAAGGCTTCAAGTGCTTTCGTAAGTTCGTTACGCAGACCAGTTAAATCAAACCCTGCATGCGATAATACTGAACGAACAGAACCGCCTTGTTGGTCTAACATTGCTTGTAATAAGTGTACTGGCTCTAGCTGATTGTGATCTCTACCAACAGCCAATGATTGAGCATCGGAAAGTGCTACTTGCAACTGATTTGTGAGTCGATCAATACGCATAAATTTTCCTAAATAAACTTAGAATCTTCACGATTTTGTTACGGGACCTGGTATTAAAATATTTGGGGGCGGGAGGTATAAAAACAACCGTGAAATCTATAATTGACTGTTATTTTTCTATCCAAATTAAACTTGCAAAACGTCCTGTTTTACCCTCTTTTCGGAATGAATAAAACTGATCATTATTTTTCCATGTGCATTGGGTTCCACCGTAAATTTTTCGCACACCAATTGAATTTAATTCACATCGTGCAAGCCCAAAAAGATCAGCATAATATTTTTTATCGCTCTTTTTAGATTTTTGAAAATAGCGATCGAGTGAATATGTGATACCTCGCGACTCCCAACCGCTACTAAAAAAATCATAGACATCTTGACCCACTTCAAAAAAAGGTTGAGAAATCGCAGGGCCTAACCAAACAGACAGTTCTTGCGCACTGTCTTCGAAAGAAGCGATGGCTTTAGAAATAATTCCGCTACCCATTCCCCGCCAACCTGCATGTATCGCAGCAACACGATCTCCTTTTTGATTACAGATTAATAACGGCAAACAATCTGCTGTCAGTACGCCACAAACCATACCTGTTATCGAAGTGGCCACGCCATCAGCATCTTTTTTATTAATAGGCGTTAACTCATTTAATTCAATCACATCAACACTATGAATCTGATTTAGCCAAGAAACAGGATGCTTTATTTTGTTAACTAAAACTGCGCGATTTTCTTCGACATTCGATAAAGTATCTCCGACATGTGTTGCTAAATTAAATCCATAGGTTCCACAGGATTCTCTACAGAGCCTGTCGGTCAGCAAGCTTTTTACCCTAACTGGCACTGGCCATTCAGGTCTAATAAACATTCAAACTATCCAAAAGTATTTGGAAATCAGCTGGCGGGTTAACTTGCCATTCACAACTCTCTCCAGTTTTGGGATGAGCAAGCCCCAATACTTCTGCATGCAGTGCTTGCCTTGGAAAATCAGCTAGCTTTATTAAACTCTCATCAAAACGATTGCGTTCCGCCAAACTTATCTTTTTTCCATAGGTTAAATCACCGACCAGAGGAAATCCTAAATGGCTCATATGAACACGAATTTGATGGGTTCGTCCCGTTTCGAGCTTCAAACGCACCAAAGACACATCATCATAGCTTTCAATTGTTGAAAAATGCGTTATCGCTGGCTTACCACCCCTATTTACCACAGCCATTTTTGTTCTTGATGTGGGATGGCGACCAATATCAGCATCAACAACACCATTTTTTGGCACCTGCCCCCAGACCAGAGCTAAGTATTGTCGTCGCACACTACGTGATTGTAGTTGCTCAACCAGATTTGTTTGTGATTCTAGTGTTTTCGCAACAACCATAAGGCCAGTTGTATCTTTGTCTAAACGGTGCACAATGCCAGACCGAGGAAGTGCCCTAAAACAAGCATGATAATTCAATAAACCATTTAACAGTGTTCCGGTCCAATTGCCAGCAGCGGGATGAACCACAAGATTTACCGGTTTATTGATCACCATTAGCTGATCGTCTTCATAGAGAATCTCGAGAGGGATATCTTCTGCTTCCCAATTGCCCTCTTCTTCGAGCAGGGCATCAAGTTCAAGCTTTTCTCCACCACATAAGCGCATATTGGGTTTTACTTTCAGGCCATTTACTAATAACTCGCCCGATTCTAACCAGACTTTGAGTTTAGAACGTGAATAGTTTGGGAACATTTCGGCAGCGACTTGATCCAAACGAGAACCGGCTTTATCCAGTGGTACATAGTTTTTTTGCTGAATTCGGGATGTCATTTGTATTTGTATCTACCGGCATATAAACTTGCGGGCCTTTGCAATAATCCAGGTCATGGTATATTCGACAACAACTATACATGCCAGCCAAATAAGACCTTGGATAAATGCGCAGGCTAGAGATTAGATTATAAGGTATCAAGAAGTTGAAGCAGAAATTAAGTTTCCTTTCGTTGTTGTTCGCAATGCTAATTCTGAGTGCATGCTCGAGTAATGAAGAAAAAGGGCCTGATGGAGCCTCGGAGCAAGAGGTCTACCAAAGAGCCGTTAAACTTATGAAATCAGGCAATTGGGAAGCGGTGATTCAAACCCTACAGCTGCTAGAAGAGTATTTTCCGTTTGGAACATACGCAGAACAATCACAACTTGAATTAATTTTCGCCTATTATAAAACCAATAATTATGACGCAGCCATTGCATCAGCCGATCGCTTCATTCGCTTAAACCCCCAACATTCGAATGTTGATTACGCCTATTACATGCGTGGAGTGGCAAGTTTTGTTAATGATTCATCTTATCAAGCCGCTTTAATTAACGACACTTCTAATCGCGACGCAGGTACTGCGAGGGTATCTTTTGAATACTTCACCGAGTTGCTGACTAAGTTTCCTCAGAGCCCCTATGGCCCAGACGCGAGGAAGCGCATGACATACTTGCGTAATACGCTCGCAAGGTACGAAATTCACGTAGCGAACTACTATTTCAAACGAGGTGCTTTTTTGGCGGCTGCAAACCGAGGAAGGTTCGTCGTTGAAAACATGCAAACAACGCCAGCCGTACCAGACGGTTTAGCGGTTATGGCTCAAGCTTATCATCTTTTGGAGTTGCAAGATCTTGCGGATAAAGCTGTCGCTGTATTGCACAAAAACTTCCCTGATTACCCCAAATTAAATTCAAAAGGGGAATTTAACTACGAATACCGAGTGAAAAAGCGAAGGTCATGGGTAAGTTACCTGACTCTGGGTTTCTTCGACAAAAAGCAATACGTCTCTTTTGATACCCGCCGACAGTATAATAGCTTCTATCTCGATGAAAATGAAAAACAGGCTATCGTGCCCTCGCCTAGAAATAGTATTTAAAAAGCAAAATTACTCAACTGTTACTAGACTATAGAGAATAGAGTTGGAGGTTTTCTAACCACAATCATTTTTTAAAATAGAAAATAGTGTATTCCATCATTATCTTATGAATCTAGGCGACCGCTCGCTGCTTGAGTCTGTAATATTCATTACTCAAAATAGAGACAAAAGCTCGTTAGAAAAAGCGCTGTTAAAAACGCTATTTGAGGCAATTGAGTGCCAATCGATTCTGCTCCTCAATATTGTGCAGAACTCCACCATAAAAGAACTCAATCTAGCTCATTGTATGCCAGAAACCTGCTGGAAAGAGCACCTTACAATATTACCGAGAGAGTTTGGAGAGAATTACATAAGGATGGATAAAGAGCACGAAAACTGTGTTCAGTTAAAATTTCCTGTTTCTGTAAGCACCCATTCCAGTAGAAAAATATTCCCCATCATTTCAAATGGAAGAGTTTTATCTCTTCTCGAAATATATGACTATAAATCTGACCCAAAATCCTATCAGTTGATTTTGGGACTTGTGCAGGTTTTTAGCAATTTTATTGGCGTACTAAACGACAATGAGCTTGATGCATTGACGGGTTTGTTGAACCGAAAGACATTTGATTTCAAATATAGTGAACTCATACATAAGCCAAATAGTTTTATCGAGCTAAAAACTGAAAATGATAGACGCGCCTCTGATACTATGTCGGAAAACTGGCTGGCTATACTCGATATTGACCATTTTAAGCGAATTAACGATACCTACGGACACGTGTATGGAGATGAGGTTCTACTATTATTCGCAGATCTATTAAGGCAAACTTTCAGAAGTAGCGACTTGCTATTCCGACATGGCGGAGAAGAGTTTCTGGTATTACTCGCTCCACTATCTGAAGAAAACGCTGAAATAGTATTGGAACGATTTCGACACAAACTGGAATCAGTTTCATTTCCACAAGTCGGTAAAGTCACTGCGAGTATTGGAATGGTGAAACTGGATAAAAACATACAGGCTACAGAAATTCTGGGTCGCGCTGATCAGGCACTATACTACGCAAAAGAAAATGGTAGAAACCAAGTGAGAAACTACCACACGCTAGTTACAGAAGGATCACTGAAAGTCGAGGCAATCGATGATGACATTGAACTTTTCTAGTGTGAGCGATAAGATGGTCAGATAAGCTTAATCGCCAATGTGCCAACCGTTTGTAATTGGATAACGTCGATCACGCCCAAAAGCTCGCTCACTCAATCTTATACCTATTGGTGCTTGGCGCCGTTTATACTCATTTAAGTCAACCAGGCGTAACACTCTTTTGACCACTTCTGGCTCAAATCCTTTGTCAACAATGTCTTGGAAACTGCTGTCTTTTTCAACATAGAGCTCCAAAATAGAGTCTAGAATTTCATAAGGAGGAAGAGAGTCTTCATCGATCTGATCCGGTGCAAGCTCGGCTGATGGAGGGCGTGTAATGACCGATTCGGGAATGACTTCGCTGATCGAATTACGGTATTTCGCTAATTCAAATACTCGTGTTTTTGGAACATCTTTTAACACATCTAAACCACCTGCCATATCGCCATATAAGGTAGCATAACCGACAGCCATCTCGCTCTTGTTTCCCGTGGTCAAGACCAAATAACCAAGTTTATTTGAAAGCGCCATTAACAAAACACCGCGAATCCTAGCTTGAAGGTTTTGTTCTGTTGTATCGGTTTTTGTATTTTCAAACGCGCCACTTAGGCTATCAATAAATTCTCCATATATTGATTCGATATCGATACTTCGATATTTGACACCTAACCTCTGCGCTTCGTCTGCAGCGTCGTTTTTGCTCATATCCGACGTGTAAGCGAACGGCATCATTACTGCTTCAACACGATCTGGGCCCAGGGCATCAGCAGCTATCGCCAAAGTTAGAGCAGAATCTATTCCCCCAGATAAACCCAAAATCACCCCTTTGAAACGATTCTTATTTACATAATCCCTTACACCAATAACTAATGCGGAGTAATCTGATTCGAGCCCCGTAATCGCTTCTTTACTCTCGTTAACGGGATCAACCAGAATGGAGTGAGTATCTGGGTTAAACTCCAAATACGAAATATTTTCCTTAAACATTTCAGAACGATATTGAACTTCACCATGTGCATTACACATCATTGTACCGCCATCAAAAACAAGTTCATCCTGCCCACCAACTTGATTTACATAGCATATTGGCACTCCGAGTTCTCTAGCCCTTTTTCCTATTAGTGATTCGCGCTCCATCTGTTTGTTTTGATGGAAAGGAGAAGCATTAAGATTTATGAGTAATTCAATTCCCGAATATTGTTTTAGTGGGCTGCCATCCCATATGTCCTCACAAATACTGATACCTATTTTGATTCCCTTTAGTTCACAAATACCTGATTCCACACCTGGTACAAAATACCTTTTTTCGTCAAACACTTGATAGTTAGGCAAACAGTGTTTGGCATATTCAAAAACTAAATTTCCGTTCTCAATAACACCAGCCATATTAAAAAGCTGGCCGTCCCGAATCTTTGGGAATCCTAATATAATGATAATGGGCAGTTTTTGATCACAAATTTGACAAATTGATCGATCAACACGAGTTTGAATACTAGGCCTAAGAAGCAGATCTTCCGGGGGATACCCTGTTAACGTCAATTCGGGAAACACTATACAATGGCAACCTTTGGCAATTGCGAGATTGACTTCCTTAAGAATACGCTGAGTATTCCCCTCAATGTCTCCTACCAACGGATTAATCTGAGCGAGGGCGATCTTAAATGTTGACATTTAGCTTCTATACTCCAGTATATACTCGAAAAAAACTGGCTATTTTCGATTAAATTTAAATAAAGCGCAAAACTTCGTTCTTTCAATTTTATGTCGACCAACGCATCAGCGATTAGTTATATACAACCACCGATTCGCATTTACTTTTACTACAGGCTGACTTTAGGAATAGTCCTGTACATTATGTTTATCAGTCAATTCGCAGATAATGTGCTTGGTAAAGACGACCCCAGAACCTTCACCCTCGCGACTCTCTCTTACATATTGTTCTGCATTTTATCGTTTTTTCTTTTTACAGCATCTGACTTGCAGTCTTACCCTGAACGACTTTCGGTAATGCTTGGAATCGATCTAATCGCAATTTCGCTCGTTATTCACTCGAGTGGTGGACTCGACAGCGGATTGGGATACCTGCTTCTTGTTTCAGTTGCCACTGCAAGCATCTTCATGAAGCCACAATTTGCACTGGCTTTTGCGGCGATCACATCATTTTTCGCATTTGGCGAAGCCCTAGTCCACGATGCAGAAAAAAATGAAACGACCCGACAGTTATTTTCAGCAGGCGTACTCGGCATTTTTATATTTATTACATCCGGCACTTTTATCTATCTCACAAATCGAATAAAGGTCTCAAGTGAAGCCGCATTGCAACAAAAACTCTATGCCGAACAATTACAAAACCTAGCACAACATATTGTTAAACGTATGCGCACAGGTATAGTCGTTGTAAATAACGAAATGAAAATTGAACTGGTTAACGAGTCAGCTTTGCAACTCATCGGCCTTGATACTGAAGAAGAATATTTCGGTGAGAGGCTGGGAAAAATAAGTAATCTACAAAATTTTCTGGAAAAAACTGATCGTTCAATCAATAGCCCCCAAATCCACGAAATACAAGCAGGCCAGCAGGTTAGAATTGGAATACGTACCCTAGACCAAGACGAAAGTCAGCGAATCATTCTTTTCTTAGAAGATTATCGTTCAATTGTTCAGCAGGCACAACAACTCAAACTCGCATCATTAGGTCGATTAACAGCAAGCATAGCGCATGAAATTCGCAATCCCTTGGGCTCTATTTCTCATGCAGCCCAGCTGTTAAGTGAATCAACTGATCTAAATGACGGGGATAGAAGGTTTATCCAAATTATTTTGCAGAACTCAGTGAGAGTAAATCAAATAGTAGAAAACACTTCTGTTTTATCTCGCAGGAAGGAACCCGCTGCAGAACCGCTGAATTTAGCCAAATGGCTGCCTACTTTTATCGATGAATTTTCTCTTGGTAAGGATGCTAAGATATCGACACACTTTAATACTGACGAGGTTATTGCGAAAATAGATCCTTCAAATTTACGTCAGATTCTTACAAATTTAATGGACAATGCTCTAAGGTATAGTAAACAAGCAACAGGAGACGCGACTGCAACAGTGAAAGCAGGATTTATAGAAAATGTTGATATGGCTTACCTCGAAGTGATTGACGATGGTGAAGGAATACCCGAAAGTAAGCGCGATTCTGTTTTTGAACCGTTTTACACGACTGATAAACAAGGCTCTGGTCTAGGTTTATATATTTCCAAAGAGTTATGTGAAATTAATCAAGCAACCTTAACCTACAAAATCAACCGAGATGGTAAAAGTTGTTTTAGAATAAGCTTTCCTCATTTTCGAAGAACCATTTAGCTATGACAAAAGCACTCATTATTGATGACGAGCCGGATATTCGCGAACTACTTTCTATTACACTTGGAAGAATGGGGATCGATGTAGACGCTGCAGAAAACATTTCACAGGCAAAAAGCTTATTGTCTGAAGATGAATACAATATTTGTTTAACAGACATGAAACTTCCAGATGGCAACGGCATTGACTTTGTCGAACACGTACAAAAGTCAAACCCCCAACTACCTATCGCAGTAATTACTGCGCACGGTAATATGGACACAGCTATACAAGCAATGAAAGCCGGAGCTTTTGATTTTGTAAACAAACCCATTGATCTCACGTCACTAAGAACACTGGTTAACTCCGCAATTAATTCAAGTAAGCTCAGCGAAAAAAATGCTGAAGAGATAGGAATCATTGGCGAATCTCCAGCGATTTTACAACTAAAAAAATCAATTAAAAAACTTGCTCGTTCACAGGCCCCTGTGTACATCAGTGGACAATCTGGTACAGGAAAAGAATTAGTCGCTCGCTCAATTCATTCACTAGGACCGAGAAATAGCTCTGCTTTTGTCCCAGTTAACTGCGGTGCGATACCCAAGGATTTGGTGGAAAGCGAATTTTTTGGCCACAAAAAAGGTTCATTTACAGGCGCAGCGCAAGATAAGCTAGGTTTATTTCAAGCCGCTGAGGGCGGAACCCTGTTTCTCGATGAGGTTGCAGATCTTCCTCTCGATATGCAAGTTAAACTACTACGGGCGATTCAAGAAAAAGCTGTACGCCCTGTAGGTGGTCAAAGTGAAATAGCCACAGACGTTAGAATTCTCTGTGCGACTCATAAAAACCTTCAAGACCTGGTAAACCAAGGAGATTTTCGCCAAGATTTGTTTTTCAGGTTAAACGTCATACAGCTTGATGTTCCCAATTTAAAAGATCGCGACACAGATATTCCCCTCCTAGTAAACCATTTTCTCAGAAAATTTGACGATGAAATTGGAGACTCAGAGACGAAAATTGCCAGTAAAGCGATGGAAGCCCTGAAACGCCACTCCTTCCCAGGAAACATCCGAGAATTAGAAAATATTTTGGAACGTGCTTTTACACTATGTGATAACAACACAATTGAGTTAGACGATCTACTTCTAAATAAATCCATCGAAGAAGTGCCAACCAAATCAAGTCGTGGCGGCCATTATCAAAAAAGCCTCACTTTTCCATCGATTGACGAATATCTTGCCGAGGTCGAGCGAGAAATTATTACTGATGCGTTAGAACATGTTCGTTGGAATAAAACCATGGCTGCAAAAAAGCTAGGAATCAGCTTCCGCTCGTTTCGCTATCGATTGAGTAAATTGGGATTGGCTGACGATTCTGATCTTGAAAGTTAAGCCTTAAAAAGATAATAACTGCCATATAAATTAATTAAGGCGTCAATTTCTCACAAAAATTAGAGAAAATACCCCTCTACATTTTGGCACCAAATTCTCCATAATTCACTTGTTTGAAACAGTTATCTACTCGTTATGGAGAACACGATGAAATATCAAAAATATGGAAAATTACCACAAATTGGTTTTACGCTTTTCGATGCACTAATAACACTAGCAATCATCAGTATTCTACTTTCTTTGGGAATACCCGCCTTCTCAGATTTTCTAGCCAAGGCTGAATCACGCCATGTATCTCATACAACGCATCGAATGCTTGCCGCGGCAAGAGAAAGCGCTATGGATTTGGAACGCAAAATAAAATTTTGCGGAATTGATAAAACCTTAGAATGCACAAACGAAGGCTTTTCTCAACTCGCTATTTTTGTAGACTATAACAAAGATTCAATCTTAGACGACAACGACACATTAATTCTAGTTAGAGATTTAAGTTATTCTGGCAATTCTAAATTGAGTGCATCACTAGGAAAAAAATATATTCAATTCAAAGAAGACGGCAGCGCTTCCCAAGCTGGAAGCATCATCTATTGTCACCCATCTTATGTTCACTTTTCATCTCGAATTACAGTCAGCATGCCAGGTAGATCATATATCGCTAGGGATTTAAATGGTGATGGGATCGTAGAATTAACATCGGGTAAACCGATTAGTTGTTAGCTAATCGGTAAAAAATTACCAACATGTATCAGTAGTATCGTTACCAGCAGTTTTAGCATCGAAAGAAGATTTAATGCCCAAGCTATTTATTTCCAGACGTTGGCAATTAGAATCCCCATCTTGTGCACCCTGCACTGTTGCAATTAACGTAAAGCAGGTGTTCTCGCCACATGGTTGGTCGGTAGATGATAGCGCGTAATATCTTTCAGTCGACTGACCTCCTCCTATCGGGTCCATACCAGCGCCAGAAGCATTAACAATATACTGAGAATTTTGCATAAACCATCGCTCTTGCAAAGAAGCAGCGTTTAACAGCGCTTCTTTGCCATCAGCACGCCGACTTTTTTGTACCTGAGCCTGATAGCTCGGATAAGCTATCGCCCCCAAGATGGCAACAATCGCAACCACGATCATTAGTTCAATTAATGTAAAACCTCTTAAACTTTTCAATTTGCTTCAACCTTAATTACATTTAAAAAGTCACTGGAATTTCAAGCCAAGTCTGTCTGCCGGTTTCAGTAGACGAAGTATTTAATGGAGTCACCTGTAATTCACCAGTAGAACTCTGGGTAATAGTCTTGTCACCAACAACTTGTGGTTTTGAAGGTAACCCTGGACCCAAATCTACACCCTGCCTAACTTGCTGCACTGAAGTGCCGTTAACTGTGGTTGTGTTACTAAATAACCCCAGAGCACCAGAAGGCACAGGCACACCAGCAAGAAGCGAAGGAGCATACAAATAACCCTCACCAATATCACATTTAGTGCCTGGTACATCATAGGTTGTGTACAATATCGACTCTCTAAAAATTGCTGACTCGGTTGTATTGCGCTCTCCTAACCGGGGGATCTGATGTTTCCAACCTGGGTCATCTTTCAATTGAGCAACAAGTTCCGCAAAGGTTTCTTCTTCATCTGAGTCTCCATCAGCATCGGGAAAAGTATTGGTAGTTTGAGGAGCAAAGTTGTCTTCACTATCTACAAGTTGAGTCAAATCTCTTAGCGTCCCATCTTCAAAGACTGCAACTCCAGATGTATCAATAAGATCGGAAAAACTCGGATTCGCCTCTCCATCCAGTGGTTCTTTGACACCAAAGTAATAGTTCTGTAAATCTTCAGTAGAATTATCATCCTCCGCAAAGAACCTACCTGTACCAGCATAAATCCACTCGCGTCCGTCGTTATCTTGAAATATGGTTGGTGCAGCACTTATTGGTAATTCAGCGTCTATAAAAATATTGTCCGTTATGTTTAGTCCACCTTCAAAACTTATAGATGCACGCATTAACTTACCTTCCGGAGCTGCCACCGTCCCTTCTACAGTACCAAAATACAATGCATCATCAGTGAAATCATTATCCCAATCAGCAGCAATGTATCCACCCACAAACCCATCTGGATCAAAACTTACATTAAAATCTTGTGCAAAACCTCCTGACTCGGAAGATTGAAGAGTCTTACTTTTTAAATCGAAAATAAAATAGTGAGGCTCTTGAAAGCTCACTGCAGACTCAAGAGCTATTCGTTGCTCAGTTTGACTATTACCAAAAGGGCCAGAACCGAAAACCAAATACCAATCATTTTGACTTGGAGATTCAAATGTGCCGTCGCTTTGGTTACGAGCTCTTCTTTTTACGAGTGCGGGCCTCGAAGTTGTAAACCCCAACTGGACATCAGTAATCTCAGCGATTAATTTGGGCGGATTATCAGGATTAGTAACATCAATAATAATGTAAGCAGAGTGCATTGTTTTATCATTACTTGGATCACCATCATTATCATGATCCACGTTTATATCGCCACCACCAAAACGCATACCAGCAACAATTATCGTGCCCCAGCCACCAGGATAATCTGGATCAGCGCTATCAAAAATATTTACATCAAAAGCTTGTACTTCTCCATCTACATAATACACATGAGGATAACTAGGTTCAGTCAACCAACGTAAATGGGGCAACAAATTATAAGGGACGTAAGCCCACATTTCCGCACCAAGCTCATGATCCGCTGGATCAAATTCAATACCATTGGTTAAATCCACTTTACCGGCGTTAAAAGCGTGCAGCATTCCATCATTACCGCCTACATATACCATCTGCCTACGTTTATTGTCACCACGAGCATAATGGTTTACAAAATTACCGTAAGTCTCATCACCATAAATCAGATCATAGTTGTCATTGGGTGCACCAACAACTACAGGTGAGGAGTGAACAATATCACCCAGCAAGAAACGCTCACCATCTACCGTTCTCGACCTAAAACCTTCGATATTCTCATAGCCACGAATAAAATTAATAATATCTTGAGTATCAGCCTCTACCGCAGTTGGACCTAACCCGAAATATCCATAGTCAGATGGATCAATTCCATCTGCAACTTGAAACGGAACCTCAATTTCATCCACCCCACCATTTCCCAGAATCAAGCCATCAAAATCAGCATTATCATCAGCACGATCAAATGCAGTAAAAATATAACGACCGTTTTCAGCTGCGCTTGAGTATACTCGATTGGTTTGAATATTTTCTTCGGGAATAGAACCAATGACATCACTCGCATTCCAGATGGGCTTGAACTCTTCATCTGTCAATGAATTGTTATCAGGCGTTAAATCATTGGATTCATCTTTTTCGCCATCAACGTTAACTCCGAACCGACGGAATTTTGTTTCTCCATCTTCTTCATCAAAAAAGATTTCAATGACAGAATCATCATTAGCAAGACTGTTTTTGCTAGTAGGCCCATCATCTTCTCTTAATTGACCAAGCTCATCGATATATATTCCATGGACGAGACCAACCCACTCTATAGCATCACCAGAGGTCGCGCTTACAACCTCTGGGGAATATAGTGCTTGATAAATTGCTCCCTCACCGCTTCCGGTGTTTGCTACAACTGCCGCAGCAGAACCGGCACCTACATTTGCTTGTATTTGTGAGAACGCGTTATCAATTCCGTCTCTTAAGTCTGAGGGTAAGCTTGCCAATGTATAACCATCAGGAGAACCATCATTATTTATGTCTGCTTCAGTTCCCCCAGAATCAAGATTATCAATTAAACCATTTCGATTACGGTCTTCGAACCCACCATACTTTCCGGCCAACCAAAACTGATTCGTACTACCAAGTAAAACCTGACTACGAGGTTTGTATTCTTGAGTATCAACAGCGAAGGTTCTGATGGTTTGAAAACCATCTACATCTGGACGAACATCATTAACATTTGCCCAATAAGCCATGCCCGCAACCCAATACCCGTTTCGTCTGCCAGTGACTCCTAATCCATCTTGCCTCAAAGGGACAAACCTTTCGCCTAGATTTCCAATACCCTCTAATGCACCTACAGTGTTGGTCGATACTAACGCATTTAAAGGGTCACTATCTGCATCTGCAAATGAAACACCATTTATCGAGGTAATTGCTGGAACAAATTTGCCATCATTTAACACAGCTGGAACCCCAGGAACAGATCCATCTTGGTGAGCAAATATATCACCGACAGATATAGTGTAGTTTTCCTGACAAGCACCACCTAATTCCGGCGGAATTGGATCGATCCAACCATCTTCATGACTATTATCTATAATTGGAAAATTATCATATTGAGCCAGATTGTAAGCCTGATCATATCCATGGTTTGTTTCTGGACCAATTCCCATAAAATATCTTAGACTTTGATAAAACATCTCACTTACAGGATCGAGACTTTTATAAAACCGATTCAATGCAAAATTGTTTATATAATTTATGACTCCAGAGTTATTCACTCCTGTTTCGCTTCCAGCTTCATCATCTGGATCGTATACCATCTGACCAAAAGAATTAAACTCGGCATTTTCATTTTCTAAAAAACCGCCATCGATGGTATCAGGCTTTATTAATCCAATATATTTCGCATTCGCACGCAACACAGCCCCATCAGTATTGTTTGTTCTATCTGCGACATAACTCATCAGAGCAAATCGCATGCTCAGAGCATTCTCTTGAATTTTACCTTCTGGCTTATACCATGTATTATCGCCATCCGTATACTCGACACAGTTGTCTTCTAAAGCTAACCCATTTGCATTTTTACACGCCTCTACGATGACGCGAAAGGTTCCTTCAATAGTACCATTTTGTCGTCTGAAGTGAACTTGGTTTCCTTCGTAGCCAGTATTAATTACCTCCAAAGTCCAAGGGTCCCATGGAGTAGAGAGCTCTGGTTCATTTATAAATATTTCACCGTTGCGCGAAGTACTGCGACTGGGCAGGGTACTATCATTAATTAACTTATTAACAAAAGGCCAACTTGCACCACCGGCAGTATATCTATGTGCACGAGTCAACAATGTCATAGCTCCTGAGCCTACCGTATCCATAATTCGCGCACCTCCAGTCATCACATACCGGAATTCATCAATCGCTGTCATAGTTGACCAATTCATAAAATTACCACTAAATTGATCATCGCCAGAACAAGTTCTATTGGCACCAGGATTATCAACCATCGCAACAGGAGTGAAGTAGTCACCTTCTATATTATTGAGAACAGCGGTATCCTCTACATATGGAGATCCATAATTTTGAATATTGGCAGTATCACTGCTAGCCGTATAAAATTCGTCATCTTCTTCATAATCTTCCGAAGAATAAGTTGAACCATCAGATTTTATATACGCATAACATTTGTCCGGGTCGAAATAACCAATGTATTCTTCTCGACTGGTATAGCAAATTCCCCATCCACCGTTAACACCACTTCCTGACAAAGTGCCATTGACCCTAGCGTCACCACAAGCAGTTCCACCTGGCAATGATCTAATAGCTCTACCCAAACCAGTTTGCACATCAGTATAAGCCTCTGCCTGCTGCGTTAATTCCACAGAGAGGTTTATCATGATAAACGGATCCGCAGTTTCACCAATCGCCGGAGGAATTGATGCGAAGTCGTCAGAAGAAACAATGGAAGAAACTTGAGCTTGCAGCGGTAGGCAAAAACAACTCAATACCAGAAATAATAAAAACTGAAACTTTTTCTTCTTTTTAAAAAAATTAAAAAACATTTTGGTTCGCATAAAAACTCCAACCGTGTCTACTCGCAAAACTCAGCGAGTTTTTATTCTACAATGGTATTTTTTTCATATATGTGGATTGCAACATAACACTTGAACTTCTGTCTCCACTTCCTTCCACTAGTACTGAAATCCTAAATAATGGCTCACCATTATTTCCGTTTCCAATCGGGGTAAGATTAAATGGTAGTCCTGACTCTGGATCTGGGACAAAACATAAAAATTCAATAATGTATTTAGCATTGACCGAAGTTGAATCGCCAATATTTATATCTATATCTTGATGCTTGCTATCATCACTCCAGATACTTGGATCCTCCCAAAATCTTTGATCTATACCATCAAAGCTTTCACATTGATATCGGTATATATCAGTTATTTCGTAATTCCCTTGAAAACAGAGACCGCCGATATCACTACCACCTGGTGTACCGCCAGAACAATCTTCATTAAAACACCAATTACCTGTACATTCGTCAGGCATTAAATCTGTCACTTTGGAGATAGTTGCATTATTTTCCAACTCGAGCTCTGCTCGCCGCAATGCAGCTTCTGCAACTGCAAAACGTGTATTACGTTCCTTTTGTGCAGAAACCATTTTCATTTCCAAAGAGGAAGACTCAATATTAGTCACACCTAATATAGTAATCGCCGCCAATATGACTAAACTCATGATTAAAGCGGCTCCAGACTGCTTTGAATAATTTACTGGAAAAGAAAAATGCTTAAATTTAGGCGTAGGCTTATTCATTTTTTTACCTATTACGTATTCTAACGGAGCCGCTTACATTTTGGCGCAAATAACGATCTCCTTCGGGTCCATCTTCTATTAGAATATTTTCCAATGATCTGATTGTCATTTCATATCGAACAGACACTACTTGTGACCATTCATAGTCTGTGCTGGATTGAATCGTAGCGGCATTTTCAATTCGATCAACTACACCATCTCCGGCAGTATCCAAGCCATATGTTAATTCGAGAGATTCTACTCCTTGAGCAAGCTCCTCAACACGAGTTCCAGTACTAGAAGTACCGCTCATAACTCGACGTTTTAAAGCAGGAACATTTTGTAATAAGTTGGATTCAGCAATATAGTAGGCATTTGAGACGAAAGGCATGATGCTCGAGTTCTCGGAATATTGTCCGATATCTAAGCACGATGAGGAAGAAGCACCTTGGCACTTGCAAGAATCCCCAGGATTAGTAGCAAAAAGCCGTTCGCTACAGTTACCATTATCGTGATTGATTTCACCTGATGTAACAGTATTTGCCTTAAAAAGGCCTGCATTACGACAAGAACTATCAACCACCAATAAAATATCTTCTTGCTCAAAACCTGGATTTCCCAGAACATTAAATTTTGTACCAACATGGCTTGAAACAGTAGCAATTAAAGATGGATTGCCATAACGAACTATAATAGCGTCCCCGTTTGAACCGTCAGCTTCGATTTGAAATGCTTCAGGATATGATCCAATTTCGCTATAGTCAAAACCTGTAATTGATTCTAACCCTATACGATTATTTACGGGATTTTTCTCATTGATTTCCAAATCCAACAGCCCCTTATAATCACTTTCTAATATGGAAGATGCAAAGCCAACACTTCCGCCCTCCCCATAAAAATCCATCTTTGTACAAAAACCACTGCCCGCTAATCGCAAATCACGCTTTAATATCTCTACCGCATAACGTGCATTTTCCTGAATAAAACTACTACCTTGCTCGTTATTAAATATGTCCCGACTTGTAAGCAATACACTCCCCAACCCACCCATAATAAACAGACCAATTCCGATAGAAACAATCAGTTCTACAATTGAAAAACCACCACTGTTTTTCGGTTTAGAAAGCATTATTAAATCTCCACTCTCAATTCATAAGTTGAACGATTATTATCATCGTCACCTAACGATTCTTGTTGAAAGCTAATGGTAATTTTATAAATGCCAGGGGAATTATTAGTCGGAGACGTGACTTCTTGAATGGCCCCTTCGCCAAGAGGGAGGTAAAAGCCCAAGTTACCACACCACTTCCATAAATTGTGAGAAACAATATCAGCGCACGCTCCCTCTCCACAATCTGATCCAATAGTACCATCTGGTTCATCAGAGTTAGCCTCTGACGTACAAGTAGTACCACTAGGAAAGTTTGTAGCAAATGGATTCGGAATCACTCCAGGATTTGCCAACGCTTCAGATCTCATTGCCTCAGCAATATTTTCAGCAAAAAAACCTGCCTGTGAAAACAAATAAGCATTTTGGTTTACTCTCAAAGCATTTACCTGCATGGCCAAAACACCGAGTGTACCCACAGCAAGAATAAATAGCGCCACCATGGTTTCAACTAAAGAAACACCTGTCTGATTTGCTTTAGTAATGCTGTTGGTTCTTAGTTTTCCCATAAAACCTCCTAAGGCGTACAGTTCAAAGTAACGAAAGTAACGGTCCCGTCATCCGCTTCATAAACACCATCATGTATTCCATCAGTCCCATTAACATCCGAGCTCAACATACTACGTCCAGACAACCCTACGGAAATAGCACGGTTATATACCGGTGTTTCATTACGCTCACAAACCATTGCTGTAACACGATTAGCTCCTGTGCCTGTTTGTAATAGCGCTCCGGTATGATCCCAACTAATGGAAGCCAACGCTGTGCCGGTACTCGTCGCATCGACTACACGAGTTAAATTTGAACCCTGGTAATCATATGCACGCAAGAGCGTTTCATTACCATTCCTAACACCATCACCATAATTTCCACCACCAAGCCCATTATCGACAAAAATTATCCAGCCGCTTGCCCAATCGGCAGCGACACCACAAGATGGAACAGCGGCACGCGGTGCGGGGCTTGCACATAGAGATACTACAGTTGATCTCGATACGGCTTCGCCGCGAGCAAAATTGAACGCACTTAGATATTCGTATTGATGAGACCGAACTGCATTGGATTTTTGCATATCCACAAATGAAGGAACCGCTAGCGTTAACAAAATTGCTGTCATTGCGATTACGATTAACAATTCAATTAGAGTGAATCCGGTTTGCTCAGCTGCATTCATTTTGAGAACATGTGAATCATTTTTTTTCATGGATAAACTTTACGAAAGAAGAAAAGAGTTTGAAACTTGTAATAGACAATCGGCCATTCATTCCAGACAGACGGGATTGTGGCGTTTAATTTTTTAATTTTGTGTGATGTAAATCCAATATATTGGATTAAGAAATTACCGCTGAAAAAAAATTAATTTTTTAATTAGGCTTCTCTTAATGCTTTAGGAAGCGAAAAACTAATACTTTCTTCTATACCATCTAATTCTTTAGGAGGGTTTGCGCCAAAAGATTGCAACCCTTTTATCACATCTTCCACTAATACTTCTGGCGCAGAGGCACCAGCAGTTATTCCAATTGCTTTCACTCCTTTAAGCCAGGCTTCATCTAAATCCTCAGGTCCATCAACTAAATATGCATTAGCACCACAACGTTCAGCTAATTCCCTTAACCTGTTAGAATTTGAACTATTCGGCGAACCAACAACCAAAACCAAATCACACTCTAGAGCGAGTTGTTTAACCGCGTCTTGCCGGTTTTGCGTTGCATAACAAATGTCATCTTTTCTTGGTCCCTGAATCTCAGAAAATTTTTCTCTAAGACTATCAATAACACGTGCAGTATCATCCATTGAGAGGGTCGTTTGCGTAACATAGGCCAAACGAGATGGATCCTTTACAGAGAGAAGTTTTACATCTTTTTCATCTTCGACGAGGTATATATCACCACCATTAGCTCGATCATATTGGCCCATTGTGCCTTCTACTTCTGGATGTCCTTCGTGACCAATTAGAATGCACTCGGTGCCCTCACGGCTATATTTTGAAACTTCTATATGAACTTTAGTCACGAGTGGACAAGTAGCGTCAAATACCTTCAGTTGTCGGCGCTCTGCTTCTTTTTTTACCAATTTAGAAACCCCATGCGCACTAAAAATCACGATCACATCATCTGGAACGTCATCTAGTTCATCAACAAAAATAGCACCACGCTTTCGCAAAGATTCAACAACAAATTTATTGTGAACAACTTCATGGCGCACATATATGGGAGCACCAAAAACATCAAGAGCACGATTTACAATGTCTATTGCTCTGTCTACTCCCGCACAAAAACCTCTTGGATTTGCCAACTTTATGTCCACGTAATTTGCCTCTCAATTAACCCTAGTGAGTTACTGTGGGTTCTACCGAAATAATATCTACTTTAAAAATTATGGTTCTTCCTGAAAGAGGATGATTAAAATCTATCTCAACATCAGTTTCAGAAAAAGAAATAACGACACCAGGCACTTCGGTACCAGATGCATCTTTGAATGTCACGACAAGACCTTTTGCAAGTTCAATATCACGGAAGTTATCTATTTCAACACTCTGTATGTTATTTGGGTTTTGTTGCCCAAATCCCATTTCAGGTGGAATATCAAAAGTTTGTTTCGCACCTGCTGATAAACCAAAAAGCACCCGCTCAAAGCCAGGAAGTAAATTTCCATCTCCGACTTTAAACGTAGCGGGTCGCTTATCGAAATTGGAATCTATGATTTCACCACTTTGTAAGGACAAAGAAAAATGCAATGTGACTGACGTTCCTTCACCTATAACGATATCACTCATCACTTGTTACTTTTTTCTTTTTAAAAACTGCATCGTAAATTAATAATCCAGCACCACACGTAATGGCTGAATCCGCAATATTAAATGCAGGCCAGAACCAGGTTTGATAATAGACTTCAATAAAGTCGACAACATATCCATACAACACCCTGTCATAAAGATTACCTAAAGCGCCACCCAGTACAAGCGCCAATCCAAAAGTTTCATAAGAAAAGCGCTTACCTAGCTTCGCAATCCAGATCATTAAGCCAATACTCACAACTGCAGCGAGAATACCTAAAAACCAAACCTGCCAACCACCTCCATCAGCAAATATACTAAATGCAGCACCGTAGTTATGACGAAGAGTAATGTTAAAACCAGTAAAAACTGAAATGACCTGATTATAATCTAAGGCTGAACTAGCCCAGATTTTTGTAATCTGGTCAAGAATCAAAACGATAATTGCAATGCCATACCAATTCCATGGCAAAGACAGAAATGACTTAGAAATCGAACTAGGCATAATAGCGTAATTCTCCTTTTCCATAGACGTTATCAACGCAGCGTTGGCAGATTTGCGGATGGGCGACAATTTTTCCAACAGATTCAACATAATGCCAACAACGTTCACACTTTGTATTCTCTGATTTCGCAATCGATATTTTTATTCCTTCAATATCCGTCTCAACTGCGTTTTCTTTTGCATCCTCTGAATCAAGTAACGATACTTTTGAACAAATTAGCACGAAACGCAATTCACTTTCTATCAGTGCAAGCTTTTCTTTGATGTCAGAGCGACAATACAAACTCACCTCCGCGGCAAGCGTGCCACCCACCACTCCTTCATTTCGTTTGGCTTCAATCGCTTTGTTGACAACACCTTTTACTTGGGAAATAAACTCCCAATAGTGATTGTCAAATTTTGGCTCGCTATCAAACTCAGGCAGCGAGGTCCATTGCGCCACAAAAACAGAATCTTCTTTTTGGCCTGGAATCTCGTCCCAAAGTTCATCAGCAGTAAAGGATAATATCGGTGCAATCCATCGGGTAAATGCATTAACAATATAATATAACGCGGTTTGCGCAGAACGACGCGGCAGTCCATCTGTTTTTGATGTGTACTGCCGATCCTTAATAATGTCGAGATAAAAACCACCCATATCAACCACACAAAAATTATGTAATTTTTGATAGATGAGATGTAATTGATACTTCTCATAACAGGTTAAGATTTCTTTTTGCAATTTAGCAGTACGATCTATAGCCCATTTATCCAATTCAATAAGATCATCAAACTCGACTAGATGTTGCTCAGGATCGAACCCGCTTAAATTCGAAAGAAAAAAGCGCGCTGTATTTCGCATCCGACGATAAGAGTCCGCTGTACGTTTTAATATTTCGTCAGAAACGCTCATATCATTGCTAAAATCCGTTGCTGCAACCCACAACCTTAGGATATCACCCCCTAGTTCATTCATGACTTTTTGAGGTGATACAGTATTACCAATGGATTTGGACATTTTTTTCCCGTCGGCATCCACTGTAAATCCATGGGTTAAGACCTGCTTGTAGGGTGCAGTCCCATTTATCGCGATAGCAGTTTTTAAAGACGATTGAAACCAACCTCGATGTTGGTCAGAACCTTCAAGATATAGATCGGCCGGATAGCAAAGATCTTCTCTTTTTTGAATAACAGAAAAATGGGTGACACCAGAATCAAACCAAACATCTAGCGTATCAGTGACCTTGTCAAAGTTATCAGCCTCGTCTCCTAGTAGACTTGTCGCCTCAAGATCAAACCACGCATCCATCCCGTCTTCTTCGATCATTTTCGCGACCGACTCAATCAACTTATCGGTTTCTGGGTGCAATTCTCCTGTCTCTTTATGAACAAAGAGTGTGATAGGAACACCCCAAGTTCGCTGTCGTGAGACACACCAATCTGGGCTAGAATCAAGCATTGACTTAATTCTGGCTTCTCCCCAATCAGGAATCCATTCAACACCATCAACAGCCGTCCTAACGTTATCCAACAACGCATTTTCATTCATGCTGATAAACCACTGTGGTGTAGCACGATAAATAAGCGGCGTTTTGGTGCGCCAACAATGAGCGTAACTGTGTACAAATTTAGTTTGATTAACAAGTGACTTTTTTTCTTCTAATAAAGCAATGACCTTTTCATCAACCTTATATACATGATCGCCAGCAAAGATGGCGACATCATCTCGAAAAACACCATTTCCATCGATATAGTTAAGCGTGCCTATGTTGTATTTTTTCGCTACTATAAAGTCATCCATACCATGGTCAGGAGCAGTATGAACACAACCAGTACCGGCTTCCGTCGTTACATGATCACCTAGAATAACGGGCACCGTTTTTTCGTAAAAACAATGCTTAAGTTTAAGAAGCTCAAGATCTGAACCCTTACACTTTCCCACTTGAGAAAAATCAGAAATACCCGTTCTCTCTGAGACACTTTCTTGCAATGCTTCAGCAATAATGAACCTTTCATCGCCATGTTGTAAAACGACATAGTCCAACTCTGGGTTACAGCTAACAGCTTGGTTTGCAGGGAGAGTCCACGGTGTAGTAGTCCATATGACAACAGAAACCTTTCCATGACCGGCAAGCTCGGGGATGCGCTTTATCAATTCAGCTTCATCTTCAATCTCAAATTTTACATCAATTGAAAATGATGTTTTGTCTTGGTATTCCACTTCAGCTTCAGCCAAAGCTGAACCACCAACCACACTCCAATATACCGGTTTGTAGCCTTTGGTAAGGTGACCATTAAGCGCAATTTTCCCCAAAGAACGGACAATATCGGCTTCAGTTTTGTAATCCATTGTAAGATAAGGTGCATCCCAATCACCTAAAACTCCTAAACGGATAAAGTCTTTTTTCTGTCCTTCAACTTGACGTTTGGCATAGTCGCGACATTTTTGACGAAACGTTTTATGGTCAACTTTGACGCCAGCCTTACCTATTTTTTTCTCCACATTGTGCTCAATAGGCAAACCATGACAATCCCAACCAGGAATATATGGTGCATCAAATCCGCCAAGCGTTTTAGCCTTAACGATGATGTCTTTTAAAATTTTATTTACTGCATGACCAATATGAATGTCACCATTCGCGTAGGGAGGACCGTCATGTAGAATAAATTTCGGACAACCTTCTCTCGCTTGGCGGATTCTTTTATATAAATTATCTTTTTGCCAACGCTTTAACATCTGCGGCTCTCGCTGCGCTAAATTCGCTTTCATTGCAAATTTAGTTGTGGGCAAATTTAATGTCGATTTGTAATCGGTCATAGTTACTCGTTACTGTTTAAATTAATTAGTCGCAAAAAATGCTCTGGCAGCTTTGATATCAGAAAATACCTGAGATTTAAGCTCATGAATAGAATCAAATTTCATTTCTTCTCTAAGCTTGGCTTGAAAAAAAACTTCTACACATTTTCCATAAGCATCAATATTCTCATCAAGTAAGTGAACTTCGAGTATTGGTTTATCGCTCCCATTTACAGTGGGCCTTATACCGAGGTTCGCAACGCCCTTGTAGGTCGATTTTGAATCTTCATTTAACACCACCGAAATAGTATATACGCCGTTTAGTGGTGATTGATTTCTCCCCAAAGCAATATTCATTGTGGGAAATCCAAGAGTCCTGCCTAGCTGTTTTCCATAAAATACTCGCCCGGTCATGCTGTAGCAGCGACCAAGCAACGTTTTCGCTTCATCTAGCTGATCTTCTGATAAAAGCTTTCGGATTCTAGTACTACTAATCCGGTCATCCTGTTCTTTTTGAGTTTGAGTATCAGTCACCTCAAACCCAAGCTCTTTTCCGACACTTAAGAGTAAATTAAAATCTCCTGATCGGTCGCAACCAAACCGAAAATCATCCCCTACAATGAGCGCTTTTACACCGGCTGCATCTAACAGTACTTTCTGAATATAATCTCTGGCCTGAAGTGATCGCAAAGACCGGTCAAACTTCAAGCACACCACTCGATCGACACCAACTTCAAACAAAGCACGGACTTTTTCCCGCAACCTCATTAAACGCGGTGGCTTTTCCCCAGCTGCAAAATACTCATTGGGCTGAGGCTCAAACAACATCACCATTGCAGGCAGTCCGAACGACTGAGCTTTTTCCTTTAGCTGATCAAGCAGAACTTGGTGCCCACGATGCACACCGTCAAAAGATCCGATCGTTGCAACACAAGGTCGGAAATTTTGCCTAAGCTGATGCAAACCGTGGATAAATTCTTGGTTATTCATTAATCAGTGCTGTTTGACAAAAAAGCGGAATTATACCTTAGGAAAAGCAATGAGACATCTGCCAATATGAGTCAGATCAAAACTATGCAGAGAGTTAAGGCCTTAGATGAGAAACTCGATACCCGCAGATAACTAGTGCAGATAGATAGGATATTAAACCAGCACCTACAAGTAGTAATAAGCCAAATATTCGGGCCGACCAATTCAATCCCTCAAAACCTGATTGATTTTGAGTCACGGTAATCAAGGCCAATAGCATTATCAGGTTTGCAACAAGAGAACGAAGGAAAAAAACTCTCCAGCCACGACTTGGACGATAAACCGCATCCTTTCTTAAACGCCGATATAACAATCCACCATTCAACACAGCCGATATACTCGTAGCAAGCGCTAGCCCAACATGCCCTAATGACCATATGAAATGAAAGGGAACCACAAAAAGGACATTTAAAAACATATTACTGACCATAGCAATGACACCTATCCTTACCGGAGTCATAGTGTCTTGGCGCGAAAAAAAACCACTCGCGAGTACTTTTATTGCCATAAAAGCAGTCAACCCAATTGCATATGCTCGTAGACTCCAACTCGACATCACAATGTCGCTCGCCTTGGTTTGATCGTATTGGAAAAGTGTAAACAACAAGGGTTCGGCAATGACGATAAGTGCAATTGTCGAAGGTAAACCGATAAGAAAAATCATTTGCAAAGCCCAATCAAGAGTTCGACTGAATTCTTCTGTGCCTTTTAAAAACTGCCTTGAAAGACTCGGTAAAATTACCGTAGCGATTCCAACACCAAATACCCCAAGGGGTAGCTCTGTGAGCCTATCTGAAAAATATAACCACGAAACACTTCCCGTAGGCAAAAAAGAGGCAAGTATCGTATCAAAAAGCAAGTTTATTTGGCTCACGGATACGCCAAACATCGCAGGGGCCATTAGCTTTAATACTTTGCGCACCGACTCATCACCCCAGTCCACTTTTGGATGGGGTAATAACCCTAGTTTCCTCAAAAATGGTAACTGAAAGAAAAACTGAATGACGCCTGCGATTAGCACTCCCCAAGCTAAGGCAAATACAGGCGTTTCAAACATAGGAGATACAAACATAGCCGATAAAATCAACGTAATATTGAGAATAACGGGGGTCACGGCCGGCACTGCAAACCGATCATAGCTATTTAGAATGGAACCGGCTAATCCAGTTAAAGAAATAAGTAATAGATACGGAAAAGTTATTCGAAGTAAATCGCTAGTAAGCTGGAATTTTTCCGGCGAATTTAAGTAGAATCCAAAACCAAAAACTGCGGTAAACAGGGGTGAAGCCATCACAACTAATACCGTTAAAGCTACCAAGCTAATCCCCAAGCATCCACTTATTCGCGCGATAAATTCCCTGACCGCAGCATGACTGCCATTTGCTCTATATTCCGAAAGAACAGGTACAAATGCCTGTGAAAAAGCACCCTCAGCAAATAATCGCCGCAGAAAGTTTGGAATTTTAAACGCAACAAAAAAAGCATCGGCATCGCCTCCTGCTCCAATATAACGAGCAAAAATGATATCGCGAGCGAGCCCCATAACTCGAGAAATCATTGTCATTGAAGAAACGATAAAACTAGAGCGCAGTAAGCCTCTTTCTTTTGTCACTAAAAAATACCCTGAAGCAAAAATGGGGCAGATTGAGCCACGTTAACTTCAAAAGATCAATAACCAATTCACAAACCTTTTTTTAGACACAACAAAGACAATTGACAGAATTTGCCATTTTTTATCTTTACCTCGCCCGATATCTAACATCGCATAGCCTAATTCAAGCTGTTTAATAGCACTCGTAAACAAGATTATTTAACCAATTAAAAATCAATGAGGATACATCACATGAACAAGATTACTGCAATTATTTCTACCCTTGCGATCGCTAGCCTAGTTAACGTACAGCTCGCATTTGCTGAAAATGAAGACATTGAAAAAGCGATGGAAAAAAGCCGTCATAAACATGCTGCCACAGTTTCAAGTTTAACCATCCTTGGCACCCTTGCCGCTGGACCAGTTGGGTTTATTGCTGGCTTGCTTGGTGGCGTTTATCTCGGTGACTCGAATTTGCAAGATACTGAGAATCTACACAAAGCTAAAAGTGAAATAAAAAATATGGAATCAACACTTGAGGATCAAGAGGTGATTATTGTAGAGCTCGAAAGAAATCTCGTAGATAAATTGGAATTCGCTGTCATGTTTCGAACTGGAGAGGATTCGATTTCAAAAGTTGAAGAAGAGCGCGTACGCACATTAGCGGAATATCTGGACAAAAATAGATCACTGCACGTTCGTTTAGATGGTCATGCAGATCCGCGCGGTACCGACGAATATAACAACGTACTTTCAGCCGAGAGAGCGACTAATGTTGCCAAGACGCTAAATAAATACGGTATTGATTATTCAAGAATCATGGTGGAGTTTCACGGATCTAGCTATGCAAATACTGACTCAAATTCACTTGATCAATTTTCTTTAGATCGACGCGTAGATATCGAAATTTACGATCCGACATCAAAGAATGACATTGTAAGCACAAACTTATAAACGTTTTCGGAAAAAAATCGTTTTTAAAAAGTTGATTCAATTACATCTCTCAGCCAAGAGACTTTGCCCGACCTAGTCGGGCTTTTTTTATGATAGTTTTAATAATTGTTAATCTAATTATGAACAAAACAACTTCGTTTAATTCACTATCTATGTTGAATTGAAAGAAACAAGAAAAACGAATCTGCATTGTTTTCGAAATGAGGAAAAATAAAGTAATCTTATTTAATAGGTAACTAATCCTATCTCGCTTTGAAATATTATTTTGTCCCCAACCATAATATTTCCTTCAATTACATCCACGTCGGCAGCTTTTTCCAAATATTTACATGACAGATCTAACGTTTGGTTCATATCTGCTAAAACCAAGTAGTCCATTTTAATGTATTTGACCGAGAAAGAATAAAATCGCTTACCACTGCGGCCAGCAGCCAAACGCGAGGCTAAAGTTACGATTCCTGCTGCGATAAATGCTGAAGGATAATAGCGACGTTTATAAAAATAAACTTCTGAAACGCCCCCTTTTATTAAGTTAGTTGAACCCGCGGCGGAATCATTTGTTAGACGAATATCTGTGACACACTCATGATCGAATAGATGAGATTTGTTCTCTAGCTCCGCACGATATGGGGATGTTTTTTCGAATAACTTTGTCGAGCCTTTTTCTAAGATTTGTTGAAAATCAACAGGCTGACTGGAGAAGGTTAAATGAAATTCCAAATAGGCGAAAAGAATAAGCGTTCCATCTAAATCCTCCAACCGAGCCGAAACTCGGCAGATGTCGCCAGACAAATCAACAATTTTGGATTTAACAACAAAAGTTTCATCTTTTGAAGAACGATTTAAATCGATCGCTCTGGCAATTCTGCAACAACGTGTTATTGCGCTGATCGCATTTTTCTTGGAAAAACGGTTTTGAATCGACAGCTTTCCTGAAACGCCCATGTACCTCATGGCTTCAGCCATAGGTATAGGACCCAATTCATTATGAGTGATGTGTTTTTTATCTACGAAAGCAGATAACCAACCATTGTCATCAAGAGCAAGATTATATAGATCTAAATAGAGAGGATTAATCCCTAAACTTTCAACCAGTCTCTGTTCATATTGATTTAAATTGGTAAATTCAAAATGCAAACGATTATCCACCCATGCAATATAAATAACATATTAACTATGGCACTATTTATTATTTGTCGCATAAATCTTCATTGAAAAGATACATAAGAAAATTTTTTTTTGCAACTTTAAACTATAAAAAGTTTAGACCAACATAAGAAAAAAGCGGGCAATTGCCCGCTTTTTTATGCCGGTGTGGAATTAATCTTTTGAAACCAGCCTATTAATTGCTCTCACAAAGAGATGAGTTAAAGCATCTTAGACAAGTAACTGCCTCAAATCACCGAGAACTTGAACCATGTATGTCATAAAGTTGCCTGCATCAGCGCCATTAATAGCGCGATGGTCATATGAAAGACACAAGGGAAGCATAGTACGGGGCTTAAATTCGCTACCATTCCATACGGGCTTAACTGACGCTTTGGAAACCCCTAGGATTCCTACTTCTGGGGCATTGACGATAGGTGTGAAACCCGTTCCGCCAATCGGACCCAAACTAGAAATCGTAAAGCACCCACCCTGCATATCTTTTGGTAATAACTTACCATCCCGAGCTTTCTTCGCCAAAGTGACCGATTCTTCAGCTAATTGAAATAAGCCTTTTTGGTCGACATCACGAATAACAGGAACCATTAGCCCATTGGGTGTGGCAACAGCTACACCTATATGCACGTATTTCTTCTTGATTAAATGTTGGCCGTCAGAATGCAATGAAACGTTAAACGAAGATTCATATTTTAAGGCAGCAGCACAAGCTTTTAATAGGAAAGGCAAAGGTGTTAATTTCACACCCGCTTTTTCTGCCTGAGCCTTCATTCCCTTTCTAAAGTCTTCTAAGTCAGTAATATCTGCATCATCAAACTGGGTCACATGTGGAACATTTAACCAGTTTCGCGTCATGTTTGTCGCAGTAACCTGATGAATCTTCGACATTTTCACCTGTTCAATTTCTCCAAATTTTGAGAAATCGACGTCTGGTATTGCAGGAATGGCTCCACCAACTGAAGCAGCTACGGCGCTTTTGGGAGCCGCAGTTTTTCCTTGCATTACTGCCTTAACATAGGCTTTTACATCGTCCTTTGATAAACGGCCTTTAGGACCAGACGGTTTAACAAGTGTTAAATCCACCCCCATTTGCCGAGCTAACTTACGAACCGCAGGCCCTGCATAGACCTCACTACCGGGACTTTGAATCTCTTGCGGAATTCGCTCTACAGTGGGTTGTGGCCGTGAACTTTTTACCAATGGCGGGCTAGCAGGCTCGGGTTTTGCTGTCGAGCTTGCTGATGTAGCAGGTGCCGCTGCTGCTGTGCTTACAACCTCCATGACACCAATCGGTGTACCTTCAGATGCCTTGTCACCTTCTTTAACAGAAAGTGATTTTATTGTTCCGTTGGATGGAGCAGGAACCTCCATTGAAGCCTTGTCACTTTCCAGAACAATCAATGAATCCCCTTCAGAAACCTGGTCGCCCACAGAAACACAAACCTCAATGACATCCACACCTTCGGCACCACCAATGTCGGGTACATTTACTGGAATTTCACTAGGAGTAGCGGAAGAAACTGCTGGAGCTTTTTCAAGCTCTGTCGGCGCTGATGGTTCAGAAACTGCACCTGAGTCACTAGCCAAAACCAGAATGGAATCTCCTTCAGAAACTTTTGCTCCTTCGGATAAAACAATGCTCACAACCTTACCTGAGGCTGGTGCCGGTATATCCATCGAAGCCTTATCTGACTCCAACACAATGAGAGAATCGCCTTCCGAGACCTCATCACCAACAGCCACGCAAATCTCGATGACATCAACACCTTCGGCTCCACCAATATCTGGCACAGCAACAGGTAATTCACTTGCTCCACCAGAAGATGGGGCTGGTGTTGATGTTGCAGAAACTTCTGAAGCTTTAGCTTCCTGAACAGACGAAACCTCATCGCCTGCCACTTCAATTTCAACGATTGCATCACCTTCGGAAACTTTATCCCCTTCTGCAATAACAAACCCAACAATCTTGCCTGTCACAGGAGAAGGAACGTCCATTGAAGCCTTGTCTGATTCAAGAACAATTAGAGAGTCGTCAACAGAAACGGTATCGCCAACAGCAACACAGAGTTCAATAACATCAACATTTTCTGCACCACCAATATCAGGAACGGTAATTGTCTCTTTAGCCACGGAAATTTCTCCTTCTAGCAAATCGTTGGGTCGGTTTTTTCCGGATCAATGCTGTATCGCTGAATGGCATCAGCAACATCTTTTAACTCAACTTTACCCTCTTCAGCCAGGGCTTTAAGCGATGCAACGACAACATAGTAACGATCCACTTCGAAAAAACTTCTCAATTTAGTTCGACTATCACTGCGGCCAAAGCCATCAGTACCTAATACTTTAAATGTTCCTGGGACGTAAGCACGGAGCTGTTCAGAGAAACTTTTCATATAGTCCGTTGAGATAATATAAGGCCCACCGGTTTCTTCGAGTTGCTCAGTAATGTATGGCTTACGCGGGGTTTCTGTCGGATGGAGCATATTCCAACGTTCAGTGCGATGACCGTCTCGAGCTAGCTCATTTATACTTGTCATGCTCCAAATGTCCGATTCAACGCCCCAATCTTCACGCAGTAAATCAGCAGCCGCTTCAACCTCACGTAAAATCGAACCAGCACCCATCAATTGGACACGCTTCTTCTTGACGTTCTTTTTGCCCGACTTCAGCACATACATCCCTTTCACTATTCCCTCTTCAGCACCAGCAGGCATATCTGGGTGGGTATAGTTTTCATTCATTGTAGTGATGTAATAGAAAATGTTCTCTTTTTCAGCATACATCCGACGCAAGCCGTCTGTAATAATGACAGCTAGCTCATAACTATATGTTGGATCATAAGAAATACAGTTTGGAATGGTATTCGCTGCAATATGGCTATGACCATCTTGATGCTGCAATCCTTCGCCATTTAGTGTGGTACGGCCAGAAGTCGCGCCTATCAAAAAGCCTCTGGCTTGCATATCACCAGCTAACCAAGCTAGATCTCCAATTCGCTGGAAACCAAACATTGAGTAGTAGATATAAAATGGAATCGTTGCAACCTTATGAGTGCTATATGAGGTGGCAGACGCAATCCAAGCAGAAACTGCACCAGCTTCGTTAATACCCTCTTCGAGAATTTGTCCACTTGCATCCTCACGATAGTACATAATTTGATCACTATCATGAGGCGTATATTTTTGACCCTCCGCAGTATAGATTCCCAACTGACGAAACATTCCTTCCATACCGAAGGTGCGCGCTTCATCTGGAACAATGGGTACGACTTGGTGGCCGATTTTTTTGTCTTTAGCAAGGGTCGAAATATAACGAACAAAAGCCATCGTAGTTGATATTTCTCGATCACCAGAAGACTTTAATAATGCTTTGAAGTTATCAAGCGCAGGTGTCTCAAGTGCATCAAAATCAGCTACTCTTGACGGAACCGGACCATTCAATGCCTGGCGGCGCCCCTTTAAATATTGCATTTCTTCAGAATTCTCAGACGGTCTGAAGTAAGGAACCGATTTTAGATCTTCGTCAGAAACTGGAATATTAAAACGATCGCGGAAAATCTTAAGATCATCTAATCCCATTTTTTTAACGTTATGGGCGATGTTCGCTGATTCTCCAGCACCCAAACCATAGCCTTTTACTGTTTGAGCCAATATAACAGTAGGCTGATCTTTATGATTGACAGCCTCATAATAGGCAGCATATACCTTCTGTGGGTCATGACCACCACGTTGCAGGTTAAAGATTTCGTCATCAGACAAATCTTTAACCAATTCAAGCAATTCTGGATATTTGCCAAAAAAGTGCTCACGCGTGTAGGCACCGCCGTTCGCTTTGTAGTTTTGCAATTCTCCATCGCAAACTTCATCCATACGCTTTTGCAGCAATCCAGTTGTGTCTTTTTCTAAAAGAGCATCCCAGCCTGTACCCCAAACAACCTTGATAACGTTCCAACCAGCACCGCGGAATACGCCTTCTAATTCCTGGATAATTTTGCCGTTACCACGCACAGGGCCGTCAAGACGTTGGAGGTTACAGTTAATAACGAATATAAGATTATCTAGTTGCTCACGACCAGCTAAAGAAATTGCACCAAGAGTCTCTGGTTCATCACATTCTCCGTCACCTAAGAAAGCCCAAACCTTACGATCATTTTCTGGCATTAGCTCTCGTTGTACCAAATAACGCATTACATGAGCTTGGTAGATGGACGTAATCGGACCTAATCCCATTGAAACTGTTGGAAATTGCCAGTAATCGGGCATCAACCAGGGGTGGGGGTAAGAAGACAAGCCACCACCGTCAACTTCACGGCGGAAATTATCAAGTTGTTCTTCGCTTATTCGTCCTTCTAAATAAGAACGTGCATAAATACCAGGCGAAATATGTCCCTGGAAATAAACCAAATCACCTAATTGATCGCCTTCATTACCACGAAAAAAATGGTTAAAACCAACATCATAAAGAGTCGCTGAAGAAGAGAAAGAGGATATGTGTCCCCCTAAACCGTCATCATTATCATTCGCACGAACGACCATTGCCATAGCATTCCAGCGAACCAAAGACCGAATATTTCTTTCTAAATGAGCATCGCCAGGTATGCGCTTTTCGTCTTTGGGTGCAATCGTATTAATGTAGGGTGTGCGTATCGCAGATGGCATGCTTACACCAGACTTGGTTGCAGTATTTGCCAGCTGAGTTAAAAGATATGCAGCGCGATCGGTACCATTATGTCTTACGACGGACTCAAGGGCTTCTAACCACTCTTGGGTTTCAAGAGCATCAGTTTCCTCTTTCATGAAGGTCTCCTGTTCTAGTAACGCCTTTTGAGCATCACTTATTTTTTACTAAATAAAAGCTTACTCATCGATAAAGATTGATGAGAGCTTTAAAGTGCTTTTAATAGGATTATTCGAGGTTAACTGCACCAATTGAGGTCCAACTTGTTCTAATTTAAACCAAAATTAAAATTTAGCTCAGTAAACACTCGAAACACCGGATATTAAAGAATTTATTTTAGTGTAGCTAAGTATATAGCCATCAATCTAACATAAATCCTTAGCCAGAATTTAGAGCGACAGGATTCTACACACATATTCCTGCATTTTCCAGACCAACCAATTTACTGAGATTAATTTATAACCAACGAATTCGCTTATGCGCGAAATAGAAGCAATCGCCAATTGAGTAACAATAAATTGAAAACTAACAAATGAAAGGACTATTTATTGTTCTATTGGCGTTGAGCTCATTAACGGTTACGCTACACCCAAAACAATTTCCTTGTCTTAAACAAAAGCGTCAAGTTAAATTTACGGATAAGCGTAGTAGCTAGATTGGTTTTTAAATTTACTTTCGTCATCGATTAGATGAGAACCTTTAATTTCAAGCGGCTTACCTGTAGTTGACACAAAAATGATGTTGCGCAGATTTTTGTTAAATAATTCATCATATAAAACTTCAATTTGTTTAACTGAAATTTTTTCAACTGCTTTAATTAACTTTTCTCGCTCATCGAAAGAGTATCGCTCCTTTAAAATCTGCGACCAAAATCTGTCAGCAAGCTCTTGTTGATTATTGGCTTTTTCTTCAAGAGACGAGATAACCGATGCTCTATCTTGCTCAAAGGTATTTAGTATCTCAAATTTATATTCCCAGAAAAATTTTTGAATTTGATCATAGATTTGTTGAGCATTTTTGTCAGGCGATTGAACCACTGCCAAAAACCCTGGAGTATCTTTGAAAGGATAATTAGTGGTATAGACTATATACCCTAATTGGAGCTCCGTTCTTAACCTGTTAAAAAACGGAGTTGAAACCATTTGTTGCAAAACCAATACAGATGCTCGATCTATCATGGTATCGTTTTCACCCTGAAAATACATGACAACTGCAGAATCCGTTTCATCTGTGACAACCTCGCGGATTAGTGGCCCTTTATTTTGACTAAGTCGAACAACACGGCCTTCGATCTTGCCAACATTTTTCGATTCGCTACTTAAAACCTCCGTAAGAATCTTCGCATAGTTCTTCGAATCTTTTTTCTTAAGGTTACCAAATGCGAATAATTGAACTGACCCAAAATCAAATATACTTCTCAAAACACTTTTATACTCATCTAGAGTGATTTTTTGATATGCATTTCTAATATCTTCAGCAGACCAGTAAGGTCGGTATATTACCGAAGGGATGTCTCTAAATATTTTAGAAGTCGGTTTATCTTTCAACTTATTATTTGCACTTCTTTCTAGTTCGCTTTTAACATAATCAAAATACTCTTTGTTTATTTCACCCTGAACGCTAGCATCATTTAAATAGATTTCAACACGCTCCATAACGGTATTAACAAGGTTGGGCAAAGTTTGGTTATACCCTTCAAAGTCAATATTTAAACCACGGTAGTTTGCTCCCATCGAGTACCTTAAGCCACCGATAGAGGCATCGTAAGTCACTTCACTAATTGATTCTCGAATAATGCGACTAAATATCTGCATAACAATAAAATTCTTAGGGCTTTTAGCAACATTAGGAAGTATATAGCGGGCTTTTAAACTTGCTTTCGGTGTATCAAAAGTATTGTCATTCGCAAACCAAGCACTTACCTGTTTAGACTTGATTATCTCTACCGGTTTTTTCTGATTCTCAACGTCACCAGCTTGCTCAACAATGTTAAATTCGTCTGGAATAAATTGATTTTTGGAGGGCAATTTAAACAATTTCTCATCTTGATCTACGCCAGAAGATTTTGCAGTATTAACGTCTTTTTCGGAAGTCACTGCGTATTTTGTTTCATATATGTTGCTTGTTTTTACAACCTTTGCATCCGGAGACATAAGTATTTTTACTAGATTCTCTGGAGATATGTAACTCAAGAATTGATTGATTAATTCAGGATCAAATTTTTCATACATATAGGGTTCATATAGCAACAAAGAAGGGTCGATACGATGCATTCTTGAAGAAAGCCAAATAACCTGATGAATAGGGTCGACTGGCTCACCATACTCAAACCCAATGGTACCGAGATTTTTTAGCTCGTTGAATCGCCACTTTTCAACTCCCTGGTTCTTTACTAACGCTAAATAATCAAAAAAGAGCGCTTCTATTGCAGCAATGTTTTTATTTCCTTGTTCTGTTAATTGAATTTCAATAGAGAAAGCTTCACCGCCTCGCCACTCCAACCGACTTCCTGCACTCAACGCGGTGGCCCACCCTTTTTCACGAAGTATTGAAAGCAAAGATCCTTGCCCTTCATGGCCCAACAAATGGCCGATGTATATTATCGGTTTTTCTCTAAAATACGGCTCGCTATCCGGTATTGAAAACATCAAGGACAAAGAACGAATTTCTTTCACAGGCTGAATACTAATGAGCGAAGGTGAAAAACCTTTAGGGAAAAGCGAATCAAATGTTTCGTGTCTAACCGCTTTACTATTTTGAATATTAGAAAAATATTTCTTCGCTAAAGAAGTTAACACCTCTATAGTTTGTGGGCCATATAGAACTAAGCTCATATTTGATGCATGGTAATATGCATCATAGAATGCTCTTACATCTTCGACCAATGGACGAGGCGCTTTCACAGACAAGGTTTCCGAATTTCCCGTAGCAAACTTCGCTATTGAATGATTAGGTAAAACAAGCTCTCGCAATACATCTCGGGCTCTTCTGTAATCACTATTAAACTTCGATGTAAATTCTGAGTGAACCGCGAGTCTTTCTCTTTCAATATACTTTTCCGATAATGTCGGAGATTCAAACATAGAACTGAATCTATCTAATCCACCCTCAAAAAAACTAGAATCGATATCGAAAAAATAATTTGTATTAAGCAAACTAGTAAAAGCATTGTGTGATCCCGCATGACCAGAAATAAACTTATCCAATGCATTTGCTTCAGGATATTTTTTCGAACCTAAAAATAACATATGCTCTAGAAAATGAGCCATGCCTTGGCGATCAAACGGATCTTCTCCTGATCCTGCATCAATGTTGAGTGATGCAGCAGACTTAGGTGCATCTGCATCTGAAATCACCATTACTTTCAACTGGTTTTCGAGAGTAAAATAATCAAATTCGCGTTCATCATTCTTCTTTTTTATAATGTCCAATCCAAATGCAAGGTTTGATACAAATAAAATCGAAAGTACTCGACCGATATAAAAAATGGTTTTATACATAGTGTGTTACTCTTAAACCCTTTATCTTAATTAACATGATACTTATTACGGTTGGATTTCAGACGTTTCATTTGAATCCACATCTCCCATATCTTCTATATCAGAATTAGTTGGCCAAGCATTTACAATAGCCTTAAACAAGGTTGCTAAAGGAATCGCGAAGAATACACCCCAGAACCCCCAAAGACCTCCAAAAACAAGCACCGCCAAGACAATGGCATTGGGATGCATTTTCACTGCTTCAGAAAAAAGAAGAGGCACTAAGACATTTCCATCCAAAGCTTGAATGATCGTATATGCCAACATGACATAGAGAAATTCATTGGACCAACCCCACTGAAAGAAACCAATTATTGCCACAGGAAGCGTCACAACTGCCGCACCTATGTATGGTATTAGCACAGAAAAACCCACAGCTATACCCAGCAAAAGTGCATAATTTAGACCTAATAAGCTGAACGAAATACTAGACACGCCGCCGACAATAACAATTTCAATAACCTTACCTCTTACGTAATTCGCTATCTGCAAGTTCATTTCAGCCCAGATTTTATCCATCACAGGACGTTCTCTTGGCAAAAAGCTCGTCACCCAATCAATAATTTCATCGCTGTCTTTAAGGAAGAAAAATACTAAAATCGGAACAAGTACGAGATAAATCAAAAAAGCAACGAGAATTGGAAGCTGATTGGCAGAGAAAGAAAGAATTGTTTGCCCAAGTTGTGCCATTTCCTTGGTTAACATGTTCGTAATTTCTTGTACATTTTTTTCTGTAATAAGGTCTGGATATTTTTGTGGCAACAGCAATAAAAGCTCTTTTCCTTCTTCAACCATCTTTGGCGTTTCCGTAAAAAGTGTCACCAGTTGATGCCACAAACCTGGGAGTATAAATAACAAACCAATGACAATACTTCCAGCTAATATCAAAAATGCGATACTCACCGCCACAAGATGCGATATTCCCCAGGACTTCAAACGGATAACTACACCCTGCATTAAAAAGGCAATGATAATCGCGGAAATCATTGGTGCTAGGACAACACCCATTGAAAGGACGATTGCAAAACTCACAACAAGCATGACCGCAACGAGCACAGCTTCTTCTTCGGCAAAATACCGTTCTATCCAGCGATGAAATACTTTTATCATGGAGGGCCTTATATGATTTTTGTTTTAGGTTTACGCTAAACTAAAAAGTTCCTAGCCTATTGGAATTAAACGATTTTTCGCCTATTTTTATAATTGGATAAAACATCAACAAACGAAGGCAATTTAGTCTTTAGGCATTCAATTTTATGATATAACACTTAACCATTAATATTTTTGGTGACAAGATCATAAACAAAAACTATTGAACCTTTTTCTGTTAAAATCCTCTTAAAAAGAAGATCTATACTCATATTAGACAATTTATCAACTATCTAGCCATAACTTAGTGAAATATTATAAGGATCGATATCGCTTGCAGAGATATATAGGGGTGTTCCTATTTTCGCTTGTTTTAGTATGTCAAAAGGTCTCGCCAAACAGCTCAAATATTAACCTTCCTGATCTCGGTGATGCGAGCGGAGGTTTAATTAGCACGGCTCAAGAGTACGAACTTGGTCAAAAGTGGTTAAAGTTTTACCGCTCTCAAGTGCTTACTGCGAGCGACCCACTGATTCAAGACTATCTTGAAAGATTAACTCGAAAAATTGCATTTCATAGCGAGTTAAAAGATAAGCGTCTCGAAATACTTGTCATTGATAACCCTACACTTAATGCTTTCGCAGTACCAGGCGGGATTATCGGAATCCATACAGGTTTGTTCTCTTATGCCGGAACTGAGCAACAACTTGCTTCTGTGGTCGCACACGAACTCGCTCATATAAGCCAACGACACTTCGCAAGAAGACTTTTGGACCAAGAGGAAAAAAGCATCCCAACTCTTGCAGCACTATTCGCGAGTATTTTAATTGCAGCTACGTCAGGTGGTGAAGCCGGTTTAGCTGCAATTGCAGCGACTCAAGCCGCGTCAGCTGATTCTCAATTGAGATTCAGTCGAAAAATGGAGCAAGAAGCAGATCGAGTTGGAATGAATACACTTATACGAGCAGGTATGGATCCCTTTGCAATGCCGGAGATGTTCGAACAAATGCAGAGAGCATCACGTTTTCAAAGACGGCCACCGGAGTTCCTGCTGACTCACCCTTTGACAGAATCTCGAATTAGCGATTCCCAGTTGCGTGCTCAACAGTTTCGTAAAAAGCAATATCCAATCAGCCTCGAGTTTCAACTTGTTAAAACACGTATTCAGCTATCTAGAGACACTACAGGGAAATCGTCGCTCATCAAATTTCAAAAAGAAGTAGCCGAAAACACCTATTCGAGCGCGGCAGCAAAATATGGATTAGCTTTAGCAAACATAAAACTTAAAGATTCAGAAGCAGCTTTAAAACTTATAAAAGATTTGAGAAATAAAGACTCTGAGAATGTGTATTACATTTTAGCCGAAGCCAATGCTCTTAGTGTCGATAGACAGGACAAAAAAGCGTTAACGATGCTTGAGAATGCTCTGGAGTCACGGCCGAGCAATCACCCAATCAATATCCGATATGCAGAATTATTGATGGAAAATGGCGAATATAAAAGAGCTGAAAAAGCGTTAATAGAACATAGTAAACGCAGGCCAACAGACGATTACGTTTGGTATCTACTCGCCGAGGTACATGGTCTAGCAGGTGATATTTTTCGCGTTCATACCGCGAGAGCAGAGTATTTCTTACTTAATGGATTATTCGACAAAGCCGAAATTCAAGTCAAAAATGCGTTAAAAATGGCTGGAGACGATAAATTTACACTAGCAAAACTTCAACAAAAGTTAGAACAAATACAAAAAGATAAACGAGACTTTTTAGAAATCTAATATATCCAAATAGAGCCAACCCTTGCGACAAATACTGCGAAATTCAAAATCCCGAGTTTGCTAACCATGCTTCTGCTTTCTCAGAAGGCAGAGGTTCAGAAATATAAAAACCCTGTGCAGAGTCGCACCCCAAAGTTTTTAACTTCTCAAATACAGCCTCATTCTCAACACCTTCAGCGACAACCTTAAGACCCAGGTTATGAGCTAATTGGATAGTAGAGTTAACGATAATTGCGTCTTGATCAGAATCAAGCATGTTTTTGACAAAAGACATATCAATTTTTAATTCTTGAACGGGTAAACGCTTGAGATAAGCGAGCGAAGAATATCCTGTCCCAAAATCATCGACCGAAAGCTTAATACCTAATGCACTAATTTTTTCCAATGCATCCTGAGCTCGAGCGGGATCGCTCATAATCATACTTTCGGTAATCTCCATTTCAATAAAACTGCCATCTAATTCATATTCCTTAAGCGCCGACTCAATATTGCTCACGATGCGCTCATCCAAAAGGTTTCGTGCCGAAAGATTCATCGCCACAACCATGTTCAAACCATTCTTTTGCCAGTCAGCACACTGCTTGATTGTTTCCCTCATCACCCAAACGGTTAATGGATAAATCATGTTTGAGGCTTCGGCTATAGGCACGAATTCAGTTGGAGACACAAAACCTAATTCAGGATGTTGCCAGCGAACCAGCGACTCGTAACCATAAACACAATTGGTTTTAAGGCATACCTTCGGTTGGTAATAGAGTCGTAACTCTCCTTCTCTAATAGCACGACCTAAAGCACCACTCAGCTCCAGGCGAGCTTGGGAGTGAGGGTCATACTCAGGATCGTAAATGGAAACACCCTTAAAACTCGTTTTGGAATAATACATAGCGACATCAGCGTAACGCATTAACGTACTGACATCCCGGGCTTGATCCGGGGCAATTGCAATTCCAACACTAGCGCTAATTTCCGAATGAAACCCTTCTAATTCAAAAGGCTCACAAATGGCATTTAAAAACTGTTGCCCCATAACAACCGCTTGTTGTGCATTGCGAATATTTGGTAAAAATATTGCAAATTCATCACCACCAAGCCGGGCAATTAAACCTGGGCGATCACCCAATTCTCTCTTTAAGCGGGGACCCAACTCTCTCAATACGACATCGCCAGCCAAGTGCCCAAGTGTATCGTTAATATCTTTAAATTTATCCAAATCAAATAACAAAAGCGCCATCTTTTGGGGCTTCGGTGAACGCAAACAGGCTTCCATTTCGCTGTATAAAAGCGTTCGATTTGGTAATGAAGTCAACTCATCATGCGTTGCCATATACTCCATATGTTCGAGATAAGATTTTTGTAGTGTCACATCTCGGCTGGTTCCCCAAGCCCGTGTTAAAAACCCATTTTCGACAATGCCTATTGCAGAGTTTTGGATATAAATTGAATTCCCTGAAGATGAAACCCTTAAAAATTCACCATTTTCTAAACAGTAACCGTTTTTAATAAACTTCAGAATATCGCGTTTGTTTGTCAAAGAACCATTACGATGCAATGGCATGCCTATCACATCTTCAACCTGTTCAGCCTCAAATAATTTAGCAAGGCGATCATTACACTCCACCAGTATTGCACGCTTCAATAACAATTCAGCTTGGCGTTTAACTGGTAACTGAGTATCAATTGGAGGACATACGTCATATCTCCAAATTGCATCGGCGCTATTACGAATAAACGCTTTGTATTTATCTTCGTTTTCTTTTAGTACTAATTCCCTGAGAATATGATCTGTTACATCAGTAATTACAATTACGACACCCGAAACGGCTCCAGTTTCGTAAAATGTGGGAATTTTGTCTACGTGCGACCAACGTTCAACACCGCTTTCAATTGATCGTTCCAGTGAGCCTCTAATAGGTAACTTTGTTCGCACGATTTGCATGATTTCGCGCTGCCTTTCCGAAGGATCATCCCAAAACTGCGCTATTTCGACGAAGCTCTTTCCATTAGCATCCGAGAGAAAAAAGCGTCGTTTAGCCTCAATATTGGCATGGACCACAAGCCCCCATTGATCAAAATATATAACTGGAGAGCCAATTGCATCAAGGATCGGAGCTTCAAACGGAAAATTTACAGAATATGAGGAGTTGATTGAAGTCGGTTCAATTTTGCCCAAAGGTAATTCTGACAAACGCTCCCCCTATTAAAATTATTGACGCAAAGAGAGAAACTCTTCACTTGTTTTAAGAAAAAAATAATCGCCACTCGAATCGTTGTTTAGATATTTATTGATTAAGGAGTAAGCGAGTAAATCCTAACTAGCGCAAGATTCAGTATAGACAATAATTTTGGGAAGCAAGAGACGATTTAATTATAAGCAATTAGCTCAAATTGTCACATTTTATTCACTCAAACATAACTAAATTGAAATATAAAATGAAGATTATAAATGGTTATGAATGATACCACCTCACCATTTGGCGCTATGAGCCACATCGCTTCTGAGTTACTTTCAGAAAATCCAGAAAAAAACCAAACAGACGAAACGTCAGATAAAAGTTCTGCGAAAAATGCAAAAGTTAAATCTGATTATCGTACTGTCTTTATTTCAGATGTTCATATAGGCACGAAAGACTGTAAGGCTGATCAATTATTTGATTTTTTAAAAAATCACTCTTTTGATCAACTATACCTCGTCGGTGATATCTTCGACGGCTGGAAAATGAAAAGCGGCGTTTATTGGCACAAAAGCTTTAATAAGCTCATTCGGCGGGTGCTCAAATTATCGAAAAAAGGTATCCCTGTATACTATGTAACAGGCAACCATGATGAGTTTTTGCGAAAATGGGCAAATACCCAATTTGATAATATTCATCTTGTAAATCGAATCTCACATACGACAGCTACTGGTGACAAATATCTTGTAATTCATGGCGATCAATTTGAAAGTGTCACTCACTGCTCTGATCTACTGAGGTTTATTGGCGACAAAGGCTACGAAGTATTGATGTTTCTCAACCGAGTATATAATCGAGTACGTGCAAAATATGGATACGGCTACTGGTCTTTCGCGGCTTATTTGAAAGAACATATTAAGACAGCCAAAAGTTACATTTTACGATATGAACAAGCTGTGGCTCATGGCGCAAAAAAGCAAGGTTTTGATGGTGTAATATGTGGCCATATACATCAAGCTGCAAAAAAAGAGATAGAAGGCATCCAATATCTAAACACCGGTGATTGGGTTGAGTCCTGCACAGCGATTTTAGAAACTCATGATGGAGAAATGCTTCTTATTGACTGGCTCAACGAGCGTAAAAAAATAAAGCAACACAAAAAGTCCACCTCACCAAGTAATGAAAACGAATTACCTGACGAAATAGACGTTATTGAAGCTTGATAAAACTTTTTGAGTGTTATCAAGGTAATTTCGCACCGCAAAATTTGCAATGGATTGCATCTCTCTCGTGCCCCGTTCTACCACAGTTTCGACATTTAATTGAAAACTTATCACGCTGCATTTCTTGATTAAGTTCTGCCGTAAGAATACCTGTGGGCACAGCGATAATGGAGTAGCCTGTAAGCATTGCCAGTGCCGCAATTGCTTGGCCAATAGGGGTTTGAGGCGTAATGTCTCCATAACCAACAGTGGTAATTGTGACAATAGTCCAATAGATGCTTTTGGGTATACTGGTAAACCCGCGAGTTGGCCCTTCAACGAGATACATGACAGATCCAAAAAGCACCGATAAAACCAACACAAAAACAAAAAATACAAAAATTTTGCGTCGTGTTGCAATCAAGGCTCTAATGAGAACATTCGCTTCACTCAAGTAACGCACTAGCCTTAGAACTCGAAATACGCGCAAAACACGGATTAAGCGAACCACAAGTAGATAATTAGCGCCAGTTAAGAACAAGGCTAGATAAGTGGGTATTACTGATAGAAAATCGACAATACCATAAAAACTCGACATATAGCGCCATCGATCTTTCGAGCAATATATTCTCAAAGCATATTCAATAGTAAAAACAATAGTAAAAGCCCATTCAGCCCAAACAATATAGTGGGTTTCAAGACTTCGTATTTCGAGAGATTCAAGCATCAGCACGCTAACGCTTAGCAAGATGAGAACAATTACAATCAAATCAAAGCTTTGTCCTGCCGGAGTATCTGTTCCAAAAATAATCTCGTTCAACTTCTCTTTAAATGTTGATTTACGCAATTGGCTTCTCCAAAATTAACAGACAACGCACGACACCTTTTAACAAAGTTTCAGTGCCATCGTAAAGAAAAGCTCGAGAAACTCATGAAAAAATCATCAAACCTTGTCTATTCCACCGAAACTGGGCGCGTAAAACAAACAGACTCTTCAGAAGAAAGCCGGCCAAAAGGCGATGGAATCATTCGACTCCACCGTGAAACCAAAGGTAGGAAAGGCAAAGGGGTCACATTAATTACCGGCTTTGATCTAAACGATTCAGAGTTAAAAGCCATGGCTAAAACACTAAAACAACATTGTGGTACAGGCGGTTCGGTCAAAGATGGCGTGATCGAAATTCAAGGAGATCAAAGGGAAAATCTTTTCGTCTATTTGAAAGAAAAAGGTTACCAGGTAAAAAAAGCCGGCGGGTAATAGCAAATTCGGCAATTTAAACGCGTGTAAGCCTGATTAATTCAATTTGGATCAGTTTTTGCTGAGATAGATTCTAGTATCAAACTCGACAATTTTTCGTCATCTTTGGTGAGGCGGTTATGGATCCAAATTCTATTCATCTTATAGTTGATATCTCGGTAAAATTAAGCGTGATTTTAGGCGTTCTAGTCCTATCTACTTGGGCAATCAAACGTTGGAAGACACCAACGGCTCCCAAAATAAAACCATCTGCACGAAAAATAGACTTACTTGAGGAGATCTCTACCAACGTCGGAAAAGTCAATCATACCTTTGCCAAGTATTCTGCGCTGGTTATAGAGTCAACAAAATTCGGAAAACGTTGGCCTATGAGCCGAAAACAAGAGCTTGATAGAATAAACTCTGAACTTGTTAGAGAATTTGAAAAGCTCGCTGACGCGGAGGCGAAGCTGCTGATGCTGGGTGAAAAGACAATGGAAAAAACGCTAAGGTTATACGGCGCTAAAATTGCATTTTTTCGCAAACAAGTTTATGTTGGACGAGAAGATATTAGTGAACAAGAAATTGCTGATATAAAATCCGGAATTATGCTACTTCGAGAAAGGTTTTACGACATTCTCAGTCACAGATACGACAAGCTTTTGGCGGCATGAAATAATTGTTTTCCTCGTTAAGAAATGCCGGCTGTCTAATTAGGAAACTGGGCTGCGTACTTTTCAACCCACTCTTTAGCAGCCTGTTCGCTATCAATAACACGACCATTGTTTGCGCAGACCTCTGAACGATAGTGTTCTATGTGACAGATTTGCTCGACCATGCGCACACTATATCTAGTGCTCTTATCGAGAAACTCTACTCCCACAGAGTAAAAGTCGCCTTCAGGTCGTGACCAAGCCACTATTCCCTTGGCCTTAAAGAGCGACTCATTTACACGAATTTCAATCTCTATTTCACTGCCAATCTGAATAGGTTGATCGGAAGAAAAACAGAGCCCACCTACTCCTACATCCTTTAATTTTTGCTGGGTAGCTATATCAGCCCCTAAACTGTAATGAATCGGGATATCAGAGGGATGTCGAATAAAACGGCGCATTCGTAGACACTCCACAATCAAAAATCTTTCAAAATCAGTACGACTTTAAAATTTGATTATTTATATTAGTAAGAATAGATTATTTAACAAAAAGTAAATTTTAATTAATCGACTTTATAGGCATAAGAATACTGTCGCTTTATTTTTCAAATAAATAAAACTATTTCAACGGTTCAGCAAGTGTTCAAAAAAGATTCAATTATTTGAAAGGAGGCTTTTGACAGGCCCAAAAGACTTGCGGTGAATTTCCGTCGGCCCCCACTTTGAGAGAGCTTCCAAGTGCTGTTTTGTCGGGTAACCCTTATGTTTATCAAAACCGTAATTCGGATAGACCGATGCGAGCTCGATCATTTCGTTGTCTCGACACACTTTTGCAAGTATTGATGCAGCTTTGATTTCGTCAATCAAGCCGTCACCTTTCACTATCGCCTCAGAAGATATTTCCCAATTGGGTAAGCGATTTCCATCAACTAGAACATGATCTGGTTGAACGCATAGACTTTCGACTGCTCTTTTCATTGCCAATAGGCTGGCATGTAAAATATTTATACTATCTATCTCTATAACATCTGCGCGGGCGATGCTCCAAGCAACCGCTTTTTCCTTAATAATCTCTGAAAGAAGTTGGCGTTTTTTTTCAGAGAGTTTTTTTGAATCATTTAGACCAATGATTGGCTGATCCGAATCCAAGATAACTGCCGCTGCGACGACATCACCCGCTAAAGGACCTCGTCCGACTTCATCTACCCCCGCAAGAACTCTTTGAGCAACCATTTAGATACTTTCAACCAACTTAGCAATGGCATTTGCAGCTTGTTCACTCGCATCTCGCTTTAAAGATTCATGAATTCGTTGAAATTCGTTTTTCATTGAATTAAGCGATTCAATATCAGCCATCATCGAAACAATTTTGTGAGATATATTGTCTACGGTTGCCTCATCTTGAATAAATTCTGGCACTAGTGACTTTTCGGCTAACAAATTAGGTAGTCCAATATATTTAGATTTCACTAAACGAGACAAAATAGCATAAGAAAACCAAGATAGTTTATACGCTATTACCATAGGTCTTTTGAGCAGCAATGCTTCAAGCGTAGTTGTACCAGAAGCCATAAGCACAAAATCCGACGCAGCCATAACTTCATGAGAGTTTCCACGTGATAGTGACATAGGTATAGAGTAATTCAAGGCGATTTGCTGGAGCTGCATATAACGATTTGAATTTGCTGCTGGAACTAGAAAATGGGCATTTGGAGCATGCTCTAATATTCGCTTAGCAACTTCAAAAAATAAATCACCAAGCTTCGTCACTTCCGATTTCCGACTACCGGGTAATAGAGCAATATATATCTTATCCTGAGAAAGCTCTAAAGCTTTAATAGATTCTGCTTTATTTTCTTTTAATGAAATTTGATCCGCTAAAGGATGACCTACAAAGCAAACGTTGATTTCATGCTGTTCAAAAAATTTTGCTTCAAAAGGAAAAAGCGTCAGAATTAAGTCCACAGATCGCGCAATTTTTTTAACTCGACCTTGCCGCCAAGCCCAAACCGAAGGACTCACATAGTGAACAGTGGGTATTCCATGCCGTTTTAGATTTTCTTCCAACTTCAGATTAAAATCGGGCGCATCGATACCGATAAAAACATCTGGGGGATCGGCAATATATTTTCTTTTAAGATTCCCGCGTATTCGCAATAGCTCTGGCAATCGCTTTAGAGGATCGATAAAACCCATTACCGCTAAGCGTTCCATGGGGTACAAAGACTTGAACCCCTTTTCAAGCATACGAGTGCCGCCGATACCTTCAAACTCGCACTCTGGAAAACGCTTTGAAAGTGCGTCAATTAAGCCCGCACCAAGAATATCCCCGGATTCCTCACCCACAACAATCGCTATGCGATTAATCAAGGGCATTAACGAATAATTCCACGTTTAGAGGATTTCAGAGAATTAATAAGAGTATCAATTTTGTCGCATTCTTTTGAAAGTTCGACCAATTCTTCGATTGCGGTTTCAATGGTCAAACCTCGACGATATATAATCTTGAAAGCACGATTCAAGTTAGCTACTTCATCTTTTGAGAATCCACGACGCTTTAACCCTTCAGAGTTTATACTCCGCGCAGCGCCAGGCGCACCAGCAACCATAACATAGGCAGGTACATCTTTGCCGATGGCACTACCCATTCCTGTAAAGCAGTGAGCACCAACATGACAATATTGATGAACTAAAGTATATCCACCAAGTATTGCCCAGTCATCTACTATCACATGACCGGCAAGCGAGGCATTGTTTACTAAAATACAATTGTTTCCAATTACACTGTCGTGACCCACATGAGCATACGCCATTATGAGATTATTATCTCCAATAAGTGTCTCCGAACGATCTTGAACAGTACCTCGATGTATAGTCACACCTTCACGAATGACATTATTGTCACCAATTCTAAGCCAGGTAGCTTCACCCTTATATTTTAAATCGGGCGTATCTTCGCCAATTGAAGAAAACTGGTAAATCTTATTGTTTTTACCAATCGTGGTGGGACCTTTTAGAACGACGTGTGAAGCGATACTAGACCCAGCCCCAATTTCCACATCGGGGCCAACAATTGTCCAAGGACCAATGGTTACACTATCAGCTATCTTTGCCGCAGGATCAATTAGGGCACGTTCATCTATCATGAATTTTGATCCACGTTTTATTTAGATACCGGACGGTCTGCACACATTATTGTTGCACTAGCCGCGAGGTCAGCTTCGACCTTAGCAATGCAATCGAATTTCCATATACCGCGCTTTACCGAAACGACTTTAGCTTCAATACGCATCTGATCTCCTGGAACAACTTGTCGTTTAAATCTTGCATTGTCAATACCGGCAAATAGATAAAGAGAACCATCTTCGGGTGTTTTATCCATAGTTTTAAATCCGAGAACACCACAAGCTTGCGCCATTGCTTCACAAATCATTACGCCTGGAAACACTGGAAAATGCGGAAAATGCCCTTGGAATACTTCTTCATTGATTGATACATTTTTATATGCAACGATACTTTCTCCCTCAACCAATTCGGTTACCCTATCAATCAATAAAAATGGATAACGATGCGGTAAATATTTTTTAATTTCCAATATATCTAGCATTTTCTGACCCCAAAACTTCTTTACTTGCGAGCAAGCTTCACTCTTTAAATACGTGTTTTTCTAACTTTCTGATTTTAGCGGCATATTCATCTAACTGAGTATATCTAACTGAGTTTCTGCGCCATTTAGCTACATTTTGCAGTGGCGGTGCAGAAGCAAAAACGCCAGGCTCACTATTTCCTTTAGTCACAATGGTACCACCATGGAACTGTGTCCCGTCTGCGACGTCTATATGACCATTGATGGCAACCATTCCAGCGACAATACAGTTTTTACCAAGCGTTGCACTCCCCGCAATTCCAACGCAACCTGCAATTGCACTGCGCTCACCAATTTTAACGTTATGAGCAATATGAACCAAATTATCAATAATGACACCATCTTCAATAATTGTGTCTTCTAAAGCGCCACGATCTATTGCAGTAGATGCACCAATCTCAACATCATTCCCAATGACCACACCGCCCAGCTGATGAATCTTAACCCAACCTTCTTTTGTCGGAGCAAAACCAAAACCGTCGGAACCAATGACTGCTCCACTGTGCAATATCACTCTAGAACCAATATTCACTTGGGAGTATATTGTTACATTGGAATATACCAAGCATTCACTGCCAATCGAAACATTTTCCGAAATTATCACTCCCGGATAAAGTTCTGTATTTTCGCCAATAATAACATCATCGCCAATAACACAATTCGCCCCTATAGATGCAGAGTCGGCCACTTGAGCTTTTTCAGAAACAACAGCTGAAGGATGAACACCACTCGGTCTTTTTGCTCGAGAATCAAATATTTTCGATAACTTGGCAAAGGCTAAATATGGATCGGCTGCGAGAATTTTATTTCCTTCAAAACTATCCGCCCATTCTGGCTTAAGTACGATAGCTCCAGCCTTCGATGTTCGAGCATTATCCAGATGTTTTTCTGAGGCTAAAAACGAAACCTCTTTAGCACCCGCCTTTTCAAGCGATGCCAATCCCTCTATTAAATAGCTAGGTTCACCAACGAATTCTGTAGATAGAATACCAGCCAACTCTCCTATTGTATGAACATTAGATTCGGCCATGTTACCTTCTAATTACTTTTTAGCCGCAGCTAGTTCTTTATTTAGGGCTTCTGTTACCTTTTTAGTAATGTCTGCCTCTGGAACAGCAATATACGCCACCTGTTTTTGCAAGATGATATCGATTTTTTCAGCCGCTATGAGTTCTTCTAATATTTTTTCAAGCTTCTGTTGAATATCTCCAGCCACTCCCGTAACCGCAGCAGCCTGCATTGTTTGTGCCTTTTTTGCGGCTAATTGCAAGCTCTTTTGAATATTTTCTGCTTCACTATTTTTTTGAGCTTTTATCTCGTCACTCCACGTCAAACCTTCCGTGTCGTATTCTTTTTTTAGTGCTTCTAAATCTGATTTAAGCGCTTCACCTTGCTGAGTCAATTGCTTGAACTCCGCTGATTCGGTTACGCCCTTCACAGCTGCTTGTGCGACTTCTGTTCGTAATATCGCTTCTTGATGATCAAATACTACTATCTTCCCCGCATTTACCATCTGCGAAAAAAACATACTTACAGTAATAAAACCAACAAACTTACTTACCTGTTTAATCTTTAAAAAAACCACTTTATGTCCCCTAAATAAATTGAGAATGTTAAAAACCTGTACCAAATGTAAAATCGAAAAATTTAGTTCTATCTAATTCATTTTCTTTAATTGGTCTCGAGAAACTGAAGGTCAAAGGACCTAATGCCGATAACCATTTAAAACCTAATCCATATGACGAGCTCAAATGATTTATATCTGGCTCAAAACAAGAGAATTGATCTGGTCGACATTCATTTGAAAATACATTACCAGCATCAACAAACGCGACTAATTGCATAGTCCTAGTATCCTTAACAAAAGGAATTGGAAGCAATAACTCGGTACTAAACTCCATCAAAATATTTCCACCAAAAGATGAGGATGAAGAACGTGTTAAACCTCTTTGGTTAGAAATGAGTGTACCTGGTAAACAACCATTTAGCCTCTCACCACCAGGCCCTCTAGCTAAGGAAGATGGATCTTCACAAAGCACATAAGCACTGCCATTGTTAATTATCTCTCCATTATCGACAGTTCCGTCGTTATTGATATCTTCAAAGCCGGTTCCCGACAAGATATAGAGCTCCGCAGGAACAACTTTAGGTCCTAACGTAAAACGCTCGAAACCACGTACGGAGCCAAAACCTCCTGCACGGAAGTTTTCAAAGAATGGTAACTCATCCATGCTCGCATAACCATCGCCATAACCTAACCTTGTTCGAAAACGCAAAGTTAAGTTTCTCGTCAAAGGTTGAAACATTTGCGCATCGTAAGTTAATTTATAATATTCTAAATCAGAACTAGGAATTGAGGCTTCAAATCGCAAAGATTGCGAATTTCCTCGAGTAGCTAATATACCTCTATTGAGAGTCCTGCGACTCCAAGAAGCATTAAACAATGCACTGTGAAACTCTGAGCCATGTTCATCAAGAAAGCCTAAGTCATCAGGTAAACCGATAACATCGTCTGTGACACGAAAAGTTTCTAATTGATACTCTTGCAAGACACCATTTTCTGACGGCGGACTTAAAACAAAATTTTCATAATCCGATTGCGTAATATATGCTAACTCACTTCCATCACGCAAAAATGGGCTAAATAGAATTTGCTGAGCCGCGGTTAACCCTGTGGTTACAGATTGAAAATTATATCCTAACCCAAATCTTAAAAATGACACTTCAGAAACAGGATAACCAAAAGTAACATCAACACCAGTTGAATTAATTGATGAACTACCGGAAAAATTAACTTCATTAAAGTCAGTCAGTCGATGAAAGAGACTAATTCCACGGGAAACGCCATCGGGTGTAAAGTATGGATCGCTAAAGGAAAGCGTATAATTTTCCTGAAAGATATTTTTCGTAGCTCCGATAGAAACACTATTTCCAGAGCCAAGCCAGTTAGATTCAGAAACACTAAAACCAAGGTTAAACCCAGAGGCATCAGCATAACCAACACTTGCACTAATACTTCCAGAAGGCTGTTCTTCAACCGTATAATTAACATCAACTAAATCAGCAGACCCTGGAACATCAATCGTTTCAACATTCACTTCTTTAAAAAAACCAAGTCGTTCTAAACGTATTTTTGATTGTTCGATTAAAGCATTGGAAGCAGGTGCACCCTCTAGCTGTCGCATTTCACGACGTAAGACTTCATCGGTTGTTTTGGTGTTTCCACTAAAGTTCACACGTCTAACATAAGTACGTTTTCCAGGATCAATAAAGAAAGTAACTTCTACCTCTTTAGTTTCCTGATTTTTATCTGTAATGCCTTCAACCTTCGCATTGGTATAACCAGAATTACCTAAAATTGTGGTGATATATTCTGATGTTCGCGTCATTGCTGACTGGGAAAAAGTATTACCAGGTCGTAATAAGAAGAGACGTCTTATTCTAGCTTCAGATAAAATAGGATCTCCAGCTAGGTCTACGTTCGTTACCTTGTATATATCACCTTCTTCGACATTAATCGTGATATAAACAGATTCTTTATCAGGGCTAATAGAAACTTGTGAAGACAAAATTGCAAAATCTAAATACCCTCGATCCAAATAATGAGACTCTAACTTCTCGAGGTCACCGGTCAAACGTTCTTTAGCATAACGATTTGCTTTAGAAAATGGTGCATACCACTTTGAAACATCGAGTTCAAAGTTCTCACGCAACTCCTTCTCTGGGATTTTTTTATTACCCACAATATTGTAATGTAGAATTGATGCAGCACTACCTTCATCAATTTCAATTCTTATTTCCACCTGATTATTGGCGAGCTCAACCACGTCATATGTGATGCCCGCGTCGTAGCGCGCTTGCGAAATATATTGGTTTTGAATTGAATTACTAATTCCTTCTAAAACTTGAGGCTGGAAGATCTCACCCTCAGCAAGGCCATTATCTTTCATTACTTCAACCAGCTGTTCTGTTTTTAGAAGTTTGTTCCCCTCTATTTCCAATACCTTAACAGCAGGACGTTCTTGCAAGATGATAATTAAAATATCTCCATCCCTTGCTATTTGCACGTCATCAAAAAAACCGGTTGCTAACATTGCTTGAATGGTAGAGCGAACATCTCCTGAATCTATCTCCTCGCCGGTAACAAAGGGTAAGGCGGCAAAAACGGGGCTCGCAGAAACACGCTGTAAACCTTCCAGCTGGATATCCTTTACCTTGAAACTATACGCTAAACTATATTTAGACAAAGCAGCTAACGTTACCGCAGCAAAAATTCGCTTCATACTGTTATTAAATTCTCTCAACTACCTAATGATATTTTTATTTTTTATAAACGCGACAAATCGTTGTAAAAAGCAATTAACATTACCCCCAAAATAACAACGAGTCCCATTTGATATCCAATTGTCTGGATTTTTTCTGATACCGGACTGCCTTTAACCCACTCGATTAAGCTATACAGAATGTGCCCACCATCTAGCACAGGAATGGGTAACAAATTTAGTACTCCTAACATAAGACTCAGGTAAGCCAAAAAATCCAAGAAAGAAAAGAAACCATGTCGCGCATGATCTGCAGCAACTTTTGCAATTCCAATAGGGCCACTCAAATTCTTGGCTGATATTTCACCTAAAATAAGTTTTTTTAAAGAAACAAGTATCAATACAGAAGTATCATATATTTCTATTACAGATGAAAATCCAGCATCTAAAACACTGAACTCCTTTCGAGTAACCATAGAATCTGGATAGTTCTCTCTTCCGACAGGAATACCAATTCTTCCTACGACCTTACCATCTTCTCTAACAAAACGCTTAGGAGTGATCTCAAGTCTCTCGAGATTTTCATCTCTTTCAACAACAAACTCAATCACTTCACCAGGGCTATCTGCAATATATTTAACCCAATCAAACTCCCTATCGACATGATTACCATCTAGGGAAAAAAGTTTATCCCCAGCCAGTAAACCAGCTTCGTATGCAGCGCCTCCTTTTACAACAGAGCTAATCACAGGATCATATGGCGGTAAGTAAAACTTAAGGCCTAAACTACCAATTAAATCTGGCTCTTCGGCATCTCTTAACCAGTTATCTATTGAAATCGTTGACTCATAAGTTAATTCTTCACTAATAAACTTTACGTCGGCGAAATTATGGTACTTAACAACTACTTTTATCTGTCCACTATTACCGATACGCTCTAACAAGCGAATTTGAACATCCTTTCTACTGACGGTTTCTCTCCCGTCAATGGATATAATTTCTTGTCCAGATTCCAAGCCCGCTTGCTTTGCAAGAGAACCATCCGCAACTTCACCAATTACAGGGGAAACTACTACGGTGCCCTGTAAAAATAACACCCAATAAACAAAAAACGCCAATACAAAATTTGCTAAAGGTCCGGCACTTGCTATAGCAATACGTTGCCAAGGAGCTTTATTGTTATATGCTTGACTTTTTTCAGCCTCCGGAACATTTGATTCACGCTCATCGAGCATTTTTACGTATCCACCCAAAGGAATAGCGGAAATCGAAAACTCAGTATTAGATTTATCCTTAAAAGAAAATAATTGCTGACCAAAACCGATTGAAAAGCGAATTACTCTTACACCGCACAATCTGGCAACATAAAAATGACCAAACTCATGAATCGCTACCAAAATAGTGATAGCAACAAGAAACCACATGACCGTAGTTAACGTTTCCATTCTTTTATAATCCTACCCCATGTAAGTTACTTGAAACTTCTGATGCATAAATTCTTGCCTCTTTATCCGCATTTAAGACAACATCAATGGAGTCTGGTTCGCAAGAATCCCAGGAATCTAGGACCTTCTGGATAACTTCGGTAATTTGAGTAAATTTAATTTTATTATTTAAGAAATCATTTACTGCAACTTCGTTAGCAGCATTCAGCGCGATTGAGTAGGTTCCACCTCGTTTCACAACCTCCAACGAAAGCTTTAAACCGGTAAATTTGTCCAAATCCGGTAACTCAAACGTGAGTGCATTTAGCTTTGTGAAGTCTAGATACGTAGCATTAGAAGAAATCCTTTCGGGCCAGGCCAGGCAGTGCGCTATAGGCGTGCGCATATCCGGATTACCTAATTGTGCCAATACCGAACCATCTATAAATTCAACCATGGAATGGACCACGCTTTGTGGATGAACAAGAATTTCGATAAGCTCGTCACTCGCATCAAATAACCAACATGCTTCGATAAACTCTAAACCTTTATTCATCATCGTAGCGGAGTCTACTGAAATCTTTCTTCCCATACTCCAATTTGGGTGGGCACAAGCCTGATCAGGAGTCACATAATCTAATTCCGAGGCTGCTACTGATCGAAAAGGTCCTCCAGATCCTGTAAGGTATATCTTTCTAACACCCTTACTTTCCAAACCCGAGTTATTCTGCGGTAGACATTGAAATATTGCGTTGTGCTCACTATCTACCGGCAGCAATGTAGCTTTGTAATCAACTACAGCATCCATGAACAACTTACCGCTCATGACCAATGATTCTTTGTTTGCTAGGAGCACTTTTTTACCGGTCTTAACCGCAGCTAAAGTAGGCAAAAGTCCAGCAGCTCCAACGATAGCGGCGACTACCGTATCCACTTTAGATTCTCTCGATACCCACTCAAGTGAATCCACGCCACCTAAAACTTCGGTTCGAAGTTTCCCCAATTGTCTTTTTAACTCGTTTGCTGATTCTACATCAGCCAAAACTGCGTATTCAGGTAGATAACGTTCGCAAAGAGAACGCATTGCATCGATATTATCATTCGCAGTCAATGCAAAAAGGCTGTACTTTTCGGGATGAGATGAAATGACATCTAAGGTACTTTTACCAATAGATCCTGTCGCCCCTAAAATAGTTACACTTTGCATTGTTTTACCAGTTTAGAGTTGATAAGAGGTCATCAATAACGCTAACGCAAATACTGGCGCTGCAGCGACAAGACCATCTATCCGATCCAGCACTCCTCCGTGCCCAGGTAATAATTGGCTACTGTCCTTAACGCCTCGGTGGCGCTTAACCATACTCTCAAGCAAGTCGCCAATCACAGAAATTAGTGCTGTAGGTATAAGAATCAAAAACAAGATCAACCACTGATCTTTACCAAAAACCCAGTTGAAAATCATACCGATAAAAACAGCGAAGATCATTCCGCCGAAAACACCTTCCCACGATTTTCCAGGGCTAACGTTAGGGGCAAGCTTTGTTCTACCTAAAGATTTACCCGTAAAATAAGCGCCGATATCCGCCGCGGCAATAATAAATATAACCATTAACATGAGCCAAGCACCATTATTTTCGGCGCGTAAATATATACAAGCCAACCAAGCTGGTATGAGCACAAACCATCCCATGACCGCGCGTATTGGCCAACTTCCCCAAATAATCGCACTTGAAGGAAAGCCTTGAATCCAAAGTAGTGAAAACACCCACCATGCGCATCCAACTAACAAAATAGAACGCAAAGCCTCCATATCTTGTGACCATTTAGAATACCAGGCTAGCGTTATCGCCAAACCAAAAGTCACTAGAGTGAATAAAATTCGGGCAATTTTAGATCGAATTCCAGATAAATTAGACCACTCCCAAGCTCCCACCAAAAACAAAATACATATAAATAGGGTGAAGCCTTCTAGAGGTAAAACAAACAAAGCGAACAAAAGAATGAAAAGCATCGCAAATGCTGTAATCACTCGCTGCTTAAGCACTGGCACTCCCACTCTTTAACTGTTCACTCGTGTGACCAAACCGACGCTGACGCTTATAGTAGTCGTCAACCGCCTCTTTGAGTGCCTGAGCTCCAAATTCTGGCCACAAAAGCTCGCTGAAATACAGTTCAGCGTAGGCTGCTTGCCATAACAAAAAATTACTAATTCTAAGCTCGCCACCAGTGCGAATAAGCATATCTAGGTCAGGTAAACTTGAAGTAGAAATATAGTCAGACAACATTTCTTCAGTGAAATCTTCCAACTTTATTTCACCATCTAATATCCGTTGGCACACTGCTTTTGCTGAATTTACTATATCCCAACATCCACCATAATCGGCAGCAATCACAAGTGTCGCTTCTTTACCTTGAGCAATCGTTTCCGCTTCTTCGATTGCCCCAAGGAGCTTGTTTGAAAAACGCTTCTTGCTGCCGATAACCTTTAGTGAAACACCTTCTGATGCAAGCTTCTTCGCTTCTTTTTTTAAATAGTTATAAAAAAGCCCCATCAGGGCTTCTACTTCCTTGGGCGGCCTACGCCAATTTTCGCTGCTAAATGCAAATAATGTAAGAGTATTAACACCTTGCTCACGGCAAGCAGATAAAACATCTCTTATTCTCTCAACACCAGCACGGTGACCCGCAATACCCTGTTTACCTTCACGCTTTGCCCATCGATTATTACCATCCATAATGATGGCGATATGCGCTAATGGGTGCGTACTTTCAGAAAAACTCCCCACTTGATGCTCTATACTTCCATCAAATCGTCTTCTTTCGCAGCCAATGCTTTATCTATAGCAGCGATATGTTTGTCGGTAATCTTCTGAATATCGTCCTGAGCTTTACGTTCTTCATCTTCTGTAATTTCCTTATCTTTTTGAAGATCTTTTAACATTGAAATAACATCACGGCGAATGTTTCGAACTGAAACACGAGCATTTTCCGCTTCTGCTCTAGCTTGTTTTATGTAACCTTTCCTTGTTTCCTCAGTAAGAGGAGGCATTGGTACGCGAATTAACTCACCTGAAGTCACTGGGTTCAAACCTAAATCAGACTTCATAATAGCTTTTTCGATCTCCGGGACCATCGGTTTTTCCCAAGGACTGACCGAGAGGGTTCTGTTATCGAGCACAGATATATTTGCTACCTGAGATAGGGGTGTCGGATTTCCATAGTAAGAAACACTCACATTATCTAAAATACTTGGGTGGGCACGCCCGGTACGAATTTTATTGAAGTTAAGACCTAAAACTTCAACGCTCTTATTCATGCGCTCATCAGCATCATTTTTAATATCGTTAATCATGTTTATTTGCCTTTTATTTTATTCTGCTTCTTCAATGAGAGTCCCTTCATCACCACCTACAACAATATTAAGCAGTGCACCAGGTTTATCCACCATTTGGAAAACCCTTACTGGCATTTTTTGATCTTGACACAAGCAGATAGCTGTCAAATCCATTACTCCCAACTTTTCTCTCAATACTGTGTCATAACTGAGTCTATCGTATTTCGTCGCTGTAGGATCTTTAACGGGATCAGCAGTATAGACACCATCAACCTTTGTAGCTTTCAGAACTAGCTCGGCTTCAACCTCAATAGCTCTTAAGCAAGCAGCAGAATCTGTTGTAAAAAATGGGTTTCCTGTACCGGCAGAAAAAATCACCACCTCGCCATTTTCTAAATGACGAATAGCTTTACGACGATCATAATGATCTACCATACCGCTCATAGGAATTGCTGACATAACATTTGTAGAGATATTAGATCTCTCCAGCGCATCTCTCAAAGCGAGTGCATTCATAACTGTCGCCAACATTCCCATGTGGTCACCAGTGACACGATCAAGGCCCGCTTTACTCAAGGCTGAACCTCTAAAAAGGTTTCCACCACCAATTACAAGACCGACTTGAACACCAATACCAACTAACTGACCTATTTCTAAAGCCATCTTGTCTAACACTTTAGGGTCGATGCCAAAGCCTTCTGATCCCATGAGTTGCTCGCCACTGAGTTTCAACAAAATGCGTTTATATTTGCGGTCGGCAGTTACCGTCATCGAAATATCCTCTCAAAATCTTTAGTTAGGTGGCCAGGAATACAAGCGTATGCAAAATTCGCGAAAGTGTAACAGTAAAAAGGCGGGAGTCATATCCCGCCTTTTTGAATAACACAAAGAATTGATTTAATTAAGCTTTTGTCGCTTCAAGCTGAGCAGCTACTTCTGCAGCAAAATCTTCTTCTTTCTTTTCCATGCCTTCGCCTACTTCAAAGCGCACCATAGAAATAACCTCTGCACCACCTTCTTTCGCTAGTTGACCAACAGATACCTCTGGGTTTTTAACAAAAGGCTGATCAAGCAAGCTATTTTCCTTTAAGAATTTATTGATTCGCCCAACCATCATTTTTTCAACGATATTCTCTGGCTTACCTTCCATATCAGGCTGAGCCTTAATAATTTCTTTTTCCTTATTGACCAAGTCTTCTGGCATATCTTTTGAATTAACAACTCTCGGATTAACAGCTGCAACATGCATTGCAATATCTTTAGCCAAATCGATGGAACCAGATTTTAACTCGATGATTGACGCGATTCGATTATTTGAGTGAACATAAGCTCCAACAACACCGTCAGAGGCTTGAACCAAGCTCACCCGACGAACACCAATGTTTTCTCCAATTTTTTGGACCAAGGCTTGACGATCCGACTCTAGGGACTCATCCACTAAAGATTCCAGGTCTGATGCTTTATCAGCAAAAGCTTTATCAAGCACTTTACCTACGAAGCCCAAAAACCCGTCGTCACGAGCCACAAAGTCTGTTTCACTATTTACCTCAATGACTACACCATAACTGCCATCTTCGGCAATCTTCGCAGCAACAACACCTTCAACAGCAGCTCTATCCGCTTTTTTAGCGGCCTTTAAGCCTGAGGCTTTACGCAAATTTTCAATTGCCAAATCTATATCACCATCGGTTTCTGCAAGTGCTTTTTTACACTCCATCATGCCTAAACCAGTTCTTTCGCGTAACTCTTTAACTAAAGAAGCAGAAACTGCCATCTTGATTTTCCTCAATAGAATTATTTTTGAAATTTAAAAAAAAGGGGATAACTCCCCTTTTTTACTAAGTTTAATAATTGTATTTTACAGAACGATTATTCTGCTTCAGCAGCAGCTTGACCTTCGTCTTCATTCACTTCAACAAATTCGTCTTTATTTGGCACAGCCGAGGTCTCAGCTATCCCTTCTGCACACGCATCGGTAAATGCGGCTACGTACAATTTGATTGCACGAATTGCATCGTCATTTCCAGGAATAACGTAATCAATACCATCAGGATTACTGTTGGTATCTACAATTCCAATTACTGGAATACCTAGTTTATTTGCCTCTTGAATAGCAATGCGCTCATGATCTACGTCAATCACGAACATGGCATCAGGTAACCCGCCCATATCCTTGATACCACCAATGGATTTTTCTAGCTTATCCATTGTTCGAGTACGCATTAATGCTTCTTTTTTTGTCAATTTCTCAAACGTACCATCTTGACTTTGGGTTTCCAAATCTCGGTAGCGACGAATAGAAGCCCGAATAGTCTTGTAGTTAGTGAGCATTCCACCTAACCAGCGGTGACTAACGTAAGGCATACCTACTTTAGCAGCTTGCTCCTTAATTGTTTTTGAAGCAGCTCGTTTGGTACCTACAAAAAGCACCTTCTTTTTCTGGCTTGCCATCTTTTTAACAACCGCTAGAGCGTCATTAAAGACAGGCACAGAATGTTCTAAATTGATAATATGAATTTTATTTCGAGCACCAAAGATGTACTTGCCCATCTTTGGATTCCAGTAACGGGTTTGGTGTCCGAAATGGACCCCCGCCTGCAGCATTTCTTTCATGCTAACTGTTGGCATATATAATTCCTAATTTTCTCTGGGTTAAGCCTCCAAACACCCCATTATCCAACTCTAAGTCAATCGACCCCAAGCACCCAGGATAACGTGACGGCATTTGTGCGACGTTTAAAATGAATATAAAATTCCCGCATCCACGGCAAACTTGCCTGCGAGGGCGCGCTTTATACCATATTTTATTAAAAATCTAAAGTAATCTCTCTCCTGTTTTACTCGTACCTATCGATTTAAAACACTATTTTTGTGTCAAAGCCAATAAAATCCGATAGAATGCCCGATTTTTCAACATCAAACTCAATTAATGGAAGCCCGAAAGAAAGATGGCAGTGACGATAAAATCATTAGAAGACATAGACAATATGCGCATATCAGGGCGCATGGCCGCAGAAGTGCTTGAGATGATTGGAGAACACGTTGTGCCAGGTGTTACCACAGGTGAACTTGACCGTATATGCCATGAATATATAACAGAAACTCAAAAAGCAATACCGGCACCACTAAATTATAAAGGTTTCCCCAAGTCCATTTGCACCTCAGTAAACCAAGTCATTTGTCACGGTATTCCCTCAGAAAAGAAAAAATTAAAATCAGGTGATATCGTGAATATTGATATTACTGTCATCGCCAATGGGTATCATGGCGACACCAGTAAGATGTTTTTTGTCGGAGAAGTTGCCCCTCATGCTGAAAGGCTTGTTACGATCACTCAAGAGTGTCTATACAAAGCAATAGATATTGTAAAACCAGGAATTCGGCTAGGGGATATAGGTGAAATAATCCAAACTCATGCAGAGCAAAATCACTATTCAGTGGTAAGAGAATACTGCGGGCATGGCATTGGCAAAGTGTTCCATGAAGACCCACAAGTATTGCATTATGGAAAGAAAAACACTGGATTGGAAATTGTCGAAGGCATGACCTTTACCATTGAACCAATGGTTAACGCGGGAAAGAGATTCACAAAACTCAAAAGTGATGGCTGGACAGTGGAAACAAAAGATGGCCGGCTATCTGCGCAATGGGAACATACGTTAGCTGTAACATCGGATGGCGTAGACGTTCTCACCGCTCGTAAAGAGGAAAACTTTTGAATACAGCGGCTTCCTTGCCCTTAATTGATTATCCCGAGTTTGCTTGTCAGCCAATTTGTTTTAAACAAGACAAATTTCGTGAAGACCTGCTCGTCAAACCTAAAATTCAGGTTTTCAAAGACGCCATAGCAGGTGTAAATGCTAAATTCGAGCAGCGCTTTTTGGAAGGCGAAGACATTAGAAGTCTCGTCTATGAGCGCTCTGCTTTTATGGACTTAATACTTCACTACGCTTGGTATCAATACGCCTGGAATTTGGACAATAATGATATTGCCTTAGTCGCGGTCGGTGGTTATGGCAGAGGTGAACTTCATCCTTACTCTGATATTGATTTGCTTATTTTACTTGAAGACCAAGCAGAAAATAAATATAACGACCAAATTCAAACGTTCATCACCTTTTTATGGGACATTGGATTAGAAATAGGGAGTAGTGTTAGGACAATTAGCGAATGTGTTTCTATCGCAAAAAATGATATTACCGTTGTGACTAACCTCACCGAAGCACGCCGACTAGCAGGAAATAACCACTTAATCGAAGCATTGTTTGAGGCCATTAACCCAGAAAAGATGTGGGATTTAAGATCGTTCTTCAAGGCAAAAATGGAAGAGCAATCTCTGCGGCACAAAAAGCACAATTATACAGAATACAACCTCGAACCAAATATAAAAAACGCACCCGGTGGTCTAAGAGATATCCAGATGATTCACTGGGTTGCAAAACGCTTCTACGGCGTTCGAACGTTAAGACAACTAGAAGGCAAAGACTTCTTTACGGAATACGAATTTGGCATTCTACACCAATGTGAAGAATTGCTTTGGACTGTAAGATATGGCGTGCATGCCATAGCAGGAAGACCTGAAGAAAGACTTCTTTTTGAGCATCAACGTGAACTTGCCAAAATATTTGGTTACCAAGACTCAGAACTTGGCCTTGGTGTAGAACAGTTCATGGCAAAATATTATCGGACTGCGCTCGCCGTTAGCGAAATAAATGACGTATTGCTTCAGTATGTGGGAGAAGCGATAAACCAGAATAATAAAGAAAAAGTAGAATCCATTAACGATCGCTTTCAATTACGTGACAACTTTATTGAAGTGACTCGCGAAACCATATTTGATGAATATCCCAGCGCTTTATTAGAGATATTTGTTCTTATGGGGAACAATCAGAGTATCCAAGGCGTACGAGCTTCAACTATCCGCCTAATCCGAGATAAACGCTGGCTTGTCGATGAGAAATTTAGAGAAGCGCCCGAAAACAAACGCCTTTTCCTCGCTCTTTTTTCAATTGACTTTGGATTAGTTACACAACTTGAAAGAATGAAGCGATACGGCATTCTTGGAAGATATCTCCCTGTTTTTGGCGATATCATAGGACAAATGCAGCACGATTTGTTTCACAGGTATACTGTCGATGCTCATACGCTGCTCGTCATCAAGAATATGCGTCGATTCCGCTTAGAGGAGCAACAAGAAGAATTTCCTGTCGCTGCTCACGTAATGAATCACCTCCCTAAACAAGAGCTCCTCTACTTAGCAGGACTCTTCCACGATATCGGTAAAGGAAGAGGCGGCGACCACTCAACTTTAGGCGCTGTTGACGCATTTGATTTTTGTCTTTCTCACGGCATTTCAAACCGGGAAGCGCGTTTAGTTTCTTGGTTAGTAGAAAAACACCTGCTAATGTCTTATGTGTCTCAAAAACAAGACATATCGGATCCAGACATAATCCATAATTTCGCACTCCAGGTAGGAGACCAATTGCATTTGGATTACTTATACGCACTCACTGTTGCAGACATGTGCGGTACTAACCCCGAAATTTGGAATAGTTGGCGAGCAAGCCTATTGCGCCAACTTTATATGGATACTAAACGCGCCTTGCGTAAGGGCTTAGAAAATACGGTTGACCTTAATGATGTCATAGAAGAGAAGCACCACTTAGCATTGTTAAAATTGGCCGACAAAGGTATCAATAAAACGCAAGCGAAGACAATTTGGGAAGGTATGGGAGACGAATATTTTGTTCGAGAATCCCACAATGATATCGCCTGGCAAACGGAAGCACTTATCAACCACGTGACGGACACACCATTAGTGCTAATCAGAACATCCGTTACCCCAAGTTTTGAAGGTGCTACACAGATATTTATTTACACGAAGGATGCACAGCATGTGTTTATGGCAGCAGCAACTTGTCTAGCGCAACTTGGTTTAAATATTCAGGATGCTCGAATCTACTCCTCAACTACAGGTCATACCCTCGATACATTTCATGTACTAAATAACAATTACGAGATACTTGGCAGTGATAAACAACTTTTTGAAAAAATAAAGCATGCGCTTGTTGAGGAGTTAAGCCAAATCGGAGCCTATTCCGAGCTCGCTCAAAAAATCACGCCACGACAGCTGAAGCAATTTGCAATACCCACAAGAACAGAATTGAGCAACGATATCGAAAGTGGCAGAACAGTTCTTCAAGTAATCAGCCCAGATAGACCAGGCTTGTTGGCGACAATTGCGGGTATCTTTATGGAACAAGGCATCATCATGCAAAGTGCAAAAATTTCAACACTGGGGGAAAGAGTTGAAGATGTATTTTTTATCACAGACATTGAAGGAAATCCCCTAAGTGATGCTGAAAAATGTATCCAATTGCAAAAAACTATTTGTGAAAAGCTCGATAAACAAGCTCAAAAAGACATTATCAACTAGGTTATGAACCCTAATCTCCATAGTTTACAGCCGTACCCATTTCAAAAATTAAACGCGTTAAAAACTGGAATTAGTGCGCCAGAGAATCTCTCACATATTTCACTTTCAATTGGTGAGCCAAAGCATACGCCTCCGGAGTTTGTTTTAGAAAAACTCGTGAGTACGTTAAACACCGTTAATCATTACCCTATTACTCGGGGCACAAAAAATTTACGGGTAACATTATCGAAATGGTTACAACAGCGTTACTCGTTGCCGTCTGAAGCAATTGATCCAGAGTCTCAAGTGATTCCCGTCAACGGCACCCGAGAAGCTCTTTTTGCATTTGCCCAAGCTGTGGTCGATAAAAAAAAACCTAACCCCACGGTATTAATGCCAAATCCGTTTTATCAAATCTATGAAGGCGGTGCTATTTTAGCTGGCGCCAAAACACATTTTTTAAATTGCTCGAAAGAAAATGAGTTTACGCCAGATTTTAACGGAGTAAATGAAGATACCTGGAAAAATTGCCAACTCATATATATTTGCTCACCTGGCAACCCGACAGGAAAAGTGATCAGCGAAAAAGATTTAGTGAATTTAATTGAACTTGCTGATAAGTTCGATTTTGTTATTGCCAGCGACGAATGTTATTCTGAAATTTATCAAAATGAATCATCACCACCGATAGGTCTATTGGCCGTTTGCAATAAACTCGGCAGGAACAATTTTTCCCGTTGCATCGTTTTCAATAGCCTATCGAAACGTTCAAATTTACCAGGTTTGCGTTCGGGCTTGGTTGCCGGTGATAAGAATATTATAGAAAAATTTTTACAATATAGAACATATCATGGTTGTGCCATGCCGGAGTTCAATCAATTCGCAAGTATAGAAGCTTGGAATGATGAACATCACGTTGCCCAAAACCGCAGTCTTTATCGCGAAAAGTTTATAGCGGTCAAACAGATCCTAAATGAAGAAATAGAGCTAGATATCCCAGAAGCCAGTTTTTTTCTCTGGCTCGAAACACCAATCCCAGATACTGAATTTACACAGCAACTCTATAAAGAAAAAAACGTTACCGTACTTCCTGGTAGCTATTTAGCTCGCAAGACGGAAAGTGGTAACCCAGGAGAAAACTTCGTTCGTATTGCGCTAGTCCCCCCAATAGATGATTGTATCGAAGCTGCAGAACGTATTAAGTCATTTTTAAAAGCACGTAAATAATGAATGTGGAAAGCAAGCCAACTAACCTTCTAAAGGGTGAACGAGTTGCCTTTGTTTTAGAGACACTCGAAAGAATGTATCCGTCTCCGCCTATTCCCTTAGATCATAAAGACGAATATACCCTTTTGGTAGCTGTTTTACTATCGGCCCAGTGTACCGATGAGCGAGTTAATCAGGTTACTCCCGACTTATGGTTATTGGCCGATAACCCCAGAGATATGGCGCAACAAACGCAAGAAGATATACAAAGCATTATTCGACCTTGTGGTTTATCACCACAAAAATCAAAAGCGATAAAAAGATTATCGGAAATTCTCATAGAGAAATATGATGGACAAGTGCCCAATGAGATTGAAAAACTGGAGGAATTACCCGGAGTCGGTCACAAGACGGCAAGTGTTGTAATGTCACAAGCATTTGGCGTACCGGCGTTTCCTGTCGACACTCACATCCATAGGCTGGCACAGCGTTGGGGTTTAACGAGTGGTAAAAATGTTACACAAACAGAAAAAGACTTAAAACGCTTATTTCCCAAACCATCCTGGAATAGTTTACATTTACAATTTATTTACTATGGCAGAGAGCATTGCAGTGCCCGGGGCTGTGATGGTACCAAATGTTTAATTTGTAAGACCTGCTATCCAAATCGAAAAAAACCAAAAATAACCAAGAAAGCCTAGAGGTACTCATGTCAGAAACAACACTCTACGGCATCAGCAACTGCGATACCGTTAAAAAAGCAAAGAAATGGCTAGATGAAAACCAAATCGAATACAGTTTCCATGATTTTAGAAAAGACGGCCTTGAATTTGATAAAATTGATAAATGGCTGACTCAACCAGGATTGGATACTCTGTTAAATAAGCGAAGTACGACATGGAAACAATTAAAGGATTCTGAAAAGCAGGTTTTTCTTGATAACGATTTGAAAAGTGCAAAAAACCTATTAGCAAACAATCCGACTCTCATTAAACGACCCGTATTAGAAACCTTAGAGGGTGTGAATGTCGGATTTAAGATTGAAGAATACAATAATATATTCACTAACTTGTAATTGAATTTAGGATAACGAAATGACTCAACTCTATAGCATAGGCGTAGGTGTAGGAACAAAAAATTTAGAAGGAAATTGGCTAGAAGTTTTTTTCCCGTCACCTTTAATAAACCCTTCGAAAACAATTTCATCAGTATTTTGCGATCTACTTGATTTTAAAGAAGGTAAAAAAGATATTGAGTTAACTGACGCACTCATTTCTAGTCTAAGTGATCGTCTGGAAAAAGATGGCGAAATCAATTTCTCGAGTACTGTAAAGAGCTTAGTCGGTAGTGAAAAACCCGTAGTAGCTACGCTATTATCAGATGACAGTGGACCAGAATCGGTTCCAGAAGCCTATTTGAAATTGCACTTACTATCACATCGACTCGTAAAACCTCATGAAGTAAACCTATCTGGTGTTTTTGGGTGTTTACCAAATGTCGCCTGGACGAATGAAGGCGCAGTAGATCTGAATGAACTGGCACAACGCCAGCTTGAAGCGCGTAAAAATGGCAAGCTACTTACCGTCGATTGCGTTGATAAATTTCCAAAGATGACAAACTATGTCGTTCCCTCGGGCGTGCGCATTGCGCACACGGCGCGTGTACGTCTCGGTGCTTATATTGGTGAAGGAACCACTATCATGCACGAAGGCTTTGTTAACTTTAACGCAGGTACGCTTGGCACTAGCATGATTGAAGGAAGAATTTCCGCTGGTGTAATGATTGGAGAAGGGTCAGATCTTGGCGGCGGCAGCTCTACTATGGGCACTCTTTCTGGGGGCGGTAATATTGTTATATCCGTAGGAAAAGAGAGTCTAATTGGTGCTAATGCTGGAATAGGAATCCCAATAGGAGACAGATGTACCGTCGAATCTGGACTGTATCTCACTGCAGGAACAAAGATCGCATTACTTGATGATGAGAATAATCTCGTAGAAAATGTCAAGGCTCGTGACTTAGCAGGAAAATCTGATTTGTTATTTAGGAGAAACTCTTTAACGGGCGCTGTAGAATGTAAAACCAATAAATCTGCCGTAGTATTGAACGAGGAGCTCCACTCGAACAACTAGTTAATCACTGACAAGCGTATTTGATTAGCCTGCAAAATAACCTGCTGGTTGATAGTGTAAAAAACTGAAAGCGCATTAACATGCGCTTTTCTCGCAAAAATTGCCATATATTTCATAGACTTAATTCAATGACCGACTTAACGCCCACCATAAAACTCGCAAAGACACTCATAGAACGCCCATCGGTGACGCCAGAAGATGCAGGCTGCCAGGAGATAATGATTTCTAGACTTAAAGCTATTGGGTTTGAAATCACAGAGCTCCCTTTTGAAGACGTTAAAAACTTCTGGGCAATCCGGGGTAATGACGGGCCTATTTTTGCATTTGCAGGTCACACAGATGTCGTGCCAAGTGGCAGTGAATCCATGTGGCAATCTCCCCCTTTTGAGCCCACTATTTCTGAAGGGATTTTGCGAGGGCGTGGCGCTGCAGACATGAAAGGCAGCCTTGCCTCTATGGTTGTTGCTTGCGAGGAGTTTATTGAAAAGAACCCAAACCATTACGGAAGAATCGCATTTCTAATTACGAGCGATGAAGAAGGTATTGCTATTAATGGGACCGTTAAAGTGGTCGATTGGCTGGAAGAAAATAATATAAAAATTACCTGGTGTTTAGTCGGCGAACCGTCGAGCACTACTCACGTTGGCGATGTTATAAAAAACGGTCGTAGAGGATCTCTGGGAGCAAAACTAAATGTTATTGGTACACAGGGACATGTGGCTTATCCGCACCTTGCAAACAACCCCATACACATGATTGCCCCTGCATTATCAGAGCTAGCAACCACAGAATGGGATCGAGGCAATGACTTTTTCCCTGCAACGAGTTTTCAAGTTTCAAACTTTAATAGTGGGACTGGTGCAACTAATGTGATTCCAGGAAATGCAGAAGTTGTTTTTAATTTTAGGTTTTCAACGGAAGTGACGCACGAACAGTTAGCTGAAAAAACCGAAAATATATTGGAAAAACACGGAATAAAATACAATATTGATTGGAATCTATCAGGTCAACCCTTCTTGACATCAAAAGGCGAACTGGTAGAAGCAGCAATTAAAGCGATAAAAAACATCGTAAATATGGATACGGAACTTTCTACTGCAGGAGGAACTTCAGATGGTCGATTTATTGCTCCAACTGGTGCGCAGGTGCTGGAATTAGGTCCGGTAAATGCGACTATTCATCAAGTTGATGAATGTGTTGCTACTGAAGACCTAAATAAACTAACAAAAATTTACGAATCGATATTAAGTCATCTGTTAATTCCATCTTAAGAAAAAAGAATTTTCGCAATAAAAGTGACGTTACTGGGTTCATTATTCAATAAATTGAAATTAATAAGTTGAGCGTAACTATCAATCGCTAAATTAACAAAATTTTGATTTATTAACTTTATAATGTTTTATTTGGAGTAGCAGATATATGAGTAGTTCTCTGACTCACCTTAACCAAGAGGGTGAAGCTCACATGGTGGACGTTGGTGAAAAAGCAATAACAAAACGTTCCGCCACCGCAAGAAGCTATCTTTCATTGCAAGTAAAAACTATTGAGTTAATTGAGTCTGGTGATCATAAAAAAGGAGATGTATTTGCAGTATCTCGTATCGCAGGGATACAAGCAGCAAAAAAATGTGCAGACTTAATTCCTTTATGTCACCCTCTCATGCTCACTAAAATATCCGTGGATTTAACAATAGAGAAAGAAAAACAACGCGTGAGGATTGACGCAACTTGCGAACTCAGTGGAAAAACAGGGGTCGAAATGGAAGCCCTAACGGCGTGCAGTGTCGCGGCACTGACACTCTATGATATGTGCAAGGCTGTGGATAAAAAGATGGAAATTACATCCACTCGTTTGATCAAAAAGACCGGCGGACGTTCTGGTGATTGGAATTTTGATGATGTCGAATAAAATCAATTTGTTATTTTTTGGAAGTCTGTCTTCTGAATTGCGTACAAAACAAGAAGTATTTGAATTGCACGAAGAATCAATAACGGTGAATGAGTTAAAGTCAATCTTAAGCAGCCGCAACAGCGACTGGAAAAACGCGCTGATGAAACCCACGATTAATTGTGCGGTTAATCAGAACCTTGTGTCTGGAGAAGACACAATATCTTCTAATGACGAAGTGGCTTTCTTTCCTCCCGTGACAGGTGGCTAAATCATGATCTCGGTTCAGACTGACGACTTTAATCATGGTTATGAATACCAGAATTTAATTAAAAATGACGTCACTGGTGCCGTAGTCACATTTGTGGGTTTAGTCAGAGATTTCGAAAAATCAAGCACAAGTTTTTTTCTCCAACACTACCCAGGTATGACTGAAAAAGTCCTTAAGAATATCGAAGACGAAGCCAATACGCGATGGGAGCTGAATACTACACGTATCATTCACCGTATAGGTGAGCTCTCCATTAATGACCAAATAGTATTTGTTGGGGTTGGCTCACCTCACAGAAAAGAAGCGTTTCGCGCATGTGAATTCATGATCGACCTATTAAAAACTCAAGCGCCTTTTTGGAAAAAGGAAGGTGATTCCTGGGTCGAAGCGAAAAACTCTGATCAAAAAGCTGCAAATGTGTGGTTACAAAAAGATTGACTGGCACAATGAAAATCCCCAGCTTCAAACAAGTTAAAAATGCCTTGCTAATATATTATTCTGCGCCGCAAAAAGATATTTTTAAAAAATTTAGAGATGGCTTAATCTATTTTACTGTGGGGATGATGACCATTTTCATGGCTAACCAAAACATGGAATCTTCTCTACAAAGAGACTTGATTACTCTTTTGGGTCTAATGCTCTTGATAATCGGATTTCTAATGGCAATTTTATCTCACATTCGCTTAGTAATAAGCCGTATCGTACGCTTCTTTATTAAAAAATAAACGCTGAAAATTTCTCTTGAACAAATTCAGCTATCGTTGAGTTTAAAAAGCCTTAATCGTATAAATATCAAATCGCGATGACTTTCCTATAAGCTGAAAATTTGGTTCTTTACTTCCTAAAAACGGCGCGATTTTAGGCCGTTTTACAACAACACGATGATTCGCTTTTTCTAATGCTGGCTCTAATAATTCATCAGCATCATCATCCGCTCCTATAACTTCATGAAACATTGCCATTTCTTTTTTCACTGCAGCAGATTTCGACCTTTCAGGAAACATAGGATCAAGATACACCACATCAAACTTCGAGTCTGAAAAATTTTTTATAAATTCGCAACTATCTGATTGACATAAATCCATACGCGCTAGAATATCAAGTAATTCAGGATCTGATTTTTCCGCCACTGTTTGAGCTCGATTCAACCCATCTTTTAATAACAAATATGCGATTGGCGAGCGCTCAATTAAAGTCATACGACATCCAAGTGTCGCCAATACAAAAGAATCTTTACCTAACCCAGCGGTTGCATCCAAAATAGAAATAGATTTTCTTTTATTTAGTCCAACTGCTTTAGCAATCGATTGACCAGCTCCACCGCCAAATTTTCTCCGATGTGCTAGACCACCAGATACGAAATCAACGCAAATACGTGTTGTTTTATTTGAATTAAAAACCAAAAAAATACCTTCATCAGAAAAGTGCACATAATAACCTTTTGAATTATCTTTAATGGATTCGACATACTCAAATCCGTTTAATTTGGAAAAACTTTGAGCCATTTCCTTTGACTCTAAACAAGATGAGTAGACTTTTATAACAGTAGAATTCATCATAAAGTGATTAAAAAGCAGTTATTTTGGACGGCAAAAGCTCAAATTTAATAAAACTGTAACAATAAATCATATTAAATAGTGCTTATGAGTTTTGGAGCAGTTGCAGTATGAAATATATAAGGACAGTAACATTTCTTCTATCGTTTTTCTTAATTGGGCAATCAACTATTTCTTTTGCTAAAAGTCCTGGTGCCTTATCTAAAATAAAAAAACACCAAAAAGGATTACTTTTTACAATATCCGGATCAAATACTCTAGGCGCTAAATTGGCACCGACATGGGCCAAGCACTATCTTGCTGCAAAAGGTCTTAAGAACGTAACAGTGAGTTCTGAAGATATTAAAAATGAATACATTGTCGAGGGCAAAAATGCAAATAATTCTATCTATATCTCGATTAAGGCACATGGCTCGAGCACTGGATTTAAAGCACTTTTAAACAACGAGGCAGAGGTTGCCATGTCTTCTCGAAAAATAAAAAAGACAGAAAGCGACTCCTTGGCACCATCTAACCGAATGACCGATTTCGGATCTGAACATATTGTCGCCATTGACGGCCTAGCAATCATTGTTCATCCCAATCTCCCAATTGATAGACTAAACGTTTCAAAAATAGCGGATATTTTTTCCGGAGAAATTACAAACTGGAGCCAACTAAATGGCCCCAATGTTCCAATTAAACCTCATGCCAGAGATAAAAATTCCGGTACATGGGATACCTTTAACAATCTCGTTTTAAGAAAACAATATCAACTTACAACATCAACTCCTCGTTTTGAATCCAATGACGAGCTTTCGAATAGAGTCTCCAATACTTTCGGTGCTATCGGCTTTGTAGGATTGGCTTCAGTGCACAATGCCAAACCTCTAGCAATATATGAGTCCTATACTAAACCTATGCTACCAAAGCCCTTGTTAGTGGCTACTGAAGATTATCTTCTTTCAAGGCGGCTATACATGTACACAAATCCATCATTAGAAAATGAATATGTAATGGAGTTTTTAGAATTTATTCAAACCCAACGAGGTCAAAATATAGTCTCACAGGTCGGCTTTGTTTCACAAACGCCCGTCATTATTCCCACTCCAGATTCCCAAATCCAGGGAGCGCCAATAGCCTATATACAAGCGACCAAGAATGCACAACGGCTATCGCTGAATTTCAGGTTCGATAAGGGCAGCTCTGAACTCGACAACAAAGCTAAAAGGGACTTAGTTCGATTGGCGGAATTTATGAAGGCTGAAAACAATAAATCCAAGGAATTATTACTAATAGGTTTTGGCGACTCAAAAAATAACGATAAACGTTCTGTTATCTTATCTAAACACAGAGCGCTTGCGGTAAAGTACGCATTACAAAAACTCGGTGTTAAAACACACGCTTTAGAAGGGCTTGGGTCATACTTGCCCGTGGCAGAAAATAAAAACGCTGGTAAAGTAAAAAACCGACGCGTAGAAGTTTGGATTAGAGGTTAATAACCAAACTATAAACAAATCCGAGTAGATGGCTCCAATCTGTAATAACCTGTAATCGATTCCTCAAATATATTTTTTTAGAGTGTAAGCACTGAAGACCGAAGGGAAATACGTGTTCTTTCGTGTTGATAAATTACTCGAAATCAATTCCAAAATTATCGTGTTTTTCAAACAAATCAAAGGAGAGAGAGATGCACAAACACTTAATTCTTGCCACGTCACTTATTTTATTAGCCAGTTGCGGAGGAGATGACGATGATGATTCATCTCAAGGTGATCCTGTAACATCTGTCGGAGGAACCCCCACTGCTCCGCCCACAGATTCCGCTAATACATTTGATGGCGCATACCTTGTTACGGCAACTGCAACCACTACTACAGATGATGATGGCGATTCTTGTGCGGCAACGGCATCAGGAACAGTAACTATAATGAGCAATATGCTAGATGGCGAAGTCACTGACTCACTCGGTAATGAATTTGATATCGATGGCATGCTTGATGACACAGGTAACGTGAGTGCTGGAGTCGCAGTCGATGGAGATGACATAGTTACCTTCACCGGATCTTTTAACGCTGGTATGGCTTCAGGTGTATACAGTGATGCATTTGGTTGTCGAGGAACCTGGGTTTTCGACCCAACAAACTAAACAATTTCCCTTGAATTAACAATGAGGGGGGAAGGAAAAGTCTTGAACTTCTTACCCCCCAATAAATCTCACTTAAATGGGCTTCAATTGTAATTCAACCCGTCGATTCGCTTGGCGTCCCTCAGCCGTAGTATTGGTTGCAACAGGATAGCGCTTACCATAGCCTACAGAATGCACTCGACCAACAGATACACCTTTGTTGACCAAATAACTCGAAACACTCGTTGCTCGATTTTCGCTTAAAGTCTGATTCAAAGACGCAGAACCAGTGGAATCCGTGTGGCCAGAAACTTGAATACTGGTTTTATCAAATTCATTTAACACCTTAACCACTGAATTTAATACTGAATGAAATTGTGTTTTCAATATTGATTTCCCAGTATCAAAAGTAATATTACCAGGCATAATTAAAGTCAAATTATCACCATTACGCTTAACTTGAACGCCGGTTCCTTTTAGTTCTTCACGCAACTTTGCTTCTTGCCGATCCATATAGTAACCGACACCACCACCAAGAGCGGCGCCTGCAACTGCACCTGTAGCGATGGACTCTTTCTTATTACCGCCCGCTGTTGCTGCTCCAATTACCGCTCCGGCAACGCCACCAATAATAGCACCGGTTGCTGCGTTACTTGTTTTTTCTTCGCCTGTGTATGGATCATTAGTTGTGCATCCAATAACTAAAATGAGTAAGGAAAGAGGCAAAAGGTTTTTTTTCATGAACATATCTCTCAAGTAGTGAGTAAAAAATGGCTTGGTAAAGGCTACCAAATTATATAATTTCGATGTGAGCTTATTAAAATATATGGTACCGTGCAATTACGCTCACTATGAAAATCGACATAATTAAAAAGATTAATTCACATCTGTGATGAATTAATTAAAGTTAATAAATCCTTATGACAATCCTACATAAATTTTTATCCGTGTTCGTCATTTCTAGTTGTTTAATCGGGTGTAATCGTTACGACGTGAAAATTAATGAAAATACGGTTTATTCACCTAAAAAACTATTTACAAATTATTCAATTGACGATCGCGGGCTTAACGATTGTGTTCAACAAACCATTATCGAAGACAATGTTAGATCAAAAAACAAGCTAGTGCGATTGTTTTGCCCAAATGCAAAAATTAAAGACCTAGATGGCATAGAAATATTTACTAGTCTTAAACATCTCGATTTATCAGGAAATTACCTTTTACGCGTAGACAAGCTAATCCACTTAAATTCCCTATCCCATTTAAATCTTCGAGATAACAGGTTAAAAACAATTCAATCGCTTAACAAATTGAAAAACTTAAAATACCTCGACATTTCAAAAAACAGGGAAATTGACTGTGAAGAACTCATTAAGATTGAACAAAAAGCAAGTATTAAACTTATTTATCCAAATCACTGTATTAATTAAAATAGTATTAAGACCATTTCGTTAGGCTTAAATCAAAAAAACGGATACTGCTAAAAGTTAGTGTGTTTCCGTCTCATTCAACCTAAACGAACATTAAACCGACAGTATTTTTTTGGGAGTGCATAACTCGCATTCTCACAGGATCTTCATTAACCATGCCGGACATCTTTTTAAACTGGACATTAACTACGGTGCCAACTGGTGGGCTTGGCTGATTTTCAATTTTAACCTGGGCTCCCCCATCTGAAATATCTTTTGCAAAACCTACAATTATGCCAAATGCCGGGTGTTGTATATGAACTTTAAAGCTTGTTGGAGTTCGTTCAAACTGCCTGCGCTCATCCACTAATTATTCTCCTCAATAGAGCGTTTATTTTTCTTTTGAGTATAAACCATGATTTCGAATTTTCACCGAAATCAACCGTAATAGAGAAGAGATATTAAATATCAATTACATTAGGCGCCAAAGTTATCCACATTTTTTGTGGATAACTTTGTGAAAAAATAACGAATCAGTAAGCTGCATAGCATAAATTCAGACCAATACAAATTTTCTATAGTCTTTTTTTCAAGAGCAATTTTTTATTATATTTCAATGATTTATAGGTTTTAAAAAAACCTCATATAATTTAGCGAATATTATTCAATCAAATTGTGAAATTAAGTTACATAGTGTGGAAAAAAATCCGATACTACGACACTAGAAATTAAATTAGTAACTATTTTCCACGCCAAAAACAACATCATCATCGTGCTTTTCACTGTGAGATAGCCCTAGCCAACCAAAGCCTTCGTCTTGTGAGGCCAAAATAAGTTGCTGACAATGTAAGGAAAAAGGCGCCATAACCTGAGTAACTTTTTCTACTGAGTTGTTTTTTTGGCTAATATGACCAACGACCAAAAACTGTAAATTGGTTACTTCCAAATGCTCTAAAAATTGCACCACTTGGTCATTATTTAAATGCCCCCAGTTACTCGCGACACGCCGTTGCAACGAAGGAGGGTAAGGACCTTTAGCGAGCATTTCTAAATCATGATTTGCTTCCACTAATAGACCATCACAATTCCGATAATGATCTAAGATATGGGGAGTCACCATACCCAGATCAGTTAATACACCTAACCTGAGCCCACGATACTCGAATACAAACTGAGCCGGTTCACAGGCATCATGAGGTACCGCTACCGGACGAACCTGTATAGAACAATTTCAAATGGCTCATAATACAAAGAAACATTACGAAGATCAGTTAATATCTTTCGCGCGATAAGTCCCTTCAGTCATATAAATCATTCGGTATTTTCGAGACAAATACGCAACACCCTTGAGGTGATGCTATGCTCGTGAGTCACCGCTGAAAGATACCGGTTAACCCTAGACTTGCAAGTCGTCGCTCTGTTTCCTTTAGACCGAAACCGCAGTCCACAAGAATTCGACTCATTCAAAGTAGGAACTTCCGCTACCCAATGACGCGATTTTTAGCATTTATTTTTGAAGAGATAAAATCAATGCGAAAGTTAACGTGATCTTTGGTTTTTTTCAAGGGGGCCAGAGTCATAAATTTTTATGACTCTGGCCCCCTTAATATAAAAATCGGCAATTTATGCTGCTTACCAGGAATCTGCGATTGATCTTTAACTTCTTAAGGAATTACATCGCTACCACCTAGAGGTATATCAAAACTAGCCACCGCATCGACAAGCTGTTGAACCTGAGTATTCAATAAAACAATACCTTCCACTTCAAATTGATCTAGCGGATACCTTTTTCTCCGTTATACCATTTTTCTATTCGAAGCTTGTTCGTAGTACCAACAATGTCTACCAATAAGCCATTCTCATTCAAACTAAACCAGAGATCCCTAAGTTCTGCATTCGTAAACCTTAATATATCGGTGCTTTTATCATCCGTATGAAAATTGTCTATACGCGTAACGCCATCACCGCCGTTAATCAAATAAACATCACTTCCGCATTGATCATTAACGTTACAAGATAACTAAGACCAATATTCATAATAATTCCCTATTTCTTTATAATCGAATGTAAAAAATAAAAATGATTCTTAAAATGGTCTCCGGCATTTCGACCATCATTGTTGTCAACAACTTCGTTTGCTAGGTCTCCGGAATAAATTGTCTCACCTTCAACCCCTTCCAAAGATTTAGGAATATTACCGGCATACAAAACCGTAGACCCACCTGATGATTCCGTTCTGACTTGGGAAATTAACTCTCTCAACTCATCTGCGGTTTTTACCTTCTCTAACTCTACGTAAGCTTGCTCTAATGAAATAGACATATTATTCCTTTAAAAATTAAAATTTACTTGAACAGTTCCCTTCACTAAAGAATGCACGCCAGCATAACCATATATTTTCAATGCTTCTTTGAGAATTGATATATGATCAAACTCAACATCTTCTCTATCGTCTACTTTATTAACTTCTAATAGATCCCAAATAATTATATAGGGATTATCATCTAGCCGATAACTGCCATTTTCATTTTTAGATAGAGTAATTTCATACTCGTGCTCTCGTAATTTCAATAAAAAAATACTCTCTGAAGACGGTTCATCTAAACCACTTTCTCCAGTAATCATGATCTTTTTCAAATGCATAAAAAACAGCTGACGATCGCTATCCACAACCCACGAATGCCTAAATTTTTTATTAGGTAATTTTTCACTACTTACCCTAATATATTTATTTAAATACTGATCCAAATTATATTTCTCGATATTTTCTTCGGATACATACTCGCATATAAATGTCATTCTCTTCTCCTTACAGATAAAATGCATATGTCTATAGAAATATTAAAGCCATTAATTGTTCTGTTCGACAAAAATCGGACACTAAAATTTTATAACTTAGTAGTTAACGCAGTTGAATTTTCATTTAAATCATCAACGTAGGTTATTTGGGACGTTAACGTTGCAAGATAACTAAGACCAATATTCATAATAACTCCCTATTTCTTTATAATCGAATGTAAAAAATAAAAATGATTCTTAAAATGGTCTCCGGCGTTTCGACCATCATTTTCCAGTGGACAGACATGAGCATAGTCTTTTTGAATAAGCTCTCCTCCAAGTGCTCCTACACTCACAGCCTCTCCGATTAACTTTTCGTCTTTTAGCCTAACAATATATGTTTTCATATAAAAAATATTTCCAAATTCAGAAATTGTCTCTCTTTCATGAAAAACATATCTATACTCCTTCCCTAGCTCTTCCAAATTAATTTTCTTATCTCCAAAAACATATTGAACAGATATTGTTTTATAGTCACTATCTGTCATATACAAAAAATATTTTTTATCCAATTCTATTTCTTCATAAATAAACAAACCTGCATTTTGACAATGCTCTTCAAATATCTTTAACACTTTTTTCTTTTTATAGTCACATCCATTAAAAACGAAAACAACGGTATTAGCCAAAAAAATATCTTCACGTAATCATTCTCATTTTATTCGATAAAAACTAAAATCCATATTTTAACGTTTTCGAATATTAAGAGAGTAAAATCAATAGGTCAGAGTAGAATACCACTAAGATAAGGGAGATTAGCCCTGTAATACCTTGCACTGAACGTAGGTTTTATGCGATTTTTTTTAACAAGCGGCCGTAAAATCGTTCAACTTAGTAGCATTCGAGTCAGAATCGCTTCATTAAAAAGCACTTTTTTGATCTTTGAATTGTCAGAAAGACAGAAGTATTCCGAGGTTAATCAGAGGTTCCTAAAGATTTTTAAACCAGATTTTTCCGCAAGTGTAAAAGAATATCTTTCGCATATTCGACTGGAATCTTTTTGCCTTTTGAATCCCGGATTACAATATGAAAATCGGCACCTTTAGGCACTACAACAGCAAGATATCCATATTTTTGATATGTACCGTCACCAAATTTTATTGTTTGTAAATGCTGAAACGTATTTTTGGATTCTTCAGAGCTGCTTAAATTATTCAATACATCTTCTAATTTAAATTTCGGTTTCTTTGGTACTGATCGACCTAAGCCAATTTTCCGAGAAAAATAGTTACTGCGTTGCTCTTCATTTAAGTAACCAAAATAGAACACACCACGCTCGAAAGACTTTTCCCAAACTTTGTAATCGCTTTGATCAAGTGAACGTGATAACACTGCCGCGACGCGTGATTTACTTAAACTCAACCTCAAAGTGGGTTCTTCCGCGCCTTTAACAAACCCTGATTTAGGTTTGCCGCCTATTTCTTGACCCAATAATGATGCACTTTTATTTCCTAGATCAGCAGCGAGAGATTGCGCCAACTCCTTAAGTAAAAAGTTTTCAATTTCTTTATTTTCCGAAATAGTATTCCAAGCCACAGACTTTTCAGCCGGTTCGCCTGGTTGCACATTTTTCTGCACAAGACGAATTTCGGTTGTTTCCGGTAAAATACCTTTTTCAATAAATATCAAAAAGCGTGATTCTACGTTTTCAAATTCTGGATGTTTATAGCCAGTAATTTCAATGAGTCCTTGAGCCACATCAGTATCCACAAGTTTCATTTGCTTTAGCGAGATAAAATTCTGAGTTCTCGGCCAAATTTGACTGGGTGGCGCATTGAGATATAGCCATCGCTTATTGTCTAGCGTCAATAACTTAGCTCCGACTTGGCTCATTTCACTCTTTATGGAAACGGGTCGAGGCACCTCAAATTCAGCTAAGTCTATCGTATCACCAAACTCGTCAGTCGCTAAACTCTCTGGTAGCTCATAAAGCGGCTGAAGCTCTTTGCTCTCTATACCTGAAGGGATTTGTATTTCTTTAATCGAGTCAGCTTCGAGGTAATCATAGTCTTTACTACGAAAAACCCCATCTTTACCAAAAAAAGTACTGCAACCAGATAATAGGAAAGAGAAAATGAGAAATATAAAATTTTTAAAACGCATTATTTATTTTCGGTAATTTAATTAAGAAAAGAACAGCAAAATTTAGGATTATTATCTTTTTTTAAAACTCAAGCTCGGCTTCTTTGATAGCACTCTTTACTTGCTCTTGAAACTGTTCTGCGAGATTCGTCATCGGTAAACGAATCGCTTGTTGAACCTTTCCTACTTCACTCAAAGCCCATTTGACTGGTATTGGATTAGCTTCTAAAAACATAGCTTTGTGCACTGGCAGCAAACGCTCATCTATTGACCTAGCTTCTTCGACCCTGCCGCTGGTAGCGAGTTCACAAATTTGAGAGACTAATTTTGGCGCTACGTTGGCCGTGACTGATATTTCTCCATGGCCACCCAATGCCATGAATTCAACTGCAGTTTCATCGTCACCTGAGAGCTGCAAAAACTCGTCGCCAACCAACTCAATAGTCTGCGTTAATCGAGCCATATCGCCAGTGGCATCTTTAATTCCAACAATATTGTCGTGGACTGCTAGTTTGGCAACAGTTTCTGGCAGCATATCCACTGCCGTTCGACCCGGTACATTATATAAAAGCTGAGGGATTGCCACTCTATCAGCGACATATTTATGATGCAGGTAAAGGCCTTCCTGTGAAGGTTTATTATAGTAGGGTGTTACTAAAAGGCATGCGTCTGCGCCAGACTCTTTAGCGAGTTGAGTTAGTTCAAGAGCTTCCGAAGAAGAGTTTGCACCCGTGCCAGCGATAACAGGAACGCGCCCATTCACTTGACCAACAACTTTTTTTACAACAGCAATATGCTCATCTACATTCAATGTAGCAGATTCTCCGGTGGTCCCAACGGCAACGATACCATGCGTACCTTGCTCTATGTGCCACTCAATGAGAGATTCTAAAGCATCCCAATCTAGTGATAGATCCGGCTTCATTGGTGTAATCAACGCCACCAAACTGCCTTTAAACATACCTAAGCCTCGAACTTAATAAAACTAAACGCGTAATGGTACGCGTACCCATCGCTCGGCTCAATAGCAGATAACGATTTCAACCAGTTTGCACCAACCAATTTACCTTTTATACAGACTTTCTTCACCTTCAGGCCGAGATTTGAAACGACGATGAACCCAGAAATAGTGCTCTGGATGCTCACGAACCCGCGCTTCAATAAATCGATTTAGAGCTGCCGCGTCTTTGACCTCATCAGAACCATCAAAACCCTCAATACCTGGGTAAACGTAAACTTGGTAGCCGGTTGCTTCGGGATTCCGAACAACAAAATAAGATAAAACCTCCGGCTTTCCTAGCTTCATTAACTGGCTGGGGATTTTGATAGTCGCTGTAGAAATATTAAAAAAGGGGACGAACACACTGTATTTCTTCCCGTAATCCTGATCAGGCAGATACGCCAGCACGCCTTTGTTTTTCAAACGGCGAACCATTGCTCGAACATCTTGCTTAGGTATCGCTTTAATCTGCGCACTATGGCGCTCTCTACCTAGCCTTTGAACATAATCAAATAATGCATTGTCATGAGACCGGTAAACCGCACCGATAGGAAAATCAACATTTCGATTAATCCCCGGGCTCGAAATTTCCATCGAAGTAAAATGTAAACCAATAAAAAGTACACCATTACCCCGCGCGTTCGCAGCCTTGAGGTGATCCAAACCAATAACTTCAATTCGTTTTTGAAGTCGCCAATAAGGCCAAAACCAAGCGATTCCAGTATCAAAAAAACCTCGAGCAACCGATATGAGCTGCTTTTTTACCAAATCTTGCTGCTCAGTTGGCGTAAGTTCTGGAAAACAAAGTGCAATATTGCGTTCGGCAATTCGCTTACGGGAAATATTTGAGCGGTAAAGTAAAAGCCCCAGTAATTTGCCAAGATACATTTGCACACGAAAAGGCAACAGCTGAACCAACAGCCACCAAATCGCGATACCCAGAGCTATTAGCCAGTAGCGTGGATGCAATAGCGCAACCCACGAGGGCCACCCTTTAGTATCTGACATTAGCGATCCTATCTACTGAGCACAGAGCGATTCAAACTAGAATGACGACTCAATAAAGGGCTCAACATCGGACTCGTAGTCAACAGACTCAACACCAAAGCCAAAGAGCTTTAAAAATTCGGACTGGTACCCTTTGAAATCTGAAAGTTCAAACAGGTTGTCTTCTGTAACTTGTGGCCAAACAGCTTCGACTTTCTCTTGAACATCAGGTCTTAGCTCAAGATCATCAACACGCAGACGATTGTCTTGGTCTAATCTCGGGGAGTCGGTATACAAACCCTCGGTAAACAAACGATAAAGCTGTTCAATACAACCTTCATGAGTGCCTTCTGCTTTCATAACTTTAAACAGAATGGCTAAATAAAGAGGCATTACAGGAATGGCTGAACTCGCTTGAGTTACTACGGCTTTTAGCACCGCCACATTTGCTGAACCCGATTTAATGGCAAGTTTTTCAGAAATGGCTTTTGCGGCACGATCAAGATCCTCTTTTGCTTTACCGATAGTCGCCTTTCCATAAATCGGCCAGGTTAACTTTTCGCCCAAATAAGTATAGGCTACGGTCTTAACGCCTTCCGCTAGCACACCCGCTGAATCCAATGCATCAATCCACATTTCCCAATCTTCACCGCCCATAACTTTTACCGTATTGGCGATTTCTTCATCTGATGCTTGCTCTATGGTTACATCAGAAATTTTTAATGTGTCTGTATTAAGATTTTTAGATGTGTAATCTTGTCCTATAGGCTTCAATACCGATGAATAGGTTTCACCGGAATTTGGATCTGTTCTTCTTGGCGATGCCAAGCTGTAGATCACTAAATCGATTGGCCCCATATCATTTTTGATCGCATCAACGACCTTGGTTTTCATTTCATTTGAAAAAGCATCGCCATTGAAGCTCTTGGCATAAACGCCAGCCTCTGAAGCGGCTTTTTCAAACGCGACAGCATTGTAAAAGCCAGCAGTACCGGTTTTACGTTCAGTGCCCGGTTTTTCGAAGAAAACACCTAGAGTATTCGCACCACAGCCAAATGCGGCTGTAATTCGAGACGCAAGGCCATAACCTGTAGAAGATCCAATAACAAGGACGTTTTTAGGCGCATTCGCAACAGGCGCTTGTTGCTGAATATACTTAATTTGCTCTAGTACATTAGCCTCACATCCGACTGGATGAGCGTTGGTACAAATAAATCCTCGAACTTTTGGCTTTATAATCATGTTAATTTCCCACTTTGTCTTCACGAGAGTATACTTTTTCAGACTCACGATTAAAATTAGCCGCGCATTATATACTAACCAGATACACTAAAAACCCATTTCGCTGTAATCCTATCCATGCTCAAACTGAAATTTAATACTCCGTCAGAGTGGACAGAAGCTGTTCTTGATGATTTTGACTCTTTTTTAATCGACCATGCTGCCGCCGAGAAGAAAGCATCAGGAATGGCTAACTCTATGCTATCCCACTACCCTGATAAATTTGAAATAGTAAAGGCAATGATAGATCTTGCAATCGAAGAAATGACTCACTTTCGCGAGGTTGTAAAAATTATGATGCAACGAGGAGTTGTTTTGGGTCCTGACGCAAAAGACCACTATGTTATTCAGCTTCGCGAACTCATGCGTAAGGGTTCGGAGGCTTACATGCTCGACCGGTTATTAATAGGAGGCGTGATCGAAGCAAGGGGCTGTGAAAGGTTTGGTCTTATTGCAAAAGCCTTACCTGTAGGAGACCTTAAGAAGTTTTATCTAGCTATCACCGAATCTGAATCCAGGCACGAGAACCTTTTCGTCGATTTAGCCGGGCACTACTTCCCAAAACAGGAAATTAAAAATCGTCTAGATGAAATATTGGATGCAGAAGCGCAAATTTGTTCACGATTACCTATTCGCTCTGCACTTCATTGAGTGGATTCTTTGTTCTGATCAGAATTTAAAATAATCCATGTCAGCGAACCAAAAAATTATAAAAAAATATCTATTACAATACGCCGAACCCGAGGCTAGACAAATACTTCAAAATTTGGAAAACGCCCCTTCGTTGTTTACTCATTACCAACAAGTTATTGTTATTCCTGCTTTTGACGAAGACTCGCGTTTTATTCAAAGACTTCAAAATAATCGCGATGCAAAGAAAACTCTCGTTATTTTAGTTATCAATCAACCAGAGCAATCCAGTTTTTATCAAGCCTGTAAAAACAACCAAAATCTATATAATGACATCATTCTTTTCACAGAGACTGTATGGCAAGAAGAAAATTTAACTTACTGCAAATCAACCAATATCGATTATATTTGCGTCGACAGATTTAATGAAAATAAAGCCATTCCCAAAAAACGTGGCGTGGGACTCGCAAGAAAAATTGGGGCTGATATTGCACTAGTGTTAATCAATCATGGTGTAATCAAATCGAATTGGATTTTTTCGACAGATGCAGACACACACCTCCCGGCGAATTATTTTATTAACGACATAAAATACTCCGAAACTGAAAATAGTGCAGTTGTGTTTGACTTTATACACACGCCATCTGGAGATATTGAAATTGATATCGCGACACAAGAGTATGAAGCATCGATAAAATATTTCCGAAATGCGCTTAATTGGGCCGGCTCGCCCTACGCTCATTATACCCTTGGCAGCACACTTGCAATTAGTGCACCTGCTTACGCAAAAGTGAGAGGGTTTCCTCAAAAATCTGGCGGTGAAGATTTTTACATTCTTAATAAACTCGCTAAAGCAGGTGATGTTATTTTTGATCCAAAGGTACAAATTCAAATTGAGTCTCGCCTCTCGGAACGGGTACCGTTTGGTACAGGTCCGGGCGTCGATAAAATAGTGAAATTAAAAAATTCAAATGCGCCATACAACTATTATTCCTTAGAAATATTTAAAGAACTAAAATCTTTTTTAGAAAACTATCCACAATTACAAAATGATTCAGCCGCATTCGATCAGCTTTCCGTACCCGTCCAACAGACATTAGCCGAATTAGATTTAACAAAATTTTTACGCCATACTGAATTACATGCAAATACACCTGAAAAATTTGCAAAACAATTTCACGATTGGTTTGATGCTTTTCAAACCCTAAGGTTTATTCATATCTTACAGCGTAAATACTATCCACCAAAACCTTTAAACTCACTATTAGAAGAAGCAAGCATTCTATTTAATACAGAATCAAACATTTAAATTTAAGTCTCTAAGTATGATTGATCTATTTCAGCAAATACTCTTATTTTTGGTGTCGCTTGTCGCTAACGGACTTTCTTCATTAGCAGGTGGTGGAGCCGGATTACTCCAGTTGCCCGCATTGATTTTTCTTGGACTTCCATTCGCTACAGCACTATCTACTCACAAAATAGCGACTGTTGCCTTAGGACTCGGCGCTACCATTAAGCACGTTAAAGAAAGAAATACAGAGTTAAAATTTTCTCTAATAATGCTGGCATTCGGTCTACCCGGAGTGTTCTTTGGAGCCCAAATTATTCTGACTATTCCCGAAAATACCGCTAAGTTTTTCCTGGGGATTCTTACGTTAGGATTAGGTATTTATTCATTTTTAAAAAAATCACTAGGTCAGAAACATACGCCTAAAAATCGAACCCTGGGAGGGATTTTTCTTGGAGGTATCGGTTTATTTTGTTTAGGAGTATTTAACGGCTCTCTTACTTCTGGTACGGGTTTATTCGTAACTATTTGGCTGATTTTATGGTTTGGTTTCGATTACAAGCGCGCAACGGCGCATACAATGATACTTGTTGGAATATTTTGGAATGGTACCGGGGCACTAACACTTGCTTATCTCACCGAAGTAGCTTGGACTTGGCTTCCCGCTTTGCTGATTGGATCGGTACTAGGCGGATACCTAGGAGCACACTATGCAATCAAACATGGAAATCCTTTAATTAAGCGGATATTTGAAGTAATTACCGGCTTAGTTGGACTTTCGCTCATGATCCATAGTTTGTCATAATGATACTTTGTTCGGTTCACAATTACTCTGAAAATCTGCTCATTTAATTATCTAAATTACCGGGTCCTTATATGATAAAAATGCTCGATCCTAGAAATATTTTCCTCGCATTAGACAGAATAGATAATGAGCCCCCTTCATATACTCTAGACAGAAAATCTGCGCTTAGACGGGTATTTTGGACCATGGCCTGCGTTTCGGTTTGCTTACTTATTATCCACTATATGAAGTACGGATCGACCATGGTAGCCACCTTACAATACCTTTCGTCTTGGGCTGGCGAACATAAGAATTTTTACTATTTCAAATTAAAAGAAACGGGGTTTTTAAAGCTCATTATTTATATTTGGTGGACATCCTGGCACGTGGTCGGTTACGTCATTATTCCTTTTTTTGTTATAAAGTATTTGATCAAGGATAATTTTGTCGATATGGGATGGCGATTTGGCGATACAGCAAAACACTGGAAAGGTTACGTATTGCTTATAACCCCGATATTTTTCTTTATTTTTTTAGTCAGCTTTAGGGAAGATTTTCTCAATCACTACCCTTTTTACAAATTATCTCATCGAAGTTGGTTTGATTTTATCGCGTGGGAAATGCTCTATTTAATTCAATTCTTGTGCTTAGAGTTTTTCTTTCGAGGCTTTTTTATTAATTCATTACGACCCGCCGTTGGTGCAAATGCCGTTTGGATTATGTGTGTCCCCTATCTAATGATCCACTTTCCTAAACTATGGCCTGAAGCTACTGGTGCGATTTTATTCGGGCTATTCCTTGGAATACTCGCATTACAATCTCGATCTATTTGGGGTGGATTCTTCGTTCATGCCGGAATTGCAGTAGGAATGGACGTCACTTCTCTAATAAAACAAGATAAATTACCTACAGTATTCTGGCCGTTTTAGATTTGACCCCGCCAATAAAGATCATAAATTAAACACACCAAACACAGTTTAACCAATTTTTTAATATTAAATTTTTTCCAGAAAACCATTAGAATACCGAGATTTAAATAGCAACAGATTATTGGAAGCATAAAAAATGGGTAGAGCCTTTCAAAACCGTAAAGAGTCGATGGCAAAAACCTCTGACGCCAACTCAAAACTTTATAGTAAATACAGTCGCGAAATTTATATGTGTGCAAAATCAGGGGGACACGAACCTGAAGCAAACCTCGCACTTAGAAGCCTGTTGGATAAAGCCAAAAAAGACCAAGTTCCCGGCCACGTGGTAGACAAAGCCATTGCCAAAGCAAAAGGCGGTGGTGGCGAAGACTACGCGGTGGCGAGATACGAGGGCTATGGGCCTGGGGGTTGCATGGTTATTGTTGATTGTTTAACAGACAACCCAAATCGGACTTTTGGGGAGGTCAGACAGTGCTTTACCAAAACAAAATGCAAAATTGGTACTCAGGGTACCGTTATGCATATGTTTGATCATTGCGCTATTTTCGTATTCCAGGGTCAAGATGAAGACTCTGTTCTTGAAGCTTTGATGGATGTTGAAGTTGATGTCACTGACATAGAAAACGAAGAAGGAAAAATTACTGTATTCACACCACATACAGAATATTCTAAAGCAAAACAGGCTTTAGCCGATGCTTTTGAGGGAATCGATTTTGAGGTTGATGAAATACAATTTTTACCGCAAAACACATCTCCAGTCACCGGCGACGATGTGGAAATGTTTGAAAAATTCCTCTCAATGTTAAATGATGTAGATGATGTGCAAAACGTTTATCACAATGCTGAACTTGAATGACTATTGCTCGAAAAGAAGTGGTACTATTCTTTTCGCATAACGCGAGGCCTTTAACACGGGCTTGTAAGCAAGAAAGATATGTCTTAATTTAAAATCAAAAAGATTGAGAAACTTCTGTAATTTGGTCGAGTGAGTTCAAGCATACTTCTATTTCTACAGAATTTTATTCTTACATAGGCCTCAGTTTGATATGGAACATACAATTTGAATGGAAAACCCAAATTCGACACAACATATCAGGTAGAAACCCCAGAAAATGTTGATTTGATAGGTAAAGCAGCAGGCCCGGTTGTAAGAATCTGCGCATACCTTATCGATTTTGCAATACGCAGTTTGGTCGTTACAGTTTTTGTGGTTACCATGCTAATTCTCGGTCAAGCTGGAATCGGCATTTTTTTTATTGTCACATTCCTTCTCGAATGGTTTTATCCGATTTTCTTCGAGTTAGTCAATAACGGACAGACCCCCGGTAAAAAAATTTTCGGAATCACCGTCGTACACGAAGATCAGACCCCTATAAATTTTAGTTCTTCATTAACTCGAAATTTACTAAGAGCAGCTGATTTTCTCCCCTCCTTTTATGTCTTTGGTTTGGTAACGATGGTAAGTAACGATAAGTTCAAACGTCTTGGAGATCTGGCGGCAGGTACAATTGTTATCTATCAAGAAAAAAATTCAAAAAAGTTAAATATTCCTAAAGTTCAAAGTCAGATGCCAACCATATCGTTATCTCTAGACGATCAAGTTGCTATTATCAATTTTACTCAAAGACATGAAGAACTTAGTTTGCAAAGGAAAATTGAGCTCGCCAATATTCTCTCACCAATCACCGATAAGAAAGAAAATTCCGGTGTCGAATTTATACAAGGTATGGGTTGCTGGCTACTAGGAGATAAAAAGTGAAGCAGCAACACTTTGAAGATATATATTCGGCTCAATGGCAAACATTTGAGAAGCTACTCGAATTGCAAAACGATTCTGACCCAAATTTCGCTAAAAACTATCGTGCAGTGTGCCACCACTATGCAATTGCAAAGAAACGTAGGTATAGCGCTCATTTAATTGAAAAACTCAATCAATTGGTTATAAAAGGTCATCAGAAGTTTTATCGCCAATCTTCTTTTTCTCGTTTCCTAATTTTTAACTTTTTTCTGACTGACTTTCCCCATATGTTACGAGAGCAAAGAATATATATCCTAATTTCCAGCATGTTATTTTTACTACCGGGGATTATTACTTTCATTGCTTGCCTTTACGGTGAAAACTTCATCTACAGTTTAATGCCAACCGATAGTGTTAAAGAAATGGAGTCAATGTACGACCCGGCACTTCGGACCGGTTTAGGAGAAAGAGGATCTGAATCAGATCTAGTCATGTTTGGTTACTATATAAAAAATAATATAGGTATTGCATTTAGGACGTTTGCAGGTGGAATACTGTTTGGATTAGGTTCAGTTTTTTTTCTCGTATTCAACGGTCTAATGATCGGTGGGGTTGCAGGACATCTAACACAACTTCAATTTACATCTACCTTTTATTCATTTGTTATTGGACATGGGGCATTTGAATTAACTGCAATTGTATTTAGTGGCGCCGCAGGACTAAAAATAGGTTTCGCGTTAATCGCTCCCGGCAATGATTCTAGATCTGACGCACTGAGACTCGCCGCGAAAAAAGCAGCGACGATAATGATTGGAAGCGCTTTCATGCTCGTTATTGCAGCATTTATCGAAGCATTTTGGTCATCAAGTCAAACTATTTCACTGAGCATTAAATATAGTGTAGGAGCTTTCCTTTGGTTGATCGTTCTTTTGTACTGTATTTTGTTAGGGAAGTCACGTGAATTTCGATAATTTGCAAATTGACATAAGGCAACGAACCCACTGGGAAGCGATAGACCTTGGTACGTTGCTAGCGCGAAAATACTGGCGCGTCCTTTTTTTAAGTTGGGCGATACCTGCGGGAACTTTATTTGTATTTTTGTCTGTTATTTTAATCAACCAAGCTTGGCTGGTTCCAATTATTATCTGGTGGCTTAAACCTATTCTAGATAAATTTCCGTTATTTGTTTTAAGCAGATTAATTTTTAACGAACAAATAAGCTTAAATTCTCTTTTTAAAAAAACGCTTACAATTAGTCGATCTGATATCCTTCCATGGCTTACTTATAGGCGTTTAAGTCCTAGTCGATCAATGGACATGCCTGTTACAGTTTTAGAAGGTCTGACTTCAGAAAAGAGATCGGCTCGACTACAAATATTACATCGGAGCAATGCAAACAGCGCCTTTTGGTTAACGATAATACTCTTCCATATAGAAACATTTGTATTGATAGCAGCTTATTCATTCGCCATATTGATGATTCCCGATGAATTTTCAATTGACTACTATTCGATCTTACTTAATGAAAATGATGCGCACACGTATATAATCAATGTTGTTAGTGTCTTATCCATGATGCTAGTTGCCCCCTTTTATGTATCTTCTGGATTTTGCTTATATTTGAGTCGTCGGATCGAACTTGAAGCCTGGGATGTCGAAATTCGATTTAGACAAATGGCTCAATCCTTTAAAAAAAGTGTGGGTGCGCATTTAGTCTTCGTTCCCACACTTATTTGCTTGGCTTTATTTTGCGCGTCCCCCCAACAAAGTTTTGCATCAGAAGATATCACTGAGTCAACCTCAACTTATCGAACTAGCCAACTATCCCTTGAAGAATCAAAAACTGTTATTTTAGAAATATTGGAGCAGGATGATTTTCACAAATATAAAGAGGTGGGCTATTGGCGATTAAAAGATCGAAACGATAACGAAGAGGAAGAAGAGAGTAAAAAAATACCACAATGGTTAATCAATCTTATTAAGTTTTTCGAGCGGTTTTCGTTTTCTGGAACAACAAGCTTTGCAAACATTTTTGAGATTGTATTGTGGACTTGCGCCATTATTCTATCTGCGTTTTTTATCTACCGGTTGATTCCTTATCTTGTATCGATGAATAAAGAATATTCTAGCTCAACATCCAAAGAGTCTGTACCTAAAACGTTGTTCGGACTAGATGTAACCAAAGAGAGCTTACCAAAAAATATTCCAGCAGAAACCATGAAGCTATGGGAACAAGGTGATCACAGAAATGCTTTAGCTTTACTCTACCGCGCTACCCTCTTTCATTTAATGGAATCTAAGGGAGTTCAATTTGAAGAAGGCTTTACAGAAGGAGAGTGTATTTCGGCAGCAAGGTCAATAAATGACGAAACGATGACTAATTATTTAATTGACCTGGCAAACGATTGGAAATGCGTTGCTTATGCACATCTTCTACCCGCAACTGAAGATGTTGATAAACTGTGTCGACAATGGGGTAGGTTGTTTAAAGATGAAAATTAGGCATTTGATCATCGCTCTGTTTTTTATTTTACTGTCAGTTTTTACTTTTTTATTTTTTAAGTACTTTGAATATCATACAGAAAAACAAGACATTGGATTCGGAAAAAAAGCGAGAAATAACCCTTACCTAGCAGCTCAAATATACCTTGAGACTCTGGGCGTCGATGTCGTCAGCTATGATCGTAATCAAAGCATCGAAGTACTAAAAGAATTTAGCTCGATCTATATCACCGATTCACTCCACATCACGAATAATCAAAGAATACCAGAATATATTAATTGGATAGGCGAAGGTGGACACCTAATTGTTTCAGTCGATTCGGAGTTTTATGATTCTAGTGACATTTTTTTAAGTCACTTTGATCTTAGTATTTTTAAAACAGAATGTGATTGTTATTCTGATGATTTCCTGAACCATTCATATAACGACGCATTTGACAGTTTCGAAAATGACGAAAAAAAGCTAAGTGAGATATTGGATGAAAGAAATAAAAAAATCGAAGAACAGACCCTAGATAATAAGTCGATTGACTCTGAAGATCATAAGGTTGAGCAAGAGGATTTACCTGAAGATTCATTAAACCTCAAAACGGTTCCAGACTCTCAATTATCGCTACTAGAATTCGAAGAAGTTAATGAACAGTTCCAAATCAACTTCAATTCTAATTACTCGCTTGACCACCCTTATATATATTCGGAAGCAGAAGACACATACAAGTATGCTCCTTTCTATTGGGTTGGCGACGAATATGGAACTTATTTTATGCAATTTAAGATAGGAGAGGGAATACTTAGCGTCGTATCTGACAAGAGAATTTTTACTAACTCAAACATTTCTTATTATGATCACGCATTTTTTTTTAAGGTTCTTGTTGGTGAAGTTAACAGTGTTGCTATTCTCTATGGCGTAAATGTTCCATCCTTTGGTCAAATATTAGTAACCTACATGCCGGAATTTATTTTTATATTCTTTGTCACGCTGATTCTTTGGCTGTTAAAAAGAACTCTGCGGTTTGGCCCCATTAGAAAATATCAAATTTACACTAGGCGATCATTGAAGGAGCATATCATTGCTTCAGCTAAGTATATTTGGAAAGGCTCAAATCGAGTCTCACTACTCGATAGCTTACGAGAAGAAATCGAAAGAAATGCCACTCAATCTTTAATTGGTTATCAAACTTCGGATAACGAAGTTAAATCAGGAATGCTGGCAAATATATCTGGACTGCCAACCGTTTCTGTAAGTGCAGCATTGTTCAAGCAAGGAAGAATTAGCGAAAAAGATTTAATAGATTTTACACGGAATCTACAATTACTTAACAAAGCCATTAAGTAACGATTTTAATTCCATATAATTCATGATTAGGAAGGTTTTTTGTGTCAGAAATTAACGATGATCAAGCTCACGCTCTTTTAAGCAAATTAAAAACTCAAATTTCTCAAGATTTTATTGGTCAAAGTCATGTCATAGATCAAGTGATCATTGCGCTTTTATCCAATGGACACATTCTAGTAGAAGGCGTGCCCGGCTTAGGCAAAACATTGTTAGTGCGTACACTTGCAGCCAGTTTTTCCGGCGAATTTAAACGGATACAATTTACTCCAGATTTGATGCCTACCGATGTCACTGGCCATGTGCTTTTCGACATGAAAGAAAGTCAATTTCGTGTTAGACCTGGCCCTGTATTTACCAATATCCTCTTAGCAGATGAAATTAATCGAGCTCCTGCAAAAACGCAAGCGGCGCTATTAGAAGTAATGCAAGAAAGACAAGTAACATTTGAAGGAAGTACTCGCGCCCTTCCCTATCCATTTATGGTACTTGCGACACAAAATCCAGTTGAACAAGAAGGCACATACCCCTTGCCTGAAGCAGAACTTGATCGATTTATCATGAAAATATTAATTGACTACCCAAATGAAACTGATGAAATCGCTCTCACAAAGAAAGTCACTGCAAACAACACCTTTAGTAAAGAGTTTGAAAGTGAACCTGAAAAAGTATTTTCTATCGATGAATTGAAGTCGTTACAGAATCTAGTATCCAATGTCATGATCGATGATAAAGTTCTAGAATATGCCGTTAAATTAGTGAGAATCACAAGGAATTCGCCTTCGTTGAATATGGGAGCAGGTACCCGGGCGTGTTTGTCTCTCATTCGCTGCGCCAAAGCTAAAAGTATACTCGATGGGAAAAACTTTGTTACACCTGATGACATTAAAGAAATGGCAATTCCGGTTATGCGTCACCGCGTATCTCTTTCCGCAGAGATGGAAATCGAAGGCGCTAATGCAGACAATGTGTTAAAGAAACTATTCAACTCTGTCGATGCTCCAAGAATATGATTCCCGGTTCCAGGTTAATCTATATATTGCTAGGAGTAGGTGTAGTCTCTCTTTTCCTATCTGGAGTTAGAATTGCTTCAGATGTAAACGAGACGCCATTATCTAACCTACTCTTCTATGGAAATACTATTTGGTTCGGTCTACTCATTATTCTAACTATATTTTCAATTATTGACCTTACCCTATACCCGAAGACTAGAGAGTTAAAAGCAAAAAGAAAATTAGTGAGTAACCTATCATTGGGAGTCACTGCACAGGTTTCTATCACGATTGAAAATTTGAGCAGCCAAAATATTACCGCACTAGTAACAGATCTGTATCCCAATCAGGTTTCAGTGAACGATCTCCCTGCAAAGGTGAGCATATTAGGCAATTCCGAAAAAACCATAACATATCCTATCCAACCACTCTCGAGAGGAAATATAGAATTCGGGTCTGTTTGCCTTTTAATATATAGCCGTCTGGCACTTTGGCAGAAAAAAATCTATATCGGTGAAACTCAAGCGGTAAAGATCTACCCAAATTTCGCACCTATTGTTCGATCAGCATTTATTGGGCTTGAACATCAACTTATGCAAATGGGTGTGCATAATGTCCAACGACGCGGAGAGGGTTTAAATTTTCAACAACTTCGAGAATTTAGGAAAGGTGATTCACTCAGACAGATAGACTGGAAAGCCACCTCGAAATTAAGAAAAATAATTTCTAAAGAATATCAAGATGAAAAAGATCAAGAAATTATTTTTCTCTTGGATTGCGGCAGAAGTATGAGAAGCTTAGATAGCAAGATTAGCCATTTTGATCACGCGCTCAATGCAATGCTCTTAACGAGTTATATTGCTCTAAGACAGGGTGATGCCGTTGGATTTATGAGTTTCGCAGGAAATGAAGATCGCAAGTTATCTCCAAGTAAAGGTAAGACGGCTATTAACGCAATGTTAAATAAAATTTACGATTTAAATAGTTCTACAAGCAGTAGCGACTACCTTCGTGCAGCAGAAGTGTTAGTGAAACACCATAGGAAACGCTCTTTGGTAATACTTATTACCAATCTTAAGGACGAACAAACCGACGAGATTACTAGGGCAGTCCAACTTCTAAAAAGGTACCACGTTGTGATGGTGGCAAGCCTTCGCGACTCTATTTTAGATAATAGTGAAAGTCAATCAATTGAGAATTTTAATGATGCTCTTTTATACGCGGGAAGTAAATTATACATCGAGCAAAGAAAACCACTCGTACTTCAAATGCGAGCTAACAAAATCGCATTTGTTGATTGTCAGCCAGCAAAACTACATATTGAACTCGCAAGTGAGTATATGCGTATCAAACGTGCGGGACTGATCTAGAAACCTAAACTCACTTATCAATTTTGTATTGATGTAGACGGAGTAAAATTAATTAACCTATAAGGGTTATCACTGGCGTTGATGTATAACATATCATTCATTTTTTCATTCCAACGCTGTTGTATAAGTGGGTTAATGTGGATCCTTGTATCACCCCAACCGTTGCCACGCCACATCGGTTGAGAATCCCAGTCGGCGCTTATATATGAAATGGCTTTAATCACATCCGTATTTGCTTCTACATGATTTAGAATCGGAACAAACCAACTACTCCAAACTTGGTCCGCATCAGAATTATCTAGAAAGCTTCCTCTAGGTGCAGATTCTGCGATAAAAATAGGTTTTGACTTTTCTCGAGCTAACTGTAAAGCATCTGCAGTGTCTGAAACGAAACCGCCAAAGTAAGAATATCCGATCCAATCAACATACTCATCTCCAGGCCAATAATCATCCCAAGTCTGTCGACTTACAAACATGGTAGAAGCCGCCATTACCGTTGCGAAATTTTCCACGTTTTCAGCACGTAAACCATCTACGATGCGTATAAAAGCTGCCTTGTAATTTTGAGAATCGTAGTTATTCCATGGTCCATCAAACTCGTATCCGATTCGAATCAAAAAAGGAAAATCACTATATTCATTCAAAAAACTTACAAGCTCTCTAATTAAATGATCAAACTCACCTCTAGCAATCCTGTCTTCTGAATTAAACTCCATACTTATAGACATGTGCATGACCAATTCCTGAAGCTCCATTGAATCAACGTAGCACTTCATACACATGGGTCCAGCACCCCAGGTCGTCTCTGAATTTAGTCCGTCAATAGTCCCAATATCAAAAGTAAACCCAAACCCATTAGTTGCGCCTTCTGTAAAATAAACATAATGTGTGATCCCTGCGGGAGTACCGACATTTTCTATATATCCGTCACTATAGCTTGCGTTTCCACCAACTGATTCATTATCTTGGCCAACAAAAACAAGAACAGCGCCATCATTCGGTTCAAATTTCGCACCAACAAAAGGAGTTGGAGACACTGTTGGCGTTGGCTTCAGCGTCGGTGATGGAGAAGGAGAAGGAGAACTTGTTGGAGTTGAAGTGTTTAGATTCACTCTTTCGAACATCCACCGCGTATAATCACCCCGCCAAGTTGAAGGCTGCTGGGAGATGATTTCTCCAAGACTATTTGCCGAAGTAAAAATATACTTACCAGTAGCACGATTAACTAAATGACCAAATCCTTCGCCACGAGTTTCATAGCTCCACTGAGTCCAGTTACCCACCCATGTACTCGGTTGAATAACGATTGATGAGCCATTTTGTCTTGTATCTGGACGGATATATTTAGATGAATGACGGTTACGTATATGAAAATACTCACCATTTTCTATTTTTTGCCATTGTTCACAGGCTGATTCGCGTGTTGATTCCGCTGTTACTACAGCACTTCCATCGACACTGCTGCATGAACTTATTTTATACCCAGTAGGTTTATGTGCTAAGTAAAAATATTCCTCAGAGAAAGCATGAAAACTAATAGAAAATGCAAAAGTAACGATAAACAAAGATCGAAAAATTAAACTAGCCATTTTTATTTTAATTGTGTTGGTGAACACCTGTCGTCAGACAACAGGTGTTTCAATTTTTATTATTGATTGTGCTACTGCAACACTTGGACAACAATTCGTTCTGAGAGAAAGGAATTACAAGGATATGACGGCACTCGTTTCTATGACCTGAATACTAACTTAGTTTTTACTAAAAAGTAAAACTAAACATCCACAAAATCCAGCCACGTATCATGTTTATTACAAACACTCAATACGTTTAGACGTCCTTTATAGCCCTCCAATTTATATTCTGAGACAGGAGCCAATTCCGTTAACGGATCAAACATCTTTTCGTCAATATATTCATAGTTTTCGTTAAGTAGTACATGCTTAGTGATATAGTGCTCATATTTCAACATTTCATGAGATGTAACCACTTTAACATTTACGTGATCGGCTTTTTTTTCTATTTCAATATTAGGAATATGGCCTGCAATTTTTTTGCTCCAACGACCTGGTGCATCCTTTGTATAATACACCCCACCAGCGAGTGTCTTTTCAGCAGCAAGAACATCTCTCGGAGCAATAATTCCACTAAGAGCGGTAAGTCCTGCAACTCCACTTATTCCAGATAAACGAACAAAATCACGACGCTTCATATTTCACCTCTAAATGAATTTAAAAATTATTATCATGTTTAGATACGAAACCATAATTAATTCGTATCAATTACCCCTTAGCTCCAAAACTCGTTGATGAACCAGTTCGCGAACCCATATATTGCTTTGTTATTTTCTCTGCTGAACGACCCACAACATAGCCACCCAATCCAATTTGCAATAACGTCCAAGCTTCTGGAGCCAGTCTGTTAGTCAATATGCCAAAGCTATCTAATACGACTAATGCCAGAAATGTTAACATTGTTATCGGTCTCCAGCTACGCTGAAGAATAGATTGACCAGTAGCTTCTGCGGTAATAATTTTGGTCTTACTTTCCAGCAATTGAGATTCATAGTCCATTATCTTAGTAAGTAATTCATTCTCAACTTTTTTAATTTCCCTTTGCATTTTTAGCTTTTCTTCTTCACTCGTATGCAGTTCGTCAACCAACTTTACCGCTGGATCAAAAATTTTACTTACAAAAGACAATATGCTCATAATTTCCCCCTACCCGAATTTATACTAATTTTTTAAACGCACTGAAATGTTCGTCAATCCAATTTCCGTACTTGTGTTTTTGTCCCGACCCGTTATAAGCCGCTGCAAAACCAATAAAATCCTGATTTCTAAGATCTTCAATCATCGATTGAGAAAAGAAGTTAAACAAGCCTTCGATTTGCGACTCTATTTCAGAGTTAAATTTGATGAACATCTCAGCGACACTTTCGTATCCAAGTCTTTGAAAATGAAAGCCCATAATCTGAGGAGCTCCCATGCTAATCGACAGCATGGCAGCATCCGAATCTAAGCTTCTTGCAAACTCAAATACTTCCCATTCTTTAGATTGCCTTCCGTGAAACTTGGACCAAGGTTCTGATTCAGAAAATCGCCATTGATGACCTAACCAAACCTTGTCAGAGCGATATGTAAAATATTTACGAAAGGTTTCTGGATTTTTTTTGCCCCAGAACTTCCAAAATTTATGATTCTCAAATCGAATAATCATGCGATTTTCATTGTTCTGATCAAAACCTCGACCAGAACTTTCTACACATAAAACAGCTACAGAGCAAGCAACATCAAGCTGATTCGATTTACTAAGTCTTTCTAATAAACCACCATATTGATTCCATGCACGTGATACTTTTTTTTCTGTTGCGCTCCCTGCAACCGGAAGCTTTGAATTGGGTTCCAGTTTCTCTTCAACGTCTAGAATATTCGCGGCATGGAGAACATAATCGTTGTCTTCTTCGTCACCTGTGTCAAGATCATCAAATTTTGTGAAGATATCGCCAGCATCATCTTGATCTAATTTTTTTATGAAATCCAAATAGACAAATGCAGATTGGCCATTCAACTTAATTTCAGCCCAATTTTGCCGTGTTGAAAATACCTCAACCACATTATCTGCAATTAGTTGACCAATAACCGGGGATTTTAAGCCAGGAAATGCCCTTACGTTAAGAATGGAAGTGATTACAGAGGCCTTATAGGAGGGCTTGATTGGTATTACATCTACGAATGAACGCGAAACGTATCCGATGGCATCATTAAATTGAATTTCAAGCCAATCTTCAAATTGCGAATTGATCTTAAAACGGCTTGCTTCTATCAAACGGCCGATAACACGTGAAGTTAAACTTGGCTCTTGACGAACATTTAATAAAGAAGCTGTGACTACACCATATAGCTTTTTTCGGATATCTTGCATTTCGACATAATCACGAAACACAAAGCCTCGGAGTGATTGATAACGAACTTCTAACCAATAATCATCATTGTCGACAACTTCGACAATGGTATCTTCCATTAACACACCGAGAACTCGAGCAGATATATTTGGTGCAGAACGTATATTTAACGCCGAAGCGGTGACACTTGCTTGCATGCTGACGTCTCCATTTATCTCCCTAGAAATTACATTTTAGATGCCATAAAAACGTACAAGGCAATTTTATTATTCTATTAAACCTTAAATCGATCAGAAATTTTCCAAAATAAGTTTACTTGTTAACAAGCCCCTCCACGAGGAGATATCTAACATTTATGACTGAGACTCACGAAAGTCTCAGATTTGAACACATATCTTTTATTGTAAAAAGTAAATAATACCACTATGTACTTTCAAACCAAGAAACAATATGTTCGACAAATAGTTGTATGCGACGGGTACGATAACGCGCTTGCGGATATACAAGGGAGACAGGTTGTTTATCTATGCCCCAACTCGTGAAAACGGGTAATAGCCTCTTATTTTTAATATCACTTTCCAGATAAAGATTGTGAAGCCTAACAATTCCAAGGCTTTGCAAGGCTGCTTGTTTTAAAACATGTCCATTAGGAGAGCTTAAAGGGCCAGATACATTTACTTCTTGTGTTGTTTCAGTTTTTGCGTGTCGAAACACCCACCTTTTTATTGATCCACACAAACAAGAGTAATCACACAAATTGTTTGGCTCTTCGGGGTAACCAAACCTTCTAATAAATTCTGGAGAGGCAACCACATTGGTTTCCAGAAAGCTTAATTGCCTTGCGATTAAGCTTGAATCTTCCAGCTGTCCCATTCGAACGACTAAGTCGTATTGTTCTGCCAAAACATCTATTCGAGAGCTAGTGAAATCAAGAGAAATATCAACTTTTGGGTAAGACATAATAAAGGCACTTACAGCTGGAGCTAGAAGCTGTTCAGCAAAGAGCCCACCAACAGAGTTTATCCTTATTTGCCCACTGACTCGAGTTTGGTCCTCAGATATTTGCTTGCGAGCGTTTGCTACGATATCGAACGCTCTGCGACATTCTGATAGATACAAAGCACCCTCATCAGTAAGTCTAATTCTCCTTGTAGACCGATGGAGTAGTGTTACACCAAGTTTGCGCTCTAAGCGCGAAACCTGCTGTGAGATACGCGCCTTAGAAGTTTTTAATTTTGCAGCTGCAGCTGTAAAACCACCTTGCTCGGCTACAGAAATGAAGGCAATTTCATCTTGATTAAGCATTTCAACACTGTTATCAAATATTTAACAATAAGTTAATTATATACATAAAGATAAACTAATTTAAAATCGTTAAACTATCGCCAATAGGTTATTAAACGTTTCTAATCCATTTAGTAATGAGGTTTTTATAATGAAAGTCAGAACTCTCGGTAAAAGCGGTTATCAGGTTTCAGAAATTGGTTTAGGTTGTTGGCAGCTAGGTAACGATTTTGGACCTGTTGAAGATCAACAGGCTGAATCTGTGTTACAAGCGGCTAATGATGCGAGAATCAGCTTTTGGGACACCGCCGACGTCTATGGCGGCGGCTTAAGCGAAAGCCGTATAGGAAATCACACAAAATCCCACCCGAAGGACCAAGTCATAGCGACCAAAGTAGGAAGAGATGGAGAGCTCTACCCTGATGGTTATTCCAAAGAAAAGGTTCGAGCCAATATAGAGGGTTCATTAAAGCGTCTAGATGTGGAAAGTATTGATCTTATCCAATTGCATTGTGTTCCTACAGCAGTTTTGAAAAATGGCGATATGCTGGCTTGGATGGAAGATTTCCAAAAAGAAGGATTAATCAAGCAATTTGGCGTGAGTGTCGAAACAATGGAAGAGGCTCTTTTTGCTGTTACTCACCCTAAACTTACCTCAATCCAAACGATTTTCAATTTGTTTAGGCAAGATCAAATTACTGAACTGTTCCCTAAAGCAATAGAAAACCAAGTAGGAATTATTGTGAGACTCCCGCTCGCTAGCGGTGTCCTTTCAGGAAAAATGTCGAAAAACCAAGAGTTTACTGAGGGTGATCACAGGAATTACAACAAAGATGGCGCATTTTTTAGCGTAGGGGAAACTTTTTCTGGAGTCCCTTTCGAAATCGCCGTTGATTTAGCCGAAGAACTAAAAAGTTTATGTCCAGAAGGAATGTCACTGGCCCAAATGTCTATGCGATGGATTTTAGACCAAAGCGCTGTTAGCTCCGTGATTACCGGAACAAGCAAAGTAGAGCAAGTAAAGGAAAATGCGTCGGTATCGGCGTTGCCGCCATTATCTGAAGAGCTACATAGGCAACTTTCTGAGTTTTATTTTAAGAAGGTTAAGCAACACGTTCGAGGTGTTATGTAGTCGCAAAGTAAGTTACTTAAACTTGGCCTTTTAGATCACTTTGCTGGGAAAGGTAAGACTCTAGAATCGGTTCTAAAGATTCGTAAGCTTCTATCAAATCTTGACTGAGGGTTTCAACAAGCTTTTCGTCTGAATTTTTCCCAGCAGCTTCAAGCTTTTTAGCCGATTCGAACATTTTCTTAGCGCTCAGGTTTCCCGCTACACCCTTTATTGTATGAGCAACACTTGTTAGTTCTTTAAAGTTCGCTTGCTCTATATACAGATTCAATTCATTGAACCTTACTTTCATATCACGTATAAACAAATTTACTAAATGGACGAGCCTTTCTTCCTTATTCCTAACTCGACGAAGTGCCTCATCATGATCCCAATTCGATACGTTACTTTCTTCTTTTGGTTTTTCTGAACTAACTTCATTATCGACCGGCTCGAGGATTGCCTCTTTGAATAACCAATAACGTAGTTTCTTTTCGAATTCTTTTTCATCGATGGGCTTGCTGATGTAGTCGTTCATTCCAGCATCTAGGCACTTTTCTTTATCGCCAATCATTGCATTTGCTGTCATCGCAACAATGGGAACTTCTTTTCCAAATTGCCCCGCGTCACCATTTCGCAAATTTCTCGTAGCCTGGTATCCATCCATGATTGGCATCTGGCAGTCCATTAAGACTAACTTATATTTTTTTGAAGATTCATTCCTCAATAAATTAACTGCTTCCAAACCATTTTCAACAACATCAACTGTAAAACCAAAATAATTAATGAGGCCCAAAGCCACCTCTTGATTTACTTTGTTATCTTCGACTAGCAGTATTCGCTTGTCCTTATTATCTTCTTCTATATGTTCTTTTAATTCGTCTTTTTGGCTTTTGTCTATACCATTTTTTAATTCAGTAAATAAGTTGTTTAAATTGTAATATGTGATTGGCTTGCTGATATAACTATCAAAAGTCATATCTCCTGAAGCATTCGCATGACAATTAAGCTGAGAAGCCACCAGAATCTTTTTATGTATTTGGTTAGACTCTAACTGACGAGATAATTTAGCGATTTCAATACTATTTGGTTTTGCACAGCGCTCATCGACAAACACATAGTTTAACGTAGTAAAATCTACAGATTCTAAAGCTTTATTAACAGACTCAAAATAGTAAACTTCAGCACCCCAAGCGACAAATTGTTCAGACATATTTTTTCTAATTGTTTCATGATCGGAAATAATCAGTATTTTTTTGAACTGGATGGACTCTGCCGGAACCATGGGTTCAGAGGACTCGCACGCACTTACTTCAATTTCAAAAGAGAAACAACTTCCCACATTCAATTCACTTTCGACGTGAATATTTCCTCCCATCAATTGACATAATTTCTTTACAATTGCCAAGCCTAAACCAGCACCACCATACTTGCGTGTTGTTGAAGCATCAACTTGCGAAAAATGCTCAAAGAGAAGCTCGTGTTTCTCCTTAGGTATACCTATGCCAGTGTCTTTAACTGAACCTGTAAGTTTCAAGACATTGTTATCCTCATATAATCCTAGCCTCAATACTATCTCGCCATCCTCAGTAAATTTAATTGCGTTTCCTACCAGATTAAAAAGAATTTGTTGTATTCTAACAGGGTCGCCACAAATTCTTTTTGATGGTATATTTACTGTGTTGATAATAAATTCAATTTCTTTTTGTTCTGCATTAAACGCTACGTTATCACAAAGAGTCGCCAACATTTCTCCAATGTCAAATTCGACTTTTTCAAAGCCAAGTTTTCCAGCCTCAATTTTTGAGAAGTCCAAGATATCGTTTATGATTGATAGCAATGAAGAAGTACTGCTGCGAATTATCGATGCCTTCTGAAACTGATCTGCATTAAGTTCGTTCTTAAGCATAAGGCCAATCATACCCAAAATTCCATTAATAGGTGTTCGAATTTCATGACTCATAACAGCTAGAAACTCTGATTTTGCTTTTGTTGCTTGCTGAGCTTTCTCTTTTTCCTCGATCAAAGCATTGTTATTTTGAGTCAGTTCTTCGGTATACTCCAAGAGTTTCTTTTCTGAATTTTTTAGGTTTGTAATATCTTCAATACAGATAAAAATACCTTGAATTAAACCATTGTCATTAAAATCTGGGGTATAAGATGCGACAACATGTCTATCACTTCCATCACTCGCTCGTTTCATTTCTTGATTAAAATATTGTTTCTCTCCGCTAAGACAAGCCAATAATTTTCTATTTATTTTTTCATAAACTATTTCCCCTACAATATCCTTAACATGATTGCCAATAAATTTTTCTGAAGGCTTTCCAAACCATTTAGAATAACCTTGATTGACAAATTTATACCGCAAAGATTTGTCTACGTAGGATAATAAAACCGGCGCCGCATTGGTAATGCCATCAATTAAAGATAGAACTCTTTGAATTTCATACGCGCGAAGAAAATTGCTTTTTTCAAGTTCTTTGTATTTTTGAGCTAGAACGCCCAACTCGTCATTGCTTTTAGTTAAATTGGGAAATGCTCGGCTTTCTGGATTTTGATCTTCAATGACATTAATAAATTCCCTAATACGATTCAACACAACAAGCTTATTAACAAAAAAGATTGAGATAATAATAAAAACGATACTGACAATAAAAGAAAACAATATTATTAGAATACTATTTCGTTCAGAAAGATACATTTCGGAAGCATCAAACCCTAATATAATTGCAAATATTCTTGGTCGATTGGATGATTCATCTACAAAACTAACTTTAACCCCGGAATAATCAATTTGATTTGAATAAACATGTCGATATTCACTGTTACGAAGGCCGTGTAACTTTTTGTAGACTAAAAGTTCTTCCTCGCCTAAGGCTTCTAAAGCGGATTCGCCTATTTTTCCAAAATTATTAGATGCAACGATAAATTTAGTTTCGTCGTTTAAGATATGAAGAGAGTACACGTTTCTTCTGGCTGATATTATTCCAACAACCCGTTTTAAATTTTCATTTAAACTATCGCCCTGCAAGGCTAGAATAATATTTTCTGTTATATTTTTATTTTCATTTTCTATATTATTTTTTATTTTTTTTTCTGAATCTATCAAAAAAAGCGTAATAGCCAAAGCCATTACAACCAAACCAATCACAAAAATAGGAACCGACATCTTTAAGAAAAGTGACGAACCTATACCCTTGCTTATGTTCATAACATTCTATTGGGTTCTTTCAAATCTTACTTAGCAGAATACATAACATTTGGGAAAGTGTCGCAATTGGTTTTTAGTGAGTCTGTTTTCACTAATGTATTACATGTATCTAAGACAATTTTTTGGAAACTTTCGGGGTTTGAAAATAATATGGATTGCTCTTTAGAATCTAAAACGACCAGATCACCCAAAACTTCCAAAAATTCCTCGCTAGTGATTCCTTGTCTATCTGACATAATCTTAACAGCGTCTTCTTTATTGTTTTCAAAATACGCTAAAGCTTGATCCCAAGCTTTTTGTAAGCTGGTAACTAAGTTTGGGTTTTCACTAATGCTTTTTTTCGACAGCGAGACAACATCAACAATTTCATTTGGAATTTCGGCGCTAGTAAATATTTTGGTGTAATTTTCTGACCTTAATATATCTATAGAGGTGGGAGGATAGGTAACAAATGCATCGATTTTCCCTTCTTCCAACGCATTTTTACCTCGACTTTGTTCAGTATTTACAACTTCGACATCATCAATCGACATTCCGTATTTCGCTAATGCTCGCTGTAACACAAAAATACCTAGTGAAGACACTTCACAACCAATTTTTTTTCCTTTAAGTTCTGCAATGCTTTGGTAGCTTTTTTCTGATATGACAACGTCACCGCCATTAGAATAATCTGTAATTAACACAAGATTTAAAGGTTCAGGTGACAATATTTGAGATTGAACCATCTCAATTAATGTAGAAGCCATGCCATCGACAAACCCATTGACATAAGCTCTCTTAGCATCCGCCAACGAATCTACTTGTACAATGGTAACGTCCAAACCTTGCTCTTTATAAAACCCTTTTTGTTCAGCAAGATAAAGGAATTCATAACCAGGCCATGGATTCATGGCAATTCGAATAGGAGAAGAAGTTTTTTCAGTACAAGAAGATAAAAGAAATACAGTTAAGAATATAACAAAAAATTTCAACATCGTTTTTAACTCCCTTAACGAGCCTATGGCGTTCAGAGTAAGTGTAGCACTTAAAGAGAAAAGAATTAAAACTCACACGCTTCGCATCTTATACATCCATTTTAAAAAATATTACTCGCTAAGAGATTTATTTTTGGTACTTTTTTGACTCTTATCAAAAACTTCTAATGCTAATAGAATGGAATTAACTAAAAAACACCATCGAAAGAATTATTTACTAATAACAGTGTCAAATTCTATCAAATAAAATTATTTACGCGCCATTTCCAACAAAAACAAGGAGCAAGCTTGTAATAGAAGGTAATTTACAAATAGGATTTTATCGGTTTTGGCCAATTCAAAATAAAAAACATATTATTGAAAAACTTATCTGGCATATACCAAAAAAGCTAATTATATATAATTTCATCTATATTTTGTAAGCCTATAAAAAAGAACCTAAAAACATGTGTGACTAATTACGAATTGGTTTAGCCGGTATGCCGACTACCGTAGTTCCTTCAGCCACATCTTTCACCACGACCGCGTTTGCACCAACAACTGCATCATCTCCTATAGTGATCTTGCCTAGTATTACTGCTCCCGCTCCAATATTCACTCTTTTTCCGATAACCGGCGCTTCAAGTGGTTTGTCTAAATAGCGATTACCAATTGTCACGTTTTGCCTCACAATTGAGTCATCATCTATCTTTGCACACCCATGAATAACAATTCCACCTTGATGTTCAATAACTACGCGCCGGCCTAATTCGACCGTTGAGGGTATCTCTATACCATAAACATTTCTGGCGTGGCGATAGAGTATTCGATATAAAAAATTAAAAGGGAATCGTAAAATTCGATTACGAATACAGTGAGTTCTCCAATAGCCAAACCGGCAAAAAGCAATCGCTCTAAAACCAGGACGAGTCCACTCTTTTCCATGAGCAATCCAATCTTCTTTGATTGTGGAAAGTAGATTCATATATCAAACAGCCTCTATTCAAAATACGAAGAAATTCGGATAAAAGAATTGGTGCCAATTTTGGCAGCTGGATGATACCCAAATTTAGACTGTCGCTCTAGGAAAACCACTCAGTGACGCTACTAAAATCTTTTTAGCATGCAAAAAAAAGGGGCCAAAAGGCCCCTAACACTTTACACGACTTAAAACTTTATAAAGAGCGCAAGAACTCGAGCAGTTGATTTTTCTGCGTCTGAGAAGCATTAATATAAGCGTCTCGGGAGCTAGCCGCTGCACCACCGTGAGCGCGCACAGCTTCGTCTAAACCACTAGCACGCCCATCATGCATGAACAATGCATCAGTATCTCTGCCTAATTGACGTAACGCCCCTTCACTACTGCCAAGGGTTCTTTGAGCAAGACCAGGAGCCTCAGCGTTATTGAATCCCATTCCAGTGTCAGCCTCCATACTCACAAGAACAACATTCGCTGCACGGCCAATACCCCAAAGCGGCGCAGTGCGGAATGGACCATCACCGAGATCCCATGTTTTTAAATCAGTATATGGACGAATAATATCACCGTTAGTTAACTGTTGAACTTCTTGGTGACAAGAAGAACACTGCATTGCTCCCTTAAATAGAGACTCGCCAGCTATAACGTCAGGCTCAAACATCTTGCTCTTATCTCTTTGAGGAACACCCACTAACTGAGAATAGTTCGTAAGTTTTGCTACAAGTGAAGGATCTGGATTTGGTACGCTGAAATCTGCATCTAACGCAAATCTAACCGCTTCTTCGACCGTCGCTCTGTCACCTTTCCAACCGAAACCTACTTTTCCAGGAAAATCGACAACTTTTTCTAATAAACCAAGGCCAATCAAAGGAGGCGCAATTCGGCGATCTCCTGATGGTAAAGTAAATACAGCATTACTTCGTCCATCATTAATATGGCAAGCTTCACAGGTATCAAACTCTGCACCATGCACTGGAGTACCAATTGGGTCACGTAAATCCTGATGCTGACGAACAAAGTCTCTAACAACTTGCAGTGATGCGGTATGTTCATGCTGCATAAAGGCTGCCGATCTTTCATAAACCGTAGCGCCATGTGCATCAATACTCGCGTATCCACCTAACTGAGCGCGCGGATCAACAGATTCTTTAGTCCAACCGTGACCTGGAACATAGTAAAACATTTGCGAGTAAAGATTGGCACCTGCGCCACCCACAGGCTGCACACGTAATTCCCAGTCAACATTCTGACCGTAAGAAAAGACTCTTCCCGCATTACAATTTGCCTCATTTGGACCTATTTGATCACAACGGAAACTGTAACTATGTAGCGGACTACCATCACCTGCCCTTGCGCCCTTACCTTCAATGCCTGAGAAAATTATCTCAGTACTTTCACTGAACGGTGAATCAGCTTCATAGGTGAATACAACATTAAATATTAAGTCTTGGCCGGCCTGGTCCTGCGTAACCTTAACCACGAAACGAGGCACGTGCATAAAATGTGTCGCAGAGTTTTGAATCGAGCTTGTACTCTTGGCGAATACATTGTGGTCGTTAAATACACCTTGAGGATGCTGGCGTCTCGCCCAGCCGGCAAAGTCTTCAACATTACTCGAAGACCAAGAGCCACTCACACAGCCCTCGCTTCGATTCAAGGCATAGAGTGCAGAGTCAGCATACTCTAGGGCATTGCCTGTTTTTCCTGGTTCTGCCATCGGCGTAAAGAAGCGCTCGTAAGAAACATAATACATGGCTTTGCCGTCAAGATAACTTGAAGGGATAGTCGCGGTTGCTGAACTACCATTTCTAGAACCTTCTACGGTACCAATGTGTTCAAGTACCCCAGTTGAATCATTGACTCTCAAGAAAACGGCCCTTAAACCATTGCCCCAAACTTCAGATGCAAACAGGCTACCGGCATTGAAAGTTAATGTATTGCCTTGGATATAGGTATGAAATCCAAAGGTTGGAACATTAGAAGGCTGATACAAATCTGGACAAGCAGGCAATGCAGCTTGTTCCCATGTCATATCATTGAATTCAGGTGCAGTAATATCAGCGACCCACCAAACACCGCCTTGTCCATGACCACTCGTGTCACCAGGTCCGGAATCTGGCGTGTAAAAGTAAAGTGGTTCATCATTAAGCGCTACCTGTAAACTGCCATCTTGACGTGTTTGCACACCAAGTCCAGAAACTCCTGGAGGAGCAATAATGTCACTTTCAGAGTTTACGGTGTATGGCGGCCAAGTATTTGCACAACCTCCATTACAGACACTTGGACCAGAATTGTCATTATCAAAGGTATATAAAGTGAATCCAGGTTTTGACGAGCTATCTCCTGCCACGAGGTAACTTCCTAATTCACTATCACTTGCAACATCTACTGTCGCAATGACAGGCGTAGGAGTCGCCGAAGGTGTCGGTGTTGGAGTTCGAGGTGCAGGTGTTGGCGTCGGCCCATCGATAACAAATTCAACGAAATCCACATTTAATGCAGAATCACCGCCCTCGTTAATGATTTGAAGGCTCGAACCACTCGCAACACTAAGGCTCAAAGTAGCAGTAGTATAATTTCCAACCCAAGCACCATTGCTTTGGAATGACAAATCACCCACGTCGCCACCATTCAGTTTTACTGAAATCTGACCAGAATTTTGTGATGCATAGTGAACCACAATAGAAGTTGCAGCTGGCACATTACTAAGTGTAAACCCAGCTCCCACAGCGTCCAAAAACGCTACACCAGCTCCACCTGAAGCTGACGCATCCGTATAGCGGTCAGCGGTGCCTGCAAATGCACCTGATTCAGCCTCAATCGACACGGATCCTGGTGTGCCAACAGATGTAGGAGTTACTGTAGGTGTTGGAGTGCTAGTGACCGTTGGCGTTGTAGTTGGCGTAACAGTCGGAGTCGAAACAGTTGTCGGCGTGCTAGTTGGAGTAGCAGTGCCACCTGAGATAGGCACAAAACTCCAGCGAGTGAAATCACCTCTCCAACTTGACGGCTGCTGTTGAATATTTGCTCGATCCCGACCATTCAAAAAAATCTGTTTACCGGTTCCACGGTTGATAATGTGACCTGATCCATCGCCACGATCGTCAAATGACCATTGTGTCCAGTTTCCAGTCCAAGTGGCAGGTTGTATCGATATTGGTGACCCATTTGCATTTGTATCAGGCTTTAAATATTTGTTAGCGTGCACGCTGCGGATATGAAAATACTCTCCTTTCGGGACTATTTCCCATTGCACACACTCGAAAATATTTGAACCGGGGCGGCTCGAAACTGGCTTACCATCTGGGCCATCACAGACCTGCATTTTGTTGCCAGTTGGTTTGTGCTGGATAAAATATATCTGTCCAGCCTCAATCGACGCCATCGAAAAAACTGATGGGGCAATCAATGACATAATCGAAATAATAGCGGTTTTAGTCACTCCGCTTCGAATACGACGTTTTGAGAACATATTCAATACCTGTGAGTATAGTTAGTATTTATTTTTTTAATAAAAAGTCACTTTTCTATGCACTTTAAGATTTAAAAGTACGTTCTTTCTTTTGTATTGGATGTTTTAAAACATTCCAAGATTTAGCAACTTTATAGTTTGTTTACCTGTGTGAGCCTATAGCATCACTAAGTTCCAGTGAACTCAACCAATAAACACTATCGAATTTGAAGTTTGAGTTTTATTAGTTTGAATAATAAAAACTTAGACTTTTCACGTAAGTATGAATAATAAGAATGTTTTCTTTACACCATTTGGATAGTAAAACTTTGAGTTCGTGTTTTTCTTAGAACATGTGACCTACTATAATTTTTTCTTTTAAATCATAAGGTTATTAGACATCAATTTTTAGATGGTTCTTTTTCGTCCAAAACCGATCTATTCACACAACTATTTCAGGTGAAAATAAGACCTTAAAAGACAAAACCAAACCTCTAATTACTAGTCGCAATTAAAATACAGGTTCTTTATAATTTTTTACACATTTTCAAAAAAAGATTATTCAAACAACGCCATAGTGCCTATTTTCCGATTTCCAGCACTGCGTTCTTAATTGTTCTAATACCGATTGAATAGTAAGAATGTAATAAATGACGACTGAAATCGATGGCGTTATGTGGGAACTTCGCTGAAAAGCCGTTACACTATTTTTGTGCGTGTGCTAATTATAATTCATGCAAATATTGTTCATTTTTATAAAAAAATAAAAACTATTAGTAAGAGGCTATGAGCTTAATAATTACATATATCATCCTACTTAAAGGGATGTCGATTGCATTTCAAACGGTATTAATTACCCACGCAGTAAAACACTTATTGAGAAATTTGAGCGGACGATTATACATCGGCATTCTCGTTGGATATGTTGGTTATAGTTTTATCGCATTTACTTCAATCTCTGACGATTTGCGTGTGCTTTTGTTATTCGCCGTTTTTCTTTCATCTATAAGTCCGATGTTTTTTTGGCTACTTATTAATTCACTTTATGAAGAATCATATAAGGTTAACCCTCTCTATTGGTTTGTATTAATCTTTATAGCCGCCTCCGCAACAGTTGGCGGAGTGGTCTATGAGATCGGGGTAAGCGCACAAGCAAGTGTCTTTAACCCAGTTCATTGGCTATTGTTTTACCTTCCTAACGGGATAAACACATTATTGTTAATTTTAGGATTGCATTCCATTCTAAACAATTGGCGAACAGATTTGGTTGAAGCACGTAGATGGCTTTGGACAACTGTTATTCCGTCGGTTGGCATCATTATGTTGATTCCACTTTTAGTCATCATCCTGCAAGGTAATTATATTCTGCCAATATGGATGGAGGCCGTTCAGGCAACTTATGTTTGTTTATTTTTCTTCTTTATTGTGTCCTGGTTATTAGATGGTGATCTAAAACACTTACTCGATACAAAAGCGAAAAGTTGGGTGGACTGGCTGGGATGGGAAGGAAAACCACTTGATGTAGATATCGAAGAAAATATACATGACAAGATTAAAGCCGACAACTCAATTGAAAATAGTAAGCTCAAAGACCTAGAAAGACTGATGACTGAAGAAAAGAGCTTTAAACGGCAAAAACTTACGGTGAACGATTTGGCACAACTACTTGATATGCCGGAACATCAGCTTAGAAATTTAATTAATCGCAATCTTGGTTATAGAAACTTCAATGACTTTGTAAATCATTACAGAATTATGCATGTCGTTGATGCTTTAACAAAACCCGAATCAAAAAGACTGCCACTAATGACCTTAGCCTTGGACTCTGGTTTTAATTCAATTGCTCCATTTAATCGAGCTTTTAAAGAGAAGATGGGAGTCGCGCCAAATGAATACCGGACTCGTTTAAATAATAATGATAACGAAGAACAAAAATAAAGGGGTTAAATTTATAATAATAAATTAACCCCACTAGTAAAAATTAGACAGATTGTAAGTAAATAACATCATTTAGTTGTTACTTAATACAGCTACGTTTTCAAGTTCATCATCGAATTCGAATTCCACTTTTTCCTCCTGCACATTATCGTTAATAAAAAAAAACCCGAAAGTTATTACCTTCCGGGTTTTTTTAATTTCCGGAAGGCTTATTGGCCTGCCAGAAATATAATGCGTTTATCTAGCAGAATTTAAATCGAATAATCACCTTTGTACAAATAAACAATGCACGCGTGCGCAAAGCAATAGAAACTATTGCTAAACTCATCATGTGTATTGTTTTATCTTGATAATTCATTTCTACTTACTCAGCCTAGTTTGACAGTTGCGTTATAAATAAATGCTCTTGTCTAATTGTGTGTCTAAACCAATCTATAAATTCGTCGTATCGTGGATTCTACTCAGTTTCTACGAATAAGCAATATAAAATTCACCTATCCTGGGACTAAATCACAATTTAATAGGGAAATGCGCGTTTATATATTTATGATCGCCATTTCATATAGCGTATGAAATCACCACGAGCGTCGTTTGATATTAAAGGTATGGAAATTATTGATAATGTATTAAATTGCGCCAATAAAGGAAAATTATAATTAAAGATAGCTAGCTGGCTTTCGATTGAGAAACAATCTTTCGATTTTGTTCCAACATCTTTAAATGCAACGTGACTCTTGCATTTAACTCTTGCCGGTCAACAGGTTTAGGAAGAAAATCACTACCGCCAACAGCAAAACCTTTGGCCAAATCATCCATTTGCCCTCGTGCAGTAATAAACAACACTGGTAATTCACAGAGTGTTTTATAGGTTCTAATTTTTTCACACACTTCGAAGCCGGACAGACCAGGCATCATTACATCTAAAATAACTAAATCTATCTGAAGTCCTTTGGAAAAATATTCCAGAGCTTTCTCTCCATTCTCCGCTTCGTAAATTTTAAATTTTTTCTTTTTCATAAAGCCTTTGAGAACAATTCGATTCACAGCTTCATCATCAACAATCAATATCGTATGGCAATCATCACTTAGTGAATCTGATAATTGAACAGTTTCGTTAAGCTCAGGATCTGTCGATCGCACAAATGATTGAACTCGAGTAACCGCACTCTCCGAAACGGAAATTGACTTTGGTTTCTCGTTGGAAATAGGTAAGCTAAAAAAGAACTTTGATCCTTTACCAATATCTGATTCAACCCATATTTTACCTTTTTGCAATTCAACAAGTCGCTTGGTAATACTTAAGCCGAGACCGGTACCACCTTGTTTTCTTGTATTGACATCATCCAATTGCTTAAACTCTTGAAATAATGCATCAAAATTATCTTCAGCGATACCGCTTCCTGTATCTTCAACAACGATAATTATCTCTTTATCTTTCTCTATCGCTTCGACACAAACATGACCTTCGTTGGTATGCTTTAACGCATTGGATATTAAGTTAATTAGTATTTGTTGTAATCGACTCTCATCCGCTGAAACAGGAGGAAGATTTTTCTTAACCTTGTTAATCAGCTTTACTTTTTCGTTAGTGATTGTTGGCAATAAAATACCAACTACCATTTCTGTAATTTCAAATAAGTTATATGCTTTTATACTTACTGCAAGAGAATTCTTCTTAATGCTAGAAAAATCTAAAATATCATTCACCTGAATGACGAGTCGTTTGGCGCTAGAAACTATTAATTCAAGGCTCTTAAATTCGGAACCCGATAGTTTTGGTTTAGCATCTTGCATCAAAGACTCCGCTAGACCCACTATGCCAAATAGAGGTGTTCTTAATTCATGAGATGTGCTTGCTATAAATTGGTCTTTAATTTTATTCACTTCACTTAGACTTTTCACCATCGATTTCTGATAACCGATCATTTTACGTTGCGTATACACATACCAAAACACACCAGACAAAATAGCGATGATATAAATGAAATACGCCCACCAAGTTCGCCAAGGTGCCGGCGATACAATGATTTGAATTGAAACGCCTTCTTCATTCCAAACGTCATTATCATTCGATCCTTTTACTCTAAATCGATAAACACCTGGATCCAAGTTTGTATAAGTAGCAGACCTCACATTTCCAACCTGAAACCAATTCTCATCAAATCCTTCGAGCATGTAAGAGTATTTATTGTTAGAGGCGTTTCTAAAATTCAAAGCAGAATAGTAGAGAGTAAAAATATTTTGTTTGTAGTTAAAATGGAGCGTATTTTCCAAAAATATATTTTTATCTAGAATATTTTCTGGCCCAGCGATTTCAACCGAAGAATTAGCGACCTTAATGTCGGTCAACACAATTTCTGGGATAAATTTATTTATTGATACTCTTTTTGGATCGAATTTTACGTATCCACTGATTCCGCCAAAAACCAAGTCTCCGTTTCTAAGTTTTACGCCCGACCCCAATAAAAATTGAGCAGAATCTTCACCGCTAATAATATTAAAATTTCGAACTTCTTTGGTTTTTGGATTGTAACTAGATATGCCTTTTTTTGTACTCAACCATAACAGGCCTTCGTCGTCTTCAAGCACTTGATAAATGATATCGTTCGCTAAACCTTCTTTAATTCCAATCCTGAGAAATGTTTCGCTATCTGGATTAAAGAGATTTAACCCTCCGCCATGAGTACCCACCCATAACCGGCCTTTAGAGTCTTCATGCAACGAAACGATAAAGTCATTACTGATACTGTAGTCATTTTCTTCATCGTATTTGTAGACAACGGAAGAGTGATTTTCTCTATTGACTTTCACAAGACCTTGGCTAGTACCCAGCCACAGATTTAAAGATTTATCTTCTATAATCGACCAAATACGATCTTCATTGAGCGTATCTTCTTGATTATCTTTATATCGAAACTCCACCAAATTATTTTTTTCAGGATCATATTTAGACAAGCCTCCACCCATGGTTCCAATCCAAATATCACCGGCGCGGTCCTCTACAATAGAAAAGACGTCAGGCGCGTTTAAACTATTTGGGTCATTTCTATTCGTTTCAAAATGAAAAAAAGTATCTGTTTTTGGATCGTATCGGGAAACACCTTCGTTCCAATAACCTAGCCAAATTTGACCACCTGAGTCTTGCAAGATAGCCATAATAGCCTGAGACTTAACCGTATTTTCAATACTGGGATTGGCTAAAAAAAACTTGTAGGTATTAGTTTCATAATCAAAATAATTGAGACCACCACCATCAGTACCGATCCAAAGCCCCAAACGATCATCTTCGATTATTGCAGTAACACCTTCCCAACTAATACTTTTGTCATCACGGGTATTGTTTCTGTATACCTGAAATACAGCAGAGTCTCGATGAATGACATCTACGCCAGAAGGATAAGCACCCAACCAAATATCGCCCACTTTATCTTCAATAATAGTGTGCACTACGTTACTTGATATAGCATGATCATCTTGAGAATTTATAGAATAATTGATGAATTCATCTTTACTTCTATCGAGCCGAAGTAAACCAATCCCATCTGTCCCAGCCCAAATTTCCCCTTCCTTGTCTTCGTGAATATCCCATATTTCTCGACTTTTACCTTTTAAACTAAATTCACTATCCGGATAAAATTTAAATTTCTTAGTCGAAGGATCAAACAAAGATAATCCAGATAGAGTGCCTACCCAAATAAGACCTGAAGATTCAACAAGTAGTGTGCGTACTTGGCCCTCTGGCAACCCTTCAGGAAGGGGCTCTCCGGGGGCACCGTACACATCAATTTGGCCGGTTCTTCGATTCCATGCTTTAAAACCCCATCCAGATGAAATATATAGCGTATCTTTTCCATCACTTTCAATACCCAAAACATAACGGCTAACCAAACCATTTTCATCTTCATTGCGTGGGTAACGAACAAATTGCTTACTTTGAATATCAAACGAATTTAATCCGTTATCGGTACCAATCCAAAGTATATTTTTTTCTTTATGCAGAGAAATTATTCGCGGATGATCCATAGTCGCCAAATTTTTGGGATCATGTTCATAACGAATGAAATGTTTTGTTTCACGAATAAAATGATTTAATCCCTTATTTGTACCTAAGAATAAATTTCCCTCATCATCTTCTGCAATGGCATTTACAACATTATTTGAGATGCTAAAAGGATCATTTAAATCCAGGCGAAATATCTCGTATTCGTAGCCGTCAAACCTGGCTAAGCCATCTTTTCCACCCAGCCAAATAAAACCAAATTTATCTTGATGTAACACCAATATTTCGCCAACGACATCTTCCTTCGAAGAAATCATATGTGTAAAGCGAATATCAATAGGTAATTCTTCAGCACTTAAAGAGCAAGAAAATAAAACCACAATAAGGTGCGCGATCGATCGGGTAAAAAGCTTTATCGCTCTTTTGGATATCTTTATAGGATTAATTATCATGTAATTAATCTCAACATTATTAGTTATTTCAGTCCATTTACGCGGTAGGTTACTATTTTATATTTAAAGTCGCAATTTTATACGTTAATTGACCTTATGTTAGCTTAAGAAGTAAACACATTTACTACTGAGCTAATGGCAGTGAAAACCAGAATCGGCTTCCTGTTCCTAATCCACTTTCTACACCCACTTTTCCATTATGTAGCTCTACTATTTTTTTTACAATCGATAAACCCAAGCCGACGCCACCTCGATAACTATCAGAATCGCCCAATTTCTCCATTTGAGAATAAGCATCGAAAACCCGGCTTAGGTTTTTTTCTTCTATACCTATTCCTTCATCAATCACAGAAATAACGGACATGGGCCCATCTACTTCCGCCCGAATCGTAATGGGTTTAGCTTTTCCATACTTTATAGCATTACTCACCAAGTTAATTAAAACCTGTTCGATACGACTGTCATCCATAAGTAGAGGTGGCAAGTCAGGATCTAAATCGCAATGGATAACGATATTTTCGTTAGTATGGAGTTTTCTTTGTGCCTGAAAAACAGGAATAATTCTATCTATTAGAGAGCTAAAATTTGAACATTTCAAATCGATCTTTAGCTCCCCCCGTCTTGACGAAAAATCATCCATCAAATCGCTAATTAAATAAACCATTCTGTCGCTACTAGCGCTTATCAGTTCTATCTCTTCGGAATATTCTGATATTTTCGCAGTTGAATCATCTAATACTATCGAGGCGATACCAGCGATAGCATTTATGGGCGTTCTGAGTTCATGTGCAACAATTGAAATAAGGTGCTCTTTTTCATGAAGCAACTTCTCCAACGATAGCTTCTGACGATTGATTTCGCTTAATTGATCATAAGCACGAATGTAAGAAATAACTCGGTGATAAAGTTTAATTGAGGTAACTTCGGATTTCGATAGATAGTCATTAATTTCGTATTCAACCAATACTTTGCGCTCGGGGTTCTCACCTGGCTGCCCTGTACGCAAAATAAGTTGAATCTCTGAATTTTTTACTTCTTCCCTAATATATCGGACAAAGTCCAACCCAGCTTGGTCTGTCTCCATTATGACATCAACCAGGGCAACGGCAATATCTGGATTCTGTTGGTAACAGGACTTTGCTTCCGAGAACGAACGGGCAAAGAGAAGTTCAATTGATTTGCCTTGAAACTCAAACTCCTTGAGCACATGTTCAGTAATTTTTAGAACATCTTTATCGTCATCAACAACAAGTAGCTTCCACCCTATTTCCTTTTCTGACTTTGTTGCTGACCTTGGTTTGATATTGAGTAACCTGGGCATTCTTTTAAGCATACATCTCGTTGCTGATTGGAATGGTGATTATAAATTCTGCGCCGCGATGACTCACCAATGCTTCTATCTGTCCACGCAAAACTGTCGTAATTATATTGTAGACGATACTTAGACCTAAACCACTATTACCGCCACCTACTCCCTTCCCTGAAAAGAACGGATCAAATATCCTGGGAAGAATTTCAGGATCGATTCCTTTTCCATTATCACTATAATGAATAACTGCTTTATCGGCGATACGCTTAACTTCTATAGATATTTCTCCGTTCTGATGGCCGTTTTCAAAACCGTGATCAAACGAATTAATCACCAAGTTGGTAAATATCTGGGAAAATGCACCGGGAAAACTATTAATTTCTAGATGTTCTTCTCCGCCGACAATCACATCTATGTCAGATCGATTTAACATGGGCCCGAGGCCAATTTCGATGACATTTGAGCGTAAATAATCAGTGAGATTAAACTGCCGAGACTTGTCAGAAGCTTGATCAACCGTTGTCTCCTTGAACTTATCAACAAGATTGGCCGTTCTACTCAATGCATCGATGGTCGAGCGAATACTCTTCAAACCATCATTTGCAGGATCTTCAATTTTATCAAGCGTAATTTCATCTAGCTGTAAGCTATCTAAAATCGATTTGAATTTATCTTCTGCATCAGAACTGGCGGTCATAGCTATGCCCACGGGCGTATTAATCTCATGTGCAACTGTTGTCACAATTTTGCTTAGGCCAGCCATTTTTTCAGCTTGAACAAGCTTATCTTGCGTTGATTTTAGCTCGATATTTTGCGCTGAAATCTTATAAGAATTCCAATATCCATAACCAGAAATCACACTTGTAAACACCAAGCAAGTAGAAAAATAATATAAACCTGTCACCAACTCATTAAACTCAACGTTATGAGGAAAAAAGTAAAATCGAATAAACGCGATGGCAATAGCAATTAAACCGGGTATTACAGTGTGCCAAAACCGCCAAAGCATGATCACTGATGCACCCCAAAAAATGGTCGAAAAACCAATGAGGTATTTTACAAAATGATCTGTCCAAAGAACCATCACACCGATATCAAGAATTAAAACGATATAATGAATCATCGCCCATCGTTTATGGTTGCTTCTGAAAAACCTGAGATAAAAGTAGGAGGCCAATAAAAACGTAATAGGCGTATAGATAGCTCTAAGCGTTAAAAAAAACCAAAGGTTATCAAAATCAATAAACGAGTCAAAAGCCCCCCATAGCGCGACCAATGTTCCCGTCACATACATATAAATCCGCGTTCGGAGCCATATTTGTTCATCAAGTTCTTTCTTGACACTTTCTTCTTCCTTGAAGAACAGAATTCTTTTGAATTCATTTAATTTGGCTGCAAAAGCGGATCTAATCATGAGATATTCTATTCTGGCTTTTTACAGCGCACTAGCATATTGACATTTTCTTCTTCGTAGTCGATTACAACTTCTTGATTTTGGAAACGACTCTTAGAAAATATAGCTCGCATATCGTCCTCTGTCCGATAGATCAGCTCCCAATCCAGTAAATAATCTAGAAAAATACGAGAGTTACATGAATCGTGAAAGTTACCAATAATCACTTCACCTCCAGGCTTTAACATATCAAACATATTGTTAACTGTTTTTATTGCTAGACCCTCAGAAAAATAGTCAATTAAGCCCATAGAATAGACAAGGTCTTGATTGCCTTTAACACTATTGGGAAGTGTTCCGGCTTTTAAGACATTTCCATTTACAACAGAAAAGTAATTTTGCAGTTTGTTGGATTGAATTTCGTCGTTAACAAAGGCGCACGCCCGAAAATCCAGGTCAATTGCCGTCGCTTTTAATTCTTTTTTTCCATCTCGATCGAGCATATCGTATACCAGCAATAATTCTTCAGCCGGACCTGAAGCGATACTGGCAACATTCACTTGATTACTAGATTTTGCGATCAGATCTAATATGCGATGAACAATATAGTCTTTTCGATTCTTAACCGCTTTACATGCTGGCTCATTAAGAAAGCAGTAGTTGACAACATGACCTACTTGGCGACGCTCTTGATCCCCATCGTCATAAATTTGTTTAATTGTGTGGTGATCTCCGGCGATATCTTGAGGCTTGCGTAGACTCCTAGATGGCCATGTTCCTAGTAAACAAAATGCGATAAACTCTTGGTGTATCCAATTTCCGATTAAATCTTTTTGCTCTTGATCAAACCGGTCACTATGGAATATCAAATCATTAACATATGAAAGGATATTTCTAAACGCATACTGAGTCCTCAGTTTCAACGCATCATTTACAGGTTGATTGTCGCGACATGCCTTACATACCTGAGAAAATAAACTTTTAAATTCGTTAAGAAGTGTTTCCGAACTAATTTCTTGAACAACTTGATCGAGTGAAAATTCATCTTTAGTAATACTGCTAATCATGCTACTTCAGCCACTCCAGTCTTTAATATTGATAGTTTGAAATTTGTGTTTCCAAGTTTAGCATCAGAAATGGCATCCAGGTTTACGTTTTTAAATGCTCATAGCAAAATAAGGATCATTCATAATTTATGCATAAAAATGTCAAAATGTTAGAAACCTTATGTCAAAAGATGCATCGAACTACTATTTATATGCTTCGTATTGGGGCAATTTGGGTTCGCTCACTTTTATTCACCAAAACCTAGGTAAAAATCTTGAATTTAAATAGTAAAAATCTCACCATCTTTCTCAGAGTATTGTCCATTTTCCTGATAAGCCAATATAGCTCGCTCGCACTGAGTGATATCCAAGCAACAGGAAATGGCGGGGTTACCTTTGGAGGCGACCGATTAGAAACTATCTTCGTTGAAGACGATGATGGCGAGACTGTCGCTCGTGATATTACCGCAGGTGAATTGTTCTTCATCAACTTTGGCGCTCTCTGGCGCATGAACCAGGAGTTTAAAATTAGTACGACGCTTGGCTGGCACTTAGACCAAATTGATGCAGACCCTGGAAATGTGGAATTCTCTCGATTCCCCCTCGAATTCATTCCATTCTATTATCCTGCGGAAAATCATCGTATTGGATTAGGATTAACTTATCACATTGCACCAAGGTTAAACTCAACGTCTCCAAGAACCCAAGATGTAGAATTCAAAAATGCGCTTGGACTCGTCTTTGAATATGACACTGCAATAGGTGCTAATTTCTTTTTTGGCGTTCGATTTGCTCAAATTGAATATGAAACTGAGGTGACTGGACAAACGTTTGATGGAAGCTATCTTGGGTTTGTAATCGGGGAAGGTTTTTAACAGCTACTTGGCATGATTACGAAACGTTTAAAACGCGATTTTTTTGAACAAGATACGGTGACGACTGCAAAAGCGCTTATAGGAAAGGCTTTGGTATTTGATAGTCCTCACGGAAAATTTGAAGGGATAATCAATGAAACGGAAGCTTATACCCAAGACGAGCCTGCATGCCACGCATTCCGTGGAAAAACTCCGAGAAATCAAACAATGTTTGAAGAAGCGGGTTTATTTTATGTTTATTTCATTTACGGCATGTATTTTTGCGCTAACATAGTGACCGAAAGCAAAGGAAGAGGTTGTGCTGTTCTACTTCGCTCAGTAGTGCCAACCAAAAACATCGAAAAAATGCGAGAAAACAGGGGCCAAAAACAAAACGGCATCAGTAATGGGCCCGGTAAATTATGCCAAGCATACGGATTTAATAAAAGCTTTGATGGATTGGATATTTGCAATAAGCATTCTCAATTATATATTGAAGATACCCAGTACATTGCAGAATCAATTGAGTCTACATGCAGAGTCGGCATCAGCAAGGCCAAGGAGTTTCCCTGGCGATTCTTCACCAAAGAATTCCATAAAGTCGATTATTAATTTAGTTGACCAGGATTAGCACATGAGGGCTCAATATTTCATTGAAACCTTAAACATTTGTGCTTTCAAATAGGCTGTTTCAGGTATAGCTGGATGGATAGGATGGTCCGGACCCTGCCCTCCGGAAAAAATCATCTGTGAATTTCTATCAATATGCATCGATGCGCCTCGAACAATGTCTGTGAGCTTATCTTGAGGTAAATGCATCGAGCATGAACAAGAGACAAATAACCCATTATTTTCCAATAAACGAAGCGCCAAGCTGTTCATTTGATGGTATGCAGTTTCACCGGAACGTATGTCTTTTTTTCTTTTGATAAAACCAGGAGGGTCCAGAATCACAACATCGTATTTATGCTTTTCTTCTATCAACGCTTTAAGCACATCTGAAGCCTTACCTTGGTATAAACTTACTTTGTCTTCACAGTTGTTAATTTTGGCATTTTCTTCTAAGTAATCTAATGCAGAAACAGAAGAGTCGACGAATGAAATATCAATTGCTCCAGCTTTGGCGGCTTGCAACCCCCAAGCACCAACATAGCTATAGACGTCTAAAACTTTTTTGTTCTTCACAAAACCTTGTAAAAATTGACGATTTAAACGATGATCGTAAAACCATCCGGTTTTCTGACCGTCTTCTCGTGGAATCAAAAACTCAGTTTGATTTTCAATTAAAGTAATCTGCTCTGGTACCGTACCTATTATTTCTCGATACTCTGGAAGCGATTCTAGCGCTCGAGCACTATGATCATTTGCCAATACAATACCCTTTGGCTTTAGCGTATTTTGTAGGCTTGCGACAATTTCATCTTTAAAGTTTTCCATGCTCGCAGTCGTGATTTGTAAAACAAGATATTGATCAAACCGATCAACAACGATACCCGGCAAAAAATCGGAGTCACCGTAAATCAGACGGTAATACGGCTTATCAAAGTAGCTCTCTCGTAATGAAAGCGCCTGATTAATGCGTTTTTCAAAGTATTTTTTATTGATAGTTATACGGGAGTCACGCGTAAGTATTCGACCACATAGCAAGACATCTGGATTGAGTGATGCGACACCCATAAATTTATCTTTATCACTATGAACAGCGACTAAATCACCTTTCGAAAACTGTTTTAGAGGCGTTTTCTTGGTGTCAACTTCATTTGAATAAATCCATAGGTGCCCCTTTTTGATTCTTTGTTCAGAAGAAGGGTTAAGTACTAGTTTTGGATAAGTCATAAAAACCACAGCATATTTCAATTGCTAATTGGGGCTCCTAGAGAGAACCCCAAAAAAGCCGACCATTCTATATCAGTTAGCGACGAAAACTAAAATTTAAACTTTGCCTTTTAAAAATCGTCCATATATTGATATCTATATGGGAAAGATAGGAAGAGCTTATGATTGTTACGAATATTGAAGTTGTACCAGGAAAGACGATTGTTAAACACCTTGGAATTGTTCAGGGTAACACTGTGCGTACGAAGCATGCTGGAAGGGATATTATGGCCGGCCTTAAAAACCTGTTTGGTGGGGAGTTAAAAGGCTATACGGAGCTGCTCACGGAAGCGAGAGAAGAAGCCATAGACCGCATGAAGCAACAAGCAGTCGCCATTGGTGCTAACGCGGTCTTAAACGTTCGATTTTCCACATCATCCGTCGCCGCTGGCGCTGCAGAGCTATTTGCTTACGGCACAGCAGTTGTTTTGGAGTAACCCGCTTTGATTGACCTCTATATATTTATTGGGTTGGTCGTATTAGGTTTCATATTCGGACAACTTGCAGAAAAACGTCATTTCCGTTCAATATTAAATCGCGAAGAAAGATATCGACACATTTTAACCTTTTGCAAACGCTATCCAACATCGGTTATTAATGAGTCAGAAGGAGAACTAGTCGGGGGCAATGTGGTTGTTTCGGTAGATTTCTTTAAGCGATTTGTTGCCGGTTTGAGAGCTTTGGTAGGCGGTAGAGTCACCTCATACGAATCCTTGCTAGAGCGCGCACGAAGAGAAGCGCTTTTAAGAATGAAAGAAGATGCTATAGCAAAAAAGTTGGAAACTATCGTCAATGTAAAGCTCGAAACATCTTCAATAACAAAAGGAGAAGGCAATCAAGTTGGAGCAGTCGAAGTCTTTGCCTATGGAACTGGTTTACGCAAAATTTCGCCACAGACTTAATGGATAGTTAGAAAAAATGGAATATCAAAACCCGAAACTACCTGAAGGCATTAATGTCACTAATGAACACCCATTAAAAGAGTTTTCTTATCTTCTCTTTGGTATTATTGGCGCCATTATTTTAATTACAATAACTCTCTCATTTACAGCTAGTTATCTCGCTCAATTTGTTCCCTTTTCCACAGAAGTTTCACTTGCAAATAACACTCAAGAACTATTGAATTTAAAAAGGGACTCAAACTCGTCCAAAACCGATAAAGAAATTAAAGAAATAGAACACTACTTACAAAACTTAGCGAATAACCTAGCAATTGCACAAGAACTTCCTGAAGAATACACGCTAAATATGCATTATGTCGATGACCCGTTGGTAAATGCGTTTGCAACACTCGGTGGTAATATTATTGTGTACCAAGGTCTAATTGATCAGCTTGATTCAGAAAATGCCCTGGCAATGGTTATCGCACATGAAATAGCCCATATAAAATTTCGCCATCCCATTCGAGCAATGGGTCGAGGCGTTATTATTGCACTTATTTTTGCCACAGTAACGGGGTTAGGCGAAAGCTCACTTGCTAATTCTTTAGCCGGTAACATTAGTATGCTTACTTCGATGGCATTTAGTCGCAGCCAAGAATCAGATTCTGATAAAGAAGCCATAATTACTTTGCACAACTATTATGGGCATACACAAGGAGCCGCAGATCTATTTCATGTTTTAGACGAGCAAAAAACCTTTTTGCAACCACCTGAAATATTGAGCACCCATCCTCTGAATGAGAATCGAATTAAGGAGCTTAAATATGCTCAAGAATCGCTAAATACTCATGGTACACTAACACCACTGCCCCCATTCTTGAAACAAGAAGAATAAGAAGTACAGAAACCTCTGACTAACCTTAAACGTTGATATGCTTTTCATTATGTTCCCCATCAACGCATTTTCTTAAGGAATACTAGTAGTATCGCAAAAACAAATAACGAAGATAACGGACATGCCTTAAAAGCAGAATAAAACATCGACTTTAAATGCATTATTTAATAAAGATAATTACCTTCAATATTTCAAATTTGTTTTACAAATTTTTCTCTCTGTGAATGAGTTATTTGACTCTCATCTATATCTCGATATATCGTGCCAAAACCATCAAGGACAAATAAACTACTTTAAACTCACAGAAATTCATAATTAGAATAATACGGCAGAACTATGATTAAAAAAGCTGATAAACGTGTTTTTATTTACACAAATATTATTATCATTCTTTGTTTCTCGAAAAGCATATTCGCTCAGGATTACTATTATATAACTCACAAACCAACAGGCTCAAAACTTCATAGTTGTGAAACCACCGATGGTTCACCAGTAAAGGGGGTTGACTCACAAAATCAAGAGAATTGCGCACATTGGGAAAGAGATCTGGTGGGTGATTTTTTCTATATTAAAAATCGCGTATCGGAGAAGCATATTCGCCCAGATACAAACCTCGATGGCTCATCAATTGTAATACAACCCAATACCTGGCGAGGAAACTGGACCCAGTGGCGATACGATGATCGAGGAGACGGGTTTGGACACATTGTAAACCGTGCAACGGGTAAACATATTCACTTTGCAAACAGCAACCCTGGGCAAAATATACTGCAACAACCATCGACTTGGCGAGGAAACTGGACTCAGTGGCAATTTGCACCCGTCACCCAAGATGAACCCTTTCTTGAAGATAAGGTTGTAATCACCGAATCTTTTGTTAATTGGGATACATATGACTATCAGCTCAATTCGGATTTCTCTATTAGAAACTTCGACCACAGTCGTATCGTTCAACGTACATTTACGACTTGGATTATAGAAAACAATTTTTTAAAAGTGACTATTCTGCCAGATTTTGGTGGTCGAATACTCTCACTGGTAAACAAGATCACTGGCAATGAAGAACTCTATCAAAACCCCGTTGGAACACCTTATTTAATCGGAAGTGGAATATTCTATTACGACTGGTTAATGGTGTACGGTGGAATATTCCCAACATTACCTGAAGCTGAACACGGTAAAGCGTGGAACAAAATCTGGGACTTTGAAATAGTCACGAACACAGAAAATGAAGTGACCATTTCCATGAGTTATACGGATGACGATGCTTTTTCTAGGCCACCGAGCCGCTACATGCGAGGATTTACAAACATAGAAGCGACTTACTACGTGACTCTAAAGGCTAATCGAGCGGCGCTCGATACAGAAATAGAATTGAGTAATCCAACTAACAACGTTGTTCGCTATGAATACTGGACAAATACAGCTTTAGCGCCAGGATCCCGTGAAGGAGAATCTCGAGCCACCGATGGCTTTGAAATTATTGCACCTATCAATCGCGTTTCAATTGACTATGGTGTTGGAGTATCCTCATGGGAAGACGTAAAATGGTTTGTGAACCATGAAGAAGGAATTGCTTACGCTGATCCCAACATGCAAGGTGGTAACTTCTGGGGGGCAATCAATCATGATGTGGAAGAAGGTATATTTAGAATTGCCGACAACAATCTAACACCTGGATTAAAAATATTCACGTTTGGTTATGATAGTGTTTTTGTAGATCCTTATGCAGGAGGAGCAGAGTGGCATCGTCCTACGGTTGAACTTTGGGCAGGGGAAACAAATCGTTTTTTCCAAAAGAAAAACTTTCCTGCAAATTCCACGCACTCCATTCCAGCCACATACAGTCCTAGTGTCGGCTTGTCTAATGTCACACATGCAAACGACAAGGTTTTGGTAAACATGTCTGATCAAAATCTTGAGATTTATTTTATGAACCCTAATCAATACTATAATTTAACCATTCGTCAAAACGGCAACGAAATTTTCTCAGATCGTGTCCGTCCCGACCTTGAAAATGGAAATGTTATCTCGGGAAATTATGCTAGCAATATACTAGTCGAAATAACCGACGATCAGCACAATGTGATTTTTAGAGGCTCGAACTAACGTTAGATTTACCTTTCGTTTCATATAGTGTAAAAACATCTTAATTCTAAACACAGATAATAAAAATGATGGTTCAGAAAGGTAATTCCACTCGGCGTTTAATTCAGTCTTTAACGATAATAATTTGCCTTATTGGGGTTTCTAACAACACCTTAAGCAAACAAAAAGCCAAATATGAGCCGCCAGAAAATACGGTGTTAATCTTTGTAGGTCAAGATAACGCATCGGTAGGAGGTACAGAAAAATACAATCAGGGTTACATTGACAAAATTCACGTTCCTGCTGGTATAACCCATTACATTGGATTTGGTGTCGATGAGAACTCGCAGTTATCGGCACCATTTAAAGAAGTTCAATATGGTGCAGGGCCAATGTGCCTAGAATGTTACCTTGCGTCACCCAAGCTGGAAGGTACGATTATGCACCTTTCTATTTGGCTGGGTTCAGGCCATTTGGAAAAAGTCGTTTCTGGAGAAAGGCGAGATAGCATTAATGCTTTAGCCAAGCTAATGAAAAAGTACGCTCATATTCCTTTTATGTTGCGTATTGGATTCGAGTTCGATAATGTCACCTACGGTTATACGCCCGACGCATTTAAAAAAGCCTTTAGAATAATTGTCGATGGGCTTAAAGATCAAAATGTATCTAACTTCGCAACAGTACTCGCCTCGGTGCGATACCACACTGAGAGAAAAATTTGGAATGACTTTTATCCTGGTGACGATTATGTTGACTGGTTGGGTTATACCTATTGGTATGGTTCATCTCGTAATCTTGTCGCCCTAGAAATTGCAAGAGAAAAGAAAAAACCAATTTTTATCGCGGAAGCTACAATTAGACATCGATATTTATCGGAAAAACCTGTGCTAGCCCCAATGCATTGGGAAGATTGGTTTGAACCATTTTTCGCACATATTGAAGAGAACAAAGATGTAATTAAAGCCATTTCTTATATCAGCGCTGACTGGGATTCACAAGAGATGTGGACTCATTGGGGCGATACTCGAATCCATTCAAATTCATTTATTGAAAAAAAATGGAAAGAAAAAATGGCGCTGCCCAACTTTATCAATAAAAAAGATAATCCTTACAAGCTCATTGAATTCAAAAATTAAATCACGTTGAAACCGTTTAGCATTATCTCATGCAATAAGTTATTTATTAAATACTCAAAGGTAGCAATTCAACCTCTCTGGAAGTGACTAGTAATGTCAAAAATGTTACTAGCTACTTTAATAAGAAACGTCAATTTATCTAGTATGATAGGATAACCTTAACAGAGATTTACTTATCCACCAAATGAGAATTTTGACGTAATAGCTATGCAATTCACCCTCGAATTTTTAAATTTATTAGGTACAGGAGTTTGGCTATCTCTTCCACTACTTTTATTATTTACCCTGGTGATATTGTTTATTGGACAGATTGCTGGTCGCATTGAGTGCTGGACCAAATTCGACACTTTCTACTGGACTTTCATAACCGCCTTTACAGTGGGTTACGGAGATATTCGGCCTGTAAAAAAAGTAACAAAGATACTATCCTTGATTATCGCTTTACTAGGAATAATGTTTACCGGCGGAATTGTAGCAATAACCGTATCAGCAGCATCAATTTCTTTTGAAAGAAATATTAAAGACTTTTCTAAAACTGACCCACAAAAAGCATTGGAAGATTGCCAAGCTCAAGTAATAAAACAAAATTTCTTAGTCAAAGATTAAATCTACAAAATCAGGCCAAGATCGCCCAGTAGAATTAAAGTGATTAACATCGTAACCTTGATAGTGCAAATCCATACCTGTAAAATTTTGCAAAAGTTCGGAACGAAACTGACGCACATTTTGGTCAAATGGTGGAATATCACCAGCTAATCGCGCACCAACTAATACGATTCTCGAATCAAGTTCTTCGCTAAGATTCCTACGCGAGGAAATACTTTCTTCAAGCTGATCTCGGTTTATCGAAAAGAAAGGCCCATCAAACGAATAATAATTTTCAAAAACGGGATCAGTGACATCGTCATTCAATAAAATAAAACCAACAGCTAGCCCACTCGCTGAAGCACCGGTAATTGTTCTGTTTTGTTCAGATGCACGATAGCGAGATTCTATATACGGAATTAATTCTGTTTCCAAAAAAGTGAAATAACTAAATATACCAGGCGCCAAATAATCCGTTGCTCGTCGGTTTGTCGGTCCTTCATCAATCGCGACCACAATAGCGGACAAACCTAGCATTCTAACCACATAAGAAAAGTGGCTCTTATGAAACTGTCCGTCCAATACATATATAACCGGGTACTCTGAATCTGTGAAATAGTAATCGTAAGGCAAGTAAATTGTAATTGGATAGTCTATTCCAGTAATATTGGATTCAATATTTCCTGCAATTTCGAGATTCTGCGGTGGTTCATCGGGTATTGGGGAATCGGCTACATCATCTTCTGACTCGAAAAATGTTAGAGAACCGATACTCGCGTTAGACTCTGACCCAGAAGCCATTATGCGAACTCGATCTCCAGGTGTTACCTTTTCATCTAATGAAAAATATTGGTGAGATTTGCCTCCCGACATCGGAGTAAACCAGTCAGATTGGAAGTTTGCTTCGAGTACTAATTCAGTTACAAGGTTGCCATTTACATATATATCTAATTCACCAGTTATCGCGCTGGCGTATGAAAGTGCAAAACTCGAGGCTTCAATTGGAGCTGTGTATTCAACACCGTCATCTTCTTCCAGGATCCAAGTAGCGTAATCTTGACCATTCGCCAAAGTAGCAAATTGCACAGGTTCATTGATAAACGTGGTGTAGTTTTCCCTTCTGTCTTGAGTACTACTCGTCAGAATCTTTGCTTCTCTAACACTCAGGGTTACAACTTTCAGGCCAGAAAAACGATCACTTGGTTCAAATGGCGCAACAGGCTCTTCAGGCAATAATAGCAGATTCAGATTCAGATCTCAGATTCAGATTCAGGAACTATTGGATCACTGGCTTGCGAATTGGAATTGACATCGCTAGGAGTTGTTTGAGATTCACCGTCGGATCCTCCACCACATGCGACCAAGAATAACATAACGATACCAATAGCCAATCTCAAGGCTATTTTGGTTTCAGCCTTCATGAACTGCTCCTATTATTCTACATATACATATTTTAGTTGTTTTTAACTGCTAAATATTGAGACGCTTATTTCGAAGATTTCGAACCAGATTTCAAAAATGTTTTAATAGATGACAAAAAATGGCAATAAATTTCCTAATTCGTTAAATATCAAAATTCCATTATCTAATCAAAATAATTCTGATTTTGGTTTTCTGTTAATTGGATCTCATAATTATCTATTCACAACAATTAATACTTATGAGTATGTTCTCTTTCTTGTTTGAATATTAATTAATAGAACTTCCGAAATTTTATCTCATATCGATTATTAACTAGTTTTTTATCCGTTTAATCTCAACTTCGATCCGCTCGTCAGATATACATCAAGTGATTTTAAATTAAAGCCATATTGGCAAATTTCTTGGTTATTCGTTTACTAGGTTTGCTCACAACCCAATCAGGAGATTTATTAATGAAGAAAATGAGATTTAGCTTTTTTTTAACTTGCAGTTGTATTTTACTTGCAGCATGCGGCGGCGGAGCTGGGAAAGACAGTTCAGATTCACTGTCGACAAATCCGTCTGATGATATTGAACCCACGATAACACCAACAAGCGTTCCGACGACAACTCCTACTACAGATCCAATAAACACACCTATCCCGGAACCAACACCCACCACAAATCCGATATTACAAGAAGGCCGACCGGTGTTGTCTGTTAATGTCGATGAAAACTCGCTGCAACTAAACTGGACTGATGTTGATGCAGAGAATTACCGAATACTGTATTGGCGAGAAGGAGGAGCCACAGTTTCAAACCAAAGCAGTGATTTGCAATTTATATCTTCCGAGATAACTGAACCCGGAGAATATACATTTATCGTCGAAGCTAACGACTCTTTAGGAAATAGCTTTTTTAGTGAACCAGTATTTTTGGAGTTAGACTAATGAAAAATTTTTTAATTACCCTATCTCTTTTTAGTGTATACAGTTTTGGCGCAAGTTACCCTGCAAATATTGATTATGGTTCTGAGGGCGACTTTATATTAAAAACAGGAACGGAGTTTGGCCGGACCGCAGACTTAATGCCAATTGGACCAGTCTTAATAAACTTGCCAGAAGCTCCCGGTAGTACAGATGTGGGCGTAGAATATCGCGGTGAAGATACAGCTTGGGATCTATCTGATCTTAGGAACCCAACCATCATTCGATCGCTTACTTGCGATACCTGCTTTTTAAGTCAGCCAACTAATGCACACGCGACTATGATTCGTTTCATTGATGGGGAAGCCATGCTTTACACGCCCAGCGGATTTCGTCCCAGCAATGTTGTGTTTGACCAAAACGGTGCAACCTCTAATGACCAAGTCGTTTTGCGAGATCATGTTGATCCAACTTGGGATTTTGACCCATTAAATTACACGAGCCAGACTTCTCCTTATTACGTTCGCATGTACTGGGAATATGATATTGAAGATGAACAATTTGGTATCCGCGACCCGAGCCAAATTTTAAACTTTGAAGAACCCAGTTTTTGGTTAGGAGAATTTCTTGTGGAATGGAACCACCTTGGTCAAACGGGTGTGACTGGGTTTGCTTCGTGGCTCGGTAATTTACTTGTTATCTCTTCCGATCAGCAATCAACAGGAATAGCCATTTACGACGTGAGTGGATTCAAAGAGGGTGAGATACCGGAGTTACTCAGCGTCTATCGTCCGAATCTTACGGAACCGAATGGCAATCCAATTAGTATAGGAGGTTATTGGATGGAGCCCTATGGCACAACCAAGATGGTGTGGGCAGCAAGACAAAAAGATTCTTCACCAAGGAGAGATTATCCCGCTTTCTATATTGTCGACTTTGAAGACCCTGAGAACCCTCAGTTAACATGTGAAATATATTTTAATCAAGACGCGTCTGATCCCTCCGATGGTGATGAGCACAGTGATCCAATGTATGTGAATTTCCAAGATAACTATGCATATGTCGACCATTTCCGAGTTGATATTGATAGATGTGAAAACGCTTATTTAGATGGGAGTATTAGTGAAAACGAATTCAATGAAATTGTGTTCAAATTCCAAGATACAGAAAATAGCTGTGACGCGAGCCAATACTTTCGTCCATTGGGACAAGTGGGCATTTTTGGCGGTCACGATATCTTCAGTACTTTAGATGTGAATGAACAGGGTATGTGTTTCTTTGTTACAAGTGATGAGCCAGATACCAGGCCGCCATTTGTCTCTGGCCATCGCCCCCTTGCGAATCAGACAAACTACCCTGTAGATGGATTTGTACACATACATATTCCAGAAACTCTGCGAACAGAGACCGTATTGAACGCAGTGGAGTTTAATCAGTTAGATAGCGGCGGTAATAGTGTCGATGATATCAGTTTTAAACACCAACTTTCGCACACAGGGACCATCTCTATTTGGCCTGATAGCGATCTAGCATCGAATACAAGCTATAGCGTTACATTAACAGGTATTCAGGATTTTATGGGTAATACAATGCCCCCTTATAGTTTTAATTTTTCTACCGGATCTCAGGTTGCGGGAAATCCAAACCCGTCACCACAACCCTCTTTAGAACCAACACCAGAGCCGTCACCAATCGCAAGTCCTGAAATTCCCTCGTTTTCTGGTAATCCATATTACGCGAACCAATCCAGCCAAATCGCATGTGAACCAGAAAGTGAAGAAGGAAACCTATGGGTAGTTAACCCAGATAACGATAGCCTGACGATACTTCATCGAGAGTATTCATCGACAAACTTAGACCTTAATGTAGAGGTCGTTCGAGAAATCTCTTTGAATTACGAAAACCCAACCTCGGTCACTAAAACGGCTAACATGTATGCAATTACTTATCGTGATGACGATAAAGTTGTGTTCCATGACGCGAATGGTTACCCCATTAGTGCAATCGACACTGGTCACGGAACCCAACCCATTTCATCAATTTTCAACGGTGAGTTTTTATATGTATCACTTTACGGTTCAGGGGAGGTTATTCAAATCAACCCCGAAACGAGAGAGATTATTGCGCGGCTAGCAATTGGACCCTATCCAAAAGCGATGGCACTTTTTGGCAATCGATTACTCATTACTCGCTTTATCTCCACACACGACAATGGCTTTATCTACGATATCAATATCGAAGACCAAATGACCCAAAACAGTACCATTTTGGTTAACAAGGTTACTGTCCCAGATGAACTCATGCATGGTTCAGGTGTGCCCAATTATCTCTCGAGCATTGTCATATCACCTGATGGAGCTCGAGCCTATGTCAGTGCTAATAAGGCAAATGTTGACCGAGGAACGTTCCGAAATGAACGATCTCTGGACGACGACAATACTATTCGTCCTATGATGGCAATTATTGATCTTGTCAATAATGAAGACTCCAATTCAGATCCGGCCACAACTGAAAACACCATCGACTTTGATAATGCCGCAGATCCAGCAGGCACAACATTTTTGGTAAATGGAATCATTCGAGCAACAAGTTTTCAAGGTAACAATGCCGTGACATTAGACAACCTACAGGCAAACCGAACCGCGCTGGTGCCTGTTGGAGGCGCACCTCAATCCATGTGCGCAACCACCAGAACGCTTTGGGTGAAAAACTTTAGCGACAGAAGTGTCTCTGCGATTGACGTTGCGGGCTTTATGCATGACGGCAGGCTCAACCCAAGTGTACAAACTATTGTCACTGTGTCTAATGAAAGACTGTCCGAATCCGAACTACTCGGATTGCAGATTTTTTATCATGCGAGGCAAGAAGACATTTCTCCAGAAGGTTACATTAGTTGTGCATCCTGCCATGCCGAAGGTGGACATGATGGAATGGTTTGGGATTTAACAAGCTTAGGAGAGGGTTTACGGAACACTATTGACTTAAGAGGTGGCAGTGGCACAAGATTCGGTGCGCTGCATTGGTCCGCCAATTTTGATGAGGTACAAGACTTTGAAATCCAAATTGAACAGCTCAATCGAGGTACGGGATTAATACCTGGGTTAACCTTTTTAGACCAAACACCGCTAGAGCATGTTACGAGCGGACAGTCGGACGAGCTAGATGCGTTATCTGATTATGTCAGCAGCCTCGGGCAAAATAGTGTTAAACGTTCACCATTTCGAGAATACACAGGCGAACTGAGTATTTCGGCTCAGAATGGGCGGGATCTTTTCGAAGAACTTGACTGTTCATCGTGTCATCTAGGAACAGCCTTTAGGGATGGAACAACGCACGATGTAGGCACGATCACAGAAGCTTCGGGCTCTCGTCTTGGTGGGCCACTAGCCGAAATTAGAACACCGAGTTTAATACAGCTCTGGGACTCGGCCCCCTATTTTCACAACGGCTCTGCAGAGACCCTTGAAGATGTATTCGACTTTGGTGATCACACACTGGATATTAGTGACGAAGACGAAGCCGACTTAATTGAGTACTTGCTTTCGATTGATAGAGAAAGCTATATCACTGACACGGAAATGTTTGAAGTCGCAGACTAGTTTTCATCACGTTTTCTTATTTTACGGGGCACAAAATTTGTTGCCCCGTTTTAAGTATCAACTCGCGTCTCTCCACAAAATTGTATTTTAACCCTTCGTGGTTTATCTTGGTGCCCAGTACTCCAACATTCTAAGAAACCCCAACTTGTTCTAAAGCCTATCGAAGCTGTAACAAAAATATAAATTACTTAGCTCAATTTAAGATATAAAATGTATCTCAATAAAATTTCAAATGACATAGCTACATAGAGGTTTTATTCCGCAATAACCTCTCGTAAAATTTAAAATTAGATTTATAAAGGAAACAACACTGTGCTTTTAGGAAAAAAAACATATTCATCACTATTTAACCTTTCTTTCGCTTTAGTTCTATCTGCTTGTTCAGGCGGAAACGAAAACTCCGATGAAGACCTAGATTTGGATGATATATCCACAATTGATTCAAGTTTAAGCGACTCTGAAACGGAATTCTGCAATGGCAATTTACCGGTACAAAACAAATCAAATTTTACAGTGTCCTCTAATACTTTTGGCGATGGATCAGATGGCGAAATACTTATCACCAACGGAGAGACATTCGTCATTGATCAAACCCAATACAATTTTAGTAATTTCTACGCTGAAGCGGATTCGCTATTGCTGATTTCAAACAATCTCGCAAATTCAGCCGAGACGATTGAGATAAATTCCCTTGGAATTTGTAACTTCTTGGGTGATATCGATTTTTCGAACTTCGATGGCGATATCAAAATACATTGTGGTGGCGAGATGAATCTAGGTGGGATTTTTTTGGGCTCAACCAATGGTAAAACAGTGCTCACTTCCAATTCTTTTGTTATAAATTCTAGTTTCGATCCAAGTAATGTAAATATTCTCTTTTCTGGAACCAGCCCAAATGCTTCTATTTCTTTTACAGGAGGAGAATTTAACTCTTTGGTGCAAACGGATCTTCCGTCAAATGGCGATAGTGTAACCATCGGAAATAATATATTAAACTTAGATGTAGATTCGCCACAGACAATTGATGGGACCATATCAACTGGAGATAATCTAATCAGCTTAAATGATTCATCTCAAGAAATAACGTTGGTACTAACCCAGCCCATTGATTCAGATATATTGATAATAGATGAAACTCAATCTAATTCTATAACTACTGCTAATCCAGTGATTCCTCAAGTAATTGACAACGGAATTGAAATTGACCTTCAAGACTCTGAGATGAACAATTTACAACCTATTAACATCGACTTTAATCAAGAAGAACCAACAGTTTTCTCCAACGAAGATGCACAAGTACTAACAAATTCTTCGGAAGACATAATACTTGATGATAAGTGCCAGTAAACATAAATGAAATATTTTGGAAGCCGTCATTAACGCAATTCAGGTTGAAATAGAAGCTGATTAGTAAATAACGGTGGAAGACAATAACTGTTCAACATGCAGGAAAACTGACTTTTTCCATCTTATCCATCCTCTGAAAAAACTTAAGTTGCTTCAAGTAAAGAAGGCTTAACAACATAGCATTTTAATATTGGACTAGCAAAACATACCATTTGCAAAATATGTGGAGTGAAGCCGTTTTATATTCCAAGGTCTATTCCGCATGGAAATGACATAAATGTTCTATGCTTTGATACATCAGTGAAGAAATTAATAATATAAAAATTTGATGGGATCAATTGGGAAGATCATGCGCACAAACTTTCCCACAAAAGTAAATGCGCATGACCCTTGATGATTTTTAATCTTCGAGAAGTTTTGGCCAGTTTTCATCAGCTTTCTTAATAAAACCTGGAATATCTTTCAACCACTTTTCTTGAACCGACTTATTGTAATTTAGGTATAACTTGTCATCTACAATACGCCAATATTTTGGGTCTCCAGGTGCACGTGCAGAGTTAGCACCTACTGCCCAAGCACAGTGTCCACCGTATTGTGGTGCATACTTTTCGGGGTTCTCTTCAAAAAGCTTTTTATTTTCTTCAGAGCTAAATAACCACTTTGCACCTTTGTATTCTACTCTATGCTTTTTCGAACCTTTTACAGGCTTGCCCTCGGTAAAAAAAGCGACGGTATCATAACCTTCAACAGCGTTGTCACTAAAAAATCCCGTGTATATTTCATCTCCAGAAAATGCTGAAACGCTAAATAAAGTAATAAAACTAAATACTAAATATTGTGTAACTCTTCTAATTTGTTGCATGTCGAATCCTAGTTTAGTTAATGGGTACTGGATATGACTCAGAAAAAACAATTGGGTTTCATGGAAGTTTTAAAAATCACAAAAATGTTAAATTTTACACATTCTTTCCTTTAGATTTCCGATCTAAAGGCTGATTAAATTCCAACAAATAAAAAGTTTATCGAATATTGAACTTTGTAATTCCAACCCAATCTAAACAAGCGGCAGTTCGTAGGCGCAAGTCTTGGGGAAACGAAAAGGCCAGACTAGGTCATATAAACATTTATAGTTTCTTTTTGTCATATTCAGAATATAGAGTCTTTATAAGAGTTATTCGATATAAAGATTCTAATCTAGCGTCATCCAACCTGTGTCCTACAGAAGCCATCCAATCTCACGAAGAACGAAAATAAATGACAGACCGTCACTTATCTGAATTCAGCATATTGATTGGAGAACACAATACCATTTATTGATAAACATTCTAAAAACAAAGGAGAAACCTTATGCTTGAGGTAAACAACCTAACTCGCAGTTACGGTGATTTCCTTGCAGTGAACAATGTAAGCTTTAGCATTGGCACTGGTGAAATCGTAGGCCTTCTGGGACACAATGGTGCAGGAAAAACCACCATTATGAAGATGATAAGCGGCTACCTTGAACCCGACCAAGGTAGCATCTTAGTTGAGAAAATCGACTTAGCCACTCAGCCCAAAAAAATTCAACAGCTTCTAGGGTATTTGCCAGAGAACTTGCCAGTTTATCCCGAAATGACTGTTGCTGATTATTTAGACTATGCGGCTGATCTAAAGAATCTAAGTGGAGAAGCAAAACGAAAATCCATTCAAAATGCTATTTTTTCAATCGAAATACAAGACAAACTTTTAGACCCCATCTACACCCTATCACGAGGATACAAACAACGGGTTGGTGTAGCTCAAGCGATATTAGGCGATCCTAAACTATTAATTCTTGATGAACCAACTAACGGGTTAGATCCGACTCAGACTGAACACATGCGTCGATTAATTAAAGAGATTGCAAAGAGTGCAACCGTTATTCTTTCAACTCATATTATGCAAGAAGTCGAGGCGTTATGTGACCGAGTCTTAATCGTAAACTCAGGAGAACTCGCTGTTGACGCTAAGATGCAAGATTTACAAGAGAGTAATAGAATAGAACTGAGCTGTTCACTAGCTCCAGAAAATCTATCAGCACAACTGAAAGAAATCGAAGCTATTCAAACCGTTGACTATACAGGTTCGGAACATGAGGCGTTTGAATACATGATTACTTTTAATTCAGAAGCGAGCCTACAAAAACTCAGTGCCCTTCTCGCTGCAAAAATAATTCAATCAGGAGCAGATCTCTTTTCATTGCATGGAAAGAAACATGATCTAGAAGCAATGTTTCGAGATGCTAATTTTAACAATAAAGAGGTGGTAGAAAATGCAGCCTAATTCTATTGCGACTCATTCTATGTTTAACTCGATTAAACGTATCGCACTCAAAGAAGTCACACTATTTTTTGCGTCGCCAATTGCCTATCTATTTTTAGCAAGTTTTGCAATTGTTACATTGTTTGTATTTTTTTGGGGAGAATCTTTTTTCTCACGAAACATTGCTGATGTAAGACCTTTATTTGAGTGGATGCCAATATTGCTCATATTTTTAGCCAGTACACTCACAATGCGATTATGGAGTGAAGAGCGCAGAACAGGAACCATCGAATATATATTTACTCAACCAACTCCGCTTTGGTACTTTGTTTTAGCAAAGTTCAAAGGTTGTATCATCTTGCTTCTGCTAGCTTTGCTAATGACGTTACCTATTCCAATTACTGTCTCGATTATTGCTGATTTGGACTGGGGTCCCGTTTTATCTGGTTACATTGCTGCATTTTTCTTGGGTTCTGCGTACTTGAGTATTGGTCTATTTGTATCTGCGCGCAGCGATAATCAAATTGTGAGCTTAATCAGTGCCGTTGCCTTGTGTGGCGCATTTTATTTGATAGGTACATCCACACTAACTGATTTCGTCGGCAATGCGATGGGAGAAATTTTTCGCCTAGCTGGGACCGGTTCGCGTTTTGATTCTATCACGCGAGGGGTATTGGATTTTGGTGATATCTATTATTACATCAGTATCATTCTTGTCTTTCTAACATTAAATACATTTATGTTAGAAAAAGAACGATGGACCAAAAAGAAAGCAAGCAATGTAACTAAGACACATCACAATAATTGGAAATTTGCCACAGCGTTATTAATTGCCAATTTGATTATTGGAAATTTTTGGCTAAGCCAAGTCCATGGGTTGCGTATAGATACGACAAAAGGAAACCTATATTCGGTATCTGATGCTACGCACAATTATATCGCCCAGCTACAAGAACCTTTGTTGATACGAGGTTATTTTAGCGAGAAAACGCATCCACTACTAGCACCTCTTGTGCCTCAGTTGCGAGACCTAATTCGCGAATATGAGATCGCTGGCGACGGACGAATTCAAGCGGAGTTTATTGATCCAACAGGAAAAGATGAAATCGAACAAGAAGCCAATCAAAAATTTGGTATTCAACCCACTCCTTTTCAAATAGCCGATCGTTACCAATCCGCAATTGTGAGCTCATATTTCAATATCTTGATTCAATATGGCGATCAACATCAAGTGTTGGGATTTCAAGATTTGATTGAGGTAAAATCTCGCGGCCCAGGTGATGTCAATGTTGTATTACGTAATCCAGAACATGATCTCACTAGAGCAATTAAGAAAGCGTTAAATAGTTACCAAGCTGGTGGAAATCTATTCGACACCGTTAAAAACAATCTCATTTTTAATGCTTATGTTTCTAACGAATCGAAGCTACCTGAATCGCTTAGAAATTTTTCTGGCGAAATCCAATCCGTTATAGCTGATATTAAAACGCGCGCTCAAGGAAGACTCACTTCCAACTTTATTGACCCAGAGGCTAGCGGCGGAAGAGTCGCTCAACAAATTGCAAATGATTTTGGCTTTCAACCTATGGCAACTAGCCTGTTTAGCAACGATAGCTTTTATTTTTATTTAACCTTAAGTGCCGGCGAACAAATAGTTCAGATTCCACTTGGGGATTTTTCCAAAGAAGAATTCGAGCGAAATTTAGATGCTGCAATTAAACGATTTGCAACCGGATTCACAAAAAATGTTGCCTTCGTAGCGCCAGAAATCACTCCTCAAATGGCACAATTCGGGGGTGGTGCTAGCTTTAATTTTATGGAGCAATTTATTTCTTCCGAGCTAAACATCAACCGCGAAGACTTGAGTGATGGCAGTGTTTCAGGAGAAGCGGATATTCTATTGTTAATGGCTCCAGAAAACCTCGATCAAAAACAGCTCTTTGCAGTGGACCAGTTTCTTATGCAAGGAGGCACGGTTATCGTTTCAAGCTCACCATTTATTTCAAGTCCACAAAATCGTAACCTAGGACTAAGAGCCTATAACAGCGGCCTAGAAAATTGGTTAGAACATCATGGTCTCAAGGTAGACAATAAACTTGTTATGGATACTCAGAACACTCAATTTCCTGTACCAATCCCCAGAAATGTCGGTGGTTTTCAAATTCAAGAACTTCACATGCTCGATTACCCTTATTTCGTTGACATTCGCGGAAATGGACTTAATTCGGAAAATTTAATTACCTCCGAACTACAGCAAGCCACGTTGACTTGGGCATCTCCAATTATCTTAGATGAAGAAAAAAATAATTCGCGTGTGGTTACTGAGCTATTACGAAGCACTGAAAACACATGGCTATCTGACTCTATGGACATTACTCCTAGAATGGATCGAGCTGGTAACGCGGTCTATACACCAGAGGGAAATCTTAGTTCACAATTACTAGGTGTAATATCACAGGGACAATTTGATTCTTTCTTCGCAGGAAAAGAATCTCCTCTTTTAATTGGAGAAAGCGAATCAGAGGAAGATGAATCGAGCGAAGAAGAAAAAGAAACAATTAGTAGTGTTATCGATAAATCAACCTCTTCAGCAAGAATCATTCTTTTTAGCTCGAATGATTTTCTCAGAGATCAAATAATCCAAACGATCGGCGCAACCAGTGGTGGGCAATATTTAACAACTTTGCAAATGTTGGCCAATGCGATTGACTGGTCATTGGAAGATGAAGGACTCTTAAGTATTCGTTCGCGAGGTCAATTTAATCGTACTCTTCCACCAATGGAAAAAGCTGATCAACAGTTTTGGGAGTATTTGAACTACATTGTCGCTGCACTAATTTTAATTGTGATAGCACTAGTTCAACGACAATGGAAACTAAAAAAACACGCTCGATTTTTAGATTCTTTAGCGCAGGTATAATAGGAGGCCAAAATGAAAAATTATCACTTATATTTACTTGGCCTTTTGGCTGTTCAAATTGTTATCGTATTTTCTCTTTACACCAACGAATCTAAAAGATTAGCGGCAAGTGAAACGAAGCCTTTTGTAGTAATTAACTCCGACAATATCACTAAAGTGCTAGTGAAAGATGGCTCGCAAACAGTCGATCTAGTTAAAAACGGAGATCATTGGCTAATACCTTCATTAAACAACCTGCCAGTCACGAAAAATAAAATGGAAGACAATTTAAATGCAATTATGGACATTTCGGTTAGCTGGCCAATCGCGACTACATCCAGCGCAAAAGAAAGGTTTGAAGTCAGTGAAGAAAATTTTCAAAGATATGTTGAATTATTTGATGGTGAAAAATCTGTTAGCAAATTCTACTTGGGTTCATCTCCCAGCTTTAGGAAAGTTCATGCAAGGAGAGATAACGAAAATGATGTTTTTGCAATATCATTTAACACCTTTGACCTACCCGTTAAAGCAGATCAATGGTTGGATAAGTCTCTGCTTTCAACAAAAAACATTAAATCTATCAAAGGTGATAGCTTTGAATTGATAAAAGGCGAAACAGTATGGTATTTGTCAGGTGGCACACCAGAAAAAGCAGAAATTGAAGTTGATCAGGAAAAAGCAACCACGCTAGCTGATACTTTCAATACACTTCGAATTCAAAACGTACAGCTTGAACCGTTAAAATTTGGCGATTCTAAAACGAGCAATATCGAAGTTGTAACAGATGAAGGCACATTGAGTTATCAGTTTATCGAAATGGAAAATAATTACTATGTTAAACGTGGGGACTTGAACCAAATGTTTACCATATCTAAGTTTAATTACGAAAAACTAGCCAATACCTCAATAGACTCGCTAATTACTGCTCCTGAAGAAGATACTCCTAGAATAGAAAATCAAATTGATATTCAGGAGGTTCCAGAGAAGGGATAAAATTGTATCGCATTTACCCACTCAAGATAAAAAAAGCGAAAGGCCGCTCCCCAAATAATGAGCGGCTTTTTTGTATTATATTTTTGCGATTGGCAATAACTATTTTCCAAAATATAGATTTGTAAAGATTGAAAATTTCCGAAACACCATCATTAATGTATCAATTGACTAAAACGAGGTTATTCTGAACCATGATGAGAATCGTTCTATTTTTGGCAACTAACTTTGCCATCATGATAGTAGCTGGTATTACACTTAGCTTGCTAGGCGTTGATTCGGCGCTTCAATCCAATGGCACCGATTTGAACCTCACTTCTCTGCTAATTATTTCCGCCGTCTTTGGCATGTCTGGATCCTTTATAAGTTTGTTTATCTCAAAGTGGATGGCAAAGCGTTCTGCTGGTGTTCAAATTATTAAACAACCAAATAACGCTATGGAACACTGGTTAATGGATACCGTTGCAAAACAAGCCAAACAGGCTGGTATTGGGATGCCGGAAGTCGGCGTATTTAATCAAGATCAGGCCAATGCATTTGCCACCGGCTGGAACAAAAACAATGCACTAGTAGCTGTAAGTACAGGCATGCTAAGTCGATTTGACCGCGATGAGATTGAGGCTGTACTCGGCCATGAGGTGGGCCATGTCGCCAATGGTGATATGATTACCCTTACGTTAATTCAGGGAATAGTAAATACCTTCGTATTTTTCTTCAGCCGAATAATTGGTCACATTATCGATCGCGTTGTGTTTAAAAATGAGCGTGGCCACGGCATGGGGTATTTTATCGGTTCAATGTTTGCTCAAATAATCCTTAGCTTTCTTGCATCGGCCATCACCATGTGGTTTTCTCGCTGGCGGGAATATCGGGCGGATATAGCAGGAGCAAGTCTTGCATCGAAACAAGGAATGATTGGCGCACTGCAGCGGTTACAGAAAGAATCTGGACAACCTTCAACTATGCCAGATGAATTACTTGCCTTTGGAATAAGCAGTGGACTGAGAAGTGGTATGAGAGAATTGTTTGCTAGCCACCCACCACTAGACAAACGAATTCAGGCACTGAGAAATAGCTAATTGAACTGATCCAATAAGTTGGGATATCGGAATACTCGCACTCACTAGACTTACCGATATCTCGACCCAAAAGGTAAATTTTCAATGATTTCAAATGCTTGTAGCTACAGACGAGACAAGAATAGCCTTATCAAGCACATGCCCAACGCAGAAAACTATTGCAACTTTTTAAGCTGCTTCAGCTGCCTCTAACCTTAAAAGTATATCCACAAGAGGCTTTAAGTGCCTTTTACTTTTGTGAACATCATTTTTCGCTAAAAAAGACGCTAATAAACCCACCACAGCGTTTTCTTTAACCTTATCATAAGGATTTTCAGGTAGCAGGGCCAAAATTTCAGCAATTTCAAATGCTTGTTGTGGCTTGCCATCGCACAATAGATGACGTAACTCCATTGAAAGCAAGCGTGCAATTGTGACTACATCTGAAGTATTCATTCAAAAAACTCCACAATTAAATGCTTTTACATATACTAAATAGATTAATGTAAATCCTGTTTATTTTTATCTTTCACACTATTATCTTAGACAAGATTTTCCGAAATATCTCCCATTAATTAACAATAAAAGTGTGAATTTTCACAAATTTTTTATTTATTTATCAGTAGGTTAACTAAGGTTACAGCAAGACGTTTTCGTTACCGAAAAATGTTTCTAGAAGAAACGAAAGATCACATGTGAAGTTAATATGCCGAGTTAAAATAGCCAGATGTCACGCTGTTTTCATCACTTACGGTGACATGCGCTACGCCAATATCATCGGTTTTTACTTGAATAACCATTGGTTTACAACACACTTCGCAGTCTTCAATGTATGTCTGTTCCTCTACAGAACAATCCACAAGCACCGAGGAATTTACGCCACAGTAAGGACATTGAATATTTATCTCATCTAGACTTTGCAAAACGTTGACTTATTAATTAGTAAAGACTTGTTAATTTCATTATAGATTACTTTGTAAGCAAGATTAACTTTTCGTTAATGTCACTACTTACATTCGTAAAATTAGGCCTTTTTCCTGAAATTCACGTAAATATATGTTGAATGTGCCATCAGGCCAAACTTTTTTGATGAGGTAACTTTTTGGTAAATCATCGCTCTCGATATCGGCCAGATTAATAATTCGTTCCTTTGTGAACGGGTTTTTGTGCTTATCTCGGACCAAAATCACGCGGGGAAGATGTCGTCTATCCGGGTTAGTTTCAATGACAATTCCAACCTCGTTGTTGTATAACTCGACGATACTTCCAGAAGGAAATAACCCAATCACCTTAATAAATTGTATTGCTAAATTTTCGTCAAAATGTTTCCCTCGATCTTCGTAGATCCGTTTTAGAGCCTCAGTAGAAGTAATAGCTTCTGAATAACAACGCTTCGCTGTCATTGCATCGTAAGCATCGACGATTGAGATGATTTTTGCGTAGCGAGATATATTTGCAGATACCAACTTTCTAGGGTATCCGGTACCATCAACCTTTTCATGGTGACTATATGCAACGTCTATCGTTCCTGAGTATACATTTTTCGCAGAGAGCAGTAGGTTTCTTCCGTGAACAGTATGCGACTTCATCAAAATCATTTCTTTTTCAGTCAATTCTCCAGGCTTATTGAGAATTTCGGTAGGTACTCGCATTTTTCCTACGTCATGGAGTAAACCACATAGTCCAAGCTTTTCGAGATCTTCTTGATCCATTCCTAATTGCCGCCCAAAACTAATGGCTAAAATACACACGTTTAGGGAATGCTCCGATGTGTATTCACTTTCTTCACGTATTTTGGACATCCAAAGCAAGGCATCGGGATGCCGAAGAACCGATTGAACACAATCATTTACGATTTGTTTTGCATTCGTAGTATCTAGGGCTCCACCAAGACGAATATCATCCATTAAATCCTTGGTGATAGAACGAGCTTGTTTAAACGCCTTGTAAACTTTTTTGTGTTCTTCTTCAACGGAGTTTTGATAAGCGTAATGATTAAGCGGTGCAGACCTCGCACTACCAGCCGAAGAACTGTGATTACTCAGTAGGGATTGATAAGTCTTATCTATCCAGACGTATTCGCAATATTCGGCTACTATTGCGATATCTTCTGGATCCTCTATAACGAAACCTTGCATAAGAAAAGGCGTATCCAGCCATTCTTTATCAAGCCTGGATACGTACATCCCTAAGCGAAGCTCGTCTACATGAAGTTTGACGGCGTCGGTCATCTAGTACATCAATACAAATTAAATCTAAGATCACCTCTTAAAATGCGCAATTGCAAGAGGGCCAGATCTAATTATAGAACACTTATTAAGCACTTAGATTTAACTTTGGCCACATTTTGAATAGGAGGTCTCAATTACCTTCGCGACAGACTGGCAAAAATAGTCAATATTTTGCCCATTCAATCCGGCTAAGCAAATTCGGCTAGTTTCAGCCATGTATATGGAGTACTCATCAACCAATTGTTCTACTTGCGAAAAATCAAGCCCTAAAAAAGAGAACATACCCTTTTCTCGACCAATGAACGCAAATACTTCACCAAAACCAAATTTCTCCATGGTTTTTACAACATCAGACCGAACTTCAACCAACCTTTTACGGTTTTGCTCTAGCTCTTCTCGCCATAGCTTAAATAAGGAATCGTCGGAAAGAATAGTCTCTACAATTGCAGCCCCATGAGAAGGCGGCATTGAATAAATACCACGTACAATATTAATTATGTGACTCACGGCAACTTGTGTATTCGAACTAGAAGCGGAAAGCACTCCAATTGCGCCAACACGCTCGCGATACAAGCCAAAATTCTTAGAGCAAGAAATCGTAAATAAAGCTTCTTCACACATGTCTGCAACTAATCGTGCACCAAAGCTATCCTCCTCTAAACCATCTCCAAACCCTAGATAAGCAATATCTATAAATGGAATGAGGTGCATTTTATTTATTAAATCGACAAGATCACGCCACTGTTGCCGAGATAAATCCGCACCGCAAGGGTTATGGCAACAACCATGAAGTAGAACCAAGTCACCTGGGCGAGCTTCAGATTGAAGTGTAGAAAGAAGCTCGTCAAATCGAATTTGATGTTGGTCATAGTCATAATAAGGGAATGACTTTATTTGTAAGCCAGCGTTGCCAAGCAGTGGGACGTGATTCGCCCAGGTTGGATCGCTCACCCAAACCCGTGCATCACGGCTACTTCTAATGGCGAGCTCCGCAGCGACTCTTAGAGCTCCACAACCGCCCGTGGTTTGAACCATCGCCAGTCTTCCATTAGCAAGTACTTGACTATTTTCCCCAAACACAAGCTTGGCGATGGATTGATTAAACCCTTTATTACCTAGGGGGCCAACATAATTCTTCGTATTTTCAAGTTCAAAAAGCTTTTCCTCTGCACGCTTAACGCTGCTTAAAATCGGCGTTTCTCCTTTTTCATCTTTGAAAACCCCAACCCCAAGGTCAATCTTATTTTGACTATTATCTTCCTGGTACTTAGCTATCAACCCCAAAAGTGGATCCGAGGGAAGAAGCGACAGCATTTCTATCATTTGATACTCCAAAAACTCATAACGCCCTTGAAATGGGCATTAAGGACGTGGGATTATAATCACACTCCTGGCACAATATTGCAATTTTGTTTCGACCAATTTTAGCGACAAGGTTCCCCAGTTTATGGCCTCGCAACTCAATGAGACAGAAAGTCTTGATAGCTACGACAAGAAAATTCTGATAACTCTGCAAAAAAATGCCGATATCTCAATGGCCGACTTGGGCAATGCGGTAGGATTATCTCATACTCCTTGCTGGAGACGCGTGAAACGTTTAGAAGAACATGGATATATTCGCAGCCGGGTAACACTACTAGACCCTAAAAAACTGAATTTAAATGTATCTGTGCATGCTTATCTGACAATAAAAAGTCATGACGAAGATTCCTTAGTGGCTTTTGAAAAAGCAGTGCATGAAATTCCTGAAATAGTCGAATGCTATTCAATTACAGGAGACAAGGATTACCTGTTAAGACTTATTGTAGGCAGTGTCGATCAATACGAAAAATTGCTGAAACAGCGATTAGTGCATCTTCCTAACGTCTCATCAGTAAACTCCGCATTTGCCTTGAAACAGGTCAAATATACCACTGAGTTACCAATCTAAAGACCTTTAATAATTTGTGACATTAGGAATAGGGAGAAAAAAAGCCCACATTATGTGGGCTTAAATGATTTACATATTAAGAGCAATGCAAGGAAAAACTAATCTTGAAGAGTACAACTAAAGATAAAATAATTAAGACTCTTCTCGTTTTAATTTATAGCGTATTGAGTGAAAGTTAAAAATAATGAATGGAAATAGATACTTTTCTTATATTACTTTTCTGAATTAGTCACAAAACTGAAACAGATAAAAGCTAGTACCAACATACTCAGCACCCATCTAAATATCTATATTTAGACTATGCTCTGGGTTTTATTAATGATTTAATTTCGGAACCTAAAAACATAACTTTTATTTAATTTGTTAAAAGATTTACAACAAAGAATTTTCGACTAGCTTCACACTTTCTTCTATCGACATCCCCTCTATTTCGCAACTTATATCAGCATACTTCTCGTATAGTGCTTTACGCTCATCAAATAATGCGCCAAATGACATGGACTTCGGAGCAGCCACGCCTCGGTTATCGATATTGCCTACCCTTAACCTTAAGCTTTCCATTGACAATTTTAAATAAATACAGGTACCAAACTGCTTTAAATGTGCCATTCCTTCGTCGCTGTAAACAACACTGCCACCGGTTGCAACGACTTGGCTTTTGAAACTCGAATTTAATAGCATCTCCTGTTCTTTCTCTCGTAACGACATGTAACCAAAACGATTCAAGAATTCTTGAAGACTCGAACCGATTTGAGTTTGTAAAACAATATCCGTGTCAACAAAAGTTTTAGCTAAATTCTTTGCCAATAATACACCAAGCGTACTCTTTCCTGCGCCCGGCATGCCAATCAGAATAATTGACTTATGTTTATCATCACTGATCATGAGCTACGGTGCCAATCGAAAGATCGACCATTCAGTATCTGTCAGCTTATATCTAAATCGATCGTGAAGTCTATTTGCACCGCCCTGCCAAAACTCCATTTCACTTGGCTTAACTCGGTAACCACCCCAGAAAGCGGGTAGCGGGACTTCAGAATCCTGATATTTTTGTTCGATCTTGTTATATTCCGAAATTAAATAATCTCGCGATACGATTTTTTTACTTTGCTCTGAAGCCCAAGCTGCTAGCTGGCTTTCCCTAGGTCGAGTTCTAAAATAACTAGCCGATTCTTCTTCTGTTAACTTCTCAGCTACACCTGAAACATGAATCTGCCGCTCCATGAAGTACCAAGGGAAAAGTAAACTCACGGATTCATTTTCAGCAATATCCCGCGCTTTTTTACTTCCATAATTGGTGTAAAAAACAAATCCCTTATCATCAAATTTTTTAAGAAGGACAATTCGCTGGGAAGGTTGGCTAATTTCATTTGCTGTCGCAAGCACCATAGCCGTAGGATCTTGAATACCACTTGATATTGCTTGTTTCATCCAAAGTTCAAATTGAATAATCGGACTGTCGTCTAAATTATGAAAATCAAGACCGTCCTTTAAATATTCCCGACGAATTGTTTCCAAATCCACGTCTAGCAACCTCAATAAAAGAAAGATAAAGCGAGTTATACGAGTAGCGCTTGAATATAAATTTAGTTTCGTTAATTGTAACTTTAGATTTCAAAAACGAATTAATTGCAGATACCATTGTACCTAAATTTTTGAATCTATAAAGAAGGATAAATGAGCACAGAATCTTTTCCAATCGCAACAATACTCGCTGGAGGCAAAAGCCGACGAATTGGAGGTGGAAATAAATGCTTATTGGAATTAAATAGTAAGTCAATACTCGATCATATTATTGAAAGGTTAAAGCCCCAAACTAGCGATATCATTTTAAATCTTAACGCTTTGGACGACTTTTCAAACTATAGCCATTATTCTCAGGTAAAAGACGAAAGTGATTCTTACCTCGGCCCTTTGTCAGGTATCTTCAGTGTGATGAATTGGATAGAAAAACAAAAAATGCAAGAAAATCAACTAATAGTAGTAAGTGGCGACTGTCCATTCATTCCACTAAATTTAGTTCGCCAACTATTAGAATCACAGAAAAAAGACCGCATTGTGATTGCTAATAGCAATGGAAGGAATCACTATACAATCGGACTATGGCCGTTAACATTCAAAACAAAAATCAATCAATATCTAGATGCTGGAAATAGAAGTATAAAAGGCTTTGTAAAATCAGAAGACGTTATCTCATGCCCTTTCTCATTTGAAAAAATTGATCCGTTTTTTAATATTAATACTCCTGAAGACTACCAATATGCTAAGAAATATTTCGAATAATCTCAAAATAAAGTCTTTGATCTTCTTTTTTCCATTTTCTTTTTTATGTTTCTCGGTACACTCTATAGCTTTAAACTATGACGATTGTATTAGCTTTTCTAAAAACGAATACGAAAAAATCTATTGTTTAATTAAATCAAAAGGAAAAGGCGCTCGACTACCAAGTTTTCAGGATTTTAAAAATAGCAATACAACTACACAATGGTTGCTACTAAAACGGGATGCAAACGAGCTTAACATTGAACTTGCAAAACCCAAAATGGTAAAAAACAACAAAAACGCAAGACAGTTCACCGGTCCAAAGGAAAGTATTTCAAATAAGGAAAAAAACAAAGAAACATCTATTTCAAACGAAAACAGTTTACAAAATTGCGTACTAGAAAAAACAAAAATTCAGTGCAAACATAATTTATTTGAATTAGTTAGAAATATATCCAGACCTAGCTCTTTGAATAAAGAAAAGCTCACTCTATTCAAGGATAATAATCTTTCGCAAAACCAACAAGAATTTATGCGATTTGCATATTCGAGCTACATAAACAACATGCTATCTTTGGGGCTTGGTGATTCAACCATGTCCTATACAAAATTCAATACAATTTTTCTTGAGAACAAACAAAATCAAAATAGGTTTTCGCAAAGGTTTAATAAGATGTTTAATCTTTTAATTGAAGAAAGAAAACAAATGTCAACATTAGCGAGTTATGATAATTCAACACCAAACTCCATCAAAGCCTGCTGGCAACTTGAACACTCAATCATTCTATGTGACAACATCAAAAGAAACTGGATTTACAAATTAATCAAAAACTAGATCAATTAAAAACTAATTACAGGCACGTTAAACTTCCCTAATTTTAATTCACTGGCACTAATATAAAGTAAAAAGAATCGCCGCCAACGAATGGGACTAAGTCGAAGAATATTCCTATCTGTTAAAAAAGTATCAGTATATTCCAAAGAAGACGAATTCAAAGAGTCTCGATTCCTAATTCTAACCACAGGTAAAAAATCCTGACCGGCGGTATCCGATAGCACAGATGTAGAATCCACCAGATCTTATTCGCCAACGGAAAACAAAACCTAAATCATTAAAGTCACCAGATTTTTCTTCCACTAAAATAGGAAAATCTGACAAGGTATCTCTACTCGGTACGCCAACGAAAATTTTCGTTAATGGCGGGTTCAATAGTCAAAAATAGATCTTCATCGCGAACCAATCTCCACAATTGAGAACTTAAAATTTCTTCTTTGCTTAGCTGACTATCAATAGATTCACAAGTTGAAAAAGTTAATACGTCAATCGTACTAGGTTCCTCCAAGTCTTCGTCCCCTATATCTCTCAGATCATCCACGGTTTCAAAGCTAATACATTCTTCAGGGTTACTTAATGGACGTATTTGGAAAATAGAGTGATCAACTTCCGAGTTTACAATTCCAGACCCTATCGACAGCACGCCGCCCAATAATTGATTTCCAGAAACAAAGACCTGATCTCCTTCAGCAACCGATACTAATGCAAGGCTGTCGCGATCTGTGTCAAGCTGATTATTAAATACGTCAACTTCAATCGCCTCAGAAACGCCATCGACACTGATCGTTTGGTTAATTAGGGATTCCGAGGAAGTCACAAAAATGTCATTGAAACCTATTACAGAAGAATCACTATTAATTTGGATAAGCGTATCATTAGGGGTCAACTCATTATCATTAATTAAAGTATTAAAGTGAATGCTACTGCTAACGGCATCGTCCTCAACGACAATTTGTTGAGCAGGAATATCGATAAAACTACTATTCCAAATAAAGTTGTTTTCAGAGGGTTCACCAGTACCACCTATTCTAATAGCCTCCCGGGCGATGGTTTCGTCTTCGGGATTATTCTGTCCTGTTGAAAATACTTGTGCTGATATGACTTTATTATTTGAACTGCCGTTTTGAATAACTAACCCCTCTTGGCCAACATCACTAATATCAATGGCTCGAAGAGTATTATTGTTACCATTATTGATAACTAAACCATTTGCTGCATTTCTGAAATCGATTCCCTCGACTTCCCAATAATCTGTTTCCAACCTAAACACGCTATTCTCATCATCAATACCGAAGCCTTCTAATATGACCTCCTCACCGAATTCGGCACGTAACATTATGGGTTCGTCTACCGTTCCAGATTGATTAGCTAAAAAATAAGGTTGGCTAAGCGCACTCTCATCCACTTCACTAAGAGAATAAACACCTTCACTTAAAACGATTTCGTCGCGAGGTTTCGCGAGTTCTAGAGCTTGTATTAATCCATGAACGTCTGACACCCTAATAAGATTAGTTTCAGATACAACAATATTGATAATTGTCTGTCGAAACTCCCCATTGCCCACAAGTGCAGTCGTAGCGTCTATCGCAAAACTATTAACACCGGTTCTAAGATCGAATATATTATCTTCATTGCCAAAGGAAAATCCCGTAAAAGGGCTAGATTCTAAGTCTACATTTTCTTCGCTAACATCAAGCCTCCCTCCATTCAGATAACGTGTATCAACGATTGATATAGGGTTGCCTTCATCATCGAGAGTCAAACGAGACAATGTTAGCTCAAAACCATCAGTTGAGGTCGCACTAAGTGAAAGGTTGTCATAATCGAAAGGAACTCGGTAGGTGTAGTCGGACGTTTCGCATCGAAACTCCGGAGACAGCAATCCATCACTTTCAAATAATAAATCAGCATCTCCTGCTGACGAGTTGGAACCGGTAATATCAAGTGAAAGTAGTCTACTGTCACTTAACCTTTCTTCCGGGGTACCAGACTCTCGTTCGATCGAAAAAAGATATCTATTCGTATTAACACTCTCCCCTGTTTCTGGGTCAGTCTGCTCAGAATTTACGATAACCTCGAAACTATTTTCACCTATTTCTAAGGGAAAAGATGGCGTAGAAAAGCTATCATAACTTTCTCCATTGAGCGTAGCAGTCGCTAATTTACCCGCTATTCCGAATCTAAGCGAAATCTGACATAGATCATAATCAGCAACCAGGTTATATTCTCGAATTGGAGACTGCCCCTCCTCCAAATCGTCATCCGCTATAAATTCCTCAGGAAATGCCCCCATTTCTGTAACAAACCCTAAAAGCTCTTCAGACTCTATGAACTCATCAACTGTTGCATAAGTATCGATCGCCAAACGGTTAGAAAGAAAGGCTTGGAAGCTCTCAATCTCGGCCTCAGAGCTAACGCGAGTTGCCTCAATGATATAGCTCACGGTTGCGTTGGTTTCCGTTTGCTGCAAACGCACTTCAATAATGTTATCACCTTCGCTAAGGTTCCATTGAAAAGAATCGCCAGAGTTTATTTCTGTCACTTCCGCATCTACTCGATTATCTTCATCCGGAAAAAAACGAACTATTTGCCCAATAACACCCTCAGATTCAGTAAAAGTTGGAGTAATCGTAATCGACTCTTCACCTTCATCAATATCTACCGAATAGGGCCCCGTCGCATCAGGGTTGAAACTTCCCTCTTCTACCACCACCCCATTTAGAAGTAATACACCACCATCAACGGCTATATTAGTAACAGACAAATCGGGTATATCAATGAAGCCAGCGCGTTCGGAGCTGCTTCCACCACAACCAGAAAGGATTAAAAACAGAAAAATATAAAAAGACACACAAAACTTCATGCGTATTGACATTACGATTAAAACCTAAATTGAATTATTCTGATGAATTTCTGAGCCCAATTTTGCAGGCCGGACACGTTACTAGCATTCCCTAAAAGAGTAAAGGTCGGAATTTTTGTCTCGCGACAATTTTTGCTGCAGAAATAGCCTTTTATAAATAAGTAAGACAACTCAATCAGCGTAAGTTCAAATCACATTTTATCTTTATTTTTCAAATAGTTAGAACTGCCATATTTCGCCATAATTCAGCAGAATTGATCACCCGTAAAGCGTGAACTATGCACCCTAGCAATCAAATTCGACTGGTAAATTAAATTTAACACGGGTTAAACGGCAACCTAATTTACCGAATACCCGTATTTTTTAAACCTTAATTACAAGGGCTTTACCATGAGTACAATTATATCAACATCACCTTTTGGTCCTTGGGGCACTTTTCTTGTGCTGTTTCTTGGATCTGTATTTGTGCTGTATTTAGCGAGAACCTCAGCACACAAAGCTATTAAAGGCATTTTTCACTTACTTACGGCAAGTAGCCGTTTGGCAGCCGCAGCTTTAGAATCAACTCGTAAGAGCATGGCTGAGCGAAACCGAGAAGTACTGCTAAGCCAAGGTGCAGAGCAGGTTACACGCGAACTGAATAAAGAATTTTTTGAAATTAGTCGATTTGTGCAACGAGACTTGGGTGGTTACCCTCAACTACAAAGAAATATTCAAGAAAAGGTCGCGAAAATAGAGGATGATTATTCAAATAGCGGCGTTGTAGCGACTGCATTGCCAGAATGGATAGACGCAGTAGATGCTGTTGCGAAGCTTAAATCATCTGATAAAACCCCAAGTTTAAATAGCAATATACTGGAACAAATTCATAGTTCCGCAGAACAGCAACATAAGGATCTACTCGAGCAACATCGAGATGCGACCGTAAAACGTCACAAAATCCTCAAAGATATGACCCCTTATTGGCGAAAACTCGCGGAATCGGTGGATGAAGTAGGTGGACGCCTTAAAGAAATTGTGACGCGAAGTAATCATATCGACGAGCTTATGGCGAGGTTTAATGGAATTAACGCAGGAACAGAAGCCGCCGTCAAGACACTCAAAGTATCTGCGTTAACTCAATTTATTATTTCGTTCATTGTTATTGTTATTGCTGCAGGTGGCGCATTCTTCAATTTTCACCTTATCGCTTTGCCAATGTCCGAGATGGTTGGATCAGTGCAACGAGTGGGTGGTATTAAAGTAGCAGACTTAGCTGCTCTGGTAATCATTTGTTTGGAAATTACCGCAGGAATATTTTTGCTCGAAGGGTTGCGCATTACTAAATTGTTTCCTCTCATTGGGTCGATGGACGACAGAGCGAGAAAAACCATTATTATTGCTTCAATGTCGGTGCTATTGATTCTAGCATGCACAGAATCTGCACTCGCATTTATGCGTGATCAGATCGCTGTCGACCTAGCAAACTTAAGAGCCTCTTTATCTGGTGCGGATCAGCAAGCTCACGGGACATCCGGTATTAATTTCTGGATTCCCTTAGCGGCAAATATGATTCTAGGTTTTGTTTTACCATTAGCTTTAACAATGGTCGCAATTCCTTTGGAATATCTATTAAATACAGGCCGAACAATATTTGGGAGTATTTTTGAAATCATATTAAGTTTCTTTGTTTCTATACTTAGAATTCTAGGGCTTGTTTTTCGACATCTTGGGAAACTGTTCATAAGCGTATATGACTTATATATCGCAGCGCCGATCTGGATCGAAGCGAAAATAAAAGAGCATCAAACTAAAAGAGAAAACGAAAAGAGTCATCTCGATCAATACGTTTACAACGAACCCTATACAGAAAAAGGAGCAGAAAAATGAGCAACCTAAATTTAACATCGAATAACATTTTAAAATGTTTTTTACTATCATTCATGCTACTTCATCTTTCTGGGTGCGGTGAAGAAAATGCAAACTATTCAAAAGGAATTTATTTGTTATTAGATACCTCGGGAACTTACACCAAGGAATTAAATAAAGCCAAGCAGTTGATTAACTATATGTTGGCAATGTTAGAACCTGGAGATACATTTGCCGTAGCAAGGATAGATAGTGGCAGTTTTAGTGAAAAAGATATTGTTGCTAAAGTTGTCCTCGATCCTCGCCCATCAATTGCAAATAAACAGAAACGAGAATTTGCAGCAACAGTGAATGATTTTGTTACCAATGTTCAAAGTAGTGCTTATACAGATATTTCTGGTGGTTTACTTCAAGGTATCGAGTACTTAAACGAAGCCAAAGTTGGCAGGAAGACAATAATGATTTATTCAGACTTGAAAGAGGATCTTCCGAAAAACTTTGTTCGTGATTTTGAGCTGACTCTTGATGGATTTAGCGTGCAAGCACTAAACGTAACTAAGCTTCGTTCAGATAACCAAAATCCACAACACTATCTAGATAGAGTTGAACAGTGGGAATATAAGGTTTCTCAAGCAGGAGGCCACTGGGAAGTAATTAACGATCTAGACAAGCCCGAAGCAATATCAATGTAAACTTGAATACGCATTCAAAAATCAGGATTTTGCCATATGTGAATGCTTAGGAGTACCAGAAGTCAAAACGAGGTGGCATTCGCCACCTCTTCGATAACTGTTTTGAACTCTATCTCAAAAAACAACTTAACAAGAGATAATAATTATCAACAGATACTATTACTCTCGAAAAATACGCAATACTTTATTTAAAACTTTAGTTAACGGGCAAACACAACGGTCTTATTACCATTTAATAAAACCCGGCGCTCACAAAACCACCGAACTGCTCGTTGCAACGTAACCGCTTCGATATCACGACCTATATTAACAAGTTCCTTAGGCGAGTTTGCATGGTTAACACGCTCAACCGACTGTTCAATGATCGGACCTTCGTCGAGATCTGCAGTAACAAAATGGGCTGTAGCACCAATTAGCTTTACACCTCGATCATAGGCTTGATGGTATGGCTTAGCGCCTTTAAAACCAGGTAGAAAAGAGTGATGAATATTAATAGCGCGACCAACAAGTTGTGAGCACAAATTATCAGAAAGGATCTGCATATACCTAGCTAAAACAAGTAAATCTGCTTCAGTTTTTTCAAAAACATCAAGAATCTGCGCTTCCTGTTCTCTTTTGGTCTCTTTCGTTACAGGTAAATAGGTAAACGGAAGTCCGTACCATTCGGTAAGCGCTCGCATATCTTCATGATTTGAAACAACGCCAACAATATCAATAGGCAAGGATCCATTTTTTCTCGCATTAAGCAGATTATTTAAACAATGTCCCCATTGAGAAACAGCAATTAATACTTTTGGTTTTGCTAAACCATCCACCAAACTCGAGTTCATACTGTACCTATCTGCAATAGGCTGAAATGCACCTTTTATATCGGCAAGTTTTTTTGGACCTTCTACAGATTCCAATACTGTACGCATAAAAAAACGTCGATTAGAACAGTCTTCAAACTGTGATGATTCACGAATGTTAAACCCCTGAAGAGAAAACAAAGAAGCAACTGCAGCGACAATTCCTGGTTGGTCGTCACAGCTAAAAGTTAAAATCAACTCTTCCACAACTTCAGACATACTAAAACCTTAATATTTTTTGCGACATTTTACAGAAATACATTTGCTATGGAACATACTAAAACGATTTTGATTTACGCGCGCTAGCGAGATCAATGGAGTCTTTATGGCCAAAGGAGATTGGAAATGGAATACGCTTAGCTCGCACTTTGCCATCAACGGTATAAGTGTGCGAGGTCTGCGATGAAAGAGTACGCAATATTTTCATTGCTCCAAAAAGTGATAATTGAACTGGAAGTTTTACCGAACTTTGTCCATTTGCGGCAATTGATATAGGCGTACTGAGAGTCTCATCAATAAGCTGAATATCATTAATTGAGAAAACGTAATCGACTGATTCTAAATCAAGCCCGATACCATTTGGATTTCTTACATTTAGATCGATAGTCATATGAGCATGAGTCAAATCAAATCGCTCAATAGACACGCCATTTACTGATACTTTTAGAGGTTCAATCTGAGATTGAATTGCGCTACATGCAACCAACGAAAAAAATAAAATACTAAAAACAATTTTCTTAATCATAAAAATGATTCCTAATTTCAAAATAGTCGCGATATTCAATTGCTACAGACCAAAGTGCCGAGCTAGTAATATTACCACTCGATTCCTACAGATTGATAACTTAGATAACCGATTGAGTCGGAAATTCCTGCAAGTATGCTACAAAACTTAATTCTTGGCTCGCAAAGATATGATATTTACTTTGGTTTTTTTAACATTTCTGCCAGCCCATTTCCTAAAGAGGAAGCGCCAGACAAAGACCAACCACCATCAACAGCGATAACCATTCCTGTGATATAGCTTGCAAAAGCAGAACTCAGAAATGCGCAGGCTTGACCAATGTCTTCCGTGCGTCCTAAACGCTTAAGCGGCACGGACAGGCGTGCGAACTCCAAATGTTCAGGGCTTGGAGCTAATCGTTTCATGCCTTCGGTGCCTTCAATGGGACCGGGCACCACACTGTTTATTCGAATGCCTTCCTCTGACCACTCCAACGCCAAACAGCGTGTCACCATATCGACTCCAGCCTTTGCTGCACATACATGGGATTGAGCTTGCATAGGCAGCATCGCTTGCGGCGCTGAGATATTGATAACGCTAGCACCAGGCTTTTTTAAAAATGGATATGCCGCGCGCATCACATGAAACGTACCTAATAAGTCGATATCAACAACAGATTTAAATCCATTAGGAGACATATCGTTTGCAAATGCAGGAAAGTTACCAGCTGCACCGGATACTAACACATCGAAATCACCTAACGCAGCTTTGGTAGATGCCAAGCCTTTCTTTAAGGATTCAAACTCTCTCACATCAGCCGTAAATCCAAAAGCTTTAGTGCCCAAACTTTCGATAGCTTTGACAGTATCGTCAACTTTGTCAGCACTGCGACTCGCTACAGCGACGTTTGCGCCTAATTTAGCGAAGGTTTCGGCTACACCCCGATTTATACCGCTTGTACCACCAATGACGACTACGGTTTTTCCTTGGAAATCAATATTCATAGACAAGCCTTTGTTATTTTAAGTTGGAAAAATCAGCTTGGCGCTTCTCGAAAAATGCCGCTGCTGCTTCAGCAAATTCTGGGCCTTGTAACAACGCGGAAAAAACAGAGATCTCTTCATCTATTACCTTCTCAAGTTGAAGTTGCAAAGATGATTTTATCAAAGCTTTAGTTTGACGCAGTGCTTCGGGTGCTTGCATCGCCAATTCATCACAGGTATTCAAAGCCAGATCTTCAACGTCATCTGCAATCGCATTGATTAACCTTATTTCCAATGCCTCAGCGGCACTGAAATTTTTTCCTAACAAAAGGTATTCATTGGCTTGTCGAATTCCAACCATTTTAGGTAGCAAAAATGACGATGCGTATTCAGGACACAAACCTAGATTAACAAATGGTAATGCAAAATTCGCTTTCGAACTTGCATATACAAAATCACAATGCAAGAGCATAGTCGTGCCAATGCCAATCGCATGACCATCCACCGCTGCTACCACAACTTTTGGACAAGCGGCTAGCTTGTACATAAATGAAAGAAGAGGATTGTTCTTATTCTTTAATTCCGATAGTTTTAAAAAGTCATTCAAATCATTACCACTTGTAAAACACTCTTTTATTCCACAAATTAGCAACACTCGCACATTATCATCTTCTACTGCTGCATCGATTGCGTTCGCTAATGCGCTATACATCTCCAGATTGATAGCATTTTTTGCCTCAGGTCGAGATATTTGAATCTTTAATGTGGAACGTACCAATTCTGTACGAATAAAATTACTCATTGAATAACCCTTTTTTCATTAATTTTATCGTTATTACTAATTGTTTTTGGCGAGCTTGTTCGCAACAATACGCCAAATTTCGATCGAATTACAGTTGTACAATTTTATTTTAGTCCTAATATCCACTTGCATATAAAGACCCTGCCGCTAAAATCCTCGCTTGACCTTTAAACACGTTTGTAAACCCGATGAATATTAGAATACTTCTTAATAAACGCTTCCAAGAAGCGATGCACAAGGCTGAAATACCAGAACAGTTTTCAGCTCACGTTGCACCAAGTAAAAAGCCAGGTTTTGGTGATTATCAAGCCAATGGCGCTATGGGGGCTGCCAAGGCACTCAAATCGAACCCAAGAGAAATAGCTCAAAAAATCATCGATCAGATCAACCTTGACAACATGGCCGAAAAGATCGAAATTGCCGGGCCTGGATTTATCAATATTCATCTATCAAAGAGATGGCTAGAACAAGAGTTTAAGCTCGCATCCGACAGCGCAAGATCTAGCATTGAACCAAGTCCCAATTCACTCACTGTTATTGCCGATTATTCGAGTCCTAACCTAGCCAAAGAAATGCATGTTGGCCACCTTAGATCAACAATCATTGGCGATTCTATGGCACGAGTTTTAACATTTTTGGGGCACCAGGTTATTCCACAAAATCACGTAGGAGATTGGGGTACGCAGTTTGGTATGCTGATAGCAGAACTCGAAGATCAACTCGTCCAATCGGAACAAGCTGAATTTGCACTAAAAGATCTCGAGATATTCTATCAACAATCTAAGAAGCACTTTGATGAAAGTGAAGAATTTGCCAATCGAGCCCGTGATTATGTTGTTAAATTACAATCTGGTGATGAACGAATTCTCAGACTATGGAACAAGTTTAAAGAAGTTTCTCTTTCTCATAGCCGCGATATTTATCAATCCTTAAATGTCTCTCTTACTGATCGCGATATTAGAGGTGAAAGTTTCTATAACGATGACCTCCCAGTTTTAGTAGAAGAGCTAAAACAAAAAGGGTTAGCAGAAGAGGATGACGGCGCTCAAGTTGTGTTTTTAGACGAGCTTGCCGACAAAAATGGCGATCCTAGCCCCGTTCTGATTCAAAAGAAAGACGGCGGTTATCTTTATGCAACAACAGACTTGGCTGCGTTAAGGTTTCGTGCTGGTGAGTTAAAGGCAGACCGAATTCTATACTTTATTGACGATCGTCAATCACTTCATATGAAACAAGTCTTTATTACGGCAAAAAAAGCAGGTTTTGTTGCCGAGCAGGTTTCACTTGAACACCATGCGTTTGGAAAAATGCTAGGTGAAGACGGCAAACCATTTAAAACCAGAACGGGTGGTACCATTAAGCTTGCTGAATTACTTGATGAATCGATTGAACGTGCGGCTGCAGTAGTCAAAGAAAAAAACGCCGATCTTGCTGAAGAAGAGATCCGGGAAATAGCGCAAAAAGTGGGTATTGGTGCAATTAAATATGCAGACCTTTCAAAAACGCGCACTAACGATTATGTGTTTAGCTGGGAGGCCATGCTAAGTTTTGAAGGTAATACCGGCCCTTATTTACAATACGCCTACACAAGAATATTGAGTGTTTTTCGTAAAGCCGAAATTAGTTTGGATTCACACAGCTCGCCCATTCTAATTGAAGCATCCCAAGAAAAAGCGTTGGTGATCAAAGCGCTTCAATTTTCAGAAGCGGTGGAACAGGTCGCCTCTGATGCATATCCTCATGTGCTTTGTAATTATCTCTTTGATCTCGCCAGCTTATTCATGACATTTTATGAAGCTTGTCCAATATTAAAAGAAGGGGTTCCAGAGGAAATTAAAATGAGTCGTTTGCAGATAAGTAAAGGCGTTGCTACAACTTTGAAAGTAGGACTGGACCTTTTAGGTATCGAAATTATGGAAAAAATGTAACCACTTCTCACTGGCTTTTATTTAAGAAACTTTAATTGAGGTTTAGGTTTTAGTATTTCTTTCTTGTTTTTATAAACGATCAAAAAATATTTTGATTTTAGACAAGTAAACTTTGCCTAAACGGCGGTAAAGACTTTAATATCGCTTTACCATAGGCTTTCGTAACCAAACGTCTATCTAAAATTGTGATTTTACCTTTGTCCGTTTCTGTTCTAAGGAGCCTACCGCACGCCTGTATAAGTTTTATGGATGCGTCAGGTACTGAAATCTGCATAAATGAATTTCCACCTTGAACTTCTATCCACTCAGCAAGTGATGCCTCGATAGGATCATCAGGAACTGAAAACGGAATTTTTGCAATGACAACATGTTCACAATACTTTCCTGGAAGGTCGATACCTTCGGCAAAACTTGCGAGACCAAAAAGAATACTTTTCAAGTTTTGATCAATTCGATCTCGATGTTTTTTCAATAAACTTTGTTTTGATTCTACACCCTGCATAAGTATCGTATTTCGAATTTCATGTGGCATTTCGTCATAGACCAACATCATTTGACGACGAGAAGAAAATAAGACGAGGCTTCCCTCGTCTTCGCTAAGAAGATCTGGTAGCAGTTCGATGATCGAATCTGTATGGCGTTCTGCATTATTAGCTTCAACAGAATCCTTTGGAATAATGATTTCACCGTTTGATTGATAATCAAATGGGCTGGGTACGACGGCATAGTTACTCTCATCATAGGTACCTGAATGAAAGCGAAATCGATCAAATGAATTTAAAGCCGTTAGTGTCGCTGAAGTAATCACAGATCCAAAGCAACGAGACCACAAATCTTTCTCAAGTGCTCGTGACGCTAGAATCGGACTGGATACAAACTCATAATCTTCTATGTCGTTGAAGCTTAACAATGTCACCCAGCGTGAAACAGGCCAGCTTTCGTCGAGCTGAGAATCTGCATAGCTTTGCCATAAGAGAAAATTGTTAGAAGCTCTAGCCAGCCATGTACCAATAATAGGAAATAAATTTTCGAGATCAATGTGAGGGACCGAACTATAATCATCACTAAGGAGTTGGTCCAATTCCGAATGCATTTTTTCTAACAATACTTGTAACGAGAAAAATGCCGAACTTAATTCTTTCGCAAATACTTCAAACCGTTCAGGAACCACACCACGTTCAAATCTCAGTCGCGGTTTTAACTCGGTTCGATCAATTCCAGAGGTAAGTTCATGAACTAGTGGCACACCAGATTCCATCGTGCTTCGAACCTGTTTAAGTGTTGCTTCGAATGACGTTGAAATCTGAACAAAATGGGTTGCATCTTCAACATTAGCCAGTAAATTGGGCCACTGTCCCTCACTTTGTCCCAACCACCGGATAGTTGAACGATAACGCGTATGTAAAGAAAAATGATTTAATGCTTTGTTAGGAAGATGATGGCCCTCATCAAAAACATAAATCGTATCTTCTGGAGCCGGAAGTATGGCTCCACCGCCCAATGCGACATCCGCTAAAACTAAATCATGATTTGCAACAATACATTCAGCGTGTTCTAAGGATTCTCTGGCTTGAAAAAAAGCGCAGCGTGATACATGCGTGCACTTTCTACCGGTACACTGATGATGATCAGTTGTCACACGCTGCCAGGTTGACGCTTCGAGTTCTTCTTCAAGGTTATCTCGATCGCCATCCCATTTCCCCTCACTGAGTTCTCGCATCATATTTTCATAGGTACGCATATCATCCTCAGATATCGCACCGGATTCATCTTCATAAATAGGGATTAAATCGAGATCATCATTACTGGATAGTAAGCGGTCCAACTTCAAAAGACACAAATACCGCCCTCTGCCTTTGGCAAGACTATATTGAAACTTTAATCCGCTATGTCGAATAAGTTCAGGTAGATCCTTGAAAACAACTTGCTCTTGAAGTGCTACTGTCGCTGTAGCAACAACAACTTTCTTTTCTAAAGCTTTAGCAATCGCTAAAGTAGCCATTAAATAGGCTACGGTTTTGCCAGTACCTGTGCCAGCTTCGACAACACAAAGATGATCGCTAGATTCGCGTCCTCCCTCTGCATCCAACTGGATATTCCCCAGTGTCCGAGCAATTTCCGCAATCATTAACTTTTGCCCATGACGCGGTCGAAGGGATTTCGCTTCTAAAAATTTACTATAAGCTTGCTGTATGGTTTGTTTAACCGAGTCGGATAACATTAAGATAGTTTATCCGTTAGAAACAGAAGCTGTAGTTTGATTATTTTTCTCAAGTTTTCTTAAACGCGAGTAAACCGGATTGGCATAGGCTTGTAACAAAACATTTCGGTATTCTACTGGACAAAGCTCAACGTGGTTTTTAAATTTTTCACGCTCCTTTGATAAATCAATGCGATTAAATAGCTCCGCTTCTTGTCTAATCTCTACTTCTGGGCAATGGTTCTCGAGGAATTCGTATGCAAAACAATTTGTTGCATGCAAAACATAATGATTTTGAATCTCTTGGTCTAATACCGAAGTCAATGCATCAGCATCCTCATAAATACCAGATAAAACAGGGCCAAAAGATAAGTGCACATCCCCTTTAAATCCAGTAATGCCCTTAGCAATACTTGCAACGTCTTCATGTTCATCTTTCTGATAGTTGCCATGCTGCTCTTTATAGAATAATTCTCTTGCCTTATCTTGATCACAAGGATCATATTCATAGGAAATAGAAACAGGCACTATGTTTAATTGCCGAATATGATCAGAAAAACTGACGCTTTTTTCTCGGCTTAACCCAAACATTCCCATAATCGCAGAATTACTCACGTCATTTCCATCTTTTGCTCGCCCTTCCCTCTGTGCGATCCAAACATTTTCTTGATCATTCACAACAGAATGAAAAATATATTTTGAAAGTAACTTCGCCGCCTTCAACTTTTCTCTAGGCGCTTTTGCAGAGCGATTTACGATAAAACTCTTATTCAATCTCATTAGATCTGATGCAAAAGGCTTGGTGAGTAAATTATCCCCGATTGCTATTCGCAGGGTAGAAAATCCGGCTTTATAGATAGCCCAGTTGACAAAGGCCGAATCCATAGAAATATCTCTATGATTACTAACAAACAAATACGACTTTTGCCTATCAAGCTCATTGAGGCCAGAAACGGTCCAACGAGCAACCGTTTTTTCAATTTGCGATGTTAGATAAGGCTCTACGCGATCTTGAATCGCTTGAATAGTTTCAACCCCTTTTACCTCATTCTTTAGTCTATTTCGGACAAAAGGACGAGCCATCGCAACACCCCAACCTAAGCTATTGGGTAGTCGAAGACGCGAAATAGCATCTATAAACTCATTATCATTTATTAAGCGTTCTAAGACGCTTTTAACTTCATTATCTTTATAAGGACGAATGTCATCAAAGTCTTGCATGGAAAATATCAATTAAACAAATTAAAAATGCGTTATTTGGAAACCTTCATTGAATACTTTTTACTCTAATCAAAAACATTTAAGCCTTTATGTCATTGAGAGGCACTAAAACCTTTTATATTCAACTTATTAAATTTTCCAAATATAGAGAAATATATGGGAAAACGTCTCATTTTGGTCATATAAACGCACCTATTATACCCATTAATCTTTTGATCACGAAAATTAACGGTTTAACTCAGCATAATTTTGCTAGATTTTTTCTCTATACTAGACTTAACCTGGTTACCTTAATTTATTTAGTGGTTAATGAAAGTTCTCCTTGTCGAAGATAGTCCAACCCTGAGACACGCCATGAGTGCGTTTATCTCAGCAGCAGGCCATGAAGCTCTAATTGCTGAAGATGGGGAAAAGGCACTGCAAATTTTAGAAAATTCCCCCGTCGAAATGATCATCATGGATGTTGAGATGCCCGGCCTCAATGGGTTTGAAACAACCAAGCTTATTAGAGAAATATTAGGAAATCACTGGATACCGATCATATTCGTCACAGGGAAAGCGGACGATGCAAGCGTAGAGAAAGGTATTGAGGCGGGCGGTGATGACTACCTTGTAAAACCCGTTAGCCAAGTTATCCTCAATGCAAAAATTCGCGCGATGGAGCGGATTATTTCTATGCGAAATGAGCTTGCTGAGCTCAACTTAGAGCTAAAGGCGTTAAGTCAGTATGATAGTCTTACGCAACTGTTCAATCGTCGAACATTTACCGAAAGAGCCCATGAACAGTGGCGTTCAGCGACGCGTTCCAAGGAACCATTTACAACTATATTATTAGATATCGATCATTTTAAATTTTATAACGACAAATACGGGCATCCCAAAGGGGATGAATGTATTCGACAGGTCGCTGCCGTCTTAAAAGAAAGTGTGTGCCGTCCTAACGATGTGGTTGCCCGCTATGGCGGAGAGGAATTCATAGCCATTCTCCCCAATACAGATACACAGGGTGCAAAACATGTTTGCGAACTCATCCGGTCAAAAGTAGAAGATTTAGCGATTGAGCATAGTGAATCGCTTGTGAGTGGCGTTGTCACAATGAGCATTGGCGCTAGCGTCACCCATTTCACAACAGGCACTGATCTTGACGATCAAATAGTCTGTGCCGACCAGGCGCTATACGAATCAAAAAACAATGGCCGAAATCAATGCATCGTTAATGAGTATACCTCTGAAAGCCGAATACTCATCGTTGATGATTGCTCTGACACCATTAACTTGATCAGTGAAATGCTAATGGGTCACTGCAAGACAATCAGTACCACAGACGGAAAAGATGTATTAACCATTGCAAGAGAGTTTAGGCCGGACATAATACTACTTGATTTCTTTTTACCGAATTTCAATGGCGACGAAGTCTGTGAGCAACTGAGAGAAGACTCAACCACATCTTCAATTCCGGTGATTCTAGTCTCTGGCTCCGACAAATCTGATCTAAAACGACTCGGAAAAATGGCCCGAGCAAATGCCTTTATTCAAAAGCCAATCGAGCCAAACCAGCTTATCGCTAAAATTAGCCGATTTTTAAGCTAAGAAACCTTAACTGATTTTCAACGTTGATCTACCTTCGATTAAACCAATTCACCGGCCGCGCATAGATATCCACTAACTTAACAATATCTAATATCATCGCAAATAAAGCCATCCGCACTAACACTCCATTGTCGGCTTGCCTAAATATCGCTAAATTAGGATTTTGGTTCAAATCATTATCGAGCTCATTGGCATCCGAACGAGAATCTCTTGGTAAAGGATGCATGATGACCGTATTGGGTTCGCAATATTGGGTATAGATAGCTTGGTTTAAGCGAAATCGACCTCGATAAAGATCCGCCTCTTCTTTCGATTCAAACCGCTCTTCTTGAATCCGGGTAGAATACACAATATCCACATGACCAATGCTACTGGCTAAATCAGAAGAAATTTCCACGTTATGGCCTTTTTCGCGCAATAACTCTACATACTCTTCCGGCATGGCCAATTCTTGTGGAGAAATGAGAATAACATGCAGCCCGTCGTATAGGCTTAAGAGGCGACTGAGTGAGTGAACCGTACGACCAAACTTAAGGTCGCCAATCATCGCAATTCGCAAGCCATCTAGCGAACGCCCTTTTGCTCTTAATTCTTTCTGAATCGTATACAGATCGAGCAAAGCCTGACTGGGATGTTCGTTAGCACCATCACCACCATTGATAACAGGAACACGGCTCGCGGCTGCAAACTCACTGACAGAGCCCTCTTCTGGATGGCGCATACATATCACATCACTATACCCAGATAAAACCCTTGCCGTATCGTATAAAGATTCTCCCTTTGCGATTGCAGAGCTTTTAAAACCCGTCGTTTCACGCACTTCACCGCCAAGTAGGTTAAACGCGCAACCAAAACTTACTCGAGTTCTGGTACTAGGCTCGAAGAACATATTTCCTAAAATCGCGCCTTCAAGTACTCTCGTCACTTTTTGACGAAGCGCATAGGGTTCCATAGAATCGGCCACTTGAAAGATTTCTTCAATATCAGCCCTTTCAAACTGTTGCACAGATAAAACATGAGCACCGGCAAATTCCACAAGCAGGATCCTTTAGATTCATAGTTCGGGGTGCTATTTTAGCGATCCTTTTGTGCCTCGCAAGCACAAAGTTGGTACAAACTCACATAGGCCAAGAGCGGCTTCCATTAGCAGGCGAAGAAAAACTCATCGAGTATGATCACAATTAACCTTTGATTAACCTCTCCTTAGCCTTTGCAAGATTTGAGATTAGTTTTTATATTGGATTCCATAATTCTTCTAATTTTTATGGTCTATGCGTTTTCATGAGCTATGCGATACTTATTTTTCAAACCTATTGCATACGCTTCCAACTGTTGAATAATCTGGATATCTTCAGTTTTTGAAACCCCTGATTTTAGCGCTTCACAATGTTGCAGCAATTGGTCGATAGACAAACACTTAGTGTCGCCATTTGCGAGTCGTTCAAATACAAAATCTTGCCACAATTGCTGATCTTCTTCGGTCAAATACTTAAATCCATTTCTCGCCTGATACCGCCCATAAATCTCTTGCAGTCGCTTGTCTTCGAACACAAAATGCGAATCAGCTAAGTCTTCATCCGAAATGCGTCTTACCTCTCGCATTAGAGCTTTGTCTTTATTATTGATAAACCCATTATACAGCTGAGTTTCAGGGTCTGGGGTCGGCGTAAAACTATCGAGCAAATACATTTCTCGTAATTTTTCTGATACGTCGAATTTACGCAGCAACTGCCAATGCTTTTCACAAAGCGTCTTGTCTATTCCCAACCGTTTAGCTGCAGCTTCGTCGAGCAACTTAGGTGTGACTAATACAGGGCATTTGTTCAAATGAATCAACTTTATGGGTAGCCGAGAAACAGCTTCTGGTAAATCCTGCTGCGACACAAAAACTCGATCACGAATTTGCTCGGCGGATAAATCACGCAGTGGTGTAGGATCAACAGATAGCTCATATGCAATTACGGCATTTTTATTCACCGGATGCATCGCTAAGGGCAGCACCAGGCCCGCACAGCCTCTCTCTGAAGGAAATTTTGACGAAATATGCAGTAGAGGCTTGCCCTTTTTAATATCTATTTGCTGGGCAACACTCTGCTTTGATTTATTTTGCAAAACATAATCATACAGAGCAGCTTTCTTGGTTTTAATTAATTTCGCGAGCGATATGGTTGCTTCCACATCAGAATAAGCATCGTGCGCTGCTGCGTGTGAGATACTATTCGCCATGGTAAGATTTTCTAGTTTAAAACTCGGTTTACCCTCAACAATAGGCCATTCTATGCCCTCGGGTCGCAAGGCATAGACTAGCCGAACCATATCGATAATATCCCAGCGCGAATTGTTGTTTTGCCATTCACGTTCATAGGGATCGTAAAAATTACGAAACAGCATATAGCGGGTAACTTCGTCATCGAAGCGAAGTGAGTTATACCCCACTCCGCAGGTACCTGGCTCGGCAAGCTCGCGATAAATCTTGGCTGCAAACTCTTTCTCACTAACGCCTTCCCGAATGGCATGTTGTGGCGTAATACCTGTAACTAAGCAGGCTTCAGGATGAGGCAATACATCCTCAGAAGGTTGGCAATATATAACGAGCGGCTCAGAAATAATGTTCAAGTTTTCATCTGTTCGCACACCAGCAAATTGACTTGGCCGATCTATAGAAGGGTCGACGCCCCAGGTTTCGTAGTCGTGCCAGTAAAAGCTTCTCACCATTATCTACCTTGTTTTTTTAATTCGTTTTGCAAACAAACGGTTGTAAAACTTGATTAAAACAAAACGATTTTTTCTAAGCAATAAGTAAAGTGCGCTGGCGGTAATGCCACTCACTTACGATACTTGAATAAGCGTGCGTATTTTAAGTGAGGGCCAGCCTAGTGGCTGATTGGTTTCTAGAAGGGTATTTCGACGGAGATGACAAACTCCGTCAACTGCATCTCGTAAATTTGCCTCAAGTTGTAGGTAGAGACCAGGGGTTAAACCTAAGTATCGCTTCTCCCTCAATCTCTAGAAGCCATGCAGAGATCAAAAACACGGGTAACGAACTCGCTATTACAGACCTTGGCAGTAGTAACGGAACCTTTGTTAACCGAGCACGTATTGAACAACCTACTAAGTTGCATCATGGCGACGTGATTCATTTAGGTTTGATGGAAATGCGTGTTATCGATAAAGAGCATTCGGGCGTCATATCCACTCAAATAATTCAAGATGAACCAACCGAACATACACGGGTTATGTCGGTAGCCTCGTTAAGCAATAACTTCCCTTCAGGTATAAAAGAACTTGAACGACTCATAGAATCAAAATCCGTCCAAATGATGTTTCAGCCTGTGATAGACGCGAGCGATATGTGCATTAGCGGATTTGAATGCCTAGGGCGTGGTGCTAGCGTAGAACTACCCATTAGTCCCTTAGAATTATTTACTATTGCAGAAAGCTTTAATCTCGAAGTCGCATTATCACAAGTCATGAGAAATCAGGGGCTCTTGGACGCTGAAAAATACAAATTGCAAGGCGATATACTCGTAAATACTCATCCAAGTGAACTGAGCGATGTAGAGAGCCTCTTGGAAGATCTTCATGCCGCGAGAAAACGCCACCCTCGCCTACCTATTACTATTGAAATTCATGAACAAGCCGTCACTGAAAGTAAAGATTCAATATTAGAATTTTCCAAAGCGCTGAAAAAACTGAAAATAAAACTAGCGTTTGACGATTTCGGCGTTGGTCAGTCTAGACTAGCCGAGTTGGTCGATGTACAACCAGATTTAATTAAGTTTGACAAAGCATTAGTAGAAAAACTCGATCATGGAAACGAATCGAGATACAACCTTGTAAAACACTTAAGGGAACTCGCTGATGATTTAAAAATTGCAACACTTGCAGAATGTGTCGGGACTGAAGGAGAATACAAAGTCTGTGAAAAGCTCGGATTTAATTATTATCAAGGCTTTTACTTTTGCAAACCATTACCACCGAATCAATTTGTTGATAAGAAAGGTATGATCAACTAACAGGTTGTGATATTCCAATATTCTAATCTCACTTTACCATTACCCGGTAAACCTTAAAGAATTTTCGATAAAGGACTCAAAACAGCGTTACCACCCATTTGCAATACATGGGTATAAATTTGAGTTGTTTTAACATCTTGATGACCAAGTTGATCTTGCACTGTACGAATATCTGCACCAGAAGCCAATAAATGTGTTGCAAAAGAATGACGCAACGTATGGGGTGTAACAGTCTTTTCTATTCCAATTTTTTTCGCTGTATTTCTAATCGCCTTTTGTAAGGACGACTCATCGATATGATGCCTTCGTAGTCGACTTGACTCAGGGTCTACACTCAGCCGCATAGAAGGGAAAAGATAATGCCAATTTAATTCCATATTTGAGTTTCGATATTTATCACGCATCGCGTAAGGCAGCCAAACCCCGTCATATTCCGAATTTTTAACGTCCGTTTCCCAAATAATTTTTACCTTATCTATCTGATTTCGTAATTGTTCCTTTAACTCCATAGCCAAAGTGACAGTGCGATGACGACCGCCTTTCCCATTCCAAATACGAATACAGTTGTAATCAAAATCAATATCGTGAACCCGCAAACGAACACACTCCATTAAACGTAAACCGCTGCCATAAAGCAGAGATGCTTGTAAGCGATGATCGGGACTTATTGCCTGCAATAACTTGCTCATTTCAAATTGAGTCAAAACAACCGGTAGCTTTCTTGCTTTGCTACTTTTAACAAAATTAAGATTTACTGAAATAGGTTTTTTAATGATGTGATTATATAAAAAAGACAATGCATTTAATGCGATAGCCTGAGTCTGAGGAGAAACATTTCTCTCTAAGACTAGATAGGTCAAAAATTCCTCTACCTGAGAGTCATGCATTTTACTGGGGTGTAACTTATTATGGAAAAGAATATATTCCTTTATCCACTTAATGTAGGTTTCAATCGAGCGTTTCGAATAACGTCTCACGAACATGTATTCTTCAATAAACTTTAAAAATTCCGATTTAGACATCCATCCCTCCAAAAACTGTTTTTATATACAGCATTTCGATATTTTACGAAAACCCAACGAATCTTTCCTTATTTTTTCAATCTATATTTATATCTTTTAGTTATAAGTCAGTGCTGGCGTAAAATGTACGCGAGAAGCTAAAATCAACAAAAATACAAAACCCGGAAACTTTCCGTATTTAAATACGGCAATTTTCCGGCTAATAATATTGTTAAATGTAATTATGAATTTCAGTATATTGGATAAAATAGGACGTTATAGCTTCGTTATTGCTCTTGCAGTCGCTATTACAATGAGTATAGGAATTGAAGCTAGTCTACTAGCTGAAGGTGAGGCACTCTTTGTATTTGTCGCCATAATTGCAAATGTTGGTCTTTTTTTATTTGTTGGTATTGGGGTGTACTTTTGGCTTTATTATTTCAGCAAAATTGGTAAAAAACTAAATCCAATGGCTTTCAATTACTATACATTGGTTGCACGGCTTTATCCGGATATTGGGCATATTATAAAAGAACCAACCAGATGTTAAAAATTCACACGAATAAAACATTTAACAAAGTCATCAACAGGACCGCAAAAAGCGTTGCTTTTTGTACCCTCCGCTTCGCTCCGGCGGCCCATATTAGGCGGGTTATAACGGCGTTATTGGGCTCTTTCTTTTTGTTAGTTCTTTCTAGTTTGTGCTAAGCCTAAAAAAATATTTTTAGCCAAGTATTCCGCTTTTTAAAATGTAAAATAAAATTCATAATCGGCAGTTTTGTTCCTGGTGCTTTCGTTCACTTCGGCTAACGTTGCTGTACTTTTCTTCGTATTTTGGTCTGCCAATCAGCTAATGCAATTTGTCTTCAAAATCGGTATCCTTAACCCTATTTCTTAGGCGGTGTGCTTCGCTTTCGCTACGCAAACTTTCTTCGTAGCAGAAGAAACGCATCGCCTGCAATAACAAACAAATCAGCCCAAGTCGCCGGCTTCGCCGTCAAGGATTCGCAAAAGCATGGCTTTTGCTCACCGGCTATTTGGGCGTTATAAGCCCCTGGGATTCAGAGTATGAGCACTCCTTACAATATGGCATTCGCGTGTTTAGATTGCTTCTCTTCATTTAAAAGAGAGCTTAATGTAGCCCCGTGTGACTATCCCAAGCAATTAACATGTCCAAATTGTGGTGGGGTTGCACACAATTATGGTCGGCATTTTAAGGCACCAAAAAAATCAGATAAAAAGCAATGGGCTAAAGTAAAATACTTGCACGAGCACGGCTATTCGTTTTCATAAAATACGAATTGGGTCCGGCCATCATGATGTCGTGCCATACCCAGAAACACTAGAACAGGCAAAAGAGTTTGTCGTTAAATATAAAAAGTATGCGGTACAAACATAGCTCAGCTTATAACAATTGGGTCAATCTGACTCCAAAAAGCTGCGCTTTTTTCCGCACATTACCCAAGCGTTATTGGGCTCTTTCTTTTAATTAATTCTTTCGAGTCCTTGCTAGCCATAAACAAGTTTTTCTACCCAAGTTTTCCATTCCGAAAATTTAAAATAAAATTCATATTCGCAGTTTTGTTCCTGTTGCTTTCGTTCACCCTCTCCTAATTTGCAGTATCGCCCTTCGTATTGTGGTGTGCCAATCAGCTAATGCAAATTAGCTTCAAAATCGGTATCCTTAACCCTATTTCCTAGGCGGTGTGCTTCGCTTTCGCTACGCCATCTTTCTTCGTAGCAGAACCAACACATCGCCTGCAATAACAAACAAATCAGCCCAAGTCGCCGGCTTCGCCGTCAAGGATTCGCAAAAGCATCGCTTTTGCTCACCGGCTATCTGAGCGTTAGCATCAAAACAGTATTCAAAATATGGGAAAAATATGAAGTATATAATTTCAGGAATATTACTATTAGCGTCTGTTAGTTCCGCAGCTGTAATGGTTGATGATTTGTCTGTTGTCAATTACGGAATATATGGGAATGGAAGAATATTTATATCATTTGATAAAGAGGTTCCTGAACCGGGATGCAATAGGCAACGAATTGATATAGATGCAGATCACGAACAAGCGGACGTCATAACATCTATTGCGCTAGCTGCTTTGGCTAGTGGCAAGAAAGTAAAGGTTCAAACTTCAGGTTGTTTTGCCAATTCACCAACTTTAACAAGCGATACCAGTTCATACATTTATATTAAGCAATAATGCTAACAAACGCTTTAAAAGTCGCCCGGCAAAAACGTGGGCTGGACTCGCAACAAGTTGCTTTCGCCTTTTAAGCGGGCGTTATGTTTTTTTAATAAAGGAGGTCTTATGAAATATTTATTAATTACACTGTTATTTACATTAGTAAACAATAGCTTTGCATTTAACGGTGGGACTCGAAAAATTGATAGCATAGGTTGTCATTCGCACGATAGAATTTGTTACGTATATGTCGCTGGAGAACCTGTTGGCCCGAAAGAATCTTGCGTTTCCAATTCATTTCGATGGAGCGCCGATACAGATCCAAATCACAATGAGATACTATCCCTTTTAACTGCTGCGTTTATGGCGGAAAAAAGTGTTAGTTTTACATTGGAAAGTGACTGTTTTTCTCTACAGCCAACTGTACCCGCCATTCGATATATAATTGTTTCAAAATAAAACATAACAAACAAATCAGCCCAAGTCGCCGGCTTCGCCGTCAAGGATTCGCAAAAGCATGGCTTTTGCTCACCGGCTATTTGGGCGTTATTGGGCTCTTTCTTTTAATTAATTCTTTCAAGTTTGTGCTAAGCCCAAAGAAATATTTTTAGCCAAATATTCCATTAAGAAAATTTAAAATAAAATTCATATTCGGCAGTTTTGTTCCTGGTGCTTCCGTTCACCCGTTCCTAATTTGAAGTATTGTTCTTCGTATTTTGGTCTGCCAATCAGCTAATGCAATTTGTCTTCAAAATCGGTATCCTTAACCCTATTTCTTAGTCGGTGTGCTTCGCTTTCGCTACGCAAACTTTCTTCGTAGCAAAACCAACGCATCGCCTGCAATAACAAACAAATCAGCCCAAGTCGCCGGCTTCGCCGTCAAGGATTCGCAAAAGCATGGCTTTTGCTCACCGGCTATTTGGGCGTTATTGGGCTCAAAATTTCTTATGAATATTAATTCAGGAATTTCGAGTCCGTGCTGTTAGTTCCGTAATGTAATGGTTGATTCTTGTCTCAAGTCAATTCGGAATATATCAAAAAGCTTAAAATAAATCATTCATAATTCAGCAGTTTTGTTCCTGGTGCTTTCGTTCACTTCGAATTAACCCTAGCTGCAGCACTTCTTCGTATTTCGGACGTGCCAATCCACTAATGCAATTTATCTAGTCAGAAATCGGTTCAATCCTTAACCCTATTTATCGGGCGGTGTGCTTCGCTTTCGCTACGCCATCTTTCTTCGTAGCAGAACCAACGCATCGCCTGCAATAACAAACAAATCAGCCCACAGTCGCCGGCTTCGCCGTCAAGGATTCGCAAAAGCGTTGCTTTTTCTCACCGGCTAATTTGGGCGTTATTGGGCTCTTTCTTTTAATTAATTCTTCCAAGTTTGTGCTAAGCCTAAAAAAATATTTTTAGCCAAGTATTCCGCTTTTTAAAATGTAAAATAAACTTCATATTCCGTAGTTTTGCTCCTGGTGCTTTCGTTCGCTTCGGCTAACGTTGCTGTACTTTTCTTCGTATTTTGGTCTGCCAATCAGCTAATGCAATTTGCCTTCAAAATCGGTATCCTTAACCCTATTTCTTAGGCGGTGTACTTCGCTTTCGCTACGCAAACTTTCTTCGTAGCAAAACCAATGCATCGCCTGCAATAACAAACAAATCAGCCCAAGTCGCCGGCTTCGCCGCCAAGGATTCGCAAAAGCATAGCTTTTGCTCACCGGCTATTTGGGCGTTAAATGTAATTATGAATTTCAGTATATTGGATAAAATAGGACGTTATAGCTTCGTTATTGCTCTTGCAGTCGCTATTACAATGAGTATAGGAATTGAAGCTAGTCTACTAGCTGAAGGTGAGGCACTTTCTTTGTATTTGTCGCCATAATTGCAAATGTTGGTCTTTTTTTATTTGTTGGTATTGGGGTGTACTTTTGGCTTTATTATTTCAGCAAAATTGGTAAAAAACTAAATCCAATGGCTTTATTACTATACATTGGTTGCACGGCTTTATCCGGATATTGGGCATATTATAAAAGTGTTAAAAATTCACACGAATAAAACATTTAACAAAGTCATCAACAGGACCGCAAAAAGCGTTGCTTTTTGTACCCTCCGCTTCGCTCCGGCGGCCCTGTTATAACGGCGTTATGAGTCAATCATGGATCAAGATCATTGTGAATATATATGGAATAATTTTCGGCATTTAATCGAGCCAAGCACTCATTATTCCAAATACCTAAGAGCGGCATTATTTCCAGTTAACGAAAATTGGCCAGATGCAAATGAGATTAGGGAGTTACAAGCTAGGTACTCAAAAGACTTTCTGAATGGAAAGCATCAAGAAATTGAATCCAATAAAGTGAGTAAAATTATTAAATCACTCTATGAGAGTATTAAGGAAGAAATCTATTTTAACTACTGCCCCTCTTGTGGTGCGCTTGCTGTTTCGCCAAAATCTGAAAAGTGCCTGGAGTGTAATCATGAGTGGTATGGTGCAAATATCTATAAGCAAACTCATAACAAATAGTTCAAGCTGGACGTTTTTTACGTCGCTTCATTTGTGCTTTAATAGCCCAAAGAAATATTTTTAGCCAAGTATTCCATTAAGAAAATTTAAAATAAAATTCATATTCTTCAGTTTTGTTCCTGGTGCTTTCGTTCACTTTAACTAACGTAGCTGCAGTTTTCTTTGTATTTTGGTCTGCCAATCAGCTAATGCAATTTATCTTCAAAATCGGTATCCTTAACCCTATTTATCGGGCGGTGTGCTTCGCTTTCGCTACGCAAACTTTCTTCGTAGTAAAACCAACGCATCGCCTGCAATAACAAACAAATCAGCCCAAGTCGCCGGCTTCGCCGTCAAGGATTCGCAAAAGCATGGCTTTTGCTCACCGGCTATTTGGGCGTTAGGCTCTTCCGTGAATCAGGGAAAATTAGTGAGTAAAAAAGAAATTCAAACTGGCTTAGATCGGCCAATAATATTTCGAACTGTTGGAGAATCGGTATATAAGTCCTCTTTAGAAACTGGTTCAATTTGGCTTAGATCGAGTCACTATTATAGAAATATCGAGGACAAGGCGAGAGTAGACAAATCTGAAGGGGTTAATGGAACAAAGTGTCTTTTTCCGCTAAATTTTAATCCAAAGTCTGCGCAATCTCTTTCCTTGGAGGGTAGCGGATCGATTGGCTGCGAAATAATTCCTCACTATATAATGTCGATGCATGGAACAGCTATTAGAGACGATGTGAGAAGAGAGTTTGGAGGTCGAACCATGGGAATAAGGTGCATTGCAGACCTTAGTGCTGAGGTTCTATACCAGGCCTCAAAGCAGGTATCAGTTACTGGATATAGGTTTGGGCAAGTTTCTTATCAATATACTTCATTATGTATGTCTCATAATTTAAATACAGCCGCGTTAAAACTAGATGGCAATCCATCTGTTGCTGTGAAATCAATTAATACTGATGTATTAAGGAAAGAGCCTGTAGAACCGTTTATATTTCAGGACGAATGGCGTATAGCAATTTTTACCTCTGGGTACTTGAATAATGATGCTAACGAACCACTCAAAATAAACGTAGATCCGAAGCATTTTTATGAATATATTTAAGCCTAACAATTGGGTCAATATGACTCCAAAAAGCTTCGCTTTTTTCCGCATATTACCCACGCGTTACGTGTTAATAGTGGTAGCGCAGTTGTGCTATTAATATCGAGTCATCACTGGCTTTGTAAACAATTCTGTGTTCATCGTTTATTCTTCTAGACCAATAGCCAGAGAGTGCATGCTTTAGGCGTTCTGGTTTTCCGATACCGTCAAATGGAGACCTAGAAATATCTTTAATTAATGTGTTAACTCTGTTTAATATTTTTTTGTCCGTCTTTTGCCAATATAAATAATCTTCCCAAGCTTGCTCAGCAAATACTAATTTCACTCCAATAAATCCCTTTCCGTTCCATTTCCTTTTTCCAAGACAGAAATTGCCTCTATAAGTCTCTGAGTGTTTTTCGGGCTTCTAAGTAAGTAAGCTGTTTCTTCCAAAGCTTGGTAGTCATCCATAGAAATCATTACCACAGCACCTTCACCTTTGCGGGTTATCGCTACTGGCGCGTGGTCATCACAAACTTTGCTCATTGTCTTAGCTAGGTTGCTTCTAGCTGCGGTATAGCTTATGCTATCCATAACTTTAACCTGTACATGTACGTTTATATGTACAATAATTGTAACTCACACGTAACAAGGCAGTCAACCGGACAGCAAAAGCTTCGCTTTTGTACCCTCCGCTACGCCCCGGCATCTCGGATACTGCGGCGTTAAGGCTCCCCAAAAAAAACTTCGGATAAAAATGGAAACCGTATGAAATTATTGTCAATAAATACAGCGAGTCCAGTTCAACTTCAAGTTGGCGAGAAGTCAGTTACCACGGGTATCTTTAAAAAACCTAGAAAAGGGCAGATTGTAGTAAGCGAGTTAGGTATTGAGGATGACACGATTGTTAATAAAAAGGTTCATGGTGGCGTTGACCAGGCTGTGTATATTTATAGTGATACAGATTATAAATGGTGGGAGCACAAGATAGGTCGAGAATTAGAGCCAGGCGCTTTTGGAGAAAACTTAACTATAACCGATTATCACACTGGCGAGCTACGCATTGGAGACAGGCTTCGTATAAATGGTAGTGTATTGTTAGAAATTTCAGCACCTAGAGTGCCCTGCGCCCAATTTGCTGCGAAAATGGGAGATAGTTCTTTTGGTAAAAAATTTGTAATTGCGGAACGACCAGGGGCTTATGCAAGAGTCATAAAGCCTGGAGTGATTGAACCTGGTTGTGCAATTGAGTGGCAAGCCACTGACCAAGACTACGCTACTATTGGTGAAGTCTTTCAGGAATGGCATAAAAAATCATGGTCGGAAGAGGTCTCAAAAAAAGCGTTGAGCTCACCAATTTCAATGATTGCACGTAAAATCATTGAGCAAAAAATTGGAGTATCTCAATAAAATGGAATTATGCCCTAACATGCGACTATGGTAAAAATAACCCACAAAAATGTTAGCCGGATTCGCTAACACAGGCCGTTTATCCGGACGTTATGTCTCCAAGGGCCGGGCAAAGCTTTTGAGTACACGAAGTTAGGAATCACATTAAATATCAATCTCTAAGATTTCCTACTTTGTCTTTCATTTACAAATGAGCCTTTCTGTACCCTAACCATATGAATAGAATGACAAATACATTTATCAAGATGGGACCTAGTGTACTGTTTACATATTGAGGCGCAAACACGATAACACTAGATGTTAGAAAAAATGGCCGAATCACAGAGATAAGTGCTATTAACACCAAAGCATAGTAGGTTTTTTCAGGCTGTTTCGAAAAAGCGAAGACTATAAATAATCCAGCAAATAGAAGATTGGTTGCTGTGTGAATATGCCAACTGTAAAAGTGGTTAGCATAGTCACCTTCTCCCATTGCCTGCATGTCTTCTTTGGTAAGCAAGTATTCGGATCCAAATTGAGCATGCCCCCAAGCCGCAAACAAAAAAAACAAAGCGAGCACAACATAGTACCAGTTTATTTTACTAATCATATCCACTTTCCACGTAATTAATCAGATACTCCAGCCTCTAGTGCTTTTCTCAAGTTAGATGCTCAGTGACAGTTTATTTAACGTCCGTCAAAAAAACGTTAAGGTTACAAATACTCTAATTCTAAATATTAATTATTAAATTAATTTTTTATGCATTAAACTGCTAGCGAGTTGTAAAAAAAATGAAGCCAGATCACAACAAAGAGATCTTATTAGATTCGAGAATAACTTTAAAAAAGTTTTGATGTACACAAGCGACTCATCCAGATCAGACAACAACCCGCCATGAATATTAAAACTTTTTTTAACAGGGATTGTCACTTAGTTAAACAAAATACTTTCAATAACCTGGCACTATATTCTTCTGATCAAGAATAAAAGTAACGCACACTAACCATTTAACGGATTTAATCATTAGATATTACTGATGTTTATATCCATGGGTTGGTCTCGTTGAATTTTGTTTCAAAAAAAGGAGAAATACTTAGCTATAGTTATAGATAAAACTGGAACTAAATTATATTCTGAAGGAGTAGACAAATGATATTTGCGCCATTCACTATTCGTAACAAAATCCTTCTAGGTTTCTTATTTCCAGTAATATTAGTTTGCTTCTTTTCGTTATATATCAGTGATGCAATTCGCTCTTCACTAGATACTGCAAATTGGGTGAGACATACTCAAGAAGTTATTTCAGACGCCCAGAAAATCGAAAAATTGATGATCAATATGGAAACAGGCCACAGAGGTTTCTTACTTACAGAAGATAAAATTTTTCTAGAACCATTTATTACATCCAAGCTAGTTTGGCAAAGCGAAATCGATTCCTTGATTAAGTTAGTTGATGACAATCCTTATCAAGTAAATAAAGCAAACGAAATTAAAGATGCAAGCCTAAGGTGGATAGATTCAATAGCAGAGCACGATATTTACCAATTTTCTAATTTGAAAACCTCTTTTGAAGATCTTAAAGATGATGTGTTTTTAAAACGTCAGAAAGATGGAAAACAACAAATGGATGGTATTCGGCTTCGCATTGCCGAATTCATTAATGAAGAAAGTCGACTAATGAATGATCGTCAAAGCAAAGCAAAGAAGGCGGCAGAATTAGCTTACATTGTGTCGTCATTTGGCCTTCCTTTGCTTGCTTTATTCGCAGCGATGATTGCAGTGAGCATACTTTTCTCTTCAATACTTCCTCCAATTGGCCAACTTCTAAAAGCGACTAACCTTGTCACCCAAGGAGATCTCAATGTTGAAATTGAAAATCCGACTAACGACGAAGTTGGTCAACTCACTAGATCATTTAATTCAATGATTAATTCACTTAGGTCTGCATCAGAGGACAAACAGGCGTTAAATGATCATCTAATAAAGGCCCATTCAGCTTTGTCAAAAAAAGCAAAAGAATTAGAAAAAACAATGGAACACAAATCCCAATTCTTAGCCAATATGAGCCATGAAATTCGTACTCCAATCAATGGAACCATAGGTATGTTAGAAATTGCTTTAGGAGGTGAGCTACCCAATAAGCCCCGTTCTCACTGTAATACTGCGCTTGATAGTGCGCGCTCCTTGTTGGCAATCGTAAATGATATTCTAGATTTTTCTAAAATCGAGGCCGGAAAGCTAGAGATTGATTCCGTGCAATTTTGTATTCATGATGTATTTACAAGTTTTTGTCAAAGTATCGCGCATCGCGCACAACTTAAGGGACTCGAACTTGTTTTAGATTTAATTGACTTACCTCACGCTGAAGTGGTTGGAGATCCTGGTCGCCTTCGGCAAATTCTAAATAATTTAGTAGGTAATGCTATTAAATTTACCGACTTTGGCGATGTAGTCATTCGAGCAAAGTTAAACAAAACAATTCGAAATACGGGTATTTTAGAATGTTCAATTGTAGATACCGGAGTTGGTATTTCTTCGACAAATATTCCTCACATGTTTGATGAATTCACACAGGAGGATACGACAACGACACGCAATTATGGTGGCACAGGCCTAGGTTTATCGATAGTGCGACGATTATGCAAGCTAATGAATGGTGATATCTCAGTGGGCAGCATAAAAGGTGTGGGTAGCGAATTTAAATTTCAAATTGAATTTGAGAGCGTTTTATCGGAAAAAAATATTTTTGAAGAGAATACCAGTGATAATATCCAAGTGCTTATAATGAATTCGAGTTTAAAGAATATGGATATCATTAAAAGACAATTTGAGAGATGGGAAGTAAAAACATTTGTGGTTTCTAACTTCCAAGATATCCCGGTCTTACGCAGCACAGAAAGAAATGATCAAGTATTTCTTTTTTTAGATTCGAAGGAAATGAGTTCGATTGGAGCAAGTTTTGTCGATAGAATAGCAGATTTTTCCACTCATAAAGATCAGCATTTTGTAATTCTAAAAGACATTAATGAAGAGCTAGATGGAATAGAATTTCTCTACAAAAACGCCGCAACACTAAACAAACCAATCTCTGCAGATAGCCTAATAAACCTATTGAGAGATGAAAACACAAACCCTTCTTTTTTGGATTCAACAAATTTGTCCGAGTCACTACCAAATGCAAACGGTAATCGAGTTCTATTGGTCGAAGATAATGCAGTAAATCAACAGGTCGCACTTATACAACTAGAAGAAATGAATCTTACTGTAGAGGTTGCTGATAATGGAAAAGAGGCTATCAGTATTCTCGAAAAATACGGAAGCGATTCGTTCGCATTAATTATTATGGATTGTCAAATGCCTGAAATGGACGGTTATGAAGCCTCTAAGCTGATTCGCTCTGGCACCTTGAACATAGCGAACCCCAATATCCCTATTATCGCGATGACGGCTAATGCGATGAAAGGCGATAGGGAAAAATGTCTATCTGCGGGAATGAGTGACTATCTTTCAAAACCAGTATCATTAAAAGACTTAGCCGAAAAAATTTCTCTATGGCTTCCTGGTATTGCAGAAGATATAAAAAAATCAATAGATGCTTAATCAAAAAAGTAAACAACATTCTAGAAGCTAACCAGTCTTACGAATATCATACAATTCTACATAGTTTGAACGGACTCAATCAAATATGATTCTCCTCACGCTCAATACGCTTTTTTCAAAAATGCTAAATTTAGCAAGAATTCGTCTTTACCTACTCATAAGTCTGGCTGAAAACACTTATTTTTTAATTTTGAATAGGCTCATTGTCAGATCGCATCGCAAATCTGCCATCGCCAATAAGAACATGTACCACCGAAGCGAGTATTAAAAACAAGGGGTATTCCCATCCACCTCCTTCGCTCGTATGTAACCACCCGTTAGACATATGCGTCCATGCTGCAACAAGTAAGACAGGAACAAGAACCGCCGAAGCATAACGTCCATAAAAGCCAACTAGAATCATTACACCACCAATTAATTCAAACAGAAATACAGGCCAGGCCATAATTTCGTGAATACCTTGATCTTCAAGCCAACCTGCAAAACCCGGAATGGTAAATACAAACCACTTCAAAAGCGCATGGGCTATCCACATTACTCCCAGTCCCATTCTCAGAAGCATCGCTCCTGTCGCACTGTATGTATTGTCAATAATATTCATAGTTCTGCCTCAATTTTAGACACAACAGGAAAATTAGCCTCAATCCAATGTTGCTTACCTTCAACATATTCAAATGTGTTGGAATAGCCCAATTCTTGGAGCATTTCTGTCGCAATTTTTGAATTTCGACAATTTGTATTGGCGCAGTACACAACAATAAGTGCGGTTTTATCCGGGAGCTTTTCCTTGGCAGTCATTTTTATTTCGTCGTGTGGAATATTTAAAGCGCCGGGTAGATGTGCCATCTCAAAGTACTTCTGAGGAAGCGCCTCAATAATTGTTATGGGATCATTGGAATCAAGTTTTTCTTTTATCTGTTCACGGGTAATTGTCTTAGTCATCATATAACTCCTATTGATATATAGTTGTAATTGCAACCATATTTAGCCTATAACAATCTAGTTGCAGATGCAACCAAAATACGATAATATTTAAATCATGAACAAAGAGCCTAAGAAAGAAGCAATCGACGCTTGGATACGCGTCCATCGAGCAAATCGGCTATTATTGGAAACAGTAGAAGCCAGCCTTAAAGCGAAAGATTTGCCACCGCTAGATTGGTACGACGTTCTTCTCGAGCTACATCGGGTTAAAAACAAGGGGTTACGCCAATATGAGATTGGCGAAAAAGTATTGTTAAGCAAATACAATCTTTCACGCTTAATTGATCGGTTAGAAAAAAGCGAATTGGTGGTTCGTCATACTTCAACAGAAGATAAACGAGGTAATCGAATTAAGATCACTGAAAAAGGCCAAAAAATGCTAAAACGTGTCTGGCCGGTATACAGTCAATCTATTCAAGAGAGTTTCGCCAATAAATTACAACCCGATGAGTTTTTAGAGTTATCTCGTATTTTAAACAAGGTGATTGGTTCAAGTTAGAGCGATTCACATAAATAGCCCTCACATAAATAGTATTGGCACTGTTCTAGATAACTACTTTTCTGGAAACGGTAAAAATGAACTGAATAGAAACAGACATTAGAGCTAATTTTCACGCGTATAGCTTTATCTAAAGGAAACTAAAAGTGATGTCTCATTAAGAATTAGTATCAAGTCCGTAATTTTTTATTAAGTCGCTATGTTTATAGGTTAAGAATATGGGAATTGGAGGAGTAGGTCTGCAGGCAGCCATCAAAAGAAAGCCAACGAAACGCTGTAATAGATGTGGTTTGCGTTTTCCTACTGATGAAAAAGTATGTCGACACTGCAGTAGATACAAAACTGAACATGAGCTTGAAGCTTTTAAGACAAAAATCGCATCGCAAAAAGCTGCTAAAAAAAATTTGGGCATTTATTTTATTATCACGACTTTAGTCTTGGGCTTACTTTTAATATTCACCTTTTAATTTGAGCGACAACAGAGCTAGTGCTTTTACGTTAATTTACATCCCATTTTTATTGTATCTTTCGGCATTGAAACCATCGCCAATACCAATTTATTATAAAAGCTACAGTCAATAAAAATAATCAGAAATCGCCTACGTCTTTAAATTAGATTGGATAGCAATTGTGTCAGAGAATTTTTTAGAAACAATAAATTGTTTGAAAGAATGCAGGCTTTGCTCAGATTTAGCTTTAGGACCCAGACCCATTTTTCAATTAAACCCCAGAGCTAATATTCTAATTGCAGGTCAAGCCCCAGGCCGTAAAACTCATCACAAAAGTGTTCCATTTGACGATGCATCTGGGGATCGACTTCGAGATTGGATGGGTATAGATCGGAAATCATTCTACGATGAATTAAAATTCGCAATCTTACCAATGGCATTTTGTTATCCCGGCACCGGAAAAAATGGCGATTTGCCCCCACCAAAGCAGTGTGCTGAGAAATGGCGACCAGATTTATTAAACCTATTACCTAATATCCAATTAACATTAGTGATAGGTCAATATGCTATTGATTATCATCTTGGAGAGAAACAATCTAAAACGTTAACGGAAACAGTTAAGAAGTGGCGGGACTATTGGCCTCGCATTCTACCATTGCCACACCCTAGCCCTCGAAATAACCGCTGGCTTAAAATGAACCCCTGGTTTATGGATGATGTTTTACCAGAGCTTAAACACCGAGTTAACACCATTGTCAAAACTCTCTAACAACCTAAATCAAATTGACTTTTTTCAAATCTAATTAAACACGGTTCTACAACATCAGAAAACTAACAATGATAAAGTAGATTATATATTTTATTTGCCTTTTATTAGAACCCACATCTTATGACTAGACAAAATTAACTCAATAACTCAATAGAAAGAATCAATGTTAGAAATCGTGTAGTATTAACAATCGTAGAGTAGCTTATGAAACAACTAGGTTAGATTTTAATATCCAAAGAAATCGAGGAAAGTAAAGGATGACTCTGAAAAATCTCATTCCAATGCTAAATGTTAGCAATATTTTTAATAGCATAGAATTTTACGAAAAAGCCTTGAGCTTTAAAGTTGTAAGTGATCCGAAATTGGTGGAAGAATGGCGGTGGGCTACGATTCGCTCAGGAAAAACAGAATTGATGCTGTCGGAAACCGATACGAATATCCCACTGAAGATGCCAATAGACCCTCATCAAAGCACAGCATGGCCGTCAATATTTTATTTTTATCCAGAAGATGTTAACCAGTTGTATCAACATGTTAAAGACTGCGGCTATCAACCAACACCACTTATTAATACTATTTATGCAATGAAAGAATTTAGTATCCAAGACCCAGATGGGCATATGTTGAGTTTTGGTGAAGATGCCAATGAGTAACCTAAGCGAATTAAAAGGGTTTATGATCTATACCTAGAAGTTGAATTTATCTTAAATCTTAACAATACGCTATTTGATTCTAGGAACTCTTTATTTGAATCATAGGCAAAAAGGTAGATATCTATGCAAGAACAAGATTTTCAGTTAATCGCAAGTCAACTTTCGTGCCCGACAGGAGAACAAGGAATTGAGATAGGTAACAAAATGAATGAGCTCAATGCTTTCATAACCAACAAAAGCATTGAGGCGCTATCAGTCAATAAGGACGATTCAATCGTGGAGATTGGACCAGGCAACGGTGTTCTTTCGAAGCCTATATTAGATATTTTGGGTTTTGATGGGCATTACATAGCTATTGAAGCGTCAGATGTGATGGCAGCAGAGCTTCATCGAACCTTAAAAGATAAAAGATGCAGTACTGAGATTATTTGCGAAGACTGCTTGAACATTAATATAGAGAAAGACAGTATTGATGGAATAATGGGTGTCAACATACTCTATTTTGTCGATGACCTTATTCAGTTTTTCAACCACATTTATGGCTGGATGAAACCAGGAGGGAGATCTGTGTTCGGAATTCGTTCTGATAAAGCACTAGAAAAGCTCCCTTTTACAAAATATGGATTTAATATTCGTAGTACATTTCAAATTGAAAAATATATGAAGAACGCAGGCTTTAGCGGAGTAAAATCCGTTACTTTTGAAGAAGGCGAAGTCCCCTTTGGAGATATCACTATTCCCGTGGACTCCGTCATCATAGTAGGTGAAAAAGCATAACGATGAGCAACTTAAGAGCTTGAAGACAAACATTTTTTATAGATTTATCTTTTCTTATGTCCAAGCTCATATTAAAGCTAAGTGTGGAAATTTGAGTTCTTACATTAGCTGTTTGTCTAACAATTTTTTCTTATAAAAAAGAAGTGCATGTCTTGGAATTTAACATGACGGAGTATAGCTGTTTTCACTTTCAATTTGATGGACATATTTTTAGCGGGCGAGATATCATTGATGTTCATCCATCATGCTAAGCATATGCAGCTAAATTTTAAATGACTACTTATGTCCACGATGATTCCATTAACCAGAATTAACAACTAAACTAATTTAAAAATACCAGAAGGTTATTTATGATTGTCATTCACCATAATCCAGATTGTGGAACCTCAAGAAACGTCCTTAATATAATAAAGAGTGCTGGTTACGATCCAATTGTAATTGAGTATCTAAAAGAAAGTTGGTCAAGATCCCAGCTTTTAGCTTTGTTCGCTGCAGCAAACCTTAGTCCGAAATCAGCGCTTCGCACGACAAAATCTCCAGCGAAGGAGCTTGGACTGTTAGAGGAAAGTGTGAGCGATGAAGAAATTTTCGCTGCTATGCTCGAACATCCAATACTTGTCAATAGACCTATTGTTTGTAGCAGCAAAGGCGTAAAACTTTGTAGGCCCAGTGAAACGGTTTTAGATCTTCTTGAAAAATGGCCGGAAGCCCCTTTCTATAAAGAAGATGGCGAGCTTATTATCAACAAGGATGGCGAGCGATTAAAATAAAAAGGCTATTTAATATTAAAGTACAAAAAAATATACATCGAAAGCGGATTGAGTCGTGTCAGGTATCGAATCGGAAATTGGAAACTGGAATAATAAGTCTTCGGCAGACATAGAAGGCATTTTCAATCGTTATCGAACCGATAAATTATTAAAAGTTAATCTCATCAACCTACTACAAAAAGTAGAACTCCAAATTGGGGTGTCCTGGCTTTTAAAACGTTTTTTTGAAGAGGGTGGAGAAATAAGTCGCCGTGAGATTGCCTCCATTATTTCTACAATACCTACTATCACCTCTTGGGAAGCAAGACTCCACATGCTTCAATGTATTCCTCACATGCCTATTGATGACTCCCAAAAGAAAAAAATCGAGTTATTTTTAAGACAATGCCTAACAGAAAACAATAAGTTTGTAAGAGCATGGGCATATAATGGTATGTACGAATTGACGTCCCAACATCCGGAATACTTGTCCGAAACGAGGCAGTTGTTCGATTTGGCAATGAAAGATGAATCACCATCAGTGAAAGCTCGAATTAGAAATATATTGAAGAAAGGTTTCTAACTATTTCGATAAATTTATTTTTAACTTTGCCAAAAGCGTCAAAAACTGAAATAGCTCCTCCATTTCCATATTGGTAAAAGCCTTATCAATTATAGGCAAGCAAGCTTGCTGGGCCTGCACTAGCTGTTCTTTCCCAAGAGCGGTCGTTCTTAAAAAGGATACGCGGGCATCTTCTTCACTTGTAATTTTCTCAATCCAACCTTCATTAACCATGGTTTTAACAGCTTTAGTCACCATTGGTTGGTTCATTTCCATCGATTTGCTGAGAGTGCTTATCGTTTCGCAGACATCCGCGTTTCTAGCGAGATGAGAAAGAATAGACAGTTGGGTCATGTTGAGATTTAAAGGGTCCAACTCACGATTAATGCCTGCAGACAAGTGCTGATAGACAATAGCCAAGCTGGTGATGTTGGCACCCAATATCGAATTTCGATCTTTCATGAAGAATATCTTGACATACATTCCAAGGAATGCAAATATATATTCCATGGAATGTTAATTGAATGAGGTAGTCTTATGAGCAAATTGAATTTAGTGGCTTTTAGAAATGTGATCGATCAAACCTTACCAACATGGGCTTGGTGGGCATTGGGTTTAATTGGTTTTTTTGCATTTCAAGTGGTTATGACATGGTTAGGAGGCCTTTACGAAGGCACAGAACATCCAGCCTCCATAATTGATGGACAAACCACATTCAGTGGCGAAAAAATAAAGGGCTTTTATGCGGTTATGATGGAAAATGGAACACTCGCCAAATATACTCAGGTTCAACTCTACGACTACTTACTTATGTTAAGTATGTTTTCTTGGCTGTTTCCTTTATGCATAGCCGTCTATCGCTCACTCCCAAATGTCGGATGGTTAAAAAGGTCAGCATGGATAATGGCCCTCGTTTTCCCATTGGCACCATTTTTTGATGCGATTGAAAACGCCATTTCATTTTTTATGTTAGCAAACCCCACCGACTTTATGGACTGGCTAGCATTTCCCTATTCTTCCTTTGCGGTAATTAAATTTTTTCTAGGGGGATTAGGGTTCGTATGGATTATTCTAGGCTCAGCTATCGTCGCTATCTTAACTACAGCAAAATTAGTAAGGAATTATTAAACGACAGATAGTGCTTGATAATCTAGTTTGTCTTCGTTTTAAGTAAAAATAACGCCTCAATAAATATGGAATGTATACTAAAATTCTTTCATATTGGAACTTCTGAAAACAAAATATTCGAGTTGTCAGCGAGGAAAATATATTAGGGTTCTAGCTGCTAAATTTAATTTTGGATACCTAATGATTTTCAATCAAGTATTGCGTTGACTCACAAAATTTGTTTATATTGCACTGGAGTGCCAAGGATTGTGCTTCCAGTCTACTATGCTATTTACATCTCCTTGATGCTTTCTTGAATTAAATTTATTCCTTGTGTTTTGTTTAAGTATAAAACTAAGAATATGCTTTTTAAGGCTATTCATTTGAATAATTTTGTAATTCATTTTTATTAATATGAACTACTTAATTTTTATCTTCGTTAGATGGCGCTCCATCTAACCAAGAATGACTAATAGGGCAATTTAGGAGAAACAATGAAAAAGGTAATTTTAGGAGGACTATTGTCCTTAACAGCTACGACCGCCACTGCTAACGACCTTTATGTAACCTTTCAATATTCTCAGTTGAATTCAGAGTTAAGCCTTGATGACTTTGATTTGGAAGGAGTTAAACTAGAAGCGGAACCATCGGCTATTAGCGTAAATGCGGGTAAACTGATTAATAAAAATTTCGCCATAGAAGGTTTAGTTGCTGTTGGAGCTAGCGATGACGAAGTGGGTAATTTTGGCTTTGATCTAGAGCTGAGTTCTCTAATTGGTCTATATGGGGTTGGTATATTGCCTCTTAATGATAGATTTGATCTCTACGGTAAGATAGGACTAGCTCAAGTTGAATATGAAGATAGTGACGGAGATAACGCAGATGGGGCAGGACTTTCTCTCGGCTTTGGCGTTACTTACAGTATTAACCAACAATTCGATCTGAACCTCGAATTCTTAGCTTATCCAGAAGCGGAATACGAAGATTTTCCAGTAGATATTGAGACTACCGCAGCGAGTATTGGATTTCGTATTAACTTTTAATTAGGTATCATAAAAACTGGGTGATTAGATTTATTAAACATCGTCAGTTTCCTCACAAGGGATCTGACGATGTGTTTAATTTATACTATTCCATTCTAAAATAACAATATCAACAATCGGCGGTTTTAAACAATTATTTAAAAATATCTTATTACTTTTTTATAGAATTCATTAGTAGGCTATTAATCTTCTTCAATTAGTATTTTAACTTCTCTTCTATGCATAGAGGAAATTTTAGAATGCTAATAGTATATTATTTAATTCAGATACGTTCGACCTGGGCTTATAGAAACAAACATGCTTTCCCATACTGGAGATCCAATGCGCGCTGAAAAATTAAAAGCGGATATTCCAATAAATAAAATTGGCAAACCAGATGAAATAGCCGAGATTGTGATGTGGTTTATCAGTGATAAATCCAGTTATGTGTGCGGCGCATTGATCGATGTTTCTGGCGGGAGATAAAAGAATCTGAAGGCTTTAAATGTATGGAAGACAAGATTGAAGATATCCCAAAAACTATGGAAAAGTTCTTAGGGTGTTCAGGTAAGATGATTCGTCCATCACCTGTAACCGTGAAGAAAATAGTACAAAAAATACGTAAAGGTAGATTAGTTACAATAGATAATTTAAGAGAAAAATTGGCTAGCGATTTTGATGTAAATATAGCTTGCCCCTCAAGTACACTCAAGGCACTCGCATATCTCTCGAAAGAACCAAACCCATGTGCTTATTGGCGGGTTATAAAAAGAAACGGGGATTTGATAACTAAGTTTCCAGGAGGAGAAAAAGGGCATGCTCAGCTGCTCATAGACGAAGGCTTCGAAATTGATTTTAAAAGAAAAAATCCTATAATCGATTTTGAGAGCAAATTACATAAATTCCGTAAATAGTAATTACCTGGTATCGAAATTATGACCAAGAAAAGTAAAACCCGTCGCAATGTCTTTTTCGCACTATTAAGTTTTTTATCATTATTTACTTTTGGCGCCAACAAGAATAATGCTATAGAAATAAATCAAGACGCTTTTAAAAAAATGTCAAAAGAAGAAAACGTTGTTGTTATTGATGTTCGAAGATCCGATGAATATAAACAGGGATTTATACCAGGCGCTATAAATATTCCTCATAAAGAAATATTAAGTGGACGCATTTCACTCGAAAAATACAAAGATAAAAAATTGATTTTTTATTGTCGCAGTGGAACCCGAGCAGGTTATGTTACTGATCATTTACTTCAAACTAAGTTTACTACGGCAGAAAATATTTTTCATTTATCGGGGGATTATTTGGATTGGATTGCGAAGAAAAATCAAATTGCAACGCCAAATAGATAGATTCACTTAGATGGAGTCTCCTATCCAAATAAAATCGTTGACTCCCAATGATTTGGAATTAATGGCGGGTGTACGTGATTGTTTTTGTGATGCATTTGAAGAGCAATCACTCTATAAACACAAATCTCCTAGTAAAGGGTATTTAAAGAAATTGTTAGCTTCCGACAATTTCTTTTGTATAGCGGCTATCAATGAAAATAAAGTTATTGGCGCTTTAACCGCTTACGAACTAGTGAAATACGAGCAAGAACGTAGCGAAATATACATTTATGATCTCGCGGTTCACGAATGCTTTCGTCGCCAGGGTATAGCAACGAAATTAATCGAAAACCTGAAAACCATTGCACGAAAAAGAAATGCTTGGGTTGTATTTGTTCAAGCTGAATACGGTGATGATCCAGCCATTGCTCTTTACAATAAGCTTGGTACCAAAGAGTCTGTTCTACACTTTGATATATCAATCAATTAGAAAGGCGGCGTTTAGCCGCCCTAATTTAAAACATACAGCCTATCTCAATGCCTTTGAGTCACAATCACGGAAGCTTTTTTCATATCAAAAACACTTTCTCTTAATGGAATGTACTTCTCGTACTCTTTATCGGAAAAAATACCACCAAAAGCGAATTTTGGATCAGGCGTTTCCCATAAATTTACGACTTGGGCCTCCACTTGACCTCTTGCAACTTCAGTTACATTTAATACTTCATCAGATCGATAGAAATTATACTTCTTAAAAATTGGCTCGACTTTTTCAAAGTACGCTTCTGCATCCTTTAGGGTTTTACCCTCTTGCAATACAAGAATATCGATAAGTAAAAATTTTTCAGCAGCAAATATTGAAGTTGAGAAAAATGTAATTATAAGCGCTAAGGTTGTAATCTTAAGTTGTTTCATAAGTACTCCAAGAAAAATGAATGCAAGTTAATTAAGAAACAACATCTTAGTAAATGAATTAATAACTAGGAATCCAACAAATCAGGACAACTTGTTGCGTATTTGAAACAACTAACATAAAAGCATCCGTACTTTAAACCAGAACAAGAAAGCTCAGGATCCGATAAATCAAAAAATAGTCCTTCCAATATTTTCGATAACAAGAGAATTATCATGAATAGCTTGAACAATTTTAATCTATATTTGCGATACGCTGTTCATGTGAGATTTTTTTACTCGCACTAGAAAAATATTCAAAGTCTTCTAGGGACCAATCACATAATAAAATTTAACCCTCAACATATTCGTGTATTTCTTCGTACTCTTTTACTGGGAGATTTTTTGGCTGAATAGTTTCTACTATGTTGTCTGTGACTTGATTCAGATTTAAATCATTTTTATTTTTGCTATCAACTAATAAAATCAATTTACTAATCTGATTTTCAATGATCATTTGACGATCTTTCTGTTGCTCCAAAGCTTTTAACGCTTCCAAAACGCTGGCGTAAAGAGCACAAGAAGAGTAAAAACTTCTAATCGACCTAATAGCATAGCAAAGATTAAAATCCACTTCGCCGGTGTGTTTATATCACCATAGTGGGAAGCAACATCCCCCAAACCTGGTCCGAGATTATTTATACATGCTCCCACAGCGGTGTATGAAGTAAGAAAGTCGAGTCCAGTCGCCATTAACAATAGACACATAGTAATATAGGCGAAAATATAAACTGCGAAGAAGCCCCAAACAGCCTCGAGCACTCGTTCTGAAACGGTTTTTTGACCAAGCTTGATAGGGATAATAGCATTGGGATGAATAAGGCGATGCATTTCGCGCACACCTTGTTTATAGATTAGTAGGAAGCGAATCATTTTCATGCCACCTCCAGTGGATCCAGCACAGCCACCCATAAAAGCAAACATGAAGATCAGAAGCGGTAAAAATGTGGGCCATGAAGAGAAATCCGCTACACCAAATCCTGTGGTAGTGAGTATCGAAACGAGTTCGAAGCTGCCAATAAGAATACTGTCATTCAATTGGTATACTCCAGAATAGTATAGATAGCCAACCGTGATCACTATTCCATAGAGCAGCATAAGACCATAAAATCGAAACTCAGGATCTTGTAGATAGTGATTTACCCCTTTTTCACGCCACGCAAAAAAGTGCAGCGCAAAGTTGATCCCAGACAAAAACATAAAAACAATACAGATTAACTGAATAGACGAATTATTGAAGTGACCAATACTCGCATCATAAGTCGAAAAGCCGCCAATTGCGACCGTAGAAAAAGCATGAGCAGTTGCATCAAAAAGGCTCATACCTGCAACCCAATAGGCGCCTAAACAACAAATTGTCAGTCCCAAATATATGGCAAAAAGCGCCTTAGCAGTTTCAGTAATTCGCGGCGTGAGTTTGCTGTCTTTTACAGGGCCAGGAGTCTCGGCACGATAAAGTTGCATCCCGCCTACCCCCAACATAGGGAGAATCGCGACAGCAATTACAATAATCCCAATACCTCCTAACCATTGGAGCTGCTGCCGATAGATCAATATCGATTTTGGCAGATGTTCAATTCCCGTGAGTACTGTGGCCCCAGTTGTGGTTAAACCAGAGAGTGATTCAAACACCGCATCTACGACAGACAACTCCGTCATACCATTTATGATAAAGGGCAATGAACCTGCTGCACCCAGCACAGTCCAGAATAAAGACGTAACAAGGAAGCCGTCACGCGTACGCAAATCTTGCTTAACACGATAAACAGGTAACCAAGCAGCAGTGCCTGTAATAAAAATAATTAGAAATGCAAGCACAAAGCTTAATACAGCGCCATCTTTAAACCAGATGGAAACAAAAATGGGAGGCACCATGGTCAAACTGAAGAGCATCAGCAGAATTCCAAGTACCTTAAAAATAATCGCGAAATGCATAGTTAGAAAAACGTGAACCCGACTTGGAATAGCCGCTCAATGTCACGCGTATAGCGTTTGTCTATAACAAAAAGAATTACGTGATCACCTGAATGTATGACGATATCATCGTGAGCAATAATCACTTCTTTGCGTTTGTTTTTACTACTCGTAGTCACTCCAACACCCATAGCCATGTCTGGAGAGCGCAGCATATCCGCAGTTCTGTCATCCTCGACTTCACGAACAATCGCACCAATCGTGGCGCCTTCAGGTAAATCAATGTCTTCAATGGCTTTGCCAACCACTTTGGAGTTTTTTTCGTCTCCATGAGCAATGACCTCGATCGCTTCGGCAGCGCCCCTTCGAAGAGAATAAACACTTACGATATCCCCTCGTCTAACATGCGTGAGTAATGACCCAATGGTGGTCTGTTGCGGCGAAATCGCAATATCAATTTCACCACCCTGGACTAAATCAACATAAGCCGCATTGCTAATCAAAGTCAGAACTTTATGGGCACCCATACGCTTGGCTAGTAAAGACGACATAATATTCGCTTCGTCAGAATTCGTCACTGCGAGAAACACATCTGTATCTTCGACGTTTTCTTCTTGGAGCAAGTCTTGATCAGAAGAGCTGCCTTGTAGCACGATAGTGTTATTCAAGTGCTCCGATAAAAATGTGGCTCGCTTCGTGTTGAATTCGATAAGCTTAACCGAATACTTATTCTCTAATTTTTCCGCCAAACGAAGACCAATGTTACCGCCACCAGCGATGATTACTCGCTTATAAGGCCGCTCCATACGACGCAGCTCACTCATAACTGAACGAATATCGGAACGTGCTGCAATAAAAAATACTTCATCGTCCGCTTCGATGACTGTCGAACCAGTAGGTACAAGAGGTCGATTTCGTCGATATATCGCTGCAACGCGCGTATCAACATTGGGCATATGTTTACGTAAAAAACGTAATTCTTGTCCGACAAGCGGACCGCCATAATAGGCTTTTACTGCAACCAGCTGAACCGCACCATCGGCAAAATCGAGCACCTGAAGCGACCCAGGTGTTTCAACCAGCTTATATATGTATTCGGATACAAGCTGTTCGGGGCTGATAATAACATCCACCGGCATGGCTTCATTGCGAAATAAACGCTCGTGGGAGGCATATTCTTTTGAGCGAATTCGGGCTATCTTTGTCGGCGTATTAAATAAGCTGTGGGCGATTTGACAAGCGACCATATTGATTTCATCAACACCGGTGACTGCTATCAACATATCCGCATCTTCGATACCTGCTTGTTCAAGTATTTCAGGATGCGAAGCATGACCAGCAACAACACCAATATCGATTCGGTCTTGCAACTCTCTTAGGTTTTCGAGATTACTGTCAACAACAGTAATGTCGTTCGCCTCGCCTGATAGCGTGGTAGCCAAGTTCCCACCAACTCGCCCTGCACCTAGAATAATTATTTTCATAAGAAGTTATTTAACTTGCGAGCTAACGCACGATTAAAACCAGTATGGAAAATCGCCAAACCCATTCACTGAAAACGCAAATATGAGTTATATATCAATATTTTACTCACCTTTAACGAGTTTTGCGTAATAAAAACCATCGTGACCTTGTTTTTTAGGAAAAAGTTGACGACCACAGGGTTGTGCGATTCCCCAACTCACTTCCAATTGAACATGTTTTGCATCACGATGCGCTTCAATAAATTTTTCTAAAACTTGCGTATTTTCGTCCGGCAAAATTGAACAGGTTGCATAAACTAATTTTCCGCCAGGCTTGAGTAGTGTCCAGGCTTTGTTAAGCAACTGCATTTGCAACGTTGCAAGTCTGTCGATATCTTCTCTTCGCCGTAAAAGTTTTATGTCTGGATGCCGGCGTATCACCCCCGTCGCCGAACAAGGTACATCCAACAGTATCCGATCAAATAGCTTTTGATCCCACCAATGTTCTGTTTCTAATGCGTCAGCAATGACCAGATTAGCCTTGAGCCCTAAACGTGTTAAGTTTTCCTTAACACGGTCCATACGTGCCTCATCAATTTCTATCGACACTAACTCTTCTATTTCTGGTTCGGTTTCTAGAATATGGCAAGTTTTACCGCCCGGTGCACTGCATATATCCAGAACCCTTTGTCGTGGCTCGAGTTCTAGTAGATTAGAGGCTAATTGAGCTGCTTCATCTTGAACACTAATTACGCCATCCGAAAAACCTTTTAGCTGGTTAACATCACAAGGACTTTCTAATACAATCGCTTGGCTCGCTATTTCACTGGGAAAACAATCAAGCTCCATATTTAATAAGTACTCTTCACGCGTTGCTTTAAGCCGATTAACACGCAAAGTAATAGGGCCTGGAAAGTTATTAGCCTCGAGAATTTCTGGCCAATTGTTTGGCCAGGCGCTCTGAATGTGTTTTAGCAACCAGTCTGGATGACTATAAAAATCGTCGCTTTTAAGTTGTTTCTCAATACTGGATTTTTCTCGTATGTAATTACGAAGCACGGCATTGACTAACTTTGTCGCCCAAAGTTTTTTTAGCTTTTTTACGGCATCAACAGTTTCAGAGATAGCAGCGTGATCAGGAATACGCATAAACTGTATCTGATAGAGTCCAATGATAATCGCGGCATAAATATCTAAATCTTTGTTCTTTAGTGGTTTGCTTAAAAGTTTTTTTGCAAAAGCATCCAACAAAAAGAACTGCCTCAAGCTTCCGAAGCACATCTCATGAAATAGTCCGCGATCTTTCTCTGGTATTTTGGAAATACGATCTTCGAACCCCGAACTTAGTGATGCTTTTTGCTGGAGAACGGGCGTAATCGCTAGAATGACTTGGTGACGCAAATTCATTTAAATCAATTATTTCCCAAACGAATGTACCCATTACCGTCCTTGATTAGACTCTCAAAGCCGTTGAGAAACGCGGCACTGTCCATCATCTTTTTACCGGGAAGCTGCAATTGAGTAAGCAGGATTTGACCATCGCCGGTTTGCACGCAAACTCCGGTTTTGTCGGCGCTAAGGATTTGCCCCGGCAAGCCAGCTAATTTTTGCAATGAGCTATCTGAATCACCCATTGGTACTGCAAAATGAATTTTAAGTCGCTGATTCGCTATGGATGTGAAGCAAATAGGAAATGGATTAAATGCTCGAATTTTACGTGTAATCACCTCGACTGATTCGGTCCAATCTATTTCAGCCTCGTGTTTTTCTATTTTTTTAGCATAGTTACTAAGGCTATCATCCTGTTTCTCAGGCGCTAATTTACCTTCTTCTATAAGCTCAATAGTCTTAAGCAACGCTGGAGGACCTATTTCACAAAGGCGGTCGTGCAGATCTAGGGTAGTATCTTTGTCCAAGATTTCGCATTCCGACTTTATCAACATGTCACCCGTGTCCAAGCCAACATCCATTTGCATAATCGTGACACCAGATGTTGTGTCGCCTGCTTCTATGGCTCGCTGAATAGGCGCTGCGCCACGCCAACGAGGTAAAATAGACCCATGAACATTAATACAGCCGTATTTGGGTATATCTAAAACTGCCTTTGGTAACAAAAGCCCGTAGGCAACGACAATCATCAAATCAGGTTCTAATGCTTTTAGTTCTTCTTGGGCTTCAATCTTTTTCAATGAAACAGGCTGAAAAACAGGAATGTTTGATTCAATCGCTAACTGCTTGGTTGGGCTAGGCGTGAGCTTTTTACCACGACCGGCTGGCCGGTCAGGCTGAGTATAGACACCCACAATATTTTGCTTTGAATTAATCAACACGCTTAGGTGTTTTGTTGCAAATTCAGGTGTGCCAGCAAAGATAATACGCAATATTTTTTCCTAGGACTGAAAATAATGATCCGGTACCTCACTAAAAATAACAAAAACCGCGAATAAACGTAGTATGCATTTCTTTAGCAGGCACCTCACGAAGAATCGCAGTTTACGCAGTGTAGATTAGGATTCAACCTGGATTATGGGTAAAAACAAAAAACTTGTTAATAACGAATGATATTACTGGAATAGTCAGTGCCACAACGGCAAACGAAATTTCTTTTGGTTGCATGTATATATTTATAAGAATGTACAACACCACTTCGCTGGTTAGAAAAGTCAGCACAGAAACCAGTGTAAATTTTCCCAGTAAACGACGATTAAGCGCCACTTTGAACGTAATCAATCCATGACCAAAATAGGACACTCCCACGGCGCAAAGATATCCGATTAGATTTGCTAAATATATGTATGGTATGACATAGCTCGACCCAAGAGCCACAAAATAGTGTGTCAACGTGGCCAAAATACCTATCACACCAAAACACAAAACCTGACGAATTAATTCCTTTGAAATTAATAACTTAGTTAGATTTGTCAAATCCAATTTCCTTTTCGACAACATATATTGGACGGTTTTTGACTTCCTTGTAGATCCGACCAATATACTCCCCAAGCATGCCCAAAAAGAACAGCTGAATACCGCCTAAAAAGAGCACCGCCACCAAAAGAGATGCATAACCAGGCACGTCTACACCTGAAATTAGCGTTTTTATAATGACAAATAACGCGTAGATAAAAGAAAATACTGCTATAACCAACCCTAAGTAGGTGCCTAATCGAATAGGAAAGGTGGTGAAAGAAGTAATCCCTGTTAACGCAAAATTCCATAGTTTCCAATAATTAAAACTGGTATTTCCAGATACCCGTTCTTCTCGCTCAAATTCAATGGTCGTGGTTTTAAAACCAGCCCAAGCGTAAATCCCTTTCATGAAACGGTCCTTTTCTGGCAAACCTTTTATAACGTCCACAACACGACGATCGAGTAATCGAAAATCACCCACATTTTCAGGGATTGGATATTCACTAATATGGTTGAAAACTCGATAAAACCAACGGGCCGTGTTGCGTTTTAACATAGTGTCAGATTCGCGAGACGCACGGCGAGCGTTGACAACCTCGTAGCCTTTTTTCCAGAGTCGAATCATTTCTGAAATGGCGCTTGGAGGATCTTGAAGATCTGCATCAATAGGAATTACAGCGTCACCAGAAGCATAATCAATCGCTGCCGTCATAGCCGGTTCTTTACCAAAGTTACGCGAGAAGGATACGACTTTAATACGCGGGTCTTCGGCGGCACGGGATTCCAACAACAGTTGAGTACCGTCCCAAGAACCATCATTGACACAAATAATTTCGTAATCTAGATCTAGCTCTGTAAGGACCTTATCAATGGCCGGAAAAAATTCTGGAATGGCTTCCGCCTCGTTGAACATTGGAACGAGTATCGAAAGTAACTTGCCAGCCATAGTGGCTCCCCATTTTTGTTATTTCTGGCTTCTTTGCTGTTTTTCTATTTTTTTTCGAATACGTTGACGTTTAACATTCGAAATATAATCAACAAACAATTTTCCTTCGAGATGATCAATTTCGTGCTGAATACACACGGCAAGTAAACCCTCAGGCTCTATCACAAAGGTTTCGCCATTTTTATCAAGCGCTGTTACACGAACATGACGCGGACGTGTAATTTCTTCGTAAAACCCAGGTACCGATAAACAGCCTTCTTCATAATCGAAAAGGGTTTCGTCCAAGATTTCAATTTTTGGATTGATAAATACGTAAGGTTCATTTTTCTCTTCACTTACGTCAATCACAATCACACGTTTATGCACATCAACCTGACTGGCGGCTAAACCAACACCTGGCGCGTCATACATGGTTTCGAACATATCATCCACCAACTTGCGGATGTTGTCATCAACAGATTCCACAGGTTTTGCGACGGTTCGTAAACGTGGATCGGGAAATTCTAATATAGGTAATAAGGCCATTACGTGACAAACTTCTAGTAACTAGGCAACTTTCGCTGCTAACATTATGATCATTCAGGATTTATACTGTTTTTAATGCTATAAATGCAATATAAAAACCAGAAGAATCTACTATTATAGCGAGAAAGAACCTGAGCGCTAAAATTAATAGGATAAATACAATGAATAAATTATTTTTACGGTTAGCAGCCAGCTTTTCGATTTGTGGCGTATTGGCCATGTGGGCATTTGCAGAAGAACCACAATTACGCGACCCAGTGCCTGCCACCTATACCGTAGTCAAAGGAGACACACTCTGGGATATATCCGGTAAATTCCTGCAAAACCCCTGGATGTGGCCTGAGATTTGGCATGTAAATGCTCAAATTGAGAATCCACACCTTATTTATCCAGGAGATGTGATCCGCTTAATTTATGTCGATGGACAACCTCGACTTACGCTAGATACTTCAGGTCGTGTATACAAGCTATCACCAACGGCAAGAGTTCTGTCCGCTGGTGAGGCCATAGAAACGATTCCTCTTGAAAAAATAAATAGTTTTTTATCTCGTAGCCGAATAGTGGACGAAAAAGAGATTGAAGCAGCACCTTATGTTTTAGCGGGAGAGAGTGATCACCTCGTGTCAGGCGCCGGTGATAAGGTTTATGCCCGCGGAGAAGTTGAAGGTGAGTTTTTTGTTTATGGAATTTTCCGTAAAGGCGAAGAATTCAAAGATCCTATTACTAAAGAGAAACTGGGCGTTCAAGCACTGGATATCGGCACTGGCGAAGTGAGAGCAATTGAGAATGATATTTCAACGCTTTACGTTACTAGGACCACCGAAGAAATTCGCGCAGGAGATCGGTTACTCCGGGAAGAGGAACGCGCAATTGATTCAACTTTTATCCCCTCTCCTCCAAGCACCGAAGTTAACGGCGTGATTCTTGCGGTAGAAGGTGGCGTAAATCAAGTTGGTAAATTCGACGTCGTTGTCATCAACAAAGGAGACCGTGAAGGCATGACCCCAGGAAATGTACTCGCGGTTTATAAACGTGGAAGTCGTATTAAAGATAGAGTTACTGGTGGCTTCGTCACTCTACCAAACGAAAAAGCCGGATTAGTCATGATATTCCGTACTTTCGAGAAAGTTAGCTTTGGTTTGATTCTAGAAGCAGAAAAAGGCATTAAGGTAAATGATATCGTCATGAATCCTTAACTGGCGAAAATTATTATCGTTTAAATAATCGTCCCCTCATAATAAAATACAATTAAAGCCCTTCTCTGCATCAAGCCAACCTTGCGTTGGCCGGATGTGTTATGGCTTTAAATATCTTTGGGAGAAATACATTTTTTGGTTTAGAGAGGCTAGCTTATATAGCAGCCTACTATTGGGAGCTTTACATTGTATTACAGACGAGAGGTAGACGGCCTTAGAGCAATCGCAGTGATTCCAGTGATTTTTTTTCATGCTGGTTTTTCCGGATTCAGCGGGGGGTTTGTTGGTGTAGACGTATTTTTTGTGATAAGCGGTTATTTAATCACGTCAATAATCCTCAAAGAACACGAATCAAATAAATTTTCACTTGTTAACTTCTATGAACGTCGCGCCAGAAGAATACTTCCGGCTTTAAGTGTGGTGCTGGTATTAACAACTTTTACAGCATACACACTCATGTCTCCCGAGTTCCTTGAATCCTATGCTAAGAGTTTAATATCGGTTACTCTCTTCGCCTCAAATATTTTTTTCAATCTTGAAAGTGGGTATTTTTCTACTGCCTCTGAAGAGAAACCGCTTCTTCATACGTGGAGTTTGGCGGTAGAAGAACAGTATTATATTTTTTTCCCAGTTCTAATAATGTTGTTTTGGACTTTGGGAAAGAAAAGTCTCGCGCTAATCATTTCAACACTCTTAATTATTTCACTCGCATATTGTCAGTATTTAGCAAATCTAGGCCTGGTAAACGAAAACTTTTATCTCATATTTAGTCGAGCTTGGGAATTATTTGTGGGCTCGCTAATCGCATTTGTAAACCCTAACGCTTATCAGATAAAGAACAAAATAAAGGATATTTTGGGTTGGCTGGGCCTTGGGTTAATCATTTACTCTGTTATTTTTTATGATAAAAATACGCCATTCCCGAGTGTGTATGCGTTAGTCCCTGTCATTGGTGCAGCAATGATTATCTTTTTTTGCAATGAGAAAACCAGCAGTGGGCGTTTTCTATCAAATAGGCTATTCGTTGCTATAGGCTTAATATCTTATTCCCTTTATCTTTGGCATCAGCCGATCTTTGCATTCTTACGACTTAAGACGATAGGAACACCAAGCGCGGAATATTTTGTTTTAGCAATCTTAATGACCACGATCTTTGCGTACTTGAGCTACAAATTTGTGGAGACTCCTTTTAGAAATAAAACGCTCATTACTCGCCCAGTTATTTTCGGATTATCTTTATTTGCGCTAGGAAGCTTTTTCTTAGTGGGTTTAGTTGGGTACAAAAATGACGGATTAGAAAGCCGATTTGGAGAAGATCATTTTTATAAATCAATCGAATTCAGCCCCAAACGAAATCAATGCCACACTAGAGGAAAAGACTATTTAAATCCGAAAGATGCTTGTGAATACTTTGGTGAGGACAAGTCCTGGGCTGTATTTGGCGACAGTCATATGGTGGAAGTGGGTTATGCACTCGCTCAAAAACTAAAAAAGGACAATACGGGCTTAGCCCATTTCAGCTTTAGTGGATGCCCGCCAGCATTAAATTTCAATCCTCAAAAGCCTGGCTGTTCCGAATGGACAAATGAAGCACTTGAGTATATTGAGCAATCAGACACAATTAAAAACATTTTAATCGGATATAGATACGCCTTTTATTTACAAGGAGGGCACCTCGAATCTTATCCAGCAATACCTAATCATGACCCTGAATACAAAAAATTTAACGAAAAGGCTGGCCAAGCGCTAGCAACATCTGAGGAAATATTGTGGGAGAGCCTTTCTGAAATCGTATCAAGGTTGGTGACTTCAGGTAAAAGAGTGTACCTGTTATACCCCATACCCGAACTCCCTGCGCACATCTCGAAGCTAGTGACACCATTTAGTATTTATAATCACGACTACCCATTGGATTTAACAAATACGGTTAGCAAAGAGCACTACGAAGGTAGAAATAAATTTATACTCGATAAACTCGATGGTTTTGCTTTTAATAACAATGTTATCCCCATCAAGACTTACGACATTCTATGCAACGATAATTTTTGTCCCGCGATAGAGGGAGAATACGCGCTGTATTTTGATGACAACCACTTGAGTGTCGAAGGCGCTAGAATACTGCTTGAAAAAAGCTCAATATTTTAGGGACCACAAATTAGCCAATAAATCGAGATATTTGGACATTAACAAGCCCAAAACAAATCTTGTATGTTAGATCTAGGATTTACATATAAATATAAGTAATATAAGCTTGAACATTATGTAAAGCACGGACAATTACTATCAAGGAAGAAAACCATGGATTATTCTGCGGCTCAAATACTATTTCTTAATTTCCTACCAGGTGTTGGAAACAGCACGTTTTGGCAAATCGTCAACCAATACCCGCGATTCAATGACTTACTTTCTGATAAAGCGCTAATCGCCAAATTACCCGAAAAAGCGGTCCCAGATATTGTTAAGTTGCAAGAACAGGGAGATCAATGCCCCTTAATGCAACGCGCATTTGCCGAGCTCGATCTCGTCGAACAAACGGGCGTATCTCTCCTAACCTATAGAGACCCCGAGTACCCTTCACTATTAAAAGAAATTTCTTCGTCTCCTCCAATGCTCTACGTTAGAGGTGACATCAGCATGTTGAGTTTTCCTCAAATAGCCATGGTCGGTAGCCGCAATACATCAAGCAATGGCCGCCAAACGGCAGAGAGTTTTAGCTCGGAACTCGCCGCAAATGGCTTTGTGATTACAAGTGGGCTGGCACTTGGAATTGATGCTTCAGCACACAAAGGCGCCATTAAAGCAGGCGGAAAGACGATAGGTGTTATTGGTACAGGGATTGACCGTATTTATCCCGCACGAAACGCTCGACTCTACGAAGACATAATCTCCAGTGGCGGCGCCATAGTGAGTGAGTTTCCGTTTGGTACAGAAGCAATTCCCCATAATTTTCCTCGTCGAAATCGTACTATAAGCGGTTTAAGCTGCGGTACACTGGTTATCGAAGCAGCATTAAAGAGCGGATCCTTGATTACCGCGAGGTACGCACTCGAACAAAATCGCGAAGTCTTTGCAATTCCTGGGTCAATTCATAATCCACTGAGCAGAGGTTGTAATACTTTGATCAAAAGCGGCGCAAAACTCGTGGAAAGAGCCGAAGATATATTGGACGAATTAAGTGGCATGATGGCTTACCAATGGGAAAAGCTCGACAAACAAAAAAATACCCATAGACCCACTTTACCCAAAGCAGTTTTAACGGAAGCGGAAGAGAAAGTCTACGAACAAGTCGGTTTCGATTACATCGGTTCTGATGACATCCTAAATAACCTTGATCTGCCTATAGGCGATGTAATGGCTCACTTGATGAGCCTTAGAATTAAAAGGAAGGATCGCCTTAGAAGGTCCTGGGTATATTCGGTTAATTTAGTGCTTCTTTATCATTAATGGGTTGAGACTGGCATAAACTTGCTCTATTTCAAGTTTTATCGTACTTTAAGTCTATATTGTTTTGATGCTGTTTGGCGTTTCAAAGGCATTTTCTGACAACCCAGATTAACACGATTATCGCACTCTCAACTCAAGCACTGACAAGAAATATCTCACTCATAATGATAGAAAGCGCATAACACACAAGGCAACGTTCAAGAACAATTAAGGCAGGTTACAATTCTCATTATGGATTGGCGTTTTCATCCCAAAATTGGCTTCTGTGTGGATACTTTATGCGTTGGTGGTGTCATCGCCTACCCCACGGAAGCGGTTTGGGGCTTGGGTTGTCATCCGTTTTGCGAGTCTGCGGTCACAGATATTTTATATTTAAAAAAGAGACCCTGGAGAAAAGGTCTTATTTTGGTTGCAGGGTCCATTGAGCAAGTCGAATTTCTCATTCATGATATTCCAGCACTCCAGCAAGATACTCTAGCTCAATCTTGGCCGGGGCATATCACTTGGTTGATAGAGCATAAAAACCGAATACCTGAAATTGTTCACGGCGAACATTCAACGGTAGCCGTAAGAGTAAGCACTCACCCCATCATAACTGCTCTTTGTGATTTATTCGGCGGCCCAATAGTTTCTACTTCAGCAAACCCTGCCGGTTTAGAGCCGGCAAAAACAGTCACCCGCGCGCGTAAGTATTTTTCCTCAAAGCACGTGGTGTTTGCCCCAGGTCAAATTGGTAAGCAGAAAAATCCTTCAATTATTAAAAATCTGCAAACGGGCGAGCAAATCAGGTAAGCTGTTTCTTTGTGAAAAACATCAATCTAGCCTTGATCAGAAATGCGCGCCAAGCCATTTGTAAACGACTTTAGCAGTCAACAAAATCCATACTAAAAAAGAGATATAAAACTGTGAGCGACCAACCTAATAAAATCGCTGTTAAGGACTATCTACTCTCCCTCCAAGACCAAATATGCGATCGTCTAGGGGATGTAGATGGCAAAGAACTATTTGTGGAAGAAACCTGGGATCGAAGTGAGGGCGGCGGCGGTCGTTCACGCGTGTTGGCCGACGGAGCAGTGATTGAAAAAGGAGGTGTAAACTTTTCCCACGTAATGGGTGATGCTATGCCCGCCTCAGCAACTGCAAGCCGGCCAGAGTTAGCTGGAAGAAGCTTTGAAGCGATGGGCGTCTCTCTCGTCATTCACCCTCATAACCCGTATGTACCAACCAGTCATGCAAATGTGCGATTTTTTATCGCGGAGAAGGAAGACGCAGAGCCAGTTTGGTGGTTTGGCGGCGGCTACGATTTAACACCCTATTACGGAAATGAGGAAGATTGCCAGAGCTGGCACCAAACCGCAAAGAATGCATGCGAACCATTTGGCGAAGGCACATATAAAAAATACAAAGACTGGTGTGATGAATATTTTTATTTAAAACATCGGGATGAACCAAGAGGCATTGGAGGTCTATTTTTCGACGACTTAAACGAACCTAACTTCGAACAAAGTTTTGCATTTATGCGCAGTGTGGGCTCAAGTTATATTGAAGCCTATGAACCTATCGTGCAGCGGCGAAAAGACCAACCATATGGCGAAAGAGAACGGGAGTTTCAATTATACCGCCGTGGACGCTATGTGGAATTTAATCTCGTATATGACAGGGGAACGCTATTTGGGCTGCAAACGGGTGGTAGAACAGAATCTATTCTCATGTCATTGCCTCCATTAGTGCGATGGGAATACAACTGGCAACCAGAGCCAGGAACACCCGAATCCGAGCTATACACTCACTTTCTTAAACCTAAAGACTGGATCTCACCTTAATGGACCGTTACGCAGTATTTGGCAACCCCATCGCTCAATCCAAATCACCTGAAATTCATGCTAATTTCGCAAAGCAAACTGATCAGGATATCCTATATACCAAGGAGCTGATTCCTCAAGTTGAATTTGAGATCTACGCCAAACGCTTTTTCGACGAAGGTGGTAAGGGTTTGAATGTCACGGTGCCCTTCAAAGAGGATGCATTTCGCTTTGCTGATGAACTCACAGATCGTGCGAAAGCGGCAGGAGCAGTGAACACACTGGCCATCAGAGAAAATGTCACAGTATTAGGAGACAATACCGACGGCGCGGGACTGGTTTTTGATATTAAACGACGTTTGGGCTGGGAAATAAAGCACAAGAACCTTTTGATATTAGGGGCAGGCGGAGCGGTAAAAGGCGTGCTGCTCCCATTTTTAAACGAACTCCCAAGTTTACTCACGATCGCGAATCGCACCGCTGAAAAAGCCGCTTTGCTCGCTAATAAATTCAACGAAACCACCGCAGGTATTGTGGTTCACGGATGTGGTTATTCTGAACTCGAAGGTCAATCCTTTGACTTAATCATTAATGGAACCTCTGCTAGTCTTGGAGGTGACGTACCTCCGATCCCAACATCGTGTTTAAATCCTAATTTTAACGCCTACGATATGGTGTATGGTGCGGAACCGACACCATTTATGAAGTGGGCAAACGATCAAAATGCAAAGCACGTTTCTGATGGCTATGGCATGCTTTTGTGCCAGGCCGCAGAGAGTTTTTACCTTTGGCGTGGAGTAAGACCTGAAGTTTAAACTCGGTGAATAACTAAGCTATATAAACGAAAAAGCCGGCTATATGCCGGCTTTTTAATGAAAGTCTCTCGTTGCTTACTTAAGATTTTGTCTATTTCTGCGAGCCAATAATAAGCTTAAGAGCCCTAAAATAAACAGATTTAAGCTACCACCACCACCAGCATCTGTTGCACCAGGCAATAACCCATTAACATCTGGTTGCTCTAGAAAATCACCATCATCCCCATCAATACCATTTGAATCTCGCTGAGGAGTAGCAGAGGGAATTGGCTCAGGAGTTTGGGGCTCTGGCTCAGGAATATTAATAGGCTCATTTGTAGAAGTAGGCTCTGGCACCGGCTCAGAAGTTGGCGCTTCAGTAGGATCTGGTGTTGGTTCTGGAGTTGGGTCAGGAGCCGCTGTTGGTGTTGGAACAGGAATCGGCGATGAAATAGGTCCAATAATCACTTCAGCGTTGTCATCCGGCGCACTTTGTGTATCGATTTCTTTGATAAACTGAACGAGGTTGTTCATATCAGCTTCCGAAAGCGAAGCTGCTGCATAGTGAGCGCTAGCTCTTGCGACATCATCTGGTGTACTGAGCGTCAGATCGTCTATGGTAAGTCCTGTATCCGTCGAAGAGCCGCCGAGGTAACTCATACTTATCGTATTATCACCTTCAATTAGTTCTATTTGAATCCCTGCAGTCTCAAACACGTTTCCATTTTCGCCATTAGAAAGTGCTGGCGCATGATTAAGCTCTACCAAACCCACTTGTGAGTTATCATTCACTCGATAACGTAATTCATCACCTTGGGCCGCATTCACCCCTGCGTAGCGCAATCTCATATAGCCGGTACCAGCGCTACTGCTCGCGACGGTAAAACGGATAACAGTTTCCGATTCGCCAAGCATGCCAACACCACCTTCACCACGAAGATATTCCGGACCACTCACAACACCAGCCGTGCCATTAATTATGCTGGCATCCTCACCTTGATAGACAGTACCACCAATCGTTGTAAAGATATCTTCTATCGTTTCAGCACTGCCATCATGTAAATACGGTGCCGAAGCAAAAACGCCTAATAACGAAGGTGTTTTGATCCCTGGCAGTTCTTCATTTAGTCGATTACCTGAATACTCGCGTAAAGTCCCTACATCGTGGACTTGGCCGTCAGTATATGCTTGTCCTCTGTGGCATTCCTGGCAATTCAAATCAGAGAAAATTTGCAACCCTAGTAGAGCATTAGCACTATTAACACCATTAGGTTGACGATAGGGACTTTTAGGTAAACTCTCTTTTCCAAGCGAGGACACATAAGCTGCTAGCGCATCGAGATCCGTGTCTTAATCCAGCTTTAGGCGCACCCAATGGTGATTCGGTAGCAGCAAATTGGCCGCCAGTTAAAAACCCCTGTCCACCAAAATTGTCTCGTATATCATTTTCAAAGTCTTGAATTTCATCGAAATTAGCAGACCAATGAACGGGACCGAACTTCAAACCCATTCTGCCGACGAGTGAAGTAGTATTACGAAGTCCCTCTCCTCTTCCCGTAAAATCGAACGTTCGGCCATCATGCCCGCCATCAATATGACATGTTGCACAACTAATATAGCCATTTAAGCCACTCATTTCTTCACTAGCGTGATAAAATATTTGCTTACCCAATAAAACGATTTCATCTAAAGCCTCATTCTCGACAGTATCTAATCATGGCCTGAAGCGTGAAACGCTCGTGGCAGTTCCCAGCCAAGAATGCGGCTCAATATCGTAGGCCGAAACAGCTTCGATCTCATGTAAAGTTCTTCAGCGAACAAACTCTCTGTAGTACCGAGTCAATACATAATCCTTGAGGAGCTAAGCCCTGTCGCAAATTCAGAAGGAATCGCTTTGTTTGGTGTCAAAACCTTGCCATTGGAGAAAATATCGAAATATTTGAACCTCATTAATACCTTGCAATAGAAACGAACAGGTATTCTGCATCGAGGGGATATTGCTAGGCTCGAAGGAGAATCTGCGTTGTCTAAGATCGAACACGAGCAGATTCTAACTTCTTCCCCATTGTTAGTCGACTTAAATCAATCGTCGCTAATAGCAGTTCTAACAGAGTTATCGTCATCTAGGTCTTCGACTGCCAGAACTCACAGATAACACTGCGGTCGGTATTGTCTTTTTTACCAACAACATAAGCACTTAGTGCCATGTAGGATGGATAGCAACACTTGCTAAATAATTAGGAATACCACTCCCATTATCAATATCGTCTTCACTGTAATCTTTTAGCGAGTCGTAATGGATTTAACTAAAGATTCCAATTGCGCTGTATCTACTCGCCATACCTCACCCCAATTTTGGTTTGAAATAAAACGTGTAACCAGCAATGTACCGCCATCTTCGAGAGATCAGCCATAGCGCTCGCAGTTTCGGCCCTAATGCGATTGGCTGTATCATTCATCAAACATAGATTTCTATTCGGTACATCTAAACGAACCAATTCACCAGAGCCATATAAACTTACATACGCGATTTGTTTTGAAGGACTCATAACAATGCCATAGGGCGAACTACCATAATCAAACATGATGTTATCTAAAAGCTCCCCATCTGGCGCATAAACTCTTACCTGATCTTCATTTCTAAGAGTAACCCAGACATTTCCGGATCCATCCACTGCAACATTTTGAGGTTTATCACCTACCTGGAATTCGCTGAGCTTTTCGGGCTCAGAAGATGAAACTTCGGTAACAGTGTCATTATCAGGGTTAACCGTCCAAACCCTGCCATTTCAGCATCACAAGATATAGGTGAGGAAATAAGTGAATGGTCCACATTGTCAAATGTTTCGGAAATGACAGTCACTCCTTTAGTTGCAGCCCGCACAGTACCTTGGGAATCCCTAACTTGAACTGTGACTATAAATAAACCAGGCGAGGTAAAAGTATAATCAGCTGAATTAGCAGGCCCCCAAGGCCCAGGACCATTACCATCACTAAAGTCAAAACGAAATTCGATTGGTTCACCTTCAGGGTCTGATGAAACAGCACTAATTGTTACTGTTTCGCCAGCCAATACAAGATTAGAAGATACACTTAGAACTGGAATATTTGGCGGTAAATTTGGGGCCATTGTTGGTTCTGGAGTCGGAGTAGGCTCGGAAGTTGGCGATTCGGTAGGTTCTGGCGTTGGAGATTCTGTTACCGCGGGATCTGGCGTCGGTGACTCGGTGGGCTCTGGCGTCGGTTCAGGTGTTGGAACAGGGCCGCCCGAAATCGAAGAACCAGTCGAAAACCGGAATGAATACTCAGGCATAACGTTTCTAACAGCGTCCTGAATACCGTCCAAACGAACTTCATATGTTGTGTTATCCCTTAACCAGCCATCAAGAGGATTTTCTGGAGGTACTGCGGCGTAGACAGTTAGCATCCCTGTATGAGATAAAACGTAATCGATATCAACTTGTCCACCACCCACTTCTGTCACCGTGAGGGTATCACCCACAATTATGGTCTCTGATCTGAGTGTTTCTGGAATATGAATACTAATGGGGGAAACCGTCGAGTAGTTGGTACGATTTGCCTGAGGAATATGGTACGCAACAAATGGTGGACGAGTATCTGGCTCAGCTTGATGCGCCCAAACACTCAACCCCGCCGAGTTTCCAGAAATTCGCCAGTTATTACCGCCGCCAGCAAGAAGAAGGTTTCCGATAGGTCGGGAATACTGGCCCATTTCGGCGCCAGCAGCAAGCTCATCAAAAACTAATTCCACTTCACAGGTTTCAACGTTAACCTTGTATCGGTCACCAAACATCCATTCATCTTGAAATCCTACATATAAAAGATGCCCAAAATCGTTTATTGAAGATTCCACACCACTAGCAGGGTCTCTTGGGAAAAAGTCACAGTGCAGACGAAGGTTATTTGGATCGGAGAAGTCGACAACCTGAAGACCTGGGTTGGATCCTCGCCGCGGGAAAACAAGATAATGGCCATAGATTTCATTCCAGTAACCACCAATACCGCCTTCAACAGGTCTGCCTCTATCCTGAATACTTGGGTGAGGATCTGGTTCATTAATTACGCTAAGTAATACTGGGTTGGATGGATCTGAGATATCGTAAGCGGCAACACCCGATTTAGACTGATCTGAGCCGTAAATGAGAATATCACCCATGAAATTAGCAAAACCAATCACGCCAGTTGTATTGAGATGATCCCAGTTAGCGACTTGTACCCGATTCATTAAAATCGAGGCATTTCCACTGGGCGTACCATAGGACCAATAGTCGGTACCCGAGTATGGGTATGCCATTCCACTTTTTCGCAAAACCACGTTGGGACCAGTCCAACGACCTGGCTCTATGCGTCCTGTTACCTCATTAACAACAAGTGCATTATTAGGAAATCCACCCACATAAAGCTCATTGTTCCTTTTAATTAAGCCATGAGCTTGGAATGGATGAGTTGTTTGTTTAAAAACATCAACTTCTATCGGATTGGTTGGGTCTGTTAAATCCCATACTCGCTCAAGGAAATCACTGTTCGGTGGACTACTCGGTGCTTCAGGAACTGTTACTACAAAGTCCCCAATAATATCTATTATGGCAAGACGTCCCATTTCTTGACCGGTGTGTACCAAAATGTCTCCCGGAGTTTGGGATGTATTGGGTATTTCTTGTGCAGATACTGCTGAAGCCGCTCCAAAAATTACTGGAAAGATACTTTTTAAAATGGTCTTGTACATCTCTATTTCCAACCAAAAGACTCGATAAGTTTACGCGAAAATAATCCGCATAGTTTGTAAGCAACAGTGTAGAGAAAAAACTTTATCAGTGTCTTGTAACCTATTGTATTTGTGACCTATTACCAGTTAAATAATAAATTGACACATAAAGTTTTTTTTAATGTTAATAAGTTCTTGTATACGTGAAGCATTTGTCTAATAGATTTTTTTTTATGACTTCTAGAGTGAAACCTTGGATGTAGCAATAAGGTAATTGGTTCCAATATTTTCCTACTAATATACCCATTCAATTTAATTGTTTTTGTTTACATGACGTATTTCACAGGTTTATGAGCGTTAAGTTTTATAGATAAACACTGTGAATATTTGTCAAAATCTGACGAATTTTCGCTAGCAAAATAATTATCTAAACTTTATTTTGTTATTGAATCACTTAAAACACGTAAAGAACGTCTATTTTTTAGACGAACACGTTCCTTAAAACGGCTTTATTGAACAAAATACAATCCAAAGTTAAAAATCACTTATTAAATTTTTTAAGCATAAAATATACTTAAGCAAGGGCTATGCCGCAGGATATAAATACGCTAAGCGATACTAAAGCATGATACTTGTCAAAGCACTATTAATGATCGCCGTAAGCCATTTTGCTGCTTACTTTATACTCTCTCGCTTAACGGATTTTAAAGAAGAGCTCAAACTTTATTTTAAAGCTGCTTTTCTAGTCATATCAGTCATTATTGTGATGAAACCTCCGGTTGTCTCATTCATCATAATTTTCTTTCTAGTTCGGTTTCTTTCACAAAAATTAAAGCCCGAACAAGTAATCGCCTTTTACTTTTCAATTATGTTTTCCTTTACCCTAACTCAGGGTTATACACTTTCTGTTGGTGTTGTTTTAGGCGGTGTTAATTACTTAACGGTGATTAACTGGGCTTTGTTACTCCCACTTTTATTTAAGAAAACTAAAAAATTACGATTAACCGGGATAGATAAACTGGTTATTGCTTTCTTTGCTTTCCAATTTATATTGAACCTGCGCGACGATTCGTTTACCAATGGGCTTAGAAAAGACTTTTGGTTAACGATGCATTACATTGTCCCGTATCTTGCCATTCGAAAATTTGTTGGCAATTATTCCCTCATTTATGTTGCTATCGGATTTGCACTTCTTTCGCAGATGTTTGTTGCAGTTATCGAAGGCTTAATGAGTTGGAAGCTATACACAACAATCGAAACCATTGGTGGCTACCCCCGGGCATACAACCCTTATTACTTTAGGAATGGGTTTTTGCGTGTTAATGCCGTGTTTAGTAACCCACTTATTATCTCCTTGTTTGCCAATTTCGGTGTACTTTATTCCTACATCTGGCTTATGCGCAAAGATGATAATGCCATCAAGGGTTTCAGTCGCTGGTTAGCATTAGGTGCCGTTGTAACTGCAATAATGGCAACCTTTTTTACCGGTTCCCGCGCAGGGTTAATGGGAATACTCGCAACACTCATCGCTTATCACGGTTATCTTTGGGCAGCCAAGGTAAAAAAAGACCCGATACCCAAAATGGCACTAGCCGCAGTCATTGTTGTTGCCATATTTATCGTAAACAACCAGAAGTTTATAGAGGAGGAATTTGGTTATCGATATCAATTATTCGTGGTTTCAAAAGATGTGATTCTCGATAATTTTTTATTTGGAGATCTAAACGGAAGGCGTGATCCGCGAATGGAGGTATTAATTCAGGGTGAAGGCATCGTAGACCTGGTGAATAGCTATATCTACTTTTCGCTTTTTTATGGGGTACCCGCCATGCTTTGTTTTGCAGTTGCACTGGGCTCGGGAATATTTCGAAGTTATAAACTATTGCGGCGCGAAGAAGACAAAGACAAACATACGCTTGCGCTCTTTTGCTGTTGTTCCTTAACAGTACTTATGTTTAATATCGCCACCACTAGCCCTGGTGGCTGGATCTATCGATGGGTGTGGTACCTGTTACCAATTTGCGCGAGCTTAGTCGCTAAAAGCATGGAAGAACAACGAAAACGACGTCTAGAATTAAAGCGGCAGCAAAATGCCATTGTATAAAAATGTAATTTCTTCTAATTTAAGTCTTTTGATTCTATCAACAGCATAACCGTATCGACGACCAATTTTTTTAACATGACTAATTAAATTGTCGGAGGTAACACCAAGACCAGTACGCATCGAAAGAATACACGGAGAATAAGTGATAAATTCGTTTTATGTTCGCGAAAAGCGCGGCCGCTAGATTCTATCAACTCAAAATAGGAATTTTGAAAGCAGAAAGGAGTAACAACATTCTTAATATCTAAAGAATTAATTATCCTTGTTGGACAACGTTTATCGTTGGATAGCCTAATTAACTTTCTATTTATCTAATAAATAAACCGCGAACTAAGTCGCGGTTTTTAAACTTTAGAAGTCAAGAGCGATTTATTTACAGCTCGACTCAATCGCTACACTAGCACCTTCAAATCGAATCGGTAAAAGCCCAGTCAAACATTGGCCACCTGTTTCTGTTGCCTCATTATCTTGAACTTTAAATTCGATCTGTAGATCACCATAGCCAACGTTGATAGGACGTTCAAAACGACCGTTTGTACGAGTACCAGACAAACACGCATTAACACCAATACACAGGTAATTAAATCCGGCTGACCAACCGTAGTCCTGATGATAAAAAACAACCTGGCCGTCCTCTTTCACCTCGAACCCAAAATCTCCTGCTTCTTCTACATACACTTTTGCCGGCGCTACAAATGAAACGGCGTCAAAGCGATCTGCGGAAGACATATTGGTCAGCTCCCTAGTCGACACAACTTGGCCTTGATCCATCTCCAGGTTGACCCAAGTGGATTGAGCAGTATCCTTAAATATAAGATCCGCGTCTCCGTCTCCATCAAAATCTCCCGCAACAGCGAACGCATAGTTATTGCTTGTAGGTAGGCCTGACACTGTCTCAGAAAAGTCAAAACTCCCATTGAACTCCGTCGTTAAAAGTTTCCATGACGTCGTTACAGCTTGGTTAGCTAACAAAATATCAGCCTTACCATCACCATCAAAATCTTTTGCAGCGACCAATTGCCAATCGATGCTTGATTCGATATTAATTGATTGGCTAAGATCAAATAAACCGGCTTCTGAATATAAAACTACCCACTGTGTCGATGTTTCATTCTCTACAACTTTCCTAAAAAGAATATCGTCTTTGCCATCTGCATCAAAATCTGACACTGCTTCTACATGCCAGTTTTCTTGATAGTCGATCGCTATTGTCGTTTCACTTACAGCGGGAAAATCGGCTAAAGAAAGAATAATATAGTTTTGTGAAGCGTGATCTTTAAATAGCAATTGCTCTGAAGTCATGGAAACAAAATTACCTGCACCTTGAAGCACAACTTGTTCATTACCACTAAAGCTTGATGCAATCATGTCAGACGCGACAGCAATGCCATTTTCCACTTCATGGAAATAGTAGGTGTGGGTACTTTCATTAAAGGACACCAAATCTTCATCGCCATCACCATCGTAATCCAGCATCGCTTTAACAACCAGATCATCAAAGTGTGACAAAGAATGTAAAGCTGCAAAGCCGCTGAAATCGGAATCGTACCCACGCAATGGAGACATCGCCGAACCCGCTAACATCGGATGGACTTCCCAAGCATTTTCCACGCCGGACTCCACAACCAACACATCAGCTTGTCCATCGCTATCTAAGTCGCCTTCTACTGCAGGCGCAAGACGCATTATCGAACGCGCAGGAATAACTATTGTTAGCTGGTCAACCACATTGATAGCCTGTCCATAGGCAGTATCGGAAAGCTTTGGCACGAACATGCCATCCTTGTTGATTTTTTTTATCGGGGACAGTTTTTGAACCAGCGTCTTGCTACCAAAACCTAAACTCGAAATATCGATGGTTTGTGCTTGGTCGCCCATATTTATCAACACGGCTTGCCCTGATTGTCCCTTACTAAAATACCAACCAGACACGGCATCAAAGGGACCGGTTTCTTCTAATGTTTGCGCTGGGAACTCATTGTATGAAACCAGATGCTTCTCCGTTGAACAGTGTTCTTTAAATTCGGCAAGCAGCGCTGCGTTAGCATCTTTACTGACTTTAAAAAAGTCTTCTGAGTCTTTGACCTTTGCGGCTACACCACTGAAACTTAATGGAATACGGCTATCAGCGCCACTGGCTGCTTGTTGCCATAACTGTATCACCTTGCCATTTGCATCAACCAAATCAAAGCTCTGCGGATCAACAATAGTTTGCGCATCAAAAAAGTCCAATGAATCAGTAGAAGTGAAACTCAACAAGTAATTGATTAAATAGCCATTGCCTAGCGCTCTCGCCCAACTAGAGTCGTAGACCTCCCAACAACGTGGGCTATCGCTGTCATTTTCTATATTGCACGCCATATCTTCAAGCGTCGCCGGCCGTAGTCGCTCAGCAACAGGCCTGATATGTGCGTAGTCAAAAGCAAATTCAGAACGCCATATTTTATAACCTGAAAAATCGACGCAGGAATTTTGTTCTTTCCATACATCATTTTCTTTTACGTATTTAATGCCACAATTCAGACTACCGCCTTGCTTTTCCAACTCGTTGCGCACGATCTGTCTTGTGATAGTACCCATTGGATCGACCGCAGTAATTTCCTCCTTTGAAGCTTCGCCATCAAGAAGCTTACCCAGGTGCTGTCCAGTCCAAGCATCGCGATATTTACCCACGCCACTAAAATCGAAACTACAGAAATCCGGGCTCTTTGGATAGTCGTGATTAGCTAATGCATTAATCAAAGTGTCACTCGGGTCAAGCTCGTCGATGGTAGATTGTAAAACGAAATTCCACTCCGCCAGACGCATCTCAGCATTATGCGGAAAAAGACTTTTAATTTTACTGTCGGCACCTACCGCTGCGATTTCAATATTGGCAAAAGGAGTATGCTCATTTGCATCTTTCGCCACACGAATACGCTTTGCAAAATATAAAGCCGCTTGAGCGTAAGCATCACTAGGCGTTACCCAACCTGCATAATTCATTACATCGCGAGACTCATAGTCATTTGCTTTAATGGCACAAACCAGTCTTTTGATTTCTATTGACGCGCTGTCGACTGTATCACAATCGGTCTCGTCTGCAGCTTCGAGTTCTTTAACAATTGAATTCGCTTCTTTATCTGCGCTATTCAAAATCAAACTAGAGCTAGAAAACATTTTACGCTTGCGTAGATTCTTTAACGTTTCTTTAGAGAAATTCACTGGAAGCGCAGGAGGAAAAACTTCTAACACGTAAGGATGGAAATAATAAAAGAGTTCATTTCCTAGCTCCACGCGAATTCGGTCTTCAGCAAGACCAAATGCTACTGCTTCGTTTAGCATAGTCACACATGCTGTTGCACGCTGTTTCATGTGACTCCACCATGGATCACTTTCAAAAGAGGCGCTCTCATACTCTGACGTAATTTCGCTCAGCTTAAGATCTTCTTTTTTACGCGGTGAAGGCGCATCGGTCTGATTGAAATAGTCCGCACCTGGAGTAACCATATTACAAATAAAAGTCACCGTCATGTTGTTGGCATTCGCCATTTTCACCACATCTTCTAACGGCTTAATCGGACGCGCTTTCTTGTTGTCTCGCATTGGCGAGGGCAATTTGTCGTAATTTAAGACATAGGTATTGAAGTAATCTTTTTGATCTTCGAATTGCTCTGGTTTAATGGTAGTACTATAAGCAGCCATTCGATCTTTAGAATTTTTCCAAAAACTTGCATCCCAATACGTTGCACCATTACCAACAGGATAACGATAGTTGGTGGGTCGCAAGCGATCAATCACTACTCGCCCTAGTTCACCTTCAGACACAGGCGATTGTTCAGCCGTTGCTGCTTTGATCGTATTGTTGAAGCCAAAAAGTGGCCCGTTAATCGGAATCTTCTTTTCTTCATCAATAGGCTCAACAGCAATGTTTGAAAATGCAAAATGTGACGCAGTGAGTCCAATCGCTAATTGTGTAGCGATTAGTGTAAATCGCTGTTTATTTTTGTGTGTAAATAAATTGTACATTGATACTCCTTCTTAATAAGGTTGAAATAACGAGTAATACCAAGTCCATCTATTTAGGCAATAGGGATCCCTACCGATAATTCGGTATTTTTTAATTGAGAGATTGCCTAACGATTAACGTAGAAAACATCTACGTGATATGACTTGTTGTGATTTTTATAATGTAAATTGTAGAGCGAGGCGCATAATTAAACACAACCATTTGCGCCATTTCATATAATTTTTTTACACTTTTTCGAGTAATTAAAGAAGCCTTAAAAGAATTCTTAATAATCACTAATTGTGGCAGAAACGGTCATGTAAATTATTTTTATCTTGGTTATATTTATTGGGAGGAAAAAACGCAGTGCGTTTCCATCGACTCTATATCGACTCTATAAAGTTATTTGCGACTCCATTCAAACGAGTAAGAAAAGAATAAAATTTAAGTTTATAATATTGCTTAGTAAATTAAATACCTCTTGAACAAAATTTATGCCTATAGCACACTGTTATACAAAACTTAAATTGGATAATGACAAGAAGAACCTAGTTCGGGATTGGGCGGAGGAATCTAGCGTAGATGGAAATTACATGACCATTAATTTTATTACTATTGCACAACAGTTAGGTTCAGCTTATTCCATCATGGTAAATCTTTATTTGCCAAATTTGTGGTCAGAAGATCAAGTAAAAATAATACAATCGAGCTTAGCTGTTGTTCTTGCGAAACATTTTGGCATTCACATAAATGAGATTCATGTTATAACTCAGCTGGTGGAATCAGGTCATGTTTTCGAAAACGGCGAGCAACAATCTTGGTAATAGCCTAGTTCATTAATCCAGTTTAATTCGGATTAAACCGATAGTGACCAGTAATTTCAAAACTAAATAGCATGTTATCTAATTTTGGTCCTAGACCCATGTTATGGACAATTAAAGGAACCTGTCCTTCTTCTGAAGCCTTGTAACTGACTATCCCTATATGTGGTAGGTTCCCAGGCAACATCCAGGTGACTATATCACCAGGCAAATACTTTTTTGGATCTTGAGTTATCTCAAGCTCTTGACCATTTCGAGAAAAGAACACTTGTAGGTTCGGTACCCGGCGATGATCAATATTCGTATCTGGCCGCGTTAAACCCCAGATTCGATTGGAAGGGTAAGCATTAAAATTTAACTTCATATCCTCGTGTACCAATTGCTGTAAATCGATACCCAGTTGCCGATAAGAACGGATAATTACATCAGTGCACACTCCCTTATGATTTGGCACATCGCCATTAGGATAGGGGATAGCAACATAGGATCCATCGTAATTTACCTGGTATTGCGTGCGCTCCATGGCGGCATCCGCAAGTAAATTCTTACGGCTTTCTGAGAGAGCAATAACTGGAAAGAGGGCAATAAAAACAAGACTGCAAAATTTCATGGTTAGGTGTACCCTTATGACAAGATGACTATTTTGCTTGCTATATTCTTTGTGTTAAACGTCCTTCAATGTTTAATGCTTTAATCAATTGGCACAACTGGTAATAGCATTTTTTACAATTCATATAATATAAAAGATTGTATGTTAAAATGCGCTTCAGAGTAGAATTAGTGAGTCTTCTATTTAATGGAAACATCACAGCACTCGTCGCGCACAAGATTCGCGCACTCAAAAAGTTAGACCAAAAGCATCTGAGACCAATCACTATGTCCACCCAAATAATTAAACCTACGACTGGTTTATTTTTATTTATGGCTGTTTATCTAATTCTAACAACAGAAGCAAAGTCTTCTTCGAATGAGATACCCGATTTCGCCGCACCTGGTGTTGCCAGTGACAAAAGGGTGAAATTTTTTGTTGGTCAAGATTCAAACAGCCTAAGAGAATACAAAATAGCCGTTTTAGATAAACAGCCTGACTTTCCTAAACCCTCTGGGATCTCACTCTATACAAATCTCGTTTATGGCGCATTTTTAGCTGGAATGGGTATGAGCCCTGTCGACGAAAATGGCCGCCTGATGCCAGGATTCAACTATCAAACCAATCATCGTTATGATTTTGGCGGCGGGCCACAAAGCTTTACTGAATCCATGGCTATGTACCCAGAAGCAGACTTAAATGTCGGCTTATACCTGTCTGATATTTTTGCCGGTTGCACGAATCAGCCGCTCAGAGCAATACACGCCATCGAAAACCCTGCCATGGGCACCGATATTACGAAAGATCTTAGCGCCGCTTACAAAAACGCGATAGATGTAATGCTCACAACCATGATGTCCTGGGACAGGCAAGTTTATTTACGAATCGGTTATGAGTTTGATGGAGTATGGAATTGCTACGGCAGTGACCTATATAAAAATGCTTTCCGATATATCTCCGGGCGTGTGAAAGCGTTAGATGCCAAAAACATTGCGCTTGTTTGGCAATCTTCGTCTTGGCCAAGAGATGAACAAGTTCAGAACCCGCAATATAACTTTATTGTGAGCGCTGAAGATCATCTTGAAAAATGGTATCCCGGCGATCAATATGTCGATTGGATAGGGCTTTCCACGTATTTTGGTAAAAATTACGAAGATTACCAATGGTCGTGTAATGAGAAAAACCCAGAATATTTTACTGCATCGTTACCACCACGAGACGTCCAAGATCGAATTCTAGATTTTGCGAGAGATCGACAAAAACCTGTAATGATCGCCGAAGCCGCCCCTCAGGGCCTACAAACAGATACTCTCACAGCATCATGTATTTTTTATCGCGACGAGCAGCGGGTACTACCAACAAACAACTTGAAGATGCATGCGTTCAAGTTGTGGTATCTCTGGTTTCGTGAATGGTTCAACTATATTGAAGAAAATCGGGATGTTATTCGCGCCGTGGCTTATATCAACTCAGACTGGGACTTAATCCCTCAATTTGAGTGTCAAAAGGGCGTAAGTGCTGGTTCGAATGGATGTAATACAGGATATTGGGGCGATAGCCGAATTCAAAATAATCAAGTTATTCTCAATCGTTTTAAACGTGCACTTGAAGCGCCTTATTGGTATTCAGTTGAGACTCAGTCGCTAGCAAAAAGCCAAGAATAATCTGTAAATCATAATCAAAAATCATTCAAATTATTTTAATAGCGGTTGAAATTTTTATCGTTAGGTCGTACTATCTACTCATAGGTAGATAACAGCATCGTTGAACATGATAAACCAACTCAACAACACGGCACATAAGGTTTTGGATGTAGCGGAGTTTTATACTCAAACCCGTGGTTTTAACGCGTTTAGCTATAAGGATATCCAGCAAGATGTGGGCGTTAAAACATCGAGTATCCACTATTATTTTCCGACCAAACACGATCTCGCATCGGCAATGACACAAAGATACATAGAGCGCTTTAGTGAACAGCTTACCCAGATCGATTTGGAAAATGAAAAGGGAATAGCGCGTCTCACTGCTTTAAACAAAATTTATATTGCAGTGTTAAAACAGGGGAAGTTCTGCTTGTGTGGCATGCTTGCTAGCGACTTACTATCACTGCCACAAGAGGTTAATGACCAACTAAAACAATTTTTCAGTTTGATAGAAAACTGGATAAATACGTCACTCGCTTTGAGCCAATCGCAGGGCGACTTTGACGATAACGTAGATCTTGAAGCAGCAGGATCACTCTATTTTGCCGCTCTTGAAGGTGGAATGCTCATAGCACGCGCAAAGAATGATGCTAAATATTTTGAAATTGTGATGCGGGAAGTCATCGAAAGGCTTGAAAGGTAATTCGCGGGATCAGTAAGTATCGACTTAAGGACAATAGTAGTAGTATTTTTTTGGGTAAATTTATCTATCTTCTAGAAGGTAGATGCTTAAATTACGTTGAGAGAGGTAAGAAATAATGTCTGAAGAGCTTAGGATTAATGCTGACTTTAATCAGCGTATTGTTATTAGACCCCAAGATTACACCTGGGTCGACTCACCTATGCCAGGTGTAGAGCGCATGATGTTAGATCGCATCGGCGGAGAGATTGCCCGCGCGACATCCATAGTTCGCTATGCACCTAATAGCGAGTTCTCTTCTCACACCCACAGTGGAGGCGAAGAATTTTATGTTCTAGAAGGCTGTTTTGCGGATGAACATGGCCAATACCCACGCGGTTCTTATGTAAGAAATCCTATTGGAACAACCCATACGCCGAAAATCGGCAATCAAGGCGCAACAATCTTTGTGAAGCTGCACCAATTTGACGATGAAGATTTGGATCAAAAGTCGGTCGAAACCCATAAAAATCCATGGCGACCTGGTTTAGTTTCTGGCCTTAGCGTGATGCCATTGCACGAATACAAAACCGAGCATGTTGCTCTAGTAAAGTGGGATCCCAATACCCAATTTCAGCGCCATACTCACTGGGGTGGCGAAGAAATATTCGTATTAGAAGGCACCTTCTATGATGAACATGGTGTTTATCCCCAAGGTAGCTGGCTCCGCAACCCACATATGAGTGAGCATACCCCTTTTACTAAAGAAGATGGCGCGCTTATTTATGTAAAAATTGGACATTTAGCATAAAACTCATCTTGGGATGTGAGGTGATTACAGCGATAAAAAAGTGGACGAGGCTTGAGTAATGGTGGTGTTTATTGATACTGCTTTTCTTAATCCCTCATCAAGTTTGTTTAGCCTGCACTCAAATCTCTCCCAAATACCGTTTTTTAAAAAAATTTCTTCAATAATTGCCAAAAACAAATAAAGTAACCAAAAATAATTTACAGGGTTAAAAAACCATATTTTATAAATCGTAAAAAGGTGAAAAACCATCAAAGCTATCCAAACTAGCACTGCGAGGATACCCAACAAGGGATGGTGAGATTTTTTAAAATTTTCTACACCAAACATTCCGGCAAGCCCGATGAAAATCAGACTATACAGAACAAAAAACGTACAAACACCTTTTATAATGTATATCATTGTGAGTTAGATCCAATTCGCTCTTATGCGAGAAGCAGTTAGCCTTTTAAACATTTTGAATTTGCCCTCACTTTGATCGATTGGTAGTATTGATCAAATAATAAAGGATGCAAGAGATTTTTTATTTTGGCAAAGAGGAAGCATAACCTTTACTTTCTTCCCCTATTTTTCTTGTTTTTGTCCGGAGGCATTTCCGCCATGGCGATCGGCGATTTCAAAAATCTTTGTTTATTTTCTAGTATCTCCGGAACAATCACACTTAATGGCCAAGTCATTAAGAATGCAAAAATTAAGCGAGTTGTCGACAAAGCGCATTCAAAGGGTTCGAAAATTGACGAGACCACCACTGATGATCAGGGTCGATTTGCAATGCCCGCCATTTTCGACTCAAGTGTCGTTGGCAAGGTTTTGCCAATGGAATTCGCGGTTCCACAATATATCTATGTGACTTACAAGGGTAAAGAATACGAAATTTGGTATGGCGTTAAGGCGAGATCAGAAGAAAACGCAGAATCCAGAGGCAAACCCCTGAACGTAAGCTGTGAATTAGAAAAAGAAACTGAAGTAATCTGGGTGGACGGTAGCGTTTTTCATACGAAGTGTACTTGGGATGTTATTCCTGACGACCGATCGGATGAAAACGAACCTTTATTTGACGATAGCTAACAATACATTGAGGAAATTGGTATGCCAGCGATTACGGCGAAGATGGCGGCTGAGCTTGCACGCGACGCTTATGTATTAGTTAATTCAGGTGGTGTTTCTCGCGCAATTCTTACGCTTGAAAGCGCATATAAAAATAGGCTAGATGTAGACAAAGACGCTTTTTTAGCCGCTCGCACAGGTGGCCCAGGGTTTATTAAATCTCGCACAGGTTTCGGTCTCGTCTGTTATGGCGCAGGAGCTTATTCCGGTCATGCATTTATTGTTATGCGTGGCACTAAGTACTTAGGCGACTGGCTCACGAATGCCAATATTGGTACTTCTCGTGCTACTGGCGGCCAATCCGTTCACAATGGTTTTAATACTGCTTTCCAATCGATGCTCCGGAAACTGACTCCTTTTATTAACAGCCTTTCTCGAAAGGGAATTCATTCAGTTCACTGTATAGGGCATAGTCTGGGTGGCGCTCTTGCATCTCTTGCTGCTGATCATATTCGTAGTACCACGTCGCTCAAACCTTATCTCTACACGTTTGGCGCACCACGGGTTGGTCTCCGCTCGTTTGCTGATCAGTTTTCAAGCCAATTAGGGCCTGAACGTATTTTCCGTGTATATCACCGCACGGATGTTGTGCCTTGCATACCATTTTGGCCTTTTGTTCATGCGCCAACTCTGATGGCGAAGTCTTACGACTATTTTCAACCGAGCCCAGGAGATTTCCCTGGAAAAGAATGGCATTCACGCCATTTGTATGTGCAGACGGTCGGTACTCAAAAGTGGAGTAGCCTGCGCGGCAGAAGAACTCAGATCGATGATTCAGTCAGCATTGAGCATTGGTTAAATAAGAAGGAAAGTGTCAGTTTTAGCATGACCAATATTCATTGGTTAGATAAAGCCATTAACTATGTTATTACTAAGGTCACTAAAACTGTAGGTATCGCCTTGACTGCGTCCTTTGGCAGTGCTTTTACACTAATGGATCGCTTAGCTTATATTTTGAAAAAAGGCATTGATCTGGCAAGCACAGTGTCATCATTGGTTATGGCTTTAATTCGTAAGATTATGTCAGTCCTGGGTATGAAGCCCTTAGTGGACGGCTTAGACATTACAACCAGCTTTGTTCGCAGCTTGTTTGATCGCCTCTCAAGAAAAGTCACGCTGTATTGTCAGGCAGCCATTGATGCAGCTTTGGTTTCGGGCGAAAGCGTTTAAGTCTGAAACCAAGCTGTTCTAAATAAGTAAGAGCCCTCTAGCGTTTTTTTGCAACAATAAAGACCGCTTTGTTTTTCCCTGGTTGCCATTCATAATCAATTTCAAAACCTGCTGTTAACAGAGCATTTTTTAATTGAGCCGCAGTAAAGACCTTAATGATTGGGAGCAAACCTAGTCGCAATCCAACTGGTCCAATCCATTTGAAAAACCACATGTGATCACCAAGGCAAGCTGTACTGCTCACAAAAATACCACCAGGTTTTAAGCCATGGTAGATTTTTGCAATCACTTCCTCATAGTTTTTTAACAGGTGTAAGATGCTCAACCCTAAAATCGCATCTTGTGAATCTGGTTCTATGACTAGGTCGTCAATACTAGAACATTCAAAATCGAGATTATCTATGTCTGTATTGCGAACTTTTTCTCGAGCAATCTCTAACATTTTTGCAGAAATGTCCGTTGCACGAAGGTGCTTTACATAAGGAGCATGAAGAATGGCAGTGGAGCCAGTGCCGCAACCGATCTCTAATACCTCCATGTTCGAGTTAAAATATTCGCGCGTGATCTTTAACTTTTTTTGATAAATACCTTCATTAGGTATCGGATCTTTAGAATATTTTACGGCAATCCTATCCCAGAACCTGGCTGTTTGTGTCATTTTCCCTCCTAGTCAGTTGTGAACTTTTCGTTCAAGTAATTTGAGTTTTTTCAAAGATCTCAGTATATCAATGCATATATTTTGATAAAATGCATAAATATGCATCCCACCTAAACAAATTTGTATGGATTGGCGTTCGATAAATTTCGATTGGAATCAGGCCCGAGCTTTTCTTGTCACTGCCGAAGAAGGTTCATTTTCGGCGGCTGCTCGCTCACTTGGAATGACTCAGCCTACGCTAGGGCGCCAAGTTGCAGCACTTGAGACATCTTTAGGTGTGGCGTTGTTTGACCGTGATGGCCGCGGGTTAACACTGACTCCAAACGGACTAGATTTGGTTGAGCATGTTCGCGCCATGGGTAATGCGGCGAATGAATTATCATTGTCTGCAACGGGAAAATCGAACGCACTTGAAGGCAATGTATGCATCTCTGCGGTTGAGTCAGCCTCGGCTTACACATTACCGCCGATTATTAAGAAATTACGACGACTCCACCCAGGAATTCAAATAGAAATTTTGGCTTCAAACAGTGTGAGTGATCTAAAAAGACGCGAAGCGGATATCGCGATTCGTGCTTTTCGTCCAACCCAATTAGATTTGATCACTAGAAAAATTCGCGGTTTTGATGCACAACTCTATGCTACACCCGGTTATTTAGAACAACTGGGTAATCCCCAAACTGAGGAGAATTTTAGTCATGCAAGCTTTTTTAATTTCGACCATAGTGATCGACTGTTAACGCTACTCAATTCAAATGGTTTTAAACTAACAGATAAGAATATTCATATCATCTCAGAGAATCATATCGTGCAATGGGAAATGGTTAAACTTGGCATGGGAATAGGAGTAATGACCTCGGATATTGGCGATGCCGAACCTAGAGTTAAACGCATTCTTCCCCATGTAGATATTTACACGGGCGAACTCTGGCTTGTTGTTCACCGAGAATTACGCACAACGCAAAGAATTAAGACAGTATTTGATTTTCTAGCTGATCAACTTAGCTGATTGGCATTAAAAACCTCAAACTAATCAGTTGCTATTTCAACATCCACTGATATACTGTATATAAAAACAGTATATATTTATGTTGAATTATGCCTCCAAAATCCATACAGCGAGAAAATGCTTCAATACCTTTGATATTACCTAAAGCCCTACTAAGCCGTAATGATATTTGGCGAGGCTATTCACAAGCTAAAAAAAAACAGCGAGGCATCGATACCGGCTACGATCTAATCAACAATGCATTACACACTCAAGGCTGGCCTCAAGAAGGCCTAATTGAAATTTGTAGCCCTAGCACCGGGTTTGAGTGGTGGTTATTTCATCCAGCCATGCATCAAGTCATTGAAAGAGGCGCTTATATTGCACTGGTTTCTCCTCCCTATATTCCTTATAGCCAAGGTATTGCCCAACTAAAACTGTCTTTAGATAGACTCATTGTCATTACTCCACAAAAAAAACACGATTTTATTGCCACTCTTGTTGAGTTAAATCGTTCGCCAGTTTTTCAACAGGTAATGGCATGGCCACAAAAATTTCTACTGAGTTATAGTGAATTACGTAAAATTCATCTAGCCCAAAAGGACGGTATAGGTCTTAGCACAATCTTTCGAACCTTAGATTATAGAAAACACAGTTCTCCTGCTGCTCTGCGGTTGGCCGCTCAATTACATACAGAAAATATTTCACTAGAAATATTTAAGCAACAAGGTCAATTAAAAAACCATGAAATTTCATTACCAATACCCGATTACTTGCAAGCACTGCCACAGCATCACGTATTAGACAGTCGAAAAGCGAAAGATTTTGATTCAAAAAACATTATCGAAAATTATTCCTTATCTAACAGACAACACCAATTTTCGAAAAAAGTATTAACCGCTCATTTAACAACAACCGCTATTCGTGCGAAAAAATTGAAGTATGAGTATCAGGTGCAATGAACACGTCTTACGATTCTCTCTGGCTGGCAATACGATTACCTCATTTTTATTTAGAAGCCATGGGCGTTAGTTTTGATACTCAAGAAAATATTGTTGTTAGTCACAAAAACAATTTATGGGATTTTTCAAAACCTCTTGCAGCATCACCTATTGCGCTGGGTTCACCTATTTCAACAACACAGTTATTAATTAATGCCAAACAGATTGAATTAGAACTTGATGCTGTAAATGATTTATCACAAAAACTACTATATCTGCTTTATCAATTTACGCCTTACATTGAACCTTATCACGTAAAACATCCTTGCGGCGTAATCATACGGGGATTTTATTTAGAGTTATCAAAATGTCTTATATTATTCAAGGGGTTATGTAATCTAATCAATGCCATTAAAGATACACTCAATAAGTCCGCATTAAGTTATTCGATAGGTCTTGCTCATACTCAACAAGCGGCATGGGTATTGTCGTACGCGCAATCAAATATACCAACAGTTTTTGATAAAAAGAGGTGCGTGGAAGAATTAAATACCCTACCGATTGATTTAATGCATGAATACAAACAACAGATTGCATCATTAAAAGCCATGGGATTTATTCATTTTTCTGATATTAATACCCAAATACAAAATAATGGCTTAAAAAGTTTTCGCAAACGGTTTGACAATGAATTTTGCAACTGCCTTGATGAAATATTTAATCTATCAAATAACAATACGAAACAAATATCCCTTTTCAAAAAGCCTAAAAAGGTTTTTTTTCCAGAAATACATTTTCAAGAAGAAATCCAATTTGATTTTCCTATTAACAGCACGGAACAATTAGTTAATCCAGTTACACAGCTTCTAGAACAGCTTGCTCATTTTTTAAAAAAAAATCAACAACAAACACAATCTATTAAAATTCAATTAGCAGACATTTATCAAAATAAAAAAACCATAGTGGTTGCATTTGATCGCTTTTATCAAGATTGGCAATTGCCGCTTGAGCTTTCTATGATTCAACTAGAAAATCAAGATCTGCCTTTTGAGGTAGATACTCTCACATTATACTGCCCTAAAACGACAAGCTTGGATCAATCACAAAAAACGTTAAATATTGAGAACAAAACGACTACAAACCATTCAGAATTTTTACTGACTACAGCACGAATTGTTGCTCGTATAGGGCAAGAGAATATTTTTAAGTACGCTTGTTTTGATTCTCATGTACCTGAGTACGCTATTAGTAAAATGGGTTTTGATCAAGAGATAAAATGCGAACAGAGGCACCTTACAATCTCTACTCGTCCAACTTGGTTGCTTTCTACTCCTGCCCCAGCAAAACAACTCACTAGTGGTGAATTGTATTGGCATGGTCTTTTATGTGTGATTCAAGGTCCAGAACGTATTCAAAGTCATTGGTGGGAGACGAATATTGTCCGCGATTATTTTGTTGCCAGAAGAAACGATGGCGTCCGACTGTGGATATTTAAGGATCTTACGGAAGAGAGCTGGTTTGTACACGGTGTATTTTCCTAATGAATTACACAGCATTACATTGCGTTAGTAATTTTACTTTTTTAAAAGGCGCTTCACACCCCCAAGAATTAGTCGAAAAAGCCTATGCATTAGATTATCGAGCACTAGCAATAACCGACGAATGCTCGCTCGCAGGTATTGTCAAAGCACACACAAAAGCTAGAGAACTCGGAATACAGTTAATCATTGGTAGTTATTTTATACTGAGCAATAAAATAAAAATCATCGTGCTAGTACCAAATAAAGCAGCCTATCAAGAATTATCTGGTTTTATTACCTTATGTCGTAGAAGAATGCCAAAAGGCGAATACGAAGCACATATGAAAGACCTACGCTTTCGTTTACAGCAATGCCTTATTATTTGGCAAGTTTCTCATGAGATATTGGAAGAAGAAGCCATAACACTTGCAAGTGAATTAAGCAAAGCATTTAAAAAAAGGCTATGGATAGGTATATCTCATCTTTTGCAGGGTTCAGAGCAAGCAAATTTTTTACACTGGAAAAAACTTTCTAATTCTTTTCAAATTCCTATGATTGCATCACCAGAAATATTGATGCATGAACCACAAAGAAAACCACTACAAGATACACTATTGGCAATAAGAGAAAATACTCCCATACAGAAATTGGGAAAACTGTTGGAAATAAATGCGGAGGCTCATTTAAAAAATATCGCCGAACTTTATGAATTATATTCACAAGAACTTCTAGAGCAAACCGAAATAATTCGAGATCAGTGTCATTTTTCTCTCGATGAAATTCGCTATCAATATCCTGAGGAATTAGTTCCTAAGGGTTTATCAGCTATTACCCATTTAACACATTTAGTTAACCAAGGTAAACACGCGCGTTGGCCAAGCGGCGTTCCCAAGTTTGTAGAAGAGATTATTACAAAAGAACTTACTCTAATCGAAGAATTGCAGTATGAATATTTTTTTCTTACGGTATATGACATAGTCGTATTTGCCCGGAGCCAAGATATTCTTTGCCAAGGTCGTGGATCCGCGGCTAATTCGGTTGTTTGCTATTGCTTATTCATCACTGAAATAGCGCCGGGTCAAATCAATGTTCTATTCGAGCGCTTTATTTCAAAAGAACGTAATGAGCCGCCGGATATTGATGTCGATTTCGAACATCAGCGACGAGAAGAAGTCATTCAATATATTTACGCCAAGTACACCCGACAACGTGCCGCAATTGCTGCAACACTTGTTACTTATCGCAGTCGCAGCGCCATTCGGGATGTTGGCAAAGCCCTCGATTTAGAACCTGCCTTAATTGACCATCTCGCAAAATCACTTGCTTGGTGGGATAGAAAGGGAGATCTATACAAACGCATCCAGGAAGCCGGACTCGATGCCGATCAAAATATCATGCAGTTGTTTTTTTCGTTAGTGCATCAAATTTTGGGATTTCCACGGCACCTATCACAACACGTGGGTGGTTTTATTATTGCGCAAGATAAGGTTAGCGATTTAGTGCCACTAGAAAACGCAAGTATGCCAGACCGTACTGTTATTCAGTGGGATAAAGAAGATCTAGAATCTATGGGGTTGCTCAAAGTCGATGTCCTTGCACTCGGAATGCTAACCGCGCTAAAAAAAGGACTAACCTATGTACAGCAAATCAACCCTGCCATTCAAACCCTACAAGACATACCGCCAGAGGACTCTGAAACCTACGCCATGCTCAGTCGTGGCGATAGCGTCGGTGTATTTCAAGTGGAATCACGCGCGCAGATGTCAATGCTACCGAGATTAAAGCCTAAAACCTTTTATGATTTGGTGATTGAAATTGCCATTGTACGACCAGGCCCAATACAGGGTGATATGGTTCATCCATACCTAAGAAGACGCGATGGCATCGAACCTATTAGTTATCAAAACGCAGCGATTAAAGAAGTGCTAAAACCCACGCTAGGAGTTCCGATATTCCAAGAACAAGCTATACGCCTTGCCATGGTAGCAGCAGGTTTTTCTGGCGGCGAAGCGGATCAATTAAGGCGTGCAATGGCAAGCTGGGGTAAAAACGGCAATCTACTCCAATTTGAAGAGAAATTTATTCAGGGTATGCTAAACAATGGCTATGAAATTGATTTTGCTAATCGGCTATTTGAGCAAATCAAGGGATTTGGTGGATACGGTTTTCCAGAATCTCATTCTGCTAGCTTCGCCATACTATGCTACTTTTCTTCTTGGTTAAAATGTCACTACCCCGCCGCCTTTTATTGTGCCCTACTCAACAGTCAGCCCATGGGTTTTTACTCTCCTTCGCAACTTATCCAAGACGCCCAACGACACCAAGTAAAAATTCTACCTATTAATATCAACAAAAGTGCTTATGAGTGTCGCTTAGAAAAATGGCAAAACACATTTGGTCTTCGTTTGGGGTTTTCTCGAATCAAAAAACTGGAAACCAATAAAGCAAAAAAAATCGAATTCTACCGAGCCAATACATCGTTCGAGTCAATTCAAGATTTAATGGATAGAACCAACCTGACTCAAAACGATATTCAACATCTCGCCTCCTCCGATGCACTACTCGAAATAAGCGGAAACCGTTATCAAGCACGCTGGCAGACTACCGCAACACTACCCAACACACCGCTTAACTCATTAACAAAACATGACGAAAAACTGGTTACTGCAGGGCCACAATTAGAAGATGAGATTTTTTTCGATTATCAAACTAACGCCGTTAGCCTGCGCCCTCACATCATGGCCCTATTAAGACTTAATACGCCTTTTAATCGCTGCAAGAGATGTGACCAACTATCTACTATCAATAATGGTCGCTTCGTGCAGGTTGCAGGATTAGTCACTGGAAGACAACGTCCAGGCACAGCAAAAGGCACTCTCTTTATTACTCTCGAAGACGAAACCGGAAATATGAATATTATTGTATGGAAACGAACCCAAGATTTATTTCGGCAGGCGTTATTAACCAGTAAACTACTTTTAGTTAAAGGTCGGATTGAACGTAAAGATTCGGTAGTTCATATTGTCGCCGGGCAACTAATTGACCTATCTAATCATATTGAACGCTATCGATTGAAATCACGTGATTTTCATTAAGATCTATATCACCTTATTTATAACACTATGCGACAATCGATTTTGATATTCGATAATTTCCTGCTTTCGCTGGGCCTTCGTTAGTTTTGCAGGGTCATAGATAATATGAGGTTCAAGGACTTCAAAACCCGTAAACTCAAAAATACCTCTATGAATCGGCCAAAGAATATTTTCAATTTCACCTTGAAAGCCACCCTCTTCATACGCATCTTTTGCTGCACCTGTGGTAATTGATAACATGGCTTGCTTTCCAGCAAATACTCCAGTTTCATATTTACTGCCGCCACCATAGGCAAATCCGCACGCAAAGACCTTATCGACCCAACCTTTTAAAATAGCCGGCACACTAAACCACCACAAAGGAAACTGCCAAATCATAAGATCACATGCTTCTACTTTTAGCATCTCTCGTTTTATGTGCAAATTAAATCCATTGTTCGATGATGCAAATCTTTCTTCACGTTGAATTTGAAGAAAATTTGAATCTAGAGGATTTATAAAATTTGTATAATCCGAAACTGGATTAAAGTCGAGTTGATATAAATTTGACGTTTCAACACTGTGACCTAGGAAATTAAAATGAGATAATGCTGCATCATGCAATGCAGCATTAAAGCTCTTGGGTTCTGGATGCGCTAAAACCAATAAAATATTCATAATAGTCATCCAATTTTCGATTAGGCTAATTCAGACTTAAAAATACTACCCACTTTTTCATGATTAAACATGCGCTCGATAAACCCTTGTAAATTTGGGTATTCATCAGTGAGCTTATGACTTAAAACACCCTGCCAATGGATTGCCACCATGAGGTAAAGATCCGCACCAGTAAGCTGATTTCCCGCGATGTAAGGATTCTCACCAAGTTGTTTATTAATGATTTTGAACAAATCAAATACAGATGCCTCAGCTTTTGCTTTTACGTCTGCTTCATCGCTACCGTATCTTCCAGGTGAAAAACAGCGCGCATAATGCGAATGCAAGTTACTATAAAGAAATAATAACCAACGATAGGCTTCAGCACTGGCTTGAGAATTAGCAGAAGGAAATAGGTTCGCTTCGGGCTTAATTTCAGATAAATACAACTGTATTGCTGCACCTTCTGTAAGTACATAATTATCAAATGCCACAGCTGGGACCTTACCAAGCGGGTTAATCGCGAGATATTCTGGCTTTAAGTGCTCTCCTTTACCCAGGTTTACCTCTTGGACTTCATACTTCAATCCAGTTAATTCTAAAGCTGCTTTAATTGCTAAAGAGCATGAGTTTGTTGCGTGATATAACTTAATCATAAAAATTCTCCAAACAGTAATAGTGAATGCGGAAATATTGTTGCCCGAATTGAGCTTTAAATAAATTCTCGAAAAACGGAAACCAGCTGTGCAATAATGCACATATGAATTCTTGGGACGATGTACGTTTTTTTCTAGAAGTAGCGCGTTGCGGTAATGTTTCTGGTGCAGCCAAGGCATTAGGTGTGAATCATTCAACCGTATCGCGTCGTATTCAATCATTTGAAACAAAACATGGAGTCCGACTATTTGAGCGCGTATCAAGCGGCTATGAACTTACTGAAAGTGGCATAGAAATTTACGAGCTCGCATTGGAAATTGAAGCAAACAACCACAATCTCTCTCGTCGACTGCAAGGAAGGGACAATCGTATTACCGGAAAAATACGAATTACCATGCCCCATGATATATTCGATTTCTTACTCGCAGAATATATCGCAGAATTTCTGGATTTATATCCTGAAATAGAAATTGAAATGCAGGTTGCCAAAGGCGTAAAAAACCTTTTCGCTCGAGAAGCTGATATCGCAGTAAGGCTTTCTCCAGCGCCACCAGAATATTTGATCGGCAAAGAGATTTGTAAATTAGTCCATGGAATTTATTACAATAGGCAGTTACATAAAGCCGATAGATCTCCAATTATAACTTGGTCAGACGAAGAAAATATTCCAGATTGGGCTGAGCAAAACCTAGCAAATCCTTATGTAGTAATGCAGGTCGATGATTTGTCCAGTATGTATGCCGCAGTAAAAAATTCTGTAGGCTACGCTCGCATGCCCTGCCATTTTCACAATCTAATTAGCGACTCAGAAGTAATAATTAAACCTGCAGAGATGCCTAAATCTACTTGGGGAATTTGGGTTTTAAGTCATATTGATTTAAAAAATACGCTTCGAGTAAAAACCTGTCGAGAATTCTTGGTTTCCACAATTGAACAAAATAAGGATATTTTTTCAAAACTAGATTTTAAAGCCCACTCTAAATAAATAATACAATTATTAATTATTCACTAATCGCTTTTCTCTAATATAAACTAGTCTAAAGATTTAATTTTTTTCCGGTAGGCTGATGGGCTAAGATTATATTTTTTCTTAAAAGCACGATTAAAAGGACTTATAGACTTATAACCTGCATCATAAGCAAGTGTATGAATTGGCGTAAAATCATATTCACGATCATGAAATCGATCTACCACCTCTTGCAAACGGTAGTCACTGAGATATTCATTAAAATTATTGTAGCCCAATTGACTGTTAATGAGTTTACGAAGTAAATATTCACGCATTTTCATTTTTTTTGAAAGATGCGCAAGGGTCAGTCCATGCTCTCGATAAAGATGCTCTTTTAACATCATATCTTCAAGAAGCTGAATCTCACCAAGTGTCGCTACTACATTCGGTCCAACACTAGAATCTGAAATACTTTCATTTTCTTGTTTTTCCGAATGCAATGCTTCTCCAGAAGTAGCGGAATACGCTTTTTTGGCTTGAACATCAAAAAGAGTGAAAAGAGATTCCAGTTTATTAACGGATGGTGATAATAAATAGGTGCACACTAATGTTAAAACAAAGACAAAAACCAAAGCTATACCCACCGTGATTGATCGACCATTGGTTACGAAGATGTCCACAATAAAATGGGCGGTGATGACCAAGCCTAGGGTGACAACTAATACCAACCGTAAAACTCTTCGGTAATTAATCATATCCGCCTGAAAATCACGGACAATTTCAAAAAAGCCAAGAGCAAAGAAACCAATGAGTATTAAACGAGAGATATAAAAATGCGAAAGAAGCCCAAACTTAGGCTCGGGATAAACAATAAACACATAGGTACAATAAAGTACAAAAAATGCGAATCCAATATAGATACTTAATGGGATGCCACTTCGATCAGAAAACTGATTTCGGGAAAAAACATAAAAACTGAATGGCACAGATACAACGAATGGCACACCCAACCACAACCAGAAGGTACCAATATAAAAAGGAGACAGGAAAAAAGAAACCAGCCCGGATAATAAAAGAAAAATCGGCGTATGTTTAAGTGGATTTAATTTAAACGAAACAACTAGCTGCAATGCAAAAATTACAACTAAAATCGTCGCCATACCATTAACAAAATAAGTCATAGTCCGTAAAGATGATTTATTACTTTGATTCCATTTAACTCCGTAATTTCAATACAGAATAAATACAAGACGTACAATTCTAAATTATTAAAAGAAATTTTGAATAGAACAAGTTAAAAAAGCGCAGATAATTTCTTATCTACGCAATTAAAACCGATAATGAAAAGAGTTTTTCGAAGTTATCGCTAACTAACAACCACGGTTTCTATTAATAGAAGCACCGAAATCAACAACTGGTTCATCTAAACATATGCGATTAGCGCTAAGAACGGCGTTACCACTTAGCTCCGTCAGTTCGTTAATCCCGCTGTTGGAAACACTGATATCACCGACAACCGGGTCTCCGATTATCGTACCATTTACAAATATTTGGTTTCCTGAAAAGCTGGCAAATCGAGTTTCTAAGTTACCGTTAACGAATATTCTTCCCGGAAAAGGCAACAAGTTCGAAAAAACGATAATAGATGAACCGGAAAGAACATCCCCATCAAAGATACTGAATACATCAGGCACGGAATTTGATTGAACAATAAACAACCCCCGATCAGCTCGGAGAAAAGCACCTGATTCCAGGTGAAAACCCGTAACACCATTCACTTGGAAATTCCCTTGAGTACCCACACTCATACCAGCGCCTATAATGACTCGCCCACCGTTTGAACTTAAATCGATACTACCAGGTAAATCAAGATCAGTCTGAATGATGATATCACCACCAAAAGCAGTAGCAGATAGGCCAAACTGAGGTATGGCTTGACGAGTATCTAATTCTGTTTGTAATACGAAGCCACCTACATCAAGCACCTCGACTGAAAGAGGTGCGATTTCATTGTTGCCAGAAATTGACAATTGTTCAGTAAAATAAATAGTCGGGTTAAGGTTTGCCGGATCATTGACCTGAATCTCACCATCAACATTCATGCTTCCAACAAAAAACACGTCACCTGAAATCAAAATGTTGTAAATTACATTTTCTGAACTTGTTTCATTTGCAACAAAAACACTCGAGTTTACGTTGATAACCTGATCTGCATGAGAAGATAGAGTAAAAGTAGTAAACGTCGAAATGGATAATAAGTATATAAATAAATTTTTCATGATTAAATTCTCCAGATATATGAGATTAAGGATTACCAAAAACGATAAATGAAATTACGTCAGCGTTAAGCTGACCAGAAATAGCAACCGGCTTTTGGCTTTGAATCAAAAGGGTACCGGTGTTGCCTGATGTAGTAGATAGATCGATCGATCCAAAATTAATAAATTCATCACTTTGAAAAGGAATACTATCAGTGACAACCAAATCAATATCGATTGATCCAAAATTAATAAAATGATCTCCTGGTTCAAAATCAATAAATCCAGCTACAAAACTTAAACGAACGTTACCAACAATCGATGCGCCACCTTGAATAATAATTTCATCACCCGGCCAAATTTCAAATGGGACACTCCCAGCCGTTTCTGGATTTGGATGCAAGACATTCATACTTCCAAGCAGCGTAAACGAACCTCTATTGCGGATCCCCATGGAACCGTCAATATTCACTTCTACGCCTGACTGAATCGTAATATCACCTTCGCCACCAGCACCAAAATGAGACAAAGTAAGATTTTCTAAAATGGTAGAGCCTATGAAGGTGTCAAGAAAAATACCATCAACATTTAAAGGCGTATTGATAAAAAACTCTCCGATCGCACGAGTACTAATTGAGAGAGGCAAATCACCAGCTAGACCATTTATCGTGAGAAGAGGGGATAGCTCGAGACGATCAGCACCCCCACTAAACAAAATACTTCTGTTTGAGGAGATTTGACCAATGACATTGGTTGGCGTAGCAAATACAAACTCAAGGTTATCCGTTGCTTCTATATCAACAAAGAAATTTACATCAGATGTGGACTTAACCACAGTTATTGCAGGAATGAATGGATTTTCTGGTGTAAGATTCCATTCCCCTTTTGCTAATAAATCAGATGTAATCAAATTAAGTTTGCTAGCAACAACATTGCCATCTAACTCTAAATGTTCTGATCCATTAAGCGTAACAGCAGACTCAGCCACTAATTCTCCATCTTGACCATAAAGATTACTGGCGTTCAATGAAATTGTGCTATTAGATACAATTACACCGTCATCTAAAACCAGTATATTTTCTGCAGAAATAGAAATTGCTTCTGCTTCGATTACATCATTAATAACAACGGTTCCAGCATAAGAAAAGATGGTGTCTTGGACATCGTTACTAGTTAACACATGAATATTTTCGTCATTGAGTATTCTCGACGCCGTATCGCTTAAGGCGAAGACTCCGCTAGAATATCCGCTAAATAGCAAGCCAAATAGCAATAAATGACGACTATAGATACTTATTGGTTTTTTCATAGTGATCCTCCAAATGATTGGTTTACTAGATAAAATCGTTTTACCTAGTGGAGGAAATCATATGCTTAAAGTAGGATTAGCTTTATCAACTCAAACGACAAGGTTTGAGCTAATACAAAATCGGAAATAGATTTTAATTATTGAATTGGGATTTAAAGGAAAGATTAAAAGAATAGAACGGTTATTTGAGTATTAAGAGCTCAATTTTTAACCGAAAAAATTATCAGTCCTAACTAACCAGCCTTTACAACCAATTATATGATGGTGGTAAAAGTCTAAGTAAAATAACTTAAAATAGAGATACTTAAGACTGAGTTTACTCTAACTCTTATTGAGAACACCCCAGCATTTTGCCGGGGTTTCCATTGAGTAATAACTAAGAATAAAACCTATTTTTTTAAGCCTACTAAATTACTCCGTGATATCACCAACTAGCTTACCATCAGTGTCATGCGTTGGTTTACCGTTCTTAATACGCAAATTACCGGTAGTATCAACCCATATATGATATGTACCGAGGACTAAGTGACCATAATCGTAACTCGATTCGCCATTTTCATTTCCAATACGGACATTTCCCTTGCGTACATGACCATTATTAGGATTAGTCCATTGGCCAGCACGCAACTCAATTCCAAATAGGCCCTTTACTCCAACAACACCGTGGGTTCCAGGGATTGAGCCAAAGTATTCGTCTGATCGTATCCGGAACTGAGAAGTATTTGGGTCAATTGCTAACCCTGGAGGTCCTAATGAATCAGTAGTTCCAAAATTAATTGAGTCTGATAGACGAACTGTTCGACGATTACTATGAGTGCTATCAAAATACTCTATCAGTGTATGATCTCCATTATCTAAAACGCTAGTAATGTTATGCGAAGCATGATTAATACCAGAATTATCACGAATGGTTGTTCTGCTCGCTCCTTCATTGATAATAACGCTTTTTCCAACACGGAAATTATTGTGGTAGATATTAGTATTCGATGCATTTGTTTCAACCAATATATGTGATTTGAAATTAGCATCTTGGTGATGTGCAGCAAAATAATTATTGAAAACTGATACATTATGCGCATTAACTTTTATGGTATTTATGACCCCTAAAACTGCAAATTCAAACCAATTATCGTATATAGATGCACTATGAGCTGATTCTTCGCTTGGTACAAGCACGTTTAAATCAATCACGTAAGGTACTATAGCTTCCTGAAAAATATTATGATGGATAGAAAGATTGTCACATCGATCACAAGAAATCATGCCCTGCAATCCACTTCTAAAAAAACTATTTTTAATTTCAATATGATTTGAATTATCTATATCCAATGCATGAAGTGATATATTAACAAAATGAATTGAATCTAATACTACGCCCCAAGGCCCATCACCATCTAATGGTGTTTGTCCTGCAGCAACATTATGCTGACCCCATAACCTAATACCAGAACAATCGAAGTTATCGCTGTTACCATCAATAGTGATATTCTTTATCGTTGGCCTAGGATTTCGAATATGAATCACCCCACGATCACAATTCCCCGATGCTAAAAAAATTGTGTCGTCACCTTCACCTTGAAAAAGCACATTAGCGGGAATCAATAAGTCTTTAACTTTATATGTGCCTTCAGGTACATATACTGTAGCTTGACCCCATTCCTCTCCTTGACCCAAGTTATTTAAAACGTTTTGAATATCGGCGGTGGTATCTCTACTACCTGTTGAATCAATGTTATAAATAGGATTTCCTAAATCGACAAACCCTAGATTAATTTCCTCGGCATCTACACTATTGAAGAATGCAAATAAGGCTAAAATACCTAAAACAGATGACTTCATAATAAACTCCTTAAAATAAAATTAATCCTGTGACTAGTTATAAATTTGGCACAGGCAATTTGCAGTTTGTAACTACTGGAAAATTATTTCTGGAGGAAATTACAGAGAATTGACAAACATGTGAAACTATAAATTTATGCAATTTTACATGCCAAATTTCAGCTCAAACACATACTAGTTCAAAGGTAATCTATACATGATATACAAACAGTCACTACGGAAAACTTAAGACGTTAAGAATATACATGTATTGGTGTTAATGGCGTTGTTTGCATCTTTGCAATATTTTGCGCTACTGTGCGTTTACACTTTAGGCTAAAATAGCTTCTTTTGAAATTGTAATTCAGCTGTGATCTATAACCATGCTTCTATGTCGGATTTTTACCAAAGCTAATTTATTACTTTTATTGTTAACTATTATTTATCTATATGGATGTACTAGCACTTCAAGTTCCAAAAATTTAAGCCACGGCCGTCCCATTGGCTATGTCATTTTAAGCGCATATGGAAATAAAGACTTTTCAATTTCATTTGACTTAATTAATCACAATACAAATAAACTTGCCAGTTCTTCTACTTATGGTTCTAAAGTATTCGAATATAAAAAGAGCGAAGGAAATAATTATCGCGTAATCAAAATGCGTGCAGGTGACTATGTTTTTAAGAGTTTACACTATGAACAAGAGGAAGATGGAAAAATTCAAAACTATATTCTTTGTATGAATGATTCGACCTATCAGTTTACCGTTGAGGCTGAGCGGGTAATTTATCTCGGAGAGCTTGAATTACAATTTCCATCAAAACTCATGTATACAGAAGGAAGTTTGGCTACTGCCAATTATACTTTAAAATCTTTACCAAAAATAAAAACGAAAGCAACCAAGGCAGAATTATTACCAGCGAGATTTGAAAATGGATTAGATCTGTTCGGTCAAAAAGCCTCTTGCGGCGGAATTTAATTTTTCCTTTCAATTTGTGCTAGATGACTTTCAATGTCTTTACCTACAAATATTTGCGGTTCCGAGTGCTCTTCAACTTCTAATTCGATTTCCCATTTTTTAATGTGGTCTAGTGAAACGTTAAACGCTTCCGTCAATGATTCGGTCATTGGAAAAGCTTCCCTAAATAACGCTTTTCCAAAATAAGTCATATCTGAATCATTCGAACAACCAAATGACTGACGATCAGCTCGTGCAGAGGTCATGACCAGAGTGGTATCATTTTTCAGACTTTCAATAAATCCACCAGAAAAACACGCTGAAATAATAATAACCCTCCATTTAATATTTGACTCATCTAGAATTTGTGTCAGTTCTTGCGATGAGATACCATTAAGCTTAAAACGTTTGTCGTTAATATAAAATACATGATCTCTTGAACCATGACTCGTCATATAAAGAAATAAAATATCATTTTCAGTATCCATTTTTTCTGCAATAGACTTGATCGAGTTAATCAAACTCATTTTTGTCGCCAATGGATATTCTTCTGTGACTTTAACGTTATTTATAAGTAGCAAACTTTTGTTTTCGATAGGAAATCGAGCTTTAAGATGCTCTTCAACTTCTTCAAGTTCTTTCAAAAAAACATCTTGAGCTCCATCGCCTGCAACACCTAAAAAATAGCTTTCAACTTTATCCGGATCGTTTACCGTGATTGATTTAAAACTTTCTTCAAGCAAGATATTTTGATTATATAGCGCATCATCTGCTGTAAATATTTCTGGATAGATCTTCCTTTCATTTTCATCCTTAAATACACCCCATTCCCATTGTCCTTCTTGCACTAATTCTTTACCGTCTTCATTCCTATATGTATATTTTCCTTCTCCATGGAATAAACCAAATTCGAATTCACCTTCATAAATGTTTCCTTCGGTCGAAATATATTTACCTTCTCCGTGATATGTCATGTCTTGGAAATTACCAATATAGTGACCTCCTTCTATTGTTTTGTGTTCTCCTTTCCCTTGCATGAGGCCTTCAATAAAGTATCCTACATAGCTTTCACCACCTTCCATGAAATAACTTCCTTTGCCGTGGTATAAATTATTTTCAAACTCTCCTTCATATCGATTACCAAACGAGTCGATATGTGTCCCTTCGATAAATCGTCCTTTTTTAAATTTCCCTTCATAATAATCTCCATTTGCGAACCGGTATACGCCATCGCCATGCTCGTAACCCAAGTGAAACTCGCCTTCATACACACTTTTGTCTATAAATTCTATTTTTCCTTGTCCTTGCGGGTAACCTTTCTCGAATTCTCCTTTATAAAGCATTCCGTTCGCATACTTATAAAGGCCCTCTCCGTGAGCAAAGCCATCTTTAAACACAGCTTTTAGTTCATCACCACTAATTAAAGAAAAATGCCCTTTACCGTTAATTAAACCACCTTTAAATGATCCGGTATATTTGTCGCCATTAAGAAACAAAAGCTGCCCATCACCCTCGGCTTTTCCATCGACAAGATCACCATAATACTTACTACCGTCTGGCATGATTGCATCCGGCGGCAGAATAACCGTTTCAATATTTAAGTTCGGAATCCCATTAGCTACTATCCAAATAACTAAAACCGCATTAACAACCCATACAGGATGAAGTTTTAACATGTTATATTCCCTTAAAAGTTCATTTAGATTTCAAACATACGCAATTGTATTTTATCTGTTAATTTTACAAGTGAAGAACAAAACTATTTAGAACGAGCGTGAGCTTTACTTGCCATTAATACGCCCACCCCCATTAAAAAGATACCAAATAGGTGCAGAAAAGTAAGCTTTTCACTAAATAAGAGAATCCCCCAACCAATCGCAAACGGCGCTTGGAGTAGGCTCATAGAACTCACTAAGGAAGCGGGTGCATTGCGATAAGCTTCTGTCAAAGCAAATTGTGCGAAAGTACCTGTTAACCCCATGATGGCTAAGAGGATAACAAACTCCTTGCTGGGTGGAGTATAAGCAAAACACATCCAAATACCCGTCACTAGCGACGCCACCAAACTAAATGATAAAACAATGTTGTTGTTTGTGTGGTTTGCTGCAGCCGACCGAATTGTTGCATAAACTAATCCAGCAAACAAAGTTCCAATTAAGCCAATGGAGAAATCAAATAAATTTACCTGTGCCAATGCACTCGTTTGGCTTAATTCAAAAAACCACACTGGAGCAAAGATAATCCCCAATCCTAAAAATGCCAACACCAACCATAGGCTTGTCATTGCACCAAGTTTTTCGCCAAGCGCAACCCGAGCGGTAATATATGTCACCGCTGGGGTGCACCAAACAAGTATTCCTGAAATCGACAACGGTAATTGCGCTGTTGCGTGAAAGAAACACACCAACCCTCCGGTTCCAAGAATGCCTCTCAATATTAGTGGCTTTCGAGGAGCGGGGAAAAAAGGCTCATTATTTTTTAGCATTAAAATAACAACGATAACAACGGGAACAATTGATCTAAAAAACGCCAATTCATGAAGCGGCAAGCTATCTCCAATGTATCGGACGCAAACAGACATTATGGAAAAGAAAAAACAGGCAATTAGTGCAAAGGACGCAGCGTAATAAGGGCGATCGTGTCGGATGGAAATAACCTTCTTTAAATAGGGATAATGAACGAAAAATGAAATATTAAACTGAATAGTTAGTCTTTTATATTTTAGCGATAAAAAAATAATTTAAGGTGATACACACTGGATTAGGCTAACTTTCGTTAGCCTAATTATTAAGCTTTGATTGTTTTCCACTTACCTTGAAGAAATAACCACCAAGCAATAAGTGCGACCAGTGATTCACCAATACTTACTGAAATCGCTACTCCTAGAGTTTCAAAGTCTAAACAATTCGCGGTAAACCAAGCTAATGGAATTTGGATCAACCAAAAACAAACAAAATTAATTTTTGTCGGGGTAATAGTATCACCCGAACCATTAAAAGCTTGAGTAAAAACCATACCCAATCCGAAAAAAGGATAGCCGAGAGCAACAACAAATAAAACTGTCTTACCTACCTGTAACGCATTGGGTTCTGAAATAAAGAAAAGTAAGAGATTTTCTAAAAACATTAAGGTAACAACGGCAGCTGTGAACATAAAAAGCAGATTATATTTAGCTGTAAGCCAAACTGATTTTTCAGCACGATCAAGCCGACTCGCGCCTAAGTTTTGTCCTACGAGTGTGGCAGCCGCATTACTCAAACCCCAAGCAGGCAAGAAAGTGAACATGCAAATACGCATGGCAACCGTATAACCGGCAACATGTTCGCTTCCAAATTCAGCAACAATTCTCATAAGAAAAACCCAACTAGCAGTAGCAATGAGAAATTGCATTATGCCGCCCAAGGAAACTTTTAATAAGCCAATTAACGTCGACCAATGCACGCGTATCTGCGAAAGAACAATTTTTATCTGTGCTTCACCTTTAAATAGATGGTAAAACATATATAACACCCCCACGAAACGTCCAATGTTTGTTGCCACTGCCGCACCCGTTACACCAAGTTCAGGGAAAGGTCCCCATCCAAAGATAAAACATGGATCTAAGATGATATTAATTCCATTGGCTATCCATAACGCTCTCATAGCAATAAAAGGATTTCCCGCACCACGAAAGATCGCGGCTAAAACAAATAAAAAGACAAAGGTTCCATTTCCTCCAATCATGAGTTGCGTATATTTTTCTCCTACTGCAACAACGTTGGAACTCGCGCCCATTAGCGTTAAAATTTGATCCGCGAAAAAAAACCCAAACAGCCCAATAGTTATGGAAATAGATACTCCGATTATTATTGCTTGTATTGCTGCAATCGCGGCCTGCTTATGGGCTTTTTCTCCAATTCGCCGTGCAATGATGGCCGTGATTCCCATACCGAAACCGATTGCAACTGCGTAAATTAGCGTGATAACAGCTTCTGTAAATCCAACAACTGCAATAGCATCAGAGCCCAGTTTTGATACAAAAAAGATATCTACGACAGCAAAAAGGGATTCCATACCCATTTCAAGAATCATAGGTATGGCAAGAAGGGTGATTCCTTTTTTCAAAGAACCCGATGTGTAGTCATATTCAATTCCGCGAATAGACTCAGATAAAATTTTCTGGAAATTTTTTAAATTTCGATTTACAAGTCTTAATTGATTTTTTAGATTTTTCATTTTCTATTCCAATTTTTTGCTCAGAATAAATCGAGCCGGAAATTAGTGACAAAATTGTGGAGAACCCAAACGGATTTAACTCACAAACAAAAGTGCGCAGATATTGGTATGTAGACTTGGAGAAAGAAAAATGAGAATTAAAAAAAAGACAGACGTGAATAATTAGTGTGGCGGTCAATCAAATTTCTAATATTCGTCTTTCAATCAGATCCACAATGCCATTGGCACCGATTTTTATTCGATCTAGATCGATTTGACGAATTGACTGAACCATTGGAAGGTCACCTCTCTTAAAGAAGGGCAAAGTCTAATCTGAAAAATATAAAAGTCAATTATAGTTTCGTGACAATCCCACCATTCGATTTAGAATGGCTTGGAATTCATCTTCACTAATATCAACATATTCCAATACACGGCCGTAAAGGGTCACTGTAGGAACATTTCGCCCACCAAATTCTTTTTGGGTTTCATGAAGACAATAAAGAATTGCGCGCTCTTTTCGATTTAAACCATCTCGAACATCAGGTAGACCTGAATAGTCGTCTTGATTAATCATTATTTTTAAAAAACTCATATGCACTTGGAATTCATTGGCAACCTCCAACTGAATTCCAAGCAACGTAGAACTTGAATTACTGAGCTACACGCGGTAGATACCATTTGGCGAAAATACCATCTGATGTTACCCAAACTGCTATTCCACGACCATCGTCTAATATTTTTGCATCTATATCAAAAACAGTAGATTGCGGATTAGCTGCTTGAGAACTCGCACTCCAACCTAAACCTGGGTTAAATTCCGTTGATCCTACCTGACCACCAGATGATGAATTAAATTCGCCCCATAAATTAAAACCGTTGCCTTCTGAATTAACAAATAGATTTGGCCCAGTTGGCGTGGTAATTATGTCTGGTATAGTATGAAGAACCTCAGGTGATGACCAGGAGCCATTCGCATAACGCAGCCCTTTTAAAGGCATTGAATCACTATTAAAGTCAACCGTAAAGAAAGTTGTTATAAAATTATTATCACCATAAGCCGCCAAATCAAATAGGCTGTAGATGTCAGAATCTATTTCTACTTGTTCACCCCAACCTGATACAGGGTCATAATGCCTGGCCAGCACATTGTCGTCTCGGTCATCCCACACTAACATCGAGTGTCCACTTGCTGTTGTCGCATACCGAGCTACCGAATATAAATAAACAAAGCTCTCTATGATCTCGGCGTTAGACCATCCGCCACCAATACCAGCATACTCAGCTCGCCAAACATGCGAGCCCCTTTCATCATCTTGCACCCAAATACAAGCGGCACGGCCGCCACCAGCGTCGACCAACTGTGGATTTCCAGCACCTCCAAAAGCGTTATCAGTATTAATCATAACTGGATCTGACCATACATTTTCGATTTCTAAATAATCGGTTGCCCAAAGGCCAGAACCACTCACATCAACACCCGCGAAGTGTCTCCAAACGACTAGGAGATTTCCTAAGTCATCGATATTAATTTCTATATTAGATGCAGAGCTAAATTGCCCTCTAAATATTTGTGAAATTGTTTCAGGTAGTTGCCAACTGTCAGATCCAGGATCATAGGTGCTCCACCAAACTCCGGTTTCCGCGATATCATCGCCGAAATCCGTTTCTTGTACCCAGACTGCATTGAAAAGGGTATTGCGTGAGTCATAAATAATCTCGATTTCTGATTCAGATACACCATCGGAATTTGTGATTCTATTTGGCGAACTCCAACTTGATGTTTCCGCATCAAAATAGCTGTACCAAATACTAGATGTCCCACCACCCAATGGATCAACGGTCCAAACAGCCATTGCGTTCCCTCTAGAATCTAGTTCGATTCTAGGGCTGTAACTAAATGCCTCTTCAATTACCGCTAATTGCACTTCATTTATCCAGTCATTATCGACAGGCAAGACTATCGGCGTTGGGCTTGAAACAGGCGTTGGTGAAACATCCGGAGAAGAAACCGGCGTGGGTGAAAGCGAAGGAGAAGAAGATGGAGAAGGGTTGGGTAGATTACCATAGAAAAATCGGAACACCTCGATGCGTTCTCCGCGCATGATCTCACCTTGCAATTGTGCCGACTCGTCACCCCATATAGCATTTAAATTGTAAGTCGTAGCGCCGCCAGAAAAGTGCGACAACAAAACTCGGTATTCGCCCACAGGCGCATTATCTCGCCAGAAGATGTTTTCAATGGCTTGATTTACACCTTGATCAACACTGTCGGCTTCGAGTTGACCATCAAACCCCTGACACGTTTGCACACGCTCGCCATAAGAGATTTCGTTCCCACAGGGATCCACCACAATAAGATCAATATCATTATTGTTGTTTTCCCAAAGCACATTAACTTGCACCACCCCGGATTCGCCTTGGAGGGAAATCGGGTTAGGATCTTCGATCATTGCAGGTAATGGAGAAAATCGGCGGCGCCCAGGAGCTTCGTCATCGACAACAACGCCAAAACCCCAAGCTGGCGCAATGTCGGCTTCTCGAGCAACAAGCTCAAGAGCAAAATGCTTATCACCGTCGTCAAGCTCATCATCCAGAATAGTAATAGTGATAAATTTCTCTTGCTCTCCAGCCTCGAAGACTAGAGTTCCCGATGCTGATAGGTAATCCAAGCCATCTAATGCGGATCTGTCTTCCGTTTGATAATCAAACATTAAGGGGGCCAAAGCAGGTTCATCCAGAGATACGGTAAATACTAACTCACTTTCAGATTCTGATTTTGCTTCGCCAACAACGCGCAAAGGTCCTTGCAATGGATTTACGATTAAGCTAATGGTGTCGGAACTGGTAACACTTTCTAAGCCACTTTTAACTAACGAACCAGCAAGTCGAAAGTGCAAAACTGCTGGCTCTTGCATATCTGGAACTAACACAGAAGTTTCTGCTAAATGCGGATTTAAAATATATGCGGCTGGGCCACCAAGTTGCGTCCACTCATACTGAATCGCACCATCCACACCATTAAGTTCGGCTTCACCAATAAGGGGGACAAGTAAATTTGGATCACTAATTTGATTAACACCAGCATCAACGTTGATTTCACTGTTTGCAGCAGATAATTTTTTAAATCGTTCAGTTTCTATAGTCAAATTATGATCAGAGTTTTTTGCGGTAAGTTGGCTGTTTCCACCTCCACATCCGCAGAGCCCTAAAATCAGAAAAAGTATGAGAAAAGTAGTAATCTTCAAAGTTTCCATTGAACTCCTCCATGCAATTACAATAACGGTTTTGATAAATACTATTTATTAAATTAAGCTCTCACCGAAAGAGCTTATAAAGAATGGCGGAACAAGATTACTTAATATTTAATTCCTTATTGTTAAACTCTTCGCAAATTTATTTAAACACTCCTGTTTTTTAAGAATCGCTAAAAGATTTTTAAAAATGCCGACACTTCAAAAAGTATCACCTCGCAATATGGAAGTTTATTTTCCCTTATCTGGCCATGCCCAGAAGGGCCCATCTAACATTCCTTGCCCAATCACTTTTGTTTGGCCCAACTCTTTTTCTAAGCAAATTGAATTACAATCTTCCGCATTTTCCAATGCCGCAATAAGTCGCGCTGCATGCGACACCACCCAGACTTGTGTGGTCTCGGATGCTTTGACAATAAGTCGTGCAAGTGCTGGTAACAAATCAGGATGTAAGCTCGTTTCTGGTTCGTTTAACACCATTAGCGGCGGCGGCCTTGGCGTAAGTAAAGCAGCCACCCAAAGTAAATAGCGCAGCGTGCCATCGGAAAGTTCCAAACCTGTTAATGGCCGCAGTAAACCATACTGGTTAAGTTCAATTGAAAACCGGCTATCTTCACCTATTTTTATATTCAGTTCCGCCCCAGGGAATGCGTCGGCGATAGCCTCTTGTAGAGCTTCAGGATCACCAATTTCTCTAATTGTTTGTAATGCCGCCGCGAGATCTCTTCCGTCATGATGTAGTACAGAGGTACGAGTTCCTAATTGTGGCTGTCTTGAGGGTGCGTCTGAATCAGTCCTAAAATGGTCATAGAAACGCCAATTGCGAATATTATCTCGTAAGTTAATTACTTCTGGTGTGCGCACTGGGTCAGCAATTTGACTGAAAAGACTCTCAAAATTACTGGCGTGTTCAGAGAGCAATTCCCAACTGCGACCTGAACGGGTTTTTATTAGTTTGGCTTCTCGATCTATAAGTGCACTCGCTGGCCGATAAGATTCACCGGCCCAAATAGATTCTTTTTTTATTTCAGGGTCTAATGCAAAAGCTGAAGACGAAGGCTCTGGAAGCCCAAGTGAAATTGAGTATCCAAAATCTTCTCCAGCAAAGCCGAGCCGCAGTCGCGTGCGTTTTTGTTTCGGCCCACCTTGTACCCGTACTTCACCAGATAACATTCTTTTAGAAATGTTTTCAGGTCCCGCCCAAAAAGTTGATTCTAGACCACCCTCTTTTGCAAGAGCGTTGACTACTCCTCCTTGCGCAGTTTCTGCGAGTAATCTAAGTGCTTTGTAAAGATTAGACTTCCCCGACCCATTCGCACCTGTAACAACATTGAGATTTCCTAGAGGAATAACCAAATTTAACAATGAACGATAGTTTGCAATAGCTATTGTTTTTATCATAAATTGCTAATCCCTTTTACTTAAAGCATGATCGAAAGACGTGACTAAGTGGAGAATTTTTAAAACAGAAACCAATGATAATCTGTTTTAGTGATTTGTTCACAAACAGGTAATAATAAATACGTTAAATTGCTGGTATCAATAAACATAATGGAGGATCCAGAAGATGAAATTACAATTGCTAACAACAGGATCCATAGGAAAGGAAATAAGAATTAAAGAAAATCTTTTGCCAACCCTAACTCAGCTAATGGGTAAGGGTAATACACAATCAGCCTCAACATATCCAAATTTGACGTTAAAACGCGGCATATTAAACGCGTCCAGCGGGCTTTATGGCAAACCCTATGCCACTCGTTCAACATCCGCAGATTCAAAATCTATAAGTTTTCAGCGATATTCAGTGGATCTCGGGTTAGCAAAAGCGATTCTAGAAACCCAAGCAGACGGGCATTATCTTATTGTCGATTTAATCATTAAAGAAAACGACAACCGGCAAGCATATAGACCTAGACCGGTTATTGTCACTTCATATTCAACTGGTGGATCTGCAGATTAATGTTTTACATTATTTATCGCACAAATCTAAAATTTCCCACGTTATATGAAAATCAGTTTTGTTTTCGGTATACACAACGTGCTTTGCTAAATTGAAATTTGCCTTGCGCTCTATCCAAAATTTTAGATGATCGAAACCTTCTTCAATCCAGTCAGTTTTTCTAATTCTTATTGACCTCTCTCTCAAGATGTTTAGTGATTCGTTTAAATCAGGCGAAGGCAATAACAAGAATATATTTGTATAAGAGTCTAGAATTTTAGAAAGTTTACTTTGATATTTTTTATCGTGAAAACATGAGTGGCCCGCACCAAAATCAATGACGCAATCATTATGAGCTTCTAGAATTTTTTCGACTGCATAGAGCAAGGCGGGTTGCCTTTTCCGTCGCGCCGCTAGCGCTCCTACCTTCTTTTTTTCATTAATGAACAATTCATTGCTGAAACCAAGTTCATTGTAATACTGATTTGCAATACGATCGATAGAGACCTGTGGTCTGTCAATTTCCTGCGCAATTAATCCCGCTTGGGTTGACTTACCAACACAAACGGGACCAATCAAAATAATGTCTTTATTCAAACGTTAATCTCAAAGATAGATTAATCTTTTCGATTCGCCACATAGGCTGCGAGTAATTCGAAAGCACCGCCCCAACCTTTTCCATGTTGAGGACGAGAGATTTCCCAAGCTTCTGCTTCTTCTTTTGTTGGGTTGATCGGTTGCCAAATAAATTCCATATGAGTCGTTCCATCTTCTTCACGCAACTTAATGGTTGCCATGATTTCTTTAGGCCAATTAGGTATTTGCGAAGGAAGAATTTCACCATCTTTATTGGACGGGTATTGAGTAAATCTAATTGTGTGATGAGGACTAAGCTCATGATATTTAGTCAGCAGCCACATTTCGCCACCACTTGGCATTCTCATTTTATGTAGTGCTGAACCACCTTCTTTTATATCGGCGAAGGCATATTCGCATAAAACATCATTATTCGGAACTTGCCAATTACAAAGATGTTCTTTTTGCGTCCAAGCGTCGTAAACTAAGCGCATTGGTGCGTTAAACGTTTTACTCAAAATTGAAGGCTCAACAGTAATTGGGTCATTCATGGTCTTTTCCTTTTAAGTCCTTTGCTTGGTTTTGTATATCAGTTAAGTATTCGTCAAGTTGATCAAATTGATCGATCCAATATTTTTCAAATTGTCTCACCCAAATTTGAACGGGCTTAAGTTCATTCGCATTTAGACGATAAAAGCGATGCCGCCCTTCTCTTCTTTCTGAAACTAAACCCACCTCTTTAAGTACACTAAGGTGCTTGGAGACCATGGGTTGATTCCACGATGTTTCAGCCACAATATCATTCACGCTAAGCTCGCGCCCAACCAAGGTTTCGATTAATTCTCGACGTTTAGGCTCAGCAATTACAGTAAAGGTGTCGTAAGTATTAGCAGTGCGAGGCATAATTCAATTATATATACTTATATAGGAATATGTAAAACATAATTAAACCAAGGTAGAATTAGGGAAATGGAGAACACATAAAAAAGCCCGCATTAGCGGGCTTCGAAATAACAAATATTGCTAATTAATCTTCAATTTCTTCAATGGTAATAGAAAAGATCGATGTGGTACCAGAAACTTCGTTACCAACAATTATAAGGTTTTCACCATTAGGGCTATCGTCAGCAGAAACAAAGTAGATGCTTTCTGGGCCAAGGTCACCTGCAGCAGAGAAGTCATCAGCATCAACCAAGGCTTCAATATCAACAGTGAAATCACGTCGGTTGATATACTGAACGAACTCAGGTGCTTCTGGTTCTGAGATGTTATAAACCATAATACCACCAACACGCTCTAAGCCAATAAATGCGTAGGTGTTGCCGTCAATTTCCGCAATTTCGATTGCTTCCGGCTCTGGCCCTTTGTCATCAGAACGGTTGTCACCGCCGTTTTCATCATTAGTCGCGTTAAATTCTTCACCCAGTTCTTCAGAGGTAATTCTTTCAAAGTCATCGCCACTGTCAAAAACGAGTGCGCCCGTTTCGCCATTCCAAATACTGAAAGAGCGCGCACCAAAGCTGTAAAGCGCTCGATAAGTACAGGTTTCATCTGGCTGGCCAGTCGTAGCAATGCTGGTGTCATCAGTACATTCAACACCAAGATCAGTAAGCACTTTGATTCGACCAAGGTTTTCGTTTTCTGTTAGCACTTCTACGCTTTCAGCGAAATCCGTCAGATTTGGAAGATCAATCGTTGCACCGGCTTCTTCTGGATCAACAATGTCGCCAATTCGAATTTCGTCAACATAATCACCTGAGTCACTTTCGTACTCTCGGGAATCTCCCTCGTTAGCCGTCACGATATAGGTAGTACCATCCACTTCATATGCATCAGCAGAATCAGGCATAAATACACCAAACAAAGGCCAGTTTTGGATATTTATACCGTCATCTCGGTTACTCGCATCCAATTCATTTCCAGGAAGTGAATGATCCTTAAAGCCCAAGCCCAATACAGCAGTGACTTCGCTATTTACGACATCGATAACAGCAACAGCGTTGTTTTCTTGTAAAATCGCCCAGGCTGTCTCACCGTCACCAGAAATAGCAATGTATTCTGGCTCTAAATCAGCCGCTACACTCGTTGCTTTTGCTGCGATGCGTACATTAGCGCCGAGAGTTGCTGTACCGCCGTCATTAAAGTCGGAAAAACCAATGCTAGTTACATCAGCTTGAGTTACAGTCGCTGCACCGCCACTGATATCAATTTTAGAAATGCTTCCCTCAGGATCGTTGGTATAGTCATCACTTGGCTCTCCTTCATTGGCAACAAGTACAGTATCGCCGTCTGGAGTGAACGTCAGCATATCGGGCAGTGCACCCGCTTCTACCGCCGAAAGAAAAGTACCATCAGTTTGGTAAAATACAACGTACCCATTAGCTTGCTTATCGTCTGCTTCGATCGCAACCGCAACAGTATTACCACTTACTGCAACACTATTTGCAGCACCAAGATCATCTGCAGAATCAACTTCAGTTAAAGCACCAGCTACATCCGCTGCAACATCTAACGACATCGCAAGCGTTGGCGTTGCTGGAGAACTAAGATCCAACACATCAATTTGACCAGAATCAGCATTCACTATATAGGCTTGCTGAGTAGCCGAATCATAACTTACGATTTCAGCGGCACTTTCGTCGAAAACACCTGTTTCGTAACTGCCTAGGAAACTCAAGCTGATGGTTGAATCCGAATCGTCGTCGTCATCATCGCCGCCACAGGCAATTAATATTGTTGATGAAAAGATTGCTGTTGCTAAAAGTTTTTTGTTAAAACTTGCCAACACGTTTCACACCCCTCTGTATGTCAAATTAATAATTGAGGTGTCGATCATCCGGGTAAACTATTTCATTTTTTTTACACTTATGTGGCTTTGTTTACTTTTTTGCATTGAGACTATCAATAATTCAGTAATAAGCGCATTTAATAAATAAGCGTTCCTAGTGCTGATCATAATCTGGCGCAACTGGAATCAAAGGTTGCTGACTAACCAGGTTGGCGATGAACATGCCATCAAAACCAAGCTTAAAACGGTTTGAACAAAACTAACATACAAATCATAAAGAGCATAAATATCTGTAGGTAAACCACTGCCTTTAATCTTGATTCGACATTAGCTAAATGAATTGAAAGTTCGATCCGCGTCATGAACCTAAGAAAATAACCGTGAAGTGCAGAAAATACTAAAACAAGAGATATTTTTATGAATAACCAAAATGATGGAAACCAATTTCCGTAGATCATGAGCGCACCACCAAAAACCCAAGTGCTTATCATCGCCGGAGTGGAAACGGTTGAAAAAATTATTCGGTACTTTTTTACAAACTCTCGCTTAAACGACAATTCCGATTGCCCCATGATTAAGAGAATTAATGGTGAAATAACCATAATGCCAACCCAAATTCCGAGGCTCGTCAAATGGCACGCTTTTAACATTAGGTAGGTCATAGTATTACGATTCTTTTGTCATCGACTTCTGTTTAGAAGCAAGGAAAGGGTCATTTATAAAAGTGCCGAAAGGAAGCAACGCTGCCAGCCAAACTCTCACGCACTCTTTAAAACGCCAAGATTCTCCCATAGCAGTGCTCAAGCTAAGCATTAGATAAATCAAAAACAGGATGCCATGTATCGAACCCATTATTTTCACGCCCATAGGCTCGTGAAATAAATATTTAAGTGGCAAACAGATAAACAAGAGCAAGATTAAACTGAGCCCTTCTAAAAAGCCCACAAACCTCAGCTTAGCGATAGGAGTTTTCAACATATGGCAATTTCACATCGTAAAAGTTGAATAGATATTAAAGGTTATGCCAAACTTCAAAAGTGGCATAAATGACTATTATCGAAATTATCATGTCAAAACTATTTGAACCTCATCGAGTAGCCTTTTTGCTACTTGATGGCTTTATTTCTGCCGACTTTGCTGGGCCGAGTGAAATACTCAATCGCGTAGTTTTAAAAGATGGAAAAAAGGCCTACGAGACCAGGCTATGCTCTCAGAACCTCAAAGTATCTTGTGAAGAATATACTTTGCAAACACCCTACAACCTGGACGCGATTGCCTGGTGTGAATCACTTATCTTGCCTGGAACACATAATCTGGTTAATCCCTTGTCAAACGAAGCAAAAAGTTTAATTCAGCAAGCTTTTCACCAAGGCAAGCGCGTTATCTCAATATGCTCTGGCGCTTTTGTACTTGCTGAAACTGGATTACTTAACGGCAAAGAAGCAACGACCCATTGGGTGCTAACGAAATATTTTAAGAGTCGATACCCGAAAGTCTCCCTGAACCCTAACGTGCTTTTTGTTGAACAAGATGGGATTTACACTTCCGCAGGTGCCGCTGCAGGGTTGGACTTAATGTTACATCTAATTAGGCAAGATCACGGCGCAGAGGTCGCTGCATCTGCTGCGCGCCTAGCCGTGATTCCGCTAGAAAGGCCGGGGGGACAAGCACAATTTATCGAGGAAGACCTTCCAGGTAAATCAGAATACGACCTCCACTCATTATTGACCTGGATTGAAGCAAATCTTAATAAAGACCTTAGCCTGAGTAAATTATCTAAAAAAGCCTCCGTTAGTGAACGCACACTACATCGAAGATTCATGAAACTACTGAGTATGTCTCCGGCGACCTATGTGACACATGTTCGAATAAAAAAAGCGCGCGCGCTATTAGAAACAAGTTTAATGTCTATCGAACAGATTTCTTCGCAAACAGGGTTTGGCACATCGGCCAATTTTAGACAGCGCTTTCGACAAAAGTTGGGCGTAAGCCCAACAGAGTACAGAGCCTCTTTTCAAGTAAAATAATATATAAAGTCTAAATCCTTGCAGTCGACAAGCTTCCAAAATCACGAGCTGCCACAAGCCAAGGTTTTAATTAAACGTTAGCAAGGTAAACTGCTTTTGAGCTTCAACAAGGAGCTTTTTTTCGTCTTTGTCTTGGTTCCATTGGGACAAGCCATTGACCTCTTCACTTCTGTGATATAAGAGCAAAAAATCACCCAGAACCTTAAAGTTAGTCGGATCTATCGACATGCGGCGTCCTAAGGTCAAACTAAAAGCACAATTTTGCCCGAATTTTGGCGTATATTTTTTTGGATTTGATTTAAACAACGCCACTTGCTCTTCGGATGCTAGGTAATACACCTTGTTGTTGTGGGTGACCGAAAATCGCGAATCACCTTTCTCAGCCTTATTTTTAGTAAAGTAGGAAACCGGGCTGTAACCTTCAATTGCGAGCGCTGGCTCTTCGTTTTGCCCAAACGCCATTGACGCATGCAAGAAAAATAGTAGAGTGAAAATGTATTTCTGAGCTTTATTCATTTTATTATTCCTCGTGAATCAATTGCCCAAAACGATTACATTTTTTTATACTTAAGTCATCCCGAGGTTATGCCCGAATTATAAATAATTTATGTTTTAGGCATTTTCCTTTTAACTTAATTCATAGTTTGCAAAAGAGCTAATATAATAAATCGATTATCAGTCGCTGACCTTGCATCTTATTCATCTTCTATTCATCTAATGTTCAATCCGCGTTAATTATCGAGTCAGTACCTGTTCATCGCCCAATATTTAGAATATCACTTCAATTAAAGTACTGGAGATCCAGATGAAAGCAATTACATTTATTACAGCGGCTATAACCGCAACATTATTGGCAAGTACCGCCTCAGCAGACATTACAAAGAAAATGATCATTGACGCACAAGAAGAATGGGGCAAAGGTATTGTCGCAATCGGTAAAGCAAGAGTAAACGGAAAAGACTATAAAGGTGCGGCGAAGAAGCACATTGATAAGCTCTATGATTATGATGAAGGAAAAGTGCTATTTAAGCCGACAAAAGCAGCTGATGACCAGTTTCGTGAGACATTTGGACAGGCTCATTCCTATTTCGTTAAAGGAGAAGTAAAGGAAGACGGTGGTTTTGCTATCAATCCATGGTTGAATGTGCGTTTCGAAAACCATGATATGTTCATTCAAGGCGATGTCGCTATGGCTATGGGTAACTACTACTTTACAACGGGCAGCGGCTCAGAAGTCAAAGTAGAATATACCTTTGGTTATCGTTTAGACGGCGATGACTTGAAGATCGTTCTTCATCATTCTTCTCTACCATTTAGTAAGTAACTATAATTGTATTGCTTGCAAGTACTAAGATAGCCGGTCGCACGCTTTTCGGCCGGCAGATCTAGGTACCCAAATATTCATTTAAACGATTAGTATCTGGCCAAAACAAAGGATTTGCACTTTCCATGTATAAAAGCAAACTCACTTTGTTCGCCGGGCTTATTTTATTTTTAATTTTTATTACGTCTTTATTAGTTGTCATTTCAACTCAAATAACCCGCTCTAACTTAAAAGAGAATGCCTTAGCGCAGTCTTTGTTAAACGAACACCTTTTAGTTTCGAGTATATCTTACCGGCTGTTCAAGCAATTAACAGATGAACTTATTTTTGGTAACGAAGCAAACCAAGCAGAGGTAAGAAACAAACGCGCAATTATCGACCAATCACTCGCAAAAATAATTGTTCTTAAAGAACAACAACAAAAATCGCTAGGAAATAAGCTGGCAGCTGGTGGAATAGACAAAACGCTAGATTTAAGAGAATTGCTGGATAGTATTATTACAGAGTACCACGCAATTTTTGATGAAATTGAAAACAATGGAGACTCACCCGAACAGCGTCAGGAACGTACACAATATTTACTAGAGGAAACGATAGATAACCGTTTTCGTGAAGCGATTAATTCTGCAATTACCGAACAAAGCAATATGGTTGCATCTTTGAATGCGAGAATTGAGACCCTGCATCAATCGATTTTTTGGTATTCAATTTTATTGGCCTTGCTCGCTGTCCCAATGGTAATTCTTGGCTCCTACTGGCTACTCAGTACCCTCTATCGCCCGTTGAATTCAATTCGTCTTGGTGCTGAAGCAATTACTCAAGAAAATTATCAGTACCGTATTCCTAGAGGATATGACGCGGAATTCGATAGTATTGCAGCGGCTTTTAACAGTATGGCTGAAGAACTTTTAAAGCAACGCGACCAAACATTTGCCGCTAACCGCGATCTTGAATATCAAGTCTCTCAACGCACAACTGAATTAACAGAAGCTAACGAGTTGCTGCAACACAATGACAAAACCCGACGCGAGCTTTTTGGCGATATTAGCCATGAATTACGTACCCCGTTGTCCATCATTCGCGGCGAAGTCCAAGTCACTCTGCGGCAAAAGAATGTTGATGAATCTGATTATAAGTCCACGCTTGGTACAGTGTTGGATCAGGCATTAAGCCTAAGCCGACTTGTGGATGATTTGCTCATGATCGCGCGCGCAGAATCAGGAAATATGCGAATCATCCCCAAAGCCATTGCGGTGGCAGAATTCATATATGCCACCACGCGTAAGCTAGATAGCATGCTCGAGAAAAACGGCGTCAAACTTGAAATCAACATCGAAAAAGATCTGCCTATGGTGGCTTTTGACCCAGAACGTATATCTCAAGTGATCATGATTATTCTCGATAATGCGCTTCAATATGCTGCACACGGCAGTCAAATTTTCATAACCTGTAAACAGGAATTCAACCTGTTAACAATTAGCATTCAAGACCAAGGTGAAGGGATAGACCCAGAAGCATTGCCGTTTGTTTTCGATCGCTACTTTCGGGGATCTGATACCCGCACCGGACGGGGTGCCGGACTTGGTCTCGCCATTGCAAAAGCGATTATGTCCGCACACAGAGGGAATATCGAAGTAGAATCAATCGTTGGTGAAGGTAGTACATTTACTCTTTCTCTACCTACGGAGCAATATGACAAGCATATTAATAGTTGAAGACGAAGAAAAAGTAGCCAACTTTCTTTTTCGTGGGTTAAAGAACGAAGGGTTAGAGTGTCAATGGGCATCGACTTCAGAAGATATGTTTTCCGCTTTAGCTGTGGATCAGTACGATCTCATTTTACTAGACAGATTGCTAGCAACACTCGATACCATTGACTTGTTACCGCAAATAAAACAAAAACAACCCAGCGCGATGATACTTATGCTCACCGCATTGCATGATATTGAAGACAAGGTTTCTGGATTACGCGCAGGCGCAGACGATTATTTAGGTAAACCCTTTGATTTTGATGAGTTGCTCGCCAGAGTGGAAGCGCTCGTGCGTCGAAACCAGAAAAAGGAAAAGACCAAACAAGAACTCACTAAAGGTCACCTTCGTTTGGAATTAGAAGCGCAGCGAGTGTGGGTCGCCAATAAGGAAGTGGAACTCACTCAATTGGAATTTCAATTGCTGCGCTACTTTCTTAACAATCCGGACAAGGCACTTTCTCGAGAACGAATATTGAACAAAGTATGGGGAAACACTTCTGACCCAATGACCAATATCGTCGATGTGTATATTCGCAGACTACGCAAAAAACTCTCAGAAACAGCGAGCGATTCTGAACTTGGTGCTAGCGAGCAATTTATTCAAACATTGAGAGGCGCGGGCTATCGCCTTGGGCCTTGTGATTAACCAGTAAATGTCGTTAAAACTTACCGAACGGCCGCCAAAACGCCCTCAAATGTCCACCAATTGTTGATAAAACACCCTAACTAAATTAGAATTTGCGGCCTTTGCGGCTAGACAAGATTATGATACATCATATCATTTTTAGCCATAAATTAGCTGTAGACTCTCAGAAAGTGCTATCACTCCGATTAAAGGTAAATACCACCGGTCATAAACCTGCAGGACAATTGAAGCAAAAATTGAAAGCAACACTGCTCCAAAGAAATAGACTAAAGAACAACGTGAAATGAAAAACCTGCAAACAACAACAGACAAAACCGCTATTGGACTTTCTTTACTGTGTTCGATTCACTGTCTTGCTTTTCCGCTGCTGGTAGTATTATTACCCAGTCTTGCTGCGTTAAATCTCGATAATGAAGCCTTTCATTTATGGATGGTGATGGCAGTTATCCCTACAAGCGTCGTGGCCTTAACGCTTGGCTGTAAAAAACATAAAAATTTTGGTTTACTCTCTATCGGACTAGTTGGCTTAGTTTTTTTGATTTTAGCTGTCGCTTTAGGCGAAGATCTATTGGGTGAATTTTGGGAAAAAGGATTAACCGTTATTGGTTCAGCTGTTATTGCTTACGGACATTATAGGAATTACCGGCTTTGCCAAGAACACACTTGCGAAGAATGTGTCAATACAACTGAGAGAACTTAAAAATGCAACATGCCTTTTTTAAGAGTATCGAAAATGAACCCAATAATACCGTTTTTGACCTAGCGGAAGTTATTGAACAGCTCGCCTTTAATGATCAAGGCTTAATCCCCGTTATCACTCAAGACGCCACTAGCAAAGAAGTGCTTATGTTCGCTTGGATGAATAAACAATCCCTCGAACTTACCATTAAAGATCAGCGCATGACTTACTGGTCACGAAGTCGCAATAAGCTCTGGATTAAGGGCGAAACCAGTGGCCACACTCAAGAACTCATTTCAATGGCATTCGATTGCGATGGCGATGTTGTGCTTTGCCAGGTTAATCAATCGGGAGCTGCCTGCCACACAGGTCGCCCCGCCTGCTTCTATCTGCAAGTGGATTCAGAAAAACGCCAAGTCATTCTCAAAGGGAACGCGACGCAATGAGCCAAACGCTCTTAATTAAAAATGCGCAGGTGGTTAACGAAGGAAACGTCGTTGAAGGTGATATACGGATTACGGATCGGCGAATAAGCCATCTTGGCGGTGAATTAGCTGCGACAAATAATGACACTATTTTTGATGCGGAAGGCCTGCATTTACTTCCAGGTATGATCGATGACCAGGTTCACTTTCGTGAGCCCGGTTTGACTCACAAGGGCAATATTGCCAGCGAATCTCGGGCAGCAGTAGCAGGCGGCATTACCAGCTATATGGAAATGCCTAATGTGAAACCAGCAACCACCGCAATTGAAGCTCTGGAAAAGAAATACGCGATAGCAGCTGAGCATTCAATGGCTAACTATTCTTTTTATTTAGGCGCTACCGAAGACAATCTAGAACAAATTAAACAACTCGACCCCAGCAAACACTGTGGCGTAAAGGTGTTTATGGGTGCTTCCACTGGCGATCTATTGGTTGAGCATCCAGAGGCACTAGACAGCATATTTCGTGATAGCCCGGTATTGATCGTCACCCACTGTGAAAGTAGCCCGCACATTAACGAAAATCTAAATAAAATGCAGGAACTTGGGCGGACACCAACAATTCAAGATCACCCGAAAATACGCGATGTTGAAGCCTGCTATAAATCATCATCCTATGCCGTTGGTCTAGCGAAGAAATACCAAAGCCAGCTACACGTACTCCATATCACCACAGAAAAAGAATTGAGCCTTTTTGATGCTGGCCCGATAGAAGGTAAACACATAACAGCCGAAGCCTGTGTGCATCACCTTTGGTTTTGCGATCAGGATTATGATCGCCTCGGAAATCTAATAAAGTGTAACCCTGCGATAAAATCAGCCAGCGATCGTGATGCAATAATACAGGCTTTGCACGACAATCGAATCGATATCATCGCAACCGACCATGCACCACACACGCTAGAAGAGAAGCAAACGGACTATAATCAAGCTCCAGCTGGCTTGCCTTTGGTACAGCATGCGCTTTTGAGCCTGCTCGACCATGTAAAGTACGGTCGACTTAACTTAACTCAAGTCGTGGAAAAAACAGCACACAATCCAGCAAAACGCTACAAATTAAACGAGCGTGGTTTTATCCGAGAAGGCTACTTTGCTGACCTCACTTTAGTAGATTTGAATCAGCCGACTGACACAACTCACAAAAATGCACTTTACCATTGTGGTTGGACACCTTTCGATGGATATCAATTTTCTTCAAATATCCGAAGTACTTGGGTGAATGGAGATCAGGTATTCGACGGTCAGCGTATAAAAACACAAACTACATCCCCAATGCGACTCGCCTTCGCCAGATAAACTATCTAGGAGCAAATATTGTTAACACGTAACCTTCCGGACGTGACTTCTGACATAAAAGCGGAAACACCACTCACTTTGAAATGGGTAGGAATGGAAGAAATTGCCGTTCCCTTAAACCTTAAATTACAAAACGAAAACTTACAAAAAGTTGCAGCAAAAGCTAACGTTTATGTCAGCCTAGAAGACACCAAAGCCAAGGGCATTCATATGTCGCGACTGCACGGGGTAATTAACCAGTTAGCGGATCAGGAATTTAATCAGGAAACCACGAAAAGCCTGTTAAACGAAATGATCGAATCCCAAGGCGGTATCGGCCATCAGGCAAAACTCTCCGTATCGTTTGACGCCCTTTTGAAAAAACCTGCGCTTTTAAGTGATGAAAGTGGCTTTCAAAGTTATCCCGTCACTATAAACGCAGAACAAAAAACTTCTGGGTTTATCAGCGAACTTGAAGTCACTATTCCCTATTCAAGCACTTGTCCCTGTTCAGCTTCTTTGGCCCGGCACTTAACAGCAAACGCCATAAACGATATTTTTGCTGGTGGAACTATTGATAAGGAAGAACTTATCGATTGGGTGCAATCTCAAGCAGGCTCGATAGCCACCCCACATAGCCAACGCTCTTATGCCTACATTCGCATGGCACTGGGAAATAACCCTTGGCCTGACTATTCTTCACTGATTTTTCAATTTGAAGAATTGATTGGTACACCAGTGCAAACTGCCGTAAAAAGACGGGACGAACAGGAATTCGCTCGACTAAACGCAGAAAACCTTATGTTTTGTGAAGACGCCGCGCGCAGAATTAAAGCAGGACTTGAAGCAATGAGCCATGTTGAGGACTATTGGTTTAAAGTCGAACATCAAGAAAGTCTGCACGCCCACAATGCAGTGGTCATTGACGCCAAAAACTAAGCCATCCAATAGGGTGTAAACTACACCTCTGCCAGCGCCGCTGAGTCAGCACAATCTGCACAGCGGCCAAATAGCGTAATGTCGTGGTCGTGCATCTCAAAACCTGGCGGCAATAACTGCTTTAAGTTCCCAGGGCAATTAAAAAGAACATACACTTTATCGCAATTAATGCATTTAAAATGGTGGTGGTGATGGTCTTTAGTCACCTCATAACGCGGAGACTCATCCCCAATATAAACCGTGTTTACACTGCCTTCCGACACAAGCGCTTTAAGTGCACGAAAAACTGTGGCGATACCTAATGAAGGTAAATCCTGTTGCGCCAACGCCAGAATTTCTTTTGGCAATAAGGGTCTGCCCGTCTTCTTTAAGATGGATTCGATAACTTGGCGTTGTTGTGTATTTCGTTGCTGAGGCATGCAAACGAGAAAGGTTGTTTTAAGTTAGCGCCAATCTAGTCGACGCCAACTTTTATAAGTTGTTGATTCAACTTAACAAGTAGCGGCCAGAACTATTTTGGCATTGGCCCCAACTTAACACCTTCAGGATAGTATTTCCAGCCATCTTTAACTTTGATCTTATCATCCCAAGGCAGCTTATACTTGCCTTCTGCAAGATCCTTCACCCAAGTAAGATAGTTTTCTTTCTCTCCACCAGGTTTACCGACGTAAGCCCGGCAACCCACATTGTAAATATTGTTTTCTAATGCCCAGTTTTCTCTCGCCTTGTCTACAAGCCTTGGGAATAACTCTGCGGTAACAATTTCCCAAGCATTACGATGACCCTGCTGAATCACATTACCATCGTAGTTACAAACCGTACCTTCACCAAAGTAATAGAACACACCGTCATAACCCGCGAGGTTAACTGAAATGGTATACATTAGGTTTTGCCATGCATTAGTACGGTTAGTCCAGATCCACTGATCATTAACCTGCGTTGAATAACCAGAAATTCGGATATACACATTCGCACCTTTATAAGCCGCTTCACGCGCAAGCTCTGGGAACATGCCATCATGACAAATACAAACTGCAAGTTTCGACCCCTTAGGTCCATCACAAACAGGCATACCATAGTTACCCGGTGACCAAGGTTCGATAGGCACCCAAGGTTGAAGCTTGCGATAATGCAACGCAATTTCACCTTCGTCATTGATGATTAACGCCGTGTTGTAAGGTGGCTTAGAGGGATCTTCATTTTTCTCCATAATAGAGAAAACGCCCCAGACCTTATTCATGATGCAGGCTTCTTTAAAACGACCAACCTCAGGACTATCAATGGTCAAAAGCATTTCATCGTAAGTCCAAATAGACGTATTTAGACCTTGAGTTGAATATTCAGGCATGACAACCAAATCTACATCTGGGTAACCCGCTTTGGTGGAACCAACCGCTTTACAAATTTGATCGACCTGAGTTTGAATATCTTCCGGCCCTGAAATAACTGGCACTGGATATTGTATCATTGCCACTAGAAGCGCTTCATCCCAAGCGCTTACGCTACCTGTACTCGCCATAATAATCTCCGCAGTAAAAGTTAAAACATGGGTTTTAAAAACCTCGCGGATATTATTGATAGTGCAGTATCAATTAAAAATACGTTATTTTGCGTAGCTAGGTTATCGAAAATGAAAACTGAGAAGTGATAATCAGAAAATTGAAAGACTAAACTAAGTAATAAATTCGTCCCAGTTTACATTGTCATTGTGCGAGTGGGTAAATCCAGCCGAGCGTTCTTTTTTGATAGTTTCCACGTCTCGGAACGCCATGACATAGGTTTTGCGCCAACCATCAGAAAGGTTTCCTGACGAACCATGTACTATGCGTTCGTCGTGAATCGTGACGCTGCCGCGGCTTACGGGAAGATGCTTAACCTTATCACCCGTCTTAGTATCAATCACTAGAAGATGTGATTCATCGCGACTTACTTTTTCTAAGTTATCGGCATTTTCACTATTACTATAAGGCTTAGGTAAGTGCTTACGTAACTCTGGTTCCTTATTCGTGCCTGGAATCACTTGTAAACAACCGTTTTCCAATGTGGACGATGTAATCGCAAGAGAAAAAGTTGCGGTCCAAGTATTTTCTGTTTTTGGCCAATAACCAAGGTCTTGGTGCATAGCGAATTCAGCACCATCTTTATTGGGTTTTTTTGCGAGAAACTGCTCGTAGTCAACAGCTGCTTTTCCCTGCGGATATAACTGATCAGTAATATTCTGTGCAACCCGGTGTAAAATATTATTTGCCACTTCAGGTCGATACTTCGGCGGTAACATCGCATTGATTAACTGGAATTCTTCAAACGCGGTTCCATAAGGTTGAGACATATCGCAAAAATCACGTGCCATATGCTGACGTTCATTTCCCGCAACAAAGTGATCAAACCAATGTTCAATAAACTCCATCTCTTCGTTGCTGATCACATTAGGTAAAACCAAATAACCTTTATCGGCATACTGCTTAACATCGTCATCAGTAATATGGTATTGCTCACCGATACGGGTATGAAATTGCATACTCAACTCCTAAAAGCGGTCTATTGCGCTTCCCTAATTTAATTCCACTTGCTGCTCTGCAAATTTTTCTAAATTTGATAAGCATGCATGCCAGCCGTGATTATGTTTTGATTTCGATTCTTCAGATACGAGTTGCGAATGCACTAACTTCAAACTTGATCGATTTGGCGATAATTCTTTAAATTCCAGTTCAACCAACCCATTCGTCGCAATTGAAGAATTCCAAGTAAAAGAAATATTCGAATAACGGATGATATCTTTATATTGGCCAGATAAAGTTGTATCGCCACCGTCTTCAAAGTACATGGTGACAGACCAATGGCCACCAACATGAAACTGACTTTCAACCAGAGAATCTCTCACTTTTGATGCAGAAGCAAAAAACCACTTAGATATAAGTTCAGCTTTCGACCAGGCATCAAACAACTGTCGTTTGGAACAATTAAGTGTTCGCTTTATCACTAAGGGTTCGGTATACATTTGTTTGCGATATCCTTGCTGGTGTGAAGCGTTACATTTCTTTATTTATAAAGGTTTCCAGCTCGTTAAGTCGGTTGTTCCAAAACTTGGCCTGCATGTTAATGTATTTAATCACTTCCTTCCATATATCGAAATTTAGATGGCAATACACGTGCCGCCCTTGCTTTGTTTTGTAAATAATTTCTGCTTGCTCTAATAGAGAAAGGTGTTTTGAAATTGCGCTCATTGATAGAGAAGACGTTTTCGCTAGCTCGCTCACCAATTTCTTATCTTCGGATAATTCTTCAACAATCGCTCGCCTACGAACATCCGACAGAGCGAAAAAGATTAAGTCGAGTCTTTTATCGTTTTCATTATTTTCCATAATTGGAAATTATTTTATTTAATTTTGAAAATTTTAAATAAAATATTTAACTATATCAATGCTTTAAATCGATATTTTTATTTTCTAAAAAACGCTTTTAAATAACTCTCAGATTTTTATCCTATTCCAGCCAACCAAAAATAAACTGGGAGGCAACACTGAAATTATCCAACCTACATCTGTAAAGGCAGGAGTTTAAAATGAGTATGATAGCAATGAAAATCGGCGTAGCCGCTAACCCAACTGACACTATGAAAGCTTTCAACACAATCGAAGGTTTATCACAATGGTGGACACAAGATACCCGTGGCGACACAAATACAGGCAGTAAAATTGACTTTCTATTTAATGGGGAAGGCCCGAGTATCGAAGTGATAAAGTCAACCGCAGATACCGTAATATGGAAATGCCTATCTGGCCCTGCAGAATGGGACGGAACAGAAATTGAATTTAAAGTATCAAACGACAAAGAAACCACCATTCATTTTCAACACCGCAACTGGCTAGATGATAAATCAGATATGTTTAGTCACTGTTCAATGAAATGGGGAGCATTCATGCTAAGCCTGAAAAGCTATTTAGATGGTAAAGGCGGTAAGGCATTTCCCAATGATGTAAAAGTATCAACGCTTGGTTACTAACCTTATCGTCATGAAAAGCCAAGAAAGTATTGTTCATATTTCTTGGCTTCAAAAAGATAAAAAGCATGGCATATGTGGATTGAATAAATTTATTTCACGCCAAATCAATCATTACCACCCCAAGATCAGTAGACCTATTCTATTGATCAGTTTATGATTTCCTAAGTCTTTGAAATAAAAAGAAAAGACAAAGTTGATCAAGGGAAAAGGGGGAGATGCTTTGTTTCCGTCGTCTCTTGATCATAAAATACATTACACAGTAGCTCTCATCTATCTTATTGTTTTAATTGAAAAATATCTTTAGTGCTTGTCGGCGCTTATTTTGATCAAGAGAATAGTGATAAGTGGAATGGGTCTATTGATTAAACTGTTAAGTTTACGCGACTATGAGAACAATAATTTTACTTACTGCGCTTATTTATTCTTTAGCTGCAAACGGAGAAAGTGACTTGAAATGGCCTTTTGATCAAGCTGAAAATGTAGCTGCAATTACAACAAAACAGGTTGTGCAATCATCATTCCCCATATTAATGGTCGTACATTACGATGACGACGACTCTTGGGCGTTCACATGTGGTACGACCAATAAAACAGAGGATCTTATGGTCGTAGGGATGGGTGAAATCGTAAACCTTGATTCTACGCTATATTCTATTGCGGATTTACCGCCGGGTTGGAGTGCTGTACGTGAATCAGTGGGTTCAGAATGGGTACGTACAAAAGATGAATAAACTTAACAAGTTTGTCCAGTTGACGTTTTGGTCTACGCTCCGTTTTGGGGTGGCTTCGCCACTTCACCCCAAAACTCCACTTCAACCAAAACGCAACTGACAAAGGCGTTATGAGTAGTGCACATGGAAGAACCAAATAAATATTGCTTCACATCAGACCTCTTTGAAATTGAAGAAAGAGAGGACGAAGACACTAATCCAGGCATGTATGGCAAGAGCCTGGCAAAATGGTTATCCGAGAAATTCAAAGACCTTGGATATGTCGGTACAGAATATGATGCTGAAGAGGATATTGTTCCAAGTTATCCAACAAAGTTATCCGAACATGAAACGGAGTAAACACTTTCAAAAAGCTGGATACCTCAGTAGAAACCCAAATAGAGGCAGCAGCTTTTTCAGCTGCTCAGAAGTACGAAAGGAATCCACAAAGCAGATGAACCATAAACTCATAACAAGTTTGTCAACGCGGACATTTTTTACTTCGCTCCGTTTTGGGTTGGCTTCGCCACTTTACCCCAAAACTCCACTCCATAAAAAATTCCGGTTACAAAGGCGTTATGCATCAGTCGAGAAGATAAGTGGAAAATATATTTGAAGGAATCATATTAGGAACTCTTAGAATTGTATGGTTCTTCATATACAATTTTCTTTTCGGTACACTTTGCTATTTTATAGGTTGGCCTGTATGTAAATTTTTTACTCTAGGTCGGTATCCATATAAATATCAAAAACCATATTTCGAGTATACGTGGCATCAAGAAGGGTGGCCTTGTAGTTTGGTGGGGCTTATAACATTAGTTGTGGTGTTTATTATTCTTATTAAAGTGGTTGCGTAAAATGCATAACAAACGCATCTTGCAATCGCCACTACGTGGCTTGGACGGTTTTTTCGCTCGTTCCTCGCTAACAAAACCGCCGCAAATGCGGGCGTTAGGCAATCAACTAGTATGGAACTGATTTTCAGCTCTAATTCAAAAATTACATTACGTAAGAGTCGGGATGGTACGGTTGGAATTCCCTATGTTTGTGCTTTGGAATTGAGCTTGAATCTGAGGTATCGATTCAAGCGATTGAAACCTGGATTGATGGTATTGAATTAAAGGGGTTTTTAGAAGACTTAAAGTGTCTAAAGGAAACTCTGAAGGGGAGAGCTCTTTTAGAATCTGAAAGCCCTGGTGAATTTTTATTAGAAATAAAGCCTGTGGATGAGAAAGGTCATTTTATTCTTACAATAGAGCTAGGAAAGTCTAAATATATTCACTCTTGCCACTCTTGGGCTAAAGTCCAAAATGCTTTTCCTCTTGCTGCACAAGAATTAGAGACTGTTGGCAATAAAATCATAAATTATTTAGAGGCAGAGCTAAATGCCTAACAAAGCAAGCCAAAATCGCGCCTTCGGCGCTGGACTCGCTAACGCTCGCCTTTGCTTGCGGCGTTATGTATTTTGAGTAAATATGAACGAAAGTGAATTTTGGGCCATAATCGAATGCGCAAAAAATGATGCTGGCTCTTGCAGCATCGACAGGTCGAAAAGACTTAAATCGCTTCTCCGAAATTTAGATGTAGCCCAGCTAAATCAATTCAATAAACACTTTATATTAAAAGTCGTAAAAGCTTAAACACCCAAATTGAAACGAGCAGTATTTTTAATAAAGAAATACAAATGGGACGAAGTATTTATTCCTTATCTTGATTACTTGATATCAGAGGGGGAGAAAATTTATCAAATATCTATCAGCGCCGCGGATGATTTAGCAGATTTTCCACTTGTAAGAGATACTGATACACTTGAAATCGAGTACAGGAGTGTAATTCATGACATTTTTGAGGAAGAGTTAGAGGTTGAAGCTGAAGAGTTTGATTTTTCTTTCCCTGAATAAATGTCGAAGGTTGTCTATCTTTTTGGTGCGGGAATCAATCGTGGCCTTAAGGATCATGACGGAGTCGTACCTCCATTGGCAACTGATCTCTTTGTTCAAGCTACAACGGAGTGACATAGAGGAATTGCTTGGAGTTTCCTTGGATAGTATCAAGGAGGTAGAAAATCAAATATTTAGTTTTTATGAGCAGGAACAAGCGAGAAAGCCTAAAAGAATAGATGCTAGGGTAGTCAAAAACGCAAAATCTCGAAAAGCATTTTGCAATGTTGAACCTTGGTGCTAATTCGTGACTGACGATCGGGACGAGGATGAAGAAATGCCTAAAATAGATGAGCATGGGAAATATGCTCTCGATACTATGGTTGAAATGTCAAAGCAGTTAATTGGACTTTCAACTGGTATTATAGTCGTAACTATTTCTTTCATCCGTTTTATTCTTCCTGAGGTAGGGCTGAATTCCTCTACATCTTTCTTCGTAATAGCAGCCTGGATATTACTTATAATTAGCATTTTTTGCGGTTTTTTTTCACTGGGAGCTATTGCTGCGACAACTAACAATGAAAAAGTTTTCGACATTAAGAAAGGCCACTCAAGAAAATTTCTGCAAGCTCAACAAGTATTATTCATTTTAGCATTTGTTCTTTTTGTGGTATTCGCAGCAAAAAGTATCCATGAAGAGCCTAACAAGCAAATGCAGCCGACCGCTGAAAGCGGCGGCTGAGTTGGGCGTTAGTGTACTTCTATGATAGATGAATTGAGATTAAGTGTACTTTTTAAAGGTGATAAATTTTCACCGAAAAAAGCAGAAGAACAAACTGGTGTCTCTCTCCGAAATAAGCTTGAAGTTGATGATATACCTGAAAGAGGTCCATACAAAGGAAAGCCAATACCATATGGTAAAGGAGTGTTAGAAGTACCCAAAGAAATTCCTTATGGCCAGCGAATTATGTGGCTAGTAAAAGTTCTTGAACCAAACTTAGAAAGAATATATAGCTTAGGTGCGGAGCCGACACAAATCTATGCTGGGTATTTCTATAAAGACCAATGTAACTTTGAATTTTCACCGCAGGAAATTCAAGCTATAGCAAAACTAGACATAGAATTTGGTATATCATGTTATGACGTATCCGATGACGAAGAATAATCACACTAACAAAGCCATTAAATTCGTTCCAGCCGCAAAAAACGCGGCTTCCACCGGACTGCCTACGCGTTGCTTCGGCATCCTTTTATGGCGGCGTTATGTGAACTTATAACGGAAATTATGAAAACTATTCTATCAATTTGCTTAATCCTTTTTGTAAATGTCGTATTTTCACATAGTAATTGGACGGATTACATTGAGACCGAGCAGGCACGGCAGGACAGTATCGAAAAGGAGGGAAAAATAAAAATGTGTGTTGAAAAACTGTACCTGAAAGATATAGTTGCTGTTAATGTTGAATGTGAAAGTAGCATTAAACGAAGTTCTTATGAGCTAGAAAAATGTGTTCTTTTGATGACAAATAAAATTAAAAATAAACGTAAAAATGGTTATTTTCGTGAAATTTGTACAAAGGGAGAGTGAGCACATAACAAGTAAATCATGTTCGCGGCAAAGCCGCAGGACGCATTAAAGCTGCTTCGCAGCAAAATACAATGCGCCTCATATTTAGGCGTTAAATGCCAAATGAAAAACTTTGCCAAATTGATAATTATGTGGAGCTTTATTATGTCTGGAGTTAGCGCAGAAGACCTTTATTTTACTGCTACAGGCGAAGAAAATGGAAAGCCGCTCATTTTTAGAAGCTTACAATCTGTGCCAGAAGGATCGAAAGAATCGGATTATCCTTTTCTAATTTCTATCTATTGGCCTTATACGCCAGCAAATGACGGTGGAATGCCTGATGCAGAGGCAAACGAAGCTCAAATAGTTTTCGAAGATGCGTTAAAACACTTGGATAAAACGGGCATAAGCCACCTAATGCTAGTTGTAACAGGAAACGGCAGAAAAGAATGGCATTGGTATGTCAAAGATATCGAAGACTGGATGCAAGGTCTAAATGATGCCCTAGCAGGAAAGCCGGTATTTCCTATTGAAATTGAAAACTCAAAACAGCCAGATTGGTCGCTATATCACAAATTCGTTTCTGGCGTAAATGGCATTTAACAAGCAACTGCAGCGGAACAAATTTCGCTGCGCTCAATTTGCCCGCTGAGTTGGGCGTTATGTGTAAATGAGCATGAAATATAAAACGGTCGGAATATTCTCGAACGAAACAGAGCAAGATATGACGCTTTGCCTCGAGATGTCCTGCGAGGAAGTAATACTTAGCCCTGGGCATGAAGTAGAATTACTAGCCGAAGATGTTGAGGAGTGTTTCCCCTTCAATATACTTTACCATAGTGACTCATTACAGATTTATCCAAAGAATGGATCACCTGAATGGCTTTTACGTTTTCAAGGTAAGGATATTGTTCCAAGTTATCCAACAAAGTTATCCGAACATGAAACGGAGTAAACACATAACAAGCAAAGGCAGCATCGCCCTACGGCTGGACGCGCTAACGCGCGCCGCTGCTTTGGGCGTTAGCTACCACTATGAACGACCCTAGGGAAAGATTATCAAGACTGCTTAAAGAGCCGATAGAGCCATATGACCAAGACTGGGAATGGGTTGTTTCAGATTGTGAGCGAGTTTGGGATTACATTAAGCTGTATCAAAAGCCGTTTCTAAACAATTACGAAAGGAACTTGTTAATGGAAATGATGCTTCAAGCAGTTAATGATATAAAAGTTGAGCATGGATTTATGCCGAGATTTTGGCATAGGGTTAAGTTCTTACTGAAAAATAACTTTCATATACACAAAACAACAATTGAATACTGGGGTAACATTGGTAGAGAGTTTACGCCTGCCTATTATTCTTGGTCTATTCAAAAAGAAATTCGGCGTTTATATTGGAGTCAAGCAGCTAACAAGGTTATCTACCGGACTCCATTTCCGTCGCTTGGTTTTTGTGCTGAATAGCACAAAAATCCAACCAACTACAATTCGCCGGTAATAACGGCGTTATGTGTAAAATGAACGAGGTATTAATGAAATATCGAATAACTCTACTTTTGACGGTAGTTCTGCTTTCAACAAACATTGCTAGTGCCAATGATTTAGGTGCTTGTCAAAAGATATTTGCATTAAGTCAATCGGCTTTATCCAATAAAGCCAAAGGCATCAGCAAAGAGAGTTTGGTATCAGCTTTACCGCAAAAGACAGATAAAGTTGATCCAGAGCCACTCCGTTCCATGCGCGAAATTGTCGAAGAGGTATATGGTTACAAAATTACAAATCAGTTTGCTTATTCGGTTTATCGCACAGAGCGCTGTGTGCTTCTTGAGGCAGGCAAAGCGCCGCCAATAAAATTTGGAGAAATTTTGTCAAAGCTTAATTCTTGCAGCGATAAAGCTCCAGAATGTGCGATGCGGTTAGCTGGCAGCAAACCATAAAACACATAACAAGCGCAGTCACTGGGACAAATTTCCGCTGCGATCCAATTTGCCCGTGCTGCGGGCGTTAAATTTCAAGGAAGCATAGTGCAAGAATCACGGAAACTAAAAGACTATCTGATAGAAAGGCCTAAACCAAAAGGTATAGATGTCCTTTGTGGTTTGAAGCATTTCGCAATCATTACTTACGCAGTACCTTCTGATAGGTTTCAAGGTATATTCCCCGACCGGTTTCAATTAGACACAGTTGAAATCAACGGTCAAGAGGTGGGGCTTATATCTGTAGTTCCATTTATTGATGTTGACTTTACTTCAGCAGTCTTTCCGTTTCCTAAATTTACAATGGGCCAAACAAACTATCGAATATACATTATCGACACTGAAACAGGTGAACGTTGTGTATGGTTCCTTGGTACTACTCTAGATTCTTGGACGCTAGCGGTGCCAAGATACCTTTGGAATCTTCCATGGCATGCTGGAAAAGTTAGCTTTGACTGTACTCTCAATGAAGTTAATGGCTTGTATGAAAAGTACCATATGGAAACTGAATCCGAGTGGGCTGAAGCGTCAGTTGATTTAGTTCAATCGGAATCTGATTTGTTAAAATTCCCAGGCTTCCCCGATGTTGAATCTGCCTTGGTATATCTAACGCATCCGTTAGCTGGATTTTATCATCGAAGAGATAATAAGTTGGGTACATATCGTGTGTGGCACAAAGAGCTTGAGGTTAAGCCTGCCACGCTAAAATCAGCTAATTTCAAACTTTTATCTGATCTTGGTATTGTTAAAGAAGAAGAGCAAAGCAATCCCTATAGTGTATTAATCGAGCCAATAAATGAATTTACCATATACCTGCCTCCTACCATTGTCGGGTAAAAATTTAACAAACAGCTCAATCCGACCTCCACTACGTTGCTCGTTTTGTGCTTTTTCGCTACGCTCGCACAAAACAATCAACTCCGTTCCGGCGGCTTAGCTGGGCACTAACTTTCCAAAGGGACTGCCGTGATCCTATACAAATACATGTCCTTTGAAGCCGCAAGAGCAGTAATTGATAATGAATCAATTGGGTTTTCATGTTTGGAAGACCTTAATGACCCATTTGAATGCACCGCTTTTGGTTTTTCAGACGATAAAGAGTCATTGGTAACTGCTAGCGTAGCTACAAATGCATGTAAGAATCGGTTCTCTAGGAACTACGGGGTGCTATCTTTAACGAGGAGACCCTTAAATAGTTTAATGTGGTCACATTATGGAGATGAACATCGGGGAGTTGTTCTAGGCTTTGACGTTGATATTGCAGGTTTTTCTAACCTAGAAGCGTGTGTAATTCCCAGCCAGTATGGAGAAGTAATTTATTCAGCTACTAAACCACATAAAGACTTGCCAATTATTAGTGAAAATAATCTCATGACTATAGGGAAAAAGCTGAAATTTGATTCCGATGCATTTAATCTCGTAAAAAGAGCATTCTTATACAAATCAAATGAATGGAGTTATGAAGAAGAAGTAAGGGTAGTAAAAAATATATCAGAAATACCCTTTGGTTATCATACTACCCAAGGCCGCCATTGTGAGTGGACTAAAATTAGCGTTGCGGGCCGCCCTCTATTTTGCTTTGACATTCCGGTGACTTCGATAAAAGAAATATACTTAGGTCGTCATATTTATAAAAATGTAACAAAGAAAAAAGCTCTTACTGAAGAAGAACTAAAATACATACTGACCAGTTGGAGAAAAATGGATGTTAAGCTTATGCAATGTAATCCAGATTTACATTCATGGCAGCTCATGGCTCACCCCTCAATTAACTGAAGCTAACAAGCGCATGTTTGTCGGATTGTTTTTCCGCTGCGCTTCAAACCAACCGCAAATGCGGGCGCTAGCATCATTATGAATTATCTTTTATTAACTCTTATTGTGCTTTCTTCTTCGGTCCATTCCGAAGAAAGTATCTGTTACGGTACAACATCTTCTGGAAGACTAGAGGGCGGCGTGAAATTGCCAAGCAAAGGTAAGAATTTCGTAAGCTATAGCTTAACTGCGGAACTAATGGGAAGAACTTATGTTCACTCTAAAGTTAAAGAAATTATTATCGATTCATATAAGATATTGGAAGTAGAGCAACCGCGAAAAGTTTACAAATTTGCCGAAACGGGATTTAAAAATGGAGGTCAGTTTAAACCTCATAAAACTCACAGAAATGGACTATCCGTAGATTTTATGACCCCGGTAGTAAACGAAAAGGGTGAGTCTGCACATTTACCAACTAACTTATTGAATAAGTTGGGTTATAACATAGAGTTCGACGTAAATAATAAATATAAAAAATATTCAATAGATTTTGAAGCTTTGGCTGCGCATATTGTTGCGCTAGACAAAACAGCAAAGAAAAAAGGCTATGGATTATGGCGTGTAATATTTGATCCTAAGCTCCAAGGCTATTTATTTAAAACTAAATACGCAGAATACTTAAAAGAAAATATTAATTTTTCTAAAAAACGTTCGTGGGTCAGGCATGATGAGCACTACCATATCGATTTTGCGATCCCGTGCCTAAAATGATTCTAACAAAGCGCTCAACTGGACGTTCTTGTCATCGCTCAATTTGAGTTTAAATAACACAAATTAATAAATAACAGAAACGCCCGTTAACGCGGCGTTAAGTGTCATTATGAATCGCATAGCACGAGTACTACTAAGCATTTTCTTGAACGCGTGTGCGTCGGTTGGGGTTTGTGATTATCCGTTTGCTGAAAAAGGTTGGTACTCTGTATCTAAGCCACCAAGCGAAATAGTAGATGAATTTAATGTCCAGAGTTTTTGGTTTGCCGATGAAAAAGGTAATTTCTTGGCATGTGGAAATTTAGTGGGTAAAAAACACTGTGGAAATATTTATCAAATTTTTTCTAAGCAAAGTAATGGTGGTTTTAGGGAAGAAGAAATAGTATGTATGCTGTAGTAAAACACTTAACAAATTTAGCCAGTTCCGGGCTGGACCTCCATTACGGCCGCTGCTAAATGCATAAGCCATCTTTATGAATATTTACGAAAAAGTCCAAACAGCCAAAGATGAAGAATTATTTGACCTAGTTTTATCAGATAGTGATATCGAACTTGATGGCGTATGGGGCATCATAGAAAAATACAAAAAAGAATATCCTTCATTAGAAAAACTATGGTCCAGTCATAATCCTGGCGAAACTATAAAGAAAATAGACAACGAAATACCGGGAAAATGTATACTTTTTATTGCAGCAACAAACGGTACTGACTCGCTGGCATTTAAGCTTTTAGATATCGCTGAGCACGAAAAGAATAAAAAAAGATATGGAATTTCATATGCTTCTAATTACGTTCCCGTTTTAGAATTACCAAATCTATGGAACACTTCAGGGTATGAAATAGATCAAAGTATAGAAAAGTATGCACAAAAGAATGTTACACCAATTGTTTACACTTTGAATTGGGCTTTATCAGGTATAAATCTATTAAATAACTTACTTTTACAGCATTTTTGGTTATTTTGCATTAGTGTATTTTGTTTATTGGTTATCTTTATCCTTTTAAATTAATGGCTAACAAAGTTATCACGCACGACCTACACTGCATTGATTGTTTATAACGACGTTAAGCATCACAAACTATGGATATCCGAGTAGACAACGAAATATCGCTTGAATTACTCCGAGAGGATCATGCGCAGGAGTTATTCGAACTGACAGACTCAAATCGCGAGTATTTGAGGAAATGGCTTCCGTGGCTAGATTTTACTAACTCGGTCTCAGACACGACGAAATTTATTGAATCAACAATTGAGCAATTTGAAAATAGGCAAGGACCTCAATTTGCGTTGAAATACAATGGAGTACTATGTGGTGTGAATGGCTTTCATAAGATAGATACTCTTCATAAAAGTGGTGCAATTGGCTATTGGCTCTCTAAACCGTATAACGGGAAAGGCATCATTACTAAAAGCGCTAAAGAATTGCTAAAAATTGGTTTTGATGAATACTCCTTGCACAAAATAGAAATCCATTGTGCCGAAGGTAATACAAAAAGTCGTGCTATAGCCGAGAGGTTGGGTTTTATTCATGAGGCAACGTTACGTGATTGTGAGTGGCTGTATACAAAGTATGTTAGCCATGCAATTTATTCAATGTTGGAATCAGAGTTCAATGCTTAACAAGTCAAAGCAGCAAGGGCGCTCTGCGCCGGGACAGCCTAACTGCTGCACCTGCTTGAAGCGTTATGCGACAAAGGGCATTCGAAACCTAAATGATTAAATACATTGTTTTAATTGTTCTAATTATATTAACCGTAATATCTATCGGGTTTGCTGTATCGAGTACTAGTTGCGGATTTCATTTTGGAAACAACTGTTTTAATGTTTGGAGTCTAATTAGTATATCGATAGCCTTCTTTTCCATTGTATTAGCACTAGTTATTATTCTTAAAACCTTTAATCTTAAACAATCTGTTAATACTTATGGCTCAGAATCATTAACACAAAATAATACGGATATTGGGTAATCTAAATTTGGCATATATCGCATAACAAATAGCTCAATAAATGGAGAATGAAATGAGTGAAATACTTTTATGTAACCAGCCAATGAAGGCTGATTTTCTAAGCAATTCATGTGGAATTGATCCTGATTTAATTCATGGCAGAGGCTGCTCAAAGCCAGCTTCGCTGTCCGCCTTCACACCCTATGTAATTGGTCAGGGATTAAGCGCATTCGACTCGCAGATTATTTCCACTCTTTCGGCACCAAAAGTAGCCAATAACCTCACAAATTTATCGCTGTCTTTTGGTGGCGATAATACCATTGCGCTTGCTGCAATGACCAAGAAGTTACAGGAATACAATGTTGGCCTGATGGGCGCTTCGACTAGTGTTTATGCCAATAGGCTCGGTGGGTTTGCTGGCGCTGTTAAAGAATATCAAGATGCACTCATGGCTTACCGGGGTGCTATTAATTCTAATGCCGCTGCAAAATCTATAGCCAAACAAAAGGCGTTTACAGCCTTTCAAAATCTCCAGATTAAGTTCAAGCATGAACTTAACGCTATCAATGCTCGCGTAAAAGCGCGAAGAGGAACGCCGCTATCTAGCGCTACGCGCGCCACTAATATTGCGCGAAGTAGCCGCAATGTCGCAAAGCTTAATGTCACTTCTCAGGCGCAAGCCCATAATCTAGTTAAGTTTACCCAGCATGCAAAATTGCTTGGCAATGGCCTTGCTGTTATCGACTTTACAAGTCGTGTAGGGAATATTCATAACGAGTATAAAGCTGGTGGTGAGTGGGAACGGGAATTATTTATCGAATCGAGTAGTTTTGCGGCCAGCGCAATAACTGGCACAGCTATGGTTAATGCTGGAGCTGCTACACTCGGTTTCCTGGTTGTAGCCACTCCTATTGGGTGGGTTGGGTTGGTTGTGGGTGGCATTGCAGTTGCGGGTACAGCCGCTGCTGCTTCTATCGGTATGAATAGCTATGTAAAAAGCAACAGTGGTGGACTTTATGATGACATTATGAAATGGATATCAGCATGGTAATCTCCGAAAGTTTAATTTTTGCTTGTTTAATGGCTTGCATGTTTGTTACTTGTATATTGTATGTACTTTTTGGTCAAATTACTGTACGAAAACTCAGAAAGAATGCTAAAACAAAAGATGCTCTGGGTTTAGAGTATGCGAGTGGCTGGGATATTATTAATGTCGCACAAGCACTTGCATTTCCCAGATCCTGGAGCAAAAAGCTTCGAAACAGCAAAATTTCGTTCATGTACGCAAATGCGGAAATACTAATAGAAAACACGAATAAACTGGATCGGCTACTTGGTATGTTATTTTACTGGATAATGATGTTTTCTGGTTTGTCTGGTGCATTGTTAGTTCTTCTAAACTCTTTGGGTGTCTTCGAGAAGTAAAGCTTAACAAGCCGCTGCACGCTGACGCGCAGGTGAGCGGAACGTTATGTGATTATCATGAAATTTATAATTGTTTTAGCGTTCGCTTTGGTGTTAGCGGCAACATGTGTTACCGCAGAAAAAGATAAAAACCTTATTGGGTTAATCAACCAATAAAGCTAACAAGTTTGTCGTGAGCAACGTAAAAGACGTCCCACACAAAGGCGTTATAATTTTCTGTTGAAACCCACTACAATGTAGTTATACTGTATGTATGACGGACATTCAATTTGAATGGGATGAAACTAAATCCCTGATAAATAAGCAAAAACATGGTGTTAGCTTCGAAGAGGCTAGTTCTGTATTCTCGGATGAAAACGGTATTTTAATTTCGGACCCCGATCATTCTGAGGATGAAGATAGATTTATTTTGCTTGGTTTAAGCGCTCAATTGCGTTTACTTGTAGTGTGTCACTGTTTTAGAGGGGAGGATGATGTGATCCGAATCATATCGGCTAGGAAAGCAGAAACTCATGAAGCTAAATCTTATTCCTCGAGGTGAATTTATGCGTGATAGTTACGATTTCTCAAATGGCAAACCTAATCCTTATGCAAAACGTTTAAAAAAACAAATTACAATTCGCATAGATGAAAGTGCTGTAGATTATTTTAAGGAACTCTCAGAAGAGCTTGGTGTGCCGTATCAAAGCTTAATTAATTTGTATTTGCGAGACTGTGCAGAGTCACATAGAAAGCTCAATTTATCTTGGAAATAAATTATAGCAAAGCTATCAAGCATCGCGCATTTTATGCGCTGGACTCGCAATAAATTGCTCAAAGCTATCAAGCATCGCTGCATTTTATGCGCTGGACTCGCAATAAATTGCTCGCCGTTTATAGCGGCGTTAGGCTTCTTATGCATCGAATATTTTTATGTTTAATATTTTTCGTGCTATCGGGTTGCTCATTTATAAACATTCTTGATGACGGACACGGTTTATGTCGCAGCATGAATGCTGACTACCCTGAAAGCCTCTATAGAGAACTCGAAGAGTAAAAGAATTTTAAATCACCAGATGGGTATTTGACGCAACCGTATAGCCGAAAAAACTGGGATAAATATTGGAATCATCGCGTGTTCTACATGTGGGATATTGGGCCAGATTCGTGTGGTGGAACATACGTCGGAATTAGCGGACCAGAGATAATCGCTCTAATGCTTCAGCGGCGAAAAGAGATGGGATTGCCTGAAATATCTTGGGATGATCGAAATATTGATAAAGGCTTATAAGCCTAACAAACAGCGCAGAGCGGGACAAATTTTCCGCTGTACTATTCCTAATTTTCGCTCCAAATTTGCCCTTGGCTCTGCAAGGCTCGAACGAACGTCCATGCGTTTGTGAAGGACTCGAATGACTTCGATTTCAGTATTAGAAAGAGATCGATAGAAGATTAGGTGGCTTGATACTGGGTGCTTTCGATAACCTTCACGGATATAGTCACAAGTTGAACCTAGGTCGTGTCGCTTTGCAAGCAAGTGGAAGGTTTCATCGATCTGTCGCAGGTAAATCCTGCGTTGTTCTGAGCCCCACTCTTGTTGTGTGTATTGCGCAATCGATTTTAGGTCAGCCAAAGCTTTTACGGTTAATGTAAAGCTGCTCATTGGCCTAATTCGTCGTCCAATTCACTCATCAAAGATTCATAGTTATATTCGGCGGTGCCGCTCTTTTCACCCTCTATAAGTAGATGCCGCAGCGCAGCAAGTTTTCCTTCGCTATCCTCAAGTAATCTTAAGCCAGCACGCACCACCTCACTGGCGGAGGCATAGCGCCCAGCGGCGATCTGTTGAGCTATAAAACCGTCAAAGTGCTCACCAAGTGTCATACTAGTATTCTTAGCCATTGGATTTTTCCGCTTCTATACCATAATTTGGTATATTATGGTACAAAGCCTTAACAAAGCAGTCAAGCTGACGGCTATTCAGTTGCCGCAACTTACCAAGGCGTTAGTTGCTTTCAATACCATTTTCCCACCAAAGGTAAAATTTTATGAAAATTTCAGCTTTGAGCTTGTTAAGCCTTGTTTTAATATTTTTTTCTTCAGCGTTGAGTGCAGAAACTCCGAATAAAGCTGCTTCGGAAATACACTCTTTATTAGCGTCAAAAGACTATGATACTTTATTCAAAACTCGATATAGCGAATGGTATAAAGCAAAGAAAGAAAATATGAAAGAAGAAGATGCAATAAAAATGCTCTCTCAAAGATTTGAGAAGCAGCATTCCATATTGCTATCAGTGTATGAGCAACTAAAAACCGCAAAATTTACAATATCAGAAAGAGAAAATCCGCAACAGAGCGAAAACGGAAAAGTTGCCCAAGCTATGGTCACGGTGAATTCGAAAAAGCTGCCCTTTAAGCTTTATCAAATGAAAGATGACAAATGGGGCTTCCATCTATAGAAACCCCATTGCAACTAACAAGGTAAATCACTCAGGCATAAAACATGTTAGAGGAAAGAATCAATATAAACGGTGAGTTTCTCGGAATAAGCTCGTTAGCTATTTACAGTGCGCCTTGGTTCTTGCAAGGCGTTTTATTGATGCTGGTTGTCGCCTTATTTCTCTCAAAAGTTTCAAGAGACTCGAAACAGTTAAAAGAACTGACTAAATCCAATTCAGGCGATGATTTTGATAAATTTCTATCAGATGTTAATAGAGTATTTTTCGGTTTTTCGGTACCAACTAGAAATCTCGCAGCTTACTGGTTAGGATTCATGATTTACCTTGTTACTTTGATATACGCCGGATACAACACATATGTACACATACTCGCCTAACAAGTGTGTCATGTACCTACTAAAAAGCGGGTGCTGGGACGGCTTCAGCGCTGCCCCGGCCGCTCCATACATAAGCGTTATTCGATTCATGAGAATAAACGATGGAAGGCCCTGAAGATTTTATAAAAGAATACGAGCTAGCTTTAGAAACTCAAAGATGGGAATCCGTTGAGCCTTTAATTCATTCTAATTGTGTGGCAACGTTTACTGAAGGAACGTATATAGGTATCCGAGAAGTGGAATCTGCGTTTCGTAAAACGTTTGAACTTATTAAAGAAGAGCAATATAAAATTTGCAATATTCATTGGATTATTAAAAATAATGAATTAGCCGTTCTGGTATTTAATTATAATTGGTCGGGTATTATTAACGGCCAACAGATGTCTGGTGGTGGGCGTGGTACTTCCACATTGGTAAATGTTGATGGTAAGTGGCTACTTCTGGCTGAGCATTTAGGCCCACATGCATAACAAAGCCATCTTGTATTGCTAATAAGCTAGCTGGACAAATTATTCGTTGCTCGTTTGGTACTTAAACGCTACGCTTGCACAAGGTAATCAACCCCAAATTTACAGCAATTGGCGGCGATACAAAAATCGAAAAACTATCGTAATGGTGATAGCGATAGTTTTCTTTTTAACTCACCGAATAAAAGAAGAAATTTAGTATGAGTACAGGAACAGTAAAGTGGTTTAATGCGGACAAAGGATTTGGTTTTATTACTCCAGACGATGGAGGTAAGGATTTGTTTGTCCACCATTCAGAAATACAAGTAAGTGGTTATAAGTCTCTAGATGAAAATCAAAAAGTTGAGTTTGAGTTAGGCCAGGGTCAAAAAGGCCCTTGTGCTACTAATGTAAAACCTCAATAAAGTAAAAAGCACATAACAAATTTATCAAGTTGGAGCTAAAGTTGCTGGGACGCCGCACGCGGCGCCCCATAAAAAGGCGTTGTGTTTCCAAAAGTGTTAAGAACTGAGATTTAACTGTAAAGAATTTGAAATTGGACGAAGTCGAAAAACTAGATTGTGAAAGCCGATACGAGATTTTCTTAGAATTAGTGGCAGAAGAGAGAGAGATTTGGATTCTTATTAACGAAGAAAACGAATTTTTAACTATCCATGCTGAAGATCATGAAATTAAGTATTTGCCTGTTTGGCCAAGTTCCGGTTTTGCAAAACGTTATTGCGACAGTTCCGGTGAAAAATTGACAGCTAAATCTATCTCAGTTCCACAATTTTTTATGAAATGGATTTCAGGTCTCGAAGGTGATGATCTTCAAGTTGGTGTATTTCCTATTTCTGGTTTAGATGTCTGGATTTTGGAGCCATTAGAGCTTAAAAGTGATCTGCAAGAAGAGTTTTCTAATTTCGAAATCTAAACATAATAACGTTATTAGCTAGATATTTTTACGTCGCCCTTTTGGATTTTAATAATAAAAATGACTTAACTACAGAAAAGCAATCTATAAACTCAATAATTACCACAACTTACTTCCTGGTTAAGGATATTGCCGGGGTGCGTCAAATTATGCGTGCAAAAAAACATATGGCGTATAACAAATAGTCGTGATTGCCTTCTCGGGGCTGATACGAGTTTCGCGTTGCTTGAGCCGCCAGAGGCACAAGGCAAAACAGTCTTCATACCCTTTCTATTTGACGGTCATAAAGACTGCATTAGTTTAAGGCTGTTATTTATTTGTTGACCTTCCCGGGCAAGCTTAGATCGCCAGATGCAATATCCATTACATCTACCACGCATAGCAGCGGAGAATGAACACTTTGGTTTACCCGAAGCCCCGCTGTAACACCATCAAAGTTTGTATTTTTGACGATACCAATGTCATCGAATGGTATTTGAACCTCTAAGGTTTCAGAATTAAAAGTTGGGTTCCAACCAGGACTATCCAAAAGAATCGGTAAACCGGGCCATGTTTTTGGTAGACTTGGCTTTTCACCTGCCGGTATATCTACAACACCCAAAGCATCCTTTCCACATTGTTTATTAGGTGTTAAGACCACCCAATGGCTGTGCCATACATTACCATCGTTGGCAGTATCTCCATCGCCATTTTCATCAAACAGAGGCGTATCGTCGAAATCCGGATGCGCGGTTACCGCTAAAGCTAGAATTCCGGCATTTTTTTCGAATCCAACGTCATAGCTATCTATTGTCGTTGGCCAAACGTAAGAAAATACGTTGCTTCCAGCGAGCTTACCCTCAGGTGTTGGCTTACTCTCACCAGCCTTTCCCGATACCGCCATATGAAAAGTTGCAACATTTCCTTTAGTAGAGATTTTGGTGTGAACAATATCAAAAGGGGCTAATGTAGTCTTACTCTTAGCTGCCTGAATTCCCCCTTGATGCTGATTATGAGCGCACGCTGGAAATGAAAAAAGTCCTAAAACCAGAAGTGCCATGAGCAAAACATTCGCCATCATACACCTCCTTTTACATCTTCGAGGGTAGCACCAAAGTTGATATGAAACACACTACCATCAAGTATTAACGCGGGTACCGATTGAATACCCGCTTTTTCCGCTGCATTGATTGCGGATAAATCTTCTCCTAAATGCACTACTTCAATATCAAAACGATTTTTATCCAGCGCTTTCAGAACTTGCCCTTCTGCACTCACACATACTGGGCACCCGGCGTGGTAGAAAATAGCTTTATTCATGTTCTCTTCCTCTTATTTGGTAATATTAATTATAGTATCGAGTCGATACTATAATGATGATAAATACCAAGTCCAGCCTTGTCAATATAGTATTTAGTCGATACCATTAAATACATGAAATCAAATCTCATCTATGACTATGTCGAACGTCTGAGCGAGCTATTGAAAGTGGACGCGCGGCAGGCAGGCGCAACATTTGGACTCCAGCCTGTGCAACTCGAAGTGTTGCACTACCTATCAATTTGTAATCGATATTCAGATACTCCAATTGCCGTAACAGAGTATTTAGGGCTAACAAAAGGTACGGTCTCTCAAACGCTTAAGGTTTTGGAAAAAAAGGAGCTGCTACTCAAGCAGGTAGACGAAAATGACAAACGTATTACCCACTTAAAGCTTACAGCCAAGGGTATAAAGTTGGTGAGTAACATCATTCCAACGTCTATGTTTGAAAGTGCTTGTGCATCACTGCCTGACAAGACGCGTTTAGATATCGAGTCATCACTGCGGCAATTACTCATTACATTGCTAGACGTAAATGGGTTAAAAACTTTCGGGGTATGTAAGTCATGTCGTTACAATAGCAAGACAGAAAACGGGGGATACTTTTGTGGACTTGTTGGACAACCATTGTCAGCCAGTGACGTACAGCTTATATGTCGGGAGCATGAAAATGCCTAAGATGGCCAGCGAGGATCTCTCGCTCTGCAGCCCCTGCTGTTGGCTTTAATGCTTTACGCCGATCGTTCGAAATTCAATATATATCCGCTGAATGCTTTGTCTAAATAAGTCGTATCGTTAGGTTTGAAATGCGATGACGTATACCCAAAACCTTCCATTTTTTTTGAAAATTTATTTTTTCTTCCCCGCCCTGGATCTACGATTACAACCTCGCATTCTTTTTTGGCATGTTTATTTATAAAATTTCCAACGAGTTCGATATGCTCATCTTCATAAAGTAGGTCGCTCCCAACGATCAGATCGAACAATCCAAGTTCTGTATTTTCTCCTGACCAATCAGCTCTCACAAACGATATTTTTTCATCATGGTTTAGGTCAGTATTTCTATCTAAAAACCTTCCTGCTTCTGGGTGGTGATCTGTGGCTGTAATATCATCGTGCCGCTTGTTTAGTAGTAGGCTTGTTATGGCGGTTCCGCAGCCGATTTCTAAAATGCGTTTTGAGCTTGTTTCAAATTGAGAGATATAATTAGCTAGCACTATGCCAGAAGGCCATAATATTCCGAATATTGGCCAAGCCGAGGAGTTAATCCCGAAACGCTCTGCCTCTCCGTCTGGGTCATAAAATTCTTGTCGGTTTCGTAGAGTGCAAAGGTGAATGTCGATTTTACCAAACTCAATGGTTTGGTAGCATAAACGTATATTTGTCATTGGCCGCCTCAAATAGTGAGCGCTAAGCCAGGTATCAACGATAAATGACAAAACGAAAGAGTGCCGATAAGCATATAGCACGCCGATAAAAACGCAACGTATTTAACAATACGATCAACCGGGGGGCTATTGCGTTAAGAATTAAAGAGAAAATCAAGGGGCGGCGACAGAACAGCACTAAAAAAAGGATAGCCGCCCAATGCTATTTATTTACCTGAAAGTAAGATTCTTCTCACACAATCGAGATCGAGATCACCCGTTTCTGAAAGTGCGGTTAGCCCCATCTTTTCCAGATTTCCTATTAAGGTCTCAATACCTTTGTCGTCGATATCGTAATGTGAAAGCTTTGTCACTATATCCAAACTATTAAAGAAATCTTCAGTTTTATCTATCGCCAGATCGACTTTCTCTTCGTCACTTCCTTCTGTAATTTGCCAAACACGTTCAGCATATTGAAGAAGTTTTGCAAATTTCTGAGATTTTCGTTCTCTTAGTAGATAAGGCAATACTATCGCGAGCGTCCGGCCATGAGCGATCCCGTACATAGCGGTAAGTTCATGTCCTATCATATGCGTAGACCAGTCTTGTGGTACACCACTGCCAATTGACCCATTAAGCGCAGTTGTGGCGGACCACATGAAGTTCTTTCGCGCTTCGATATCGTCATTATCAGAATAGGTTTTTGGCCCTTCTTCGATAAGCGTGAGCAACACACCTTCTGCAATACGATCTTGTACTTTCGCATTAACAGGGTAAGTTAAATATTGTTCTACCACATGAACAAACGCATCGGCGACGCCATTAGCAATTTGCTCTTTCGGAAGGCTTTTAGTGAATGCCGGATCCAGGAATGAAAATTTAGGAAAAACCAGTGGCGACATAAAAGGGTATTTTTGCTTGTTGAAGGTGATTACGCCGGCCATATTCATTTCTGAACCTGTCGCAGGTAATGTGGCAACACATCCCAATGGTATAGCTTCCTTAGAGGGTACAGGAGTGAACCCATGAAATAACAAATTCTCGTGGTTTTCATTATGTTTGGCAGCGAGCGCAATAAATTTAGTGCCGTCCATTACTGAGCCTCCGCCGACAGCTAAAAGAAAATCAATGTGTTCTCGCTGCGCTACTTCTACTGCCTCCATCAGTGTTGTGAATTGTGGGTTAGGTTCGATACCACCAAATTCAACCACTTTGCGTGCCCCTAAACCCGTGAGTACCTGTTCTAAAGCACCATTCTTTTTAACGCTACCGCCACCATATAAAACAAGCACATTTGCGTCGGTTGGAATGAGGTTGTCTAACTCCGCTAAGCGGTTTTGACCAAATACGATATGAGTTGGATTGTAAAAATCAAAATCTTGCATGTTGAACGCCTATTGTGTGTGAATGTTGAATACATATTAATTTCACAAATAGCTTTTAAGAATGGGTATAACTTTCAAAAACATGCCTAAAACTATCATTAACGGTATTTTATATAGCTAGACGATACGTGAATAGATACACTTCAAGTCTGGTGATCAAAGGAATGTATCCTTCATTTATTTACAACCTAAGTTAGGCATTTATGTATGCAGGCATTAATAAAACATTTAGCGTCACTTGCCGAAGAGGAAGGCTATAACAAAACTCGATTAGAGGGAGTTGGCGTTTTTAAGGCCAGCGAATCAATTAGCAAAATTCCACTTTGCTACAGCCAGGGGGTGATTATTGTTGCGCAAGGTCATAAGCGAGTGCATTTAGATGGTCATGCTTACGATTACAATCCCGATAATTATCTAGTTCTCACGCTGCCATTACCTGCGGAGTGTGAGACCCATGTGGAACCCGGGAAACCGTTATATTCTTTAATGGTGGATTTCGATATGGGCATTCTTACAGAACTTGTGCGCTTGTTTGATGAGCATCATAAAAATACCTTAAACCTAATGATTAATGATGCAAAAGGGCTCTATGTTTGCGAGTGTAGTCATGACATTAGTGATACAGCTATTCGGCTAGCAGAGTGTTTAGGTTCACCATTAAAGTGCGATGCGCTTGGGAAGGGTTTAGTACGTGAGCTCATTTACGAACTACTAAAAGGTCCACAAGCCGGTTCGTTGTTTGCCTTGGTTTCTCACAATACTCAATTAGGCCGATTAGAGCGTATACTTAAATATTTGCACGAACATTACGACGAGCCACTCGATATAGAACAATTGGCAAGTTTAGCGAATATGAGCCCTTCTACTTTTCACCGAAACTTTAAACAAATGACAGCGTCTTCGCCCATTCAGTACGTGAAAAAGATTCGCTTGAATCGCGCGAAAGAATTACTTCAGGATAAAGGCTTCAAGGTAAAACAAGCAGCATCCCAAGTGGGCTATGAGAGCCCCACGCAATTTAGTCGTGAATTCAAACGTTATTTTGGTGAAAGCCCTCAAATGGCGGGAAGGCTTTAAAATCTGGTCATAAAAAATAAGTAATATTGATATGTCATATGAAAATAAAACACTTAGAAGGCAGCGCAATGCACAAACCGCTGAATATGTTTTTAGGTGCTCTAATTACAAATAAAGATATTCTTAATTAAACTATTACTAACTCCAAACGCATATAGCAAAATGACGGATATAGAAAACTGTTTGTCGGGGAGTAGCGTTGGAATATCGAATCGACTCTAACAATAAGTTGAGAGTTAGATTTGAAGGTGTATTTTTAGCGGGAAATATTAGGTCTGAGCAATTTCCTAGAGCAAAGCGTTAACAACTAAAAAGAATTTGGGAGTATCAACCAAAAAATGAATGAAATATTAACATTTACAATAATCTCTTTATTTCTAGTCATATCCCCTGGTCCCAATAGCGTCCTTATCGTTAAAACTGTTAGTCGCAGCGGAAAGAAAGCGGGAATTGAAAATATTTTAGGATTAGTTTCAGCAACCTTTATACATGGAGCTATTTCAGTTTTTGGCTTGTCCGCTATTATTCTTCAATCGGCACAGTTATTCATGCTCATTAAACTTATTGGTGCTGCATACCTATTATATCTAGGATTAAAAACCATATATGGAACGTTTCAAAGCAAGAACGAATTAAACAATTTAGAACGAACTAAAAACACTACTGACACGGCACAATATAAAAACTTTATTGAAGGCTTTCTTACTCAAATACTAAATCCAAAAGTTTCTATGTTTTATCTAGCTGCCTTCCCTCAATTCGTCAATTTTGAAAACCATGATTATTTCGGTGCATTTATACTTGTCAGTATTCATGCTTCAATAATATTTTTTTGGTTTCTGGGTTTGTCTATATGCCTATCTAAAATAAAATCAGTTTCAGGTAAAAACCCTCTAAATCAGTGGATTCAAAGAATTAGCGGATGTATTTTGGTATATTTCAGCGGCCTTTTAGTCATACAAGAAGGAAGCAAATAAATAGATAAAGAGCACATTTAACTGATTCTTTATGATCTAAAAGGCAAAATTTTTAAATCGTAAATTTGTTAACCATGCCAAAGGTGAAGTTTTAAAACTTTAAAAGCAACGAGTTAAATTGAGCTCGTTGTGTAATACATATGACAAACTCTCGAAATAGAACACACTCATATTTGTAAAAAAACTTTCCAGAATGCTCCTATTTTTATTCGGAGCAAAATTCATATTATTTATCAGAAGTGAATAATTCGGAAATCAAAAGGTAATTTGAATATTTCATTTACAACAGATCGACATGTTGTAAATTAGCGCCAGCGGTGCCGAATTCAATATAGATACGGTCTCCTTGGTTAATGGGTTGCTCTAATAGCAAAGTTGAAGTGGGTGTTCCAGTAGGATTAATCCATGTTCCATCAAATGAGTTTTGCTCTACGGGAAACTCACCAACTAGTTGAGCTTGTGAACTTTCCTGTGATTGTGTCGGCCCAACAAAAACGTGAAGCTCTCCTTCTGGAATACCACCTACATCAATTACATAGCTTAACTCCAGTTGTTGGGTAATGTCTCGCGGTGCGATAAATGAAATTCCATCATTATTTGCGAGAATATTAAAAGCAAAACCTGAAGTAACTTGTCCATCCAATGGTTCAGTTTGACCTGCAGGGGAAAGTTGAACAATGGGGTTCATTTGCAGGCGCGCACTGTCGGGATCACCTAACTCTACACGATCAAGTTTGCTATACCCTAGAGCCTCTATATAGTGCAGATTTAACTGCCTTGTAGATCCATTTAATACAAGCGACACTTGCTGCCCTTCTTGGAGTTTTTGATCCAGGCTGGCCCGTACTTGATTAGCGTCGAGGTCTATAAATAAGCTGTCTTGCTGTTCAACGTTATCAACAAACACCGCAAATTCAACGATATCTGCGTCATCACCAGCAACGTAGCTTATAACGAGTTCTCGAGCTCCAGCCCATAAGGAATTAACCACAATGTCTATGTGATCTTCAATTTCAAATAGCCCCGAAGCAAAACTATCAAAGTCTATAATTTCATCTTCTTGTGCATGGGATAGCTCGATATTATCTCCACTAACGAGCACTAATGAATCAGCATCCCCAGGATATATCCTGCCATACGACCGGATATCCACTTCTAGTAATAATGGCGAAGACATATTTGATATTTGCACCAGATAATCTATATCTAGGGGGCTATCGCCAGTTCTCAGTACTAGGCGCAAGCGATCGCTATTTGCCTCGAAAGTATCGGGAATAGTGAAAAAAGCATAGGGCAAGGCTTGTTGGTTTGGATCTTTAGGGAGAATAATCATTTCTCCAATCGCTTCAAATTCACCATCGATAAACTGCTCAACAGTAAGTGTGCCACTTGCAACCTCATGATAATCATAGAAAATTACGACCGCTTGGGTGTCGCTGAGCAATTGGAATTCAATATATTCCTGTTCATTTTCAAGCACAACAAGCACTTCATCCGATCGCACAACGGGAGTACTTGAAACGTTTGTATCTAGCATGAAGACAGATTGGCTAGTATCGCTACTCAAACGGTTTACGGTAACTGTTCGGTTTACCGTATTCGCGTTGGTAACAAGGGTTTCAGCTTCTTCGAGGGTTTGAATTGTAGCAGTTGAAGTGGCGGGGTCTTCGGAGTTATTCTCATTATCACCTCCGCAACCGACCAGTATAGTTAAGCAAAAAAATCCGCTTGTAAGGCTTAGACACTTGAGCATTTTCATTACGATTCCTTTTTCTTGCTAGCTCCGAATAGATTGTAGCGCTATTAATTATAAAAGGATATTCGCTTCGAATTTTAGGCACCTAAGACTACGGATTTCTTTTAATATTAAATTGATTCGCGTTGAATAGGAGCAATCAGAACTGCGTAACATAGTATTTAATATATACTTGTTGTTCGCTTCAATTTGGATATCCTCGATCCTACTCAAAAAACAACGCGCTTTGCTTGCCAGCTATTAGGGTATTATGAAAAATTACGATGAAAATTCGAGAAGCAACTAAAACTGATATAGGAAGCTGGTCAAAACTGCGAACTGCATTGTGGCCAAATTCAGATGATGAACATATATCTGAAATAAACGACTTTTTCTCCGGCGACTCTATTGATATTGAAAAAGCTTATGTCGTAGAGGTGGAAGGTGACATCGTTGGGTTTATGGAGCTGAATTTAAGAAGCTTCGCCGAAGGAAGCCGAAAACCAGTAGTGCCTTACGTAGAAGCTTGGTATATCGTTCCTGAACACCAAGGAAAAGGGTATGGAAGTCTGCTGATGAACTTTGCGGAAAAATGGGCGCTATCCTTGGGTTATAACGAACTGGCAAGTGATACAGAAATCGAAAATGAGCGAAGTATCTCTATGCATGCTCATCTAGGGTTTAAAGAAGTTGAACGTGTGGTTTGCTTTTTAAAACAGCTCGGAAATAAATAACAACGCTTTCAAAAAAATTTACGGTTCACTGTGTTTTCTCCCCAGCATAGAAAAGGGTTCTATGCTGTCAATAGTTTATCCAAACAGTAAATGGATTAGAAAAATGGAACATGATCTAGAAAAAAATAAACAAAATGCGATTGCCTTTTACGAGATGGCCTACTCTGGCGATCCTGCAAAAGCTATCGAAAATTATGTAGGCTCTGAATATATTCAACACAACCCCCTGGTTGGCGATGGAAAGCAAGCTTTCATTGAATATTTCAACGAAATGGCCAGGGATTACCAAGATAAAAAAATTAGTTTTGTGAGAGCAATTGGTGAAGGAGATCTAGTAGCTCTCCATACACATCAAGTTTGGCCAGGCAATGAGCAATATGTCACCATGGATTTCTTTCGTTTCGATGGTAATGGAAAAATTGTTGAGCATTGGGATGCCATACAAGAAGTACCAAGCGAGTCGAAGAATGGCAATACTATGTATTAGTAAAGAATGTAACAATCATTCCTATTATGTTTTTAAGTATAGAAATAGTCACAATCGGGTTCACTGAAATTAATGGTACGGCTGAATCAAAATGACGATTATTACTAGAATAGTGCACTCTTCAATCTACGCAGATAATCCGGAAAAAGCTGCAAAGAATTTATCTATTTTAGTTAGTGGCCATGTTAAGGAGTTTCATCCATGTAAAGGTGCATGGATTTGTTTCCTAAATGACGAAGACTGGGATTCGGAGCTAATTGAGTTCTATCCAAAATCCATTCAACTGCATCAAGAGGAAGATGACGTCGTATTTAAAAAAGTTAAGCTTGACAACGTCGGCGCAGGCACTCACTTTAATCTGCATATTCCAAAAACTAGAACTCAACTTGAGGAATTAGCCCATAGTCTCGAGTTAGAATTCTCATGGCGCTCATGGGCCAGTTTATTGGATGTCTGGCTGGAAAAGGGTATCTTAATAGAATGTAAACCAATCGAAATGAGCTAAAAGCCATCGTACTTTGCAGAATAGCTGGCTGAACAAATTTACTCTATATCTACAATCGGGCTAATACAAACCCTAAAATTTATCTAAGAACAATTCAGGCCTTTCATAATTTGCGGCCTAACGACTGAGTCCATGTCTGCAACACTGGTTGATTCTAATTGGCTTAGCATTGTTTTTTCTGCACTAGTATATATATCGTTGATGTAGTTACCGATAACATTTGAAACAACGCCCACTCCTTCTGGGTGTCTGGCAAATAATTCGGGCTTTTCGCACACGGATTCATAAACTTCTTTCAGATTTATCTGTTTGGCTTCTCGGGCCAAAGTGCTACCCCCATTAGCCCCTCGTTTTGTTTCTACAAGATCAGATTGATTGAGCTTTGCCAAAACACGTCTTAGAACTACCGGGTTAGTTCCAAAACTTTTAGCCATTGTTGAAGAAGACACGAGTGTTTTGTTATGTGAGGCAAGGTAGCCAACAATATGCAGTCCGATAGCAAAATCTAAATTCATAATTGTAACATTTTTAGTTGCATTAAAACCTCTTTAATTGTAACTTGCTTGGTAACATTTGAAAAACTCAAATAGGAGACATGAGCATGAATACTTCATTATTACTGAAATTATCATCAATTCTTTGGGTTATTTGGGGAATTGTCCATGCATTTGCAGGCATCATTGTCATAACAAGTGATGCGACATCTGCAGTTCAAGCTATTGCTGACGGAGTCGATGCAAGTTTACTTACAACGACCTACCCCGATGCGGCTGGAGCCATCATTAATCAACATGGGTGGAATTTAGCGTGGTTTGGTGTCACTACAATTGTTGGTGCTATTTATATATGGCGAGACAACAAAATAGCCATCTTTGTCACGGCGCTAATTGGAGGAATGGCCGATCTTGGATATTTTATATTCCTGGACCTTGGTGATTATGTAAATTTCGTGCCGGGGACAATTATGACTATTTTTTCATCAGCGGCCATTATTTTGAGCGTAACTGCCTACTTTAAAAGTACACAGGAAAACAGCTAACAACCCAGTCTATATAAAGTACAACAAAGGATAGACTGTATCGTTTAAGCGCAATATTTCTTAGGTTTTAAGATTATTTTAGGGTTTTTATGCCCTTTATTACAGTTTTTCAATACTGACTATTGTTAACTCTTAAGATAAAATACATACTATACATAAATTAGTATTTTGAAGCATTTATTGTATAGAGAGTTTTTTATGAGAGTATCAGAAGAAAAAAAACTAGAAACAAGAAGAGCGATTGTTTCATGTGCTGCTGACCTGTTCGTTATGAAAGGGTATGAAGAAACCTCCATGAAAGAAATTGCCCGCCAAGCAGGTATCGGCGATGCCACAATCTATAAATACTTTCCTAATAAAGATAAGTTGATTTTGGGCTTTTACGACGTTCGGGGAGAACAGGCGTTAAGCGAGTACCATTCGACAGAAGGTGTTGAGGAATTCAACTTTTCAGAAAAACTGCAGTTAGCCATTGATACATTAATCGAACAGCTAATTGCGGATCGTGAATTTATAGAGATCAGCTTTGCACAGATTCTAAAGTCTCCTATTTCACTGATGAAAGATCAGCTCTCGATTTTAGAGAAATACACTATGCTTTTTGAGTCGATGCTCGATGAATTGGAAGAACACGAGGATTATCCGACTATTCCACTTAAATCCTCTATTGCGCATCTCATAACGGATTTTTTACTCGGCATAATGCTTTACTGGACTAAAGACGATTCGGAAGAATTTTCAAATACAAGCCAATTGGTGGATATTTCAGTTGGCACTATCGACTCTGTTTTAAAAAGCGGTGTTATGGTTAAGTTTATGGACTTAGCAGGCTTTTTAATTAAAACCCAGCTCATGCGATTTTTATCTGGTGGCGGCAATGTCATATCGACTATTCAACAAATCACAGAATCTTTGAATTTGAAGAACAACAGAAATTAAATAAGGAAGCTAAAGATGAATAAAGAAAACGCCTTCGCGTCTGGAAAATTATCTCGAGCCCTTAAAACCACTGCAATCGCGACCAAAGTCGGAATCAAACATGTCGGCTATGTAAGTAAAAAAACCGTTACTAAAACCCATTCGAAATCACTTAAAGAAGACCATGAAGCTAAAATCGGCAAAATCATTTTTGACGGACTTTCACAATTGAAAGGTACGGCTTTAAAAGCTTCCCAATTACTTAGTTTAGAAGCGGACCTACTCCCAGAAGGTATCAGAAAAGAACTGGCCAACGGTTGTTACAATGTTCCACCAATTAATCGTGCGCTTATTCGTAAAGCATTTATTAATGAATTTAACAAACCCGCATCCCAGCTTTTTAACCAATTTGACACAACTGCTTTTGCCGCCGCAAGCTTAGGGCAAGTACACAGAGCCACAACACATGAAGGTGCAAAACTCGCCGTAAAAGTTCAATATCCAGGAATTGCTGAATCGATACAAAGCGATGTAAAACTATTAGGTGTTATATTAAGAGGGGTTGAATTAACCACGTCTTACCTACCCAATAGAAAAGTCATTGATACCACCATCGAAGAAATTAGTCGTTGCCTACATCAAGAGATCGATTACGAACAAGAAAAAGAAAATACACAGTGGTTTTTATCACACCTGAACATTGAAAAAATTGTAATTCCAAAGGTCTATGAGGAATTCTCGAGTAAAAAAATTATTACTTTTGAATTTCTAGATGGTCTACACATTGATCAGTGGCTGGAAACAAACCCAACACAAGAAGCTAGAAATAATATTGGCGAGCTCATATTTAAAATATTTTTAAAATCCGCTTTTGAATTGAAAGTACTCCATTCAGACCCTCATTTAGGCAATTACCTGGTTCTAGATAATCACGCTATAGGGTTTTTAGACTTTGGCTGTGTAAAGCGATTGGACACATCTTTCCCGACGGACATGCTCGAACTCATGCAAGGCTTGCTTGTTAATGATCAAACAAGAGTACTCGACGCCTATAAGAAACTAAAAGTGATTGCTCCTGATTTAGCCGAAGAAGAATACATTAAAAGCGCTCTACCATATTTAAAAGAAATACAACAATGGTTTATTACACCTTATAAAAGCGAAAAATGCGATTTTGCTAATCTACCTAATCCTCCAACTTTAAACTCGGATGAACATAAAGAAGCGATAAAATACTTTAATCATCTGAGGCGCGATCAGCTTTACTTTGATCGAACCTATTTCGGCGTATATTCTTTATTGAGAAAACTTAAAGCGACAGTACCTTGTAAAACACTCTTAGCAGAATTTACTCAAAAAGCTTAATTGAAACTAGATTTACAAACATCAATTTTCATTTAACCTGTTACGAAGTTTCGCTGCAGTCTCAAAAACGAATGTGTCTGATGCTTTAGGATATCTGGCACCCTTTGGCCCAGCGTAAACGGGCCCTGTCTTTTCACCCTTTACATGTATTAATTCATATTCCGAAAGCCAAACATCGATATGTTCTAACAACGCTAAAATCTCAGCAGGCATTGATGTTAAATGATGACTTTGTGTCATTATCAACTCTTTTGTTTTTTTATGATTCGGATACCAAATATTCTTTTCGATATATTCTCTATCATGGGATCCACGCTCCGCTTTTTTATAGCGCTCGTAACTCTGCGCATTCATTTGAAGTAGTATTTCCATGGGCGCATAGAATCTGTGAAGCTGTTCCCTACGTGTGGAAATATTTTCCCTTCTTTTCGCGGTCCAAACAGTTCCTGCGATACCCACAATACCACCCACGATCGCCACGATTATATTCGCTAAAAGATCATTCATTTGTTGCCTCCGTTAAATAATCTTTAATTGGTTTAAATTAACGCCATGACTGGCCGTTCAAAATAGATAAAAGATGTCAGTAATTTTTATCGAACGACGAATTTACTTATATCAAACGTAATAATAAGCGCTTAAATATTTCTAATAAGATAAAATTAAAAGCCTAATATATATCACGCAGAAATATGTAATTTATGCTACAAACAAGGAAAAGAAGATGTGGTATCTTGTGAAATTAATATAATAAAAAACTTTAAAGAAGAAAAAGCATATTCTTATATAACAAAGTTCAGTGTGTGATAACTCCGCGCTAGTAATGGTCAACTAATGAACCATATATGTAAATATCATGGAACCAAAGATTCGCGTTTACTTTAATTCAGCTTGTCCTGTATGTAATGCAGGAATTAGCGCTCAGAAGAAAAAACCCGCAACCTGTGGTGTAGAATGGGAGGACGTTCATCTCGACAACGAGAAAGTGAAGGTCTTAAACGCCGATTTAGAATTCGTTAGGGAAAGATTGCATGTCATCGATACCGATGGAAACCTAAGAGTAGGCTACGAAGCTTTTATCGTGATATGGGAAAATTCTCCAAGAGAAACATGGAAAGCTAAAATATCTAAATTACCGTTAATTCGTTGGTTGTTAAATAAAATTTATAATCTGGTTGCATGGTGTTTATATAAATGGAATCGCGCAAAGAAACATTGGTAGATTAATTACAAGCATCAATACTAAAAGGCTCTGCATCAAAGTCAAAAATTTTACCAGATGGTTTAGTAATACTGAGACCGGAGAAGTAGCTCAAAAAAGCTATCGATAAAACGTTGGAAGAACTTGTTTATTATGCAGAAACAGGTCAGATACATAAGAGAAAAGTTTTATTAATCCAAGCCGACATTTAGTGTGTTAACGATCTTTTTATTCGGAATAATCATGGGTAGTGAAAACCACACTCGTGATTTTTAGATCTTTTTTGTCGGTATTCAAATCAATCTACCTAAATTACTTTAATACCAAAAAAACACGCTTATGATGAAACTTTGGGTTCCCTATTTTCAAGTATTTCACTAGTTGAAAAACGATAAACCATGTTTCTATAAACACCCACATCAGTGACATCATCTGGAGCACCAACCGGTAAACAACGATAGTTAGTAGATAAACGACTACTATTTTTCATCGGCAATACACGATGCCAGCAATGGCCATGAAGCAAAACCAGGTCACCCGTTTTTGGCGAAATCACATGTTGATTAGACATGTCTTCATCAACTGGGCCGCAGCTTATACGCGGCATACGATGGGAACCAGGGATAATTACAAGTTGGCCACCATTGCGAGGTTCAATATCACTTGTATATACCAATCGATTTAGGTTGTAAGCTTTTTGATCTTCGGGGGGACAATCTTGATGCCAAGCCTGACCTTTACTAAAGGGTTTGGAAAACATACACATGCAATAGAGTGTTCGCCAGCCTTCGCCCAGAATGGCTCCTGTTAGCCTTTGAAAATTTTCATGCTGCTCAACCACATCGAATTCACAAATGCTCTCCCGCTGCGGAAACCAGGGAATAACATCGGTAGACGATTTTTCTAAAAATTCTTCATTGTGATAAAACTCTGGCGAATCTCCGAAATGTTTTCTAATGGCATTGTCCAGTGGTAAAAGCGTTTCTCGTTCAAAAAAATCTTGTAAATGCACATACCCATTGTGCCAAAATTGTTCTGCAATTTTTTCGTACATAATCTGTAGATTAGTCTTTCAAGAGGAATATTTATAGTGATTTTCAGCCAATTTATAGCGAGCTAGCAACAATGTTTACATCACCTGGTTTTTAGTTTTTTTATTGCGGAATTCAATTCTGCAATAGCATCTTCCGCTTCATTAACACTTTTTTCACAATCAATATTTTCTTTTTGTTGAGATACCATGACAGTATTTACGGCACTTTTATAATTATCTAGAAATAGCGCAGGATAAATAGAATCTCCAGGCAAGCTCCCGGAAATAAATTGCCCTACAACTTTTATATAATTGTCTATCAGAACTTTCGGTGATTTACAGAGTTGCAAATATCCTTGCCGTTCTCCCATCTCGTAACCCATTTTCGCAATACTAGACGTGAAATCTTGCGAAAATACAGAACTTGAAATCAAGAATACAAATAAAGAAATCTTTTTTATTATGTTCATATGCTTTGTTATATCATCTATTTTTTATTATTTTCTGGGCAAACAAAATCATCGAAGTCGCAAAGATATACCACATTGACCTATGAATTTTATTGTCAAGAGTCGTTTATTTAGTTTTCTCTTTCGGCTTGTTCAAACCAACGAATAACCTGGGCAAGATACGCTTCACCGTAGGTGCTAATGAATTCCTCTGTGGTCTTATCTGAAGGGTTCTGAAGAGCGCTAATTCGCGAGCGGGCATAATCTGGAGTCAATTTGATATTGCAACGCTCGGTGATTGTATGGCGCCATTCGTTGTAACTTTGAAAATAAAAATTGGTGGTGTCTGTCATAACATCCGGGCTCCGATAAGATCAGGATTAATAACTCGATATTCAGCTGTATTCTTGTTACTTAATAAAGTATTTAAGAAGAGAACTTTTAAAATCAACAGGTCTCTCATTTTTATGATGGATACTATCACACAAGAAGCATAAAAACGTTAATGGATATCATGATTCTAGTAAAAAAACTTACCAATTAAATTCAGTAAAAATATACATAATCCCCAAAAGTAACGTTTCAGCTTTTCTAAAGATATAAAGAATAACGAGGTTCCGTAATCTAGTATCGAAAGGTCTAGCTAGTTTGGAATTTTATGAGAAAATCTAATAGTAAACACTGTAAGAAAATGAATCGAAATTTAATCTTTTTCTAAAATTTCCGAGTCACTTAACGGCTCTGCATTTTTATATGATTTAACTTTAGTGACTTCGAGGTCTACGAAAACTTTTGGGTCCTCTAATAGCGATTGTATTATTTCACTATCTTCAATATTTGGGTTTAACCATTCCTCGAGAAAAGTTTTGTCTAAAGGAAGAAAACACGGAATAGACTTGTCATGATATTGACTAAATCTCTGATGAGGTGACCGAGTAACAACTGCAAAAGAACGCACGTTTGATTTATTATTTTCCCAATCTTTGTAAATACATCCAAGTAAAAACCCTTCGTCCGATTTCATCAAGAATTTGTCTTTTCCGTTAGACTCACCGATCTCCGTGGCAACAACAAATCCTCGTCGTGATTTTATGGCATTACGCCAAAGTGGCTTGGAAAGATCGCGCGCATTAAAACTAGTGACTTTTTCATTAGGAATGAATTTACCATCAAGAGTTTTAAGTAGATACCACCATATAGCGGGTGAGTTATAAAACTGAACTCCATCACTTGTAACAAAGCCTTCAATATTCCTACGTTGATAGGCTCGCTGGATAGGAAACGGAAGAGGAATGCCGAGTTGATTGAGTAGATCAATTACTGCTGGAGATTCATGAAGATTTCCGAAATAGCCGCACACAATTTTTCCTAGATGCTTAAACTAAACGATAACAGATTATAGAACACTTACAATCAATTATTTCATATTTGAAAATTCATTTTTCATATATACGCCTATTCAAAATGTTTACAAATTTTTACTATTTGTCTCAAAGGTCTCGAGGCATTTTTTAGACTTTTTACTTTCTTTTATGCGCAATACGAAGTTTTTTTAATCTAAATATGGAGTTATAGAATGATGAAAAAGATAGGTACAACAATAGCGCTAGTCGCATCGGCAACGTTAGTTACGATGACGAACGCACAAACAATTCGAATAATTGGAGGAGATGAGGCAACCCCAGGAGACTGGCCGTCGATTGTAAGTCTTCAAATCAATGGAAACCACATATGCGGGGGTACACTTATTGCTCCCAATAAAGTGTTAACAGCTGCCCACTGTATTGACGGGCGCACGGCTGGTGAATTTGAAGTTTTAGTTGGCGCCCATGATCTAACAGCACATCCAAATGCGGAAACCTTTGATCTGCAATCGATAGTCATTCATGAAAATTTTGTGTATGTAGATGAGGGTAATGACATCGCTTTCTTGATTCTAGATGGAGATTCAAATCAGCCTTCGGCCAACTTGATCACTCCAGAACAGATGGATGCCTTGGCAACAGGTGAGATACTCGAAACAGCCGGCTGGGGTGTAACCGCAGTGGGTGGCCAGTCCGTGGATATATTAAGAGATGTTGAAGTACCGCTAGTTGATCAGAATGTTTGCCGAGCGGCATACCCCCAACTCGATGCCACAATGGTTTGTGCTGGTTTACAACAGGGTGGTCAAGATGCGTGCCAAGGAGACAGTGGGGGGCCACTTGTTGCGAAAATTAATGGTGACGACTTTCAATTAGGTATTGTTAGTTGGGGAAGGGGGTGTGCACTACCGGAGGCTTATGGTGTGTATGCTCGCGTTTCCGCTTTTGAGCCATGGTACCCAGCCCCAGAAAAAATTGTATCTTCAGCGGATTTTGAAAACGATTTTGGCTCTTGGACTCAAGTAGGAGGTTCTCACAATTGGTTACGTAGTTCGAGCGGTACTCCTTCAGTAAGCACTGGTCCTCTCGGTGCAGCTGATGGAGACTTCTACTCCTATATCGAAACTTCAAACGGTCATGCTAATACCGCAGGTAACTCAGCGCACCTGGTAAGCCCAGCATTTGATGCCTTGGATGCTGCGGTAGCCTTCGACTACCATATGGTCGGGGATAACATCGGCTCTTTGCACCTCGATGTTTTTAATGGCACAAATTGGATTGATAGCGTTTGGTCACAAACTGGTGCGCAACAAAGTGCACAAAATGATCATTGGAGAAAGGCTTCTGTAGATTTATCAGCGTTCTCGGGGGTTATTCAAATACGTCTACGTGCACTAGCCGCTGGCGGATGGCAAGGCGATATTGCTATCGACAATATAGCGATAATGTCAGAAGGTTCGGGGCAACCACAATTAAAAAGCATTACACTTTTAGATAATGCTGTTTGTTCTCCTCTTATGCTCTCTGGCCAAAGAAGCGATAGCTTCGAGCAAACGCTTTGCCGTAATGATGCCAGACAAGTTAGTTCATTCTATGCGACCTCTTCCGGACGTGGCGATACTCAATCCTTCGAAATCCCAGTGTATTCAACAGAGCCAGCGGCAAGTGCACCAAGATTTGCGAGCGCGCATCATGATAAATATTGGGGCTTTAGCTTTTCAGTAGGCAATGCCTCATCGCCCGGAGCATCGATCGAGCTTCAATACAAAATCTATACAGACTGTAAAATTGGAAATTGGGAGCCTGCTTACACCACCATTCAAAACGCTCAGGTTTTTGAAGTAAATACTCAGCAAGTTTTCTATAACGACAGCGTTCCGTGTCTTGACGATAGTTTGTCGACATCGAATCGTCTCATGTATCGGTTTAGAATCAGCAACGGCACTTCTCAAAGTGATTGGTCTTACTTAAATCCTATTTTACTTAGACGCGACTAAGATAGCATCCGAAAAAACCTCTGCTCAAAAATATTTTGAGCGGAGGTTTTTTCGCAAAGTAAAGTTTTGGCGCTAGTAAGAAAACTAAAACACTGTACTGGATACGCTTTTTCGTCTGTTAATCTTTATGAAAAATAAAAGAATAGTCACTCAACGTTTGCTTTATAGTGTAAGCTAAACCGGTAGTTGCAATACAAATGTTTAATTTATTAGCCGGACTTTCATAATTCAAAGTTTTTCTTGGTCGATTATTTAGCTGCCTTACAGCTTTGAGTACTCGAGCTACAGAGACTTGTTTAAAATCTAGACTTTTCTGAAAGTATTGACGTAACAAACCGTTAGTATTTTCGTTTAAACCTCGCTACATCATCTCTTGCCAGAGAAAAATAATGAGAGCTTACCTTCAAGCTAACTTCTTATTCTAACGGTATGGAGATGCACTTCAGAGTTGAATCCACGAGTTTTAAGCCTACAGAAGGTGAGGGAAGAAATGCCGTATATTTAGCGACAAAAGGCTATAAAGTCACGGCAGTCGACTCGTCCTTAGTCGGTCTAGAAAAAGCAAAACAGTTGGCTATTTCTAAAAAGGTAAGCGTCGAGTTTATCCATGCGGATTTAACTGAATTCGACATAGGTATTCGTTGCTGGGACGCGATTATTTCTATCTTCTGCCCACTGCCAAGCCAAGATCTTAAAACGCTTCATAATAACGTTAAAATCGGATTAAAAGATAACGGTGTTTATTTGGTTGAAGCCTATCGACCAGAACAAATATTTAACGATACAGGCGGTGGTAAAGATAGAGATTTAATGCAAACAAAAACGTCACTCTTAGAAGAACTGGCAGACTTGGAATTTGAGCACCTGCTAGAGCTAGAGCGAGAAATAATAGAAGGAACCTTTCATACGGGAGTCGGTGCAGTGGTTCAAAGCATAGCTCGGAAGACAAAATCATAATGGTATTCTTAAAAGTAAAATAACCAGGAGCAAGTAGAATGCTCCTGGCCCAAATACAAAGGGTTTATACCATTAATTTAAGAAAAAAGATCTGTAATCGTGTGGTCAAAATCAAAGTTTTCATGATCCGCAAGACCAAAAATAGATTTAGAATTTGGCACACCAATGAAGTCCTCGATAAGCGATCGATAAACACTACGATAATCTAACATTGTCGCGAGTAGCGGTCTCCCATCGTTTTGAAAGTTTAGTGAAGTATTAGAGGTGAGGTTTGGATTAGGGTTTGTGTAGTTAACATTGTCGAAAGCCGGATCAGGTTCGTACCTATCCAAGGTTCCATCATCATTAAATATTGGCAATGGTAAACCACCCCAGTATCGATCATAAACCCCGCCATTTACTGAATTACCAATAACCATCCAGGTTGCACCTCTCCCGTGATCAGTACCCAGACTTCCATTACGGTCGAGCGTGCGCCCAAACTCTGTGCAAACAAGTATTAAGGTATTGTCTTTTGCCTCTTGGGTGAGTACCTCGAAAAAACCGCGAATACTGTTTGAGAGTTTATGTAATACGAGGTTTAATCTGTCCCACTGATCTTCGTGAGTGTCCCAACCACCAATATTTAGCGATGTAAATGGCGGCGCTTCATCCGAGTTTATTAGCAAAGCGATGTCAGCCATTTGTTTAACGAAATTTGAATTAGTATTTGCCTCAATAAAGTAATGCTCGTCAATATAAGGGTCGTCTTCGTAACCAGCTAACTGCGCTTCCAAATCAAGCGAGTTGACAACAGACGACTTAACACCCGCATAGACATCCACATTTCGATTAAATTGGTCATAAATAAGATTAATTTTATCGGTTGATAAATCGACACGAAAATCGCTAAGCCCGCCCATGGAGAACATATGCTGAGATCTAGCATCACCGTGCATCGCCTTAAAAACACTTGAATTAAAAGATAATCCCATCATGGTTTGTATCGGGTAAGTGCTATCTAAATTCAGAATAAGATCGAGGCAGTCATGCATCCATCCTGTGGTTTTGTTTAGCGTACTACTGGCGGGAACAGCCCACTCAACAGCATCTTGCGCGGCAAAATGTGAGCGGGAATCCCATCCGCCAACGCCAGGGATAATGGCTAGATCACCTGCCAAATAGAGATCCTGTAGTGCACTTAGCGCAGGGTTCAATTCAAAGTATCCATCAAGCTTTAAAGGCGTAAGATCAGGATGATGGCTAGCCAAACGATCTACTTCTGGCGTAAATCCAAATTCTTTATCTTCAGACGCAAGATTCACTTCAGAAAGAGCAGGTCGAAGTGTTTCATAGGCTAATTTTTGACTTATAGAGATATTCGCACCCGTAGGGGGTATAAGTTGTAAGCCATCCGCTCCTCCCCGTAAAAATACAGTGACAAGGTGTTTTTTCGTTATAGAGGCTTGTTGCGCTAACAATTTTTGAGATGACAGTGGAGAAAACGGTGATAGCGCCGAACCAGCTAACCCCATTGCCGAGTACTTTAATAATTTTCTTCGTGAAGTTTTCATAGTTAAATTCCTGTCTTTAAGTCCGTGTTGAGATTAGTGATAAAAGGCGCGAGGCAGAGATAAGATTAGTTTTGTCGCTGCTTCTTTGCGATCATTAAAATCATTTCTAATCGTATAACCAGCAGAGAAAGCATCTTCTTTTGGAACAGTCGGAAAATTAAGATTTAAATAGTTTACGATTTCCGCAAAAGACAAAGGATCTAAACCAGTAGTTGGCAACAAACGCTCAGCAATAATCGCAACTAATCGACGATTGTCATAAACATAGTCATAGTATTCAACAATGTTATACAGCCATTCGTTATCTTCTTCGTCTTGCACACTTTCAAACATAATTCGAGCTTTTGGATCCATGTCATTGGATTCATTAATTATTCGTATTGCCTGATCAAACTTCATTAACGTTGTGTTATTACCTTGCCAAGAAACACCAAGTTCTGAATAACCAGTAGGCGGGGCAATGCGATAGAGTTTTTCACCATTATTATCAAAATCTCCCATGATACCGTAATAGGAGTTTTTAAATTCGAAAGCAAAAGTTGAATTCACATAATCTGTTTTCCGATGCCTTATATTCGCGGCTCTTAGTGCCGAAGCTGCAAATACTAAAGGCCGTTTTACTTTATTTGATGGCAAAAATAGGCTGCGTTCAAAATAACTTCCACGATCAAACCCACCCGGTTTTTTAGTTAGTAAGAAGCGATACATATGTTTTAAATCTCCGTGGTTATCTACCCACTGTTCAATAAACTGTTCAAGTAGATCATTACCATTAACGGAAATACCATCGATAGCTTCGTCACCCAAGAAACGCCGAATGAGTTTTTTACCAATCATTTCAGCTGTTTTTGGGTGACGAGCAAGCAAACACATAAGCACTTCCACTTCCTTTTCGCCAACAGAAGCTTCAATCGTAGTCGTGGACCCATCAGCTACTGTTTTTTCGCAGCTGGCGTTTCCTGTTGGGTGGGCAAATTTCCAAACAGTATCCGCACCGCCATAGTAGTCCACCAATTCCACTGTTTTTGGTTCAAGGTCATGCCGACCAACATCAAAAATAGTGTTCACACCAAAACTACCATCGTTGGTATCAACAGCTTGGTAGTAGTATCCCGTCAAAATTCTAGCGACCTCATTCACATCACCGTCATCATAGGTATCTTCTTTACCTATGCTGTGAAGTTCCATTACTTCTCTCGCGTAGTTTTGGTTTGGCGCGGTTTTACTGCTGTAATTTAAGTTGAGGTAATTCATCATCGCGGGAGCTTTGGTTATTGCCATCAACAAATCTTCAAAGGACCCGTAAATTTTGGCATCGATGATGTCTTGGTACTGCGGAACTAACCAAATTACTTGGCCAAAACCTGCGTATACATTAAAGTGGTTAAACCAAAAATCACTTAAAACAGTATCTAGTTGACGGTTACTGTAAACAGATCTATGTAACTTGATTTCCGCCAGGGATTTTGGAATTCTCTGATGGCCATCGATGCGATTTTCGCAACTATTTTCATTACAATAAATATCTCTTAACCTGTTATAAGATTGTCCAAGTACTGGGAAAGATCCTGCTGCGTATGCGCCTTTGATGTCGTTAATATAAACAGAGTCATCTATGGATTCAGGATTAAGCTGTTCCATAATGTAATTTTCGAGACCATTTTTAGAAATGTTTTCAATCAGCTCATCCCCTTTGGCACTATTGCTTTGACCATAACCTAATCGCAATAACGCTCTTTTTGCAGTAACGGTATTGTCAGCACAACGCAAGTTAATTCTAAATTCTTGGCTACTCGCGAAAATAGGATTCTCGTTTCCATCAACCTGCCCTGTTGGCATCAAAATTTCAGTGGTGTAATCGTTAATAATGCTTTGATATGCTGGGTTTAAAGGGTCAACATAAGCAGCAAGTAAGTCCCTATCATCTATCGAACATACACCGTCCCCATTTACATCGCAGTTTTGTAACTGCTGCATAGTTAGCGAATTGTTTTCACCCATAATAGAAAAAGGTGCGTTAGAAAGAATATCAACATCCAAACTGTTGATTGCGCCGTCAGTATTTAGATCACCACATTGACATGCGTCACCAACACCATCAAGGTTGGTATCGAGTTGATCAGCATTAGCATAACCGGGGCAATTGTCTGAAACTTTGCAATAGTGGGGGCAATCACCAGTAATTTCACATCCAACACAACTAAAGTTTGCGCAAACACCATCACCGTCGGCGTCATCCAAATTGTCGAAGGGACAGCTATCATTTCCATCGAGAATTCCATCTTTATCAAAGTCGACAGGGTCAGCCTCTGGCGCGTAATAAAAATTGTCAGCAATATGTGGACTGTACCTATCTTGCAATTGCTCAGCTTCAACAGCTGCGATTAATCCATCACCGTCTCTGTCAAGAAGTGCTTCACCGTCGTTACCAGTAACGGGATCTGAATTAAACCCATACTTAAATTCGAAACCGTCGTCCATACGATCGCCGTCGGTATCAGGGCTATCTGGCGATGAACCGTAACAATATTCTTTATCGTTACTTAACGAGTCTCCGTCATCGTCGGGATTTTCCTCGAGGATTGTTAGATATTCTGAATAGGTTATAGTCGACCAATCAATCAAATCAAAAATAAGGGTGCGGTCTGCCAATAAAACTTCACATTCTTCCGGCGTAGGGTTATCGGACTGCGCCCACGCCTGTAAATGGGTAAAAATTAATAATAAAAATAAAACTGGAAGATGAATTAAAAATCGAGAGATGTAGTGCATATTTCTTTCCCTGTGCTAGTTAATATTTATTTGTTTTCTTGCACAGAGAAAATTAAATTTATTTTGTTACAGAAATTTTTTCCTTTTTTTAATATTTGGATAATAAAGTGATAGAGTCAACAATTTAACAATCCCTGCTAAAAACAATTAACATAATAACTATATATAATAATTGATTTTATCAATCAAAAAGAGTAAAAAATTTCGGAGAGAAAATAGAAAACCAATTATCTAAATTTAGATATTTACGCCAATTTTAAAACGGTTAGCTGTTCTCTAAAAATAATAGCTAAGCAAAAAAATTTAAAAAACATTCCAATTTGAATGACCAAAATACAATGTATATAACTATTGAATGCATAACGAAAATAACGCCATATCGAAAAAAAATTATCATTACCTAAGTTATAAAATATTCACTAATTTTTTGACGTCTTAACTCACTAATGGATAAATTATAAGAACCTTAGATTTTGTGTTTAAGGCTATTATTGGATTCGGGTTAATGTTAGAGAGTCGAAGTTTAATTACAACCCAAAAAACGAAAAATGATTTTTCAAATTTGAAAAGCAACTGGTGTTTTCATATTACTCACCAACGTTGATAGGGTTCTGTTTATAGTGGAGCAGTATTCCCCTGAGCTTAGTCGAGCGTCTCCGAGCAATGACCGTTTTTTGCTCCTGCAAAACCGGCATACATTCCATCGATGGAAATAACTTGGATGCAATGCCTCAAACCAGTGTTCAACATAGGCCGTTCCTGCGCATCCTAGCGCCCACGTCATTAATGAATCCCTTCACGTCAGATCGAGGTCTGAGAACACTGTGGTATTGCGTTGGTCATGTTAAAGTGATCGCTCCGACGCCCGCTAAATTAGTACTTCACTGCCAGTATCAAAGATCCGAAGGTTATTAAGCAGATTCTCAAGCACCTGAAACACAAAACTGCCAAGATGGATACTGCCAAGCTGCAAGAATTGCCGCCATATCGCACTCCTCCGCTAACCCCTAGCCTATGACCCTTTTCAGGGTCGTCTATTTGATTAACGACCACAAATCCTACACAGCCAGCTTTCACAGCAGGCGGGTGGGGTGTCTTGCATCCCATTCGGTTTTCATCGGGCGCTTTTTGATCAGGCTGAAGTAAACGGGATAGCCGAGGGTCGTCCATGATGAAAAGTGGGACTTAGACGACAAACGAAACCTTGAAATTTTGGTGACAATTCTGGGCTTATTGGGCAAAAAGTCGCTTTATACTTCCTATACCCATACCCCCAAGTTTTTTTATGTTAAATTCATCGCGACGATTTTTTTAAACTATTCTTAACTTTGGTTTTGGAGTTATTAACAAAAAAATTATTCATTAAATCTCGATATCAATAAGGGGGGAGGTTTGAAAGGTGTCCATTTTATATCTGGGTTGCCGCGTTCAGGTTCTACGCTTCTCGCGGGCATTCTGAAGCAAAACCCCAGATTTCATGCGGCGATGAGCAGCCCGGTCATGGGTTTAATGAATGGCGCGTTAGAACAAATGGGCGCGGGTGGAGAGTTTTTTACTTTTTTTGATGAAAACAAAAGAAAAGCGATTTGTCGTGCTTTAATTGAATCCTATTACAACGATGTGGAGAGCAAAACTATTTTTGATACCAACCGAGGTTGGACTGCACGAATGCATCAGCTTGTTGAGTTATACGACAACTTTAAAGTAATTTGTTGTGTTAGAAACCCAGCGTGGATCATGGATAGTTTTGAACGTATCCACCGCAAAAATCCGTTCGATTACAGTCGCATGTACTCGCCACAATCGCGCCAAACTGTGTATTCAAGGTGTGAAGCCTTAGTGAATAGTACTGGAACTTTTGGCAGCGCATGGACGTCGTTAAAAGAAGCATACTATGGGGAATTTTCTGATAGATTATTACTAATCGATTACGACCTTTTAGCGCAATTCCCGGAAAAAACCTTCAAACTCGTTTACGAATTTCTTGGTGAGACATACCTTAATCACGACTTTGAAAATATTGAATACAACGCCAATGAATTCGATCAAAACCTAGGTGTAAAAGACTTACACACTGTAAAAAAGAAAGTCGAATTTAAACCTCGTCGAACCATCCTGCCACCTGAACTATTTACAAAATACGATGAAATGACCTTTTGGCGAGATACCAAAGGAACCAATGCAAATATCATTGCCACTAAACCATCGTCCTGAAACTATTATGGCAACATCTTATTAGCTCAACTATACCTTCTTAACAGAATAACACTTTATAGCGATAAGCCATCCGCTACCTTAGCCACACTTTTGATAGTCTGAATATCTGTTAGAGGGCTCTTATGAATAAAACCTTGCTGAGTAATCTTGCGTCCACCATTATTCCATTTTGTAGCGCATCCGTTTCGGCATTAGGCAGCTACCAATACACACGTAGTTATGTCCCGCAACGTCAAATTGTTGGCCAATCGATTCTAGGGCCAAATGACATAGAGAAAGATTTTGACCACAGAAATCTCTCTAACGAATTAACCCAACTTAAGGACGTACACCTCCGGAAAAACACGGCGGTTACTGAACTCGTCATTATTGACCAAGGCGTCGAAGACAAGCACGTATTTTACCAGCTAAACCGCCCTGGCGTCGTTATTAGAGAAATTCATTCAAACAATAACGGTTTAATACAATTAGAAGAAATCCTAGCCGAATTTGAAGGTCTGGAAGCGCTTCATCTTGTATCCCACGCGAAAGATGGTGTCTTTTACCTAGGAAATTCCCAAGTTGATCAGCAACTCTTAAAAGAGCGTGTTAATACTCTTTCTAGTATTGACAATGCATTAAAAGACGGAGCAGACCTTTTACTCTACGGCTGCAATCTTGCGAAGGGCCAAAAAGGTGATGAACTACTTGAATTGATTTCTCATGAAGCGAATGTTGATATCGCTGCTTCGGAAGACTTCACAGGTAACAGAACGCATGGTGGTGACTGGGAACTCGAAATTCATAAAGGTGACATCGAAACAGAAAGGCCTTTTAGTGAAAACACCCTTAAGGATTTCTCCTCGGTATTGGCCACTTACACACCAGCGGATTTTTGTACCCACAATGGGAATTATTGTGGTGGAAATGCAACAGAAGTGACTTCCAGTACTGATTTGACGATATCGGGCGATGGAACTGAAATCAGACGTTTTCCTTTGCCTGGTATTATTTATTCATACAAAAGTATGTCGTATACTGCCGTTGATATCACATTCACTGCTTCGGGGGGCCTAAGCTCCTTTGATCTTGATGCGCTCGCGTTAAATTTATATGGCACCTCTTGTACGAGCATTACGGTTACAAATAACTCGGCACAAACCATTGATACCATTTCGAGCCCTGGCCCGGGGGCGGAAAATGTCACGGTGGGTACTAATAGCGATGGTATAAGTAGTGTGACTATTTCCGCGACTGGTTGTGGTAATAGTAATCTTGTAGGTGTTACCTCTATTACGGTATCGTCTGCATCATCACCTGAAATTAACCTTCAAGGCAACAGTCAGACTATTTCTGATGGTGATATAGTCCCTACCACGTCCGACCACACTGATTTTGGCTCCCATATTCAAGGGGGTAGTAATCTCGTACGTACTTTTACCATTCAAAATACGGGAACTGGTAATCTTGATCTAACTGGCACGCCCAATGTCACTATTAGTGGTTCTTCGGACTTTTCAGTCACGACTCAACCTGCTTCCGATCCAGTATCCGCAGCCGGTTCCACCACCTTCCAAGTCACACTTGACCCTACGACAGTGGGTACCCAAAACGCCGATATATCTATTGCAAACGATGACGCCGACGAAAACCCCTATAATTTCAGGGTCTCTGCCATCGTCAACCCTCCCGATTCTGATGCAACCTTAACTGCAGGGCCCGGAGCGGAGGCCACCGGTCTAGCGACGACTGTCGATACCGAGGGTGAACATCTTGATGTGTTTGACTTCACCATCACTGACCCAGGCGGTGGTGATGGGGTGGGCATTACTATTTCGCAGATTATTATCGATGTAACGGGTACCTCAACGGATTCTGAGCGAAATGATGTTATCTGGCGTATTAATGGCCCTGATGTCACCGACATGCAGGGCACCTATAGTGCGGTGAATAACAACATCACATTCAATGAAACCATCACCGTTGCCGATGGAGCCAGTGAAACCTACACCATCAATGCCTATTTCGATAATTCCTTCTCAGTTGTTGAAGATCGTACTTTTATTCTTACGCTTGAGGGCGATAACACGGATAACGTCACCGTTGAAGCGGGCGGCACGCAGATGTCGGCGGGGAATACGGCGATTAATAATGGCGGTGCAACCTGGGATGTGGTGGCGACCCAACTTTTTATTGCCACTGGGGCTTCGGGCATTGTTTCTGGCGAAGTAATGACTACCCAGCCAGTGATTGAGGCTCGCGATGATGAAGGCAATATTGATGTTGATTTTACAGAATCCGTCACAGCGAGTACTACACAAGGTAGCTTATCAAATTCATCGGTTACAGCTGTTTCTGGCATTGCAACCTTTACGAACTTGACTCACACGGCAACGTCAGATGGCCAAGGCCTGCAAATTACCTTTGATGACACGGTTGGAGGAATTGAGCCCTCTCTAGTGAATACTGGATTGTTGCTTTCTGATGTGGTAGCCACGTCACTTGAATTCCAAACCCAACCTGCGGGTTCAACATCAGGCAGTAATTTAACAACGCAACCTGTGGTGAGAGCGGTAGGTCCAAATAGTGTTGTTGATACCGACTTTACGGAAACCATTACGTTAACCGAAGCAAGTTTAGGAACGCTAAGCGGCGCTTCTGTTGCTGCGTCGAATGGTGTTGCAACCTTTACGTCTGTTAATTACACGGCTTCTGTAGACCAAGAAAGTTTTACGCTCACGGCAGATGATCAAGCTGGAGTTGGCACTGACTTATCTCCCGTTGGTGCCAATGCCGTCACTTCAGATGTTGTGGCAACGGGCTTAGCGTTTGGTACCCAGCCTGCTGGTTCAGTTTCTGGTGTGGCTTTAACGACTCAACCGGTCGTGAATGCGGTTGATGGCGATGGTACTGTTGATACCGATTTTACCGAAATCATCACACTCACTGAAAACGGAAGCGGCAGTATTACTGGCACTGCAGTCACTGCGGTTGCAGGGGTGGCAACGTTTACGGCTCTTACATACTCAGCCACTGCTGATCAAGAAAACTTTACGTTAACGGCAGACGATCAAGGCGGCGTAGGTGCGGATTTCGGGACGGTTAATGCGAATCAGTTGACTTCAGATGTCGTCGCCACTCAGCTCGTTTTTGATACTCAACCTATTCCCCTTACCGTCAATAATCTTGAGGCGACAAACTTCACCACCGTGCCGGTGGTATCCGCGCGCGATGGCGACAATATAGTAGATACAGGGTATTCAACGGATATTACGATTGCCGAAGTCAATGGCGCAGGCAGTGCCACGATGACTGGAACAGGAGATACAGATGGCAGCGGTGTCACTGTCTCAATTTCACCCTCTTCAGGCGTATCCACGTTTACCGGATTGCAAATCACCTATACCGCTTCCGGCGGCTCAAGTGAGAACTTTAATTTAGAAGCCAGTTCGGGTGGTTTATCCACGGCGGATAGTAGTCAATTAACTGGCCTTGTGCCTGATAGCGATGGGGATTTGACCGCGTCCGCGACAGTCACCGAACCCGTGGCATTGAACTATAGCGTCGATACAGTAGGTGAAGCGGTAAATATATTCGACTTCACTATTTCAGATGCCGGCACTGCCGATGCGCTCACGCTGGAAGTGACTCAAGTGGTGGTGAATGTTTCTGGTACCTCCAGTGATGCTGAGCGAGACGCGATTACTTGGCGATTAAATGGTAGTGATGCAAGTAATGTTACCGGTACATACAGTGCGGGAGCGGATACGCTGACCTTTTCTGGTTTAAGTATTTCAGTTGCCGATGGCGATAGCGAGACTTACACCATTAATGGCTATTACAACGATAACGCCAGTATCACACATGGTAATACCGTCATTCTGAGTGTGGATGGTGATACTGACCTTACTATCGGTGGGAGTGGTACCCAAATGGGCTCAACCTCGCCAGTGACGAATAGCACGGGCACACTGCTGACAGACGATATTGCGCCTGTTATAACTTCCGTGAGCGTGCCAACTAATAGCACCTATACGGCTGCTTCAAACTTGGATTTCACCGTTAATTTCAATGAAAACGTAACGGCCAATACGACCGGAGGTACGCCGCGTTTAACGCTTACTGTGGGTTCTACCACTCGCTTTGCGGACTATATCTCTGGCTCCGGTTCCTCGGCATTGTTATTCCGCTATACGGTTCCATCCGGTGATGAAGATACTGATGGCATTGCTTTATCCGCCACAATCGATCCTAACTCTGGTACTTTGCAGGATACGGGAGGTAATGACATTAATACAACGCTCAACAGCGTGGGATCTTTAACTTCTGTTCTTGTAGATGCCCTCGCCCCAGTGCTTGCAGAAATTACACCTGTTACAACACCGGGGAATGACAGTACACCCGATGTGACCTTCTCCACCAGTGAAGCAGGCAGCCTTTCTGTTGGCGGGAGCTGTGGTAGTGGTGATGAAGGGGCGATTGGTTCAGGGAATCAAACGATTACTCTTACGCAAACTGATAACAGCACGCCGTTAGCGGATGGGACATACAGTACTTGTACGGTCACCGTAACGGATGCCGCAGGTAATGCGAGTAATGTGCTCGTTTTAACTAGCTTTGAAGTGGATACCACTGCACCAACGGTTAGCGAGATAACACCAGTTACCACACCCGGTAATGACACCACACCGGATGTCACCATTAGCAGTAACGAAGCGGGTACTTTGGCCGTTGGCGGAAGCTGCGGAAGTGGCGATGAAGGTGCAATAGGTTCAGGCAATACTACTATTACCCTCACCGATACCGATAACGCTGCCGCTCTTGGCGATGCGACTTACAGTGATTGTACGGTAACCATCACCGATGCAGCAGGCAACAGTAATATCGCTGTGACATTAACATCCTTTGAAATTGATGCCACCGCGCCTTCGGTGGCTGAAGTCACGCCTGTTGTTTCACTGGATAATGATTCTACACCGGACGTGACTATCTCTAGCGATGAAGCCGGCACATTAGCGGTGGGCGGTAGCTGTGGTAGTAGTGATGAAGGAGCCATAGGCACCGGTAATACCACCATTACACTTACGCAAACCAACAATACTGACCCTCTTTCCGACGGCACCTATAGCGACTGTACCATCACCGTGACGGATGCATTAGGTAATGTGGATACCGCAGTGACGCTCTCTAGTTTCGAAATTGACCTCACCGCACCAACAGTCAGTGAAATTACGCCAGTCACCGATCCCGGTAATGACAGCACGCCTGATGTGACCATATCGACTAATGAAGCGGGTACGCTAGCCGTTGATGGCAGTTGTGGTTCTTCCGATGAGGGTGCGGTTACTTCAGGCAATAATACGATCACCTTAACTCAGACCGACAACAGCACTGCGTTGGCTGAAGGTACGTTTTCAGACTGTACGGTGACGATTACGGACGCGGCGGGTAATAGTAATACGCCGGTGACGCTAACCAGCTTTGAAGTGGATTTGACGGCACCAACGGTTTCTGAAGTTACCCCAGTAACAACGCCGGGTAACGACAGTACTCCCGATGTGACCATCAACAGTGACGAAGCGGGTACTTTGGCCGTTGGCGGAAGCTGCGGAAGTGGCGATGAAGGCGCAATAGGTTCAGGTAATACTACTATTACCCTCACCGATACCGATAACGCATCAACCCTTGGTGACGCAACTTATAGCGACTGTACCGTGACCATCACTGATGCGGCAGGCAACAGTAATACCGCTGTGACATTAACCTCCTTTGACATCGACGCTACTCCTCCCAGCGTGGCTGAAGTCACACCCGTTGTTTCGCTGGATAATGATTCCACTCCGGACGTGACTATCTCTAGCGATGAAGCCGGCACATTAGCGGTGGGCGGTAGCTGTGGTAGTAGTGATGAAGGAGCCATAGGCACCGGTAATACCACCATTACACTTACGCAAACCAACAATACTGACCCTCTTTCCGACGGCACCTATAGCGACTGTACCATCACCGTGACGGATGCATTAGGTAATGTGGATACCGCAGTGACGCTCTCTAGTTTCGAAATTGACCTCACCGCACCAACAGTCAGTGAAATTACGCCAGTCACCGATCCCGGTAATGACAGCACGCCTGATGTGACCATATCGACTAATGAAGCGGGTACGCTAGCCGTTGATGGCAGTTGTGGTTCTTCCGATGAGGGTGCGGTTACTTCAGGCAATAATACGATCACCTTAACTCAGACCGACAACAGCACTGCGTTGGCTGAAGGTACGTTTTCAGACTGTACGGTGACGATTATGGACGCGGCGGGTAATAGTAATACGCCGGTGACGCTAACCAGCTTTGAAGTGGATTTGACGGCACCAACGGTTTCTGAAATTACTCCAGTGACAACGCCGGGTAACGACAGTACTCCCGATGTGACCATCAACAGTGACGAAGCGGGTACTTTGGCCGTTGGCGGAAGCTGCGGAAGTGGCGATGAAGGCGCAATAGGTTCAGGTAATACTACTATTACCCTCACCGATACCGATAACGCGGCCACCCTTGGCGATGCGACTTACAGTGATTGTACGGTAACCATCACCGATGCAGCAGGCAATAACAGCACTTCGACGTCATTAACCAGTTTTGTGGTTGATAGTTCAGCTCCCGTTATTTCGACAAATACGGGTATCTCCATTAACGAAGGTGATGGCGATGCGACGATTAGTAGCAGTGAACTTGCCGCTAATGATGCAGTCAGCGGCGCTGCCCAAATCACTTATAACTTAGTCGCTGCCCCTACGAACGGATCTTTATTCAATAATGGGACGCTGCTTAGCGATGTAGACAGTTTCACTCAAGGGGACCTCGATAGTAATTTAATTACCTATGACCATGATGGTGGAGAGTCCAACTTAGATAGCTTCAGTTTCGTTATCGTCGACAATTTAGGAAATAGCGATAATAACGGTGGTGCAAATTTCGAATTTGCTATTACCATCGGTGCCGTCAATGACGCCCCTCTCGCTTTTGATGATGCCGAGACAATCGACGAAGATAATGCTGTACAGATTGATGTGTTGGCCAATGACTCGGATTCCGACGATGCCATTAACGCAGCCAGCGTAAGTATTCAAAGTTCGCCGTCCCTTGGGGTAACGAGTATAAATACCGGAACCGGAGTGATTACCTATTCGCCCAATGCTGATGCCAATGGTGCCGATTCGTTCACTTATACGGTTGAAGACATTGCGGGTGATGTATCTAACACCGCGACCGTCTCTATCACGATAAATGCTGTTAACGATGCACCGATAGCCAGTGATGATGTGGCCTCTACATCTGAAGATACGGCAGTATCAATCGATGCGGCGGCGAATGATTCCGATGTGGATACCGCCGATAGCGTGGATACAGCATCGCTCGTAATTGTGACTGCGCCAGGCGACGGGCAAGCCAGTATCGTAAGTGGTGAAATTGTGTATACACCGGATGCAAACTTTAATGGCACGGATACGTTTGCTTATACCATTAATGATCAGAATGACGCGACATCGAACGCAGCGCTGGTCACTGTATCAGTCAACAGTGTGAACGATCTTCCGGTAGCCGGCAATGATTCTGCGAGCCTGGACGAAGATTCAACCGTTGATATCAGTGTATTGGTTAACGATAGTGATTTGGACGGAAGCATTGACGATACGACCATACAGATCATCGCTGAACCAAACAACGGCAGTGCGATAGCAGATTTAGGCGGTGTGATTACTTACACCCCGAATGAAAACTTTAACGGCGCCGACAGCTTCACTTACGTGGTGCAAGATGATGAGTCCGGTTTATCCAATGAGGCAACCGTATCGCTCACCGTAAATAGTGTGAACGACCTGCCCGTGGCGAACGACGACACAGCGGTGTTGCAAGAAGAAGCGGCGCATACCATTAACGTGTTAGGTAATGATACAGATATCGATGGTACGATTAATCCCGCTTTGGTTGCGGTAGACATTGTGCCTGTGAATGGCACAACATCCATCAATACCGAAACGGGTGCGATCACATACACACCGGATGAGAATTTCAACGGAGAAGACAGCTTTACCTACCAAGTAACCGATGATGAAGCCGGTACGTCTGAACCTGCTACTGTTACCTTGACGATTGAATCCGTCAACGATGAACCATTATCAAATGATGATGCGTTCTCAATTGTTGCTGGCATACCGACAGTAATTAATCTGTTAAATAATGATTCCGATATTGATGGTACGTTAGACGCATCGGCGATCACGGTTGTGTCAAGTCCTACGCAAGGATCTGTATCAAATAATAACGATGGTACGGTGACCTTTACCCCAGCTTCAGGTATTAATGTATTTGCTGGTGACAGTTTCACTTACACCGTCGATGACAATGAAGGCGGTACATCCAATACGTCGACTGTGACGATTACGTTTGAACCTGCTTCGAATTTTAGTGTTTCCGTTGAAACCGACAACGAGATCTTCGAGCAAAACGCTATTCGTGTTGAACCGACGGTCACCAATGATGACCCTCTCTTCCCTATTGAATTTAGTGCAGAGAATTTACCGGGTTGGGCAACGTTTAATTCAGAAACCGGCGCGATATCAGGTACACCTGTTACAGAAGAAGTCGGTGTATATACTATCAATCTAACGGCGACGGATGGTATTACAGAAGTACAATTGCCCAGCATCACTATCGAAGTGATTGCCAATGTTGACACTGATGGCGATACCATCACTGACTTCCAAGAAGGAATAGATGGCACTAATCCGAATGATCCAGAAGATTACACGGACCTGACACCACCCGAACTTTCCTCCCCGAGCAATATCATTTTAGACGCTACTGGATTATTCACCGACGTGTTGCTAACAGATCTACTAGGTCTTGAACGCGATGCCGATGCAACAGCGATCCAAGATGCATTAGATAGTTTAGTGAGTGATAACGTTGATGGCGATGGATGTTGTGCGCCAAATGCGATCGATATTCAGGAAAACCGATTCCTGTTAGCACCTGGTACAAACATCGTGAATTGGCAAGCGATTGATCGCAGAGGCAATACCACGGTTGTAGAGCAAGAAGTGTGGGTTCGTCCGCTGGTCTCGTTGAGTAAAGATCAAATCACAACTGAAGGTGTAAGCGCATCTTTTAAAGTAATCTTGAATGGTTTGGCGACCTCGTATCCCTTCACTGTGCCGTTTGTGGTTGATGCATCCAGTACAGCGGATGTGGGCGATCATTCACTTGTTAACGGTTTTGCGGTGTTTGAAGAAGGTGAAATAGAGGTGAGTATCACCTTTGATATTACGGATGATGGCGTGAGTGAGACGGAAGAAGTTCTAGTGGTAAGGCTGGATGATCAAACCACGGATGAACAAGATCTCTTCAACGGATTTGAATTCGATAATTTTGATATTAATAGCGGTTCTAAGAGTGAACATCGCGTCACGATTGTTGAAACGAATGTGCCACCGGAACTCACTCTGACGTTAGCGCAAAATAATCTAGAAACCATTCAAGTTACGAGTGATGGCGGGCTGGTAGACGTAACGGCTTTCGTCACGGACTTAAATGCAAACGACTCGCATAGTTTTGACTGGTCCACTACAGATAGAGAACTGACGGATCGAGATGGCAATACCACTGACGACGGCTTTGTCATTGATCCGACTGGATTAGGTGAAGGCAGTTATCGGGTAAGTGTCACCACCACAGATTCATCTGGGAATACTGATACTGCATCGATTAGATTTGTACTTGTTGCTTCGTTACCGGAACTCACCGATGAACAGGATACGGATGGCGATGGCATTGGTGATGCCACCGAAGGCTTGGGTGATAGTGATGATGATGGTATCCCCAACTTCCTGGATAACATCGTAGCGCCGAATGTGTTGCCCGAAATTGTAAGTGAAAGTAATACATTTCTTATCGAATGTGATCCGGGTGTACGCTGTCGTCTAGGTGAATTTGCGCTTGTTGGATCCACGGGAGGAGCGAGAATAGACACCGCTGATATCGACAACATTGAAGGGTTAATTGCAGACGCAAACTTTGAACCGATTGGTGGTATTTTTGATTTCCAAATTCAAGCCATACCCGAGCGCGGGCAAACGGTGAATATCGTTATTCCTCAGCTAGCACCAATTCCAGCCAATGCAGTCTACCGCAAATACCAAAATGGCCAATGGCAAGATTTTGTATCTGATGCGAATAACCGACTTGCGTCCACGCAAGGTGTATTCGGCTTTTGTCCGCCTCCCGAAGATAGCGCTTGGACTCCAGGGCTCAATGAAGGGCATTTTTGTGTGCAATTGACCATAGAAGATGGTGGTCCAAACGATTCAGACGGTGAACTAAATAGCGCTGTGGAAGATCCTGGTGTCGTTGCAGTTCAGCGAACAGGTAATGTAACTACCACTGGCGGAGGCGGAGGTGCGAATGGCTGGTTACTATTGTCATTATTAAGTTTTGTGTTGATCCGGCGCAAAAAAATCCGCGCGTTAGGTACCCTAGTAATACCTTGCGTTTTGTTAATGGGGGGATCCTTTCAGAAGGCGCAAGCCGATGTAGGCGAATTTTTTGTTGAAGTAAGTGGAGGCCGTGCCGAAAGCGATAGGAGCCAGGAGGACTTCACTTCAGAACTCGCTCAGCAAGGCGTGATAGCACAGGTCAACGAATACGATGTGTCCTCTTCGACCTACAGCTTGGCGATTGGCTATCAATATAGTGAATATGTTTCCTATATGTTAGGGTATACCGATCTTGGTGAGGCCAATGTGGATTTTTCCTTGTTATCCGTAGATGACGAGGAATTGAGCCAAGCCCTAGAAGAAGCTTATCCAAGGTTTGGGCAAGGGCTCACTGTAAGTGTGCGAGGTCATTATGACGTGATCAAAAATGTTCAACTGTTTGCGAATTTAGGTATATTTTCTTGGCGAGGTGAAGTCAATGATTATGCAGGGGCTGAGCTCGATGTAAAAATGGGAGGGATCGATCCATTTTTTATACTGGGAGCAAACTACCGCATTGCAAGAAAAATAAGCCTTGGTATCAACTACCATAATTATACGCTTGACGACCAAAGTGCAGACAGTATTGGTTTATCTTTAGTTTATTTTATTAAATAGTTCAATATTTGAAGCGGGGTTTTAACTTTGGGCCATTTTAGTTAAGAACGAGAAATTAAAGCTTAAATATTTTTGTCCTTCCAATTTCCTCTTTGAGTCGAAAGCAGTTATTCACTTGAATTTACTACCCACCTTAAAACGCTGCCCGCCAACTTCTAATTGATCCCATTCGGGTTTGGCATAGTGAATGTTTTGCGCTTTAACGTCTTCAAGAAACAATTCTAAATTATTGACTCCATACCCTTCAGTCGCTCTAAGTGATCTGCGCACCCATTCGTCATTATCGAATACGTAAAGAGTAATTTCGTTAACCTGTCGTCGTTTTTTAAGTAGTACGTATTCGGCCAGTTCGTCGTTGTTGAGCTCGACGGCAAAAAGGTAGTAGTTATCAGTATGGGGTATCAACCACGAGTTTTCAGTTTCGTTTTCAAAAATCCTGTTTAATAGGTCGTCAGGTGGAGAGCCGCCTAGTATTTCTAAAGCAGATAAAAATGTCTCTTTATCGATTTCTGTACTGATATCTTTATCGCGCGTATAGAGTGCATCAATTTTTAATACGAAGTTAGCGTAGGTTTCTTGATATTGCGTTTTTAATTGCTGTAATGCGAGGTAGCCCGGCTTAGCGAGATTGTGTTTAAAGTAATGAATGTCGAAATCTTCCACCGCTACTTCTCCTGCTTCTAAACGCGCTAGTTGGCTGTCGACGGACATTTTTCTAAAGTCGAGTAATGGGGAGTTTGTGAGTAGTACTGCGACCATAACGACTAGGCCACCGACAACATTCACGCGACTTAAATTGTCTAGCCAGTTGTCGCGATGGCGAATGATCCCCCACACATAGCCCAGGGTAAAAACCGCGAGTAAAAGCCACACGAGTAACGCCCAACAGCGCATAAGGGATAGGCCATATTGTTCGATGCGCAGTGTTAAGCCGTGGAAACTAATGGCACTGTAAATAGGTAGTAATGCGACGCTAAGGTAGATAAAACGGTGAATCCACAGCGCGTAAGGTCTGGAACTTGGTTTATCTTGATATACCGCATTAACGAAGAATAATAGCGTGGCATGCATCCATAGGATTAACATGCTACCGCCATTTCCCCAAAGCTGGCTTAAACCCGTGAACGGCAGAGCCATTAAAAATAATACCGATACAAACGCCAATACCACTAAGAGAAATTTCATTAGCGCTTGTTGTAGACGTTTAATGGTATCGATAATGCCTGTTTGACTTCGAAATATTAAAACGCCAAAGCCCAGGACTAGAGTGTTTACTGGGTAAGCGAACCACTCTTCTTTAAACAAGTCTTTAAAAAATTCGATCCCAATGGCGTTGAATAATTGCGCCCAAAGAAATAAGACTAGCCACGAACATCCAACAAACAATGATGATAAACCTAGGGTAAGGAAATTTCGCCAAGACCATAAAAATAAACCGCTATAGGTGATTGGCAACTTACTGGCATAAAGTTGGCAATACATAAGCGCTTTAAAGGTCGCCAAAACCATGGTGAATACAAATGCGAACAATAGAGACTCGAAGCTAATGTGTTCCATCGGTGTGACTTGCCAGCCAACGTAAAACCCCAATAAGCTCGCAAGCAAGGCAAAAGGTAATGTTAATCGTAAAATTGAAAAATAGTTGTGCTGAGTAAGACTAAGCTGCAAACAGATGGGCCAAATAAAAATAAAACTGTAGAAGGCAAATAACCAGTGGGGAGACTGAAAAGGCCAGAATTTATAATCTAGCGATTGATGCAGAACGAATAGCCCAAAGCCTTGAAACAGAGCGATTAAAAGCATCAGCTTTTTGGGTAACTGCTGGTCAAAATCCTTTGTTTTTACTTTGCCGTTATATACAGTCAATATCACCTTCCAATCAAATACGTGTGAAAATCAAAGTTCAAATTGACCGGCTCATCTTAGATTTCTTTGGTCAACATGAAATCAAAGGGGCGAAGTAACTTGCTTTTCAATTTGCCCTTCGGGTCGAAAACAGATGTCAGAAAAAACTTGATAAGGCTCTAAGGCTGATTATCCCAAAATAATTTGATAAATAAAATTTATTATCTAAATTTCTTAAGGACAAACTAAGCATGATAATAATTAATTGACTTGATTAGACTTATAGACCTAAAAATATTATTTAATTTAAATTCAGCCTATTAATTTGAAGAAACAAAAGTAGAGATCTTTAGAAGTCGAATTAAACGCCATATTTAACGATTATTTCAATAGCCGCATACCTCTATAAAGTAGACATGAGATATTTTGCTTAACATATTAAGTATTATCACAATTCGTTAATGGTGGCCGATCAGTTGAAACAGTCAGATTATGCTATTATCATGGAGGCTCCTTCACAATTGAGCCTAAATTATGCTGAAAAGACACAGAATTCAATTTCCTAGAATTGAGTCTTCGAGCCTTGATCAAGATGAAGCCTTTTTCTTCCTCCAAACTTCAGATAAAGACAGAAAAATCAGATTCCATGATTATGACGAAATCTATCAGGTACCTGGGCTCTACGAGCAAATTTTCTATGACCGCCTTAAATGCTCGTCACCTACTAAAGTTGCTACGATTCTTGAATCCTCTGTGAGACAGTCGAACGATAATATAACTGAACTAAGAGTTTTAGACTTAGGTGCCGGAAACGGTATCATGGGAGAGGAGCTGAAGAGAAGGGGTGTTTCACGTATAGTAGGTGTAGATATTATTCCGGAAGCTTACGAGGCGACTATTCGAGATCGCCCTGGTATTTACGATGATTACTACATACAGGATTTTACAAAATTAGACAGTGACACCCGACAAGATATTGCTTCATGGCAATATGATTGCATGGTTAGTGTTGCTGCTTTAGGCTTCGGAGACATTCCATCCAGGGCATTTATAGAAGCCTTTAATATTATTAACAACGAGGGGTGGGTCGCATTTAATATCAAAGAAACCTTTCTTGATCACTCGGATAACACTGGCTTTTCTAGACTGATACGTGAACTTATATTTTCTGAATATTTGGATATCTATCATATTGAAAGGTATCGGCATCGCTTGTCAATTGATGGGGAACCTCTTTTTTATTTTGCGATTGCAGGACGGAAAAATGCTGATGTTTCTGATGATTTCTTGATATCAAATGAAGTTGTATTTGATTAAGAACCTGCAAAGACAATTGCGACCCCTTAATATAAATTTTAGAAACATGACCGTTTACTAATGAATTACTCATTGGAAAGACCGGAAATTTAGATTTAAGTTTTAGTTTCTTCTAACTTCCCTTTTGGGTTTCATACGGCCTGGTAGTCTCTCGCAATTATTAAAAATTTATATCAAATAAAAAAGCGGTAAGAAGTGATAATAAAAAGATTTAACTGTTTTTATATACAGTTAAATCTTTTTTAGTAAGTATTCCATGTATTCACAAATCGTTGTTTTTTGAAGATATATTAGCTAGTTATCTCAGCTCTTATCAAAACCCATCTATTCTAATCACACATCCAAATTAGCAACCGACAGCGCATTGGTTTCGATAAAATCTCGTCTCGGTTCAACATGGTCGCCCATTAAACAGGTAAACATTTGATCTGCACCGATAGCATCGTCGATAGTCACCTGTAGCATACGACGATTAGTTTGGTCCATCGTCGTTTCCCAAAGCTGTTCAGGGTTCATTTCACCGAGACCTTTGTAACGTTGAATCGCATAACCTTTTTTGGATTCCGCCATGATTTTTTCCAAAGCTTCTTTAAAACTTTCAACTTCGATCTTACGTTCCCCTTTAGCTACGTAAGCTCCTGGCTCGATAAGTCCATTGAGTTGTTCACCAAGAGATAACATGGTTTTGTAGTCGGCGGAAGAAAAGAGTTCAGCATTAAGTAAATGACCTTGTTCTATGCCGTGCGCGGTCACATCTACCTCGGGAAGATATTGATGCCTTTCTGTATCTTCAACACATTTCACCGAATACTTGTGGGTTTTCGAGATTAGATTAAGAGCTTCCACTTTTTCAGCGAGTTGATCACACCATGCTTTTACATCTTCTTCATTAGATAGTGATTCAAAACTTAGCACAGGCAGATAGATAAGCTGTTCAAGAATTTCTTTCGGGTATAAGCGAGAAAGCTTTTCTATTTTGGAAAAAACATTGCGATATTCATTGACCATTCTTTCTAGCTGTTCACCGGAAAGCGCCGGCGCATCTGCCGAAACATGTAACGAAGAAGTTTCAACAGCAGTATTGGTTAAGAATTCTGTTAACGCATCGTCGTCTTTCAAATACTGTTCTTGCTTGCCTTTAGACACTTTATACAGGGGTGGCTGTGCAATATAAATATGCCCACGCTCGATGAGTTCAGGCATTTGTCTGAAGAAGAAGGTTAGAAGAAGTGTGCGAATATGGGATCCATCCACATCAGCATCGGTCATTATCACAATGCTGTGGTATCGAAGTTTATCGGGGTTAAACTCTGACGTACCGATTCCGCAGCCTAAAGCGGTAATAAGAGTGCCCACTTCAGCACTGGAAAGCATTTTATCGAAACGTGCTTTTTCGACATTTAGAATCTTACCTTTCAAGGGTAAAATCGCTTGTGTTCGTCTATCACGGCCTTGCTTTGCTGAGCCCCCTGCAGAATCACCCTCCACCAGGTAGATTTCAGAAAGTGCTGGATCTTTCTCTTGGCAATCGGCGAGTTTCCCAGGTAAACCTGCGATATCTAGCGCGCCTTTTCTTCGGGTCATTTCTCTGGCTTTTCTAGCTGCTTCGCGTGCCTTGGCTGCTTCTAGCATTTTACCAACAATAAGCTTTGCTTCTTGGGGGTTTTCTAAAAGAAATTCCGATAGTTTTTCACCCATCTCTTGTTCTACAGCGCTTTTCACTTCTGAAGAAACCAGTTTATCTTTCGTTTGAGAAGAGAATTTAGGATCAGGAACCTTTACGGAAACAATGGCGGTGAGCCCTTCACGAGCATCATCACCTGTGGTGTTGATTTTTTCTTTTTTGCCAAATCCTTCCCTTTCGATATAGTTGTTAAGACAACGAGTTAAGGCACCTCGGAAACCAGCCAAGTGTGTACCGCCGTCTCTTTGAGGAATGTTGTTGGTGTAGCAGAAGATATTTTCTTGGAAGCTGTCGTTCCACTGCAGTGCCACTTCAACGCCAACGCCATCTTCTTCTCGATGGGAGTTAAAATGGACAACCTTGTTAATGGGGTTTTTATTTTGATTCAAATAATCCACAAAAGCAGAGAGCCCACCTTCGTATTCAAAAACGTTTTCTTCAGCGGTACGCTCATCATGAAGTACGATACGAACACCTGAGTTTAAGAATGAAAGCTCTCTAAGACGCTTAGCAAGTTGGTCGTATTGGAATTCAATGTTGTTAAAAGTTTCAGCCGAAGGATGAAAATGAATTTCTGTTCCAGATTTATCGGTTTCACCTAAGACTTTCAAAGGCTCTTGCGGTACACCGTGCACATAGATTTGCTCGTAAAGTTTACCCTGACGGCGAATCGTTAGCTTGAGTTTGGAAGACAGCGCATTAACAACGGAAACACCCACGCCATGCAAACCGCCTGAGACCTTGTAAGTATTATCATCGAACTTACCACCGGCATGCAGTACCGTCATAATCACTTCTGCTGCAGATACGCCTTCTTCGTGCATTTCGGTAGGAATACCACGGCCATTGTCTGAAACACTAACGGATTCATCCGGATGAATAATTACTCTTATCTCGGAGCAGTGTCCGGCTAGGGCTTCATCAATCGAGTTATCGACAATTTCGAAAACCATATGATGGAGGCCGGTTCCATCGTCAGTATCACCAATATACATACCTGGCCTTTTTCTTACTGCATCAAGGCCTTTAAGAACTTTAATACTGGAGGAGTCGTAGTTGTTGTCGTTTTCTTCTTCAGACATATTAGTGATGCGTCTCTTTAGTTTTATCTATAAATCTTGTTCAAAGATTTGTCCATGTTTCACGTGAAACATTTTAAAATCTTCATTAAGGTAACGAGAATCCCAGATAGCTGCTGCGTGTTTCTTTTCAATAGCAGTGATAAATGTCTGAGTTTCGAGTTCTAGTATCCATTGTCCAATTATTTTTAAATTTATTTCATCGAGTTCTGCAGGCAAATCATCAATTAGGAAGATGGGTTTTTCTTTCTTTATTTTAATAAATAAACTCGCCTGGTTCATAATAAAGGCACTTACTAATAGCTTTTGTTGCCCTCTTGAAAGTTTTTCAATGGCAGGAATGTTCCTTACCTGAACTTTCATTTCTGCCTTATGAGGCCCAACATTGGTATAGCCTAAATTTCTATCTCTTTCAAAACCTGCTCTATAGAGATCTTGAAGATCTGCTTCTTCTTTCCAGCCGTGATAATAATTTAGCGTAATATTGAGTTTATCGATTTGAAGTCTTTTAGCTGCTATTTCGAAGTTCTCTATAAACAGACGAAAGCACTCTTCTCTAAGTGCCTTTATTTTCAAACTGATCTTTACTAACTCTTGATCCCAGGGTTCAACAAGCGAATAGGTTATTTTATCATGCCTGAGCAAGGTATTGCGCTGCTTTAAGCACTTTCCATAGCTCTTCCAGGTTTCAGCAAACTCATGTTTCACGTGAAACACTAGCCAATCGAAAAACATTCTCCTTTGTTTTGCCGATCCTTCTATTAACTCAAAAGATTTTGCATTTATTACTAGCGATGGCAACAAAGAGGCTAATTGTCCTGAAGACTGGATATCTTTCCCATCTATTCTAAAAATATCCGAAGCACCCCGCTGTATCCCTACGGTGTGTGACTCTGGTTGGCGTGAGTCACCATTACTTCGAGTAAAAAGCGTAAAAACGTTTTTGTTTTCAGCAACCAGATGTTTATATTTTCGGGTGCGGAAGCTTCTACCAATGGCGAGGACGCTGATAGCTTCCAAAAGACTGGTTTTCCCCGCACCGTTTTCGCCATAAATAAAATTTATTTTCGATGCGGGATAGATATCAATAGATTCTAAATTTCGGAAATCGTTAACGCGCAACTGCGTCAATAACGGCATGAAAGATTTTTTCGTTTTCTTACACTAAACTAAAGTCGCATGGGCATAACAACATACGCTGAGTCGGATTCGTTCGGCTCTTCTAATAAAGCGCTACTATTAGAATCTAATAGTGTAATCTTTATTTGCTCCGTATCTAAAACGTTTGCAACATCTTGCAAATAACTTACGTTAAATCCGAGTTCAAGACTTTCTCCTTGGTATTCAACAGATACCTGATCCTCGGCTTCTTCTTGTTCTGGGTTATTCGCCACAATCGTGAGTTGATCATTCTCTAATAACAATCGCACACCACGGTACTTTTCATTTGAAAGAATTGCTGTGCGAGCGAATGCCTGTTTTAACACTGATCTATCACCTAGCACAATTTTATCACCGCCCTTTGGCAAAACGCGCTCGTAGTCTGGGAACTTTCCATCGACTAGTTTAGAAGTAAATGTATATTCGGCAGTTGCCGCGCGTATGTGATTAGGCCCAATTATGATTTCTACACTGTCTTCTGTATCGTTAACCAAACGAGACAATTCAATCACACCCTTTCTTGGTAATATTGCTTGTCGTATTTCACTGACATTCACATCGGCATTACGAGTACACATTGCAAGTCTATGGCCATCTGTTGCCACTACTCTCAGTGCTTGGGGACGAAGTTCCCAAAGCATACCATTCAGATAATATCGAACATCTTGTTGTGCCATAGCAAAACTAGTCCGATCGATTAAATGCTTTATTTCCTTTTGTCCACATTGAAAACTCACGTCTTGACTACCCTGCTCTACCGCTGGGAATTCTGCACCGGCAATGGTCGAAAGCGAGAATCGGCTACGTGCACTTTTTACCGTAACCTTTTGATCTTCAAGGGAAAAAGTGATGTTCGCACCCTCTGGTAGCGCTTTACAAATATCTAGAAATTTCTTGGCTGGAACAGTAATCTCGCCATCGTTTCCGGCTTCTTCTAACTGCAATCTTCCGACTATTTCTACTTCTAAGTCTGTTCCTGTGAGAGAGAGCTTATTCCCTTCCAGCACAACCAGTACATTTGCTAATACTGGTAGCGTATGTCTGCGCTCCACGACGCCAACCACTAGTTGTAAAGGTTTTAAAATGACTTCACGCGAAACAGTAAATTTCATTCAGTATTCTCTTGTAATTTTTCTAACAAACTTGGGAAATTAACGACATTTATATTATGAATTAATATGCCTAAATCGATTGCTTATTGTAACTTGACTCGTCTTAGCTTGCATATGGATATGTGGAATTTGAAACATTATGTCGTTAATGTTCGCAACAAATTTTTAACATCTTCTTTTATATCTGCGTCTGTTTCTAAAAGCTCTTTGATTTTCCTACAAGCATGTAACACGGTCGTATGATCACGGCCGCCAAAAGCGTCCCCTATTTCTGGCAAACTATGATTCGTTAAATCTTTAGCGAGATACATTGCTACTTGCCTAGGTCGTGCAACTGAACGACTCCGTCTTTTTGAGAGTAAATCAGATACCTTTATCTTGTAGTATTCACCTACAACCCGCTGAATATTATCAATGCTCACAAGACGGTCTTGTAACGCCAATAAATCTTTTAACGATTCACGGACCAGCTCTACAGATATTTCTCTACCTGTAAAATGGGCATTGGCGATAACACGCTTTAAGGTTCCCTCTAGTTCACGCACGTTGGAACGAATTCTCTGAGCGATGAAAAAAGCCGCGTCATTCGGTAAAAACATACCAACCGAATCAGCTTTTCTTTTAAGAATAGCAACGCGAGTTTCCAACTCTGGTGGCTCAATTGCGACTGTTAAACCCCAACCAAAACGAGACTTTAAACGCTCTTCTAACCCTTCAATCTCTTTAGGATAACGATCACAAGTAACAATAATCTGATGACCGCCTTCTAATAACGCATTAAACGTGTGAAAGAACTCTTCTTGTGATCGATCTTTCCCTGCAAAGAATTGGATATCATCAATTAAAAGCGCATCAACTGAACGATAAAATCGCTTAAATTCGTTGATTGCGTTTAATTGTAATGCTTTAACCATGTCAGCCACGAATCGCTCGGAATGGAGATAAACCACCTTGCTCCCCATCTTTCTTTCATTTAATGCATTACCTACCGCATGCATTAAGTGAGTCTTTCCTAACCCCACACCACCATAAATAAATAAAGGATTGTATGCACCACCTGGATTTTCGGCGACCTGACTAGCGGCTGCTAACCCTAATTGATTGGATTTTCCTACAACAAAATTATCGAAGGTAAATTGGATATTCAGGTTAGATTTATGCTCGATCCCACCTTCTATATTTACTTTCGATTGACGAATTTCCTGACTATTTTTCTCGGCATAGCCATTCATATTCCTCAGATTTAAATTGTCTTGCGAATGAGAAAAGTCTTGAATTGGCTTCTCTATAGTCACAACATCCGAAATAGACGCAACACCAGATGCCGCAGAGTCTTCCATATTGGATGCTTGATTTTGTACCTCAAATTCATTGTTTCCTGGTGAGACGAACGACGTTGCATAGCCTTTTTCTTTTTCGTCTTGATTCGAATCACCAAAATTCAATGTTCTATCGTTTAAAGAAGTAGAATTTAATGCACTATTATCATCTGAATGACTTTCATCTTTTACTAGAGTGTTAGCTTGAGATTTAAAAGATTCTATCTCAAAGGCGGCCCGTCTGCGGGTGGCAACAATTATCTCTACGACATTTTGACCAGTGCCATGTTTTTGATTAAGTATGTCTTCAATTCGATTCTTGTATTTGTCATTCACCCAATCTAGAACAAAACGATTAGGTGCTACTAAGCGCAGAATATTTTCTTCGTTTTCTTCAGCTCTTAAAGGTCTGATCCAAGTATTAAATTGTTGAGCAGGTAGCTCTGTCTGTAAATAGGACATGCACATGTCCCAATCTGAATTTGCCAATTCCATTAACCCCAGGCACGATTTAGTAATAATTGTCAGAACTCATTTAGCGCGCAACTATCAGTATCAATCCTTCTGAAGAAGCCACAAAAAAACAAACCAAATTAGATGACTACCTTTGGTTATTTTTATTATCGGTGTCAGTAATAATTAGCTATCTGAAACTTATTTGCGCGTATTGAGAAGCTCAATCTAAGTATAATTCCGGTGTTCGAAATAAGAAAATCAATATGTTGATTTAGGTGACATTTTTCTTGAAACCGGATGCAGATGTTACTCCTTTAACTTTGTCTTATCCACAGAAAAATTGATTATTTTAGAAATATATTTTTAATAAACTGCAAAAATATCCTTGATATTCTGTCTTTTTTGGTTATACGCAACAATTTAGTGGATAACTTTTAAATACCATGTTTAAACCTATATCTGTGGATAACACTGTTTATAAAATATTAATAAAATGTTAAAACACAGTGTTTTCAGAGTATGATCAATGAAATTTAAAAACACTCGAAAAAAAACTCACCAATAACGATATTTTTGGTTGATTTTAGTAATATACTTCTATAACATCGCGCCTCTTTTGACGCATCGCTATTTTTACGCTTTTATCTAAACGGTTTTAAATAACTCGTATAAGAGAATAAAGAAGTATCGATGAAAATTTTTAACTGCTCTCTTTACTTTTATAAAGGCCCAGTGAAATGAAAAGAACATTTCAACCTAGTGTATTAAAACGCAAACGTGCCCACGGCTTCCGTGCTCGTATGGCAACTAAAGCTGGACGTAAAGTTCTTGCTCGTCGTCGTGCCAAAGGCAGAGCTAAACTCGCTGCCTAATTCTTTGGCCTATCAAGACGATGGAGCTGAAAGTTCTGTTAGTGAATTAGCACTTTGCTTCACAAAAAAACAGCGATTACTAAGCTCCAAAGACTTTTCAAGAGTCTTTGACACCGCTTCTATAAAAGTATCACATCCCAATATTCTTGTTCTCGGAAAAGAAAACTCATTAGGTATACCCCGTATAGGCTTAGTTGTCGCAAAGAAAAACGTCAAACTCGCCGTTAATCGAAATAAGTTTAAGCGACTAGTTCGTGAGTCTTTTAGGTTGAAACAACACCAAATACCCTCAATTGATGCTATAGTGCTCGCCCGTCGTGGAGTGGACAATCTTACCGATCAAGAACTATCAAAAATCTTAAGTGATTTATGGAAACGTGTCGCCAAAAAAGCCGAGAAAAATCGAAAATCCAAGGTAAATATGGATTAAAGCATCTATTTTTAGTGCCCGTATATTTTTATCGCTATTTGATTAGTCCAATGTTAGGACCTAGGTGTCGATTCGAACCAACTTGTTCCTACTACGCCGAACAAGCCATTTTATCCCATGGCATTATTAAAGGATCATATCTCACTATTAAGCGTTTAGCTAAATGCCACCCTTGGCATCCCGGCGGATACGATCCTGTACCAGAAAAAAAAAATCATTAATCAACAATTACTTTTTATTAAGCAAAGCGGTACCAAATGAACATGAATTTGTTACGTAGTTCACTCATTGGCGGCATCTTAGTCGTTACATTCTTATTGTTTATCAGATGGAGTGAATTTCAAGAAGAAAAGCATGCACTAGAACAACTGCCCGAAGAGACATTATCCTCTCAAGTGGAAACACCCGCTAGTGAATTTCCTACCAGTACTTCAATAAGCACTGAATCTGAAAGTGAAAGTGACGATGATATCCCTCAAGCACCCGCAGAAAGCGGCTATCAAGAAACGCCATCTTTGCCTGTATCAAAATCTGCGCTTATTAAAGTTAAAACAGATACGCTCGATGTCGTTATTGATACTCACGGTGGTGATATCGTCAGGGTCGCACTACCCAAGTATTTAGTAAAGCAAGATGAACCTGATAATCCATTTATCATGTTACGCCGCACTGAATCCCACACTTATGTAGCACAATCTGGACTCGTTGGCCCGAATGGTACCGATAAAACCGGGCAAAGACCCATATTTGTAACTTCGTCGTCTTTTTATGAAATGAAAGACTCTGAAGATACTCTGAGTGTTGACTTAATATATCTGCAAGATCAAACACAAATCACTAAGCGTTTTACCTTTAACCGTGAAAGCTATGTAATTGAAATAGATTATCTCATTGATAATCAAAGTAGTGAGCCGTGGACGGCCACTTTCTTTGGACAAATTCGTCGTGACAGTTTCAAACCATCGTCAGACATCATCGGCATGCAGCCTTTTGTTGGTGCAGCCATCACTACTCCCGAATCCAACTATAAAAAATTGAGTTTCGGTGATCTAGAAGACAAACCATTTAAAGTTGAAAATCAAGGTGGATGGGTTGCCATGATCCAGCACTATTTCGTAAGTGCCTGGATACCGAACCCCGAACAAAATAATCACTATCATCTTAGAAAAAGTCGCGGTAAAGATATTTATCTGCTTGGCTTCACCGGCAAATCTACGACCGTCGCAGCTAATTCCACTGGATCATTGAACGCATCCTTCTACGTTGGCCCCAAGATTATTAAAGAGTTAGAAAAAATCGCCCCGCACTTAGATTTAACTATCGATTACAGCTGGCTTTGGTTTATCGCTAAACCACTTTTTTACGGATTGGACACTATTCAAGATTTTGTGGGTAACTGGGGTTTAGCCATTATTCTTCTAACATTGGTTATTAAACTAATCTTCTTTTACCCCTCTGCTATGAGTTACAAATCTATGGCTAAAATGCGAAAGCTCGCGCCGATGATGAATGACTTAAAAGAACGTTTTGGCGACGACCGCCAGAAGATGTCGGCAGAATTAATGAAGATGTACCGCAAAGAAAAAGTAAACCCACTCGGTGGCTGTTTACCCATACTTATGCAAATGCCTGTCTTCATCGCGCTTTACTGGGTACTAATGGAAAGTGTTGAACTACGACATTCTCCTTTCTTTTTCTGGATTGAAGATTTAAGTGTGAAAGACCCTTTCTTTATATTGCCGTTGATCATGGGAGCAACTATGTACATCCAACAAAAGTTGAACCCTACTCCACCTGATCCAATGCAAGCGAAAATCATGCAAATGATGCCTATTTTCTTCACCTTCTTATTTTTGATGTTCCCAGCGGGACTCGTACTTTACTGGGTAGTGAACAACACACTTTCGATTGCACAACAGTACGCCATTACTCGAAAAATTGAAAAAGAAGACAGCTAGGTAATCACTTGAGTCAGGACACAATATGCGCTATCGCCACACCACCCGGCTTTGGTGGTGTGAGTATTCTGCGTATATCTGGTCCAAAAAGTGCTGAAATTGCAGCTAAAATCACCAAAAATAAGTTAACTCCAAGAAAAGCACACTATTGCGAATTTAGATCTTCCAGCGGTGATGCCCTTGATCAGGGTATCGCGCTCTATTTTCCAAACCCCCACTCTTTTACAGGCGAAGACGTACTAGAACTGCAAGGTCATGGTGGCCCTGTGATTATGGATCTCTTACTTCGCGAAGTTATTTCACTCGGCGCAAGACAAGCTAACCCGGGCGAATTTTCTGAACGAGCTTTTCTTAACGATAAGCTAGACCTTACGCAAGCCGAAGCCATTGCTGATCTTATCGAAGCGAGTTCAGAACATGCTGCTAAAAATGCCCTTAATTCATTGAACGGTAGGTTCTCAGAAAAAATAGATCAACTGGTAGATCATTTAATCCAACTTCGGATGTACGTTGAATCCGCTATCGATTTCCCAGAAGAAGAAATCGATTTTTTGTCTGACGGTAAAGTCTCTACAGACCTTGACGCTCTATTAGTCGAAATTAAGGAAGTTTTAGTCAATGCACAACAAGGTGTTTTATTAAAAGAAGGAATGAAAGTTGTAATAGCAGGAAGACCCAATGCAGGAAAGTCCAGTTTACTAAATTGTTTAGCCGAAAAAGACATCGCTATTGTAACCAATATCGCAGGCACAACACGGGATGTATTGAAAGAACATATCCATATTGATGGAATGCCACTGCATATTATTGATACGGCAGGACTTAGAGATAGTCCAGACGAAGTGGAAAAAATTGGTATTGAGCGTGCTTGGAAAGAGATACGTGCCTCTGATCGGATTCTCCTTATTGTTGATTCATCTGATTCGAATCAACTCAAATTACATGAGCACTGGCCCGAATTCCTAGGCGATCAAAACTTAAAGCAAAAAACCTCTATCGTATTCAACAAAATAGATAAATCAGGAATAGATAAGCTGGATGAATTCATTGAATACGAAAAAATATTCATATCAGCTAAAAATAATATCGGGATTGAACAACTTCGAACCCACTTAAAAAGCATTATGGGCTATAAAAACACCACTGAAGGAGGTTTTAGCGCCCGAAGACGCCACATCACCTCTCTAGAAAAAGCGAAAGACGCCTTGATAAATGGTCAAATCCAATTAGAGCAATTTTCTGCCGGGGAGCTTCTAGCTGAAGACTTACGACTTGCCCAAGAATATTTAGGCGAAATTACCGGAAAATTTTCTTCTGACGATTTGTTAGGCGAAATATTTTCGAGTTTTTGTATCGGCAAATAAGCGATTAATTTATTCGAACCCAGTTTCAAACAGAACAAAAAACATATGAAAATAGGTTTTCAACACATATCCACAGCTTGCAAAGCGCATATATCAGTTTAATTTACAAAAAAATAACTGTTTTATTCTACTATTTTTTTATCTGTTCAAATTACCAACAGTAAAATAATATCCTGTTAAAAAACCTTGGTAATACATTACAGAAAAATGTGATTTTTGTTTCACTTTATCCCCTAATGGCGTTGATCAAATAAAATACAGTTAATAAAGATGTCTTTTAGACACACATTGTCTTTTATATTTGAACCGTTAATACCAAAGTTAATCAAACTTTATCATTCATGTAACTAATTGATAAATAAGAATATAATAGTCTTATCCACCGAAATTTCAGCCTTAAATAACTAATAACAATAATAAAATACTTAATATCACTACATATTCATTTATCTATATTCTCTTTAATTCACTTCATAAAATCCTTCTTTAACTTATTCAATAAAATGCATTACTATTAGACGGCTTAAATGTTTAAAGGTCGCTAGATGTTTTAATTTTGCTTGGAAGGGTATTATGGAAAATAACGATTCGATTTATGCAGCTCCGGAAAGCCAACTAGAAAATCACTTTATTGAAGAAACTGAAATCTATCCTGCTTCGCCATTGCGTCGTTTAGCTAATGTGATCATCGATCAAATTGCCTTTATTGTTTTAACCCTAGTGACTGGAATTCTATTTTCAGTTATTTTTGGTGACGCTTTTATTGAACTCATTGAAAACACCCCTGAATTTCTTATAAATTTTCCTTTTTATATTTTGTTCTATGTTTTTTTCGAATCATCATTTTCACGTACGCCTGGAAAATTTATTACCGGAACGAAAGTCGTGGATCAAAATGGCCAAAAACCGAAATTGAGCCAGATTTTTGGGCGTTCACTTTGCAGAATCATCCCTTTTGAAGTATTCAGTTTTCTTGGTCCTAATACTCGAGGATGGCACGATAGTATTCCAAGGACTTACGTGATTGAATCTCGATAATTCATATTTTTGGAAATTAGAGTTAATTTAGTGTTTACGTATCTTTGTCATATGGATGTCGTTACCGACAGAGCTTGTTTTCACGATAATAAAGCTCGAAGCAGTGCAGTGAAGTGAAATGATTATTAGAAAACTCAGACTTGAGCGAGGTTGGTCACAAGATCAACTGGCAAGATTAAGTGGACTCAGTACGCGTACAATCCAACGTATCGAGCGCGGGCAAAACCCAGGGTTAGAATCCTTAAAGTCCCTCGCTGCAGTTTTCGATGTGAATGTTGTTGATCTAAAAAAGGAGAATGAAATGGACAACAAAATAGCTAGTCAAGAAGAGTTAGATGCTGTGGAGTATGTTAAAGAGCTTAAGGGTTTTTACTCGCACTTAATTACATACTTCTTTGTTGTTGTGGCGCTTCTTGCATTCAACTTAATGACGGCACCTACGCACTTGTGGGTTATTTGGGTTGCTTTTGGATGGGGTGTTGGTGTTGCTGCACACGCAGTCAATGTATTTGAAGTTTTTAATTGGTTCGGGGCCGATTGGGAAAAACGCCAAATCGAAAAAAAACTTGGTAAAAAATTATAATTAACCAAGTTTTTTCGATTCTATGAGTGTAGTTAAATATTAAATTTTGCGGTCGTATCGGTTAAATCTTCAGAAGCATTATGCAGATGCTGCGCAATCGATTCGAGTTTTCCAAACGAATCACTGCATTTTTTAACAGAATCGTTCATGTTAGTGACAACTTTCATGAGTTCGGAAACCGAATGACTTTGCTGTTCTGTGGATGTGGCAACTACTTCATTTATTTTTGCGATCGATTCAACACGTTCACTCATACTTTTCAGAGCTTCACCGGTTTGTTTTGAATAATCTTCATTGATCGATGATTTATCTTTAGATTCATTCATTAAAGACACACTTTGCTCTGCAGATATTCGAAGTTTTTCAAGAACTTCAAAAATTTCTGTGGTTGCCTCGCCTGTTCGTGATGCTAATGAACGAACTTCATCGGCGACTACCGCAAATCCTCTACCCTGTTCTCCCGCCCTTGCGGCCTCGATAGCAGCATTTAACGCTAGTAGGTTGGTTTGTTCAGCAATGGATTTGATCACATCCAAAATGGAGTTAATATTTTTTGTCTCTTCGGCAAGTCCTTGAACCGACTCAGCCGCTAAGCGAATTTGTTCGGCGAATTCAACAGAGTTTTTAATCGTCTTTTCAACGACGTTTATACCGTTTTTAATTTCGTTCTGTGAGTCTTGTACTTCAGATTTGGCGCTGGCGGCTGATTTGGCTACTTCGTGAATGGAAGCCATAAACTCATCCATAGACGTGCCTGCCGTGTGGGATAAATTAGATTGCTCATCCATGAGCGCTTTAGCATTATTTGAAGTTGAAAGTAGATCGCTGGCTTTTTCACTAAGGGGGCCTCCCACTTGGCAAACTTTTCCAATAGTTTCGCCTAGGGTATCCATAAACTGGTTAAAATTATGCGCAACATAACCAATTTCATCTTCAGTACTCACCTGAATCCGGTGATTTAAATCACCCTGCCCTTCTGCTAGTTCTCCGAGAGATTTTCTTAGCTCATCTGCTGTTCGACTTATACCTCTTGCAACCGAAACCGCAACTATCAGGAGTACAGCCATCATCATGACTCCGAAGATTATTGAATACTTAAGCGTGTTTTCTCCACTTTCTCGTGCATTAGAGACAGTCGTTAAAAACTTAGCATCTATGTCTTGCTTGTACTTATCCAATAGACTTGATGATTCGTTAAACAAATCGGCTTTTTCCTTCGCCATTGTTCCTATGCGCTCAAAATCTGCATCGCCTGCTAGCATGCTATCGACTATTTGAGTTGATAACTTTTTATACTCGATTATATTGCTTTCTAATTGCCTAATCGTTGCGGCGTTTTCCGTGTCTACACTCTTTAACTCTGAAATATTAGAGATCAGTTCATCCACGGTATTTAGCGCTGAGGTTTTTAAATCTTCATCGTCGAAAGAAACTGCTTGGGTAAAAAGCTCATCGGTTCTTGAAATTAATACATTATTAATTGTGGCGAGTTGAACTATTTTATAAATTTCTTCTTCGAGTAAGGCGAGTTCTTTTTGTGTCGAGAGCATCCCTTTTGCACCGTAAAAGACGTTTACGACAAACATCAAAATGGCCAATATGACTATGGCAATAATTTTTATAAATAGGCTTTGGTTATTAAACCAGCTCATAAAATATCTCTAATTAACAAATGAATGAACGAATATAAAATTAGTAGTGTTGGTTTAATAATAGACTACCTGATAGTTTTCATAGAGCAGAAGGCGGTGCTATAAGAAATGAAATAGTGAAAATTTATAAACAGACGTTTTTAATAGATTTAAGTCATTAGTGTTTTGCTTATACCTAAGCCATAAATAAAAAAATATCTCTTTTATATTTATTTTAGTTCTTTTTTTGAACAATTTTATTTATAATAACCGATCCCCTATGGATATTGTCCAATTTAGATAGATTTAGAATACTTAAGAACTTTAACTTGAGTAGTCTCGGTATGCTTATGGGTAAGCAAAATTTAACTGAACCAACTGTATTTCGGGTATTTAATGATTTATCCCTCAAAGTTTGATGTGATTGTGATTGGCGGCGGTCATGCGGGTACTGAGGCCTGTTTGGCAGCTGCACGCATGGGCGCTAAAACGCTTTTGTTGAGCCACAATATCGAAACTTTGGGGCAAATGAGTTGTAATCCAGCGATCGGTGGTATTGGCAAAAGCCATTTGGTTAAGGAAATAGATGCGCTCGGCGGTGCAATGGCAAAAGCAACCGATAGAGGTGGGATCCAATTTCGAGTTTTAAATAGCAGAAAAGGCCCAGCTGTTCGAGCGACGCGCGCGCAAGCAGATAGAGTGTTGTATAAAGCGGCAATACGGGAAATCCTTGAAAACCAAGAAAATTTGATGATTTTTCAACAATCCGCCGATGATCTTATTGTGGAGGGAAATCACGTCCGCGGTGTGGTGACGCAAATGGGATTAAAATTCCATGCGCCGACCGTTGTTTTGACAGCAGGTACCTTCTTGGGTGGACGGATTCATATCGGAATGGAAAATCATTCTGGTGGCAGAGCTGGTGATCCTCCTTCAATTGCCCTAGCAAATCGTCTACGGGAATTACCTCTTCGTGTTGATCGGTTAAAAACCGGAACCCCTCCAAGAATAGATGCAAGAAGCGTCGATTTCAGTTCATTGGAAGAGCAATGGGGAGATGAACCGCTTCCAGTTATGTCGTTTATGGGCAAAAAGTCGGATCATCCAAAGCAAACGTGTTGTTGGATTACTCACACAAATGAAAAAACCCACGAAATTATTCGTGGTGGGTTTGATCGATCCCCTATGTTTACGGGTGTTATAGAAGGAGTGGGTCCTCGCTATTGCCCGTCTATAGAAGATAAAGTTAATCGATTTTCAGACAAAAATAGCCACCAAATCTTTATTGAGCCAGAAGGGTTAAATACCCATGAACTCTACCCTAATGGTATTTCGACCAGTTTACCTTTTGATATTCAAATGGATTTTGTTCGTTCGATTAAAGGGTTTGAGCAAGCACATATTGTGCGACCAGGTTACGCGATTGAATATGATTTTTTTAACCCGCAGGATCTGAAATACAGCCTCGAAACCAAAGTGATTGATGGTTTGTTCTTTGCCGGACAGATTAACGGCACAACAGGCTATGAAGAAGCAGGTGCGCAAGGTTTGTTAGCGGGACTCAATGCTGCGCTTAAGGTTAGAGGTGATGAATACTGGTGTCCTGAAAGAGACCAAGCTTACATTGGCGTTTTAGCTGATGATTTGATTACGGTTGGCACCAAAGAGCCTTATCGTATGTTTACGAGTCGCGCAGAATATCGCTTACTTTTGAGAGAGGACAATGCTGATGAGCGACTCACTGAAAAAGGACGAGAGTTAGGATTGATAGACGACGAACGTTGGGCAGCATTTGAGGCAAAACGTGAGGCGGTTGTTAAAGAGAATCAACGTCTGTCCTCTACTTGGATTCAGGCAGGAAGTCACGAAGCGGAGGAATTGGCGCCAAAACTAAAAGCTCCTCTAAGTCGTGAGTACTCACTAATGGATTTGCTTAAACGTCCTGAATTGGCGTATTCAGATATTGCTTATTTTCACAAAAAAGACGAATCTACTCCACAAAGCGTACCTCTTGATGTTGCGGAACAAGTGGAAATTAACGCCAAGTATGCCGGTTATGTGGATCGTCAACAGGACGAAATAAAACGCTTACGTAAAAATGAAAATACTCGAATCCCTTTGGATTTTGACTATTCTTCCGTAGAAGGTTTATCCAACGAATTAAAACAAAAACTAACAGAAGCTAAACCAGATACGATTGCCCGCGCTTCACGTATACCAGGCGTTACACCTGCTGCAGTCAGTTTATTGCTAGTGTATTTGAAAAAACGCGGTTTAATCGATAAAAAAGTTCTAGCAGTTTAAATAATAAAAATAACGATTATGGCTTTAGAATTTATTACTAACGAACAACGGGTTAGGTACACGATTTTTATACGTGATGCTGCACTTTCGCTGCAAATTGATATAAATATGGCGCAAGTTGATGCGATATTGCGTTATTTAGATTTGTTTATTAAATGGAATAATACGTATAACTTATCTGCTATACGTGATCCAGATGAAATGATTAGTAAACACATACTTGATTCCCTTACCCTTGTGCCCTATTTAAAAGGGCATCAAGATGTGCAGAGAGTCATAGATGTTGGCACAGGTGGTGGTTTACCAGGTATCCCATTAGCGATTTGCTTCCCTGATATTCATTTTACATTGCTGGATTCTGCCGGTAAAAAAATTCGATTTTTATATCAGGTGAAACAATCTCTAAAATTATCCAATGTCGCTTTGGTGAATTTGCGTGTCGAAAAATATCGACCAGACCAGCTTTATGATGTGGTGCTTACGCGAGCTTTTGCTTCTATTGGAGATATGACGCCGATTTGTCGTCATTTAATTAGTGAAAATGGCAGATTTTGGGCAATGAAAGGACTTTTTCCAGAAGAAGAGCTGAATCAACTGGAAAAAGATATCGCTGTCGAGGACAATCATACTCTCAATGTTCCTGGTTTAACGGGTTATAGATGCTTAATTGTTCTTAAACAACAGCTCGACCAACTCAATGTGCGAGCATAGTAATCCTTGCTTCACAACCTTAAATACTCATTTATTTTGCGAGATCCATAGTGGGAAACGTATACGCCGTAGCAAATCAAAAGGGTGGTGTGGGTAAAACTACCACTTGCGTTAATTTAGCTGCATCGCTAGCTGCAACCAAAAGAAAAGTATTACTGATCGATCTGGATCCTCAAGGTAATGCAACTATGGGGAGCGGTATCGATAAAAATGATCTTGAATATACGATTTATGATGTTTTAGTTGGATTAACCCGAATTGAAAATGCCTTAGCTCGATCACAAGAAGGGCATTTTGACGTGCTTCCTGCAAATGGAGATCTTACAGCGGCTGAAGTGCAAATGCTCGATCTTGATCAAAAAGAACGTCGTTTATTCAAAGCGCTTTCAGGTGCTCGCGAGTTTTATGACTATATTTTGATTGATTGTCCTCCGTCATTAAATATGCTGACTGTAAATGCGCTTTCCGCATGTGATGGAGTGATTATCCCAATGCAGTGTGAATACTACGCATTAGAAGGGCTTTCGGCGTTAGTAAATACTATTAATAAAATACAATCTGTTGTAAACCCAAACCTAAAGATAGAGGGTTTGTTGCGCACTATGTATGATCCTAGAAATAGTTTAACAGGCGATGTTTCTGCACAACTTTCTAATCATTTTGGGGATAAGCTGTATAGAACCTGTATACCCAGAAATGTCCGTTTGGCAGAAGCCCCTAGCTTTGGATTACCCATTCTCGCATATGATAAATCCTCTAAAGGATCTCTCGCTTACATCGCACTAGCGGGTGAAATAATACGACGCAACGACACCAGCGAATCAGATTCGATGGCGGAAGCAACCGTCGTCGGTTAAAGGTTTTAATATATTATGGCAAAACGAAAAGGCCTCGGACGAGGTCTAGATGCACTTTTAGGTGGATCAGATTCAAGTTCCGCTGCAGAGGCGATTAAAAGCGCTACTGAAGCTATTGTAAATGATACAACGCAACTCGATGTTGATGGCACTCTTCGAGAATTACCTATTGAGTTTATGCAGCGAGGTAAGTATCAACCTCGCCGTGATATGCACCCAGAAGCTCTGGAAGAACTTGCTGAATCCATTAAAACCCAAGGAGTTATGCAACCGATTGTTGTGCGGCCCTTGGGTGAGCCGAATAGCTATGAAATTGTTGCGGGTGAACGAAGATGGAGAGCTTCTCAGTTAGCAGGTCTAGAGAGTATACCTGCAGTTATTCGTGATATTCCCGATGAAACTGCCATTGTTATGGCACTTATCGAGAACATTCAGCGAGAAGATCTTAATCCTATCGAAGAGTCTTTGGCTCTTAAACGCTTGCAAGACGAATTTGATTTGACCCAGCAAGAAGTCGCTGAAGCGGTAGGTAAATCGAGAACCGCAGTGACCAATCTCTTACGATTACTTAACCTGTCGAACGACGTTAGAACCATGCTTGAACATGGCGATCTCGAAATGGGTCATGCGCGCTGTCTATTAACCCTAAGTGAAGAGAAGCAACGTGAGCTTGCGAGAATAATTGTTTCAAGAGGTTTGTCGGTTCGACAAGCAGAAACACTTGTACGACAAGCTCAGCAAGAATCTAAAAAACCCACTAAGGAATCTACGGCCAGTCATGATTTAAAACATCTGGAAGAATCTTTAGGTGATCATGTAGGAGTGCCAGTTTCGATTCAACATTCAGCAAAAGGAAAAGGAAAGTTAGTGCTAAAATATAATAATCTAGACGAACTTGACGGAATACTTAACCATTTAGGTTTTGAACAGCAGTAGCGAAAGTTAATTTTCGCTCAGAAGTTTGTGGCCTAAAGGACGCCATTATGGACTATAAAACTGGTTTCCGACGTAAAATTGTTTTCGCCAATACATTGCAAGCAGCAGGTGGTGGTGTTGTTCTCAGCTTTATTGTTTTTTACGCCATTTGGCGTGAATACAATCTTATTTCCCCAAGTTTAATTTATCTTTCTCAATCCATTTTTTGGATTTCAAATATTCTCATTATCTTAAGTATCTATTTCGATAAAACGAAAATTTTCAAAGACCCTTCTCTCACTCAATTTCAAATGCTCTGGGCAGTAGGTTGGTCTTTCTTTTATATGTCATTTTTAAGTCAGCTTCATGAACTCATATACTTACTGGTATTTTTAGTTGTTGTTTTTGGCACCTTTAAACTTAAACCTAAGCAATATCGTTTTTTTTCTATTTATACCGCTATTCTCTTTGGGATAACGGAATATTCCTTTATCGCGAAAGATATTTTACAAAAAGAATATACAGATCATATTCTCACTTGGCTGGTATTTTTCTTTTGTCTTTTTACGATGAATTCAATTTGTAATGCACACCTGCGTTTAAAAAATAGATTAAAAGAACAAAATGATGCCCTAGTCGAGGCATCAGAAGCAAAGAGTCAATTTCTAGCAAATATGAGCCATGAATTAAGAACACCTTTAAATGGTGTCATAGGTATGTCTTCCTTACTTGCTGATACTGATCTTAATGAAGAGCAAAAGAATATGCTTAACGTAATATCTGTCTCTTCCTCCAATCTATTAGAGTTAATTAACAATGTTCTAGATTACTCAAAGTTAGATGCAGGAAAGCTTGCGCTAGAGCGAAAAATATTAAATATAAAGAGTCTCATTGAAGACGTTTACAACATCACTGCAGTAAAAGTTGAGAAAGACAAAATTGACTATGGATATGAAATTGATGAGTCGATTTGTGAAATGTTGCTAGGTGATGAATTGAGGCTTAAGCAAGTTCTGTTAAATTTGCTTTCGAATGCGATTAAATTTACTGAATATGGAAGTGTTAAACTCACAGTTAAAAGAATGGAATTTGATGGCAAAAATGAGTTAGTGAGATTTACTGTTACCGATACGGGAATTGGTATTTCAACAACTGTAAAAGAAGAAATCTTTTCTAAATTCTCTCAAGCAGACAACTCTACTACACGTAAGTACGGTGGAACAGGATTAGGTCTTTCCATTGCGGCAGAACTAGCAAGTTTAATGAATTCAAGTATTCATTTAGAAAGTGAAAAAAGTAATGGTTCGAAATTTTGGTTTGATATCAACTTCGAGTGTATTAATGAAACTATACCTGAAATTAAAACACCTAAGAATTTGTTAGAAAGTAATAAAATTACCAACGAAGCTAAGTTAGTTTTGATCGTAGACGACGAAGCCACAAACAGAATTGTCACGCAAAAAATAGTAGAGTTCTTTGGATATCGTGTTGAGCTTGCTGACAATGGCGAAGAAGCGCTTATGATGTGTAAGAATACCAGATACGACTTAATTTTAATGGACTGTCAAATGCCTAAGATGGATGGTTTTGAAACTACTAAAAATATTCGAAATGAAGAAAATCCTAACTCCCAAACTAAAATAGTTGCACTTACTGCAAATGCATTGGCAGGTGATAAAACTAAATGTTTACTGGCTGGGATGAATGATTATCTGGCTAAACCGATTAATAAAGAAATTATGGGAAAAGCCCTCAAGGAATTTACTTAAGGGCGAGTTTAAAACTAATCATCTAATTCATAACGGTCAATGATTTCTCTTACGAGTCCGCTTCTTACGATATCGTCACGATCAAATTTATGAATGTAAATTTGTTGTAATTCCTTCATTCGATTTACAGCGTCAGATAATCCGTTTGGACCGCTAATATCACTTTGATTGATATCGCCGTTAATGACCACCTTACAATCTTCGCCAATACGAGTTAAAAACATTTTCATTTGTTCTGGCGTGGTATTTTGAGCTTCATCAAGAATAACAAAAGTACCATCTTTAAATGTTTTTCCGCGCATGAATGCTAGAGGTGCAGCAACGATTCGTCCGTGTCTTAAATTATAATTCACTGTACCCTCACCTAACCTTTCATTCAATATATCGCGAAAAGCATCGATATAGGCAGCGAATTTATCATCTAAATCACCAGGTAAAAAACCGAGTTTTTCACCGGCTTCAACAGCAGGCCGCGTAATGATGATTCTTTCAATTTGACCTGACTGTAAATATTCTGCGGCTAAGGCTCCAGCACAATAACTTTTACCCGTACCTGCAGGACCTAATCCAAAGGTTAAGCAGTGATGACGAATAGCGTTAATGTATTTTCTTTGTGCGGGAGTGCGAGGTTTTAAGGGAGAGGTGTCGTGCCTGTGAGTGTATGCGGTTTCGGTACTTCTAGCTCGAGCGTTTAAGTCAACAATATCAGCAGAATCGTAAAGGGTATTATTTTTTGCACGTTTACTTCTTCTGTTGTTGGTTATGTATTCTTGATCTCGATTTTGATTGGCGTTTCGCTTCGAACGGGATCTTTTAGCCATACTTACCTTTCTCCATTAGAGTTTCGTTTCATTTTCGTTTTTCACTCAAAAAATTGAGTTGGGTTTTAAAAATTTTTACTCCTCTAGTTTCTATATATTGATTGACATCAAATACGCTTTAATTACTTAAATAAAAATATGACAAACAAATTTATTTACTGCAAGGGTTTTATTTTAAATTTTTGTTATATATACTAATTAGAAAGTAGATGATACTTTGGCTAACGACCCCCCGAAAATATTCTTGAATATTGTTTTTCAGGAACAGGCCCTCTCCCCTCTAAAGATTGTTCATTTCATGATTTTTAAAAATATCTACTAGTCGAGAAATGCGCTATCTGCTTTATAAATTAATAATAAATTTTTCTAAATATATGAAAAGATAGGGAGAAAAGTAATAGCGAACGACTTAGTTTTCGTTAAACAATTGTAAACCTTTACTCAAATCGTCGAATATTGCATCTGAATAATCCTGTTCAAGATAAAAGTGTTGAATACCTAGATCTCTGGCTTTTGTTATAAGCGTATTCATAGGTATTACTCCCTTATCCAAAGAAGTAAAAAATTGCTTTGGCATTTTTGCGTCATCGAAAACCTTGGGAAATTCGGGTTTTAAATTCTTTAAGTGAATAATTTCGATTTTTTCTGCGTGATTAGTTAAAAATTTTTGAGTATCGATTCCCACAACATGACACCACATAGTATCTACTTCTAACCGAACTTTATCACTATCTGTATTTTGGATGAGATAATCAAAAAAAATAAATTCGTTTTTATCTTCGAATTCAAAGGAATGATTATGATAAGACAGTGTTAGCCCAAATGAGTTAAAAACGTCACTAGCAATATTTAAGCGATCTACAATTCGTTTTAAGGAATCGACTTCACGCTCGTATGAAGAAATATAGCCTAAGCTAACATGAGATAATCCTAAAGATACACATTGAGAAGCAAGCTCAGAAAGATCTGTTTTTTTAGCAGGCCAAGGATAGTCGATGGATTCGTCTAAGTGCCAATTATCCGTAATATGTAACCAGTATAAAAAGGAACTTTTTATCGTAATACCAAAATGACTAGCGTAGGTATTTAGTTGTTTTGCCTCCTCTAGATCCGTTGTTTCTATATAGCTGAAGCCTAAATTGGAAAGTTTTTCCAGCGTAAGAATCGGATCTTTCTCTAACTGTTTTCTGATAGACCAACTTTGAACACCTAAAATCATTTCGATATTTTGTTTAGCAGACATAACCAAGTTCCCATAATAATAAAGATTTTAGCGACTTTAAGTAAAAGTTTGGTCATAAATAAGATTTAAATTCTTGGGATAAAATGCGAACTAGTTATACTTTAAGCAGGTTAAACATTGGAGTTTTCTAAAAATAACTCTAAATATCAGCTTAAAAGGAGGTAACCTGAAAAATTTTGGCTTTTATAAACCCTGATTAAGACAAATAGCTAAAACAAATTCTATTGAAGTTTGCTATCTTCATTTTCTTTTTGCTGTAATTTCCAGAGATTTGTGTATCTTCCCTCTTTTTCGATAAGCTGAGAGTGCGTACCCTGTTCGACTATTCTGCCCTTATCCAAAACAATAATCTTGTCGGCATCCACAATTGTAGATAATCGATGTGCAATAACCAGTGTTGTTTGTGATCGACTGATGGCACTAATCGCCTGCAAAATACTTTGCTCTGATTGGCTGTCGAGTGATGACGTGGCCTCATCGAAAATCATAATAGGTGGTTGTTTTAATATCGCACGGGCAATGGCGACTCTTTGCTTTTCTCCACCAGAAAGTTTTAAACCTCTTTCACCAACCAGTGTTTTTTCCTTTTCGGGAAGTTGTTCAATAAAGTGACCTAAGTAGGCGAGCTCAATTGCTTGCCACACATCTTCGTCAGTTGCGTCAACTCTACCATAGCGAATATTTTCAAAAATAGAACTATTAAAAAGTACCGTATCCTGTGGAACGACACCAATATTTCTTCGCAATGAATCTTGGGTGACCTTTGTTATATCCTGCTCATCGATGAGTATAGTTCCGTCTTGCGCTTCGTAAAATCGAAACAATAATTTGAATAAAGTTGACTTTCCAGCGCCACTACCTCCCACAATGGCAACTTTTTGTTTCGGCTTAACAGAAAAACTTACATCCTCTAGAATCTTTCGATTATCCGAATAACCGAAACTAACTTTATCGAAACGTATCTCTCCTTCTCCTACCTTGAGCTCAAGAGCATTGGATTCGTCAACAATTTTGGGTTTTTGTTGAAGAAGCGCAAACATCTTCTCGATATTTGCCATGGAGCCTTTCATCTCCCGATAGACAAACCCCAAAAAATTGAGAGGCATAAAAATTTGCATCATAAAAGCATTAATAAGAACAAAGTCACCAAGGGTCATATTCTCTGATACCACATCATTTCCCGCCAAAATCATAGCTCCACTCATCGACGCAGAAATAATAAATGCTTGACCGCCATTTAATGCAAATAGTGATAGGCGGTTTTTTTGTCGCGCTTTTTCCCATCTCGCGAGATCATTATCGTAATTTTGGGCTTCATAGTTTTCGTTTGTAAAATATTTTACGGTTTCATAGTTCATCAAACTATCAATAGCGCGCGTATTAGTTGTTGAATCTGCAGCATTCATTTGCCTTACAAACTTGGTACGTTTTTCCGTAGCAAAAACTGAATAGGTAACATATGAAATAATGGCAATGAATACGATTAGTGCGTACCAAAAAGAATAGTTATACCAAAGAATAGCGATTACCATCCCTATTTCTAGTAGGGTAGGTACAATGTTAAAAACCATAAACCGTAATAGAAAACTAATTCCATTGGTCCCGCGATCAATATCTCTAGATAATCCACCGGTTTGACGATTTAAGTGAAAATCGAGTTCAAGGTTATGTAGATGCCTAAAAACATCCAATCCAATACGTCGCATTGCGCGTTCGGTTACTCGCCCGAATAATGTATCGCGAATTTCCCCAAACAACACATTCGCAAGCCTTACAACGCCGTAAGCGACAAGTAGTCCTAAGGGCAGTAAAACAATGGATTCAGCAACATTTTCACCGTCTAGAGCATCGACTATGTGTTTTAAAATAAATGGCAAGCCAACACTCGCTAACTTAGCGCCGATCAAACATAGAAGTGCGAGAAAGATTCTTAATCTATATTCCAATAGATAAGGAACCAGTTGTTTTAAAGTGCTCCAATTAACTTCATGATAAGTAACGTCTGTTCCTGATCCGCGCATAGAATTATCAACCTATTTCGATAAGTGTTGCATTTTTACTTCTTGGTTGTTTGTTTCGATGTGCACAACAGTTAAATGTGGATATTCGTCATACATCATAGGTAACCCATCTTGTCCGTTAAATCCCATACTTTCTTGCTTCAGCTTTGGGTAATAGAGCATGACGTGAGGTGTAATATCCATGAGCTTGTTATTGAAGTGATCATAGAACTTATTCTTAGGTGACATCATATATACCAAAGCACCGGGTTCAGCTTTAGGAAATTCGCCAGATGCTACTTTTTCACTGATTTTTTGGTAAATTTCGTTAATACTTTTTCCTTTATACAACTCTCTAGCTTGGAATTCATATATTGGCAGCACTGATTTCATTGCCGATTGATTCAAACAAGAAGGCTCATAGCGGCCTTTGTCATCTCTTAAAACCAAACACACAAAGTCTCCGTCTCCTTTTATTTTGAACACAAATTTATTTTCTTCCCAAATCATAAAGTTAGCATCTTTGGTAATATGAACGGGTGCAGCTTCCTTTGCTAACGCTATTTCCTTTTCTAATTGAGTAATAGAGTTTCCTGCGAAGACAAGTGGCGATATCAAAAGTAATAACCATAATTTTCTAAGTAGACGAAACATCTTTTATCTCCTAAAAAAGTGTAATATCCAAGTTATCTGTTATTATTTTTGCGCCTCTTTCAGTCAAGTGATTATTGTCGAAATATAGTGGTTCGTTTTCTTCAATTAATTTGCAATAACCCTCTTCACACAAGTATTCATGTGGGTAAATAATTGCTGAAAGGTATTTTTCTTTAAATGATTCCAACAGTTTTATTGAAGATTCTTGCCGAACGAGAAATTCTTCCAACGATGGTCTAATGTCACGTTGTTTGTTCCATTGAATATTATTGGCTAGCATTCGAGGTACAGAATAGGCAACTTCGGGTACGGGACCAATTAGCACAATTGATTTACTAGACTCTTTTAAACGTTTTAGCGCGCGTTCAAATGCAACGCTAACAATCTCTTCGTTGGTGCCTCGATTTTTTTCATCTTGTCTATCAAGTAAATGATATTCTGGTTCTATGCCATTCTTATACGCTGTGCCCTCAATAGATAAAGCCCAGCGAGAATGTATTACGATGGTTTGTATTGTTTTAGATTTTTCTAGGTAATCTATTGCAGCAAGGTGATGTCTATAGCATTCTTCCCCTCGGAAAAAATTAGTATTTACGACACCCGGATAAGGTCCGCATCCCACATGACCTAGAAAAACTCCTTGCATATTGTGTTTAGTGGCGTATTCACCCATAGCGTATTGCAGGGAGGCTGCATGAGAATCTCCCCAAAGTGCAAATACCGGTGCTGATTTGGAATTTTTATTAAATAAACAGGCTTTATTTGCGCTAATTTGTTCTGGTGTTGAATTTAAGCACTCGTCATGGAGTAACTCTTTTGCCGTCATTTCATAGAGTTTTACTATGCTTTGATCAAAACGACTAGGAACACCCTGTTTCAAAATGATTAATCCCGCGACTACCAAAATTCCTAAGCTTGAAATACCGGCTATCAGAAAGATTCTTTGACGATTAAAAGTTGTTTTATTTCGGAAAGGTTGTTCGACAAAGCGCCAAGACAGATATGCAAAGAGAAATGAAAAGACTAAACCTAGAAGTGAGGATATCCAATCTAAATGAACTTCAGCGTGATAGTTTCGAATGAATGCAAAAATGGGCCAATGCCACAAGTATAATGAGTACGAAATAAGTCCAATTGCCACTAGTGCACGAATTGAAAGTAACTTGTAAATCAGTGATTGAGGTTGCGAACCAACCAAAATTGCTAGAACTGCACCGAGGGTTGGTGGTATGGCAGCTAGTCCTGGAAAAGGTGTGAGTTTAGTATAAAAAAATGCCGGAGTGAAAATGAGTACTAACGAAACTAAAGAGAGACCTGTCAATAAATTTTTATTTTCAGGTACGCGAATCGTATAGAGTGCAATGAATGCTCCAGCCATAAGCTGCCATGCACGTGTTGGAAGTAAATAGTAAGCAGCCCAGGGCATAGCCTGAGTAGCGTAGACACTTATAATCAATGACCCAAAAAAGCTTAATGCTAATATCGCGATTAACACGCGTTTGTGATGTAAGCAAAAGAGTAACAAAACAGGGAAGAAGAAATAGAACTGCTCTTCAACTCCTAACGACCAGGTGTGCAAAAAAGGTTGGTAATCGGATGCCTCACTGAAATAATCCGTGGTGCGCCAAAAGTAAATATTTCCCGAAAAGAATAATGCAGCTAGTAAAGACTTACTTGCGTCTAGAAGGTCGGCAGGCAGAAGAATAATCCACCCGCCCAATAGGGTAGCGAGTGCAACGACGTAAAACGCCGGAAGAATACGACGAACTCGCCTTTCGTAAAAATTGACGAATGAAAATTTTTCATTTTTAACGTCTTTAATAATAATGGCTGTAATCAAATAGCCCGAAATTACGAAAAATATATCTACGCCGACGAAGCCCCCTGTTATATAGGGTAAACCAGCATGAAAGAGTAAAACGAGAAGCACAGCAACACCCCTCAACCCATCAATATCCGGTCGATATTTGATCATAAAAAGCCTTTATTAAGAAAAATTTGTTAATAGCGCCATTATAAGGAATTAATGATGTTGCGCGAATGACATGATGTGTATGGATCTTGTAGCAAGCAATGATCCAGATTCGCTTAGCTAGATAATAGGCTTCGCAGTTCTTCAGGAAAAAATGGTCTACCTCTTTCGTTAACAGAGGTCCCCGTCACGAGAGCATTAAGGCACAGTTTGTTATCTGATGAACGATACACATCTTGCAAAAAGTTAAACCTAACTTTTGAGGCAACTTCAAAATTAACCCCAATCCAGAATTGGTCGCCGGATCGCAAAGGGTATCTATATTTCAATTCAGCGCTAACAACCATTAAATCAATCTTTTTAGCGGCAAGCTCGGCGAAATTTAGTCTGTTTTCGAGTAAATATTCATGTCGAGCGTGCTCTAGATAATTCATGTATACGCCATTGTTGACGACTCCTTGGATATCGCATTCGTAATCGCGAACCTTAAGCCCAAGGGTAAAAGAATAGTTTTCTTTCATTCTGAGTTGCCGAGTAATAAGAAGTTGGTAATAGAATCCCGATGATAGAATTAAGTCTAATATACACTATTAACCGTTTGAATAATTTAAAAAAAATGCGCCAGACGGCGCACAATGGGTCTTCAGGAAAGGAATTATTTATTCACCAAGCATGGCTCTTAACATCCAAGCTGTTTTTTCATGGGCACGCATTCGGTCTGATACCAGTGCGGCTGATGATTCGTCTTCGGCTTCTTGCGCTAGCTTGAGCGCTTTGCGGCATGTGAGAACAACTCGTTCATTGTTTCCACAAAGACATTTGACCATCTGTCGCGCATCAGGGATTTCTTCTACTTCTTCAATTGACGCAAGTTCCGCAAACTTCTTATAAGTGCCTGGGGCGTATATACCGAGTGTTCGAATTCGCTCAGCTATTTCGTCCACCGCCGTCGCTAGTTCGGTGTATTGTTCTTCGAACATTAGATGCAATTCGCGAAATTGTGACCCCGTAACATTCCAGTGAAAGTTATGGGTTTGCAGATATAGAGTGTAAGAGTCTGCAAGTAATTGCTTAAGGCCTTGGGCTACTAAAATACGCTCTTGCTTTGAAATACCTATATTAATGTCTGTCATTTTGTCCTCCTGGATGGGTTGAATTAACACGTTTCTATTAACTATTTATTTGGTGATTTAAACGAAAAAATCCATTATTCCAGACCTTCTCGTGAAAATAGTAAGCCACGGTATTGCATGCGGGTTCGACTAGGGCTATGGCTCCGCCAACCAAAATATCTCCTGTCATTAAATACCCCACTCCGAACGCAACGATCATGTGCACGGTGGCAAAACTTGCTGTTTTTTTCATGATTTAAGCTCTACTTGATAACTTAAAATGAGTTTCTCACAAGAAACTTATTTAATAAATTTAATTAAATTTAAGAATTTGATAGTTATTTATAATAAATAAATTATATCAGGTGCGTATTATTAATTTAAAAAAACAATTGAAAAAATGTTGCGCTTTGATGCTACGAGAATCGTCGCGCAACTTTGAAGGGACCTACAATGATTACGAGATGAGGGTTAAGAATTGCTCTAGACTATGTTCAATCTTCTATAGCAGTCTTTAATATTACGGTTGATATTCTATTTTCGAAACGGCTTGATTACATAGGCAAACTGCGCCTTTGTTAATTCTTCCTGCGTCAATATTGAATCTAATTTGTGGGTCTTTCGTAAAGGTAGCAGCATGATACGTGATGAGTGGTGTATCGCTGAGCGCGATTTATTACAAATGCGTTTATAATGCTCAAATACTTAAACTTCGATTTATCTGACTCTATGAAACCGATCTCCGCGCCAAATTTAATGTCTTATCCCAAGTATTGGGCAGAATGTTTTGGCACTGCGCCTTTTTTGCCAACTAACCGCGAAGAGATGGACGCGCTCGGCTGGGATTCTTGCGACGTTATTATCGTTACTGGTGATGCGTATGTTGATCATCCTAGTTTTGGTATGGCTGTAATGGGTCGTTTGCTGGAATCCCACGGCTTTCGCGTTGGCATTATAGACCAGCCGGAATGGGATTCTGCGGAACCCTTTAAGGTACTAGGTAAGCCGAATCTTTATTTTGGCATTACCGCAGGAAATATGGATTCCTTAATTAATCGCTATACTGCCGATTTAAAGCCACGCAGTGATGACGCTTACACGCCAAATGGCGAACCAGGAAAACGCCCTAATCGCGCGGTAATTGTTTATTCACAACGCTGTAAAGAAGCATATAAAGATGTACCGGTAGTTATCGGTGGTATTGAGGCGAGCTTAAGACGTATTGCACAATATGATTATTGGAGTGATGAAGTTAGGCGTTCCGTTTTAATTGATTCTACGGCGGACATCTTACTATATGGTAACGCAGAACGTGCGATTACAGAGTTAACTCATAGAATATCCTTAGGCGAAGATGTTGACAAAATTCGCGATGTTCGAGGAACTACGGTGATTTTACCCCATGTTCCAGGTGGATATACTGAATTAGATTCAACGCGAATAGACTGGCCGGGGCGGCTTGATGCGATTCCCAATCCTTATGAGTACGAGCCAGAAAAAAAATGTGATTCAGAAGAAGAGCAAACGGAATCGAATGACGAGCAGGTGGTCCGTGTGGTACCTCTGCCGTTGCGTCGTCAAGAGAAGGAATTAGATCCTGGTAAAACCTGTATCCGTTTACCCTCCTTTGAAAAAGTCTCGAAGGATCCAGTGCTTTATGCCCATGCGTCTCGGGTTTTACACCAAGAATCAAATCCTCACAATGCTCGTACACTAGTGCAAAAGCACGGAAACCGAGAAGTATGGGTTAACCCACCACCCATTCCGCTTGAAACTGATGAGATGGATTCGGTTTTCGGTTTTACTTATCAGCGAGTCCCTCACCCTAAGTACGAAGGGCAGAAAATTCCAGCCTATGACATGATCAAAACCTCCGTAAATATTATGCGAGGGTGCTTTGGTGGATGTACTTTTTGTTCGATAACCGAGCACGAAGGAAGAGTTATTCAAAGTCGCTCTGAAGACTCCATATTGCGGGAAATCGAAGATATTCGTGAAAAAGTCCCAGGTTTTACTGGCCATATCTCGGATCTTGGTGGACCCACATCTAATATGTATCGCCTTAATTGTAAGGACCCAGAGATCCAAGCTTCCTGTAAAAAGTTGAGTTGTGTATATCCTACGATTTGTAAAAACCTCAACACTGATCACAGCCCCACTACACAACTCTATCGCAAAGCACGAGATATTGAAGGAATACACACTATTTCGATCGCATCAGGTTTGCGCTATGACCTCGCTGTGGAAGATCCTGAATATGTCAAAGAGTTGGTTACGCATCATGTTGGTGGCTATCTAAAAATTGCTCCTGAACACAGTGAGAAAGATACACTCGATAAGATGATGAAACCTGGAATGGGTACTTATGATAAGTTTGAAAAAATGTTCTACAAGTACTCTAAGGAAGCCGGGAAAAAGCAGTACCTAATCCCCTACTTTATTGCAGCTCACCCAGGTTGTGAAGATAAAGACATGATGAATTTGGCACTCTGGCTCAAGAAAAATAAGTTTAAGGTTGACCAGGTACAAACTTTTTACCCATCGCCTATGTCATTAGCGACGGCAATGTATCATTCCAATCGCAATCCGCTAAAGCCACTGACATATAAATCACGCAAGCTGTTTACACCCAAAGAGCTTAAACAACGGCGTATCCAAAAGGCTTTTTTACGCTACCACGATGACGCTAACTGGGATTTATTGCGCGACGCGCTGAAGGAAATGGGGCGTGAAGATTTGATAGGCAATGGCGAACACCAACTCATTCCTTTGAAAAACCAATTGCGTAAGTCATCTCGTGGTCAGCCAGTTCGAATGGCGCGGGGCGATAAACGAAACCAATCTATCCCGAAACGAAATATATCTAGAAAACGACCCAATAAACGAAAATAGAATTGGTAAAAATTTGGCCAAAAAAAAGCCGATCTGGTGAGATCGGCAAACTTTTGAGAGCATTTTTTGTTTCGTTTAAAAGTTATATTTCAGTCTTAGGCCAAATTCAGCCGGATCTTCATAAACGAAACCGATCGTTCCCGCCGTATCAATTCTTGCATTGCTGCGGACTACCTCGTCAAAGATGTTATTTCCGAACACTTGTGCATTGAACGAACCTCCGGGCGACGTATAGGTTAGGTTAAAATTCACGATAATAGAGTCGTCTTGTACATCGGAATAAAGCTCAGATTCGTCAACATTGCCTTGCCCAAGTGGGTTCCCATCAGAATCTATATTTAGTGGGTTTCCATTTTGGTCTACAACGTTATCGAATAAATCACCTTGTTGAATTAAGCTCGGATCAATCCCCTCATCAATATTTTCAGGTGTTAGAAAATATTTACTGCGGTAATAGGTATTGATTGAAGGCACTAGCTCACCAAATTTTCCAAGTTCAATCGTATGACTATAAGTCAGATTAAACGTGAATTCTGGCGTTGATCGTGGAGTATTACCGGATACATTGTGCAAAGTACAGTGCTCTAGATTTGGGTTAGGGCAACCCAAAACGTGTCGGTAATCAAATTCACGATATTCTGCTTTGGTATAGGTCAAAAAACCATTTAGATATCCATTGCTACCAATTTTACTTGCGGCTTCCAATTCAACGCCATAAATATCTACACCTCCGGCATTTGTAACTGAATACTCAACCTGATCGGGAAATTCCGTATCAACTAAGTCGATAACATTGTCGAAGTCGAAAGATTCGTCCGAGGCACAGCCTGAAAACCCCTCATCAGGAAGTGTTTGTCCATTTCGATCTAAACTATCGTTGCGGCCATTCCCATTTAGGTCACAACCCGTATCACCAAAATTTAAAAACTGGGCTTCTTGTTTATCTTCATAATCCACATAAAATAGTGCTGTAGCGAAGGTGAGTGCCCCGTCAAATGCTTTACCTTTAGAGCCTATTTCGTAACTAATTAGCCTTTCTGTTTGATTGGGTATATCTAAAATTGTACCGGATCGAGTATTAAATATTCTTTGTGTCTGAAGCGCGGCTTTGTGCCCTGATGCAATTGAGGCGTAAACATTTGTATCATTTGTGATATCGTATTTACCACCAATTCTAAAATCGGTAAAGCTTTCGTCAGTTTCTTCAGCAGTCAGGTCTGCAGTTAAGCACTCTGGAGTATTGAGAATTTGATCGAAACCGGCATTAATAAATACACGATTTAGTGGGTCTGATTCCGCCAATGCTTCTGGACAAGCAAAATCATTTGCAAGGAACTCAAAGCGAGCATTACCTTCATTAGATTTCTTATCATTTGAATGGCGTAAACCAAAGAAGCCTTCGAATCTTTCTGTAAAATCATAAGTGAAGTCGGCGTAGGCTGCGCTTGTCTCCACAGTATAATTAGGGTTTGGGGTAATCTGGAAGCCAAAAGGAAAAAACGAAACTCCAAGATTTCTATCTGTCTCTTCTTTAAAATAAAATAAGCCCGCTACCCAATTAAGAGCGCCTTCGCTGTTTGAGGAAAATTGCAAATCATGTACATCGGATTCGTTAAGCCAGGGCTCATCGATAAACACAATCTCAATAGCCAAACCTGCATCCAAGTCTTGCACTAGTGTATGTTCAAAGTCAGTGTGCCCATAGGTATATTTTATATCGAAGAGCCCATCAAAACTTGCATTAATTACAGACCGATAATTTTTAATTTTCTGGTCTTGTTTGCCTCGTAAACTTAAAAAAGCCGTAAACGGATCTTCCTGAGCAATTTGTTCTCTTGTTAATTGGGTTTCGCAGTCCGCCCGCTCACAATCTAATGTGAAGGGTTTTCCTACGGCTTTATCTTCATATTGTTCGAAGGTCAATAGCCAACTAAATGAATCGTTTGGTTCAAATAAACTGCTTATACGAAATGTTTGGCTGTCTTCTGAACCGGGCGAACCAGGTCCATCATCGGTAGGGTTTCCGTAGTTTGTTTCAAATTCTGGGATATTGTTGCCAGAAAAATCAGTCGGAAGAGTTGGGCCTCTTAGATCATCATCTCTAATGAACGTGTAAAAACTATCTCTTTCTCTCTTAGCATAATTAAACCGCAAGGCGAATACGTCTAGGATGGGAATGTTTAAAACACCACCTATGCCTTTTGCATCATAACTACCCGCTTCGACTTCTAGAGTGCCTTCAATAGAATCGAAATGAGGCTTATTTGTAATGACATTTATAGAACCTGTTGTTGCGTTTCGACCTGAAAGTGTTCCCTGTGGGCCTCGAGAAACTTCTACTCTTTCTACATCGCTAAACAATTGCAATGCTGCTTGAGGGCGCGCGGTGTATACACCATCTATATTAAAAGAAACATTTGGTTCACCTGTCTCTAGATAATTAGAATTACCTACACCTCGAATACTAATATCTACAGAGCCCTGACCATCGACACCATTATCACGAATTTGTAATCCTGGGACGACCTGTGCGAGATTACTTGCATCACTGATATTAAACATTTCCAAGGCGTCATCGGAAAGTGCGCTTATTGAAATAGGCGTTTCGGGAAGTTTAGATTCTCGACGAGTCGCTGTTACGACCACTTCTTCAAAATTAAAAAAGCTAGTTGGTGTTTGTGTTTCGTTGGTTTTTGTTTGTGCAACCGAAGATAATGCGAATGTCGTATTCACGACAGCAATCGCCACACTTAAATATGTGCGATACATGGATACTCTCCTAATGGAAAAAAAATTTAAACTACCATGAGTTAATCAAAGCAAATTGAGTGATAAACCATGATTTAATTCATGATCTAGATGATTATTATTGAGAGCTCGTCCGTTAAAGCTTTAGAAGTGAGATAAACAAAAACTAAACTGCTTATCTTTATTGAAACTAGATCAGAAAAACTTTAACTGAAAATTAGTAAAAAATAGGTTAACAAATTATAAATTCGATTTTAAAAATATAAATGAGAAATAATTTTTATGCAGAATGATTTAAAAAATATCAATTTAGTTTGTTTTGAATAATAGCTAGAGAATGAAATCTCAGCATAATTTGTTTAACTATTGGAATGACAAAAAATATTATTCTTGTCTTTGTTCAAATTAGCCAACTACTTCACAAAAAAAATTATTCGTAATAATTGACAAAAAAAGCCGATCTAAATTCGACCGGCAAGCTATTGAGAGCAACAATGAATGATAAGCTAGTTAAGTTTTTAAACTGAACATGCTTATACATTAACGGCTTAATAATTAACCCGTTAATTTAAAAGTTATATTTAAGCCTTACACCAAATTGAGCTGGATCTTCATAAACAAAACCAATTGTTTGCGCAGTATCAATACGGGCATTTGTGCGCACTACCTCGTCGAAAATATTGTTTCCAAATAGTTGCGCATTAAATGATCCGCCAGGAGATGTATATGTCACATTAAAATTGACTATAATAGAATCATCTTGTACGTCTGAATAAAGCTCAGATTCATTGACATTCCCTTGTCCAAGTTCATTCCCGTCGGCATCTAAATTTGTCGGATTCCCATTATCATCGAGTACATTGTCGAATATGTTTCCCTGCTGTATTAGGGTTGGATCGATACCGCCTTCAATGTTTTCTGGTGTTAAGAAATATTTACTTCGATAATAGCTGTTAATAGATGGGACTATTTGGCCAAATTTACCAAGGTCAAAAGTATGGCTGTAGGTTAAGTTAAAGGTAAATTCTGGCGTTGAACGAGGTGTATTACCTGATACATTATGAATGCTGCAATGTTCTAAGTTTGGGTTTGGGCAACCTAAGACATGGCTGTAACTAAAATCTTCATATTCCGCTTTAGTGTAAGTAACGAATCCATTGAGATATCCATTGTTGCCAACTTTACTTGCGGCTTCTAGCTCTAACCCGAAGATATCGACACCTGCTGCATTGGTGACCGAATACTCAACTTGATCAGGAAATTCAGTATCAACTAAGTCAACAATGGTATCGAAACTGAATGGCTCATCAGCGCCACAACCAGCAAACCCCTCTTCTGGGAGCGTTGCGCCATTTCGATCTAGACTATCGTTAATTCCATTACCGTTTAAATCACACCCTGTATCACCGAAATTTAAAAATTGAGCTTCCTGTTTATCCTTATAGTCCATGTAAAAAATGGCAGCGGCAAAGTTTAGTGATCCGTCAAATGCTTTACCCTTTGAGCCAATTTCGTAGCTGATTAATTTTTCTGTTTCAACAGGAATATCTAGAAATCCTCCTGCACGCGTATTCACTATCCTTTGTGTTTGCAACGCGGCCTTATGCCCAGAAGCAATTGACGCGTATACATTGGTATCGTCTGTTAAATTGTACTTTCCACCGATACGAAAATCCGTAAAGCTTTCATCAGTATCATCGGTGGTCAGGAACGAAGTAAAGCATTCTGGCGTATTGAGAATTTGATCAAACCCGGCGTTAATAAATACACGCCCTTGAGGGTCTGATTCGGACAATGCACCGGGACACGCGAAATTATTTGCTAAAAACTCGTATCTAGCACTACCTTCATTGGATTTTTTATCATTTGAATGGCGGACACCAAAGAAACCTTCGAATCTGTCAGTAAAATCATAGGTAAAATCGGCATAAGCTGCAGTAGTTTCCACTGTATAATTGGGGTTTGGAAAAATTTGAAAACCAAACGGGAAAAAAGATACGCCAAAATTTCTATCGGTCTCTTCTTTAAAATAAAAAAGGCCAGCCACCCAATCAAGAGCGCCTTCTCCATTTGAAGAAAACTGTAAATCGTGCACTTCAGATTCATTCAACCAGGGTTCATCAATGAAAACGAGTTCAATGGCCAGACCGGCATCAAGGTCTTGCACTAGAGTATGATCGAATTCTGTTTGGCCATAGGTATATTTTATATCGAATAATCCGTCGAAGCTGGCATCGATTACAGAACGAAAGTTTTGAATTTTCTGATCCTGTTCGCCGCGGACGCTTAAAAAGGCTGTGTAGGGGTCGGCTTGAGGGATCTGTTCGCGTGTTAAATTGGCCTCACAGTCGGCGCGTTCACAATCTAATGTAAAAGGTTTTCCTACAGCTTTATCCTCGAATTGTTCATAGGTTAATAACCAACTGAATGCCTCATTTGGCTTGAATAAGCCACTTACTCGAAATGTTTGGCTATCTTCAGATCCGGGAGAGCCAGGGCCATCATCGGTGGGATCGCCGTAATTAGTTTCGAATTCCGGAATATTATCGCCGGAGAAATCAGTTGGTAAGGTTGCTCCTCTAAGATCGTCGTCTCGCACAAGATTGTAAAAACTGTCCCTCTCTCTTTTTGCGAAATTGAATCGTAACGCTAAGCTGTCTCCGACCGGTAAATTAAGTACGCCATTTATTCCTTTAGCGGCATAGCTTCCGGCTTCAATTTCCAAAGCTCCTTCCACCGCATCAAAATGGGGTTTTTTGGTGATTACATTGATTGATCCTGTTGTCGCATTTCTTCCCGACAAGGTCCCTTGTGGGCCGCGGGTAACTTCCACCCGCTCTACATCACTAAACAATTGTAATGCTGCTTGAGGACGGGCGGTATAAACACCATCAATATTAAAAGATACATTGGGTTCACCAGTCTCGATGTAATTGGAATTACCAACCCCTCGTATGCTTATATCGACGGATCCCTGCCCATCGACACCATTGTCTCGTATTTGTAGTCCTGGAACTAATTGGGCTAAATTACTAACGTCGTTTACATTAAAAATTTCTAAGGCTTCGTCTGATAATGCACTAATAGATAAGGGGGTATCAGGTAATTTAGATTCGCGGCGTGTTGCTGTTACAACAACCTCCTCTAGATTAAACAGGCTATTCGAGCTTTGTGTTTCTGTATTTTCTGTTTGAGCTACCGAAGAAAATGCAATGGTCGAATTTACGACGGCAACCGCAATACTTAGGGGCGTGCGGTACATGGGTACTCTCCTACTTAAATAATTTTTAACATCACCATGAATCAATCAAGTTGATTGATAAACAGGATCTTATTCAGGATCTAGACTATTGTTATTGAGTACTCGTTATTTAAGACGCCATAAAATTCAAAAACGAACCGGCGTTGTTAATTTTTTTGAAGATGAAAAATCAATGATGAGAAGATTTATGTTTATCTTGCGGTAGATCTTTTTATAAAAGACAATAAAAATAATACACCAGCAGAAAAAACAATGGCTCCACCGGTTGGAATTGGCCAGATGGCTGAGACTATAACTCCGCTTAACGCTATGATTCCACCAAAAATAAAACTAAGCCAAAAATACTGTAATAAATTATTAGAAATATTTTTAGCGGTGGCAGCGGGCGAAACCAACAGCGCTAGGACGAGTAAAGCACCAATTAGTTTCAAACTTGAAACAACCAATAAAGTAAGTACAAAAGTAAAAAAATAACTTTCTATAAAAGTATTTGACTGTTTCGTTTGTTCGATACCGATTCCTAAGCTTGATAATAAAAGCCGATTAAAATTTCTATAAAGATATACACTACACAAAATAGAAATAATAAAGAGCAATACAACATCAAACTCACTCACGGTGATTAGATTTCCAAAGAGTATTGCTTCTACTTGATGAACATCAAATTTTTTCGTAACAATAATCAATAGTACAATGCCTAACCCAAGCACCTGAGAGAGAATTAAACCAACGATTACCTCATTGTCTAAAATCATGTGGCGATTTATGTAATTCATTAGGAAAGCAACAATTAATGTGAAGCCGTATAAACCTAAATAGGTTTGATTTAACGGCTCACCTATTAATAAACCTATTGCCACACCTGTAAGTGCTGCATTACCTAGAGTTTGGGAAAAAAAAACCATTTGCTTAGCAACAACAATGGTTCCAAAAGAACCCAGTAGAGGTCCTATGATACATGCCGCTATAAATGCTCGAACAGTAAACGCCTGTTCAAATGCCATAGGAAGAAGGCCTAAATGCACTAGCTTTTGAAAAAAATAATATACTAAATCCATGAATTTAGATTTTCCGAAGCATCGTGTAAACGCTTATTTATCGTAAGATTTTTCTCTGCTCGATATTCGTAGAATTCAGCTATAGTACCAGTAAATAGAAGAGATTTATTAATAAGAGAGATCATATTACTGAAATCTAAAAAGCTGGCCAAATCATGTGTAACAATCACAATGGTCAATCCATCATCGCTGAATTTTTTACAGAGTTCTATTAAAGCGACACTAGTAATTTCATCGATATGGTTGGTTGGTTCGTCCAAAATAAGTAATTCAGGCAATGGCCAAATAGCTTGGCAAAAAAAAATTCTTCTGGCTTCGCCGCCAGAGAGGGATTTCATTTGCTTATCGATTAAGTTAGACGACCCTATCCGATCTAAAATGTCACTAACATGTTTTCGTTTTTCTTTATCAATCCTAATAAAAGCTGGGCTTTTCCACCAGCAGATACTTAAAAATTCCGCAACGGTTAATGGTAATCCAGAGTGAAATTGCGCTAATTGAGGCACATATCCAATCGGTCTATTTTGATTTAATCGTGTCGTTATTTTTCCACTAAATTCGGTTTTGCCTAAAATACATTTTATTAGGCTTGATTTGCCAGCACCGTTCGGGCCCAGAATAAGATGAATACCGCCTCTATCAATCGAGAAATCAATTTTTTCTAAAATTACTTCGTTATTTTGGATTAAATTTAGATCTTCAAATTTGATAATCCAATCAGAATCAGCCTGACGCATTTCCATTTTTTAAAACCCAATCTTTAATTGCTCTTATAATTGTTTGGTGATTATAAATAATATCCTGTTCGAATTTTTCTGATGAATATTCTCCATATATTCCGTGGGTTAGATCATATACTTTGGTTTCTTGAGCTGTTACTAATTCTAATAGCGTTGGATCTGGGAAATATTTTTCGGAAAACAAGATATCTGGTTGGATTTGGGCGAACTCCTTTTTGAGAGCAGTCAATTCACTTATTGACAGTTGACCAGAATGTTTCTGTTTTAGAACAAGGTCAACATCCAACCCTAATTCATTTAACAAATGTCGATACCCATTATGAGTCGTCGCTATCACCAGGTTTTCCGTATTGATTGAATCTAATTGATTGATTGAACTTGCGAGAATCGCGCGCAGTTTTTTCTATATATCTTTGCGTTCTCTTTATAGATTTCGGCATTTTGGCTATCTAGGTGAGCCAATGATTTGGAAATTTGATGCACTTGATTAGCAGCACTATTAATGGAAATGAAGTTATGGCTGTGCTCAATACTTCCGTGTTTAGTGCCATCCGCGTGTACATGAGGTGTTGTCATGCCGGGATCTATTATCATTATTTCTTTTTCAATTGCTTTAATCATAGGCTCTATAAATTCGTCATGACCCATTCCATTTATCACAATAGCGTCGATATTTTGCAAATTTAGTATGTCTTGAGTGCGTGGTTGATAAGAGTGAGGATTAATGCCATTGGGTATAACGGGTGTCACATCAACTAGCTCCATACCGACATTTGCCACCCACGAATAATAGGGATTTAAGGTGACGCCAATATTCAAGTTAGAAGAATAGGCACTACTAGATATGACAATTAAAAGTAGAACAAACAAAGAAGAAAGGGTTTTATTTTTCATTTTCTTTTTTCCTGAGTAATAGGTCATTGCGCGCTAGTAGCCAAGTCCATCCTGCTTCCGGTAGTCGCTCTCCTGGATAGTTTCGATTCGATTGCGGGTAATACCATATTTGGGAGGCGGTATTTTTGTTTGGATCATAATCGACGCCAGGGTGGGGGTGCGGATGATAGCCTGAGTGTAAATCAATAATACGGAGTAAGAGTGTGGTTGATAAATCGGTATTTGTACCCCAATAGTCCACCCACGACCCGTGTTGAAAGGCTAACCAAGTGAATTTGTAAGATTGATTAGGTAATAGGTTATGAGCAAAGGGTAAAACGCCTTCTTCTTCGAGTACAAATGTTTCCGGCCAAAAACCTGTATCGTCGTAAAGCAAAGTAACCTCGGACGTTGAGTAAACCATTGTTTCAAAGAGATACTTTTGGGCGCTACTTAGTTCGTTTATGAACTTTTGATAAGGTTTCAGTTGTTGCTCGTCAGCAACATCATTTTGTAAAAATCGTAAAAACCCAATAAAACATATTGCCAAGCAAAAGGAAAACACAAATAGAGTTTCATTTTTGCTCGAGTAGGCTTTTACATTGGTCTCTAACATGATTATTGTTGAATACAATTTTTTCTAAAGATGAATAGAGTGCTGTGGTTCCATCGATCGCTCTAGTACCCAATCAACTGGGTCAAAGAAATCTTCATCTAATACTTTTTGACTGATCGACGGAGTGTACCAATCTCTTACTTCTAAAATTTTAGGATAGGCTTGTAAGTCACGAACATAAACAAGTTCCCCGGGGATGCCTCTTACACCATCAATTGAATTAAAAGCTTGATTAGATAACTCAATTCCTATCAAAATAAAGCGATTGGTGGTTTCGATGTCTGTGTTAACTTTCTGTATGTTAAAACCCAGAGAATCGTAGAGTTTCGCCGCCGCTAGATGAAAAATCATTCGTTCACTGTTTGCTTTTTTTTGTGAGGCAAAGCGATTGTCGCTGAGCAGACCAAAATGCAAATTAAATTCATTTAGCGATAAAGGTTCTCCCTCTACTCTTGCCATTAACGCGGATTTAGATAAATTTGCCTGTTTTACATCTCTATAAAACCGTTCGATTTTTGATGTTGCTAATAGGTCATTGCGAAAGTCGACCCAACGTTTTTTCATTCGTTGTTGTTCGTCCGCAGGGGTAAGTTCAGTATCTTGTGTGATTCCCGTTGCTGGATTTATTTTTTCAGCATCCGCCAATTTGGACAAATACTCCTTTAATCCTTTCACAGTTGGTGGCATATCGCCAAGAACGATAAGTTCTTCTAAAAAGGCAGCTTTTTTTCCGGCAGCATAAAAGCGAGAAACGGTTTGGTATTCTGGAGACGTTTCTAAACCTTTGTTCAAAGCTTCTTTATGTAGCATTTTGAAGGACGTGAATAACTCTGCCTGATCACTAAACCAGCTTTTTATCCCTTCATGATATACATTGGGGTTTGCCTTGAGTAATGTGAGTGTATCTATGTAATCATGGACATTTTCCGGGTAGGCCAATGCAATACCACGAACTAAATTAAAGTGAGCATAGAACTTAGGTTGTACACGGTCATATTTTGTATCAAATGCAGTGAGTCGCTCTAAATAATTCAGAAACTCTGTACGATTAAATACGCTCGATTTTTCACCAGTTATAACGCTTTCTTCATTGGATAATTTGGTGTAGTAGGCTTTAATTTTCGGTGCAACAGAAAAGTGGGCATGTGTGTATGAGGTAAAAGCACATAATAGGTAACCGAATGAAGAAAAAAATAGATAACCTAAAATGACCGTAAATTTTTTAGAAAACATTGTGATCGTCCACTAAAAAAGCATGTTATGTCAGCTTAGCTTTTATTAATTGCAGTTTTAGTACTGTTATTGGGATATAAGGGGAGCTATTGCTCCCCTAGGCTAACTAATGATGAAATTAGTTAAATAATTGACTTTGGAAGTATTTCGCTGAACGCTCTTCAACAATCTCAAAAGTGACAGTTTCTTCAAACGTACGGCCAAACCTATCGCGGTTCTTAACCTTAACAACGTGAACGCCTAAATCCAGATCCGTTGGAAGCGCTAATTGCCAGATATGTTGTGATTGGTCAGCCCAGAAAAATGAGCTATCTGGGCGAGGAGTACAAGGGCCTTCCCCACCTGGACAACGTTGTGATCCACCAAATAATTCGAAACCATTTGCGCGTGGTTCACCAGATTCGCTTGTGTAAGCGAAGCGAGCGATTTGCATTTGACGTTTAAGTGCGAAAGGGTCCAGAGTTTCCAAGATATTTTCGCCCTCACCTGCTTGAGTTCGAGTCATAGAAATTGGCTTACGCAAATCAAAGCGAGCGCTAACAACAGATTCTTTTGAACCATTCCAAACATTTACCGAAAGGTAGGTGCCTGCTGCAAGTTCATCCAGAGTGATTTGCTTAGTATCTGGTAGGTCGTTTATGTTAACTGGAGGCTTAGCTAAGACATCAGCACCGCTATTGCGCCAATCTGCCAAAGTACGGAACCACTCTTCAAATGAAGGTGTTAGGAAGTCGATTGACATTTGCTTGTCTGCAGCCATGCCTGTTGCTTTGAATGTGTCACGATATTGATTTCCATTAAATTCGATAACCAAATATCCACGAGGTCCACCAAGACGCTGCCATGACTCAGGGACTACATTTGAATCGAAATCACCAGACCACCAAGAACCGGCCGCTGCTCCCGTGACTATCTGTGGGAAAGGCGCAGGACCACCCGACTCGTAGATACCTCCACTTGTCAATGTCGTTTCCCATCCTTCAAAAGATTCACCTGGGCGGATTTGCTCTAGAGTGTGAGTGTGACCGCTAAGAGCAAGAACGCGTCTTGCACAATTTTCAGGTGGGAAGAAACCCGTATCTGAGTCTTGCTCACAACCAAGTGTTTTATAGAGGTCTACCTGGTTATCAACCATTTGACGAGCTATGTTTTGGTCAATAAACGAGGCGATAGGAATATGCTTGTTTACAACAATTAACTTGTGAGCAGGTACATGAGCAAGATCGTTTGCTAACCACTCTAATTGACGCTCTGTAATGACACCGTTATAAGTTGCGCCACTTAATATGTCATCGTCACAACCACCGTGTAAGCCGTCTAAGTTATCTTCATCTAAACAAGGATATTTAACGTCATCAAGCACCACGAAGTGAACCTGCCCAATGTCGAAAGAGTAGTATTCTGGACCCCACTCGCGACGGAAAGTATCGAAGGAGTGATCATCACTTGGCGCGTCGAAATCCAGGTCGTGATTACCACCTACGTAGTATTGCGGTGCTTTAGCCACACTCAAGATCTCTTTAAAACGTGGATAGAGGCTCAGATCATCGCCCATTACATCACCTTCGACAATAACAGCTTGTAGATCATTAATTGCCGCCCACTCACTCGCGATGGTATCTCGAATATAGCCAATTTCCGTATTGCTGTATGCTTGAGTATCCCCTGCCACAACAATTTTGAACTTTCTCTTGTGACCAGTCCAAATCATTGGAAAGTTAATCTCGTTTGGTAAAGCACCGGTTGGCGCCAATCCGCCAAACCTAAAGGGCTCGCCTTCGACGCCAAGGGGTGAACCATTAGGCTTATGAACGTAATAAAATTGCGGCACATTAAATTCGTCTACCGGAACAGAATACCCATCTGGTTGAGTTACAAAGATCGACATTCCTCGAGCTTCGTCAGCATCCGTTGGCAAGGGTAACTCATACTCACCTTTGAAATTTGTTTTTACAACATTTAATCCATCTGAAACTAAAACTCGACCAAGTCCCTTTTCATTTTTTTGACAAACAGAATCGCGGTTCCTATCTAAACATACACGTCCTTTAATGGCTGTTGCGGCTTCAGTTTTTTTAATTTCTACAGAACCTTTGTAGCTCGTAGGGCGCGGTTTTGATAATACGCTAGGTGATGCTAGTGCTATTCCAAAACTAAGAACAGCAGCATATCCAAAAATTGCTTTCATGTATTCCTCCAGAAGTATAAGTGTTTAATTTTGACTAACTCGTTATTTAACTTTCTGTTAACAGGAAATTTAATCGTGTATTCCAATTGACATAATGATTAGGAAATTAGATCAGCGAATGTAAATTAGTGCCTAAAGACCGCTTAAAAAATGTTCCATACCATTGATAGATAAAATATTGATTAAATTTATTAGAGGTACTAAAAGATTGCATGAGCACGAAACTCAATAAAACTTTAAAGGTTAATTATTAACGAGTGATGGACTATTTATTGAAGTAAAATTGCCATTTCGTGTACTGAAGATGACTTGTTTTTTGGTGTGTCATTAAAACGTTTAGGAAGACGGGATTATTTAAAATTTGCTACAGTTTTATTAATTTTACAAAATTCAAAGGTTTCAGTCGTTTATTCTAATTACTGGATTCAATAAAAATATTTTCATTCAGCTATTGTTTCTATTAAGTGAATATCAAGCCACTCTTCATACGGGACATAATCTGCAAATAAAGCATAGTTACCTCCATATTCCTTTAAGAGGGCTCTATCAAAATAGATGTCATGTCTTGCATATAAAAGATTTGTAACGCTTAAAGCATCAGCGAAATTTTCTTTCTCGAGAAAATGATCAAATAAGACGTATAAATAAGAATCGTGATAGGAGTCTCTATTTAAGAGCTTGGTTGCAAATTTGTATCCATCTTTTGGCTTTTTTGCCAGAAGCAATTGTAGTTCAAAAGCGTCAACTCCAGCATGGTTCTCAACGACGTGACGAAGTTTATTTAGTAAGGGTTTAGCTTTATCGTAATTCGAATCATAAATATATTCGTAAAGATATATTAAGCGAGACTCTGAACGAAGCTTTTTTCGTCCCTTCTTAAGCGCTTTTAATAGTTGAATTTCATTATATCCCAAATCAACTAGTCTAACCGAAATACTAGCTAAGTAAAAAAAACGAAATGTGTCCTTTTTTGCTTGCTTACCTAGAATTTTGTCAAACACTTTCCATGGATCCTGAGAAGTATCTTTTGAAAGTTCTTTCCAAATATTTCCAAACAATGCAAAAGTGGTAAGTGATTCTTCTGTAGTTGGGAATAAAGCTAAAATATCTTCCGCTATTTTCACTATAGAAAATTCAGATATAACATTTTCTATATCTAAGAGCCAGATAGTATCCTCAGAAATATTTATCAAAAATTTTACATAAGTGTTATTTAAATTATTAAAAAGCAAGACTTCGCTTATTTTTAGGTTAATTTCTCTTTCATATACGGTTTCAAAATCAAATTCTTCTGAAGCAGAGTATTTATTGATACTCTGCTGAAGCATCAAACGAATAAATTGGTACAGACTTTCATCACTTTTTATTTTGGGAAATAAAGTAGATAGCGTTGCCTTTGAAGCGGGTTTGGCTATTGATGAAAACCTACCTGAATTAATAGCATCAGTAATACGTAGTTTATAGTCTTCCGAAAAACATAATGTAGAACATATAAAAATAAAGAAAAAAATAGAATACTTTATGGAGACGCTCATAGAGAATTACTTCATTAATTTTTCGAGTGAGTTAGTTAGCTTTTTTGTAAACCTGTAATTAATAGCAGATTTTGGAAGGTTAACAGTGAGTGAGTAACCGGTATCATCTTTGATTTTAGACATATACTCTTTAAATTCTTTCATTTCTTTTTGAGTTACAAAATCGTCTTTGATCGACAGATTGGTAATCATTTCGTAATCTCCATTTGAATAGTCAAGCCGAGAATTATAATTAAAACGCTGAGTATTAATCGCTTTTGGTGGTTCTTCAATGTTTAGTTCCACGTCTTTGGGAAGTTTTACAGACAGTTTATTTTCAACTAAAACTGGTTGAGATATTGATAAAGGCGTTTTCCGAGTAGTGGTAGTAGGTACCTTAACTCTATCGCGAATTGCAGTATGGTAGAACGAGGCACTTACAACATATTGGTTACCTTGTTCCTTCCAAAAACCTGGTATGGTATAACTCTCTCTCACGGAAAAAGAATTGGTCTTTGGATTGTCTATTGCACTCATTTCTTTTAGTTCTATACCATCATAGTACTCTGAATAATATTGTTGAAATTCTTGATTTAATTGCAATTTTGAAGAACTAGAGAATCGACGGCGATAGTATTCTGCTATGAGTCCGTGGTATTTAGTTGTTACGTCAAGAGTCGCACTCAAATCTTTTAGATCACTTCTAAAGGTTTCATGCATTTCTACTTTATTATGTTTTTCAAAATTTAGATTTATGGTGGAAAATTTGGCGGAGTTTTTATTTAGTACAAGAGCCTTTTTAAAATTGCTGATTGGTCGAAATTCGATATCTCCTTCTTGCAAACTTCTGGTCGGATCAAACCAAAATTCTCTTCCTTTAATTTTTGCTACGGTAATAACGTGATCAAATACGCCTGGAGAGGGTAAGCCAAGGTCTACTTCGCCACGATTAGAATACGAAACAAGAGCCGGATAAGCCTCGATGCCCTTTTTGTTCAGCATATGAACTAGCAAATTTGATTTATCTTTACAATCGCCATACCTGGAATTAAGCACTGATGTAGGTGAATGTGGAAAATGAGTATTTTTTCCTAGAGATAACGATAGGTAGCGAATATCGTCTTGAATAAATTTTAGGGATCTTTTTGCGTAATCGAATTTATCTTTCGAAGCTATCCATATCTCGTTTATCTTATCGTTAACTATTTTTATTTCTTTAGTAGTGTCTTTGGTGTAAAGATTTACACCCCACTTGGCAATTTGGTTCCAGTTTTTATATTCCGAAACGCTTATCCATGGATAAGGAAAATGCCACTCTGGATAATCGTCTTCAACAATTAGTCCGGGTTGATCCTCTATGTGTAGTTGAAGTTGCTTAAAACCATTAGATTTCGACTTTTTAATCTTGTAATTTTGCCCAATGAATTGATGTTTAATTTTCTTTTCTTTTGGCGTTATAAATTTTACAAAAATATTTTCTACCGGCACGCCCCATTGTAGTTGACGACTTGAAAAAAACTTTGAACCGTATATAGGGTTTCTCCCCTCGATTGAATAACTGTACTCGATGATATCGTATGTTCGTAAGTCTTGAATGAATATATTTGCGGTCACTAGGCCCGTATAAATTAGATTTTCCGAATCGGGTTCATTTTGGGAAAATTTGACTTTAATACCATTAATTCGATCAAATTCTTCACCGTCCCTATATATTTTAATGTCGTGGATAAATAGCTTCTGATATTCACTATTAAAGGAAATAGAAATACTAGAAAAAGAATCTACTCCACTTGGGTTTAGAGGTTGGCTGATTTGTCGATAATAAGTAGATATTGAATTATCCTTGTCCTGGAATACTTGATCATCTATAAGAATATATCTTATTGAACCATATTCGGAATTCTGTGAAGGTGTGTGTTCAAAATTTAAACTAAATGGGGAAACCCAAGGCTTCTCGTCGATTATCTCAAGAGAAAAATTCCCTTGTTTTATTTCCTTAGCGAGTGGGATACTCGGATAAACTAATAGAACTACTAGAACTCTTAAAAAAAGCATAGAAATGAAAATCCTTTCAATGATCCATTCGAATCAGGAGGGCGATGAAATTAAAATAGGCGATATATATCCTTTTGATCTCTTTCTCCTTTAGTATTAAGCGTATTATGGCGCCAATATATATAAAATGCTACCTAGGTTGAAAAATTTCCTAAATAAGAATTAAGTAATCTATAAATTTAGGTAGCTAATTCAAGAGCTTGTATATTGTATATTAGGTCGTTTCTAGTCTTCACATCTTGATTTATCTTCCTTTATAAAATTACTGGTTTAGGGGTTTTATAGGTTTCGAATGCACTTGAAGATATTAATAGCGTTTTTGTTCTTTTCACTTTTTGCGCCACAATCTTGGGGTTGTGTCGAAATTAAAATAGAAGTTTTTGCTGGAAACTTTTGTTCCAAAATAAAAACGTATACCAGCAAAAATATTTCAGAGGTTCCAGTGCTTGTGATTGCCATACACGGAGACTCCCCAAGAAAAAGACCCATATACCAATATACTTTTGCTGAAAAATTAGCAGGTAGAACAGAAAATACCATTAGTGTTGGGCTTCTGCGTCCAGGCTATATCGATAAAGATAACCGTAAATCAGATGGGGTTAAGGGTAAAGCTGTCGGTGACAATTATGATAAGCCGCGTGTTGATCAAATTGCAGAAGCCATTTATAGATTAAAAGAAATATATCAACCCTCAAAAGTAATTTTAGCCGGCCATTCTGGCGGATCGGCAATATCAGCAAAGATAATAGCGATGTATCCAGATTTAATTGATCACGCTTTTATAATCGCTTGTCCATGCGATGTGACGGATTGGAGAAGAGATATGTTAAAACTGACAAAGTATAAAGGTTTTAGAGGAAACATTGATGTAGTATCTCCCATAAATCTTGTAAGCAACATTTCTGAAAAAACTAAAATTACTTTGTTTGTTGGTAAAAACGACAAAGTGACAAAACCTTACTTAACGGAAAAATTCCATCAAGCGCTTATAAATTATAAAAAACAATCCGAACTTTTTATCATAGATGGCGATCATGAAATATTTTTAGACGATTCCGTTTTAAATAAAGTTGTTGAAGCAACGCAGCGAAAAATGTAATTGATAAAATTCAACTATCGAAGTATCCCATAGCATCTATCTAGGAAAGTATAATGGCAGAAAGATTTAACTCATTGTCCGAAAAACATATTGAATTTATTAAAAAGCAGCACCTATTTTTTGTGTCTACTGCTCCTTTGGAAGGTTTTATTAATTTGTCTCCAAAGGGTATGGATAGCTTTAGAGTGATTAACGAAAAAAAGATAATATGGTTAAATTTGACCGGAAGTGGCAATGAAACTGCGGCTCATATCCTTGAAGATACGAGGATGACATTGATGTTTTGTTCTTTTGACAAGCAGCCTCTTATCTTACGTTTATACGGCGAAGCCGAAACGGTTCATCCTCGGGATTCAAAATGGGAGCAACTTTTTACTTTTTTTCCTGAATTTATTGGTGCAAGGCAGATATTCGAAGTAGAGTTGGATTTAGTTCAGACTTCCTGCGGGTTTGCTGTACCGGAATTTCAATTAGTTAAAGAACGTCCTACGCTAAATAAATGGGCCGATGAAAAAGGGAAAGAGTTTGTTGAGCAATATTGGAAAGATAAAAACACTCGTAGTATGAATGACAAAAGTACAGGAATCCTTGCGGAAGAAAAGAAATCCTAGATCGTCATCCAAGTTTTTCTAAAAAAATTCATTTACCTAATCTTTAGGTTCTATTTTATCGAGTTAACGTGTGAAAATCTCACAAGTTAATCGTTACCACATCACTAACTTTCTTTATTTTTAAATTTAACCTACTACGAATAGCCAGAAGGCTATTTCTAATTTACACAATTTAAATAGTTAGGGAGTTACTATGATCAACTTATCTTCACTTAAAAAAAACTTGGGCTTCGTTTTTAAAGGAGCTGTCGCTACAGGTTTAATGTTTTCACTTTCTGGATGTCTAATGACGGGACCTTACTGGGCCCAAAATTATGATTCCCGAAGTGACAGTGTGAACATGCAAGCTTTTACTGTTAATAGTAATAACGTTATCTTCGAATGCTCAAAAGCCTACCATGGCGGTCTTTATCCTGCGTTTGGTACACCTACTTGGAATTTTGTTGCTTCCATTATTCCATCAGGCATGCCTGCCTATGACTCCAATGGTGGAAAAATGTATAACGTGAGTCGTAGCCAAGTTTTGCCCTCAGCTTGTTGGCATTTTGATGGTGCAACGGGCAAATATATGACAGCGCTTAGAGCACGACAAACCAATGGCAGTAGCACCACAACTTACAATGTCTTTGATGAAGACGGACTGGCTTGCCTTGGTAAGGAAGTAGGAGCAACGGGTTCTTGGGTTGGGTGGATCAACAAAGGCTGTATTCTTACTTATAGCGGTAGTACGACAGCTATTCCATACGTAAGAATTCTTGCAGATTCTTAAAGAGCCTGCCTACTAAAACTCGCGGCTGGTATTTACTAGCCGCATAAATCGACGCGGAAAAATTATGAAAACAACTACTTTCTTAATGGTGTCAGTAAGTCTTACTTTGGCTGCCTTTGTAGTGTTAAAAATTCAAGATAGACCTGCGACTGACTATCATTACGTTCAAATGCAAGAGTCTGAAAACGAAGTCCTAGAAGCACAGTTTATTTACTCGACACCTGATGAAACCAAAACTCAACGCATCCCTATTGAAAACAAAAACAAGCTGGTTGAATCCGATAAATTGGATAAGGAGCTAAGCGACTATAATGAACAGCTTAGCGTAATAGACCCCACTTCTGTTCCTTTCGAACCTGAACAGATTGAACTCTCCACCTCAAACCTTACACATCATTATGACGAGTTATTTGCATCAGAGTATGACGAATCGGAATGGGGAGCGACTATGGAAAATGCGTTTTTTGATCGATTTGATAGTGAACAAATCTCTGAAAGCTTGGTATTAATGGCAAAGTGTCAAGCGACTATCTGCAAATTTGATATTGAGCATGAATCGTTTGAAGCGGAAGAGCGATTTATGAATTCAATGAGAAACCAAAAAAATTTAGAGCTATCGTTGGAAAATGGCTACCTTTATCGTTCCGTAAGTGCACAGGGAATACCAAGAACTCAATATTATCTTCTGCGCTCAAAGATTTAGTTTTTAATTTCGATGTTCTCCATCACCTTTCTTGCCGAAGCATTGACTTCGGCTCTTTTTATAAATTTAGTTTCATCAAACCGAATGGATCAATTTGGATATTTCTGTTTTAGACTTTTCCAATGGGAAACTTGATTTTCCCTTCCTAATTCAATGGTGATTTCTTCCCATTGCTTTGCGGCGTATTGAAGTGATTCCTCTGCCGTTAAGAAACCTTCGTATACCGATACGATTGCCTCTTGTAATGCTTGTATATATAGTCCTTGCCCGGGAATATAAAAATCGGGAATAGCGTTTTGCATTGTCGTTTTGTGAGCCGATAAAAATGAAGGAGTGTAGGTAGCAATAATTTCAGGGTCTTCATAATGTTCAATTCGAAAAGGGTCGAAAAAGCCGTTTTCTCTTACAGCAAGTAACGAGTTTTCCGGTAGTGTCGCAAAAAGTGTAAACAAGTATGCAATTTCTGGGTGTTTCGATTGCTTAGCAACCACATAATTCCAGCCCCAATTGAAATAAGCGACTTCAGGCGTTGGCGCATGAACGATATCCCCTTTTATCTTTGATGCGTCGCTATTTAAAAATTTTTGTGTTCCACCCCATCCAATGTTTGCATAGCAATTTCCCTTGGCATATTCTCGCCAATTTTCAAATAAGCCATTAGTGCGAACAGAAGAATGCTGATATTTTGAAGCCTCAATTAAATCATTAAGGGCGGATATACCCTGTTCGCTAGCAATCTGGGGTTTAGCATTGTCATCCATTGGAAATCCGCCCTTGGCGTGAAAGCGAATCCACCACTCCCAAACCATATAACGAGGTATACGGAACATACAGCCACCGAACATATCGTTTTTAGGGCGATGAAAGAACTTCATCTGATCGTCTAACTCTTTCCAAGTTTTGGGAATTTTAAGATGGTAACCAAATTGATCTTTGAAATTCCGCTGTTCTCGGTCACTTTCGAGCAATGATTTCTTATAAAACATGACATAGGTATCTCCATCGGTTTGATACCCATACTTGTTACCATTATAACTATCGCCCAAACTATATAGCGATGGAGCATAATCGATCTTGGCTTCATGTTTTCTTGCAAATATAGAAATATCTAGAATGGCGCCTAAATCTGCGAGATTGGGTATGCCAAAAGTGGCCGGTAAAGCAACGTCGAAATCCGCGATGTTCTGTGCTGCACTCAGCAACATTTTAGTATTAATGTCGTCTACAGTCACTTGTTGGAAAGAGACGTCGACTTTGGTTGCGCTTATAAATTTCTTGCTAACGGCGCTTATATTAGGTAATGAACCTTCTGGGTATAGAACTATGAGAGAAACCTGTTTTCCATTAGTTAGGTCTTTTACTACCGAAGTAATGTAATTTGAAGATTCGCTCCCGTAGGTCGTTTGCGTAGTACTGACATTAAGCATAAAGTAGATCAATAGCATGCTAATATTTAGTAGCAAGTGCTTGAATTGTCGCATAAGCTATTCCTTATATTTCAGAGTAATCTTTTTTATAATAGTAATTAAACTAAATCGTTGTTTAATATGGATATAGTAAGGCATATAAGAACAAATATATCCAGTAGCCTTCTTTATGCGTTTTGTAGCGTAGTAGTTTTTTCTGTCTTGTCTTTAGTACTGACCATGAATGCATTAAGGGTCACTAAGGACGCACAAAATAGCTTGACGGAAAAAACCTTACCACTGTTAAACAAAACTCAGTCGTTTTCAAAATCTATTTTCGATTATTTGAATTTACTTGACGAGATAATTAAAGAAAGGAACATAAGCCAAACCGAGTATTCGCTAGAGAATGTTCTTGAATATGAAGAAGAACTAAAATCTAATCTTCAGGAGCTTTTGGGGTTCACCATTCACCAAAAACCACTTTTTGAAATCAAAAAATTGTTAGATGATATATTTATTAGTTCGGAAAAAATTTGGTATTTTTCGGTTATATCACGAAAAGAGCAATTAGAAAAGAATATTAAAGGAACAGATAGAATAAGAAAACTTCTCAAAGACATTAGAGGAACTATTTTAAAACATAAAGTTAACGAAAATACTCAAAAAAAACAGCAAGACGAAAAATTATCGAAGATACAAGAATCTCTGATTAAAATCGATTCTGCTATGAGTCAATACAATACCCAGTTTATTTTTTCTGACTTGCAATACTTGAAAACACGTTACATAAACGCAGTTCGGGAAATAAGTAACCAAGTTATAAATATACAAAATAGAAAATTGAAGAAAAAAATCGCATTCTATACGGCGAATCTCTTAGATGAGTCTACAACAAAAACAGGGTTTTTTAATCTTGCGAATTTGCTTATAAAAAATAAAGAAATTATTGAAGAATTACGCATTGAAAATAAAAAAAGGGAAAAAGAGATAAATGAGTTACTAGGTAGTATACTGGAAACCGCGAGTATAAACGCTGAATACGAGTTAAAGGGGTTCGATGAGCTTGTACAAAAAAATATCAAAATCGTTGTTGCATGTTTATCTTTTATATTTGTTTTAGCATTTGCAATTTTTTATTTTTATATTATTCCATATATAACACGTAGATTGATTAGGTTAACCAAAGACACACAGTCAATTGCATCTGGTAATTACGATATTGATATCGATATACGAGGAAATGATGAAATTACTCAGGTTGCCAAAGCGCTTAATTTATTCCGAATGTCATTAATTGAAAAACAAAAGATAGAAAAAGATAGGGAAGAGTTGATCAATAGGCTCACCTCGTCAAATGAACAACTAGAGCGATTTGCTTTTATATGCTCTCATGATTTACAAGAGCCATTGAGAATGGTGCGTAGTTTTTCTGAAAAATTAGAGAATCATTTCAGAGACCACTTAAAAGACGACGAAAAAGGCCAAAAATATTTTAATTTTGTTTCGGATGGTGCAATACGATCTCAGGCACTTATAAGTGATATTTTAGAGTATTCCAGAATTGATAATGATGCAAAAAAACTAGAAAAAATTGATTTGTTTGAACTAATATCTGGCATTAAAAAGACAATGAGAGTCTCTTTTGACGAATCTAACGCTGTTCTCATATATGATGAACTTCCCGTGATTAGAGGGAATAAAACACAGTTAGTGCAACTTTTTCAAAATCTTATAAATAATGCAATTAAATATCGAAAAAAAGACTGCGTTCCTAAAATTGACATTACTTGTGAATCACAAAATCTCCACTGGAAATTCATTGTTCGTGATAATGGGATTGGTATCGAAAAACGCCATTCAAAGAAAGTTTTTGAAGTATTCAAAAGATTGCATCATAAGGGTGATTATCCAGGTACAGGTATTGGTTTAGCTATTTGTAAAAAAATTGTAGAACGACATGGTGGGAAAATTTGGCTAGAATCAGAGTATGGTCAATATTCAGCTTTCTATTTTACGATTTTAAAATAAACCCTTTAGAGATTAACAATGAGTAAAGAAATAAAATTAGCAGAAATTTTGTTAGTAGAAGACAATGAAGGCGATATAGAATTGACTCGAGAAGCATTTGAAGAAGCGCGCTTTCGAAATAACTTACATATTGCTAAGGATGGAGATGAAGCTTTAGATTTTTTATATAGAAGAAATGGTAACGAGAACGCGGCAATACCAGATATAATATTATTAGATTTAAATTTGCCTAAAACGGATGGGCGGGAAGTTCTTGAACATATAAAAAATCATTCTGAATTGAAGCGCATTCCGACAATTGTGCTGACTAGCTCACAAGCTGATACAGATGTAATTGAGAGCTATAATTTGCACGCGAACTGTTACATTGTTAAACCTGTTGACGCGACAAAGTTTATGAATGTAGTACAAAGCGTTGAAAACTTCTGGATTGATATCGTTTGCTTACCTTCTGATATCTAGGTTTTCGATGTTTCGATAAGATTAAATCATCTATAGATTATATAAGTGTCCAATCTTTGTTTTTAGTAAAAATTAAGCGGCAGTTCTAGTTTTTCGACTATTCTGAACCACTTTTCATTGGGGTTTTTTCTTCTTTTTGCTCATTATCTCCGGGTTTAGGTGCTTGGCTCCAAAACTTATTACTTTCAAAAATTACTTCGAGAGAAAGTATGCAATGATCTGGCGCAATTGCAAATTGTTCCCAACATAGATTTCTAGGTTGATGCCCTTTTAATGCAATGAAGTTTTTTTGTATGCCATCGGATAAATGATGATCTTTAGTGGAAAACTCCTTAGCGATAAATGTAGAAGAGAATAGGTTTGGTCGATTGCCATTTCGTTTAATAAAAAATTGATTGCTAAGGTTTTCTTGCCGTTTTTCTATTGTATAGTGATAATGATTTAGTGGTGATGACTGACTGTTGGTTTTTTGGGAAATATAACGACCAATGGCTGGATTGAAATATCGCTCACCATTATAGATTAAACCCGATTCGGTATCATAATATTGGCCATTTCCTCTTAGATTATTTTCGATTTCTCCAACAGATTCTTTAGCGCGCTTACCATAACTAGTATGTTCGAACTTCCAAACTAGCTCACCGTTATTATTCGTGATCTCTTTTACTTGTTGATTTACATCTAAGTGATAATGATAGATGGTATCGTCCATAAAAATGGCCGAGGGTTTAAAACTTTGTGGTTCATAGATAAACGTTTTTTTTAACGCATTTCTTGATTCTTGTATGAGTAGATTGTCAGCCCATAAAAAACGCGTCGCACCAAATGCATCTTTCTTTTCCACTCGTCTTCCAATGGGGTCATAAGTGTATTCGGTAACTTGATTGTTACGAGTAATCTTTATCAGCTGATTTTGCAGGTTGTATTCGTAGCGAGTGACGCCTGATGGCTTGATACCGTTTCTTTCTTCAATCACATTACCGCGAGTGTCGAACGTATAGGTTCTATTTCCTTGAATAACTAGACGTCCGCCAATACACTTTCCCGGAAAGCCTTTTTGTTGACTAATTAAATTTCCGGTCGTATCGAATTCATAGCTTTCGTTAATAAATGGTGGTTTTGAAACCGCGTTTTCTGAACTTTTGTCGATATGGTCTGATCCTATAAGCCGATCAAGCGTGTCGTATTGAAATAGGGTTTCGCTAGAGTTGTCTTTTATTTTACAAAGTTTGTTTCTGGCATCATATGTAAAAAAACGAAGTATCGGGCCTTTTTGGAATTTTTCTTGGTTGAAACTACTTTGTTTGATTAACCTACCTTGATGATCAAATCGAAATTGCGACATAAGATCGCCTTGATGTTGCTCTCGAATATTACCGAAAGCGTCTCGTTCGACGTGAGTGGTAGTTCGTCTATTATGTTGAATATCTGTATAGCGATCGTTTTGGTCGAATCGATAGTCAATTCGTTGACCGTCAGGAAGCATTAGCCCGCTCCGAATTCCTGGCCAAATATTATAAAAAGTAATTGATTGCTCACTGGCTTTAATAAGCTTCATTTGATCGCTTATTTTACATTGACGTTCTCGGGTAATATTACCAAGACAATTATATTCAAAATTTAAATAATCGTTTGCGCCATAAGCTTCTGTGAGTCTATTCATCTCATCATATTTATAACGGAATTTGATAGGTTCAACAGATTCGTCTTTTAGATGCTTGCATATCTTTGCAATGGGGCGGCCAATTTCGTCGTATTGGAAGCGTGTAAGGAAAGTACCAGCATCTAAGTGTTTTATTAGATTGCCAGCTTTGTCGTATGCGTACTGTTGTTCTCGACCATCAAAACCTCGCTCTCTTTTAATTCGGCCATCCCCTGTATACGAAAAACGCATCGATTCTTTATTCTCGTTAATGACACCTATTAAATTTAATTCAGAATCATAATGAAATTGAATGGTGCTGCCTTTGGGTGAAACTCGTTGTGCCAATTTACCAAATTTATAATAGATAAACTTATAGTCTTGATTAAACGAATTTGTATATTGGGTAATCTGGTTCGTGGCATTGTAGAGGTATTGGTGAATGTTACCATCTGCTGTAGTCAGTGATTTTATGGTACCACTGACATTGTATTCAACAAGGGTTTTTGCTCCATTGCTCTTACCGTTGATGTAAGTGGTTTGTGAGCTCAATTGTCCCCAAGGATTATAGGTAAACACTTGTTTAAAGCCAGAATGATCTTGGATTTCAATAAGATCTCCTTGGCTCGACCAAGCATATCGAGTTTCCCGCCCGTTTGGATCTGTTTTAGATTCGATCAGACCGTTATCGTAATAGGTATAAGAAATGACCTGATTATAGGGGTCTATTTCGCTGATCAATTCGCCTTTATCATTGTATTTTCTGCGCCAATAAGTTCGGTCTTTTTCGACAATTTGGGTCAATTGATTAGCGAAAAAATTTAATATCAGCTCTTGGCCTAGTGCATCACGAATGCCCGCGGGTAACCATAAATCATCATAGAAATACTGTGTGGTATGCCCAAGTGGATTGGTATAAGTGTGTTTTTTACCGTTTTGATAGTTATACCAATGAACGCCGCCGCCGCTATCGGTTTTTTCAACGAGTTGACCTTGCTCATTAAAGTGATAGATGCGCGAATAACTTCGGCTATCTGTAGCTTTATTGCATAAAGACGAAAGATCCCATAAAAACACGTATCGTTTTTTATCGTCGTCACCCCAACAACTCACGCAATTTGAATTAGCATTAATTCCATTCCATTTATAGTGTATGGCATAGCCATTGGCTAGCGTTCGAGTTTCCATAAGGTGATTTAGGTATTTGTATTGCTCAATCGCACCTTGTGCATTTTTATGCGCAATTAAATAGTCTTGATCGTTGTAATGGTAGGTGACTAATGTTCGACTGAGTTCTTGATGATCATTATTTTGAGTTATATTTTGAATTCGTCCGCTATTATCGCGAACCAAGGTTATCGATCGTCCCCAGTTACCAACAATTCGGCTCAATCGATTGTGTTTGTCGTAGTAAAAATTGATTGCGTAGCCAGACTCCTCTTTTGGTGCTCTTAAATTTTTATTTTCTGGCGTAAATGAGGCGTGTTGAATTTGAGAAAGTTGGAATGTAGAGGCATTTGACGCAGATTGGGTAAATAACTTGTTTTCTTGCCCTTCAGTTCGCACTAGAAATTGGCCATAGGATAGTCGACGTAGCTTAATTCCCTCAGGTACAAAAGCAGTTTCTTCTCCTATTTCTGGAAGGTCGAATGTAATCAATCTTGTTTCTGAATCTTGCAAATACGCGTATTCGTCATCTAGATGAATTGATTCATTTCCAGAGTAGCTCCAACCGATACCCAGACCAAAATTATTTCCATTGGAACTGCGGTATATTCGGTAAAACTCAAAAGAGATGGGTCCTTGTAAGCATGTCTCCATTACTTTAAAAAATACTTCGCCGTTTATCATACTGATGTCATAGCCTTCGATAGGCGTATTTTCGAGCGATTGATTATTTTTTAATTCTCTTACTTGATAGTTTTGTTGTTCTGTAGATGTGCTTTTATTTTCAATTTTCCGTTGTTGAAAAACAAAGACTTGCATGTATATTAAATCAGCAAGTTCTGCTTGAATGGCTTCGTCGCTAAGTGCAGTTTCTTCTTGGTAAGGAACGATAGTTTTCCAAATTGCTTTCCAAGATCCTGGATAAATTGGTGTTGCGTGTTTTAAGGTAGTGTGAATGTCTTCTCGACTTTGATTTAACTCGACTTGAAGTGTTGTACTAGGGTCGCGGGCAGTTATTTCAAGTGACGTATCGTCCTTGGTTTTAATGATAACTTCCATGTTTTCACCGAAAAGTGTTAATTATTCACAAGCTGTGAGGAATTTAATATTAAACTTAGTATCTCACACTATTCCATGAGTTATAAAAGAATACAAAATAAATGATTAAAAATTTTGTGAAAGATGTCGCGAATTTTTGCATTTAGAACCAAATTTAAGCTTGTATAAAACAGCACAATTCGAGGATATTCAGAATGCCAAATTTAAGATTACTATATATTTTACTAGTATGTTTAGGGCTTATTTCAAACGCACAGGCTGATCTTATAAAGTCTATATCAGTTGTAGGTGTTTCAGAAATTGAAGTTGATCCAGATACTGCTGAAATATCTGTACAAATTGAAAGAATAAGTGAAGCGAGCAAAGACAGTCGCGCGCAAGTCTTACAGAGCATTACTGCGTTAGTGACGGGTTTAAAAAAAATAGGCGTTAATCGGTCGCAAATTAGACAGTCGCAAATACATCAGGGTAAAAAAACCCGTTGGGATCAAGGAAAACAAGTCACAGTCGGGTATTTTTCTACCGTTAAGCTTTATATTGAGACAAAAGACCTTGAAAAACTTGTAGATGTATATGATGTACTTGCAAAGCAAAACGAACTGCGTGTTCTTAATACCTATTTTCGAAATTCTGAAGAACAAAAAATTGCTGACGAGCAGGCTAAGTTAGCTCTTCTAAATGCTAAAAAACGCGCAACTATGATTTTGTCAGCTGACAATCAGAAATTAGGTGATTTAATCCAGGTTTCAGAAATCGGCGCAACAGCGCCTATTCCTTCGCCACATCTAGAAAAGTTTCGCGTAGAGTCAGCTTCGCTAAATGGTGGGGGCGGAGATGTGAGCGCAGTCGAGTTTTCAAAAATCTTGATTAAGTCTTCTTTAAACGTCAGTTACGAAATTGCCAATGAGTAAAAATAAGTTCGGAAATTTAGCGTTTTATATTTGATTGCCTTATTGGGTAATGGTTTTCACCGCCCAACAAAAATCGTACGCCTCTCTACCAAAGTTCGGAATTGCATTTTTGTGAATTGATTCAAGTTATTTCGCGTATGTTGACACTAGATACTACATATGCGAAAAAAAGAACCAGATAAAAGCGAACAATTTTTAAAGTTAACATAGCAAAAACCCTCCGTATGCAATGTTCGTTTTTTTTTAATGTGTTTCAAATACATAAAAGTCGAACAATAAAATTGAGCTGAAAATTAATTTGAATCTCAAGTTTTTCTGTGTTTTAAAGAAGCCTCGACAAAGTGCGAGCGTTTTCTAGAAAAACGCTGATTAAGGCGATTTGGCATTAACGGAATGTCAATAAATCTTAGGCTGAGTCACATTTTTGGCACGAGCTGCGTGTTTCCATCTCATTCTTGAGAGAAGGACCTAACTCTAGTTATATAAAAATAAGAATAATGGCACCCAAAAGATACATCTTGTATTCATATGAAAGGTGATTAGCAGTAACTATTGCTTAGTTTCTTCGCTATTTAGATTCTTATTTGAGATATATAGCATTTGAGCGCAAAGCAGGCCAGATCGCGTCACTTCTAATGCAAGATCGTATAAAACAAGAATAGAGGGTGTTATGAGTTTCAATAAAAACAGTGTCTTCCGGTTATGTTCGTTTTTTACTTTGCTCTTTTGTATGAGCGCTTTTGCAGAGGATCGAGAGTCCTCAAAAAGGCAGATTGGTGAATTTTTAGAGCAATTTCGAGAGATTTCGACCCAAGATGGAGTCGGTAAAGCTGTTATTTCCAGTCCTGGGGCAACTTACTTAAAGCTGAAGTTTGCAAGCATTAACCTCGCAGAGGGCGATTCGGCAGTGTTTACGGGTTTAAATGGGGATTCCTACACCTTAACGTCCAATGACAATACCGAATCAGAGTTTTGGCTTTTAACTATTGATAGTGAAACAATTGATGTTCAAATATATCAAACGCCCGAAAACACAGCCGTTGGTAAAGAATCCAAGATATCAATAGAAGGTTTCTCATACGGCTTTTCCGATGTTCAAATGGCAGAAGCGAATGATCTCCCGATATTAAAATCTGTATGTGGTTCTGACGACCGACGCGAAGCGGCCTGCTATAGAGATTCTCACCCAGAATTATTTGAACTTGGTATGGCAACTGCCAGATTACCTCACCCAGGTGCAGATGGTAATGGCACCTTTACTTGTACCGCATGGCGAGTAGGCCCTAGCCCAAACAATGATCTTATGGTCACTAATAATCATTGTATTCGCAACGCCTCCCAAGTTTCTGGTTCAGAAGCTAGATTTAATTTTCAAAATACCAATTGTAACGGTGGTGGTGCTGGCAGGAATCAAGTCAGCGTTTCCGTCGCGGAAATTCTCGTTACAAATTTCAATTACGATATGACGTTATTTCGCATCAACAACCCAGAGCGAGTGGCACAATTTGGTTTTGCAGAGTTAGACAATCGTGGGCCTCAAGCAGGTGAAGAGATTTGGATACCGCAACATCCCGGTGGAAGGGATAAGGAATATGCAATTTTTAGTGATGTTGATGGTGGCGGTAATTGTCGAATCGATAGGCCTCGAACAGCAGGCCGTGCTTCTGGCACGGATATGAGTTATAGCTGTGATACGGAAGGTGGAAGTTCAGGTTCAGCGGTGTATTCACGGGTTACAAACAAAGTGATTGGTTTACATCATTTTGGAAATTGTAATAACCGTGGGTCACGAGTTGCTGGCTGGTACCCACTGGTAGAATCTTTTTTAAGCGATGGGCCCGCGCCAACGCCTGTACCCCAAACTCCAACACCGCGCCCAACGGATACGCCAATTCCAGGAGACAAGGTTCGACTAGAAGCAGAATCTGGAACATTATCTGGGATAGCTGAAACCTATGAAGATGGCGCGGCATCTGGTGGTTTGGGTGTTGCTTTCCTTAGCGAGCCTAATGCAGGTTTTACATTGACTAATGTTCCAGCATCAAATGCATTTGAAGTGCGCTATGCCTCTGAGCTTTCCGGTGCTATTTCTGTCAGAGTGAACGGTTCAGATGCTGGTAACATTTCATTTAATTCTACCGGTGCCTGGGTGGGTACTTATACGACTGTCGATTTTGTTGCGGACATTCCCGCCGGCGCCTCAGTAGAAATATTCTTTGAGAGCGGCGATACGGCTATGAATGTGGATTATCTGGAATTTAATACCACGGAGAGCCCAACACCTAATCCGACTCCGACTCAAACAAGCACACCTACTCCTACTATTGCTCCGACACCAGTGCCGCCAACGCCTTCTGCTACACCTGTCCCGACGCCTACTATCACTCCTACCAGTTTACCTACATCAACGCCTGCAGTAACTCCTACGCCGACGGTAGGTTCGGATTGGCACTATATTGTTCACAAGCCTACAGGTGCAAAAATACAATCATGTTCGCAAATTGATCGCACACCAATTACTAGTCGACCAAATTCGAATCGGGGAAATTGTGTGCAGTGGAAGCAAGTTTTCACTGATTCTGGGTTTTTTCACATTCAAAATCGCACTTCGGGTAAATTTATGAAGCCTGATACAAACGAAAATGGATCACCTATATCGGTTATACCAAATTCGTGGAAAGGCAATTGGACTCAGTGGCGATTTGAGATAAGGGAAGAAAATTTTGGACACATAGTTAATCGAGCAACGGGTAAATTGATCTTTTTAGCAGGCAAACCTAATTCGAATATCTTGCAGCAACCATCTAGTTGGCGAGGAGACTTTACCCGTTGGCGTTTTGAAGCAGCTCAATAAATTATAAATCGAGGTAGCTATAAGCATTTAGCGGAGAAAAATAAGATATAACCAAGCTAAATAGTACCAGTGCATTTCGTTTTCACTACAGGCAAAAAAAGCGAAATGCAGTTTATAAATAACAAAGGAGAATTAAATGACTCGACCATTAATGAGTAAATTGCTAATGGCTATTGCTTTGCAATCGAGCTACGCAATTGCGGGCCCAATGTCTATTGAAAATCCAGATTCTTTTGAACCTCTGCGAGAAGTGGTGATGGATTCTGTGGATACAGAATCTTTGCGGAACGCAGCAGACCTAAGGCAGTTTCAAGAATCTAGTAACCTCTCTGATCCACCATTTGAAATCGCAAGTGGTATGCAAACGGATGTTGTTATCGACAATTGGGAATTCATGCTTGCCGGCGGAGAGCAGATCGCTGTTGCTAGGTACGAAGTGATATCTGAAGGCGCAACAAACTTGAGCTTAGGTTTTTCTGAGTTTTTTGTGCCAGAGGGAGCAGAAGTTTATATTTACTCACCCGATGGTTCAGACCTTCATGGCCCATATGATTCTGAACAAAATGAATCACATGGTCAACTGTGGACACCTCTAGTGGCGGGCGATCGCGTTATAGTTGAAGTAAATGTACCTGAAGTCCTGCGCAACGAGGTTGTACTTCGTCTGCAAACAGTGAACCATGGGTTTCGCGGCGAAAAACCAACATCTAATCTTCAGGAGATTCTCAAGTCCGGTTCATGTAATGTCGACGTGGTTTGCTCTCAAGGTGATGATTGGCGGGATCAGATTAATTCCGTGGCTCATTATTCTTTTTCAACCGGTAGTGGTTCGTTTGTTTGCACCGGTGCAGCGATTAATAATACCGCTCAAGATAATCGCCGATTATTTTTAACGGCAGACCATTGCCTTGATCAACCTGAATATGCGAATACGGTTGTGGCATATTGGAATTTCCAAAGCCCGACTTGTCGAGCACCTGGTTCTTCAGCTAGCGGCCAAACAGGTGTGGGTCCAAGGAACATCAATCAATCCGGCGCCGTAATGCTAGTGCAAAACCCTGATTCGGATTTCGCGCTAATCGAATTTGATGATCCCATTCCTGAAGAGGCAAACGTTTTTTATGCAGGTTGGAACCGCAGCTCAAACACCCCAACACAAGGAACGAGTATTCACCATCCCGCTGGGCATGAAAAACGAATTAGCCATGACTTTGATCCTTTAACAGCCCAAACAACCCATTGGCGAATTAACGATTGGGATGTAGGTACTACAGAAGGTGGGTCCTCGGGTTCGCCGTTGTTTGATGCTGGGAAACGTATTGTTGGTCAGCTTACCGGTGGCTTAGCCGCTTGTGGTAACAACGAGTACGATATCTATGGTCGTATGGATGTTAACTGGCAACTTGGTATTGGCGAGTATCTGGATCCAAATAATGTAGGTGTAGTCCAGCTAGATGGGCGCTATCCTAATGGAATTGTAACACCACCACCAACGCCCACTCCTACTCCGATTGTAACGCCAGCGCCGGGTGACAAGACACTTTTTGAAGCAGAAACCGCGTCGTTAACGGGTATTGCTGAAACATTCTTAGATGACGCCGCTTCTGGCGGGCAAGGGGTGGCTTTTCTTAGTGAACTCAATTCAAGCATGACGCTAAGAAAGGTACCAGCATCAAATTATTTTGAACTTCGTTTCGCTTCTGAATTTAGCGGCGCAATTTCTGTGAGTATAAACGGCATTGACGTGGGTAATCTTAGTTTTAGTGCAACAGGTGGTTGGGTTGGCGCCTATGATATTGTGAGGTTTGAACAAGATATTCCATCTGATGCTTCTGTCACCATCTTTTACGATAGTGGCGACACAGCGATGAATGTAGACTATCTAGAATTTAATGTAATAGGAGGCTCAACGCCGACACCTATCCCTACGCCAACGTTTTCATGTAATACCAAACATACTTGTGTACCTACGCCAACACCTACTCCACCCACTCCCACACCTACGCCAACGTTTTCTTGCAATACGAAGCATACTTGTGCGCCGACCCCCACGCCTACAATAGAGCCGACACCCAATGTGTCAGGAGGATGGAACTTCATTATTCACAAACCCACGGGTGCTAAAATCCAATCGTGTGCCGACGTTGATGGTACTCCTATTACCAGTCGACCAAACTCAAACCGTGGTAACTGCGTGCAATGGGCACAAATATTTACAGATTCAGGTTATTTTCATTTGCAAAATCGGGTATCAGAAAAATTTATGAAACCAGATACAAACGCAAATGGCTCGCCGATTTCAGTCCAACCTAATACTTGGAAAGGCAATTGGACTCAATGGCAATTTGAACTTAGGGACGGTAGTTTTGGACATATTATTAATCGGGCTACGGGAAAATACATCTTCTTATCTGGCAAGCCGAACTCAAATATAGAACAGCAGCCTTCCAGTTGGCGTGGTGATTTCACCCGCTGGATTTTTGAGGGTGTAAATTAACTGTTGGGACACAAGTGTGTCTCTTCGAAACGAATGTTTGTTTTCCAGCTTGTTCTGAGGCCAAGCATATTTTTCATTGTCAAATACAATTAAAAAAACAATAAGTAGGCACACTAATGAAAAGGCTCACTCTTTTAATTACTACTCTGATTTCTTTCCACGTTTTTGCCGATATAGAAAATAATGGTAGTTTTGAAGATGGCAGTAATGATTGGAATCTCTATGGCGGAGCTTCACGTGTTAACAATAATGCTCAGACGGGTTCATGGGCTGTTAGATTAGGAAATAATAACGGAGCCGAGCAAACCATAACGGGCTTAACTCCCAATACAACTTATCGTTTAACTGGATGGGGTAAGGTTAACGGAAACAACCCATTGTTTATTGGTGTTAAACGTTATGGTGGTAATGAAAAGTCGGTACGCTTTACAACGAATCAATACACCAAAGGTGAGCTGGAATTTACAACGGGATTTGGCAAAAACGCTAACCGCGTTGTGATCTATGCTTATAAAGCAAAAGGCGACGAAGCCGGTTTTGCCGATAACTTAAGTTTAACTCTCGTAGGTGGTTCACCTTATCGTCTGGTTTGGTCTGACGAGTTTAATGGTAGCGGTCAGTTTAACGATGAAGTTTGGGGAAACGAAGAAGGTTTCGTTCGTAACCGAGAATTACAATGGTATCAAAAGGAAAATGCTTTTTTAGAAGGCGGTAATCTTGTTATCGAGGGGCGAAGAGAAAATCGGCCCAATCCAAATTACGATCCGAACTCAGATGACTGGAAGAAGAGTCGTCAGAACATCAACTATTCATCTGCGAGCTTAACCACTCGTAAATCAGCTTCTTGGCTTTACGGTCGAATTGTTGTTCGCGCGAAGATAACTAATTTTGTTGGTACCTGGCCGGCTATTTGGACGTTAGGAACCAGTTGTGAATGGCCGTCGAGTGGCGAAGTCGACATAATGGAAAACTACGGTGGAAACCTTCTCGCAAATTATGCTTGGGGAACCGATCAGCGCTGGACACCTAAGTGGGATGGTTCCCGTAAAGCGGTGAATAGCTTCGGTGAAGGCTGGACCAATGATTACCATATATGGGAATTAGATTGGGATGAGAACCGAATGACAATAAGTGTTGACGGCACATTTTTAAATGATGTTTGGTTGGGAAATACCATTAATGGTTCAGCTAAGTGCGAAGGACAAAATCCATTTAAGAAGCCGCAATATTTATTATTGAATTTAGCGTTAGGATCTAATGGTGGTAGTGTTGATAATTTGTCTTTTCCTACTCGTTATCTTGTTGACTATGTACGAGTATATCAAATCACCGATGACTTGGATCCAACTGGTGAAACCGTTCGAGAAGCGGAATCGGCTTCGTTGAATGGAATCGCAGAAATATACACTGATGATGCTGCGTCCGGTGGTCAAGGCGTTGCTTTCCTGAGTGAACTTGGATCAGGAATGATTCTAAATAACGTTCCAGAAGCTAATAGTGTCCGTGTGCGTTACGCATCGGAGCAGTCGGGAGCCATTTCTATTTTTGTAAATGGTCAGAACGCAGCTAATTTAAATTTTGATTCCACGGGAGCTTGGGTAGGAAACTATGCCGAAGCGTCTTTAAGTATAAATATACCAACCGGTGCATCGTTCGAAATTCGTTTTGAAAACGGCGACAGTGCTATGAATGTAGATAACATCACCTTTATAGCGGGTGACGGACCTACTCCGGAACCGACCCCCATAGCTACCCCAACTCGAGCGCCAACGCCTATTCCCACGGCGAATCCAACTCCGACAATTAGGCCCACAATCGTACCAACGTCAGTGCCGACGTCCACGCCGACAAATGCGCCAACGTCTATTCCATCGCCGACGCCTCGTGTCAGTCCAGCACCTACAAGTGAGTGGAATTTCATTGTACATAAACCTACGCAAGCGAAAATTCAATCTTGCTCAGGTACAAACGGAGACGCTATTGTCAGTCGTCCTAATGTTAATTCCGGAAATTGTGTGCAGTGGAAACGTGTTTCAAATGGTGATTTCTTTCATCTTCAAAACCGAACATCTGGAAAATATATGAAGCCAGATACCATTGAAAACGGATCGCAAATTTCAGTGCAACCAAACGCGTGGAAAGGTAATTGGACTCAGTGGCGTTATGAAGATAGAGGTGATGGTTATGGGCATATCGTTAATCGTGCAACCGGAAAGTATATTTATTTATCTAGCCTGAAAAACGCAAATGTATTACAGCAGTCTTCTTCTTGGCGCGGTGACTTTACACGTTGGAAATTTGAGATTGCACAGTAATTAATTGGAAAATTTAAATCATGAATAACACAACAAGAAAAACACTCAAATATTCGATTGTTAAGAGTTTACTGTTATTTACTCTTACACAAAATGTGTTTTCACAATCTATTTGGATTAGAACGGATAACTTTAAACAAGAATTTTTGGGTGTTGGCGGAACGGCTGATGGCTTTGTTCATACTTGGAATGCTCAAACAGAAGAAAATAAACGTTTAGCAACAAAATTAGTTGCTGAAGATATTCATCTTAATTGGATAAAAAATTACCCCAGTGGAAACATTAACGGTACTAATGAATATGATAGTTTTGCTAGGTTCGCTAACGATATTCAGTCCGTTAACCCCGATGTAAAAGTACAAATCACCGTCAATAATCTCCCTGATGAATTGGAAAAGCGCAATGGACAAGGTGAAAATCGGAAGGGTGAAGTCAATGATAATATTCCAGATGTTTATCAACGCGCGGGGCAGTATTATTTCGATGTACTGGATGCTTTTCGTCAACGAGGTGTTATTGTCGATGAACTTGATCTATTAAATGAACCTGGCGGTGTTGATGATGCTATTCGAAAGGGAAGATTGCTATCTGAGTCGGTTGATCATCTAAGAAATCTAATCAATAATCCAAACGCCAACCCCAATGGCGTTATCATGCCGAAAATACTTGGTCCCAGTCATTGGAGTGTCGATGGCGGAAAAAAATGGATTGATGAATGGAAAGCAAATCTACCCAGAGCCATTGAGAATCTCGATATTCTAACTACACATGGCTATCGTCAGGGCTGGAGTTCTGGTTCCTATAAAGCCTTAGGTGACTCCCTCGATCTTCCCTTCTATAACAATGAACAAACAGGGAAGCTTCAGGTAGATGATCCCCTTACTGAGGCGGGTTTTGATGATAATGCTCCCGAATACATCAGTGACGTTTCTATTGCAGGGCGCATTACTGAAGCTATAAATGGTGGTGTAGATGCGTTTTTCATCTTTAATATTATGAATAGTTCTGGCAATAATGCAGCACTAATTCGCACGGGAAGAAATACTGTTCCTAGTAAATCTTTAATCTATTCTGGGTTCAAACAACTTACTTCATTACAGCCAAGAAATAGTCATAGAGTTGGACGAGTTACGTCTGCCATGAAAGGAAGTCGTGTTCTGACTATGCGTAAGAAAGGTGAAAATAGGGTTTATCTTCATGTCACAAATATCAATGCAGAAAGTCAAAACCTCACAATTCGGCTATCCGATGATGGAACCAACGACCAATTCATACACGCAGCTAAAGTTTGGGTAAGCGATGAAGCATTCGATGAATCGGTTAGGCTAGAAGAAACCTATTCCACGCCGCTTGAGGTTTTTAATTATTCTATTTCGCCATATAGCGTTAATTCTTTTGAATTCGTTTTTAGTGAAGATGGGATCGTTGCAACTCCTGAACCTACACCAAACCCTACGCTAAGCCCAACACCGGGTTCAACGCCAACCCCTGATATCCCCACGCCAACTCCAGTACCTGGCGATATGTTAAGAATTGAAGCCGAATCGGCAGAACTAAGTGGTATAGCTGAAGTCTTTGATGATACAGCAGCGTCTGGAGGGCAAGGCGTTGCATTTTTGAGTGAATTGGATTCGGCGATGACACTCAGCAATGTTCCGGCATCTAATTACTTCGACGTTAGCTACGCATCCGAGATTTCTGGTGAGATTTCTATTCTTATCAATGGTGAAGATGTAGGAAATCTTCCATTTGAATCAACCGGGGCCTGGATTGGAAGTTACAATACCACCCGCTTTTTTGCTAAGGTTCCTGCCGATGCGTCGATTACCATATTTTTTGATGCAGGTGATTCCGCAATGAATGTGGATTTTCTTGAGTTCAATCGAGATACGTCTGCAACTCCTTCGCCTACACCAAGTGTTTCCCCTACTGCGATTCCAACATTATCTCCTACGCCAGGATCAACTGTTCGACCAACACCTTTCCCAGAATCGGATTGGTACTTTATTGTTCACAAACCAACAGATTACAAAATTCAATCCTGCGCCACTGAAGATAGTATGCCAGTTGTGAGCAGATTAAATATTAATGTTGGTGATTGCGTTCAATGGCGCCGCGTTGTAAACGGTGATTACTTTCATCTACAAAGTCGTTTCTCTAACAAATATATGAAACCTGATACAAACGACCATGGTTCGAATATATCTGCGGTGCCAAATACTTGGAAGGGTAACTGGACCCAATGGGATTTCGAAGACCGTGGCGATGGTTATGGGCATATTGTCAATCGTGCAACAGGTAAATACATTTTTCTCGCCGCGAAACTCAATTCTAATATTCAGCAGCAATCATCAAGCTGGCGTGGTGATTTTACCCGTTGGCGTTTCGAACCTATTTCTCCGTCAGTCGAGCTATGTCCCGAAGGATATAATCTATCCGGTTTAGGGCGTTGCGAAACGGTGAAAGGATGTGTTTTTCCAAAGTTTGAAGTGACTTACTTGCCTGGCGTACGGCCACCGGATGGTCAGGACAATTCTTACTTTGAATGTGAGGATTCCTGCCCCGACAATGGTGCGGTGTCTATCTCCGGTCCTGCGTCATGCAGTGTTGCTTTGCCATAAAAAGAGAAAAATAATACTCAGCGAAAAATTAAGGTAAAAAAATGAAAATACAGATGGTTTTTATTTTGATTTACTTGTTTTCGTCATCAGCGAATGCTCACAACACTCAAACTAGAGATGTGAGCACGCTTAATCCTCTTTTATCTCAAGCCCAAATTATTAAGGTGCATTTTGATAACCTATCAGATGCGATGAAGCTCGCTGCCGCGTTTGAACCTATGCAGTCGCGCTATGAATTAGGTTATATGCTGTTTTATTTAGACGCCCAAGAATTTACGTCTTTTTTCGAAGCCCTAGAGTTGTTAAACCTTAACGCTGAATTAGTTGAAACAATAACTAGTGATTTCGAAAAGAAGTTTTTAGAAAATACCAATCTGGAAACCATACCTGATTTTCCCTGTTATCGAACGGTCGAAGAGACACTCGCGTCAGCCGAGGACATCGCCTCAAGTCACCAATCACTCGCAACGCTCATTGATATCGGTGATAGTTTTGAAAAAACCGATGGTGATGATGATGGAGATCCCGGATATGACATTGTATCTTTGGTGCTAACCAATAGTGAGATTACCGGAAATAAGCCTGCAATTATATTGTCTGGGTCAGTTCATCCAAGAGAATATACTACTAGCGAAATGGTTATGCGTTTCGCCGAGTTTTTGGTCGAAAACTACAATCAAGATCCAGATATTACATGGATACTCGATTACCATGAAGTTCATATTATTCCGACTGTTAATCCTGATGGTCGTAAAATTGCTGAACAACAGATATTACGAAGAAAAAATTTAAACAGTAATTTCTGTCCTGAACAACCTAATCGTGGAACGGGTATAGATTTAAACAGAAATTTCCCTTTTGCTTTTGGTGATTTAGGTGGTTCAAGCGGTACCGCTTGTAGTGAAACTTTTCGTGGACCTTTTGCGCTCTCAGAACCAGAGGCCGAAGCGTTAATGAATTATTTAAGAAATGTTTTTATGGATCAACGAGCAGAAACTGGCCCAGAAGACTATACCACTCCACCTCTTAGAAATGCTTCGGGTGTTTTCTTAGATGTTCATAGCTCTGGGCAACTAATGCTTTACCCTTTTGGTCGACAAAGTCCTCCCCCTGGAAATCCAGGCGTAGTAACATTTGCAAGAAAGTACGGGTTTCTTGCAGACCATTATCCTCAAAGCAGCAGTACTTTTGGGGGTGCAAATGGTACAACTAAAGATGCAGTCTATGGCGAGCTAGGTGTTGCGTCTTACACTGTAGAGTTAGGAACAGAATTTTTTGAAGAGTGTGAAGTAGCTGAGAATTTGGTATTTGCTAAAAATATGCAAGCACTCGTTTACTCTGCAAAAGTAGCAAGAACGCCGTACATAACATCCGCGGGCCCTGATATTTTAAATTTAAATATAGAGCATGGCTTTTCAATTAATAGTGCAGTCCCGCCCGGCACCGATATTACGGTTCGAGCGATTGTTGACGATAGTCGATACAATAATACGAATGGAGAAGAGCCTACTCAAAATATCTCTCGTGCGGAATTCTCAATTAATACACCTCCTTGGTTGATTGAACGTACATTAGAACGAATGGATGCGGATGATGGGAGTTTTGACTCAGAAATTGAAAAGGTAAATGGAGTAATCGAAACCTCTGGCTTAGTGGATGGGCGTCATACGCTTTATGTTCGTGCATCCGATGAAAATGGTGATTTCGGAGCGGTTACCGCTTTGTATTTTTATATCGATAGTGAAGCCAAAGTACCGTCTGTTGTTTTTACCGATAGTTTTGAAACGGATAAGGAGTGGGAAGTAAATCCCAACAATACTGACAGCGCAGTAGATGGTGTTTGGCAAAGAGGAATGCCTGAATCCACTGCGAATACAGTTAATAATGCGTCCGGGCCAAAGCAATTGGGTTTTGTTGCAGAAGGAGATTTTGCTTTTGTTACGGGATTAAATGGTGGCGGTATAAGTGAAAATGACGTTGATGGTGGTACAACCAGTCTTCGTTCGCCCGCAGTGGCTATTCCGAATTCTGGAGCAAATCTATCATTGTCCTATTATCTTGCCCATACAAATACAGCGGGTCTCGAAGACAATCTAAGAATAACCGTTCAAGGAGAAAACAGTTCTAAAGTTATTACAGAAGAGTTTGGGCAGATAAATGACGACGATGCTGAATATACTCGGCTAAATGTTAATCTAAACGAATTTGGCGGAGAAACCATACGAATTCTAGTGGAAGTTACCGACAACATTTCTAATGGCAGTACCACTCTTGAAGCGGCAATTGATGATATTCGAATTATCAGTAGTTCAGAAAGCTCGTTACCTACCCCTGAACCAACGCCCGCACCTACGGTTACTTCTACACCAATTGCGACACCCACTCCAGCGCCAATGCCGACGAGTACGCTTCGACCCAATTTACCTATAGAGGCGGAAAACGGGATAATTTCTGGTTTTTCTTCCGTATACAGTGACCCTACTGCGTCGGGCGGACGAGGTGTATCCTTACAAAACTTTATTCGTTCTTCGCTAATTTTGGAAGGTCTTCCCCAAGCAGATTCCTTCACTGTGCGTTATGCAGCTTTTTCCAGCGGGCAAATTTCAATTCGTATAAATCAACGAGAAATCCCAGATGTATCTTTTAGTGGTACTGGTAATGATAGAAATAATTATGGTGAATTTAAGGTTGAAGAATTTATCCCGGAGAATAGCGATATCGAAATTTTTACAGATGGTAATGATGCATCAATAAGCGTGGACTATATTGTTGTTGGCACTTTGGCTTCGCCGACTCCAGAACCAACGCCAAGTATTACGATCACTCCAATGCCGACACCTACCAAAACAGCTGACCCTACGCCAACGAGTTCCCCTATCACTGACTGGTACTTTATCGTTCATAAGCCAACCGGCTTTAAAATTCAATCATGTAGTCAAATCAACGGAATACCTATCACTAGTAGGCCAAATAGCAATGCGGGTAGCTGTGTGCAATGGAAGCAAATTTCAGTAGAAGGTTTTTTCCATTTGCAAAATCGATTCTCTGGTAAATTTATGAAACCAGATACTAATGAAAACGGATCTGCTATATCGGTGCAACCAAATTCTTGGAGAGGGAATTGGACGCAATGGAAATTTGAAGAGCGAGATGATGGATTCGGACATCTAATGAATCGTGCAACAGGAAAGTACATCTTCTTACCGAACACGTCAAGATCGAATATTACACAGCAACCTTCCTCTTGGCGAGGCGACTTTACTCGCTGGAAATTTGAAGCTGTGCGCTAAAACTTGAACCCGGTTTAGAATAGATACCGCAAAATTCGTAAAGTCTTATTTGAGGTTTTTATGAATAAAAAAGTTATCTATATTTTCGCTTTTCTAACTATTGGTGAGATAGAATCTGTTCTCGCTAGTTCAGAGATACAGCTGAATACAACACCAGAAGAAAAATTTATTCATGCTTCGAATAAAATCAAAGAAGGTGAATTCCTTTATGAAAGAGCAAACTCTAAAATTGCTGACGCTAATGAACTAAGAAAAAAAATTATTTCAGAAAATTCAAGGCAAGAGGCGAAAAAATTATTTGAACAGGTCCAAAAATTAGAAAGTGAAGGAGCGAAATATAGAAGCAGTGCAAATGATCTCGCCCTAGAAGGAGAAAAATTAGCAAGGAAGAGCTTTTATGATATGTGGAAATCCATCATTCCAATTACTGTTCAAATTAATCCTATTGTTCCAGAGATCGAATACGCCGATAAGAGCTCTCCCCAAGTTAAAGGAGATGTTTCCGACGAAACTGCTGTTCCCAGGATGGATTTAATAATGGGGGATGATCAGCCAAGACCAAACAACATAAATTATGGTTCGTTTGGAGTTTCAAATCAAAAAGATTATTTTGCTCATGTCGAGAGCTTGCTTATTCCAATTCAACTAAATCAAATGCATGCTTGGGTATTCACCCTAATTGACTCTGCGGCTAAACCGATTTCAAGTGCAAATATTGAAATTTTAGGCCATATGCCAGGCCATGTTCACGGTATGCCGACTAGCCCAAAAGTAGTAAAAGAAATTTCTCCTGGCAGATATCTAGTTGAGGGGATGAAATTTCAAATGCAAGGATGGTGGGTGATAGAATTTACTATAAGCAAAAATAAAAAATCTGATCATTTTATTTTTAATCTAGAGATATAAGTTTGATTTTTATCGAAACTTTAATAAAAATTATAAAAAACAAAAACGTTTTTATCTCTTTTGCAATCATTTATTCGATTGCTACTTTAAATTCATGTGTAATTAGTAAACCTTACGACAATTTATATTTCTTTACAGAAAGAGAAATTGAATTTTTAAACAGCTTTACGTTAGAAACGCTTACGAAAGAACAACTGGACTATTCAAATAAGTTTATAAATAACCAAAACGCAGTCGAACTTGGTAGGAAATTATTTTTTGATATACGATTGAGTAAGAGTCAAACCCGCTCCTGTGCTTCTTGTCACAATCCAAAGAGAAAATTCACCGATGGGTTAAGTCTGGCACAAGGCGCACAGAAACTAAAAAGGAATACTCCTAGCATATTAGGACTAGCTTACAGTGATTGGTTTTATTGGGACGGTAGAAAAGACAGTCTTTGGTCTCAAGCGTTAGCACCTCTTGAGGATCCAAAAGAACAAGGTATTAGCCGTGTTTCGGTTGTAAAAGTAATCGATAAGTTTTATCGAAAAGAGTACGAAACCATATTTGGTAGCTTTACTCCCAAAGAAAAACTTTATCAACTACCAGCAAATGCTAGCCCAGTTCAAGATGCTGAAAGTAAGCGTTTATGGGAGCAAATGCTCCAGGACGATAAAGATAATATTAATAAGGTTTTTGTGAATGTGGGTAAAGCCATTGCCGCATTTGAGGCAACGCTTTTACCTAATCAATCAAATTTTGATTTTTTTGTCGCAGCAACAAAATCCGGAGATTTAGTAAAACAAAAAAAATATATGAAACCTCAAGCGGTCAGAGGCATGAGGTTATTTATGGGCAAAGCTAGGTGTGCAAGCTGTCACAACGGACCATTGTTCACCAACTTCGAGTTTCACAATATAGGTGTTCCCGAGCGAAATAATGTCGATGTTGACTTGGGAAGATTGGTCGGAGCAAAGCTTGCCGCTAATGATGAATTTAATTGTGCATCCAAGTTTAGTGATGCAAATATAGAGAAAGATTGTGGTGAAATTCGATTTATTAAAAAAGAGGGTCGTGAGCTGATAGGAGCGTTTAAAACTCCGTCTTTACGTAATATTGCTGAAACAGGACCTTATATGCATGCCGGTCAGTTTGAGACACTCGAAGACGTTTTAAATCATTACAACAGGCCAACGCCGCCCTATTACGACCCAAAACAACATGATGAACGACCGCACTTTGATTTATTACCATTAAATTTTAGTCAGAAAGATTTGCAATCGTTAGTTGTTTTTCTCGAAATGCTTTCCGATAAAAATTAGTTTTAAAAATATAAACATCAAAAATTAAAAAAATATTTTCTACGGAGAGTACCCATGATTACTTACTTGAATAGAGCAAGTATCAGCGTCCTGTTGTTATTGATATCTGGATTCGCTAATTCGCATAGCGCATTGTTTCCGGATAATTTCGAATACGATAACAGTGAAGAGGGAGATAAGCCAGGCAAACCAGAAGCGCTTGCGGAAGTGGTGTGTGAAAATGGGATCGCTGCTGGTTATCCTTGTAATAACGTCAATTTTCTTGCATTAGTAGAGCGTTCCAATCTAGGTCGCGGCGGAAATCTTAACGATATTTGGGGCTGGACTGATCCAGCAAGCTTACGCCGTTTTGCGATTGTCGGACAGGTTGATGGTACGTCATTTGTTGAGGTTACCAATGGCGATAGTCCTATTTATCTAGGGTTTTTGCGCGCTCACAACAACGGTTCTGGTTCATGGCGGGATATAAAAGTATATCGGGATCATGCGTTTATCGTAGGTGATGGAAGTGGTAATTCATCGCATGGACTACAAATATTCAATCTAAGGCAACTGCTCAATGTGAGCAACCCCCAAAACTTTTCAGAAACCGCCCACTTAGATAGTTTCGGCCGGTCACACAATATTGTTATTAACGAGGATTCTGGATTTGCTTATGCGGTTGGTTCTAATGTATGTAGTGGAGGTTTGGTTGTGGTTGACATTTCCAACCCGACAAGTCCTCGCGACGTTGGATGTTTTTCGTCAGATGGCTATACCCACGATGCTCAATGTGTGAATTACAATGGGCCAGATAACAGCCACAGAGGTAAAGAAATCTGCGTTGCTTACAATGAAGATACATTAACTATTGTTGATGTTTCTAACAAGACAAACCCTATTCAACTTTCAAGAACACCTTATTCTGGCAGTAATTATACGCATCAAGGTTGGTTCCTCGACGATAATCACGACATCATCATAATGAACGATGAGTTGGATGAGCAAAATAGGGGTCACAATACAAAAACCCGTATCTTTGATGTATCAAACTTAGACTCTCCACAATTATTGGGTGAATACCTGGGGCCAACAGGAGCTATTGACCACAATCTCTATACTCTTAATGGATTGATTTACGAGAGTAATTATCGTGCTGGATTGAGAATTTTATCGTCCGAAAATATCCGTAGTGGATTACTGGAAGAAGTTGCTTTTTTCGATACGATACCCGGATCAAACTCAGCCCAATTTTCAGGTCTTTGGAGTAATTACATTTTCCCCGATGGAATGGTCATTACCAGTGATATTGGCACTGGACTTTTTGTTTTGCGACCCACTATTTCTGCTAGTTCTCCGCCAAGTCCAACGCCGACTCAAAGACCCACCGCAACGCCCGAACCGATACCTACGCCAACGAATACACCGACCCCAGCGCCCATTGCTTGCGCAGATGATGCTATAAATCTCTCAAGCACAGAGGACTATTCTTCTTCAAGTGAAGGAGAAATATTTGTTGACGCAAATGGTTGTACAGCTTATTTATCTGGAAACGTTTGGAAAATTACCACAAGCGGTTTCACCATCACGGAAAATTCAGTTGTGGAATTTGAATTTGCCACCAATGGAACAGGAGAAATACAAGGTATCGGTTTTGACGAGGATACCGAAGCCAGTTCAGATCGAATATTCCAACTTGCTGGTAGTCAAGATTGGGGTATTTTGGATTTCAGATATTCAGGAAACGGTGAATTTCAATCGTTTTCAATTCCGGTTGGCAACTTTTATACGGGTTCCAGTTTAGGTTTCGTGCTTGCAAATGACAAAGATACTGGTGTTGCAGATAACAACATTGCAGTAAGCAATATAGTCGTTCGTGAATTGACTGTACCAACGCCTCGTCCAACGCCATCTGCCACCCCCGTAAATCCGACACCCACACCGCCTATTGATGCAGATTGGTTCTTTATCGTACACAAACCGACAGGTTCAAAAATGCATTCGTGTACTGACGTTGACCGGACACCCATTGCAACTCGACCCAATATTAATGCAGGGGATTGTGTACAGTGGCGGTTCATACCCAATGGCGATTTCTTTCATATTCAAAACCGAAAATCAGAGAAGTATGCAAAACCCGATACGTCTGAAAATGGTTCACCGATATCTGTTGTACCCAATACGTGGACGGGCAATTGGACTCAGTGGCGCTTTGAAGAAACTGGTGACGGGCATGGTTTTGTGATTAACCGAGCAACGGGAAAACTCATTCACAGAAATGCGCAAGCTAATACGTTGATACGCCAGCAACCCTCTTCATGGCGTGGTGACTTTACCCGTTGGCAGTTTGAACCAGTCCAATAACAAAGTTTTGAATTCAGTTTTATGTATTTTTAGAAATAACATGTTTCTTCTAAAAATTGCGATCGGTAATAAAAATAAAAAATATAGGCTAGAGAGATGTACAACTATTTAACGTGTAAATTTAAAAAGCAAATAAAAATAATAGCTGGGCTAATGGCTATTGTCGTGTCTAGTTTTTCTTCTGGACAAAATTTTAAGATCCATTCAGCTCAACCCATCGATATTAAATCGGTGGAATCTTATAGTGGTTCGTTATCTATAAGTTTTAGTGCATATGGGAAAACCTTCGATACGGAATTAACTATTAACGAAGAACTACTTTCGGAATTTAAAGACGGATCGTTTTCATTAGACCAAATATATAAAGGTACACTAAAAAATAATGAAGACTCGTGGGTGAGATTGTCCTTTGTAAATGGACGTTGGACTGGCGCGATTCATGATGGAACAGAGCTTTATCTGGTGGATAATTTCGATACGCTCAAAGGAGAGCTTACGGAAAGCGCCGTGAACGAAATGAAAGCGAATGGCGTTTCTGAAATCTTGGTTAAGGCCTCAGATATGGAAAGAATTGGTGGCTGTGGTATGGCTCACAAAAGTACCGGCAACGTCTACGGAGATATTGTCACAGCCCTGGAACAAGACGCGGGCAATTTTACTGAGGAAGTAGACGCACTGCAAAATGGAATACCCGAAGCCACGCGACAACTGAATATTTCAATTGTAACAGATACTGAATTTAATAATCGAGTTAATGGCGATCCTCAAAGTGAAGCCATTGCTTTACTCAATGTTGCTAATGGGATTTTCGATGCTCAAATTAATTTGCAACTAGGTGTTGAAGAAGTTCGCGTCTTATCTGATAACGGCACATTAACATCAACAAACGCGAGTAATTTATTGGGTGCGTTCCGCACTTACACCAACAATCAATTAAGAAATCCTGGTTTGACACATTTGTTCACCGGTAAAGATATGGATGGCGGCACGGTAGGAATAGCTTATTTGAGTGCGGCTTGTGGGAGTAGTGGAAACGGTGTTTCTGAAGCTTTAAGAGGATCATCTGGTGCGCTTATTATCACCCATGAAATTGGCCATAACCTCGGTGCTCCGCACGATAATCAAAGTGGTTCTGCCTGTGCGAGCACGCCGGGTAACTTTATTATGAACCCATCTATTAACGGTAGTAGAGAATTTTCTCAATGTAGCCGAGATCAAATGAATAATTTCCTTACTCGTGCAAATTGTTTGGTAGACCCAGGTCCAACACCTACTCCGTCTCCCACACCAAATCCAATTGCATGTGAACCTGGTGCACTCAATTTAGAAAACACACAAGACTACTCATCATCTAACACTGGCGAAATTTTTATTGATGCGAATGGTTGTACTGCCTATTTAAGTGGAAATATTTGGCAGATCACAAACGATCAATTTGAAATAAACGCAAACACGATTGTTGAATTTGATTTTGCATCCAACGGTAGGGGTGAAATTATTGGTGTTGGCTTTGATGAAAACACAGAAGCTAGCGCTGACCGTGTTTTCCAATTAGGTGGAAGCCAATCGGATTGGGGCATCACTAATTTCTCATACACAGGGAATGGAGAATTCCAAACCTTTTCTATTCCGGTTGGTGAATTCTTCACGGGTTCTGGATTTGGGTTCGTGATCGCGAATGATAAAGACGAAGGTGCTCAAGATAATCAGGTAACAGTGAGTAACGTTATAATCACGTCCGGTATTAACCCAACACCGTCTCCTACTCCAACACCGTCTCTTACTCCGACGCCAACCCCAACGAATACCCCGACCCCAACGCCGATTGAGTGTGTTGATGGGGCTGTAAATCTCTCAAGTAATGAGGATTATTCTTCAGCAAGTACTGGCGAGGTGTTTGTCGATGCTAATGGCTGTACTGCATATCTCTCTGGAAATATTTGGCGGATCACAACGGAAGGTTTTACTATTACTGAAAATACCGTTGTTGAATTCGAATTCGCAACCAATGGTACGGGAGAAATCCAAGGCGTTGGATTTGACGAAGATACCGAGGCTAGTGCGGATCGAATTTTCCAACTGGCGGGAAGTCAAGATTGGGGTATTTTAGATTTCAGATATACTGGAAATGGTGAATTTCAATCCTTCTCGATTCCAGTTGGTAATTTCTTTACCGGCCCAAGTTTAGGGTTTGTTCTGGCAAATGATAAGGATGAAGGCACTGCTGACAATACAATATCAGTGAGTAACCTTGTCATTCGTGAGTTGGCGACGCCTACTCCAACGCCGACGCCAAGTCCATCTCCAACTCCAGCTGCGCCGACGCCAACTCCTACACCACCAGTTGATGCTGATTGGTTCTTTATAGTTCATAAACCAACAGGTTCAAAACTACACTCGTGTTCTGAAGTAGACCTTACCCCAATAGCTACTCGACCAAACGCGAATGCGGGTCCTTGCGTTCAATGGCGTCAGATACCCAATGGTGAATTCTTCCATATTCAAAATCGTAGATCAGAAAAATACGTGAAGCCAGACACCGCGGAGAATGGGTCGCCTATTTCTGTGGTTCCAAATACTTGGGTTGGGAATTGGACCCAATGGCGATACGAATCTACTAACGATGGCTTTGGGTATTTGATAAACCGTGCGACAGGTAAGCTGATTCATCGAAATGCACAAGCTAACACTTTGATTAGGCAACAACCCTCATCATGGCGTGGTGACTTTACGCGATGGCAATTCGAGGCTGCACAATAGAATCAAGTTAAAGGGTGTTTTACGCCCTTTTGATTAATAGATAACAGGTTAAATTAAAAATATATAAAATTTTCTAGAGGTGACTGAGGTCTTTGATATGTTAAAAGTAAAACGTAAATGGTTTAACAGTCGATCGATATTGATCGTCGGAATATTAAGCTTGTTGAATTCGATTTCGAATGCACAAGTGTTATTCGATAAACCACTTATCAATGCAGAAAAGTTGAATTCGGATTTTAAAATAGGTTATGACCAAGCTGGTACTCCAGTAACTTTCCATCATTCAGGTGCAGACCATCTTAAACTAAATTTTGGTGAATTGAATCTCGCCCCAGGGGATACAGTGACAGTGTCTAGCCCTGATGGAAATCAGGTCTATACCTACCCTAACGATCCAATGACGTCCGATGAAGATGGTTTGTGGGCACTGACGATCTTTGGTGATACTGCGATCTTAACACTTAATAGAAATAGTGATACTGCGTTAGACGGTAATTACGAAGGCGTTTCTGTCGGTAAGTATTGGCGAGGTTTTACAAAAGAAGAAATTGATCAAGCAAATCCAGTTCCTGAATCTATATGTGGTTCAGATGATAAACGTGATGCTGTTTGTTGGAGTAATGATTTTCCTAAAGAGTTTGAAATGGCAGACGCTGTCGCACGTATTTCATTTGGCGGTGGACTATGCACTGCTTGGCGAGTCGGACCCAGTGCGAATAACGATTTAATGATTACCAATAATCATTGTATCGACAATCAGAATGGCGTTAATGCTACCGAGGTTTGGTTTCGTTATCAAAACACTTCTTGTAACGGCGGAAGTACTACGGCTAATCGCGTGATTGTGACCGGTAATCAGTTTTTTACTACGGATGATCCGCTTGATATGACCTTGTTCTCCATTAACAATGCGGGTTCGGTCGCGGAGATGGGTTATCTTTCTATTGATACTCGACGAATTCAAAATGGACATGTTATTTATATTCCACAACATCCTGGTGGTCGACCGAAAGAAATGGCGATTTTTGATGATCAAAATGGTGGCCAACGTTGTCGCGTAGACAACAATAATGATACGGGCGGTCGTGATCTTGGGTATTTTTGCGACACTGAAGGCGGTTCATCTGGTTCACCTGTTTTAGCACTAGATACTCACCAAGTTGTTGCACTCCATCATTTTGGGGGCTGTACTAATTCTGGTGCACGAGCAGATCGCTTTTATCCCTTAATCGATCAATGGGTTGGTTTGGAAGATCCAAATGGTGGACCTACTCCTACTCCTTCACCTACTCCAAATCCGATTGTTTGTGCACCTGGCGCGATTAATTTGGAGAATACACAGGACTATTCTTCGGCAAGTACAGGCCAAGTTTTTGTTGATGCAAATGGTTGTACTGCTTACCTAAGTGGCAATATTTGGCAGCTAACAAATCAAGGGTTTAATATTGATGCGAATTCGGTTGTAGAATTTGACTTTGCCACTAATGGTACTGCCGAGATTGTTGGTGTGGGTTTTGATGAAGATGCTGAGGCGAGCGCCGACCGTGTGTTTCAATTAGGTGGGAGCCAAGTAGACTGGGGAATCACTAATTTCTCCTACACGGGAAATGGTGAGCTACAATCTTTCTCGATTCCGGTTGGCGAGTTTTACACAGGAGCTGGAATGGGTTTTGTCATTGCCAATGACAAAGATGAAGGAGCTCCAGATAACGAGGTTATAGTGAGCAACGTTATTATTAGCAGCGTAACCCCTCCAACTCCACCGCCGACTCCAACACCGAGTCCTTCGCCATCACCAGCCCCAACGGCTACGCCGACGCCTTTACCTATTGCGTGTATTGATGGTGCTGTAGATTTCTCTAATACGGGTGATTATTCATCTTCTAGCACAGGTGAAATCTTTGTTGATGCTAATGGATGTACCGCGTATCTTTCAGGAAATATTTGGAGGATCACCAATGAACGATTCACCATCACCGAAAATACTGTCATAGAATTCGAGTTTGCAAGCAATGGTCTTGGTGAAATACAAGGTGTTGGACTCGATGAAGATGCTGACGCTAGCGCGGACAGAATCTTCCGTCTTGCTGGGACTCAAGATTGGGGATTATCTAATTTCACTTATTCTGGTAATGGGGAATTACAATCATTTTCTATTCCAGTAGGTGACTTCTTTACCGGTGAAAGTTTTGGTTTTGTTTTGGCTAACGATAAAGACGATGGTGTTGAAAACAACAGGGTTACTGTTAGTAATCTCGTGATCCGAGAAATCAGCACTCCAACGCCGAGGCCGACATCCACTCCTGTTGCACCGACCCCACCGCCAGTGGATGCGAATTGGTTCTTTATTGTTCATAAACCTACTGGCTCAAAACTTCATTCTTGTACTGATGTTGATAGAACTCCGGTAGCCACCCGTCCAAATAGAAACACGGGCACCTGTGTTCAATGGCGCCAAGTTCCTGTCGGTAACTTCTTTCACATACAAAATCGTAAATCCGAGAAATACATAAAACCGGATACCGAGGAAAATGGATCACCAATTTCCGTTATTCCCAATACATGGACGGGGAACTGGACTCAATGGAGCTATGAAGATACTGGTGATGGATTTGGATATCTCATCAATCGTGCCACGGGTAAAATTATTCACCGTAATGCCCAGGCTAATACCTTAGTTAGACAGCAGCCTTCTTCATGGCGGGGAGATTTCACCCGCTGGCAGTTCGAAGCCGCACAGTAATAGTCCAATCTAAGGGGGGGCATTCTGCTCCCCTTTTACTTTTAATAGATCAAAAAAACGCCATTTGATCTGATTTCCTTATAGTTGACTTGCTTCTTATTCCAAAATTATAAATTTTACTGAATGTGTGAACGATTACCGTATTATTGGGTATTGAGGTAACACATAGATTGGTAGAATTGTAACCATAAATTATGAGAGCTTTTTTCATCTAATAACCTCTTATTCTTGTGGTCGTTTCTTGGTCTTAAACGAGCATTTTAAAAGGCTTACATAAGGATTTGGAGCGAATACTTTTGCGCTCATCAATTGGAACTAAAAAAAGATGTTTACGTTTTTATTCTCTTCGTGTCAGTCGTTGGTTCAATCAACGTTTAGGTTTGTTCGTTTCTCTCTCCCATTGTTAGCCACTAGCGCTTCATTTGCGCAGACCCCGAATGTGATCTTTTTTATGGTCGATGACATGGGGCCTGGCGAATTCAAAGCTTACGATAATCTCGATGGCTTGGGTGCGACCTCAAAAATTGCTACACCAAATATTGATGCATTAGCTCAGAATGGCATGTTGTTTAATAACGCACACTCGGCTACACCTGTATGTTCTCCCACTAGAACAACTTTAAATACGGGTACAACGGCATATCAAAACGAATGGACATGGGACTGGGGTTCTCCTTTTGCAAAAGAGTTAGTGACACTCCCTAAAATGATGAAAACTGCGGGTTACCAAACTGCATTAGTTGGTAAAGGTCATTTAGGCGGAGACATGTTTCATGTGGGACAAGATTATCTCGCGAGAATAAAAAGTTTTGAAAACCTCGAAAATCTCGATTTTGATCGACCTCTTTACGATGGTCCTCAAAGTATTGGCTACGATTATTCCCTCTACCTCTTAAAAGGCATCCAAGATGGTCCTTATTTCTACTGGGAAAATGGTCTAGCAACAGATGTTGATGCAGCAGGCGATTCCACCCGCATTACAAACGCAACCAAATCACAGGTAATACGCCAGTGGCCGGAAGAGTACGACGACGGCATTACTGTTATTGATGGTGAAGATTGGGGCTCGGTTAACTGGAATACGCGTGATGTGCCCTTAGCCATGTTGCATAAATCAATTGATTTTATGGAACAAACTGTATCATCTCATTCAGATAAGCCATTCTTCCTTCAATATCATTCGGTTCTAGGGCATTCACCCTATGTCCCTTTGGAGAAAATTGAGATCGATTTGAATGGCGATGGCGACGTAAATGATGAAGGCGAATTTTATTTAATCGATGGATATGATGGGACTGGAACTCGCGCTGATGATTTAGGTACCCTGAGCATGCAGGTAGTTTCTGAAACTGACGCAGAAGTCGGTGTGCTAATCGCGTATCTTTCGCAAACTGATGATCCACGTAATCCAGGTTCAAGGCTGATCGACAATACCGTATTTATTTTTACATCCGATAATGGCGGTATTGGCCCCGGGTTTACGAGTTATGTGGGTAATGATGAAGAAGCAGAATGGAGAGACTACGGACACGATTCGACGGCTGGTTTGAGCGGTAACAAAACAGAAAGTGACGAAGGTGGCCACCGAGTTCCTTACATTGTTTCATGGCCAACAAGCGTCGAAGCAGGAGCAGTAAGAGAGCAATATATTTCTACCACCGATTTGATGGCGACACTGGCGAGTTTAACGGGACAAAATGTTATAGATTATGGCGTCGCTAGTTTTAACATGCTTCCAGTGTTTACTGGAAAGCAAACTGATGACGACCCAGTGCGTAAAAACCTCATTGTTAATGATACGGGTGGTTCGCAAGATAAAAGCTTGGTTAGAAATATTTATTACGAAGGATCTTGGAAGCTTATTCTTGAAGCGAGGAACAGTGTCGATCCTATTCTTTACAAAGTGTTTAATCTTGATGTCGACCCAGGTGAAACTAACAATTTGGTTGACAGTGGAAATGAAATTATCAGCCAACTTTACCAAAACTATCTTATTGAATTGAATGCAGTAAGAATTTCTCCAGCACTTATAGGAAAAAATTCTAGCCGGAATATAAGTGACCTAGAAACCTATTCTGATTTGACAGTTGAGGGTTCATTGATGGGTGGCGGAACAGTGAATGGCAATTTAGAAATTAATTCTGAAGGTCGATTAGACTTAAATTCCGCGGCTGTCACAACAACCACAGTCAATGGTGATTTTATTTTCCGTTCAGGTGCGTTTTTAAATCTGTCGATTGGTATGGAGTCTGATCGGTTAGATGTCAAAGGAACAATGCGGATTGATGGTGGTGAACTTGCTATAGCTTTTTACGAAAATTTTATTCCTGCCGCCGGACAAGAGTTTGATATTTCAGATTTTTCGAAAGTAGAAGGTGAATTTTTAACGGTCAATTTACCGCAGCTTCCAATGGGGTTGTCCTGGAATACTGAACAGCTTTCTATAAATGGAGTTTTGAGAATCGTTTCCGAATCCACTCCGTCCCCTACTCCTGTTAGTTTGCCTACGCCTACCTCTACAGCGACTCCAACACCCACGCCATCGCCAGTAATTGTGCCTAGTGAAGCAACACGCATTGAAGCTGAGGTTGGCTCTCTAGCTGGAATGGCAATGGCTTATGCTGATGGCAATGCGTCTGGCGGTCAAGCAGTAGCTTACCTAAATGAACTTAATTCAAGTATCGAGTTTCTGAATTTGCCAACGGCAACGCAATTGGTTCTTAGTTATGCCTCTATGTTTTCTGGTGAAATATCCTATTCAATTAATAGCGGCCAAACGAGAAAACTTAGTTTTAATTCTACTGGTGATTGGGTAGGCGTGTATCAACCTATTACGGTTGATCTTGAAATTCCCGCCTCTTCTACTTTGAAAATCTTTTTCGAAGAAGGTGATACTGCGCTTAACATTGATTATATTCAACTCGAAAATCAAGTACCTCAACCTACTCCAACACCAACTATCGTGATTACGCCTTTGCCGACTCCAGAACCCACGGCAATCCCAACTGCGACCGCTACCCCGATAGTGACGGCAACACCCACTGCAACCCCAACGCCGTCACCCGGCGTACCCACTCCTTCGCCTTCATTTACTGCAACTCCGGGAGTTGGCATTACGCCAGCGCCAACACCGACCTCCGCACCTGTCGACGCTATTTTGATAGAGGCTGAGTCTGGAGTTTTAAACGGGATTGCTGCGCCTTATACCGATAATGGTGCATCTGGCAATCAAGGAATTGCTTATATTAGTGAAGAAGGAGCCAGTGTCGAATTCTTCAATTTGCCATTCGCGACAAAACTCACGGTTGCGTACGCATCTGAAAACACCGGCGCAATCTCTTTATCGATAGATGATGGCGAGGTTATTAAGCTACCTTTTGAGTCTACGGGTAGCTGGGTTAATCAATATAATCTTGTGGAGCTTGATCTTGTTATCCCAAGCTCATCAAAGCTTAAGTTGTTCTATGAAGCGGGTGATGCTGCGATGAATATCGACTTCTTGGAGTTTACGTCAGTTGCGATAGCGACACCCTCGCCATCTCCTACTCCAAATGTGGTAACGCCCTCGCCGACACCTACGCCAGATATTTCTGCGCCTTCACCGACTCCGTCGCCAAGTGCAACTCCCTCGGTAATGCCGACACCAACGATTACTCCAGGGCCTAGTATTACACCGGAGCCCCAGGTAACTCCAACAACAATACCCACAATTTCGCCAACCGCAGTGCCGACGGCCACACCAACACCGTTCGTGACGCCTAGCTCAAGTCCAACAGTAATACCGACACCATTACCAAGCTTAGCTCCGACCGCAGAACCAGAGCCAACGCCTTTACCAACTCCCGAATGGTATTACCTTGTTCACAAGCCCACAGGCTTCAAAGTTCATTCTTGTGAGACCAGAGTGAACGCTCAAATTGGTGCGGCTTCTGATACTGTCAGTGATGATTGTGTGCAATGGCGTCAAGTGTTAAACGGTGAGCATTTTTATATTGAACACAAGGTCTCAAGGAAATTTATCAAACCAGATACGCTAGAGAATGGTTCACTTGTTTCATTACAACCTGATTCTTGGTTAGGTAGTTGGACTCAATGGCGTTACGAAGCCAGAGCAGATGGGTATGGCCATCTTATCAATCGTGCTACGGGTAAATTCTTGTATATGAATCATGGTTTTGGTTCGAGCGCAAGTGTGCGCCTAGAGCAGCAACCCGCTTCATGGCGTGGCGACTATACACGCTGGCAATTCCAGTTGGCGAAGTAATTGTTAAATTCTGTTTTGGTGGTATTAAGGTTAATGGCAAAACTTAAGCCTTAATTATTCTTTGGTTGATATGCGCCTCCTAAAGTCAGTAGGCGTCATCTTCACAAACTTTAAGAACGCCTTGTTAAAAGCCGTGCGAGTACTAAACCCTGATGCTAAATAAATATCAGTAATACGTTTTCTTTTATCGAACTTCAATAAGTGTTTAGCTTCATTTATTCTATGCGAATTTACGAATTCAAAAAAATTCATCTTATAAGACTTATTAATTAATTCGGATAATTTACGGGGATGTAGCTCTATCGCAGCTGCTAATTCTTTTAAAGATAAATCTGGATTCAGATGAGGTTTATTTTCTTTTATGAAGATATCGAGTTTGCTTACTAGTTCATCTTCGATATAACCGCTACGAGTATCTGTATCTGCTAGATCATAGTTTAAAGGGAGTTCTTGTAAAATAGGAAGATATCGCAGTCGTGTGTAAACTAAAATCAAAACAAAACATAGATTGACGTAAATAGAAAAGGTGCCAACATAAGGACCTAAATTAATTCCCTGAAATCCTCTTCCTCCAAAATATCCGATAAATAAAAGCAAACCCTCCAAAAATAATGTAATCATCAAAAGGCCGAGCCATTTCATATTTGCTTGCCGTGGATTCGATAGATTATCTCGTAAAAATTCCTTGTGTTTTAAAATATGCAAAGAACTCAATATAATGTAAAAAACGGTTGCCACGCATAAAAAGCCTATGAGTGTGGCATAGCCATTACTAAAAAATAATTCATAGGATTCTATTAGTTGAACTTTGCGATCATTATCAAATTGGTAAAAGTATAAATAAAGAAAAGCAATAATAAACAAGGTAGGTAGAAAATGGAAAAATAAAACGGGATTGATTCTGTTGCTGCTAGAAATATAAAAACGAATGTAAAAATACAATAATGGTAAAACAAGCCAGCGACCAATAATAAAATAAGAAAACAAATTTACATTGTGTTCCAAAGCCCAAGGTCGAATAAATTCACCATAAAAAACGAGCTTATGCAGCGGTCCAAAGGCTAGAAAACAAAAGAGAGCCACTAAAAAATATTTACTCAATTTATTTTTGTCAGGTAGCGATGCAGTTATTACCGCAGAAAAAAGACACATTGACACCGTCAATGCCATCATAAAATCATTGAGATTGAGTAAAAATCCTGCTTTTTCCAATTTTTATTATGTCCTTCTGTAAGGGTATTTTATAAATTCCAAGCACGCCATTTTACTATGTAATTGATTTGTGAGTTAGATTTCGATTTAAATTTTCTATGAATTTATATCTCAGAAGTGATAACTCTTTCGAATTAATTTATGTAATTACCATTTTAATCTCATTATTTCGATTCGTTTCTTGATAACAGTAAACAATTATGGTTTAAAGGACGATGTTCGAATAAAAATTTATCCTCACCGTTTGATAAAAATACGACCTCGAACCGCAGGCAAAAAATTCTTTCGAAGTAACGAGAAAAGAATTTATTACAATACCTAATATAAAGAACCACGGAGTACTAATGTTATCTAAATTGTTTAGAGCGTTCGCTTGCGCGATAACGTTCTTGCCCTTCTATTCCTTCGCACAAATGCCCAATGTAATCTTTATTATGACGGACGACCATGGTCCAGGCGATTTTGGTGTTTATGATAACTTAGATAACTTAGGAGAAGTTTCTAAAATAAATACACCCAATATTGATCTATTAGCGCAGAGCGGGATGCGATTCAATAATGCTCATTCGGGAACCGCACTTTGTGCCCCAACACGAGCCACGATTATGTCTGGGTCGCCGACTTGGCAAACAAATATTCGCTGGGGCTTTGGGACTTCATCCCTTAAAGATGGACAACTATCGGTGGGTGACTTAATGCAAGAAGCGAATTATCGAACGGCGCTACTCGGTAAAGGTCATCTTGGAGGAGACATCTTTGAGGTTAACTCAGACAATGCTGTTTCTTCAAAAGAGTTTAATAATTTGAATCAAATGGACTTTGATCGACCATTAAAGGACGGTATGAGAGAACATGGATACGACTATACATTATATCTTTTGAGAGGAATTCAGCATGGTCCTTATTTGTTTTGGGAGAATGACTTAGCGACAAGCGTAGATGAGTTCGGCAATTCTCAGAGAGTAACCAATCAAAATAAGTCCCAGCTCATTCGTCAATGGGAGGTTGAAGATGGTGATATCACTGAAATCGATGTGGCTTTCTGGGGCGCTACTAGCTGGCGCACGAGAGATATACCACAAGCTATGTTGAATAAGTCGATCCAATTTATGGATTCGGTTATTGAGGAGACGCCAGAGCAGCCTTTTTTCCTTCATTACAACTCAGTTTCTGGTCATACACCTTATGTTCCAGCTGATTTTGTTAGTGTGGATGTTAACGGTGATGGAAATAGTTTTGGTCAGGACGAATTTTTCTTTATCGATGGCTATAAAGGAAATGGGCCTGTTGCTGATGATTCTGGATCCGATTCCATGAGAATGGTCAGCATGGCAGATGCTGAAGTAGGCATTATATTAAGTTATCTCAGGCAAAAAGATGACCCTCGAAGTCCAGGTAATAAATTAATCGATAACACCTTAATTATTTTTACATCTGATAATGGCGGTATTGGTCCACGTGTTCCTTTTGAAAGGGATGAGTGGGATGTGTATGACCATGATTCTACGTCAGGATTGCGGGGTAATAAGGCGTTTAGTACCGAAGGTGGCCATAGAGTTCCTTTTATAGTGCAATGGCCTGGCCAAGTGCCTGAGGGATCCGTGCGAGAGCAGCAAGTTAGTAATGTGGATTTAATGGCAACATTGGCGGGGTTAACTGGCCAAAGCCTTATTGATCAGGGAATGGGTAGCTTTAATCTTTTGCCAGTGTTTCTAGGTCAACGTGATGATTCGGATTCGGTTCATAACAATCTCATTGTTGAAGACATGGGAGGTTCAGCAGATGGGAAAATAGCTAGAAAAATTTACTATGAAGATTTTTGGAAAATAATGGTCGGCCCAAATAATCTATTTAACCCAGTTGTCTATGACCTTTACAACCTAGACGAAGATCCAAGTGAAAGTAACAACCTTATCAATAACGCCGCTTTTCAAGATCGCCTATCTAGCATGAAACAAAATTATTTGGTGGAGAGAAATGCTAAACGCATGGCCCCCGTGTTTATTGGCCGCAATGACACGGCTGTTATTACGCAACTGGCGGAATATGACGATATCGAGATTGACGGTGAGCTTACAGGCGAAGGGTCGATTAATGGAAACCTCTCGATGAACATGGGAGCTGCGCTCATCCCTAGTGGAGAAATTAAAATCTCCAAAGATTTCGTTATTCGATCAAATGCTCGAATCGAATTAGATCTTTCGAGCACGTCTTTCGATAAAGTGACAGTAGATCAATCACTTTTTCTAAAAGGTGGAATATTGAAGCTTGAATTGGTAAATGGCTTTATACCCAGTTTAGGTGATTCATTTGACATATTTTCGGCTTCTTCAATCGAAGGAACATTTGATTCGCTAGAGCTACCGAATCTTCTAGGTGAGCGGGTTTGGGATACAAGTCTTCTGTACTCAAGAGGAATCATTAGGGTTAGTTGTAGCGGTTGCACCCCTGAGCCCACTCCAGTGCCAACTGCAACAGCTATTCCTGTTCCTACATCGACATCCGAGCCTACACCTTCCCCTGCACCTACTGGTGCAACTGGGGGTGGAGATACTGGATTTACGTACATAGTCCATAAGCCGACAAGAGCCAAAATCCAGTCTTGTGATACGCAAAACGGTTCGCCTGCCATTAGTGTTGATAATTCCATCACAAATGAATGTGTCCATTGGAAACAAATTCCCACTGGAAGCTTTTTCCATCTTGAAAACCGGGTTTCAGGTAAGCTTTTGAAACCAGATACCAATGAAAATGGATCTGATATCTCTATTCAGCCCAATGGTTGGCGAGGGAATTGGACTCAATGGCGTTACATAGAGCGTGGCGATGGCTTTGGTCATTTAGGTAACCGAGCGACCGGTAAATATATCTACTTATCGGGTAATGTAGGTTCAAAAATATTGCAACAACCTTCCACATGGCGAGGCGACTTCACGCGTTGGCAATTTGTGCCAGTTAGAAATTAGGTGTTAATTGAGGCGCTTTTAAGCGCCTTTTTTGTAACAGATTGTAACCCCTTGATACTTTTAACTGGTTAAGTTGATATATTTAGAATAATTCTGAAGTTTCAATGGTCATATCTTCATAGTAGTTTCATTGGTAGAAGCCTTGGCGAACTTTAAACAAATATGAAACGTATAAAATATTGATAGATGATCTTTTTTACTGGAAACGTAAAAACCTTCAATTGTTAGTTTTCTATGTTTGTTAATTCGGGATGACCATTTGAGGTAAGTTTAAATTTTCAGTGGAGTACTTTCATGCAACTTAATCAAATTTTCTTAATTACAACCATAATTGGCTTTCCTTTCCTACAATCTTGCGCGAATTTGAGCGGACCGACGGTACCAAAAATTTCAACCATCCTAAAAGAACAATCGGGACAAGATGGCCGAGCGTGTATTAGAGAGAACTCCATCCAAGGCTGGGGTTCTAAGGGTGATGCGATTTTTGTGAATACTAGTAATAAATACTATTTGGTAACCACCCTACTTCGTTGTCATTCTTTAGATACGAGTGCACGAGTCGCATTTGTTGGAAGAATTAATAGTGTATGTGGCGGAAGACAAGATAAGATTGTGACTTCCGATGATAAGTGCATCATTCAAAATATTTTTGAGTATGAAGATAAGTCAGCTGCTAGAGCAAGTCTGCAAGCTGCCTTGGATACGCGTGAAGAATTAAAAGAAGCGGCAAAAACGCAAGATATTTAGCATTTAATCCGGTACTTTTATCTGGCACTTTGCGTTTTTCCGGGCCGATATAGTTAATGTCTTCTACTCGAAGCGGTGAGAAGGTTCCTCGTTCCCGGTCAGCAGTATCTGTGTAACAGGCGAGGACTCCGCCAGACACCATCGTACAATACATGCGGTAAGCTTCTTCCACCCCAATATTAAGATCTGCGAAAAACCCCGAACAATATCCGTTTATATTCATGGACTCTTCAAAATTGTCTATTAATACTTTCTCTATTTGCTTTGCTAATTCCATATGAGGGCCGGGTTCAAAGCCCAATTGTTTGGTCACGCGTTTCATTGCGACAACTCTTTCGTCGCCTTTTGCTATTGGTCGAGCATAGCCAACTATGTTTGGTTTCCCTCGGTATTTTTTTACCTCCCTAAAAACAAAATCTTCGACTGTGATCTTTTCCCTAGTTATTTCTTCTTTAGCTCTGTATATGAAATTCAAACCTTCTTTTAGTGTCAATGGTCCATACATATTTGAGTCGGTCGCTTGAATTCCTGAACAAACACTAGCTATACAGCTAGCTCCGGACGAACCTCCAAGAGCGCCTATTCGATTACACCAAATTCGAGGATCAGGCCAAGTTAGGCAAATCGTTGCTGCTTCAACCCACTTAGCGAATTTCTCTGAGGGCATTCGACCTGTTGCGTTTAAAATTTGAGATTCAGTTACGCTTTTAACTCCAACAATTTCATTTAAAAGATCGTATCCGTGGCTGTTCACGCCTTTACCAATGATCGATTGACCTTTTTTACTTTTTATCTTGCCTCGGTATGAATCCCATAAAGCGTAGTGATATTTTGTCATGGTTTAATCTAACTGAAGCTCGTATTGATCGTCGTTTTCAAAGAACATACTAGTCAGAGGTTTATTACAATACTCTAAACCATGGGTTACTAGACCTGGCGCTGCCATAATTTGCATTATTGACGCGGCTTGCCTTGGTAAAAATCCTAGTTCCGATAGAACCCCTGCGCATAAACCGGATTTTGTTATTCCGTCCCCAACCTCATTTCTCTTTAAATTCAAATCTTTGAGCCAATTTATCATTGTTCTATCGTGATTTTTGCAAAAGTAAAGTAAGAGCTTTTCAGCATAGGGATCAGGGTCTCCATATAGCGTGCCAAATCCTGGTAGATCGTTTAAATCATAGGTTTCGGATAATTCATCTGGTTCTATGTTTATATGCTTTCTAAAAAACTTTAAATAGTGCCCGATTTCACCGGGACCATCAAAATTTCCTGAATAGATGTTCAATGCGATAGGTAAGATATGTTCAGTTTGGGTTTTACCTACTCCGGTAGCAATTGCTGCTTGAACCGCTGGATGCCTTGGGCCAGGGTTTATAAATGCAAGAAGAATTTGATTGAATAACTTTGCATCGGCTTCTGAAGGCAGCTGGCCTCTAAATAATAAAAAAATAACATCTGAGAAGCTTTTTTTATCGAGCAGATCTAAATGTTCGTAGCCAAAATAATAAGCCGTATCAACTAAATAAGGGTTATCAGTTGCGCTAACTTCATTTGTAATTTTTGTATTTAAGCGAGTTGCAAATTTATCTCCACGATGGGAGACCTTTATAGATGAATCTTCCACTAAATGCTCCCAATAGCTATTCGCGCAGTGTATCTATTCGTTCAGACATTGGGGGAATTTCCTCTAATTCTATCCTAGCGTCGATAACAGTTGGGCCATCACTGTTAAATAAAAGCTCAAAATCTAAACTCTCTAAATCATGTGGTGTGTCTATGGTAATACCTCTCACACCGGCTGCTTCCGACATTGCAGCGAAGTCAATTTTATTGAGTTCCCACCCGATAGATTCTTGTTTTCCCAACTTCTGTCCGTGGTAGACCATACCTAAAGCAGAATCATTTAAAATGATAAAAACAATGGGTAAATTTTGTTTAGCAGCCACGGTTATTTCCTGGGCACTCATTAAATACGATCCATCACCCACGATACACACTGTGGGGGTGTGAGGGTTAGCAAGGCTTGAACCAATTGATGCACCAATAGACCAGGTCATCGAGCCATAACCCATAGCAAAGCGAAACATTCCGGTGTTATCAGAGCTAATAAAATAATGAATAGCCCAGGCCATAACATTACCAATATCTACAAAAACGCGAGTTTGAGGTGGCAGATTTAAAGACAAATAGCGCATTAAGCGTTGCGGTTTTAAGGGCGTCGAATCCGACAAACACTTTTTCGGTTCGTCTAAGCTGACATAATTTCCAATTACATTTAACTCAGTACCACCAGGAAGCGTGTGCCAGCGTTTTCCTTGGCTTTTTGCAGTTTTGACACCTTGAAGTATCTTGCTAAAAGATGAGCTAATGCTACCTAAGATATGACTATCTGCCATGTGAGAATCGGAAAAATGGTCGACAGATGAGTCTATGTGAATAAGTTTTTCATTTAAAAGCGTTTCTTGCCACCCAGATGTTTCAGCCTCACCGAGTAACGCTCCGACCGCGATAATATAGTCAAGCTTGGTTTCTTTTAGTAGTTTTCTTGCACTTTCATGGCCCGCGAACCCAAAAACGCCCCTGTATAAAGGGTGAGTTTCGTCAACCCATGCTTTGCCCATTGGACTAGAAATAAAAGGGGTTCCCGTTACCTCTATAAAATCCATAATTTGTTTACTTGCTGAGCCAGCGCCAAAACCAATATAAACTGCCAGGCAATCAGCTTTTTTTAACTTTTCAATTAACGCCTCTATTGAAGATTTGTCGGTGACTTGAAAAGGAGTAGATAGTAAATTCTTTGCTATCGTTTTTGAAAATTTACATGGAGCGCGCAAAATGTCGGTCGGAATACTGATATGCACTGGTCCTGCTGGAGCTTGGTTGGCTTTTAAAAGGCCTGCAACTAATTTACTTTCTAGTTGTTCTTTATGGGATATTAAGGTGCTGTATTTGGTGGTGAGTTTCATCATTCCCGTTATATCTATCCCTGTACAACTCGACTCCTGCGCAGCCCTTTTTCCAAATTTTGGCAATGATGTTTGTGCAGATATAACTAAAATTGGAATTTCATCAAGCAGAGCAGAAGCCACTCCAGTTAAGACATTCGTAGCACCTGGGCCAGTAGTGCAGCAAACAGCTCCCATTTTACCCGTTTCCCTGTGATAGCCATCAGCCATAAAAACGGCATTACATTCGTGACGAGAAACAATCAATTTTGGCCCACCACAACGCTCGCTTTTCGCTAAAGCATTGAGAAATGGCTCTAAGGGGCCTCCAGGAACACCAAATACATACTCTATTTCAAGTTGCCGCAAATACTCAGTGACCATTTCTGCATAACAGGTCACATCGAAATGTTCTACCTTATTGTCTGTAGCTCCGCTTCTTTTTTTGACTTTTTCTAAGATATTCAACATCTCAATACCCAAAATTTGCTTAAACCATGAACTCCGTTTTCTGCTTTATTTCAATATATATTAATGTTGTGCTTGAAGCTAGATAAAACTTTTTGGTGCCGCATTTTGTTGTAAATTCGCGATGCGATAACAAATTTTTAACATGTAAAGCATTAAAATAATGGGTTTAGCTTCTTGATATTGGCAGGTTTTTTCGGCTTACTCTTAAAAAGTATCATTAGTCTGTCGTTTGCTTCATTCGTAAACTTCAGGTTTTGGTGAGTTTAATATTTTAATGTCGTGTATTTTATTGTGTATTATTTAGAACGGCTTTTCGGTAATTGGCATGTTGTTCAATGTTCGTTGTTCTTATCTATTTGTAAGAGAGTAAGTTTTGGTTGAAGCGCAAGGTAAAATGCATCCTGAATTGCTAAGTGCAAATATTTTAGTTGTGACCAAAGAGAGATCACTGCATGATCAAATTCTTAATGCGTTGGCAAATGCTGGATTCGAAAATGCTGTTGGAGTAGATGATGGTCAGTTGGCGATCCAATTCCTTAGGCGCCAATCTATTCAACTTCTCATATCTGAGATTGATCTCGACGAATTTGACGGATGGCGCCTATCTCGTCTTGTACGTTCTGGAGTATTAGCTTGTCCAGCTGATTTGCCAGTGTTTTTAGTAAGTAGTATATGGTGTGAAAGAATTGCTGAAGTGACAGGTAGAGAGTATCGCATTGATCAACTTGTTGCTTTAGAGCAAATTGATCAAATACCGAAATTGGCTGCTGAGTATCTTGATGTAAAAAGGCCAGTATATTCACAAAAGCTCAGTCTGCTTGTTGTGGAAGACCAGAAGGATACTTCGGATTTAATAAAGCGTGTTCTTGATACTAACTTCGAGATTGATGAAGCCTTCAATGGACGAGACGGTTTGGATTCGTGGATTGAAAAAAAGCATGACCTTGTGTTGCTTGATGTTATGTTGCCTGAGCTATCAGGCCATCAGGTTCTTGAAAAAATTATGGAGATTGATCGCAACCAAGCAGTGGTTGTGATGACAGCTCATGCAAGTGGAGAACTTGCAGAAAAATTGATGTTGGAGGGGCGCTTCAGATTTTCTCGCTAAACCATTTCGTACTGATCAGCTGCGGAAAGTATGCGACTTAGCATCGCGTAGAGAAGATTATCTGATAAGCAATCGCCAGTTTGCTGAGCGAGTGCAATCTCTTGCAAAAAGGGAAAAAGAATATAAAAATTTATCCGATAATTATCAGAAATTACTCTATAACTTGCAAAGTGTTGTGATGGAATTGGATACGGATTTGAAAATCCGATTTCTAAATCACACGTGGGAAAAAATTACTGGGTTCTCGGTAAAAGAATCAATCGGTAAGTCGTTAAGAAGTTTCATTCCCCCGGAAAATCATGGCAAGTATGGGCGTATCAAAACTCAACTAATGCGAGTTTTGAAAGGGACTTCACCCCATTGTGATGTAGAGATGTCGCTACTTAGTAAGACTAATGAGCTTCTTTGGGTCGAGCTTAAAGTTACCTTAGCGGGTGAGCCAGAACAGCCATCGCTGACGGTGTGTTTAGACGATATTACCGAAACAAGGAAAGCACAAGAGAAGCTTGAACATCTAGCGATTCACGATGTGCTCACTGGATTACACAACCGACGATTTTTTGAAAATTCTGTTGAGCATTTGGCTACTGAAGCCTCGCAAAACCATCATCTTCATGGGTTAATTTACATAGATTTAGATCATTTTAAAGTGGTCAATGATACCTGTGGTCATAGACAAGGCGACCAGGTATTAGCTGATGTATCTCGATTAATCGAAAATAAAATTCGAAAAACAGATATTGTATGTCGCTTGGGTGGAGACGAGTTTGCGGTTATTTTATATGACGTTAATGAAGATCAAATAAAAGAGTTTGCTCAGACTATCCAAGATGCTATATGTAATTTCGAAATTAACTCGGAAAAGCAACAGCTCCGACTAGGTTGCAGCATAGGATTAAGTGTTATTAATGGAAAAGCGAGTTCTGCCAACGAATATTTAGTTCAAGCTGATATCGCGTTGTTTGTTGCAAAAGGGCGTGGTAGAAACCTAATTCATTTCTACAGCCCGGCAGATAAAGAAAGTGAAGAACTACGCCATAATATTAATTGGTCTCAAAAGGTACGGAAAGCGATTGAGGACGATCGAGTGGTGTTATTTTTCCAACCTATTTTTGATATTCCAAATAAGGTGATAGCGTATTATGAAGCGCTGGTACGAATTAAAGATGTCGACGGATCGATTATCTATCCTGATAGTTTTATTCCAGCCCTTGAATCAATTGGTGAAATGTATTTGCTAGACAGGTGGATAATTCAGCTAGCGATTAATTGCCTATCTAAATCGGAAGTTCTCAACCGGGTTGCTATTAATTTATCTGCTCAAGCTTTTAAAGATGAAAATCTTGTACCCACGATAGTCAACTGTTTAAACGATACCGGAGTGGATGCAAGTTCCATTACATTTGAATTAACCGAAAGCGCTAGTTTATTTAATTTACATGTTACTCAACGTATTATTAACGAGCTTCATGCACTTGGCTGTAGTTTTTCGATTGACGATTTTGGTTCGGGATTTAGTAGTTTTACCTACTTAAAACAGTTACCAGCGGATTATATTAAGCTCGATGGCTCTTTTATCAGAAGGCTTGATAAAGATCCCGTTGATCAAGCGTTGGTTCGCTCAATTACCCAGGTGGTTCAATCATTAGGAAAAAAAGCGGTCGCAGAGTTTGTCGAGAATGGGGAAATTTTAAAGCTATTGAAAGAATATGGTATTGACTATGCTCAGGGCTATCATATTGGCAAACCCATACCATTTTCCGAGCTTCCAAATAGAAGAGTGAATTTAGAAAATTTACTGCCGAAATAACATGACTAGTTATTTAATAGCATAATTAATTCTTAGCCAGTAACTTCTTTCTTCTAAAGGAATATCATCAATGATTATTCCATTGCTTGGTTCTCTAGCATCTTCGTCTGTAAGATTTTTTATTGCTAAGGTGATATCAAAATGTTTAGCAAGTTTTGTTCTATGTAAAACTAGATTTAATAGATAATAATCATTTATGGTGTCGCGAGTATCTAATGCCAGCCTCTCACGATCCGTGACATAATTGAATTGACTATTGAGCTTCCATTTTTGGTTTATAGACCAGTTTGCAATTAGGCTTGCTTGACTTCCTGGCGCGTCTGGAATTGTCTCGCCTGTATTCGAATCTTCGCTATCCTGAAAAGAATAATTACCAGTTAGTCTGAATTGACTTTTGACTTGCCAGTTAAATTCCCATTCGAGGCCATAACCATCCTGATCAAAAGCGTTATCTGCTGTACTTGTTCCTGTATTCTGGTCTGGTACAAACACGATTAGATCTCTCGCAGAATAGTCAAATAAACTTAATCTGGTAAGAAAGTCAGAAAAAGGTTGGTAGCTAAATGAGAGCTCAATAGTCTCTATTTTTTCTGGAGATAAATTTTCATTTCCCAAGCTAATAGGATTATTTCTAAATCCTAGCTCGGTAAAAGTAGGAACTCGAAATGCTTGCCCGTAAAGTATCTTTGTGGTCAATTCATTGTTAGCTTCCCAAACAAGAGCAAGCCTAGGGTTAATAGTATCCCCGAAATCAGAATAATTATCGTAGCGAATTCCTCCTACAAAGTTCCAATTTTGTGTAAAATCCCACTCATCTTGAAAAGAGAAATAGATTAAGTTCCGACTAGTATCAGGTAGAAAAACATTTTCTGTATCACTAACGTTAGTTAGAGAGCCGTCGATAGTTGGTGCAAACTCTGTGATTACTCCAGGGCCGAAATTTTTTGATTCGGCCGTATCTGCACTTTGCTCAACGTACCCCAGAGAGTATCTTAAGCGGTGATTTTTAAAGCCCTGATATATGCTTGTGATACCAAGTTCGCTTTTTTCTGTTGTGGTACTTGGGTTTCCAATCAAGCCATCGCTAAACATAATTTCTCCTAAACTAGGCGTTGTGCCAACATTTCCATCTGCTCCGATCGGAATTGTTGTGCCTGGAGGTAAGAGATTAAGTTTAGCGTCAAAATTATAGTTAAAGTAACTGCCTTCGAAAATGATCTCCCAATCTTTTAAATTAGTTAACGTATAATCCGTATCTAAAACAAATAGATTACTCTTATCTTTTCCCGTAGGGTCTAGTGCTTGACTAAGCCCTGTGCCCAATTGTGTTGTAGCTTGCCAGTTCCAAAGGCGCAAATTAAAATTTTTATTGTTAATGGCTAAATAAGTATCGAAGACTTCGTGACCTGTATTGATCTGGCCAGGGGCTAAAGATGCATTTGTATTGAATTGTGAGTCAAAAAAGGTTTGTTGATCCTGTTGTATTTTTCTTGAATTATCACCAGTTGTATCAAAATAGGTAAATCCAAATCCAATATTCCAATCCTCCGCCTGAAATTTGGAAGTCAGCCACAAGTCGGTTGAGTCGAAAGATCCTATCCTAGCACCTATTTCAACTTGGTCGATTTCCTCGGGTTGCTTAGTGATTATGTTAACTACGCCTGCATAAGCATCAGCACCAAATATCGCTGATCCGGGGCCCCTAATCACTTCGATTCTACTTATATTGGTGACTGGAAAGTTAAAGTTAATCGGTCTATTTTGAGAGATATTTGATAAAGGCACGCCATTTAACAGAACTAAAACTTGGTTATTTAGATCAGTGTGAATGCCTCTAATGGAAATAATTGGGTCTAGCCTACTAGTGGAAGAGGGTGTTATGTGCACCCCTGGCACATATTCTAGCGCTTCATAAAGAGTCCTTGCCCCCATTGCAATCATTTCTTCGGCTGTTATCACTGACGCAATGGCGGGAGCTTTTTCAATAGGTACGCTACTACCTGTAGCAACTTTGATAGTTAACTGGCTAAGTTCTTCTAACGAAAGATTATAGATGCTATCGATATCTTGGGGTTCAGCACGGCAATTAATGACGGCGAATACGCTCAATGCACATGTAATGTGAATTTTTAGGCGCCCTTGGGTTATGCCAGCCATTATTTCCCCATTTTTACGCTGATTTGGCTGAGGGTATTTCCTAGCCAATCTTTTAGTTATAAGCCGTCCTCCCTACTCTTGTATAGAATACAACCATACTTTCCGTATAAATTGATGAGATCATTCTGCAGCAATTGTAATTTTAGACGAAAACCACGACTAATTTAATGAGGAAAGTCGTTTAATTGCTGATTTTAATTCAAATCTTGATACCGGTTTGGTGAAATAGGCGTCAACTTTAAAATCTGCACTTTGTGAAGCTTGGTCATGCACCGAAGCAACAACAATTGGTACGTTACTTAAAGTCGGGTGGCTCTTTATTTTACGATAGAGCTCGCTACCGTGTTTGTCCGGAAGTAATATATCTAATGTAATTATGTCTGGCATGATTTTCAACGCGAGTTCATAGCCGGATTCCGCTGTATTTGCTGTGTAAACGGTATGGCCTTCGAGCCTTAGAGTACGGCTAATGATATCTGTATACACAGGGTCGTTATCAACAATCAAAATACATGGCGTATCTGGGGCAGCTTCAAGCGTTGTTGGGGAAGATACTCCAGAAGTTACCTCAACTTCGTCAGTAAGTACTTGCTGAGGTATTGGATTAATGGGTAATGGAATTTCTACGGCAAATGTTGAACCTTGCCTGTAATCACTTTTAACTGAAATCGTGCCGCCCATCATTTCAGTAAACTGTTTTGTAATGGTGAGTCCGAGGCCAGTTCCACCAAACCGTCGTGTAGTACTGGTATCAGCTTGTTTAAATTGGTCAAAGATGTGTTTTTGCTGTTCTTTAGTTAAACCAATCCCTGTATCTTTCACAGATATACGAAGGCAAGAAGCTTTATGGCAAACCGATACAGTGACATCCCCTTTGTCGGTAAATTTACAAGAGTTGCTTAATAGATTAATTATTATTTGGAGTAATTTGTCGTAATCGGCTTCAGGTTCTTTTTCAATGGATTTTATATCCACATATAGCCGATTTCCCGCTTTGTCGAACTGTGGTTGGATGTTGTCCAGCACCTCAGCCATTAGTGTATCAATATTGACCTGAGTCAGAGATAGTTCCATTTTACCGGATTCTATTTTTGCTAAGTCTAAAACGCTATTTATAAGTTTAAGTAGTCGTTCACTATTATTTAGCACTCTAGTGATATCATTAACATGTTTAGCTTCTCCGGCAACTGTAAGTTCGTCAAGAACTACCTCCGAATAACCAATAATTGCTTGAAGAGGTGTACGCAATTCGTGACTCATCAAGGATAAGAAACGTCCTTTTGCTTGATTAGCCTCCTCTGCAATACTTTTAGCTATCGCTAATCTATCGCGTGCTATTTGAAGTTCTTCTGTCCTAGCGCGGAGCTTTAAGTTGTGTCTCCGCTTCATAAGATATCCGAATAAAAGTGATCCGGCAAACAAAATACCAAGAGTAAAAAGGGCCCAAAGATAAGTGAGCGATCGCTTTTGAGCAACTACAAGCTGATCTAGTTCAGAAATGGTTGAGCTTTGTTGATTAATGGTTGAATTAAGTTGACTTAGTTGTTTTTCTTTTAGTTCGATATCTTGCTGAATACCTTCTAACTTGATTTGGCGATTGTTAAGTTTTCGTTGAGTATCTAGCAAGCTCTTGGTTCTGACCTCCATTTCAGTAAAGAGTTTTTCCCGTTCTTTCTCGCCGCGACTAATTTCAAATTCTTGTTGCTTTAAATTCTGTTTTTGACTGTTAATTAAAGATTCGCTTTCTTCGATTTCCTGACTGAGCTTTGAAAGGCTAGCTTCGAGTTCTTTATTTGATTTTATTTGTTTATCTATTTGGGCACTTAACTTAGTGAGCTTCTTCTCGCGAAGGATAAGTTGCTTCTGCAAAGTAATGAGTGATGCTTGTCCTTCGCGGAAAAGCTTAGCTACATCAATTTCTGAACCACCGTTTAAAATTAATTCTGGAAGGGGTTTCAAACCATGATTTAAAAGATTTGCATTGTTCACTTCAAAATATAATTGATTGGTGGAATTGGTTTCTAAATTGATCATCACATATTGCTTAACTTCGAATCCGTGAGTAACAATCAAAACCGGGTTTCCGTTTAGTTGGTTATACAGTGCTTCGACGTTTTGATTATTTATAGATTCTAAAAAAAGAACTTGGTGTTTCGCAATATCTTCGAAAGAGTTAACTTTCTGAACATTAATGGGAATACCCTTAATAGAAGACTGGCTCGCCAATTTCTTAATTTCATTATACAAACCAAGATTCTGTGGGCGATAAATAGCGATATTAAAGGTAGAGAGGTCTTGTTCGTGCGGCCACTCAATATTTTTGGCGAAATTGTACAAATAAGAGCTGACTATCTGGTCCTGGCTATATTCTTGTGCATTAACACAAGATAGAGAGAAAATGAAAACAAGAAGCAAGGTTGTTTTTGTTCTCAATGTCGATGTGGGAGTCTTAGCTCTGTATGTGGTTTTATCGATACACATTGCGTCAATCGGACAATATTGAGGGGCTAAGTTAGATAAAAGAATTAGAGTGGATCTTGCCACTAATCATACAGATGGGCAATATTTTTCATTTAAATGACATGAGGGAATTAAGAAATAACTAAAAAACATTCTTAATATCCTCTAGACGTGACAAACAGAGCAAATATTTCTAATTATTTATAGATTACTTGGTTTCGAAGCTCATTGAAATTGCGTTGTGAATCCAATATTCAATGGTCATATCAACTAATTCTTTCTTTTTGTTATAGCGTATGCGAGAAACTTTGACGCAAGGTGCGCCATTATTGGTTTCCAGTATTTCAGCCATTTCCTCTTTCAGCGCTTCAACTTGGATTTGACTGGACTCATGATGAACCACCACGCCATACTCTTTCTTATAAACAGTATTTAAAGAGTCTGTTAAGTCGAATTTATCTAGTTTAGGGAATTTCTTTAAATCAACGAAGATTTGTTCAGCGACAATGTTTCTATTGTCTAGGCTTTTTGACCTACAAATACAAAAGCCGCTACCTCGGCGTGTTTTTAACGCATTTTTAACTTCTGAAGGAAGCTCTACTTTCTTTGCGTATATAACCCGCACTTCAGGACTGCGGCCTTGTTCTTGTGATAAATCATGAAAATCTTGTTGTTTAGAAAGGCTAATTTCGAACCTTTCTGGTGCAATAAACCAACCTCGCCGATTTGCTCGGTAAATAATACCTTCTGACTCCAAACGAACCAATGCTTCTCTAACAGTAATTCTTGTCGATTGAAACACTTCTACAAGCTCTCGTTCTGAAGGGAGCTTGTCATTAGCAACAAGACTCTGTTCTGTAATAAGCTCGTATATATATTCTCTAATTTGTTGATATAAAGGTAACAATTTTGAATCCTATTGATTGGTCTATTCGAAATGCTGCAGCTATTTTTACTAAACAATATCAATAACAAGTATTGCCGACATTAATCTCTGTATTTTTACGTATTAAATATATTTTTGGTTTACTATCTTAACCATTGATTCATGGTCTTATCCAGCTTTTTAGATCTATCATCAATAAGTTTGGCATAGACTAACGACATTTCTAGTGCTCAGAGCGAAAATTTGTCTGTTCTATAAGGTTTATCTTTCGTTGACTCTTGGTCGTATGGACTATTTAAATACTGATGCGAAAATCATTATTTTTAAACGAGGGCGTCCTAAAAAGCGCACCATTCTGGAACGCAAAATGATTCAGTTTTCGTTCGATTACGTTTATCGTTTGCTTCATTCTGGTAAATAAACTTTATTTGCAGAAAATAAAATAACCATCATATGTTTAGGGTTTAATGCCAAAAATAGCAACGCGCTGTTTCTTATCTAAGTTAGTATTCATTATCAATTTAGATGAGTGGGTTGCCAACTAATCTGATTCAAAACTTCGATTTCCTCGCCTGTCAGCCAAATAGTGATTGCCTTTGGGTAAATGCTTTAGATTTAGGTGGTATTTTGAGCAAATAGAGAGGATTGGTTAAGTTTACATAACGAGAAATGGTTGAATGGAGTTTTAAATGAAACAATTTCCCTCTATCCTACCTTGCTAATTTAAAACACTATGCCAGGTCAAGATGTCTATATCCATATCGGGTATGAGTTACTCATGCGCTTAGTTGAAATTTAACCTCAGTCGCCGATATAGTCGAAAATACGTTATGCGAAACTATTTATTCCAATATCCCAATTTATCCCAATTTTTGTTTATTTTTAGTGTGATTTTATTCGTCGCTAGCGATTCGAACAGTAGTACGACGGTTAAAGTATTTCCTAATTCCGTCACTAATGAGTTAATTAATGGCAACCCCATTGGATTAAATTTAGCGTGGTTCATGACAGATGAAGAGGAAATACAATTACCAATCGAAAATATGAATATTGGTGTATTACGTTTTCCTTTTGGACACATGGCGGACAACTACTTGTGGGATATGCCTCCTTGGCCTAAATCTAAAGGTGATGGCATTACTCCCCAAATTGCCTCTCCAAAAAAAGTTCCGGCTCTAGGAACAGCTAAGTGGGTGAATAAATATGTAAAATCAAAAAATGAATTTTATAGCAATATGGATATTGATGGATTCATGTCTTTAAGCAAGAAAACGGGATCTACCCCGCTTATATCAGTAAATTATCTTTCGCAGTATTACCCTGGTGGGCCAACTAAACAGCAGCTAATTGATACGGCAAAGGAGTGGGTACGTTACGCTAATATAACGAATGATTACAATATAAAATATTGGTCTATTGGTAACGAAGTGGATCATCACGTAAAACTGGGGTATACCAAAGAAGACTACGCAAAAGATTTCAAACTGTTTGCAAAAGCGATGAAAGAGGTAGACCCATCGATTAAGGTTGGTGCCGCAGCTAACAATTGGCTTATGTTCTTAGCGCAAGCGCTTAACGATGAAGCAGATTACCTCGTTGCTCATCAATACGGAAGAATGCACTTGGATTATGCGTTCTATCGTGATCACAAAGGAAAACTAGTTAAATCGGTTTGGCGCGCCGGCCATGCGATTCGTAAATTTCCAAAGAAAAATGGAAAGAAATGGGAAATTGTTGTAAGTGAATATAGTGGTTTTTTCGCCGGTAAAAAAGGAGGTTCTGACCAAAAAAATGATCTTTGGAAGGCGCTCTTAACTGCTGATATGACCGGCACAATTATAAGTAGACCCAGTGTTTCTCTCAGTACTGCTTGGGCGGCTCGATCACCATTTGGCGATCCTGAAAGCATTCACAATAGTGCCAACTTTCTTGGCCCAAATTATGAGATAACACCCTTTGGTTTTGCATTGAAGTTATTCGGCAACAATATGCAAGACAAGATGATTCGAACGAATACTACGTCAAAGTTAATAAGTACCTACGGTTCTGTAAACGAAAAGAGTAATTTGGCCACAGTCTGGCTGATTAACAAAAACCAAAAACCAGAATCCATCACCATAGAATTGGGTGGATATGCGATTAATAAATGCCAATCAACAGAGTGGGTATCCGGTGGGGCCGATCCTTGGGCGCTTATGCCAAACGTCAAATATGAAAAAAAGCCCTGTGAAAAACTTGCGGGTAGACGATATCAAACAACTATGCCGCCCGTATCTATGGCGGCAATTGTGCTGGAAATACGCCCGGATAAGCGCGCGGGAACAAAATCAAAACAGATTAAATTCAAAAAAAACGATCTTAGCTTTATTGAGCATAAGCCAACGGGGTTTAAACTCGGTTCTTGTGGCACCAAACACGGAGAACCGGTTACCGCAGAGCCGGCATCCTCCAAGGGTGATTGTGTTCTTTGGTCGAGAAAGAAAAGCGGTGAGTTTTTCTTTATTCACAATAAACACTCTGGAATGTCGATACGGCCAAAATCAATTATTAAAGATGCGCCTTTGATTTTGGCTATACCAACCATACAAAATAATTGGACTCAATGGAGACTTGAGCCGCGCGAAAATGGCTTTGGTCACTTGATCAATCGGCAAACGGGAAAGCACCTTTTTATAGCGGGGGAAAACGAGGGTGGCCAAGTAACTCAAGCGCCAGCGAGTTGGCGGGGCGATTATACGCAATGGAAGTTTACGCCGGCGAATTAGTATATAAAACAATCATTTTTAGGTGATGTCGAAATATTTTACAATATTGTGTGTTTTACTCTAAAACTATTAGCTATTTTAATGTCGGAGATTTTTGCAAAAAAATCCAATAAATCGCTTGTTTCACAAATTCAAATTTGCCCTATAGAAACCGTATCAAAATCACTTAAAATTAATGGTAAATCTTACCCGGGTAAATCATCAGGGATGTTATGATTCGCGACAATACTACGCTCAAAGACCTTTTTGGCGACTTTTACTACTTTAGCTTGGTGACTCGTTCAGCTGCTAAATCCAACGCAGAATCCTTGTTGTTTGCGGACGAACTCGCGGCCAAGCGATTCTTGCTCCGCTTTGACAAGGATATTTCCCAATGGCGATTTTTAGCAAGAGAAATAAGCGCCAGGGGCGATCCAATATTTTTAGTCGCCTCAGCAGTCGCTCGCGGAAAAATAAAAGTCTATAAGGTGTCTAGGCCAGCATTGGAAGATTCAAAAGGAAAGTCATCTTACACTTCAAGTAAATCCCATAATACTTATCAGATCTTCTCTGCTAACGACGCTCTCGCTGATGAAGCACCTAAAGCAAAGACTTTTGCGAGTGCATCGGAAGCACTGGTTTTTCTAGAATCTTTAGATTTGGATAGCTCTCAAGTAAAAGAGCATCTTAAAACCATTGCAGATTCACGTGCCGGGGGACGATCTTCAGCAAAGGGGCTTGGACATGAGTTAACACATACAAGTCAATCTGGAGCTGGTATGGGTGCGGCTCAAAGCGCAAGTATTGAAGCGCTCAGCCAAGAAATCGTTAATGGAAATCTTGTTGTGCTTGATCGTGGGGTCAAACGCGGGCCTACAGATCCGTCTGGAATTGAAAAAGCATCGTCAGGGGCAAGTGAAAGCAGTTCGGTACCCTTGGGACCTCATGTTGGGGAAGAAAAACCTGTCGTCAAAAAATTCACATTTATTTTATCTAATTAAAGGGTAAGAAATGGGCGCAATTACTTTGCCGTTTGGGTGTAAGGAGCTTGAACAGCTACTTAATATAATAAGCAAATCTGATGGTCGATATGTTTTAGGTGACAATTCATTTTGGCATGGCGGCGTTCACATTAAACTTTCAGGAAACACCAAAGCTATCGTAATGCCTTTTGATGGTAAGATCGTCGCTCATAGAACAATGAGAGAACGTACTGCTGGCGTCGCAAGTTTTACCATGGATAGTGAAGGAGAAAGAACGTCTTCGGATGATGAAGATGCCTTCGACTCATCTTTTAGTTTTGTTTTGTCTGAACATACCTTTGAGACTCCTAAGAAAGAAAAAATTACTTTTTTTATATTGCATATGCACCTACTGTGTTACGAGCATTACCAAGAGTTTCATAAGGTCAACCCTCCTCCATATCTCAATAATAATGTTCAACATTTTGTAAATAAAGACGAAGATGATGGTGGCAGCTTAGTTGGTAAGGGTGTTAATTTAAGGCAAGAAGCCAAAAGTGGTGACAATGTTATCTCTGTAGTAAAAAAGGGAAGCGAGATAGAGTTCAAATACCCTAACGAATATGATCACTCCAGACCTAGAGGATATCAAGCTGTAAAAATAAAAGATGCACCTACTATTTCTATCACTAAAGCCACGGTCAAGACAGGAAAAGGGAAAGATAATCAATGGAGGCTACTACCGAATGATAATTTATATAAAAAATTTGGCCTTCTACACAGTGCATTGATCAATAACGTCGGTTTATTTCAAATAGGCGCTCCGTTAATTATTAAGAATACGAATACTTATATTGGCAATTTAACATTTGGCCAAGAAATATACCTTTTTGAAGAACCACTTTCCGAAGGTTTACATAGAATTATCCCTGACAACATAAACCAAATCACCAAGCCAAATTTTTTTGGGCTAGAAGAGCTGTTGAAATTTCTAGGTGACGAGGGCATCGGTGAGGCAGATATTGATGAAGAAGACGCGTCTCTTGGGATTGATTTTCACGGCGTACTTGAGGATAATTTTTTTGATGATATTGAAAAATTAGAGTTGTACGTACTTGTCGATCCAAATAATCTCTTCCCTAGATATGCGAGTATAGAAGTCACTGATAAGGTTTTTAGTTCATTTATTGTTAACAGTTTCGACGAAAATCAATGTGGTCTGCCAGCATACTCAGAAAAATCTGAAACGATTTCTGCTTATATCCCCTATGGAGAAGAAATTACTTCAATAAGTTCAGTTTCTATAAGTCAACTTAGAACAGAAGGTCGTATTGAGATAAATGACAAAAATATTGGACCGTTTGAAGAGGGGTTTATTTATTGTGGCCCAAAGTATATTGATCGAAAAGTAAATGAAGTCACGGGAAGTTTTAATTCGGTCGAAGTTTTAAATCCGCCCATTGAAGTTAGTTCGGGATCCGTTATCGGTTATCCAGGTGCTCATGATAGACAGCACGTATGCCATATGGAATTGTGGCTAAGGGACTTAAACTTTATGAAAAATAAAAATGAAGATGAATTTTATGAAAATAGTGTTGTATTGCCGCAAGGGACTTCAGCAAAACAAAAGAAAGTTGAAAATAGAACAGGGAAAAAAATAGAAGTATCTGTTTCACCTCCCGGCTTAAAGTATGCAAGTATTTCGAGTGAAGAAAAGAAAAGTAAAGATCCAGAGCAAAAGACTAAGGGAATTCGCAAGGTCGTGCATGAAGGAACAGAATATTATGCTTATCGCTCTGATTTGGGTGGATGGGACTCAAAGAAAAAAACATATACTGTTAAGGAAACTAAAATAGTTGGGCTCTATGATGCTCACCCAGAGCTAGAAACTGAATTTATCTCTTATGAGACGTCAACACTGCCAAAAGAAGTATCGCTTGAAGATGTTCCTGGTTTAATTTCAATTGATTCTGAAGATTATTTTCCTATTGGTGTTGATCAAAATGAAGAGAAAACGCTACCCGCTGGTACTAAAGCTTTTATAAAAACGATTCAGAAAAAGTTACCTCAGTCATTGGAGATAACTGTTGATCCTCCTGGCCTTCGACCAAGAAGTATTTCAAAAAGTGAAAAGGTAAGCAACAAACCAGGCGAGACAAATGGGATTCGTAAGATCTTACATGATGGGAAAACTTATTACGCTTACCACTCCCATCTTGGAGGCTGGACAGGTTCTATTTACGGTTATAAAAAACAAGCTAAAGTTACAGTATATGAGCGTCATCCAGAAAAAGAATATGATCATATTCTCTATCAAGAAATTCCACTACCAAATGGTGTTAATTTATATGAAATTCCAACAAACGAAGTGATTGAAAAGAAAAATTACTACCCTGTGAAGGTAGAGGGTGATAAAAAAATATACTACGTTCCAGAACCGGAATTTAATAAACATAAAGAAAAAATTAAACCCAAAATAATTTATTACATTGAGAAAGATGTGCTAAATCAACACCGACTAAATTACTATGATTGGAGTCGTTTTTTCTCTAAAACCAATTTTTCTGAATTGACCATTGAGCCAAATGGATATTTTGAATCGAAAAATCAGATTATCGATGCAGTCTTAGATAATTATCAAAACAGTGTCGACAATGGTACCATGGAGCAAAAACCTAGTTATCAAACTTCTCACCCAATGAGTCATTTAATTGTTGAGGCAGGAAGTGATTGGAGTATTGCTCAAAAGAACGCTACATCATGGGATGATGCGATTATCGACAGTATGTTTCGTGACAATGTAAGTTCATTAGAAGAAGATGCAGGAATATCTAAAGATAAGGCGACAAAGATATTTGAACAAACCATTAAAAAGTATTATGAAGATATTTCTTTTTACGATGAACTAAATGGAATAGAAAAACTTCCTTCGAAAGACGCTGTTTATCACGCTCATCCTGCACGGTTTTTAGCTCACCTTGATTTTTTATCTTCTGGATTTGGAGCGCCTTGGGTTCCATTTGCATGGGGGGAATACAAAAAATACACCAAAATTCGTGCGCCTAACTCACCTTTGAGAGAGAAAATAAGCGAATATTTTGATGAAACAAGTTTTTCACAAGGAACATATGCTAATAATTGGTGTGGAGCATTTGTAAGCTGGTGCTTTGCGCAAACTGAATTTAAGGGAAGTAATGTTAGTGGTGCTGGTGCAGCATTTGATTGGTTACCTCCGAGTATGTCGAAAAAACACCGAACCGATGTAGATGGTTGGTTAAATTGTGAATTAATAGATAATTTAGATGATGTGTTTGTAGGTGCTGTTATTGTTTTTAATCATTCTCACGTTGCTTTCGTTGTTGGACAAACGGAAACGGGTAATAGCTTGGTCTACCTTGGTGGGAATCAAAGTGACGGCTATAAGGTCGCAGGGAATCTATCATTATCAGATGGGAGTGGTAGAAGGACTATATGTACAAACCCTATTTCTAAGAAAAAATTTAATAAGAAATTTTGGCTCACTCGACCACGAAATTATAAACCTAAAGGCTTTGAGAAAACGTTACCAGTCATATCTGCCGATGGAACAATTCTTGATCGAAATACAACGCGTTAATTTAGGCTAAAAATTTGAAATCATTTATTAATTTTTATTTCGTTGCTTGCTTAATTAGTGTGACATTGAGTTGTGGTGCAAATACCGACGACCTAGCCACACAAAAGTTAGTAGAGCACCAAACTCCGCTGTCGTTGATTGCTTCCAATGAAACTAGCCTGGTGGAAGTAAAGAAGCTGGCACAAAAAAATAAGATTTACCCTAAGATAGTTAAGCGAAGATTGTTTAAACAATTACAAAAGGGAAAATCCGCCCTATACAATAATGCTTTTGATATTGAAACTTATAAATTTGTTGAAGAAGATCTAATTGCAACTATTCCTGTCATACAAAAAGCGTTGAAAGATTATCAAACTCCTGACAAAAGTACATTTGAAAAAAAGGTAAAAGTAGTTTTTGGAAGAGAAATTGAATGGGATGATGCTACTCCATATTTGTTTATTGATTTTAGCAATAAAGAATTAGTAGACCCTCGATTTAGCCGAAATGATTCGAGCATTAATTTGCGTCCTCTTACATTTTTTGTTTTAAAAGAGCAAAGACTCTTGGTTTCTCTGTATGCTCTTCCTCAGCTATTTGATTATAAGAATGTCTATCCTGATTTAGTTGAATACGAAAAACGAATGACGATACACATAAAAGACGAGGAGGGTGCTCCTTTAAAGATTCACAGATGGTTAGATGATGATCGTGTCGACTTCGACCAAAATTTAGAAAGAATTATGATTAGAAACCGGTTTTTATTTGGGAAGCCTAGCCCGGAAGATATGGATTGGTTGTTGGACTTCGATCAAGCATTCTTGCATGGTCTATCAGGGACCTTCGGTTATTTTGGAAATAAGGCTCATGAGGAATGGTATTACATGCATGAAGAGGAACAGTTTTGGTGATTAATTTAGTTGTCTTTGAATAGTGTTGAGCAAAACGCTTACCTTAATTTTTATAGTAAATGACAGCTATAATATTTCAATTTCTTCTTTATATAATGCCTTTCGATTCGAATATATACCAATACTAAAATCTTCAGACTACTTCAGCGTTACTCAAAATATTTAACATTTTTTGTCACTGACTGACAAACATTTTACATTTTCTAAAATCTTGTAACACGCTTCCTCACAAGTTTATAAAACATTTTTAAACACCAATAAAAACCTCGGCCAGATCTCATTTTTTCACGTAAGTTTACGTTATGTTTGGATAAACACTGAACGATAACGGTCTATTATTGTGTTAACGCAAAAATAATTGGTATTGCCATGCAACTTTCTCGGCATTTAAAAACTGCTTTCTTTTATAACCTTTTGTTAAGTTTTAATTTTTTATCATTAACTTTTTTCTTCGTAAGCCTTAAAGCTAATGCTGAAGAAGATGCTCGAATTGAATACTCTGAGACGCTAAAAATTAATCGCGATGAAGTGCATGGTGCTACGCGTTTTTTAACTATTAATGCTTTTGGTAGAGAATTTGAACTGATATTAGAAGAAAATACTAGTTTGATTGGCTCGTTGTCGACGCTTGATCTAAGCAGCAATTACAAAATTTATAGAGGTTATATTGCTGGGATTCCAGGATCTTGGTCAAGGATTAGCGACAAACCATCTGGTTTGTCAGGTGCATTTTTTGATGGAGATGAATTATATTTTATTGAAGACCAGGGTTCTAATTCCCGTACTACGTTGCAAAGTGGATTTGCCAAGACTCAATTAAAGGCTAATCCAGTTCTAATAAGAGAATCCGATATAAAAACATTGGGTTCATGTGGATCCGATCATGGTCAACAGTCTTCCCATCCTTTACGTGCTTCTGTGTCAGAGCCTTTTGATCCCAACTTCGTTGCTTTACCGGCCAGTGCTTCTCAAGCCTTGAATATGGTAATTGTTGCAGATACGGAATATGCAAGTCGCGTCGGTGGTATCGACAATGTACCTAATGAAGTAATTGCATTGATGAATACCGTTGATGGGATTTTTAGCGAGCAGGTGGGCGTTTCTCTTGTGATACAGGAGATTATGGCACTTACGGACAATCAAAATCTCACTCCTACAGGAGCGTCGAACCTGCTACGAGCTCTGGGTACTTTTGTTCAGAATAATATAGACAATCCTGGACTTGTTCATCTGTTTACGGGGAAGGAGCTAAATTCTAATACGGTTGGAATTGCAGCTTTACCGGGGATTTGCGGCGGTAATAATGGTATTGGTCTTTCCCAAGCTTTTTTGCGTGGTAGTGGATTAGTGATTGCCCATGAGATCGGGCACAATTTTGGCGCGCCACATGATAATGAGTCAGGTTCTGTATGCGCTGGAACACCGGGTAATTTCCTGATGAATCCAATAATAAACGGCAGTGACGATTTTTCAAACTGCAGCTTAGATAGGATTCAAAGTACGCTAAATTCTCGTGGTAGTTGTATTGTGGCAGTCAATAACGGAGAGCCTACTCCAACGCCAGAACCCACTGCAACGCCAGAGCCGACGCCTAGTGCCACACCTATTTTTCTGACCATTAACGGTGAGCAAGCTAGAATTGTCAGTTATGAAAACTCACAGGATGTAGAAGGCACGGTGAATATTTTGGACGGGGGTGATACGATTTCGTTAAGAGGCAATAATTGGAAGGCAGCGGAATTTAGCTATACGGTTACGGAGAATACGGTTTTAGAGTTTGAATTTCGTAGTGATACACAGGGTGATCTGCACTCGATTGGTTTCGATACGGATACTGCCGCTAGCACCCAATTTGGTTTCAATCTTTATGGCACGCAAACTGATAATACTAGTACCATTCAAGCATTTGATAATTACGCGGAGTTTGCGCCAAATGTGAATCGCTATGTTATTCCAGTAGGTGAGTTTTATACTGGTGATCAAAATTTCATATTTTTCCAAAACGATGATGACGATGGCGAGCCTAATGCTCATTCTCAGTACAGCAATATTTTGGTTTATGAAGGCCCTCAGAATCCGAGTAGTACACCGACACCCACGGCATCTCCCGAACCAACAGTGAGCCCTACATCGTCGCCATCCCCGATACCTGTTCCTACAGTTACAGCGGATCCCGATGTGAATGTGACTCCAGTGCCTCTCCCCACTGCTAGAGAAAATCCGATTGGTAATAACGGCGGTGATGGATTAATTCCTGGCGCAGATGCTGGTGGTGGCGGATCTTTGAATCTATATCATTTGTTGATACTCGCGATTTTTAGTCTGGTTATTACACGCAGAAAAATAAATCTTGAATTTCCCTACTAAAAACACCCTAACGAAATAAAGCTCGGTTTATTAAATCATAGGTTCCTATCATAGATAAGTCGTTGAGTTTTTTTGTTTCTATATTCAATCTATTTGTTAACGCGTTAATAAATAGATTGTAATTCTAAATACCTGAATTTAGATAGCTTTAGTCTTAATTGTGACTGGTAAGCTATAGACGATCTAAGTCTATTTTCGTCATTTAAATAAACTTTTAGTTATCCTAATGGTTTATTTGTCGTCAAAAATTATAAATATAAGTTTTGATAATCATATTTATGTTTTTAATTACTCATCTAATTTTTTCACCGCAATAAATATAAAAAATATTTGTTTATCAATTTTTGTTAGTTCTTATGTGTGTATAAAAACATAAGTTTAATTTTCATATTTTTTACGTTTAAAAAAAATAAAGAATATAGTCTTGCTTTTTTTATAAATAGCTATGCTTAAAAGTACCCGCTCGAAAAAAAGAGCGTTAACTCTATGAATTTTTTGTTTGGAATTTGGTAAGAGAAGTACTTAATGTTTAGCGGTTATACTAAGAATCATCTTTTTATTATTTATTCGTTTTTTGCACTTTTATTATTTTCTATAACAAGTTTCGCAGAATTTAACAGTTTTAATATTAAAAAAGCAGAAACCCTAGATCTACACGAGCAGTATAGTACAAACAACGAAAAACGCATTTTCTTTGAGGCTTTTGATAAGCATTTCACACTTAATATCCATGAAAATAAAGATATCAGTAAAAACTTGTCATCTAGAGAAGACCTCGGATCAGATATGTTTTACAAAGGATATGTGAACGGGGAGTCGAGCTCCTGGGTGCGTCTTTCTAAAGTTAATGATCTATGGAGAGGAGCTGTTTTTGATGGTGAGGAGTTATATCTTATCGATAGCACAGATATGGTTATTGAAGAACTTGATAACAGTGCTTTTGCGAAAGTAGCTTTATTTAACCCAGAACATCTTGTTGTTAAAGCGTCAGATATTGAACAGCTTGATGATTTAGGTCTAGGCCATCAACACGTTCTTATTGATAATCCTTATCAAATTTTGAAAGCTGACCTAACAAAAGGCTTGGATTACACTGATTTACCGATAGCGCTTGGTGCCACAAATAGACAGCTCAATATGACCATTATCGCCGATGCAGAATTTGCCTCTCGCGTTGGAGGTGACGTCGTCTCGTCAGTAATGTCGATTGTGAATATTATTGATGGCATCTTCGATTCGCAGGTAAACGTATCGCTCGCGGTGGAAGAAGTGATTGTTTTGTCAAGTAATAGTCCTTTGGTTTCTACAGATGCACTGGATTTACTGAATGAATTGCAAGAGTATGTGGACGATAATATTGTAAATCCAGGTATAGTCCATTTGTTTACCGGAAAAGAAATGGATTCGAACACCGTGGGCATCGCGTATTTAGACGCGATTTGTAGCCAATCCTATGGTATTGGTTTGTCGGAAACCTACAGGTCTACAGGAGCTCTAATAGCGGCACACGAGATAGGTCATAACTTTGGAGCTCCTCACGACAACCAATCTGGGTCTGCTTGCTCCAATACAGCAAATAGCTTTCTCATGAACCCATTCATTAATGGAAGCGATGAGTTTTCGAACTGTAGCCTGAATAGGATAGAAGACACAATCGCAAATCAAGGAAATTGCTTGGTTTCAGTTGACCCAGAATCTACTCCCTCTCCTATACCGACAGAAGTTCCGGAACCCACTCCAGAGCCTACACCAGCTTTTCTTGCTATTAACGGAGAGCTCCGACAGCTAATAAGCTATGGAGGTGGTCAAGATGTAGAGGGAGAAATGTCTGTCCAAGATGAAGGGCAAACTCTGGAATTGAGAGGCAACAATTGGAAAGCAGTTAGCTTTGATTACGTGGTAACTCCCAGCACCGTTATTGAGTTCGATTTACAAAGTAATTCAGAGGGCGAAATAATCGCAATCGGGTTTGATACAGATACACAGGCTAGTACGGAATTTGGTTTCCGTTTGTATGGAACTCAACTTACGGGCACAAATACTATCTCAGATTTTGATAGTTATGAGGATTCTGCACCAGCCATCGTTCGATTTACGATACCTGTTGGTGAATATTACAGCGGTGCGCAGAACTACATCTTTTTTCAAAATGACGATGATGTGAACGCAAATAGCCATTCTCGCTTCAGCAATATAATCGTATACGAAGGAAACGGCTCTTCTACGGGTTCAGAAATAGAAAATGCGCCTCCTACTAATTCGGTGCCTTCTCCGACTCCTACATCTACACCCGGGTCAAATCAATCGCCGATTGATATTTCAAATAACAGTAATAATTTGGTACCTGGTTCCAGCTCTGGTGGCGGTGGCAGCGCTAACAAATATCTTTTGCTATTGATGAGTTTGATAGGTTTACGTCTGAAATTTATGAATAGAAAATAAACAATTTTCAGGTTTGAATTGAAAAACATTCTCATTTATTACCCAAAAATATGTCTGATTAGAACCTAAATTTAGGTGTGAACCTGTTCTCATTCTAAATTTTACTAAAGAAATAATACTTCGGAAAATGACATCTCTTATCGAAAAAAGCGCTTATCATTTTTTTTGATGCAATATTTTTTACGCGAACGAATTTAATATGAATATTAAATATATGTAAATCTAGATTGGTTCAAACAAAGTGTAAAGTATTTCAACAAGGTTAACACGCCACTAAAACATTGATTTAAATAAAAAAATGGCGTTTTTAGTGGCGTAAAGAGAAAGATCGTCGTCACTGAAGTGGGTTCGGGTAAAAGCCGAACGTTTAGTTCAAAGCTACTTATACCCAATATTATCTATAAAACTCGAACTTCAATACTCCTACTAATAAAACCGTTGCCTCGACAAGTCTCTTGTGATTAAAAGACAATCGTAAATTACTCTATTGGCGCCAAAAATCACGGTTTGTGTGCGCTAACTTAAAACTAAATAATTTTTCTAAATAATAACTTTAATTAAGGAGAAGCTACGTGAGTAACAGGCTGCGGTCTCTCTCGAGATTCTTAAAAAATTCGGCGTTGGGCGTATCTTTTGCTGCGTTCACATCTACAGCATTTGCCCAAAATACTATTGAAGGAAAATGGACTCCTCCCGACGGCAAAACTCTACTAATCGTTGGTCAAGATTTGGGTTCCGTCGCAGGCTATGCTGACAGTGGAAACTTTCCAACTGTTGGTGGTGTTACGCAATACACTCAAATCTGGGATCTAGTTGGTCTTGAGGCGACCTTCGATTATGGTGCCGGTGATATGAACTCACAGTTGGCACTTGATACTTATCCAAATTCGGTTCTTTCAATTGGTTTGGGCTTCGTTCAGGGTAACGCGAGTGGTGATGACCGCGCTTCTGACCAGCAAGCACTTTTAAATGGTGCGTTTGACGATCGAATTGAAGAGTTTGGTGATTTTGCCCTCAAAAATTCTGACCACCCTATTTTCTTGCGTATCGGTTACGAATTTGATGGTCCATGGAATGGCTATACTGCTGATACTTATAAAGCTGTTTACCGCTACATGGTTGATAAATGGCGTGCGCAGGGTGTCGAAAACGTCGCTTATGTGTGGCAATCAGCCACTTGGGGTGCAACTGATCCGAATGGGATCGATGCTTATTACCCTGGTGATGAATATGTTGACTATGTTGGCCTATCATTTTTCTTCTTTGCGCAAGATTTCAACGCGAACAATTTAGACGCGCTTCTAGATTACGCACGAAACAAAAATAAGCCAATTCAAATCTCTGAGCTTTCTGCGCAGTATTACGATTTTGATGAAGGCAATTTTTATCCTTTAGAAGATTTAGCAAACCCCAGATTCCTAGGTGGCCAAGGAATCTACGATGAATGGTTCGAAGGTCAGTTTCTTGCTTTCTTAAGAGGGAATACTGATGTTATTCGTCAGGTTGCTTACATTAACGCTAATTGGCGCATACAAGATCTTTGGAAGTGTAATTCTGCTACCGATTGCCCTAATGGTTTTTGGGGTGATACCCGAATAGAATCAGACCCTGCTATTACTGAAAGCTGGGCTAACGAAATAAGCGACACTAATTTCTGGCTTCACGGTGGCCCTAATCTTTACGCGCAATTGGGCTTTAACGGTGCGACTCCAGGGCCTACGCCAACTCCAGCAGGTCCTACTCCGACTCCTGTTGGTCCTACGCCTACTTCGACACCGGTAATTGCAACACCAACTCCTACCCCCATAATTGCTACGCCTACTCCTACCCTACCACCTGTTAATGGCGATGTTGTGCGTGCCGAAGCTGAATCTGGCCAGATTCTTGGTTCCGCTTCTGTGTTTGAAGATGCAGCTGCTTCTGGCGGTCAAGGTATCGCGTTCATCAGCACCGACGGCGCAGGATTTAGTGTTTCTGGTGCTCCAGCTTCTAGCTCGTTTGATATTCGCTACGCTTCTGAATTATCAGGCGCCATCTCTGTTCGAGTTAATGGCAATAACGTTGGCAATGTTTCCTTTACCACTACGGGCGCTTGGATTGGCAGTTACGCAACTGTAACAGCTAACTTTTCGATACCAGCCAATGCTTCTGTTGACGTGTTTTTTGAGAATGGTGACACCGCGATGAATGTTGATTTCATCGAATTCAACACAACTACAACTGGTGGCGAAACACCAACACCAACACCAACTCCAACAGCCACTGCTACATCAATTCCCACCTCAACTCCTACTCCTGCAGTAGAAAATGAGTGGTACTACATTGTTCATAAGCCTACAGGCGCAAAAATTCAATCATGTTTAGATGTGACACTGACGCCAATTCGCAGTCGTCCTAACTCTAACACTGGTGCATGTGTGCAGTGGAAACAAATCCCTAATGGTAATTTCTTCCATATTCAAAATAGACAAGCTGGTATCTTCATGAAACCAGATACCAATGCCAATGGTTCACCAATTTCAGTTGTTCCTAATACATGGCGCGGTAACTGGACGCAGTGGAGTTATGAAGATCGTGGTGATGGATTTGGGCATATTATTAACCGTGGAACCGGAAAATATATCTTCTTGTCTGGTACTAGAAATGCAAATATTCTTCAACAGCCATCAAGTTGGCGTGGAGACTTTACTCGTTGGGCGTTTGAGCCAGTAAATGGCGGTAGTGGAAGCAACCCTACTTCTAATCCAACTGCAGTTCCTACAGCAGTGCCAACAGATGCTCCTACATCAGTGCCTACGGTTGCGCCCACAGCAATACCAACGGTTGCTCCTACTACGGTTCCAACCACGGTACCTACTGTGGTTCCTACAGCGCAGCCAACTCCAAATAACCCACCTGGTGGAGTAGAAGGTAAATTTGTTCCTACCGATGGCCGTACAATGATGATTGTTGGTCAAGACTTGTTGTCTGTAAGTGACTACACGAATTCGAGCGCTCCTACACCTGCAGGTGTTACTACGTATATTGCTTTCTATAGTATCCTTGATGACAGTTTCCTAAACGGTGGTTTGGGTATCAATACACAGGGCCAACCCACTGATGCAGATTTAGATTGGGGTGCTGGACCACTTAACGCGTTAAGCTCTGCTAGAGGTTGGACGAATTCTACACTTCAAATTGGACTCAATATTTCAGAGGGAAGTAATGGTGAAATCTTTTGTGACGGTTGCTTAACTCAACTAGCAAACGGCCAACGAGATAATGAAATCGGTAAGCTCGCTGACTTCTTCCAACTGATCCCAGACACAGCAGTTTATCTCCGTATTGGTTATGAATTTGACGGTGCTTGGAACAATGGTTACTTCCAGACTGACGTTTACATTCGTGCCTATCAGCGAATTGTCGATGTTCTAAGATCTCGAGGAATTAACAATGTTGCATACGTTTGGCAATCAGCGGCTTCACCTGTTGACGATTATATTGAGCAAGTTCTTAACCCACCTCAATTTATCCGTACCGGTACAGAAGATCCATTTGAGTGGTATCCAGGTGATGAGTATGTTGACTGGGTAGGTTTGTCGTGGTTCTTGTTGCCTAATGAACTACCAACTCTTCCTGGCGGCAATGTTGAAACTCAGCTTGTTAAAGCGAATAAGATGCTTGATATTGCTCGGACCCGAAGCAAGCCTGTGATGATTGCAGAAACGACACCTCAAGGCTATGACATAGGCGCTTTGCAAAACTGTAATATTGGTGATAGCTGGGACGGCGTTGGCGGTCAGAATTGTGTTGGCAAATCAGCTAACCAAATCTGGAACGAGTGGTTTGTTCCTTTCTTTGACTACATCTATAGCAACGATGATGTGATTAAAGCTGTGAGCTATATTAACGCCAACTGGAATAATCAGTCGCTTTGGTCAGCGCCATACAGCTCAGGTTATTGGGGTGATACTCGTGTTGAAGCTAACAGCGTAATCCTAAATAACTGGAACTCCGAATTAAGTGACACTAATTTCTGGTTACACGGAAGCAACTCAATTAATAGTGATGTGGGTTTTAACCCTTAATATCAGATTCTAAGCATACTTTTATAGACCGCCCAACTGGGCGGTTTTTTTGTTTTTAACTATTGAAAAAGCGTTTAATCAGATAACAAAGTACGCCTAAAATGTCGGGGAAACCCATATCGTTTTCTAATTTTGTGTATCTAAACACTTCCTTGAACTTTTATTCAATCGAACGTCCAACTCGTTAAGGCTGCTAATTTGAAATAATTTTAAAAAAGAAGGTTTTCTATTTTAATTTGAAATAAATGTTTTTAGAATGTAACTTGTTGATTAATATAGTAAAAAAAACTAACTTTCTTCGACTTATCTTTAAGTTCGGACTTTTTCATAATCCTCCGAATTACCGAACGATATTCTTGGTTCACTTTAGAGTATCTAAGAATCACAAACCCGAACTTTAAAAGTCCTACTTTTTTTTTATTGCAAGCCGATTGGCCTTGTGATTAAAAGAACAAGCTTAAAGAAAATCGATGTGCTTATTTTACTTTGCGTCGAATTCCTTAATTTCAAAGTAACTATTTAAAAACAATAATGAGGAGATACTTTGTGAATTTTTCAAAATGTATAATCAATTCAATTGCAGCGATTGGGTTTGCATCAATTGCTACTCATACTCATGCGCAAATTCAAGGAAAATTTACCGCCCAAGATGGTAGAACCCTATTGATTCTCGGACAGGATTTAGGATCTGTCGCTGGATATGCCAATAGTGGTTTTTTCCCAGAGGTGGGTGGTGTGACTAACTACACAGATGTCTATGACTTTAGGGGTCTAACTCAGTCTATTGATTACGGTTCGGGTGAGATGAACTTGCAAAAGGCCATCGACACTTATCCTAATTCTGTACTATCTATTGGCCTATGGATGGTAGAAAAACAGCAAGCGGATGATCAAGGGCCAGCCAACCCCAACGGATTAACCGACTTGGTGAACGGAGTACACGACAATGATCTGCAGCGTTTTGCTGACTTCTGCAATAATAATGATCCGCATCCGATCTTCTTAAGAATAGGTTATGAGTTCGATGGACCTTGGAATGCATATGATCCTGGTAAATATCAAAATGGCTATCGGTATATAAAAGATTTTCTTGATGCTCGTGGTGTCACTAATGTGGCTTATGTCTGGCAGTCAGCTGCTTGGGGTGCAACAGGAACTAACTTTGATCCTTGGTATCCCGGCGATAGTTATGTTGACTATGTTGGATTATCGTTCTTCTTCTTTGATGAAAACTACAATGCCGACGAACTAGAAGCGCTTCTTCAATTCGCAAGAAATAAAAACAAGCCTATTCAAATGTCAGAAGTTTCTGCGCAATACCACGATTTTGATGAAGGTAGATTTCATACTTTTGACAACCCTGGTAGTCCAAGTAACTTAAGTGGTCAGGATGCATGGAATCAGTATTTCCGTGACCAACTTCTACCATTCGTTCGTAACAATAGCGATGTAATTCGACAAGTTGCCTATATTAATGCCGATTGGCAAAGCCAGGATCAATGGCGCTGGCCCGATGCTGGCAATGGATTTTGGGGAGATACTCGTATAGAAGTTGATCCAGTCATTGCACAAAACTGGGCTAACGAAATTAATGATACAAGTTTTTGGATTCATGGTGGTCCGGGTCTTTTTTCTGCACTAGGTATTGACGGAGGTAATAGCACACCTCGTCCGACTCCAACTAACACTCCAATTGGACCGACACCTGATCCAACACCCACACAAGTTCCTACTGATCCTCCTGTACCTGGTGGCGATGTGCTTGTCGAAGCTGAAACTGGCTCAATTCTAGGAAGTGCTTCTTTGTATGATGACAATGCCGCATCTGGCGGTTCAGGTGTTGCTTTTATTAGCTCTGATGGAGCAGGTTTCCGTATTACTGGTGCTCCCCAATCCTCTTCTTTTGATATTCGTTATGCATCTGAGTTGACCGGTGAGATTTCTGTGAGAATCAACGGTAATAATGTTGGCAATGTATCTTTTAGCTCTACAGGCGCTTGGATTGGTTCGTATTCAACGGTATCTGCAGGTTTTGAAGTCCCCGCTAATGCTCAAGTGGATATCTTTTTTGAAGGTGGCGATACGGCTATGAACGTGGATTATTTAGAGTTCAAATCATTGACAAATGTCACGCCAAGTCCAACGCCGGATCCTTGTGGCCCGACTGGTTGCGATATCGTGACACCAACGCCAGCTCCGGCCGACTGGTACTTTATCGTTCACAAACCGACGAATGCTAAGATACAGTCTTGTGCTACAGAAACTTTGACTCCTATTCGAAGCCGGCCGAATAGCAATGCTGGTGACTGTGTCCAGTGGAAACAAATTTCAATTGGTCAGTTCTTCCATATTCAAAACCGTACTTCTGGATTGTTTATGAAACCTGATACGTCAGAAAATGGATCACCAATTTCCGTTGTTCCAAACACATGGCGTGGAAATTGGACACAATGGAGATTTGAAGATCGCGGTGATGGTTTTGGTCACATTGTAAATCGTGCAACTGGCAAGTACATTCAATTAGGTGGAAGAGTTAATGCAAACATCGCTCAGCAGCCTTCTAGTTGGCGTGGTGATTTTACTCGTTGGAGATTTGAGGCGGTTCAATAAACCCCAACTACTAAGTGCGGTGAAATTGAATTTCCAGTACTATTAATTTTATGTAACATTAGGCCGTATGATACGGCCTTTTTGGTTTAAAGGTGTTCGCAAAATGCATGAATATTTTCATCAATACTCAGCCTCGTTTTTAGGCCTAGGGTTTATATTTGTCATTATTTGGATTCAGTCTGTTCTGGCTGCTGTAAGTAAAGCGTCACAAAAAGGCGCAATTCCAGGCGTTGATCCTTTTGAAAAAAGCCAGCAAAGCTTCGTATTTCGAGCGCATAGAACGCATTTAAATTCTTTGGAAAATATCGTTCCAATGTTTGGAGGTGCTATGCTTTGTATTGTGGCCAGTGCTAATATTATATGGACAGCTATATTTATTTGGTCCTATGGGGTTGCTCGATTCATTCATATGATTTTGTATTACGGCATCCCTACAGATAAAAATCCGAGTCCACGTTCATATTTTTATCTTATCGGGCTTTTATCTTCATTGTGTTTGATTTTTATGGGTTCGATAAATTTAATACTTAAATAAAAATCAGAAAGAGTTTATACCACCAAGTTAATTTGAATGAACTAATCGCACTATGCTTATGCAAATTTGCTTTCTTATTTTAACGCTCTTCTTATTTTCAAATTCTGTCTCAGCTGCGAAGCTATACAAGATTGTAGATGAGAAAGGCAAAGTAACATTTAGTCAATTCCCTCCTGATGAAATTGACGAAAATAAAATCGTGGAAAATGTTGTATTAAGTCAAGAGCATAAAGCAGCCAAACTTAAAGTAAAAGTGTATGGTGAGAATGAATATTGTGGTGATTTACTACTTACTGACTGGACATACAAGGGCAAAAGCAGCGATGCTTATAAGATATCCCACCTAGAGAAGCGAATAGAGCGTTGGAAAAAGCAAATAGTTGAACAGGAACAATACATTCAAAATCTCACCCAAAACCAATTTGATACGAGCACCCGAAAAAAAGATTATGAGACCGATAAGCATCGTAACCAACGCTATCAGCAATATTCAGATCGGCAGAACAAATATCTCGAATCACTTAAGAAGTATCGTTGTGCGGTTTCTTGGGGGAGTGGAAAGCTTGATGGCAACTACGGCCGTGAATCAATTAATGATATGAACAAAGAAGTGAAGCGCTTACGAGGAGTACTCACTGCATTAGAATCTAAGAGGGATAGAAACTGTGGTAAAAAGCCTGTATTTGATCCTTCCCAAGAGCACTTAAAATATCAATATGAACAATGGGAAAATTGCAATCGATCCTATACTAAAGATATTAAAAAAGTGAAGCGCCAAATTACCAATATCTCGCTTACGGCGAATTAAACATCCCTAAAAACCGTTGATTAAGGCTAAATACATTCCAGTGGTAAAAATTTCTTTGCAACATCCGTTCGGTTCAATCCGCCAGCTGTCATACCATTAGGTATTTCATCATAACCGCAGATCCAGGATATTGGGCTTAACGGCGAATCCTCAATATAGATCGGCCTTAAGCTAACCACCTTACCTTGAAGGTCATTGTTTATTTTATTCCCTAGCACGAGGTGAATAGCGCCATCTTCTACAAATGTTTGTGTTAGGTAATTCCCAGATAGTTTGTCCGGCTCTGGCAACCCTAATGTTTGGTTGTTTTCTGGAAAATGATTGTGAATTTTAAAATAGCTTTCCACTATTGGTTGGTAATCGTCAATCAAATTAACGCTTTCACGAATATACACCTTTGTGTACTTACCGGTTCCAGATGGAATGGCGAGAGTCAAAAGAATTGTCAGGATACCCAGTACAACCAATACCTCTATAAGGGTAAAACCGGTTTGTCGCTGCGTTATAAACCTCATATGTATTTTATGGCCTAATAATTACTTTGTTCTTTGATTATTGTCGATTGTCCGTAAATTTACATCCAGAATATTCACAAAAAAGTTTGTTTTTTCAACATCCCTCCCAGGGTTGAAATTCATGCCTTAATTAATGATCTAATGAATTTATAAATTCTTGCTATCTGAATGGGATATCCGTCCACTTGATAAGCAGTATGTGCTATTGTTCAAAACCTAAATTGTATTAAGTTGGTGGAATCGGGCGCCAACTACGATAAAAACTATAATTCGAGTGAAACCATGAATAATAAAATATCCTTAGTCGAAAAAATCGGCTATGGCAGCGGTGATATGGCTGCAAATCTGCTTTTCCATACCTGGAACCTCATTCTTTTAAAATTCTATGTCGACGTTTTTGGGATTTCACCTGCTGCAGCAGCAACTATGTTTGGTGTTACCAGAATTCTCGATATTGTGACTGATCCCCTGATTGGTATTCTTTCTGACCGAACGCAAAGCCGTTGGGGCCGTTACCGCCCATGGATCCTCATTGGTTCTATTCCGTTGGGTGTGACTGGATATTTGATGTTCATTACCCCTGACTTAGATGAAGGCGGTAAACTGGTTTTCGCTTGGGTCACCTATTCACTAGCACTACTACTTTATACTATCGTGCAAATTCCTTATTCTGCTTTGATGGGTGTAATGACGCCTGATGTTAAGCAGCGGACTGAGCTATCTACTTTCCGTTTCTTTATGGCATTTGGTGGTCAAATGATCATTAATGTTGCGGCACTTTATCTGGTAAATTATTTCGGAGGAACGGGTGAAGAAATAGATAAAGCGAAGGGTTACCAATGGACAATGGGTTTGTTCATGATTCTTGCTACTATTCTTTACTTTTATACATTTTTCTCTACTCGAGAGCGTGTAACAGTTCCAGTTAATGCAAATAAGGACAACGATATTAAGGGTGACCTCACTGCATTAATTATGAATGCTGGTTGGATTATTTTATTTGTTTCTGCACTATTTAATTTGATACATGTAGCGGTTAGAAATGGCTCACTGCTCTTCTATTTTGATTATTATGTTGGTGACGAAAGTAAATTCGCTGAATTTGCTTTCTGGGGTGGTGTCGCCTTTTTGGCGGGGATTGTGGCTGCCAACTATGTCTCTCGAATTTTTAACAAGCGCATTATTCTTCAAGTCGTAACCTGTTCTGTAGGCGTGTTATTAGGCTTATTCTATTTAATCCCTGCCGATAACTACCCGATGATGGTTTTTGTACACTGTTTAATATCTTTATTAAGTGGACCGATACCCGTTTTGCTCTATGTTCTGTACGCAGAAATTGCTGATTACACTGAATGGAAAAAAGGTCGTAAAGTGATGGCCTTGGTTTACTCCACAATGTTAATTGGTGTAAAAGGTGGTTTGGTTGTTGGTGGCGTTTTAGCTGGCGCAATTTTGGCGATGAAAGGATACGTCGCCAATGCTGAACAAACACCAGAAGCGCTTGATGCGATAGTCATGCTGGTAAGCGTTATTCCCGGTATATTCGCACTGCTTTCAGGTTTATGTCTTGTTTTTTATCCTTTTAGTGAAAAACTTATGAAACAGGTTGAAGAAGAACTTAAACAGCGTCGTTCCAACGAACCAGAAGATACTTCAGAAGGAGTGCCCGCGTCTTGAAGTATTGCGGTTTAAGACAAAGTAATCGTTACGATTAGCACTACTCTTACTTTTTCAGTGAGTGCAAATTGATTCTTTCCCCAATAGAGAACAACAAATCACTTTTACATAAGCTGATGGGCTTAAAACTCATCAGCTTTTTTCTTAGTTTAATAACGCTCTTTCTTGCGAAATTTGTCTTTGATATAGACGTCGATTTTGATTCCGTTTTATGGATCTTGATATTAGGTTTTATAATCTTAGTTTTTTCCCTGGCTCGTTTGTTATTCATTTCTACAGTTAATCGTTTCGATGGGTTTTTCTTTTTAGCTAGTGATATATTATTTATATCGTTACTTGTTATGTTTACCGGAGGAACATCCAATCCATTTTCTTCTTCGATTTTAGTCACCTTGGCGGTGGCCATCGCGATATTGCCAAAACATCAAAGCCTAATACTCGTAATTTCTTCGGTTATAGCCTACGCATTTTGGACTTTTAATGGTGATGATCATGCGCATCACCATGTTTCTTTTGAACTTCATCTCTATGGTATGTGGATTAATTTTTTCCTTAGCGCGGTGCTAATTTTTGTTTTTATTTCCTATGCTATGAGCCTTCTAAAGGAAAACGAAAAGCAACTCAGGTTAGCAAGAGAAAAAATCCTTAAGGATGAACAGTTGGTCGGGATAGCAACGCTTACTGCAAGTACAGCACATTCTTTAGGTACTCCCCTTTCGACTATGTCGATTCTATTAGAGGATGTTGAAGAAGGTAAAAGCTTAGACAGGTCTTCGCTCAATCTCTTAAAAGAACAGATAAATGTATGCAAATCTTATCTGGCTGGCGTTGTTAAAGCAGCGAAACAAAGTAACATTGTCGATTATGGGAAAGTATCGGTGGGTGATCTTGTTCTTCAACTTAAAGAGCATATTCATTTGTTGTTTCCAAATGCAAATGTTCGCTTTAATCTTGAAAGTTCCGTTAAAGAATCTTTTGTTAAATACAGTCAATCCCTATTTTTTGCGATTGCGAACCTCATTGATAATGCTATTCAATCCTGTGAAACCGAAGTGTTCATCGAATTACTTGATAAAGATTTACTTTGTATAAAAATTATAGATGATGGCCCCGGGTTTACAGATGATGATATTTTAAATCTATCTAAACCTTTTACGTCCAGTCAACCTGATGGCATGGGGGTGGGAATTTTTTTGACAAATTCTACCATTGAGCAGGCTGGGGGAAGCCTATCAATGACCACTAATTCCAAAGGTGGAAGCTGCGTTGAATTGAATATACCGTATTATTCACAATGAAAAGATTCTTGATTGTCGAAGATGACCAAACACTAGGGGCTTTGACTAAGCAAAAGCTAGTTGACCGGGGTTATATTGTTACTTATCAATCAACGGTGTCAGACGCACTCGTTGTTATTGACGGAAACCAATTTGATCTGGTTATTTTGGATCTTTTACTTGATGGGGAAACGTCTTTAAAGCTGATTCAGCCTATAGTAAAGAATAATCCTAGTGCTAAAATTTTAATGTTAACGGGGTTTGCGAGTATTGCAACAGCAGTAGAAGCGGTTAAGCTTGGTGCACATAATTATTTACCTAAGCCTGCGACTATTAGTGAAATCTTGGATGCTTTAGATGAAAGCGAAGCAATAAATAATGAACAGCCTGAAGAAAATAAAATTTCAGATGTCTTATCGCCAAGACGCCTAGAGTGGGAACACATTCAACGTGTGCTTCACAAAAACAATGGCAATATTTCTGCGACAGCACGCGAATTAAAAATGCACAGACGAACTTTGCAAAGAAAACTACAAAAGAATCCTGTAAGGGGTTAAATCATATTCTTGTTAGTGAATATTGTTTTTTGCAGCTTCAGCGGCACTCGATCTTCGATCATGCTGGCGCCTTTCGGTCTCTCCTTCTTTAAGAGGCTGATTGATTTTACGCCTATCGTTGTTTTGCCTTTCTTCTAAGGCTTCTTCAAGTTGGCTAATAACAAACGGTTTTGGGGCAATATTTTCTGACATAAATACTCCTTAAAACATTGCTTTGATTTATAATTCTCTACCTAATTTAATTTTAATGATGGAAACCAGCAAAATTCTAAAATTTTTATAAAATTAACCTGTTCTATCGTATCTCTACATTGATTATCTAATCTTAGAAAGATGTTTTAACCTAGGTGTTTTAAATCTAGTCCAATTTTGATTTTTTGCTAATTAAATTCTGTGATTTAATACCAAATTTTTATAATTAGTTTGAATTTATGAGAGCCACTTTATGCCTTCATTTGACATAGTTTCAGAAATAGAATTACAAGAAGTACACAATGCTGTTGACAATGCATCGAGAGAACTTGGCACACGGTTTGATTTTCGTGGCGTCGAAGCTAGCTTTGAATGGACCAAAGATGGAACAAAGATTTCCGCAGAAGGTGATTTTCAGCTTAAGCAAATGGCTGATATTTTGAGAAACAAACTTGTTCAACGTAAGATTGATGCGAATGCAATGGATCTCTCCGACGCTGTTCATTCTGGAAAAATCGTTACTCAAACAGTCACTTTTAAGGATGGTATTGAAACCGCCATTGCTAAGAAAATAGTAAAGTTAATCAAGGATTCAAAATTAAAAGTGCAAGCAACCATTCAAGGAGAACAAGTGCGTGTGACAGGCAAAAAGAGAGACGAATTACAAGCTGTCATGCGTCTAGTGAAGGAAGCTGATTTGGGTCAGCCTTTTCAATTTAACAATTTTAGAGATTAATTAAGTCGACAAAAAATGGAAGAAATTATCGAACAATTAAGACAAGCTCATCAAACAACCTCGGTTGCGCTTGACCTACCAGATGAAGATACGCTTATTGAAATTGAAGAAGAAATTCTGATATCTTTACCCTACGACCTTCGCCAATACCTGCTTCAAGCCAGTGATGTTATCTGTGGAAACCTTGAGCCAGTGACTGCTGCTGATCCTCGTGCCCACACTTATCTTCCAGAAGTGACCGCTATGGCTTGGGGCGAAGGAATGCCGCGAGAGAATATCCCAATTTGTGCATACAATGGCGGTTATGCGTATATTTCGCAAGATGGCGAAGTTGGTTTTTGGTCTATTCAAGATGGTGAAAGTGGGCAAATTTGGGAGACATTTTGGCACTGGGTGCAAGAAGTGTGGTTGCCGTAACGAGAGATCTCCGTAGTAAATCTCATAACACTTAATATAGATAAGGGGCTGTTAAGCCCCTTATTACTGTCAAATATTTAATGTCAATTAAATTGATAAACCTGCGTTTAGCGATTAGCTTGATTTAATTTTGATTTATATATACAAAATTAATGGGTTAATTAAATTCAGTAATCGCTTACTAACAAGTTTGGTTAAGTTAGTTTTGAATCGGTAAGAGCTAACTATGGGTAATAAGAGATTTAGATTTGATACAACCAGGGATTTAGTTAACTAGAGGCTGTTTGTTAAACGAGCATTGATATTCAAAACGAAAAGTTTTGATAACTGTCATAATAAGAAAATATTGAATCACCCCACGTATCAAATTCATAAAAATTAGCATATTATTTGTCATAAATTTTGTTGACTAATAATAAGTAACTTTATTTCAATTCGATTATCTTGGTTGTGTCGCCTCAATGATTTTAATTCGCTATTTCGCTTTTTATTTGGTTAAGACGTCGCCGGCTAATCACATTTTTATTTTTTTGTTAACGTTTATTTGTTCATATGCCAATGCTAGCGATCATTTAGATGGCGAAATAACGGTAGGCGACCCAGTCGCGGATATAACCGATTTTTTTGCTTTCCCAAGTCCAGAGAACGAGGGGCATATAGTCCTCATTCTCAATACGCATCCGTTTGCTAAACCCAATGCACAGTTTTCGGATCATATTGCTTACATATTTGCACTTCGCCCAGTTGCCGTTGATGGAGAAGGCCATAGCCGGCAATTTATTGCTTCCGGTGAAGAATATAGATTTGATTGCCGTTTTAGAAAAATAAGAGGACAGGATGGAATGGAAATGTACTGTCTTTTACCGAGTGGTAAAGAAATCAATGTTGATGTGGAAGACAATAAAGTAGAAGCGATTAATGGGGTTCGAGCATTCGCCGGTTTGCGAGCGGATCCATTTTTATTTAGTGCCAGTTGGTTTGAAACCTTAGCCTTTGAAGGTTGTATTCCCCCGCCAAACGCTAATAACGATGCCAAACGTGTTAATGTGCTTTCAATTTCACTTGAAATAGATGTCGCTTCGTTATTGGGGCAAAGTGGTCAATCTCTTTTAGCTGCTTACGGAGAAACAGCACTTGTTAGCCACAAAGACGGTAGTCTTAAACAATTAGATCGTGTTGGCCGGCCTGAGATGGTAAATGGGCATCTAGTCAATTTGGAGGGCGATCCAGATATTAAGAGCGCGTATAATGGTGAAGCGACTTTTTTGCTAAGCGAAGAATTTCACGACGAATATAAAAAAGTTTTACTTCAAAATCTGCGCTTTTACGATAGTTTAGATCTTGTTGTTGATTGGTCTGAAATGGGACATAAACAATTGGTGAATATCATGTTAAGCGATTACTTATTGGTTGATTTGAGTAAGCCTTTTTCTACCGATGGCTTTTTAGATATTGAACGTTCGTTAATAAGATCGCACGCTCACACCCGAGCCGGAGGCAGAGTACCGGGAGAGAGAATCGTCAATGACTGGCTAACGTTTACGGTTAGTGCTGGTCATGGTCGAAAGATTACCGATGGGATTCATCCAAAACCACTTAGTGTTGGATTTCCTTATTTAGAAAAACCTAATACTGGAATTTTTTCTTGGGTTGCTCGGCAATTTGCTAGAGGTTTGATAGAACCAATTGTGAAGCGTGCTCGTTCTAGTGATCTTGAAATTCGAGGTGATTGTGAGTGATCACTAATGAATTTTGAATATATAAAAAACTGAAATAGACATCTAATTTCTATCTCAATGCTCGGATAGTCGATAGGAGGTTGTTAATGGAGCAAAACATTTTCACAATTGTTCTTCCTGTTACACCAGGTAAACAGGGCGCTCTGCGATCACTCTTGGAAGAATTTGGTTATTTGGGTGAAGCACCAGTAAATGATCCTTTGAAGCTCAAATCTTTATCTTGCCTCCACTACGCCAGTTTGTTTCTATACGATGATGACATTGACGGCTGGCAACTTGTTTTTGAAAATAACATTGACGGTTCAATCTCCGATTTTATAAAAGCATTGGCTAGGGTTTCGGATAGTAAATCGGCTTTGCATCGTGTTTTCGCGCACTGCCAAGGTTTTTCTTCAGATAATGTTGTTCAATATTTAGAGGATCGCGTTAATCACCCCAATGCACAGTTTTCAGGCAGTGTTGGTCGATCACGTGAGCAGATTGAATTTGAGTCGCAGTTACATGATTTTGTGAGTAATATTTTATCGGAGTTACCAACTGGGACTGACACTAGTTCGGCAGCGAAGTCTATACGTGACGCGTTAGAAAAACATGACAAGTTAAAGGAATTTAAAAATATCCCAAAGGATATGCCAGATAAAGAAGCTTTGACGGATGCACAATCGCTTGCGGAAGTTCCAGAAAAAACACCTAATAAGCTTGTTGATGCGCTTAGTTTTATCGGCTTGTTATCTTCTGCAATTTTTACATCCTTTCGTTGTGGGGAATTAAAAGAAGGTTTTCAAGGAGTTTTTGCTCTAATTCTTTTTCTTTTACTTGGAATTTGGAACCTACTCCGCAAGGAGCCCTCAGCTAAACAAGATCAATACCGCCCTGATCTAGATCACGTAAAATCTCAAAAAGCGAAAGAAGACTTCATTGGTACTAATCATATGGTTAGTATCGTGCATCTACATCAAGATTTTTCTCGCCAGTATGCAAAATGGTCTGCGTTTACACTTCTAAATTTAATCGCCAAATACAAATATGTTAATGGAAAATTAGGCTCAATTCCTACCATTCACTTTGCGCATTGGGTTATGTTAAATCGTGGTCGCAGGTTGCTTTTTGTCAGTAACTTCGATGGCAGTTGGGATAGCTATTTAGATGATTTTACCCTTAAGGCTGCATCGGGCTTGACGCTTGCTTGGGCCCATGGTGTTGGATTTCCAAAATCCATTTTCATGCTATTGGGTGGCGCTGCACGCGGGCCAGAATTTATTGATTGGGCGAGGCGTTCTATGGTGCCAAATTTAGTTTGGTATAAAGCTTATCCCAAATTGAGTATTCGGAATATCAATCGTAATAGCGCTTTGCGACAAGCTATTGCAGAGGATCAAGGTGGCACCAATAAGGGTAATTGGCTGGGGTTAGTTCAATGAATAAAAAGCATCCTTCACTTGAATTCGACGATATACAAGGTTTTATTTTAAGGGGATTTGGTCAACTCAAGCACGCTGCTTATGTTTTCGTTTCTTTTAGCGATGTGAATGGCGTTTGTGCGTGGTTAAAAGATTCGTTAGCCAAAAATGAAATCACACCTGCAAGTCATCGCACGGCGTCGGGTGGCACTCGACAATGTATTGCATTGACGATATCTGGTTTGGAAAAAACGCTTAAGACGGGTTTGGTTCGCGAAACATTCCCGAGTGAACTTATCGAGGGGATGGCTCAAGAACATCGTCAACGGCTTCTAGGTGATACGGGTGTGAATGGCCCAGAAAATTGGCGTTGGAATGGAAGTAATATTGATGCGCTGATTATTATTGTAGGAGAGACGGTTGATGAGATTCAGCAAGTAATTTCTGATCGTATCAAAGCTGAAAACGGCATGGTCGAAATATATCGTCAATTTGCACATGTACCGGAAGACGGAAAAGAGCCTTTTGGATTTGCAGATGGAGTTTCTCAGCCAGTAATTTCAAAGACTGACAGAGCGAAAAAAATTAAAAAAGAAAATCCTCGAGAACATACTCTTCATAGTGTGAATGCTGGTGAATTTATTCTTGGTTATCCAGATGGAACTGATAATGTTCCGCGTTCTCCCGCGATTAGCCCAGCGATTGATCCATCAGGCTTCCTTAAGCCTCACAATGAAAGACCGGAGCTAAGGGATTTTGGTCGAAACGGGTCCTTTTTAGTTGTTCGCCAGCTTGCGCAAGATGTTGCAGCGTTTAATGCTTTCGTTGAAAAAAATAAGGATTGTGGCTTCGATATTGGTGCAAAAATGGTTGGGCGTACTCGTGAAGGAAAAATGATGACAACCGACCCGCTGTCAAAGACAGACAATGATTTTGATTATGTTAAGGATTTGCAAGGAAAAGGCTGTCCTTTGGGTTCACATGTTCGTCGATCCAACCCTAGATCAACGGTGCATTCTTCTTCATTACAAGGGGCCCTCTCAGTGACCAATCGCCACCGTATTTTGCGTCGTGGGCGTGTATATAAAAATGACGATGGTGAAACTGGTTTGATGTTTCTCTGCTTAAATGCATCGATAAACCGGCAGTTTGAGTTTGTTCAATCCACTTGGTGCAATAACCGGTTTTTCCAAGGTTTATCAGGCGAAGTGGATCCAATTATTGGCACGCAGCTCGATAATGCTAAGTACACAATTCCGCAAGTCCCTTTTCGATATATGACAGATCAGTTACAGCAATGGGTGACATTAAAAGGTGGTGCTTATTTCTTTATGCCAAGTCTAAGTGCATTGAATGTTATTGCGGATATCGCCGAATAGGATCGATTTAAAACCGATCCTATCGACTGATTTCATTTCCTTTTGATTCTATAGAAGTTTAAATTAAAGAACTGATGCCTTTAGGGACAATACCCTTTGGGTTGAGCGCTCTTATTGAATAATATCCATTTTTTATATGGTCGATATTGACTGTTTTTTCTATTCCTGGAATGGCATAAATTCTTTGCATGTAAGAATATAGATTTGGATAACCCGACATCGACCGTTTATTGGTTTTAAATAAACCAAAATAAGCAGCATCAAACCTGACCAGCGTCACAAATAACCGCACATCTGTTTCGGTTAGCGAATCACCGAAAATAAATTTTGAATTTTCCATTCGTTCTTCCATTTTATCTAACGCGTTAAATAATTTTTCATAGGCCTCTTCGTAAGCTTCTTGAGTTTGAGCAAAACCACAACGATACACGCCGTTGTTTATATTTTCGTAAATAAATTGATTTAACTCTTTTATTTGATGTAAGTGTTTTTCGGGTCTTAGGTCAATTTTATTTGTGGCCCAGGGTTCAAATGCCGAGTTGAGCATTTCTATAATATCGGCGGATTCGTTATTCACTGCTGTGTCAGTTTCCTTATCCCACAAAAGTGGCACAGTTGCCTTACCTGTGTATTTTGGATCAGCCAAGGAGTAAAGCTGGTGAAGAGCTTGTGTGTTGTGAAGGCGATCTGGTTTCGAGCCTGGGAAGTTAGAAAATTCCCACCCCTGATCGCCAAGCCTTGGATCAACAATATCGACCGAAATGACATCTTCTAAGCCTTTTATTGCAAGGGTTGCCAGAACACGGCTGGCCCATGGGCAGATTAATGCGACATAGATGTGATAGCGATTTGGTTCAGCTCGATACCCTCCTGTTCCTGTGGGTCCTTCGCTACCATCCGCTGTTATCCAGTTTCTAAAACTTGAAGTTTGGCGAATGAATTCGCCCTTACTATTTGTACCTTGATATGGAGTCCAGGAGTCTGTCCATTTGCCGTTAACTAACATGATTCGATACCTTTGTTTGTTTTAATCGTGGGCTTAGGCCCGTTTAATCGTTCAGGTAAAATGATCGCCGAATGCTTTATCGTTAACAATTAGGGATATTATTTATAAAATGTTTCAAAAAAAGAAACAATTAGATGTCTAAAGATCTTTGAAATGTTCTACAAGTGCCTGTACAAGCACATTGATTTTTGAGGATAGATGGCGACGATGGCTGTAAACCGCGTAGATCCCGCCGGCAGAGAGAGACCATTCAGGCATCACATTCACTAGGCTGCCCTCTTTTAATTCTTCGATTATCATGAAGGATGGACAAATTCCTATGCCAATATGATTCTTCAAAAAACCGGTTGCAGCGGCAGCGCTGTTGATTCTTATCGGACCTTCTACTTTTATCGTTGTTGACGCACTCTGTTTCGTAAAGGTCCAGCTTTGTCCCCCTCGGAAATTAGAATCGATTATGAGTTTATGCTGTTTAAGATCGCTAGGGTGAGAAAGGCTAGCCGATTGTGTGAGGTATTCGGGGCTAGCGCACAATATCATTTTCATATTAGCGAGTTTACGTGCAATAAGACTAGAATCGTCGAGGCGACCAATACGTATTGCCAAGTCAAAACCCTCTTCTACAATATCGATGTAGCGATCTGCAAGCTGAATATCCAATTCAATATTTGGATAGGCTTGAGCGAATTTTGTGAAAAACGGAACCAGATGTTTATTTGTAAATGCTTCGGATGGCACTGAAAGTTTGAGTTTCCCTGCAACCTGTTTGTGCTGAGCTTTTATCGCATCATCAAGATCTTGAAAATCATCCAATAATGTCAAACAGCGAATATAGTAGGACTCTCCGACCTCCGTTGTGCTCATCTTTCTTGTGGTACGCTGCAGTAGTCTTACACCTAAGTCATTTTCAAGAGCAGACACATAACGACTAACAAGTACTTTTGATAGCCCTAATTTTCGTGCTGCAGCCGAAAAACCACCTTCTTTTACAACTTCGCAAAACGCACGCATACAGCTGATTTTGTCCACGATATGCCTTTTGTAATATTGGGGTCTATGGTGAGAGTTTTAGTAAATGGGTCTTGACACTATTGTATCACTCATTGAAACAGTGAGTGAACAGATAGATATATTGTTTATGTTAATCGAATAAAACACACTTTATCCCGCCTGTTGGGGCTCTGTATGTTCGAATATTTAACTTAAATTTACTTTAAAGGGTTATCAAATTATGAATACTATTTTTAATGTTAAGTCACTTATTGTTGGTTTTTTTGCATTGACAGCTTTGAACGCTTTCTCTGTTCCAAAAACTGGAATCTACGAAATCGATAAAGTACATTCAAATGTTATATTCAGTGTAGATCATTTGGGATATACCAAAGTTCTTGGACGTTTCAATGAATTTGAAGGAGAAGTAAGTATAGGACAAAAAAAATCTACGCTTAAAGTGGAAATTAAGGCCGCGAGCCTTGATACAAATCACGTTAAACGCGATGATCATTTGCGTAGTCCTGACTTTTTCAATGTAAAGCAGTTTCCTAAAATTTTATTTAAAAGCGAAAGCAACTCATTTTCAGATGGAGAGAAGCTGACGGGTACGCTAGAGCTTTTAGGCGTTAAAAAAGATGTTACGTTTATATTAGAAAAAGGTAACGAAGGCAAAGATCCTTGGGGACTTTATCGTGTTGGGTATATTGCAACCGGCACGGTTAAGCGCAGCGACTTTGGTATGAATTTCATGCAGGGTGGATTGGGTGATGAGATTAAAGTCAGTGTATTTATTGAAGCTGTTAAACAATAATAAAAGGAGTTGGAAATGGTACTGAATATATTATTGCAATCGGTTCTATTACCCCTCTTGGTTTCTTTATTAAGTGTTTACTTGATAAGAAAAAAAATAGAGTTGTGGCCGTATTTAATTGTTTTATGGTTGCCATTTCCTATTTGGATAGGCGGTCTACCTAATTTTCCGCCTAAGCTCTTTATCGACTGGGTCTATGTTTTTATTTTAGTTGGTTTAATTGGTGGTGGATTACCATGGCTTATCTCGGTTCAAAAAGCCTTATCGGCACTTGTTTTCATATTTTTTGTTACGATCATTAATTGGAACCCAATCACTTATGATGCAAGCTTTAACTCTCACTGGCTTGTTTGGTTGGAACTGCTTGTTATTTCGAGCGTTGGTATTTTTGCTATTTTTAACCGTTTTTCCTGGTCAGAAAGAGGTATTAGTTTTTATCTGATTCTATCTTTCGTAAATGGTTTTGCGGGAGTAGCAACAGTGATAAGTGGAAGCCTACTGATTGGTTTCATGATGATGTCATTCGGCAGTTTTCTCTTCTGTATAGGAGTTTATGAGCAGCTAAAAAACACTGACCAGATTTATCGGCGAGAGCAATTTGCGACCAGCTTGGTAGTTACGCTATTGTTACTGGTATCCGCGCGCGTTTATGCCGAGGTTGCTTTGACAAGTGTAGCGGCTTTTTTGATTCCCTTAGTATTGCTCAGATGGAACCTAAACTACATATTACGTTGGGGAATGATTGCTTCGATTATTGGAATTGGTCTTGGTTATACAATCGTATTTGATGTGTTTTTAGTTGAAGGTTCGAACCAATACTATTGATAAGCTTGCTAGAACGTCACTAGTTTGTTACCCGGCTAAGTTCTACATAAAACGTAGAATGGGTCTCGTCATCATGCACATAATAGATTTTACCTTTATGTGCTTCCACGATATTCTTTGTTATCGCGAGGCCTAAGCCGGTTTTCTTTTCTCCACCTGTTGCTTTCGAGCTTAACACTTTATAAGCTTCAAAAAGATGTTGCTGTTCTTCTTCAGGTATTCCTGGGCCTTGATCTTGAACTGATATGGCAACTGTTTCACCTTTGTCGACTAAGCTGACTTTTACCTTACCACTCAATTCAGAATATTTAATTGCATTTGTTAATAAGTTATCGATTACTTGCTTTATCTTAATTTCATCAGCATGGATTATCACCTCCTCTTCGATACAAAATTGAATATAAATATCCTTTTTGATCGCCTCTTGTTGATATAGCTCGATTCGCTCATTTATAACTTTGCTTAGCTCTATATCCTTCGCTGCGAGTTTCACAACGCCATTTTCAATCACGGATACATCTAAAAGAGATTCGAGTAATGCTAGTAAATCGACGCTACCAGCGTTAATCATATTTGCGAGCTTTTTACTTTGCTCCGGACTCGGGTCTCGTTGAATTAAAAAATCAGATGCCGTTTTTATTGCACCAAGTGGACCGCGTATATCGTGCGCAGCGGTACCGATAAATTGATTTTTTAAACGATTAAGATCGTGTAAATCTCGGTAATTATCAATTCTTTCCACAGCGTGATTAACGCGACAGATAAACTCTTCTGGTAAAAAGGGTTTATGAATAAAGTCATCTGCGCCCGATTTGATAAACTGCGCAGACAGGGTTTTACCGCCTTGTGCAGAAATCCCTATGATTTCTAACGAGTCAGAAGGGTAGATCTCCTTAAGTTTTGCGGTAAGTTCAAAACCATCCATCTCATCCATGTAACAATCTATAATCATTAAACATATCTGCGGATTTTTCTCAATGATACTCAAGGCGTTGGCACCAGAATTCGCAAGATGTACCTTAAACGATTGTGTTTTTAATATGCTTTGCATATGTTTACGTGCGACTAACGAGTCGTCAACGACCATGACTTCCATGCGTTGATTTAAAAAAATACGCTTTATCATCCAGCTAAGATAATCCAGGACATATCTACCGGATTTATTGGCATAATCCGCTATTCCTTTGTTCCAAAGATCTTCTTGTAGTGATTGATCCGTGGAAGAAGTCACCACAATTGTTGGAATATTTTTCTCAATAGGAGGATAAATGGCCTCGCCATCGGGGGCATCTGGTAGGTTTAAGTCCACCGTGGCAGCGAAGTAATCATCACCATTTTTTTCGAGCAGTTGAAGCGTTTCCTCAAGTGAAGCAGCAATATCCACCTCAAAATTGTGTTTTGTAACGATTATTTCCCTTAAAGTAGCGGAAAAAGAGGCTGAGTCTTCAACAATTAAGACTTTATTTCGCATGTATTAAGCAGTCGTATTTGATAATTCCTTGAATAAGGATAGAACAGAATAGTGCCGCGCACCGGAAATAAAACGGGTAAATCTTGGTTGAAAAAGAATTTATGAATAACAACGTAAAAGAAAACAAACTAATGAAAGATGGGTTGAATGAGGCGGCAATATGTCGAATTTCAAATGGCTTATCTGCCGTATTACCAAATTTTGAAGCTTCAGAGTTTGAGCGCCTTGCTTTGTCTGGGTTAGATCGATTGGAGCTAAAAGAGAGAGTAGAACATATCATCAAGGCATTAGACGTAACTATTGACGATCCATTCAAAAGGCTCGTCAAACCATTGTGTTCACTACCCGATCGTTGGGATTATGGTAATCCAAACGACAGTACCAGGAGTTTCGCGGCCTGGCCCATTATTGATTTTGTCGCAGTAAAAGGTGCCAACGAGCCGAAATTGGCAATGCGCGTATTTGAGGCCATAACACATTTAAATTCTGCCGAATTTGCTATCCGCTATTTTATTGTTCACCACTATGATGTGACTTTTAAAACACTTTTAAAGTGGTGTGATCATAAAAAAGAACATGTGAGGCGACTTGCTTCAGAAGGTTGCCGGCCAAGGCTACCTTGGGGGATTCAGCTTAAACAATTTATTGAGGATCCACTTCCATTATTTCATATTCTTGAAAAGCTCAGACTCGACGAATCGCAATATGTAAAGCGTTCTGTGGCTAATAACTTAAATGACATAAGTAAGGATCACCCAGAATTGGTTTTAGAGCGATTAAAACAGTGGCGAAGTACTGACGAGGGTGAGTCTGATTGGGTTATCCGTCACGCATGCCGGAGTTTAATTAAACAGGGACATCCGAAAAGCTTCGTTTTGTTAGGTTATACAGAAAAACCAAAAGTGTCATGTGGAAACCTAGTGTGCGATAAAAAAGTTAAGATCGGACAAATACTAAATTTCTCGTTTTTGCTTAATTCTGAAAAGAACAAACAAAAAGTGGTTGTGGATTACGCCATTGATTTTATGAAAGCAAATGGCAAAACGTCTAGGAAAGTGTTTAAACTCAAAAACCTAGAGATTAATAAAGGTGAGGAAATTGATATTGCGAAAAGCCACTCTTTTAAATTGATTTCAACTCGAAAGTATTATGCGGGGAAACATCATCTAGCAATCTTAGTTAATGGTGAGGAAGTTGCTGAATTTGCTTTTGAGTTATTAAAGTGATAGAAAGTTACTGTGGAAAAAATGTGAATAAAGTTTAAATCGTGTTTAAAATCCGCAATATTTCTCAGTTAAAATGTTAACTAAGTAACGATTTACACGATCGAATTGTATCGTTAACGTTAAATATGGCATTTGATTTAAGCGTTTGACCTAGATTAATTCTTAGTTTTATTGCTTTTTTATTAGAGTATTTCGGTTTTTATCTCGCTTAGGAATTTATTCTAAAAAAATTATATCGATTGCTTATATTAATGCGAATTTTTGTATGTATTTAAAAATACTGGCACGTAATTGGTTATATATAAGATTATAAAAAAGTAAATTTTATACAAATAAATTCTTTGTTTAGTTTTTGTGCTCATATTACGCTTTCGTATATTTAAACGTCATTTTTAGAGGAAATACTCATGGCTTCTGCAAACTACTCTAAGATTCGGGTTCTTATTGTTGATGATTCTCGTGTAGTGCGAGTCGCGGCCGCCAAGATGTTTGGTGACGAATTTGAAACGGTTTTGGCCGTTGATGGCGCAGATGGTTTGCGGGTTATTGAAAGTGATCCTTATATCAGTGTGGTATTCACCGATCTCGCAATGCCAGAAATGGATGGGTTTGAATTATTAAAAGCGATCCGACATCACACTCGTGATGAAATTCGTGAGTTACCTGTCATTGTTGCCACAGGCGCAGGAAATACTGCTGCAGCAAAACAAAAAGCCTTTGCGATAGGGGCAACTGACTTCATTTCAAAACCATTTCACGGGATTGATATTAAAGCACGCGCACGTTCATATGCGAAATTTCAAGAAGCTACGCGCCAGTTGAAAGAACAGGTTACCATTGATGAACTTACTGGCTTAATGAATCTCAAAGGCCTCAAGACACAACTTGAGAAAGAAGTCTCTTTTGTTGCTCGACACAAGTCCAATATTGTGATAATGAATGTTGAAATAGATCACTACAAAGATCTATTTGTAAGAATTGGGCGCGAAGGCACTGAGAAACTGGTCACCAAAGTAGCGTCCATATTTGAAGGGACTTTCCGAAAAGAAGACTCTGTTGCTCGCAGTGGATTGGCAAAATTTACCATCTCGCTACCCATGTCGCAGCCTGAAAATGTGCTTGAGTTATCCAATCGTATTTGCCAGACCGTCGAAGCATTTAAAGCGACCTTGGATGGCGAGCGAATTAAAATCACGGTTTCTATTGGCGTTAGCAGTGTTGAGCTGGCTGAGGAAATCTCTGTAGCGGAATTGTTAGGATTGGCAGACAAGTCTCTATCTGAGGCGCAAGCAATGGGAGCAAGTCAGATCAAACACCTCACCATTGAAGAATATCGTGAGCAGATTCGGGTAGAGGCAAAACACTCCCTTTCTATCGACAAGCTTCTTGAAGAAATAGAAAGTGGTAATGCGTTAGAAGCAGCGGGATTCATTGATGCCGCAATGGTTCGCTTATCGCCCCTGTTTGAGCTTATGTCGAATGAGCAGTACCAACGCTTATATGAGCTTCGTCAACAGCATCATAAAACAGATAATGTCTTTTCTATTGAACTCTATAAAAATAACTAGTGCATAGCTCTGTTAACGTTTTTAGGTTTTGTACTCTTACTATCGAGTCGGATTACAAAAGTTTGGAACTAATTTTCGAAACGAAATCTCGTATACACTCCGCGCCAACTTGCGGGTCTTAATTCGATTGATTGACCTAGGCCATCCCCAGGAATAAATATATGCTTCCCTGTTGCTCGGTTAACAAGATGCCCATGGTAATCACCTCTATGTTCGTATTTCCATTGAGTCCAGCTACCTGTCCATTCACTTGGCCTCAAAATGATTTCCGAGCCGTTTATATTCGTCGCGGGGCTGATGTTTTTCCCCGTTACGGCATTTTGAATGAAGAAAAAATTTCCTTCAGTCAACACCGTATTCCATCGTGAACAAGCCTCGTTATTATTTCTGTCAACAGCGATCACTGGGGATCCGTCAGTCGCAGTGCATGCATTCAGTTTATATCCGGTAGACATTTGGACAATAAATGCGCCGTGAGCAACAGGCACTCTAATATCTGTCAGTGCAGGTTTTATTGTAGGACTTGCTATGGGGATAAAGGTTGGCGTAGGTTTTACCGAAGCAGGCCGAATACATGCATTAGTATATTTTGATTGCGATTTCCCGCTTGGGCCTGAACAGCTTGAGTAAGCTGACCCTTCGGCGTAATTACTGAAGGTATAATTCCTAACCGTATTGTGAGAGACAGTGATATTTTCTGTTGTTTTTACACCGTCAACGCGTCTGATTTCTATTGTATTACAGCTTGTACCGGCCGTGAGCTGGTACGTAAATGAAATTTGATTGTCTCCTGCGCAGACAACATCAACAATTGCATTTTCATCATCTTGAGCGAAAGTAACTGCGCTTAGAGTGGATAGGAGCCACATTCTAAGGAAGGAATTCAAGTTCATTCTATTGCAAGTTTAGTATTATATGAATGGCATAAAGAATTATATGGGATTAAACAGACCATATAACTGCAGTGATTCACGTTTCAGAAAGCCGTAAAAAAGTAAGATGTTTTCTAGCAAGTTTTACGCTCGATATTGTTTATTGCTCAATTAAGATTAATTTGACTCCTTAAACCATTAGCTATTCTTCATTTAATGGGTCTAAACGTCTCTTAACTTGTAAGCAAAAATGGTCCGGTGATGGATTTTGTTTGAGCAACGCTTGTTATATAAAGAAAAACACAAAGAGCCCCTATAAAATATGCCGCTGATTGATGTTTTTCAATTTTGCGATCCAATGCTTTGTGTCCAAGTAGAATGTAAAAAATAAGCGCGATTATTTTAACGATTAGCCAAATTTGAATGCTATGCATCCATTGCGATGCTAGAGCAATTGCACTGACAAGCAATATCGTATCAATGACATGAGGCAAAATTTTGATTACACGGAAATCAAGTATATTTGGTTTTACCAATCGAGCGATCCCTCTTAGAAAAAAACTCAAAAATGTTAATAGAGCACATGTTACATGTGTTATTTTGATTAACTCCATAACTTTTAATTCTCAGGTGAATGTGTTTTAGAGAGTTCTGGTAGAACTTTATCATAGCGCTATTTCGAAATAATATAATATTGCAGACGATACTTCATTTTATGAAAGATAATAAAAAAAATAAAAGCATATCATTTTCAGAACATGTATGGATTACAGACCGCGCTTGGGTTACCGGTATTATTGGTGCTTTGAGCGTTGTTGCATTCGCTAGTTGGTACAGTGCCGGAAATATTCTGATTAACGGGGTTTCTATCAAAGGGTTTGACATTACGTTAACCAGGAATGACTCAATTTTATTTGCATTGATTTCAATCTGTCTTTTGATGTTATTCGCTGAAACTATACGTCTCTATCTTATAAATCGAAATAAATATTTTACGATTCATCCATATCTTAAAAAAAGTAATTTTATTCCATTCCTATTGGAATGCTTTTTTCATTATTTCATATATTTATTATTGATTTGGTTGGTTATTTATTTTTTTCATACAGCAGGGGAATACGGGTTTAAAAAGGAAGCTGCTTACTACCGAGTTTGGTTCCGATTCCTTGAGATTGTTTGGGAGGGTTACCTTTGGCTTGGTTTATTGTATGTAGTCATCACTCGAGCGATTAAATACGATAACCAATTGGACAAACTAGATCTCGCTGCGTTTGTAATACAATCCCTGCAAAACTTAAATGCTCGAATTTATAATAGAGAGCACAAACTGATAGAAAGTAGCCTTGCAAAACACTTAAGGAGTTTATTGGTAAAGCTATTTTTTGCTCCACTAATGACCGTTTTCTTCGCAGATCAATTTCCTCATTTAGTCAATAATATAGGATACATTTCCATGGGCCTATGGACCACTATTCAAGAAGGGCTTTACACGCACAAACAATTCAATAGTGATCTTTTTAATATATCAGTTGCTTTTATTTTTTCAGTCGATGTGGCTTTGGCTTGGACTGGTTATGTGAGTTCGTCTCGTTGGGTCGGTAATCAAACAGTCTCAGCTGAACCGACAATGCTTGGTTGGGTTGTTTGTCTAATTTGTTATCCACCATTTCAAATGTTTTTAGGTTTGTATTATGGCGCACCTGGAGAGAGAGATATTTTGAATTTAAATCATCATTATCTCGTGACCTTTTTTTCACTTTTGATGATTGCGAGTTATTTTATCTATATGTGGTCTACGCTATGTTTTGGCGTTAGGTTTTCGAATCTGACCCACAGAGGTATTATTCGTTCTGGTCCCTACTCAATCGTAAGACATCCAGCCTATGCATCAAAGAACTTCGCGTGGTGGTGCATTATGTTCCCTGCAATTTTATTTAATTTAGATTCACATAATTTTAGCGTTGCTATGTCACAGATTCTTGGTTTAGCGCTTATGACTTGGGTTTACTTTTGGCGAGCTCTTACAGAAGAGCGTCATCTAAAATTTGATCCTGATTATCAAACGTATTGTAATTCCGTGTCTTATCGATTTATTCCAAAACTACTATAAACTATGGGTTCAAGGCTAGATTGTGAAAAATTATTATTTTGCTAAATCACTTTTATTCAAAAAAATAATTAATGACAGATTCCATTAAAAAAGCGTACTTATAAATTGATTGAGTACCTGTTATCTAACTTTTCATTAAGAGGTCTTGAAACTAAATTCCAGTAAATCGAAATTTATTTCCCATATTTAAAGCTGTTTACGCTGGCTCGGAATTCTCCCGGAAATTTACAACGAGGTATCGACACGATTCTATGAGAATTGCAATCAAGGCGCCAGTGGAAATGGGAAAAGCAAGGATGTTACTTACCCAAATCGGTAAAAATGTACTCGAACCTACTCCAATAGAAATGAACCAGCCAGCAATTACAGAAAAACTGACTACAACCCATTTTTTATCGTCTGTTTCATTTGCTTGAACGATGGAAAACCCCGAGACTAAAACCAATAAGAACATCAATATTGTCGCCCCGTAGAGCACAATTCCGGGAATAATAATAAATAGCCCACCCACTATAGGAAATAAGCCTAATAAACAAAGCATAATTGCTACAAACTGTCCAACGTAACGGCTGCTGACACCTGTCAGTCGAATCACCCCGTTATTTTGGCTAAATGATGTATTTGGAAAAGTAGAAAATAATGCAGCTACCAGGGAATTAAATGCATCGCCTGAAATACCAGCTCGAATGCGTTTCCAGTAGTCGCGGCCATTAATACTCACACCACTTAACTTGCTGGTGGCTGTGAGATCGCCAATGGTTTCCACGGATGATATGAAAAAGATAGGGAGCAACATCAGTACAATGTTGAAATCGAAAGAAATAGGAAAGTAATTTAAAGATGGAAAAAATAAAATTGATAGATTTTTAAGCTTAGAAAAATCCACCATGCCAAACAAAAATGCTAAGGTAAAACCAAAAATTAGTCCGGCCGTGACACTCATCGTTCGCAAAAAAATATTTTTACTTTGCGACATGAATAGCGTGATACAAAATACGAAAACTGCAATAAAAATAGCCTGCCATGTTTGAGTACCTGAATCTGAGATACTTTGGATTTCACGATGAATATTATTGAGCGTCACCCATACAAGTGAAATACCAATTAAAATAACTGTCGCTCCGGTAACATTGGGCGTAAGTATTTTTTGGATAAACTCGACACATTGTCCAAACAACCCAACGATCATTGCACAAATGATACAAGCTCCAAAAATCGTTCCCAATGCTTCAGCGCCGCTTTTTCCTTGTACAAGTATCATATAAGCTGAGATAAGTGGACCTATAAACGTAAAACTTGTGCCTTGAATACTAAGTAATCCTGCGCCAATGCGACCCACACGGTTTATCTGAACTAAGGTTGCGAAACCTGAAACAAAGAGCGCAGAACTCACCAAATAACTGGTGTTTTCCACCGAAAGTCCCATGCCATTAGCAATGATCAACGGCGCAGCGACGATCCCACCGAATACAGCAAGTAAATGTTGTAACGCAATAAAGAGCGAAAGCACTATGGGAGGTTTGTCATCAATTCCGTAAAGAGGTGAATGCTTTAACATGGTTTGGTAAAACTCGCATAAATAAATCGATCAGTGTCATCCAGCAAATACCGCTCCATAGTTACACTTCGGGTACCGGCGCTTAAATATCGGGTTTATTTCCATCAAAGTTATGGTTGTTAGGTTCAATTTTTGACCGTTTAGTCAAGGTTTGCACAAGGCAGGTGCGGGCATTCCCTGGATCGCTTCGCAGACATTTAGCGGCAAATTCGTTCTCGTATGAACCTAAATCACCTAAAGTGAATCTTTGTTCCGGCCGCTAAAATTGAAATAAGCATGTGGAATAATATTAGATGATCTATTTCATACACTAGATCGGAGATATGGATTGGCGATTGAGCGCTTTGTTGGAATTACTCATATCAATATTTATATGACGCTTCAGTTTACTTAATTAACCTACTTTGATTTAGTTTATTTAATCGGTCGTGTAGTAATAGAAGGCGAGAGTTGCTCGATTCTTCTGAATTGGTTTTGGTTTTTGCGAGCACTTGCTGAATAGCGCCATCTAAAATTTAGTTTTAATTATTACGCTTATTACTATTTTGTAGTCCAAGATTTTTATATTTTTAATAATTTTTAGTTTTACACTTAGTTATCGGAAATTGCTATTTTAATGATTTGCCTTTATTAAAAAAAAATTTAAAGAGGGTTTTAATAAAAAGTTCGTTATTTATTTCGACTAAAAATTTAAATTTCAAATAGGACAAAAGTTAATTGTTTTTTTGAATAACTCATTTTTATTTGGGATTTGTTAAGGCAATGAAAATAAAAAAGAATTTATTAAAAAGTAGAAAGTAGTTTCTTTAATTAAAAAAAGACAAACTAATCAGAAATATTTTTGGAAGCGTAGTCTTTCTATTTTTATAGGAATAGCGCGTTTATTAAATATTTAATGATGTATTTTTGTTAATTTTCATAATTCCTATGATTCAATTTTAAGAGTGACAGCACTTGGCGTGAAGCTTTTTTTTCGCCCTATGGAAATATTGTGAACTAGTCACGCCGACTGAAGTACTGAGAGAAAGAATCCCAAAGGTGTCGGAATTAATAACAAAAATTAAGGAATCCGTTTATGTCAAATTTTCTCGATAACCTTCAAATACTATTCCAAAGGTTTTACTTCTTTTTAAAATTACTCATCGTTACGTATCTATCTTTTCTTTCGGTCAAGGCTCTGGCCCAACAATGTCCATCAAGCCATCCACTATGGTCATCTCAGTGTCAACAATGTTTCGCAAGCCAAGCACAGGCAAATTCGGCAAATTGTCCAGTAGATGGAAGTTCATCCGGCTCTTCTAGTAGTAGCGGATCTGGAAGCTCTTCATCGGGTGGATCACCTGAAGCCATAGAGTCACTAGATTTTGAAAATGGTGTCGAGGACTGGACACAAGTGAGTGGCTTTGACACTCACAATTGGACGATTACTTCTGGTGGTACACCATCAAGTAGAACAGGGCCTTCTGGAGCACAGCAAGGGAGTAGCTATGCTTATCTTGAAACATCGAGCTGTTGTGCAAATCAATCCGGAAACAATGCGAGGCTAGTATCACCTGCAATGTCTGGCAGCGGCAGAGAACTTACTTTTTACTACCATATGTTTGGTGACCAAACGGGCACGCTCTATGTAGATGTTAATGAAGACTCAACAGGTTGGGTAAATGACATTTGGAGTCGCACTGGTCAGCAACAAGGCTCCAATGGTGCTGCCTGGACTCAAGGTACAGTTGACTTAAGTAATTTTACAGGAAGTATTCGTGTCAGGTTTCGTGCGGTAGCCGCAGGCGGTTGGCGCGGTGATATCGCCATCGATAACATCGAAGTTACTGGAAGTTCAGGAGGTAGTGGCTCATCTTCAAGTGGCAGTAGTTCTGGAAGTTCTTCTAGCGGATCTAGCGGAAGTTCTTCTGGTGGCGGATCTTCTAGTGGAGGTAGTTCATCCAGCGGGTCTTCTTCTGGTGGTGCTCCCGCAGGAGCCTTGGTTCCTTCTGATGGTCGAACAATGATGATCGTAGGCCAAGACTTGGCTTCTGTTACAAACTATGTAAATAGTGGAAACTTTCCAACACCATCAGGTGTAACAACCTATATTGCTTTTTATGATATTTTAAATGCCAGCGGTGGTTATGGTGCTATTGGTATAGACAATAATAATAACCCTCTAGGTTCGCAAGGTGACTTGGACTGGGGTGGTGGACCTCTTAATGCATATAGCGCGGCTGTCGCTTGGCCGAACTCCGTATTACAAATTGGATTGAATATGGCAGAAGGAAACAATGGTAGTTTTTGGTGTCAAGGGTGTCTAACACAGCTTGCCAATGGTCAGCGGTCCGGAGAAATTCAAAAACTAGCTGATTTCTTTAATTTGATAAGCGACACTCCTGTTTATCTTCGAATCGGTTACGAGTTTGATGGGACCTGGAATAACGGATATGAAAATAGACAAACCTATATTAATGCTTATCGACGAATCGTAGATGGTTTAAATCAGCGAGGAGTTAATAATGTTGCTTATGTTTGGCAATCTTCATCATCACCCATAGATGATATTATTGAAGGGACGAGAGAAAATATTTCCGATTGGTACCCAGGCGATAACTATGTTGACTGGGTAGGGTTGTCCTGGTTCTTGTTACCAAATGAATCCCCACCCGTTGGTGGAAACCCAGCTAATCAAATTACCTTGGCGAACGAAGTTGTGAGTTTTGCGCGAAGTCGAAGTAAACCCGTGATGATTGCAGAAGCTACGCCCCAAGGCTACGACCTGGGAGTTGGTCAAAACTGCAACATCAGCCCAGTTTGGGATGGGAATGCCAATGGTAATTGTGTAGGAAAATCATCCTCGCAAATATGGAATGAGTGGTTCGTACCTTTCTTTAATTACATTCGAAACAACGATGATGTAATTAAAGCCGTTAGCTATATTAATGCAGATTGGAATTCTCAAGGATTATGGGATGCTCCCTATGAGCAAGGGTATTGGGGTGATACTCGAATTGAAGCAAATGGCACTATTACCAACAATTGGAATAATGAATTAAATGATTCTTCGTTTTGGATTCATGGGTCGAATAGTTTGTTTCAAACCCTTGGCTTATAGTTAATATAATAAATTGATTTAAACATAACGCCCTTAATTGGGCGTTTTTTTATTAAGATGTTAATAAAATAACTGCTTGCACAAATTATTAAAATAACCGATGAATATACTTTGAGGTGAACAATGTTAAATCAAACCGAAATTGACAATGCTCGATCACTTACTCAAAAGATGTTAAAAGAAGCGGGCATTACCATCACCCCAACGGAAGTAGATCAAATTGAAATAGCTGACTTTGGACTGGGAGAATTATCGCAGACGGGGTTACAGCTTGTTGTCTATATAAATACATCGCGATGTTGTGCCAAAGAGCTTGTTATGACGCCAAGACAAACTTGTCCTCAACACAAACATCCACCAGTGTTAGGTGAACAAGGTAAAGAAGAAACTTTTCGATGTCGGTGGGGACAATGTACTCTTTACGTAGAAGGCGAGCCTACTCAAAATCCTCGTTGTCGACCGCCAGAAGGCAGTGAGAAACATTATACAGTCTGGAAAGAGGTGGTGCTAAATCCAGGAGACCAATATACGCTGGATCCAAATACATGGCATTGGTTTCAAGCGGGGCCCGAGGGCGCAATAGTTTCGGAATTTTCAACAAGGAGTACCGACGAAAATGATATCTTTCTAGATCCGAGAATTATGAGAGAAACCAAGGTAGCGTAGGTGCCTAGATAAATTAAGCTATTGTTCGTAGTGGCGAACGCAGATTTCATTTTTACCCTCTTTCATTCTATTAGAAAGTATTTACACTTGGATCGACTTAAAATCTTGAAAGGAAACTCATGTGAAGCAGTATATTTCATTTTTTGTCTTGTTTTTTTCTCACTCCATCAATGCACTTGAATTGATCCCAGATTGGACCCAATCGGGTTTTAAAACGCCTGAATCTGTGCTTTTCGATAAAAAACGATCTGTATTATTTGTCTCAAACATGGATGGTGGCGGTGATACTAAAGATGGAAAAGGTTTTATTTCGAAATTAAACAAGGATGGTTCGATTATAAAGATGGAATGGATATCTGGACTAGATTCTCCAAAAGGAATGGCTATTTTGGATGACAGCCTTTATGTAACAGATATTGATCGAGTTTTGGAAATTTCAATTCCAAAAGCCCAAGTGATTCAGGTGCACAGTGTTAGGGGTAAGTTTCTAAATGACGTTGTTATTGATGATAAAAAGCAAGTTTATGTATCTGATTCTTGGGATGACAAAATTTATCGTTTAAGTGATGGCGAATTTAAACCCTGGTTACAACACTCCCTAGTAAAGTCACCTAATGGTTTGTTCGTTGAAAAAGGTTCTCTTTTTGTTGGCGTCAAACATCTTCTTCTTGAGATAGATCTTTCCTCAAAAGAAGTTAACATTTTATTTGAACATAACGCAGGAAAAGTGACCGACGGAGTAAAAAAATATCGCGACCAGACATTTATTATTTCTGACTGGCACGGTGCCATATGGTTGCTAGAGCAAAAAAAACAAAAGCTCTTACGTGATACGCGAAAAGATAAAATTAATGCAGCAGACATAGAATATTTGCACGATGAAAAATTGTTGATCGTCCCTACTTTTGCTGATAATCGAATTTTAAGCTTTAGACTAAATGACAAATAATCGATTGTGTTTTTCTCCCACGCTAAAAGCCGAGACATGGACTTTTGTCTCAAATTATGTATTTATTTTTAATGCATGATTTTTTTTGAACATTTGTTCCGAATAACGTTGGATCGTTATTGATATCATCTTCGCACCTCCAAATATAATTCCATTAGGGTGTGCCATGAAAATAAATCTAATAATTGTGGCGCAAATCGTTATCACTATTTTCGTGACTACAACGTGTTTTGCGCAAGACTATGTTTATCTCGTACATAAACCTACACAGCAGAAAATCCACTCATGCAGTACCGCTAACGGAACACGAGTCTCGGCTGTTCCTCGCGGAAATGTCAGTTTTTGTGCTCAATGGGAGCTAGTCTCAATTGGGGAGTACTTTCATCTAAAAAACCGTGAAAGCGCTAAGCATTTGAAACCAGATACAATAGCAAATCGTTCGCCGTTAGTGATTCAACCTAATACTTGGACGGGAAACTGGACCCAGTGGTCCTATGAAGATCGTGGTGATGGTTTTGGTCATTTAATTAATCGCGGAACACAAAAACATATTTTTATCGCGGCTGCTACAAGCGTTGTATTGCAGCAACCGGCGACTTGGCGTGGCGACTACACCAGATGGCAATTACAACCCGTGCTCAGTTCGACTCCTGTCGCCACTCCTAGCAGTTTACCGTCTCCTGCTCCAACTTCGACAGCAACACCTACAATAACACCCAGTCCAATAGAAACATACAATGCTGTTTTCTTATGGGAACCTTTAGTGATTAGCGAAGCTCAAGATTTAGGATTTGATCCCGCACCTATTCCAAGTGAATCTCAACGTGAAGCGGGAGCAATTCGTTTTAGTGAAATTGGTGATCAAGTCGGCTTTGCCAATTCTCAAGCTGGTGGAAATCAGCATGGTGTGGGCATTGGTTTTATCGACATCAACAACGACGGCTGGGAAGATATTATGTTAGCCAATGGTCGAGCAAGAAACCAAAGCTGGAACTCCAAGCTCTATCTCAATAACGAAGGACAGTTTACGGATATCTCTGAAGCGTCTGGTATTTCTGGCATTCTTGATGGGCTAGATGCCTACTCCGTTGCCGCAGCCGATTATGACCGTGATGGTGATTTAGATATCCACATCACTGCTCATCCGAGAGACATTCTTCTGCAAAATCAAGGTGATAATACCTTCATCGATATTACTGACTCAGCTGGACTAGGTGGGCCTAACTCATCGCCTGATTTAGGCGGGTCCAGCAAGATTGGGGCTTTTGGTGATTATAACGGTGATGGCCTGATAGATTTAGTCGTTGCCTCTAGCACCTTTGATAGTAATCAGATTCCCAATGGCTATCTGATGCGTAACAACGGTGACGGCACATTCTCGGATGTGACAACCGCGACCAATTTCGCTGCTGCACCGACTGGTAACCCATGTGCGGTAATGTGGAGTGATTACAATTCGGATGGACATCAAGATTTATGGATATGGAGTGATCGCGGCAATAGAAATGAAAACCGCGTACTCTTACAAAACCAAAACGGATCGACCTTCAGAAATGTGACCACTCAGGTTGGGGCAACCTGGACCGTTGGCAACCCAATGGGAATCGATGCAGCTGATGCAGATCACGATGGCTATCTGGATTATTATGTTTCTGACATAGGCAATGCGTTTTTACACAACCAACAAAATGGGCGTTTTTCAGAAATAGCAAGAAACTCAGGAACGCTGGGCGAATTTGGCTGGGGTCTAGGATTTGAAGATTTTAATGGTGATTCTTGGGCGGACATATTTGTTGCACAAGAAGATGATCGTCCTTATTTGAGCTTTACTAACTTAAAAGAAAGTCCACCAAGATTTACTGAACAAGAATGGACTCATTCTCGGGTCGGTCGTAACGGCCACAATGTCGCTGTGGCGTTTGCTGATTTTGATCGCAATGGAAGTATCGATGTGGTCACCGCATCGACTAGTGGTTCACGCGTTAACCTCTTTAGAAATGATACAAATATGGGAACTAACCGATGGCTGGAAGTTAAAGTTCCTGTCGTGCCCGAAACAGGTGAGCGAGGAGGTATTACTGGTCGTGTGGTTGTCAAAACTGGCGATCTTGTGCAATTCAGAGATTTGACTGGAGGCTCAAGTCGTGCCTCGCAAAACGCAATGAGTGTGCGTTTTGGTTTAGGACAGTGGACCGGCGCAGAATGGGTTGGCGTATTGTGGCCCGATGGCCGGCAAATAGTAGTATCAGGCGTTGAAGGTAATCAGGTTTTAGAAATCCCAACTAACTAATAAGCTATTACTATACTTTAAAGCGGCCAACAATTTCACCTTGTAGTTGAGCGAGGTAATTGAGTTGGTTGCTCACTTCAGAGACTGATTGAATGGTCTTGTAGTTCTCGTCTGTGCTAACTGAAATTCCATTAACATTTCTAACCACTTCTTCTGCAGTATATTGCTGTTCTTCAGTTGCGGTTGCTATCTGGTTCGACATATCCACTATGTGATCCACGATATTACTAATAGATTCTATTGAATGAGTTACCTCTTCATTCTTCTTGTTACTTACAGACATTTCTGTTACGCATTCTGATACATTTTCTACTGAGTGTTTAACACCGTCTTGTAAGCTAGTGATCATACTATTAATTTCGTTAGTTGAATTTGCTGTTTTTTGAGCGAGACTTCTTACCTCATCTGCAACTACCGAGAAACCTCTTCCTTGTTCTCCTGCTCTTGCCGCTTCTATCGCGGCGTTAAGGGCTAGTAAGTTAGTTTGTTCGGCGATGCTTTCTATCACATTCAAAATTTTTCCAATGTCTTGGCTTAGTTTTTCTACATTTGAAATTAGATTTGACGAGTCTGTCAGTTTTTCCGTTAAACGTTTGTTTACTGCGACGTTCTCGTTCACAACGCGTGTGCTTTCAGAAACTGTATCTTTGGCCTCTTGAACTTTATCGGCGGTACTATTAGTTGATATGGCGACTTCTTTAAACGATCTCTCTAGTTCGACCATCGCACTTGCAGCGCTATTGGTGTCATTACGTTGGAGATCGATCTGTTCTACTGATTGATTCACCGAGTTAGAGTTGGTTTCGGAAGCAACTTGAATTTGCAGAGAACCTTGTGAAATCTTTGCCACAATATCGCGCAGCTGTTCAATTGTTTGGTCTACATCACCTGCAAGTCGCCCAAATTCGTTAGATTTTGAATAGTCTACGGTTTTTGTTAGATCGCCATGGGCTACACGTTTCAATATCTTGCTAATGAGCTCTAGCGGTTTATTTATAGATCGCGGTATATAAAAAGTTACCGCTGCAGTAACAAAAATTGAAAAAACAAAGAGCCAAATTAGGTTCTTTTTACCTGAATTGTAATTGCCATCTGCGTTAATCTTGGCTTCGTCTACAAGCTCATTTGCTCGACTAGCCATTAAGATTGCATAAGGAGCCGAAATTTCATAGGTAGATCTTAAGTCTTGTAACTTGAATCCAATTTCTTCTTTAATGTCTATTTTTCTTTTTATTTTATCAACCAGACCATACTTAAATTGTTGGTTTCGCGCTTTATTTATTAGAAGGATCTGTTGACGAGATAACTGTTTTCGATAATTCTTTAGGTTTTGAGTCAACAAACTATTTACTTCTTGAATATGAGCGAATTCCATATCATATAAAGTCTTGTTAGCATCACTCAAAAGCGGTATTGACATAGAAATATCGGAAGTATATTGATATATCCTTTGCATAAATTCTTTATCAGTTACTCCAGAACTGTTCGCAAGCATTTGAGTATTTAGTTCTAGAAATTCTGATTTATAAGTTCTAAGCGCTTTGCTAATTTCTCCTTCTAGGTTTATGTATTCTTCATGTAGCTGAACAATTTCTCCAGCAAGCTTTAAGGTTTGTTTAGAATAATTCTCGACTCCTTCTAGGTTATTAATCATGCCTTGCTCATCTGCATTTGTCATATTCCTCCATCGATCAGCGATTGCCGAATAGTCCTCTTGAAAATTCACGATTGCATCTTCGACATCTACGCGACGTTGTTTTAGTTCTTCAGGGTCTCTGGTTGCAACAAATGCATTGATATTGTGAGCTAGATCAACCAGTGATAAGAGCATATAATTTGCGCCTTCTACAGTCTTAAACTCACTGTTAACGATTCCATTTAGGTTGTCGTTAAGCCTCGCCCCCATAAATAAGGCGATTATGTTAACGAGCGCAACCATGGCGCCCATGAATAAAAACGCAATCAGCGTTTTGGCGACCACTCCCACGTTTAGATTAAATCTGGTATTCATCGTCGATAGTTACCTATATTGTTCGAAAGCTTCCCTTAGTCTTTATTATTTAAAAATAGTCTATTATTAAAACTTAGATACAGACGACATAGATTTTGGCCCTAAAATTTAGTATCCGGGTAACATGAAATATATTTTTGCACTTTTTTTGTGCATGATTTTTTTGCCGCTACAGTGGACTTATGCTGACGAAGAATTGAGCGTTCTCAATATCCGAGGTAAAGCGGGACGTGGACTCTTAGCTATGATTGGCGATGGAAAAACCAACAATTTTGGGCGTCCTGCCGCTGAACATATAGTGGTCGACGGTATTTCGATGGAAAAATCGAGTGGTATGAAGGAGGGCGAACGCGGCGTCATTATCGAAATCAACGGTGATACATGTAATGGTGATTTTTGTTTTGGCCTTTGGTTCATTAAATCGGTTAGAGGCGCTCTGGATTTGAGTGGCTATTCACAGCTTGTATTCGATATTGAAGTTTATGAAGCTCCGAGCGATGCTTTTCTGTTGCGAGTAGGCGGTTTTCCAACTCGCTTTGAAATGGATATTCGAGATCGTCTTCCTGCAACCAATGAAGGTTGGAAATCTATTACCATTAGCCTTGATGAAATTAATGCAAACTCACTGGAAAATTTTACTTTGTCCTATGTTCCTGATGCTTTTAGTATTGGGACGCCTGGTAAATTCAAAGTAGGCTTATCTAACATTCGTTGGTTGCCCTGAGAGGCAGTCAAATCTATCTCCTTGCTCAATTAATTTGCCACCAAGTCTCAATTGGGTTTCGCAAAAATTCCGAACTTTCTATGTGACTCGCAGAGAGTGACAATCGCTCATAATCAAATTATAAAATTACTTAATTCTGTTAACTTGTAGAAGTTTTTTCCCTCCGTATTTCAAAAAAGCGTCATTTTAAATTCACATAATGTTCATGAAATATTTACGAGGTTCTAACGTAAAGAGTACGTTGTTTCGATATCCATTTTTATAAGAATAATTTCTTTTAATTCTGTAGCGTTCACTTGCTACTTCTTTTTATTGGGGTATGGAGAGGTAAGTTAATAGGAATCTAAAACTATTTCAGAGGTGAGATTTATGATTAATAATGGTGAACAAATTAACGAGTCGTTATCGCATGACGACAAAGAAAATATACCCTCAAATAATTCTGGAAACCGTCCGTTCTCGGATGTTCTGCAGAAAAGTGCATCTCGTCGTAATTTTCTAACGGGCAGTCTAACAGTTGCTGCAACAACTTTCGTTGCGCCAGCGGCTTATTCTGCATTTAAACCAAAAGAAGATTGGTTAAAGTATAAAAGGAAGCGTTCGTTAGTTAACTTTGAACCTTTAACTATTGAGCAAGCAACGGCCGACAATACAGTACCAAGTATTGCTGATGAATATGAGTATCAAGTGCTTATTCCTTGGGGTACACCGCTTGAACCAGGTTCAACTGAAGAATATGCCGGCGACCCAGATACTCGACCAACCGCAAAACAAGCCGCTCGCCAGATCGGGATTGGCCACGATGGTATGTGGTTTTTCCCCAGTGAAAGAAAGTATTTTAAATACTCTCGTTTTGGATTCCGCGGTAGCAACAGAGCAGGCATGTTGTGTATTAACCACGAATTCGGCAGAACCTCCCATGTATTGGGGAAGCCAGCCCCAGAGAGCTTAGAAGAAGTGCGAGTCATGCAAAACGTGCATGGTGTTTCTGTTGTTGCATTAAAGCGCGAGTCTCGTTTCAGAGGTGATTGGAAAGTCGTTGCTAGTCCTAACAGCCGACGTATAACCGTTAACACGCCGGTTGAGTTTTCTGGTCCTGCTGCTCGTTCGGATTTGTTACAAAACCCAAATGGCAATGTGCCATTAGGTACGGTCAATAACTGTGGTTCGGGTCCAACGCCTTGGGGAACTTACTTAACGTGTGAAGAAAATTTCAATGGTTACTTTGGTTCAACAGAAGGTGAAAGTTTTAACGACACTCGAACTGAAGAACAATTGCGTTATGGTTTTGACTTTGATGGCTTTAATTATGGCTGGGAGTTCTTTGACGCGCGCTTCGATCTGTCCGATGAAGACTATATTAACGAATCTAATCGATTTGGTTGGATTGTGGAAATCGATCCGTATGATGGAACGCAAAAGCCAGTGAAGCGCACAGCATTGGGCCGTTTCAAACACGAGGCGATTGCAATTGCTGAGAGTTCTAATGGTCAAATCGCGGCATTTATGGGCGATGATCAACGTTTTGACTATTGTTACAAATACCTTTCAGATAAGCCCTGGGAAGAGTCAATCGAAGAAGGAAAAAGTCCACTAGACGAAGGCAAATTATTTGTCGCTAGATTCGACGATGATGGCACTGGAGAATGGTTAGAGCTCACAATCGAAAATCCAATTTTGGCTGAGCGCTTCTCATCTCAAGCAGAACTCTTAATTTTTACCCGAATTGCAGCTGATTTACTTGGAGCGACACCAATGGACCGTCCAGAGTGGACAACCATTGGCAAAGACGGTGAAATATATTGGACTTTGACGAATAACTCTCAGCGAACAGAAGCCAATGCCGCTAATCCTGAAGCGCCAAACAATGATGGTCACATTATTAAGATGTTTAATGATGGGGATTATCTGGCGAACACTTTTACTTGGGATATCTTTATTATCGCTTCTTCAACACGAGAAACCGAAGGCGTGTTCACTGATCCGGATGCAGCTTGGGCGGATCCATTTGGAAGGCTTTTTATTGGAACCGATGGTGGTCAGCCAGATGGTCTTCAAGATCAACTTGTTGTGTTTGATACCACGCAAGAAAACCCGGTTCCGGTGCGATTATTAACAGGTGTAAATAGCGACGAAATTACGGGGTTTACCGTCACCCCAGACTACCGCACTGCATTTATCAATATTCAGCATCCAGGAAATGGCGATCCAAGTTCGACCAACTTCCCAGCCCCCACTGATGGTGTAACTATCCCGCGAGATTGTACCTTAGTAATTACTCGCAAAGATGGTGGGATTATTGGATCATAAATATTAATCAAGTATTGATTTAATCTCTTACTTGTTAATTAAAAGGCACCCTAGTCGGGTGCTTTTTTTTGCAGTTAAAACGTACTACTAAATATTATGTCTTTTAATTTACCTTCAATGGCATACATTGCCAGTTTTGGAAAAGATTAATTCGTCGAATTTAATTAGAATAGGTTGTGTTGTAGCATTGGATTTATACTATCGAAAGCGCATTTGTCCAGAATAACTAGGAGTTCAGTATGTTAAAAATGAAAGGCACAATATGTATTGAGGCTTCAAAGCAAAGATGCTGGGAAGTATTGGCTGATATTGAAAATATTCCGCAATGGTCAGAAGCCGTTCTCGTTGCTAAGAGCGTAGGGCCTAAATCGACAGGAGTAGATGCAGAGAGAACCTGCGAGTTAAATAATAAAATGACGATCAATGAAAAGTGGATCGAATGGAATGAAGGCGAGTCTTACACATATATTGGTCTTAATCTTCCGATGGTTAAGTTGGCACAGAATACCTGGTCATTGCTAGAAGATGGTGGAAAAACCTACCTCACAACGGAATCTAAAGTCATTTTTAAAGGTGGTCTATTTGGTCGACTGTTAGAGCCTGTAATGAAAATAGCTACTGCAAAGATGGGTGCCAATACGCTTGCTGCGCTTAAATACTTGATAGAAACCGGTTCGCCTTTTGAAGGAAACCATTCGAAATTACCTCGCCCATTAGCTGTTTGCTAAGCGAGCTTAAAAAGTAAATCAACTTATCGTATTGAATCTGTAATTTTGGATTATTTTGTTATCTTTTTGATCGAACAATCTGCGATCAAAGTTAAGCGCTGATAAAAATTAACATCCATTTTTTCTAATTGCGTTCTATTTTTGAAATTCGCATCCTTTTTCAGTTTATCTTAAGAACTAAAAGGATATACTTTTCGTAAGGCATCCTATTAAACATTCATTCATTGTTACTAAAATAGACACATAAACTCTTCAGGGTATAATCATTTCAATAAATGTCTATGAATATTAATAAAAGCGAGCGAGATTTTAATCGCTAATTCCTCTTAAAAAATATTACCAATTTCGGGAGTTCCTATGGTCCGTCTTAAAGTCAATGGCAAGTCCAAAACCTTTGAAGGTGATGAGACTATGCCTCTGTTATGGTATTTGCGTGATGAATTAAAACTGATCGGTACAAGATTTGGTTGTGGTCAGGCTTTGTGTGGCGCCTGCACGGTACATATTGATGGCGTCGCGCAGCGCAGTTGTATTACGCCCATCTCTGTCTTGGATGGCCGGTCAGTCACAACGATAGAAGGCTTGAGCAAGAAAGGAGATCACCCAGTGCAAAAAGCTTGGGCAGAACATCGCGTACCGCAGTGTGGGTTTTGCCAGGCTGGACAAATGATGCAAGCGGCAAGCTTTTTAAAAGAAAATCCCAGTCCAACTGATGAAGAAATTGATGCAGTAATGTCGGGTAATATCTGCCGTTGTGGCACATATACCCGTATTCGCTCGGCGATTAAAGATGCTGGAAAAGAATTGGCAGGTGTGCAGTTTTACGACGCCGCGGAGCATAAAGGAGATGTCGCATGAGCGAGTATCTAGATATGGATCGCCGTAGCTTCTTTAAAAACACAGCCTTTACCGCAACGGGCATGGCGCTAGGAATGAAATTGTTGTCTTCCGCTCCACTTCATGCCGGTGTGCTGGATGAGACTTCTGCAAAAGCCCTTCGAGCTAATTTATTTGTCGCGCTAAACTCAGATGGAACGGTGGAAATTACCTGTCATCGTTCCGAAATGGGTCAGCATATTCGTACGGCATATGCACAGGTTATTGCTGAAGAGCTAGATGCGGATTGGGATAAGGTCAAAGTCATTCAGGCTAAAGGTGATAACACCTATGGTGACCAAAATACAGATGGTTCTAGAAGCTTGACGACCAATATGTTGCGGTTGCGGCAAATGGGCGCCAGCGCGCGCGCGATGTTGATTCAAGCAGCTGCTAAAAAATGGGATGTTGATCCCTCGACCTGTTCTACCGATAACCATTATGTTGTTAATGCTAAAGGTAAAAAGCTCGCTTATGGAAAACTCGCCAAACTTGCTGCGGTTGAGACGCCACCAGAGGCAGAAACATTGAAACTCAAGCCTAAAAAGACGTGGCGATACATTGGTAAAACGAAGCCGATTGTGGATATGACTGATATCTTGACAGGAACGGCGATTTTTGGCGCTGATGCCTTGCCGGATGCTAAAGTTGCAGTGATTGTTCGTCCACCCGTGGTGCAAGCAAAAGTTAAATCCGCTAACATCGGCGAGGTTAAGAAATTACCTGGCGTACTTCATGTAATCAATATGCCTGTTGCAACGGTGCCAGTTGGATTTAATCCGCTAGGCGGAATTGCGGTTGTTGCCGAAAACACTTGGGCTGCGATTAGTGCAACTAGAAAGCTTAATATCGAGTGGGAAAAAAGCGGTAATGACGACTACGATTCTGCCGTTTATCGCAATGAACTTTTTGAAGCTGTGCGCAAAGAAGGGCAACCTACTTATTCTGCTGGTGATGTCACCGCTGCGATGAAAAGCGCGACGAAAACCTTATCGGCTGAATACTACATCCCTCATTTATCTCAAGCGCCGATGGAGCCGCCTGCTGCTTGCGCCATAGTAACCAGCGAAAGTGCTGAAATCTGGTCACCAACGCAAAACCCACAGAGTGATCAGAAAGAAATCGCGACGCTTTTAGGTTTTGATCTAAAGAAAGTGAAAGTGAATGTCACCATGTTAGGTGGTGGCTTTGGTCGTAAATCTAAATGTGATTTCTCGGTGGAGGCGGCCTACTTAGCCAAACAAACCGGATTGCCTATTCGTGTCCAATGGACTCGAGAAAATGATATTCAACACGGTTTCTATGAGGCTGTTAACGCCCAAAAATTAGATGCTGGCTTGGATAAAGACGGCAACTTACTTGGGTTTAGACATAGGTCGGCATTCCCTCCCATTGCTTCAACATTTGTTCCAAATGCAAATTTTACTCTAGAGTTCGAACAGTTTCTTGGCATTGATACCATACCGTTCGAGACGGAAAATTTACGCTCGGAAATTACAGCTATGCCCGCTAAAGTAAGAATTGGTTGGATGCGGTCTGTGCATAATATTTACCATGCTTTTGCACAGCAGAGTTTCGCCAGTGAATTGGCTCATGCGGTAGGCGCAGATCCTAAAGATTATTTGTTGAAGTTAATTGGCAAAGATCGAGTCATTAATCTTTCACAACGTAACCCTAAATTTGAAGCACTCAAAGGTTTGGAAACAACCTTTCCTTATGACACTAAGCGTATGAAGGCAGCTGTTAATAGGGTCGCTGATATGGCAGGTTGGGGCCGGGAATTGCCTAAAGGTAACGGGCTAGGCATAGCTGTGCACTATAGTTTTTTAAGCTATGTAGCGACTGTCGTTGAAGTGAATGTGAGTGAGGCAGGGGACCTAGATGTGGTTAAGGCATGGGTTGCTATTGATGCAGGTCAGATCGTCAATTTAGATTCCGTGAAAAACCAGATCCAAGGTGGCTCTATATACAGTTTAAGCTATGCGTTACACAGTAAAATCACCGCCAAAAATGGCATTATTGAACAAAGTAATTTCCACGATTATCAAGTTGCTCGAATGAGTGATAGTCCTTTAGATATTGAAGTGGATGTGATTGATAGTGACGCTGCGCCTGCCGGTGTTGGCGAACCTGGTACACCACCTTTTGCTCCAGCTCTTTGTAATGCAATTTTTGCTGCAAGTGGTAAACGTATTCGCGAATTACCAATCGGTGATCAATTAAAAGCATAGTGCGAACTAGGCGACTAACGTGTTAACTAAAAAAGCGCCCGGTGGGCGCTTTTATTTTTTTAATGAACTGCGAGTTTCATATAATTAGTCACAGCTAGAATTTGCAATATCGCCAGATTGTTGGAAGGTTACTTGCTGTGCTCCACTTATGCATTGGCCGATTGAGTTATCTTGTACTTTAAATTCAATTTTGTAGTTTGTGCCTTCGCTTAAATTAGGAACAGATCTCTCATAAAACCCGTTCTCTAAATTAGGAGTACGGCAATCGTCGTTAAAACACAAATAGACAAATCCAGCAGTCCAACCATTATCCTCGTGATAGATAATCCCATTTGACGAATCAACATATTCTATTCCAAATGCTCCTCTTGCTGATGACATTGGTGTTGCTGTTGGTTCTGGAGTTGGTGTGAACGTTGGTTGAGGTGTGGGAGTGCTCGTCGGCATTGCCGTTGGTGTGGCAGTAGGTGTTGCTGTAGGTGTAGAAGTTGGTATCGCCGTTGGCGTAGGCGTCGGTATTATTGTTGGAGTGGCTGTCGGTATTGCCGTTGGTATGGCTGTAGGAATTGGCGTTGGTTCCGGGCTTGGAGTCGCAGTAGGGGTCGGGATCGGAGTGGGTGTGATCGTCGGGTTAGCAGTCGGCGTAACGGCAGGTGTTGGTTCTGGCGTTGGTGTCGTATTACTCGCAATAGCTACTTTAATAAGATCTACGTTCAATGCCGCATCCCCATTGTCAAAAAAGATATCGAGTGTCGCATTTTCGGGAATAGTCAGTGCGGCTGTAGCTTCTTGATAAGCACCTACCCAGCTTCCTGTCGAAGAAAAGTTAATATCTCCAGCATCGCTTCCATTAATTGACAATGAAATTTCGCCGCTCAATTCAGAGGCATAGCTAATCGTGATACCTGTAGCTTCGGGTAAATTTGTTAAGCTGAAGCCAGCTCCCAGGGTGCTAATATAGGCAATACCTTGCCCGCTTGATGCTGCACCATCGTTGTAAATGCGCGCACCACCATAAGATGAGCCCGATTCAGCCTCAAACTCAGTGATAACCGGCGCAATAGTCGGTATGGGTGATGGTGAGGGGGTTGCAATAACAGCACCAAAAGTCACTGATACCTCATCGGCAGGAATCGCCGGAATAGTCACTTCAAATCCGGTGGATGTTCCATTATAAAGTTTTGAATTGGGAGTTGTCGTATCGCCGAAGTATGTTGCGGTAGTCCCTTTCCAAAAGGAATTAATCGTTGGATTATCGGATGATAGACCTGTTGGTATAGCATCCTCTACATCTACCATTCGGTTTGCGTCGTTGGTGTTATTACCGAAACTGTCAACATGGTAAATTATCACACCACCTTCAAAATCTGTTCCAGCAAAAGCAGTAAGTCCTCGGTCCCAACCCAGATTGCGGCGGTTTTCCACTAGGAAAAACTCGTCGGGATCTATGGTAGTCTGAATTGCGGCTACATTATCTTGATTTGCGCTGTCCGACCCTGCTGCAGTAATGCTAACTACACCTTGCGCTTCTGCAGGATTAATCCAACCTAAACGATTTTTAGTCCAAGCTGATGGCAACGCAGGTGTAGCGCCGCTAAATTCGCCAGGTTGTCTAGTCCAGGTACCACCGCCCATGACATCAAACGGACCGATACCCCGTGAGCCACCATCATAGTCATAAAGGTCGGGCACAAAGAAAAGACTATGGCCAAGCTCATGAATCATGATACCGACTGTAGGTGCTCGCCCACTGTGCAGTTCACCCATTTTTGAATAGTTTGCAAAAGGACCGCCTAATAAAATGTTTTCATCAGTGTTCATATGCTGTAACAGTGCAGTTGCACCACCGTATGTACCCAGTGTGCCACCACTGATAGACTGTTCCGGGCCAGCTAAGATTATGGTGATTGCAAGTTCTCCAGCAACCAAGATGCCATCGCCATCTTGATCGTAGCTTGCAAAATCGATAAAAGGATCGGCTGCATTGATAGCATCCACAAAAACGTCGTTTGCTTTTGTATTTCCAGGATTTGGATGTGGATAAGGTAAAGAAATCCAACCGATTACACCGTCATTTACTGCGCCATCACTTTCCCAAGCAGTTCGTAACTGAGCATTTCCATATGACGCGTCATCGAAATACTGCTTCACTTTTTCGAGAGAGTTGGCAAAGTGAGATACGTCAATAGTGCCTTGAACATCTTCAAATTCAACCAACAAAAATAAAAGTGGTGCTTTGTTTCTAACGGATTGTACGTCATCGCCTGATCCTGCAATATCACCACCTCCTGCCGTTGTTGATTCTAATGATGCTTCTATGAGGTCTTTAGAGAGCAGTTCTGCTTGAATTAACCCCATGTCTGAATTTCGAACAAATACCGGCGAATCAGATAGGTTTTCTTGGTATCGAACACTTGTTTTTGAAAATCCCTTGAAGTTATTTAAATCCGGCTTAACAAAATAAAAGTAACCATCAATGCTCTGTTCCACGACAAAGCCATCCCTTGTTTCATGCCAGTGTAAAAATTCATCGCCGGCATTTTTAATTTCAATAAAGCTACCATTAGGAAGAGTTTGTTCGAAAAAAATATGGCTGGCAGGTGCGGCGTTTGCCGGCATGGTGGTTAATGCGGTTGGTGCCAAGAGAGCGCACGCTAGACTAAATTGCGCTGCGGTTCTTTTTGCTGACCGAAAATTAAAACAATTCATAAATCCCCCAAAAAAGTTTAAATATAAAACGTGGTTTTTTTCCCTCGATTTTTCTTCATGCTGCAACTATTTAAGAACCCCGGCTATGCCGGGGCCTACTGTGTTATGTTTTTCTATTGATTAGTCACAATTCGACGGTGCAATTGCTCCCGACTGTTGGAAAGTTATCACTGGTGTACCACTTAGACATTGACCAACCTGGTTGTCCTGCACTTTAAATTCTAATTTGTAGCTATCGCCTTCTACGAAACTACCCATTTGGCGAACGTAAAAACCGTTATTTAAAATTGGCACACGACAGTCGTCGTTTATACACAAATAAACAAAACTTGCAGTCCAGCCATTATCTTCGTGATAAACAATACCGTTAGAACCACCAAGTGATTCAATACCGAATGCTCCACGGCCTACTGGTGCCGCTGTCGGAGTAGGCTCAGGTATTGGTGTTAAGGTCGGTGTTGGAGTTGGAATCGTTGTAGGTGTAGACGTTGGCGTTGGTTCTGCAGTAGGTGCAGTAGTAGGTGTCACAATGGGTGTTGGAATGGCTGTAGGTATTGCAGTTGGCATTGGTGTCGCAGTTGGAGTGACTAATGGTGTTGGTGTTGCTGTAGGTGTTGTTGTTGGAGTAGCCGTAGGAGTTACGCTAGGTGTCGGCTCAGGAGTTGGTGTTGCTCCAGCGGCAGAATTAACAAACGTAACCGAATCAACATTCATTGCTGTGTCGCCATTATCGAAGAAAATCTCGAAGGTGGCATTTTCTGGTATATCAATATTTAGGGTGACGGTAGAGTAATTATTCACCCAGCTACCAGTGCTGCTGAAGCTTAGGTTACCCGCATCTGAACCATTAACCGAAAGTGAAATCATACCGCTCAATTCGGAAGCGAACGCAATTCGAATTGAGTCTGAAGCTGGAACGTTAGTTAAGCTAAAGCCAGCGCCTAGGGTACTGATAAACGCAATACCTTGCCCGCCGGAAGCTGCACCGTCATTATAAATCTGAGCACCACCAAATGTAGACCCAGTTTCTGCTTCTATAGTCACATTAGCAGGTTGCACAGATGGATCGACTATGTCTTTTGAATAAAGCATTAAATTTACAGAGTCTGGTCCTGGGTTAGTGACTATGCCACTGGTTGCTTGAGCAAGTATCGCGTTCGTGACTTCAGCTACTGTTGCGTTTGGATTTGCTTCTAGGTAGATAGCCGCTGTACCTGCAACATGAGGTGCCGCCATAGACGTGCCGCTGAATGTCGTTGTCGCGGTATCACCTGTCCAAAATGCCGAAATAATGCTGCTTCCTGGAGCAAAGATGTCCAAACAGGTTCCAAAGTTTGAAAACGAAGAACGTGCGTCTGTTCGAGTGGTTGAGCCAACCGTAATCGCGTTGGGCACGCGGATTGGGCTACCATCAGTACACGCATCCTGGTTCCCATTACCGGCCGATACTACTGTTGTGATTCCTGCGTTTATTAGGTTTTCGGTAGCTGTATCAAGAGGTGTAAATGGGACACCTGTCGAAAGACTCATGTTTACGACGGCTGGACGCTGCGCATTTTGGATCACCCACTCAATAGCGTTTATGACAATCGTGGCTGTGTCAAAGCGGTTGTTACAATCCAATACTCTTACGGGATGAATAGTCACATCCTTAGCAACGCCATAGGTTGTGCCACCCAAAATACCCGAAACATGATTCCCATGACCGTGACAATCTGTAGGATCAGCATCGTTGTCTTGAAAATCGAAGCCATTGCCAATTCGTCCAATAAACTCTTGGTGGGTAAAACGTATACCACTGTCTAGAACATAGGCATGAACACCCGTGCCATCACCATTAAATTCGTAACGAAGATCTAGCGGTAGGTTGCGTTGATCGATACGATCGAGACCCCATTGAATAGGATTGTCTTGTACCTCGTGACCCGAACCACCCACATCCGCTGCGACATATTCAACATCAGCATGGTTGGCTAAATATTCAACTGCTTCTGGTGTTAATTCTGCTGAAAACCCTTCAAGTGCAAATTCATATACATTAGTAACTTCGTTCTCGATTGAAGATGATTCTGTATTTCCCGCTCCTTTAGTGACACTTAGTGAAGCGATTTCGTTCATAATGCGGTTGGTTTTTTCTTGTACAGACTCAGCGGTTGCATCCGCGCCTCCTGCTCCTTTTTCCAAGGATTCTGACTTGTAAACAACCACGTAATGATTTTGGATGTCTGCAAATGTTGAAATAGCTGTTCCCGAGCTAAGGCATAATGCACTTAGTAGAAACGCGTTTTTCTTCCAATTAGTTAACATAGGTATTTCTCCGTTGAAAATCTCAAGGTTATTGATGAAAGCTTATTGATGTAACTTTGAAGTTGGTCAAATTGAGGCTTGAGCTCCGCCCGCCAATATAATAGGCATTTCAAAAGTTCTTTCACGACCGTTTGCGCCAAAGTTGACTTCTAAAAGCACATTAATCTGCGTGAGGAAAAAGATGAAATTAATTTGTTAAGTACTCTGCCGAGGAGCTATGTATACAATAAATTGGATACATGTTCATAACAGATAAGTTAAATTTGGTCATTTTGCGAATTCGTTTACATAACATATTTTTCGTATGTAATTCTTCTGACACACTCTTAAGATATAAATAAACACTATCAATTTTTATTCCAGATTTTTATCACTTTATCCTGATGTTCATTATTTAGCAGGATGCTTTCCTATTGACTATGAATACTAATAATAATGTTGTTTTAATATCTCTCTACTTAATTTTTTTTATTCCTGTATCTATTGGTTCGACAATTAAACAGATTGATATCGATCATATGCTTGATAGTTCAGAATTGGTTTTTGAAGGAAAAGTAATTTCCAGCGAAGCTAAATGGGATATAAACAAAACAAGAATTTATACTTACGTTACATTTTCTGTCCAGGAAATAATTAAAGGAAATCACAGTCAAACGAGTCTTACTTTAAAGTTTTCAGGTGGTACCGTGGATGGAATGACGTTAGAGATAGCATCTTTGGTATATCCCAAATTAAATGAAGAGGGAATTTATTTTATTGAGTCGGTAGATGGTGGGCTTGTCAATCCGATCATGGGTTGGAGTCAAGGGCACTTCATAGTAGAAAAAAATTTACATGGAAAATCAATCGTCAAAACGCTAGGCAATAGATCTGTAGTGGGATTTGATAACACCATTAGTTCGCAAAATAAATCAACGAAACACACTCACAGAGAGCAAGAGGGACACCAACATCCTAGTGAAATTGAATTCCATTCTAATGTATTTAGTAACGGCGTAGTTTCTGGTATCACGATAAGTAGTGAACAGTCGCAAGCGATGGACAAAGATTCATTTAAAGCTGCACTTAAGAAAAAACTAAATAATAAATAATTCGATTTCTTGGTCGAGGGGTTGAAATGATAAAAACAATAAATCAATTCACTGGTTTATGTTCAAGAATAATTCCTTTCGTCATTCTAATAGCATATTCGCTCAACGGGTATGGGTTTGAATTGTTGGGGCAATCATGGCCTACTGGCGAAGCCACTGTAAACGTTGATATTTCGTCTTCAAATCCACCAGGCCCTTCAGCGCCGAATGTTGTGTCTGGAATAAGTACTTCAGATTTAGATGCCGCATATATTGAAGCAATGGAACTTTGGACGAGTCTTTCAACATTTCGATATGAGGTTGATACTTCTAGCGGTGCAATTGACCCCTGTCCGCCACCGAGTTCGGTTTCTGGTAATGGTGTGAAGTTCGATACCACTTCTTGCAGTGACGCATTTGGTGCAAATACCTTGGCGGTTCAACAACGGTGGTTTTCAGGTACCACGATTCTTAAAACGGGAACCGTGTTTAATAACTTAGATTTGTGGGGAATTTACAATGGCCCCTGGCAAGGTTCTGTATCAGATTTCCGCCGTGTCGCGGTGCACGAATTAGGACATGGTCTTGGTTTAGATCACACTTCTGAAATTCCTGCGATTATGTTACCTACGGCAGGTAATACTGAAACCCCTCAGGCAGATGATATTGCAGGTGTCGCTGCGCTCTATGACACTGATGCAGACGGTGTCGGCGTAGCCACTGACAATTGCCCTTTTGTCACCAATGTAGATCAACAAGATATCGATAGTGATTTCCTCGGCGATTTGTGTGATCCTGATATTGATGGAGATGGTGTATTTGACAAATTAGGTACTGATGTCAGTTTTGGCGTCGATCAACTTGCCAACACATTCTTTAGTTTTGGGCCGCAGAGCAGTAACTCGACAGTAACATCTTATGCACAAACATTTCTAGCTGGTGTTTCAGGAGCGATCGAGCAGGTTAACATTCCGACTTTTTGTCCAACTGGCAATATTCAGATTGCGATTCGTCAGTTGGTTAATGGATTGCCAACAGGCCCCGTTGTTACTGAGAAAACATTTACTGGTTCTGATATTCCTTCTACTAATTTAGGTGTGGTTGAGTTTGATCTTAATCCGGGTACTCTAGTAAGCGGTGTATCTTACGCTATCGTTTTAACTGCGACTGAAAACTGTAACTGGTTTACGTCTAATAATAATGCCTATTCAGATGGACAACGATATTTTTTCTCAACACAAAACAATGCGTGGAATTTGACTTCCACCGATTTACCTTTTGCAACGCTGGTCGACCCGAACCCTGTGGATAATTGTCCTCTTGTCTCCAATGTTGATCAGGCTGATTTTGATGATGATACTTTAGGTGATCTTTGTGATGAAGATGCAGATAATGACAATGTGCTGAATGAAGTAGATTCAAGCAGCTTGAATCCATTTGTTTGTTCCGATATTGACGCAGACCAGTGTGATGATTGTAGCCTATCCTCCTTTCAAGATGTGGCTAATGATGGACTTGATACGGACCTTGATGGTCTGTGCGATATCGGAGATGTTGATGATGATAACGACGGCCTTTCAGATATTGAAGAAACTGGTATCTATGGAACTGACCCGCTAAATGCAGATACCGATGGTGATGGAATTAATGATGGTACAGAAGTCGCTAACGGCACTGATCCTCTATCCGCTATAATGCGAGAAGCCTTTATCGATGAAGAAATTCCTTTCCTCCCTCCTTGGGCAATTTTCGGGCTGCTTGTTGCTATTGTGAGTGTTTGGCGAAAATACAAAGGCTTCTTCTAAACCATTTCTAATACATGGTTTACATTCCTTTTAACACTTGAAGATGATTAATAAGGCACATAAAAAAAATACTTTTAAATGCAAACATTGCATTTTTTACTAGCTTTGTCATGCTAGCAACTAAATATTCTAATTCAGTTAAAATTATGGATAATGCGGTAAAACAAGTATTTGATGCTTACCCTGCGTCAATCCAAAATGAGTTGAAGCAATTGAGATCACTTATCTTTGACATTGCTAAAAAATCCGAAGTGCTCGACCTTGAAGAGACGATAAAATGGAACCAGCCAAGCTACTTGTGTGAGCGAGGAACGACAATTCGATTTGGGTGGAGCGCTGCTGAGGAAACAAAATTTTTCATCTACTTTAACTGTAAATCACGTATGGTAGAAACGATAAAAGCTCTTTATGGCGACCTTTTCTGCTATCAAGGTAATCGAGCGCTTATTTTTGATATTGGTGATTCAGTTCCACACGATCAGCTAAAGAATTGTTTTTACCTTGCGCTGCATTACCATAAAGTAAAACACTTACCACTGCTTGGTGCATAGAATTATAGTACTTACTATTGTAACCGATATTGAATATGAAATTTGAAAAGGTACAACTTAGAGGTAAATGGGTTCATCTCGAACCTTTGGTGGAAAATCATAAAGATGGATTGTGCAAAGCTATCTATGATGGTGAGCTATGGAAATTATATGTTACGCGAATTCCGCACCCTAGAGACATAGATAAATTCTATGAACATGCAGACAAGGCTTTTAGTGATGGTCATAGTTTAGTTTTTACCACAATAGATCAAATTACTGGAAATATTGTTGGTTCAACGCGTTTTTTTCGAACCGATTTTTCCAACCGCCGTGTTGAAATTGGCTCTACATTTATTGCTAAATCTTTTCAAAGAACGGCGATTAATACTGAGGCTAAGTTGTTAATGTTGACTTATGCTTTTGACACACTGGAGTTTAATAGAGTTGAATTTCTAACAGATTTCCTTAACCATCGATCCAGAACCGCTATCTTGCGACTTGGAGCAAAAGAAGAAGGTATTTTGAGAAATCATATTGTCATGCCTGATGGTCGGATTAGAGATAGTGTCTTGTTTAGTATTATCAGTAACGAATGGCCTGGAATAAAACAACACTTACAAAATAAATTGAATAGCTACAGCAAATAAAAGTCGTAATTCTATTTTTTTATTCGAATGAGAAGTCAAACACGTTTAATTGATCGATTGTGTCGAAATGTTCCTCCTGGAAAGTTGGAATGGATAGGTTTGCGCCCAGAAAAAAAGTCTGAAATGAAGATCGTAAAAGAAGTCACAGCAATACAAGGTCTAGGGCTCGAGGGGGATCATAGAGTCAGCAAAACTCCTGGTTCGGCGAGACAAGTTACTCTGATTAGCGTGGAATACATTGACCAAATCGAACACTTTCTGAAAATCAAACCTGTTGATCCAAAACTCTTAAGAAGAAACCTTGTTGTATCAGGTATCAATTTAAGTGTATTAAGGCATCAACAATTCTATATTGGCGAAGCAATTTTTGAAGCGACCGCTTTGTGTCATCCTTGTGCAAGAATGGAATCAGCATTAGGTCGTGGTGCGTTGACGGCTATGCTAGGGCATGGTGGTCTTTGTGCAAAAATTATTCGAACTGGTAAGATGTCGATTGGAGACAAGGTTATAAAAATTGATGAACCCGATCAGAATGAGCTATTTTTAAATTAATTTATTAGCTTGTGAAAGAATTCAAACTTAACTTGTGATCTAAGTCGATTTAGTTAGGTAAAGTCAACAAATCTCTTCACCTCAAATTTATTCTTACCGTTGTAGACTATGTGCGCAAAATTATTTTTAGTTTTGACTAAAAATCGACTTTAGCTATTTTTTATTTTAAATAATTAAATCTAGAGAGCTAAATTTTTACATTATTAGTCGATTTTTTATTAAACATAAAAATATGTGTACATTTCCTTTTTTCAAAAGTAAATGTTCTTTGCGACTCCAAAATGGTATCAAATTAAGCGGCCTGGAATTTTCGTAGCATCTAAAAGGACGTGCGCGTTAACTTTTCCTCTTTTTCCTATTTTAGTTTCTAAAATTAGAAACCGCCTTTTTGTTGTCAAATTTTAACTTTATTTTTTATTTAAAGAAAAATGGTCAAACCTTTCGATGGTATCACAGCGTCAAAGATAACTTGATCACAGGAATAAAATCTTTATTAAATAATTAGGTACAAGGTGACTTATATGTTTTATCACAGGCAAGTATTAGGCAAAGTTTCTAGTTTTGTCAGTTGCTTAGGTTTTGTTTTATCGCTATCAACTTTTGCTAACGCACAACTAGACGGACCATTTATACCCCCAAATGGTCAAAAATTAATGATTATTGGGCAGGACACAATAAGCATTGACCATTACCGCGACAATGTTCCGGTTGAACCCGCTGGTGTCACGACATATATCGCGTTATCGGATCTAAGTGGTCTTACGACCCGAGTGGACAATGGTGGTGGTCCAAACAATGCGGGTTATTTACACGTAAATTACCCAAACAGTATCCACGCAATAGCCGTTTATATTAAAGGTGTACAAGCGCAAGCTGCTAATGGTGGTTTACAAGACAATATGAATGAGCTTGCTCGAATATTGGAGACGTGGGAACGGCCTGTCATGCTTCGATTTGGGTACGAAGCAGATGGCGCCTGGAATGAAAATGATCCGGGCTTATATATCCAAGCTTTCCATCGTATGCACGATGCTTTAGTTAATGCTGGTGCAGATAATGTAGCGATGGTTTGGCAAGTCGCTTCTTACTGTGCCGGGAGTTATCAAGGGCGAAACTTTACTGAATGGTACCCTGGTGATGACTACGTAGACTGGTTAGCTTTTTCTTATTTCACTCCGCAAGATTGCGGTAACTCGGCGATCAACAATTTTATGAATTTCGCTAATTCTAAAAATAAGCCGGTTATGATCGCTGAGGCGGCACCACAGCGTTATGATCTAGAAGTAGGAACCTACAATCCGCAGGGGCAACGTCAAGCTCCAGATCAACCAAAATCTGGTGAGCAAATTTGGAATGAGTGGTTTGCAAACTTTTTTAACTTCATTAATAACCACGATAAGATCCGAATGATTGCCTTTATTAATGCTGATTGGGACTCTCAAAAGCTTTGGCAATCTCCTTATCCGGAAGGTTATTGGGGAGATACGCGTGTTGAGAGAAATAGTTTTATCCAAAACAACTGGGTTAATGAAATTACTGGTAGCGATTGGATTCAATCATCTTCTGATCTCTTCGGGCAGTTAACAAATCAAGTGATACCTACTCCAGGTCCAACATCAAGTCCAACAAGAACGCCAAACCCGATTCCAACTCAAGCACCGATTCCTGGGTCTGAAGTTAATATAGAGGCTGAAAGCGGAAGACTGCTTGGAAGTGCTTCTTTGTATGAAGATGCATCTGCATCTGGTGGTCAAGGTGTCGCCTTTATTAGTACCTTAAATGCGGGCTTTAGTGTTTCAAATGTACCGGCTTCAAGCTCATTTAGTATTTGGTATGCGTCCGAAAACTCCGGGAAAATATCAATTAGAATTAATGGTGCAGACGCAGGCGACGTTGCATTCGCCACGACAGGCGGTTGGACGAGTAACTATTCAAATGCAACGGTAAATCAATCCATTCCTGCTGGCGCAACGGTTGATGTCTTCTACGACAATGGTGATGCTGCCATTAATGTCGACTTTTTAGAATTTGCTACTTCGACTTCGAGTACTCCTAGGCCTACAGCGACTCCAACGCCGCGAGGTACGCCGTCACCCAGAGGGACACCAATACCAAATGACGGCAGTCGTTTCTTTATTATCCATAAAAGGACAAACTATAAGTTACATGCATGTGGCTCAAGAGATGGCGATTTGGTCACCGTCGTTGAAAACTCAAGCTCAAGTGAATGTACCAAATGGGAGCGTATAGCAAATGGAGACTATTTCCATCTAGAAAATTCCCGCGGTAAATTTATGCGTCCTGCTACTCGTGAAGATGGCGCAGCAATTGAATTGCGTCCAAATGCATGGACTGGTAATTGGGCTCAATGGAGTTTTGAAGACCGGGGTGATGGCCATGGCCACTTGAAAAATCGAGGTACCGGTAAATTCCTATTTATTTCTGGTAAAAGTTTAGGTAGAGGTGCATTGCAGCAACCATCGTCTTGGCGTGGTGATTACACCCGTTGGCGTTTTGAAGCTACAAATTAACTCACAGGCTAATTTGTAGAAATGGAAGTCGCGGCGCAGAAATGCGCCGTGCTTTATAATTTTTAAACATTTTGTTTTTATGAACCCGGTAATTTATATTTCGATTGAAAATAAGTTTTTTTCAAAGTTTTACTTCTATCCCTGAATTACTCACAGCCTATCTCGGAAAAAACCTTCCATATAAGAAATTTTGAGTTCGATTTTCATTTTTTCTTAATAAAAATGAAACGAACTTATATGGCTTAGCTCCTGATCGACGTTTTAAGTCGCTATTAGAAGAAAAAATATGTATTTCATTTGTTGTTATTTTTTGATACCAAAAGAAGCGTTTCGATACCTTGTGTATCAGAAATAAAAAACTGAATCTAAGTTAATTGGTTTGTTCTTTGTATATTCCGAAATCAAACTTTTTGACGTTGATCGAATTAGACAAACTCCTTTTAATGAAAAGAAAACGCCTAAAAATAGCTTTCGGCACCGATTGTCAATGGATAAAAAAGCCGCAAGTATTGTGTTCTTAAAAATATATAACAAACAATAAGAACAAGGTGAATAACATGCTTACTGTCAACTATGATTGGCGCAAAATTTTATTTATAGCAATTTGTGCCAGTTTCCTTTTTTCTAGTTCAATGTTCACGCAGGCTCAGTTAGTTGGCCCTTTTATACCTCCAAATGGTCAAAAAATGATGATCATAGGTCAAGATATAACGAGTATCGATAACTACCGAGCAAATGTTCCGGTCGAGCCAGCCGGTGTGACCACTTACATTGCATTGACGGATTTATCGGGATTAACGAACCAGGTAGATAATGGTGGCGGGCCAAATAATGCTGGGTACTTGCAACAGAATTACCCTAACAGCATTCACGCTATCGCAGTATATATAAAAGGTGTTCAAGCAAATGCGGCTAATGGTGCTTTGGATGGCAATATGGACGAGTTGGTTCGGATTTTAAAAAGTTGGCAACGCCCAGTTCTTTTACGATTTGGATACGAAGCTGATGGCCCTTGGAATGAAAATGATCCCGGGACCTATGTTCAAGCATTCCGCCGTATGCATAGTCGGGTACAAGCAGCGAATGCCGATAACATTGCAATGGTATGGCAAGTGGCCTCTTGGTGCGGAGGCACCTATCAAGGCCGTAATTTCACTGATTGGTACCCAGGTGATCAGTTTGTCGACTGGCTAGCGTTTTCCTACTTCACGCCGCAAGATTGCAATAACTCGGCAATTAACAACTTTATGAATTTTGCCAATTCTAAAAATAAACCCGTTATGATTGCTGAGGCTGCGCCGCAAAGGTACGACATTGAGTCTGGAACCTATAACTCTCAGGTTCAACGGCAAGCCCCTGATCAGCAAAAATCCGGGCAACAGATCTGGAATGAATGGTTTGTCAATTTCTTTAACTTTATTAATAACAATAACAAAATACGCGCAATTGCCTACATCAACGCTGATTGGGATACTCAATCACTATGGCAACCTCCTTATCCAGAAGGTTATTGGGGAGATACGCGTGTAGAAACCAACAATTTCATTGAGAACAATTGGATCAATGAAATTACTAGCAACGATTGGATTCAATCTTCGTCAGATTTGTTTGGTATTTTACTAGGCTCGGTATCGGCGCCTCCTCCACCCAGTCCTACTCCAAATCCAGACCCAACTGCGACACCGGTTCCAGGTTCTGACGTCAGAATCGAAGCGGAGAGCGGAAACTTGTTGGGTAGTGCGTCACTCTATGACGATGCTTCGGCCTCAGGAGGTCAGGGTGTTGCTTTTATCAGCACACAGAATGCTGGGTTTAGTTTGACAAATGTGCCAGCTTCTAGCTCATTTAGTATTTGGTACGCTTCGCAAAATTCAGGAAAAATCTCGATAAGAATAAACGGCTCAGATGTAGGCGACCTTGCCTTCTCAACTACCGGTGGTTGGACTGGTAATTATTCCAATGTAACCCTTAACCGATCAGTGCCGGCAGGGGCGTCTGTGGATGTTTTTTATGATAATGGCGATGCCGCGATCAATGTGGATTTTGTGGAATTTATAACAGCTAGCGGCGTGACCCCTACTCCGGCACCCACACCAACACCTGTAGTTACGAGTCCTCCAACGAATAACCCGACTCCTACCCCTACGGCACCTCCGAGTAACGGCGACTTGGTTTTGGTTGAGGCGGAATCTGGAACTATCTTAGGCTCGGCTTCTCTCTTTGATGATGGCGCGGCTTCAGGTGGTCAAGGTGTGGCGTTTATTAGTACCCAAAATGCAGGGTTTCAGTTGAGTAATTTGCCTGCGTCTGCGTCCTTCAGTATTCGTTATGCATCTGAAGTTTCTGGGCAAATTTCATTGCGAATTAATGGTATTGACGCGGGTAATGTGAGCTTTAATGCGACGGGTGCCTGGGTTGGCAATTACGCTACTATCGATGTATTTCAAGAAGTGCCAGGAGGCGGTTCAGTGGATGTCTATTTTGACAATGGCGATGCGGCTATGAACGTGGATCACTTGGAGTTCAGGACTCTCGACTCACAAACTCCACCTCCCACTCCTGTTCCAACTGCGGACCCTATCCCTACCGGTGATCGTTTCTTCATTGTCCACAAACCTACTGGCTATAAGCTGTATTCATGCAGCGATGTTAATGGAAGCGCAGTGACCGTGGAGAATAGTTCGAACACCAGTGACTGCGCCAAATGGGTTCGTGAAGCTAATGGAAGCTTCTTCTTTTTAGAAAGCGCTAATGGCAAGCTTATCCGGCCTAACTCAAGAGACAATGGATCAGCTATTGTGGCACAACCTAACACTTGGCGTGGCAACTGGACCCAGTGGAGTTACGAAGATCGTGGTGATAATCACGGACATCTAGTTAATCGTGCTACAGGTAAATACATATTTACTGCTGCAAATAATGTTGGTGGACAAGTTCAACAACAACCATCATCTTGGCGTGGTGACTATACCCGCTGGCAGTTCCAAGGGACTAATTGATAGGGTTTACCTTGCATACCGTTATTGCTTAAAACTGATATGAGAAGTAAAAGCGCGCCAATGAAATAATATAGGTTATTAAATGCTTTTACTTCTCATTCGCGTTTATATGTTTTAGACTTTTCACATAAGTACAATCTGTGGCGTTTAAGATCTTTTAACGTTAGTTTTTATGTTTTGTTAAATCTTTGTTATTTATTCATTAGTTGTTAAATTTGGACCTTTATTGTATTTTCCTGGTAAAAAATTGAACAGTTCTGATTTTTGGCGCCTAAGTATTCCATTTTTTATTTCGAAAACGAATTAAGATGAGTGTTTGGTGCGCTTTGATACATAAATAGATGGATTTTTGGTTATGATGTCAGTCGGATATGGGTTTGAATGTTGTGTTTAGATATGCGTATCGGATTTATTTTATTAATTTTCTTATCATTAGCATTATCAAATATTGCCTATAGCAATGTTCGTCTTGTTAACGCTGCTGGATTAGAGTCTCTCTCTGCTACCGCATATCCTGTTGGTTATGATTTGATCCCAATGAATAAAATACACACATGGGAGCTAAAGCTCTTTCAAGATGACGCGAATATCGAAGGTGTGAAATTTAATATAAATGGCGGAATGGATGCACATGGCCATGCTTTACCCACTCATCCAAATGTAAGTGAAGTGGGTGAAGGTATTTACAGAATAAATGGTTTGAAATTTCAAATGCCGGGTTTGTGGTATTTTGAGCTAAAAGGTAGTCTGGGGGAAAATCCTTTGTACTTAAGGTTTGAATTTGAGGTGATGCCATGAGTCATCCATGGAATCCCATTCATCGCTGGTCGATCGTTGGCTTTTTTATTTTGATTACTAGCGTACTGTTTGTCGTACTTGATTCTCAGGTACGATTATTCAAAGAAGAAAAACCCATCCATTGGTCTGCTGAAGAAATCAACTTGCTTAAAAGCTTAGTATTAGATGGTGAAAACTATTCACTTCCAAATGAATACAGTAACCAGTGGGCTGATGACGAAGCGGCAGCATTATTTGGACAAAAACTATTTTTTGACGAGCAATTGAGTTTTACCGGTGAGGTTGCTTGTTCGAGCTGCCATCAGCCTGACAAGTATTTTACTGACGGACAAAATTTACCAACTTTTAAAAATAAAACCGGCGATAGAAATACGCCCACAGTGGTTGGCGCGGCTGTGAGTCAATGGCAATTTTGGGATGGGCGAGCTGATAGCCTTTGGTCCCAAGCTTTGGGTCCATTGGAAAACGTAAAAGAACACGGTAACAATCGTTTAAATGTAGCAAAATTTATTCAAGAAAATTATATCGAAGCCTATGAGAATATTTTTGGGCAAGTTCCTAATCTAGATGACATTGATCTTCGGCATGCGTCCCCTTTGTCCGTAGATCCAACCCTTAGAAAAAACTGGGATAATTTAACAGAACGACAAAAGCGTAACGTAAATAGAGTTTTTGTAAATATCGGTAAAGCCATTTCGGCTTATGAAAGAAAGCTATTGCCAGCGCCAAGCCGATTTGATTATTTTGTTGAATCGCTATCGCAGAGTCATTCTGGGAATCAACACAAATGGCTTTCCCGTGAAGAACAGCGGGGCTTAAAGCTCTTTATTTCTGAAGATGGTGGTCGCTGTACTCAATGCCACAACGGCCCCTATTTTACCAATTCTGATTTCCAAGCGATTGCTGTCCCACCAATACCATCCAAGGGTGGAGACTTGGGTAGACTCGATGGTGTGAAAAAATTTGCAAGTACTGAATTCCATTGCTTAAGTGAATACAGCGATGCTGATCCAGAAAAAGGTGATTGTGATGAATCGATTTATCGGAAGCAAACAGGTATCGAGCTTTCCGGTGCATTTAAAGTTCCGAGCCTGCGAAATGTAAGTAAGACAGCACCTTACATGCATGGGGGTCAGCTTAAAAACCTGAAAGAAGTTTTACACTATTATAACCGCGCACCCGTGGAGCTAGGAGCTCATTCGGAGATCATGCCAATGACATTGCTTCCACGTGAATTGAAAATGATTGAAGCATTTTTAAAATCTTTAGATAGCGAAATAGCGGCTGAACCACAGTGGTTAGAGGCTCCCAAGGCTGCTCGTCCACTCAGAATTTCCAGTGTGTTTAACAGATTTGGCTTAGATTAATGGATTAATTTATATGATGAAAAATATTGAAAAATTGAATAAATTCTTAAAGTTAGCACTCCTTATTTGGGCTTCAATTTATTCTAGCGCTGCTATTTCTCACGTGCGCTGGTTTGCACCGCAAAACCTTGAGCCAATTTCATTTTCTTATGATTATGTTTTATTGACGTTGACTACGTTCGTTCTTTGTTGCTTGGTAATCGCAGTTTATATTCAATTTTTTCTTGCGCGATTAAACGTTGTTAATAAGCTCATGTTTTCAGCTCCACCTTTTCCGTATAAGTGGCTTTGGTACCTACTGCTAGGGTTAATTAATCTGTTTATGATTATTAATTTATTGTACGGAGAGTTCTTAGCACCAAATTTAGTATTACCTTTAGAAGCTATTGTATGGGGGGTGATTGTACAGGCGGCCATCGTTATAGTCATGCCGTGGAGTGTTAGTCTTGTGGGCTTTTTTATCACAATACTTACCGGTTTACTTTTTTCTATGTTCCCGCCAGAGATTGTATTGGATTATGTTTTTGAATTTGCAGGAATTGGCATTGCATTAATTTTAGTGGGACCATCACTTAACAAAAATGATCAGCGTATCGCAACCTTTTTAAGACTTGATTCTAATCGCATTCGTCGTGATGGTCTTATAGTATTACGTCTAGCGCTGGGTGCACAGTTAATTGAGCTTGCAGTACAGAACAAGCTTATGCGACCAGAATCTGCATTATGGTTTATCGAAAATAATAGTTTTTATAATTTTTTCCCAACCATAGGTCTAAGCCAAGTGAGCAACCTCCACTTTGTATATTTTGTTGGTATTAGTGAGCTTGTTTTAGGGATTTTACTGATTTTTAATGTCAGCCGCCGTCTAGTTTTAGTTACGACGGCTTTGGCTTTTATAATGACCGGTTTTATTTCAGGCGGCCATGAGCTTACCGGACATATTCCTATCTTTGGCGTAATTCTTGTTCTACTAGCAGAGCCGGTCGGGAACCGAATAAAAAGTGTATCTTTTTCGGCTCCCGCAAAAAACGCAGGCCCGATGCTTAACCTCAGCCAGTAACTGAATGCTAGCTACTGCGGCTTGAGTATTTCCTGCCACCAATTTAGTGGGGTAACACCGTCTTCTGGATTATAGACGTTGCCATATACCCAAACGGATCCCTCGTCTTCGTCAACATGGTCGTTTAGTGCAGATTCGATTTGGCCAAATCCACAGCTTACGTGAATACTGAAAACAAGCATACGATCATTCTCGAAATCAAGTTCGCCACCAAGCTTTTCTAGTTGGGGCGTTAATTCACTCGCTATTGTGGAAATGTCATCCCGCGAGAAGACTCTTATACACAAATTTCCGGAACGCTTAACAAGCTCGAATTCATTTGTATCTTGTTTAAGTTTAATGGTGTCCCCACTCGCTATTCCCTTTATAAAAGCGGGTGATTTAACAAGTTGGCAGGTATCATCCTCATTTATGCGGACCTGCAGCCGCTCGATTACTGGGCTGCCATCAGGTCTTGAACCAGCATAAAGTTCAATAACATTTAATGCACTCATTCTCGTCTCGCTGTTAAAATAGTATTTATAACAAATTTTCGCGTGGATAATAAACGAAACCAGCTAGTTGGTTTTAGTTATATTTTTAAACTTTTGAATAGGAATGATTAATGTTTATTCGTTTGTTTTTTATTGCTTGTCTAATGACAACTATTGCGGCCTGTTCAACAAACCCAGTGACAGGTCAAACGCAATTTTCGCTTGTTTCTCCAGAACAAGAAGTCCAGATTGGAGAGAAAAACTTTGTACCTTACCAACAGCAACAAGGTGGCAAATACACTGTTGATCCCGAGCTATCGGTTTACGTGTCAAGTGTTGGACAGAAGCTAGCCGCTGTGAGCCACAGACCAAAACTGCCCTATGAATTTGTTGTGTTAAACAACAATGTTCCGAATGCTTGGGCATTACCAGGTGGAAAAATAGCGATTAATCGCGGACTTCTCCTCTACATGGAGGATGAGGCACAATTGGCCGCGGTACTGGCTCATGAAATTGTTCATGCTGCGGCTCGCCATGGCGCCACTCAGCAAACCCAACAGACATTACTTGGCATTGGCGTTGGCTTAACTGGCTTAGCCGCGACGCAAAGTGAATATGGAGGCCTGTTGGCTATGGGGGCGGGTGTTGGTGCTGGTGCTTGGCAAGCTGGTTATAGCCGGGCTCATGAGGCTGAAGCCGATTTTCATGGAATCGAATACATGGCAAAGGCAGGTTACGATCCACAAGCCGCGGTCGAGCTGCAAGAGATTTTTGTAAGATTATCTGCAAATAAACAACAGCCAGGGCTACTCGAAGGGCTTTTTGCGACTCACCCTCCTTCACAACAGCGTGTAAAAAACAATAAAAAGACGGCTACTATGTTTTCCGGGACTATTCGAAACAAAGCCCAGTACAAGCGCGCGATCGCGCAGATTGTAAAGGATAAAGATGCATACGAAAAAAATGCACAAGCGGTTAAAGTTGCTCAGGGTGGGGATTTGAGCAAGGGGATAAACCTAGCTCGATCGGCCGTAAATATGCAAAATCAAGAGCCGCTGTTTCATATCACTCTAGCCCAGTTGCTGTATCAGAAGAAGGACTATAGAGGCGCCGAGCAGAGCTTCTCTAAAGCTTCGACACTCTACCCGGAATACTATGCAGGTAATTTGGGCTTGGGCGTAACTCAGTTTCAACAGAAGAAGTACAGTGTTGCTGAAAAGAGTTTAAAAAAGAGTCTGGGAATTGTTCCGACCGTGCCAGCGACTTTTTATCTCGGTGAAATTTCGCTCAAGCAAGGGAAAAAGAGCCAAGCTGTTGAGTATTACAAATACGCTGCGCAAGCAAACAATGAAATGGGTAAAACGGCTAAGCGAAGACTACAAGAGCTTCAGCCGCAACAGACGCAAATTCAATAATTAGAAATTGTATTAGATTGGTAACGAATAACGAAACCACTATAACAAAGTGGTTTCGTTATCACGTTAAGTGTTTAGCAAGCAAAGTTACCTTCTTTACGGCGGCGGGCACATTCTTTGGCAATGTTCTCACAGGCAGTGACTTTTCCTGGCGAAGTGGGGTTTCCAGAAATACAAGCGTCACTTTTAGCGGCGATTTCCGCATTGCTCAATCCTTTTAAGCCTCCGTCACAAGCAGTAATTGTGAGCGCTAAAAAAACACCAAAAGTCATTTTTAATTTCATTTTTCGTGTTCTCACATCTTGATAGATTTATCAAAGGGGACCAATTTTAGTGTAGGTGAAGAATGCTAAAATTGTGAAATTATAATGTGTGAAAACGACCTTATCTTATTGTTTGGGTGTTTTTTGCTCAGTTCTCTTCTTTGAGTTCATCTTCAATTTCTGAAAGTTTTGTATGTCGAACATCTTTTCCGCGCACCAAATAAATAATGTGTTCAGCAATATTCCGTGCATGATCGCCAATCCTTTCAAGTGATCTTAAAGCCCAAACCATGTTCATTACCCGGCTTATCATTCTTGGATCTTCCATCATGATAGAGATCATTTCGCGCATGGCGGTCTTATAATCCATATCAATTTCCCGATCACCACGCATTACCCTGAGTGCTGCTTGGACGTCATAACGCACAAATGCATCTAGTACGTTTCGGACTAGTTTGCTTACGTTGCTCGATAAGTGGCGAAGCTCCACATAACCGCTGGTGAGTTCTCCATCATCATTGATTGCCTGTGCCATTCGTGCGATTTTAGCTGCTTCGTCACCAATACGCTCGAGATCACGATTAATCTTGAGTGCACTTAAAACGAGCCGAAGATCGGATGCAGCGGGCTGACGAATCGCCAAAATTTCCACACATTTTTTATCTATTTCCATCTCGCGCAAGTCAACTTGTTTTTCCGTTTTGAGCACTTGATCAGCGAGGCCGCCGTCGGCAGTTTCGATCGCTTTTATTGCCGTGGATATTTGTTCCTCGACAATGCCACCCAGTTCCATCAATTCAGAGCGCAAATGCTCAAGGTCTTCGTTAAACTGCTGTGAAATATGTTCGTCTATATGTAATGAATCTTTATCACCCATGCGTTTATTCTCCAGGAATTACCCAAATCGACCCGTAATATAGGCCTCTGTTAAATTATGGTCTGGATTTGTGAAAACTTTGTCAGTTTTATTGACTTCAACTAATTTTCCCATGTAAAAATACGCTGTTCTGTCAGACACCCGTGCAGCTTGTTGCATTGAATGGGTCACAATAGCGATGGTTAAGCTGTCGCTCAATTCATCAATGAGTTCTTCAATTTTTGCTGTAGCGATTGGGTCAAGTGCAGAGCAGGGTTCATCCATAAGAATAACTTCAGGGCTAACAGCTATGGTTCGAGCTATGCAAAGGCGCTGCTGTTGACCACCTGAAAGCCCGGTTCCAAGAGAATGGAGCCTATCTTTCACTTCATTCCAGAGCCCGGCTTTTTGCAGGCTTGTTTCAACTATTTCTTCCATTTCGGTGCGATTTCGAGCGAGACCATGTATTTTGGGACCATAGGCGACATTATCAAAAATGGTTTTTGGAAATGGGTTAGGTTTTTGGAAAACCATTCCGACTCTGGCGCGTAAAGGTACAACATCAAGTCTAGGGTCATAGATGTCCTGGTTGTCCAGCTCTATAGATCCTTCGATATTGCAAGCATCAATCGTGTCATTCATGCGATTCAGGCAGCGTAAAAAGGTGGATTTTCCACAGCCCGACGGGCCGATTAATGCAATTACTTCATTGCTGTCAACATCGAGATTGATATCGAATATGGCTTGCTTTTCGGCATAGTAAACGTTGAGAGCGCGAATCTTAATTTTTGCTGACTCACATAGCGATTGTCCCACGGTTGGTCCAATCTGTTCAAAAATCTGTTCAGGTGAGTGCTTTTCTACTGCCATAATTCTATCTTTACCATTTTCTTTCTAATCTTCTTCGCATCCAGACAGCTAATGCATTCATGGTTAACAAAAATACTAATAGAACCATGATTGCGGCGGAAGTTCGCTCAACAAAGGCGCGTTCTGGGCTATCTGCCCATAGATAAATCTGCACTGGTAGGACAGTCGCAGGGTCATTAATGCTGCCGGGTAAGTCTACGATAAAAGCCACCATACCTATCATCAACAATGGCGCTGTCTCTCCTAATGCTTGAGCCATGCCTATTATGGCGCCAGTTAACATCCCTGGCATAGCTAAAGGCAATATGTGATGCACGATCACTTGCATTTTTGAGGCGCCCATCCCAAGAGCAGCATCTCTTACTGAATTTGGCACTGATTTAATGGCCGCTCGGCTTGAAATAATAATGGTAGGTAAAGTCATTAAGGTTAAGACTAGGCCTCCAACAAGCGGTAAAGACCGTGGCATACCAAACATATTTAGAAATATTGCTAACCCAAGTAATCCAAATATGACTGAGGGAACTGCAGCAAGGTTATTGATATTTACTTCGATAAAGTCCGTGAATCGATTAGATTTGGCATATTCTTCTAGGTAGATAGCGGCTGCCACTCCGATGGGAAACGACAGTAAAAGTGTAATGGAGAGTGTTAATAGGCTGCCTAATACTGCGCCGAGAATACCGGCCTGTTCCGGTTCTGCAGAGTCTCCATTGGTAAAAAAGCGCCAGTTAAAAAATGTTCGTATTTGCTTTGTTTTGGTGAGTTCTTTAACCCAGGTCAGCTGTTTTTCGTTTAATCGGCCAGTAAAAGGTGAGGATTTGTTCGCCGATTTAAAATAGGTATCTATGTCATCATCTGCGAGCAACCAATAGGTCTGCTTAGTACCTATGTATTGGGGGTTATTGATGATAATTTCTTGTAAATCGTAAGTCGCACCTATGCTTACAAAGCTGTAAAGCGCGCGTTTATCCTTTCGTTTTTTTACACCTTGAAAACGTTGTAATAGCGCATTACGAATAACACCATCATAATTGGCTAATTCTATCTGTGTTTGATCCTCCGGGTCTGCAATCCCGAGGATATCTTGGTCCAAGTTGACTTCTAGCTGTATGTAAGTTTGGCGAAATGCGCCTATGCCTGTGGAAGATATTTCTAAAAATAAGCCTATAAGCGCCAATACGCCTAAACTTACCGAAAAAATACCAAATGACTTAAATGTGGCTTCGGATCTGTAGCGTCGCTTTAAGCTTTGTTGGACTTTTTGGGCGGTTGGAGATAAATTTTCTTTATTCATATTGCTCCCGATATTTTTTCACTACATGGAGCGCGATATAGTTTAAGCACAGTGTCACAATAAAAAGCATTAAACCCAACGCAAATGCGGCAAGGGTTTTAGGGCTGTCGAACTCTTGGTCTCCCACTAATAGAGTGACAATTTGAACGGTTACTGTTGTCATCGAATCGAGCGGGTTCGCGGTGAGTTTTGCAGCGAGTCCAGCTGCCATTACCACAATCATGGTTTCGCCTATTGCGCGAGATGCAGCAAGCAAAACCCCACCAACAATTCCGGGCAATGCAGCAGGAATGACGACAATACGGATCATTTCCGAAGGAGTTGAACCCAAAGCTAAAGCACCATCCCGTAAAGATTGAGGAACCGCATTGATTACGTCGTCAGACAATGAAGATACAAATGGAATAATCATAACCCCCATTACTAATCCTACGGCTAATACGCTTTCTGACGTGACTGTCATGAAATGGTTTAGTCCAAGAAAAAGAGCGATATCTCGTATCAGAGGTGCCATAGTCAAGGCCGCGAAGAAACCATAAACGACAGTTGGTATTCCAGCGAGGACTTCCAACAGAGGCTTGAAAATGCCGCGAAACTTTGAAGATGCGTATTCCGAGAGAAAAATCGCAGACATCAGCCCTGTTGGTACCGCTACCAACAGAGCAATTCCAGCGATATAAAGGGTCCCAGCAAAAAGTGGTATAGCACCGAAACTGCTCTCGCCCGTGACTTGGTCAACACGTAAGGCATTTTGAGGATTCCACTCAGTACCAAACAAAAATTCTGTAATGGGAACGGCATGAAAAAACCGGAAGGACTCAACAATAACTGAAAGGACTATACCAACGGTAGTGAGAATCGCAAGGAATGCACACGCCATTAGCAAGTAACGAAAGGTATTTTCTACATGGTTTCTAGCTCTTTGATCTGGGTGGATACGTATCCAAGCTATTGCGCCAAATACGACTAAACAAAGTACGATAATAAATGAGGATAGCCAGCGACTTAGGTTTTCTAGTTTGTTAACCTGTTCGGCGGCTTCAATGATGAAATTGGGCGCTAAGTCAGGGTGTTTACCGTAGGCGAGGTTGTAAACCTTATTCAATATTAGGTTAATGTCTTCCCCTTCCGTTACTTCTTTCGGCATGTTGCTTAGTACTAATGCACGAATAATTTGATCGTCGAAGATAGTCCATAAACCTAAGATAAAGAATACAGGCAACCCGGCCCAAATTAGTGTAAGCACACCGTAATAAAAGGGGAGTGAGTTTAGTTTTTGTTCTGGGTTTCTCGCTGCTAGCGCGATAGATCTATCTCGTCCCAAAACATAAAAGGCCGCTAACGCGGCCGTGATAAATAACAATAATAAGGAAATATTCATATTTACACTGGTTGCTGTTCTCCAGCTGTTTTATATGCCGGAGAAAACAGAGGCTTCTTAAAACGTCAACGTTTCGGAATTTTCTACGCGACGGGCAACTTCTTCTCTTTTCTCTGTTGGAAGGGGGATCATACCCTTGTCCGTGAGATAACCTTCGTCGCCCCAAGCTTTATCGCTTGTGAATTCTGCGAGATATTCACCAATACCAGGTACGATTCCGATGTGATCTTTGTTTACGTAAAAATACAATGGTCGCGACACGGGATAGCTACCATCTGCAATGGTTTCAAATTCAGGAGGGTGACCATCAATGAGTGCACCCCTAACTTTATCCGAGTTTTGATCTAAAAAGCTGAAGCCAAAAATGCCGAATGCATTCGGGTTGGCGTTAAGTTTTTGGACGATTAGGTTGTCGTTTTCGGAGGCTTCGATAAACATGCCATCTTCTCGCAGAATGTGGCATATTTCTTTATATTTATTTTTATTAGCCTTCTTTAGCAATTTAATCCAAGCAAATTTATTGCATCCGCCTTCCATTGCTAATTCAAGAAAAGCATCGCGAGTACCAGACGTTGTTGGCGGGCCTAATACCTCTATTTTTATATTTGGTAGCTCAGGACTAATATCGGACCATTTTACATATGGGTTGTCGATGAGGGTTTGTGATCCATCGGGGTTAGGAATTTTTTTCGCTAGCGCCAGAAAAATTTCTTTGCGAGTGAATTCAACTTCGGGTGCCTTGTTAGAGGAGGCAAATACAATTCCATCGAAACCGATTAATACTTCAATAATATTATTGACTCCATTATCGCGGCACATTTGGAATTCAGTCAATTTTATTCTACGTGAAGCGTTTGTAATATCTGGAGTGTTAACACTTTGACCTTTACAAAACTCTTTAAAACCGCCGCCCGTGCCGGTAGATTCAACGGTGGGAGTTTTAAATTTAGTTGAGCGCCCAAATCTTTCTGCGACCACTTTTGAAAACGGGAAAACGGTCGAGGAGCCGACAATGCTAATATTATCTCGAGATGAATAGGCATTGATAGAAAACATACTTATCCCAAAGATTAAAATTACCAAGTGTTTCAATTTTGTCTCCTAATTGAGGCTATGTCTGCTTGTTGTCTAACGCGATCAGTCTTGAAATTACAGAACCAAGTTAACTTAAATTTATTTAAATTTTGAACTAAGCCCAGTAAGTCGCATTATTAATATTGATTGTTTATTCCTTGCTTACATGCTCCATGTAAACTGTGCCAAGGATCGTACGTTTTGAGAAAACGTTATTTCCTATTGAGGCAGGGCATACTGTCTAAGATCTGTGCATACTAGAGAGTAGATATGTCACATTTGTGACATCATAGCAGTTTACTTTGAAATATTTCATTTATGTTACATTTGTGTTCGAATTTCTTTGGTCGGCAAAATGGTTGCTCATGTACAATATGTATTTTTATAAGAAATATTTGGTTAGAACGTGTTTATAAAGCGAGCTAGTACAATTTAACTGGGCGAATAAATGGTTGATGCATTGGAAAAAGTGAGTGAGCTTACAGGAAAAGTAATTTCTTGGCTGGTACTCATTATGGCTGCGCTAGTATTTATTCTTGTTGTTTTGCGTAATTTCTTCGGCGTGGGTTCCATTGCGACGCAAGAGCTTGTTTTATACCTGCATGCTACTTTGTTTATGCTTTTATTCGCTTATACGTTGAAAAATGAAGGTCATATCCGGGTAGACGTTTTATATCGAACATTTGGTCAAAAAAGCCGTGCTTGGATTAACGCGATTGGTGTGGTCGTGTTATTGATTCCTTTTTCTACTTTTCTAATTTTAATTTCTCTACCTAGTGTTGAAACTTCATGGCGAATCAAAGAAGCATCCGGCAATACAGGTGGGTTACCGGCTGTTTTCTTAATAAAAACACTCATTCCTTTATCTGGATTACTTTTACTGATTCAAGCGTTTGCGGAATTAGGAAAGGCAGTAAACCATTTAATTTATGCGAATGAATCATTCAATAATAATAAAGATTAAATTGTGGTCGAACTAATACCGATTTTCATGTTCGGCGTGGTATGCGCCGTATTGATGCTGGGTTTTCCAGTGGCTTTCTCACTCGCTGGGGTTTCGCTTCTGTTTGCTGGCTTTGGGATAATATTTAACTTGTTCGACCCTAATTTGCTCTTAGCCTACCCGGATCGCGTTTTTGGCACAATGACAAATACGACTCTCGTGGCGGTACCGCTTTTTGTCTTGATGGGGGTGTTGCTCGAGCGCTCAAAAATCGCGGAAAAACTATTGGAGAATATGGCCTTACTCTGCGGAACTTTGCCTGCTGGGTTAGGGTTATCGGTAGTTTTTGTGGGTGTTTTGATGGCTGCAAGTACAGGTATTGTTGGCGCTACTGTCGTGACAATGGGGATGATGTCATTACCCACAATGTTGCGCCGTGGCTATGATCCTGCGCTTGCTACTGGAACCATATGTGCCACCGGTACATTGGGGCAAATTATCCCACCGTCTATTGCCCTTGTTTTATTAGGTGATGTTCTATCTAGCGCTTACCAACAAGCTCAGCTAAATCTTGGGGTATTTAATGCAAAACCTCTGTCTGTAGGCGATCTTTTTGTTGGTGCATTATTACCCGGTTTGTTGCTTGTTTTGCTTTATATTGTTTATTTGTATCTTGTAGGTAAATTTACGCCTCGTCTCGCTCCAGCTGCAGATATCGATAAAAGCCAGCAAGTTAATTTTAAAGCCGTTGCTACGAGCGTTTTACCACCGCTTACACTTATTTTATTGGTTTTGGGCTCTATTATCGGAGGCTATGCCACTCCTACTGAGGCAGCTGGAGTAGGCGCTATAGTTGCACTTGTTTTGGCACATCTTTATACCGGTCTAACACGAAAATTGTTGCAAGGTGCCGTCGAGTCGACTGCAAAAGTCACAGCTATGGTATTTGCGATTTTATTAGGAGCGTCGCTATTCTCGCTCATCTTTCGTGGTTTCGGTGGTGAAGAATTGATCGAAAACTTCTTTCACAACTTACCTGGTGGAACCTTTATGGCAGTTTTACTGGTTATGGTTGTGATTTTTGTCCTTGGATTTGTTCTTGATTTTATAGAAATTACTTTCATTGTTATTCCTATTGTTGGTCCGGTCTTGCTCCAGATGGGAATCGACCCCATATGGTTAGGTATAATGATCGCTTTAAATTTACAAACATCCTTTTTGACACCACCGTTTGGTTTTGCTTTATTTTATCTTAGGGGTGTGGCGCCAGACTCGATAAGAACGTCGTCGATATACCGTGGCGTAGTGCCATTTATTGTGATCCAATTAACAACAATAGGCCTGATTGCTATTTGGCCCTCTATTGCAACTTGGTTGCCGAATACTCTTAATCCCTAAGAGTGGTGGCAAAATGCGATGGGTTAAAACATCTAAGCCACTAATCGATTTTCTGGAGGAAACCTAAATGTCGGAAATTGATGAAGATCCTAAACCTAGCGGTACACTCGCGATTCAGCTGTTAGCCCACCCAAAAGATACTAATGCTTTTGGTGATGTGTATGGCGGTTGGTTGATGTCGCATATGGATATTGCTGGAGCAATCACTGCAAGAGAGCTAGCTCATGGTCGCGTTACCACCGTGGCTTCTGGAAGTATGGCTTTTTTAAGACCTGTTCCCGTCGGCTCCACAGTAAGCTGTTATTGCACCATTGTGGAGAAAGGAAGGTCATCTATAAAGATTATGGTGGAAGTCTGGATTCGACGCTATGATCGAAATATGGAGCAAAAAGTAACCGAAGGAGAGTTTGTTTATGTTGCCATTGATGATACAGGGCGTACACGCCCATTACCTTGAGTGAAACCTGCTGGTACAATAACCCCCAATTCGATTGGTAACTGCAAGGCCTTGATCTAAAGGTTTTGTAGTTAATGCTCATGGCTTTAAACTCAGGGCCTGTCGAGCAGCTTTTGTATTTCATTACTTTTGTATTTCATTAGTAGTATTGTTTCTTAGCTTTAACCTGCTTCAACCGAGCTGGAAATTTATCTTTACTAAAGCTTTAAATACGAAATCAAAGGCCAATAGTCATATTCCTGTAATAGACCAAACCTATAAACAAAAAACAATCAAGAAGATTAAGAGTGAGTTAAATCGTGTCTGAAGCTGCTGAAGATGTAGAAAACACCATGTCAAAAAACCAAGTCAGGCTGCAATGGCTGGCAGTGGCGGGTCTTATTTACCTACTTATTTGCGCAGTCAGTATGATTGGTGGTGGGTTCAAAGCGGCATCAGGTGACCAAGCGAAAGAACTATTCGCATTTGCGAGTAACCCATTTGCTGGCCTTGTTATTGGAATGCTTGCAACTGCGCTCATTCAGTCTTCATCTACTGTGACATCAATTATTGTTGGATTGGTTGCTGGTGGGCTGCCAGTCAGTATCGCCGTTCCGATGGTTATGGGAGCAAACATAGGCACATCTATTACGAATACGATCGTTTCGCTAGGGCATGTTGGTGAAAAAAATGAATTTAAAAGAGCTTTTTCTGCTGCGACCGTTCATGATTTTTTTAACCTATTTGCGGTTATTATTTTTCTGCCGTTAGAAATGATGTTCGGGATACTGGAAAAAATCGGCAGCTCCATGGCGTCGCCGTTTTTTGGATCTGGTGACGCTTCCATGAATAGCTTTAACTTTATTAAAGCAGCAACTTCTCCGGTTGTAGGAACGCTTAAATCGATTATTTTATCCATCGGAGATCAGCTCGGCGGAATCTTACTTATTATTCTAGGTATTATATTTATCTTTGTTTCCATTACATTTGTCGGAAAACTACTCAAAAGGCTTATGGTGGGTAAGGCAAAAGATATTATGCACACTGCAATCGGCCGTGGCCCGATATCTGGAATTTTCTCTGGTACAATTGTGACTATTTTGGTTCAGTCTTCTTCTACCACCACGTCTCTAATGATACCTCTAGCGGGTTCGAATTCATTTGGATTAAAACAAATTTATCCATTTACCTTAGGTGCAAACATCGGCACCTGTATTACCGCGATTCTCGCCGCAACAGCGGTGTCGGGCAATACCGAAGCAGCGCTTGAAATTGCTTTTATCCATTTCGTTTATAACCTACTTGGTGTGATCGTAATTTTCGGCATTCCTTTTACGCGATATTTACCCGTTAAAGCAGCAGAGTGGCTAGGCGAAACAGCTGCAGAAAATAAATTTTATGCAGCAGGGTATATTTTGGGCGTATTCTTCATTGTCCCAGCGATTTGTTTGGGAATTTCAAGTTTATTCTGAGGAGTAATGTGATGCCAACTACTAATATACACGATCTGAGTACTGAGAGTCTCAGAAGCCTTTTGGAAGAAACTGAGCAAACATTTATGTCTTTGAAAGAAGAGCTTAAAAAACGAGATGAAGAAGCTCAAGCTCACGAAATAGAGCACTTAGAAACGCACTTAAAGCATGCCGAATTTCATTTAGTCACAGTTCGCGACTTCATAAAAAGTTTGCTTGAATCTTAATAACCTTTTCTTCATTACAAAGTTTCTACTACAAAAAGTTTTTACTGATTGATCGATCTTTCTGAGATAATGAACTCATAGTTCTCGCGAGTTAATTGATCAAGCTTTGATTTTTCTACTAATTAATTTAGCGTTTTGTAAAAGCATTTTTGTAAGGGTTCTACTTGTCAAAATCACTTCTCAGCTTCATTGCGATCATCCTTACGTTTATTGCCTATTTACCCTATATTATTTCAATCTATCGCGGTAAAACAAAGCCCCATGTGTTTTCGTGGATAATATGGGGTATTACCACCTGTATTATTTTTTTTGCTCAGCTTGCTGATGAAGGCGGATTAGGTGCATGGCCTATAGGTTTATCTGGTTTAATTACGTTGGGTGTCGCTTACCAAGCTTATCTTTGTAAGTCGGATGTTACGATAAGTAGAATCGATTGGGCCTTTTTTATTTCTTCGTTAGCGACTTTACCTTTATGGTACCTTCTTTCTGATCCAATGTGGGCCGTCATTATTCTTACTCTTGTTGATGTTTTGGGTTTTGGTCCGACCATCAGAAATGCTTATATTAACCCTTATCATGAACAACTTACTTTCTACGCTTTATTTGCAATTAGAAACATTATTTCTATTGGCGCATTAGAAAATTATTCAATAACAACACTCTGCTTTCCTGTTGTTATCTCGGTTGCTTGTATTGTATTTGTTATGGTGGTTTTGGTTAGGCGGACAATGTTCAGAATAATTGCCCGAATAATCCCGCCCAACTCAATAGTCCGACTACAATTTATAGTTACATATCCTGGGAAAAAATGTAAAAGGGTGCTATCCACCCCGTGTAATTCTATATATTTATTTAGAAAGTTCTTCCCGCAGAGGCGTTAATCACATTCTCTAGGTCTCCAGAAATATGTTGAACATAATTTATGCCAATAAACCAACGCTCGGTTAGATGAACGTTTAGCTTAGGAGATAAGTAAGGTCCGCTGTCTATATCTATTTCTTCAGAGAAGCAGTCTGCACAGTTATCTATACTGCGCTGAGATTGAACCATAAGCTCAATACCTGCAAAGATGTCGAAAGATACCTTTTCCTCATTAAGTATTCTGTATCCGATTTCACCAAATAGTGAGAATCCGTCAGCTGTAGAAGACATATCTCCCGCTGTTGTATTTTGCCTAAATTCGTCTTTATCATCATAGAAAAAAAAACGACCGCCACCGCCTATGATCACCTTTTTAATAGTGGTATGTAAATTTAGGTCGATCACTATTGCAGAATCGCCAATTCTTTCTTCCCTCGCTGATTGCGAATCTATGCTTGCCTGTCCAATTGAAACGGCAATAGCATTTCGTTTTTGGTCTGATCTTATTTGAATTTACGTCCTGAGCTACTGAGTATGAACTGAATAAGAAAAGTAAAATAAATGAAATAAGTACGCGCACCGAAATCTCCTTAAATATGTCCTTTAACGCGACGCGCATTCTATCGGTCGTATGGTGCGCCTGTCTATGGAGTAGAGTTTATTTCATTTTTCTGTAATATTCTGAAAAAGGGTGTTTTGGATTTAAGTGTTTTTATCGACAGTATTGTTCAGTCGAAGATGCTTTCTCTACGATATATTCCCCATTGGGAACCAATATATACTCACTGGCCCCGACATTCCTGCGATTATTTTTCCAGTCATAGGTATAGCCTAGACGCGTCCATGGTGCGCCGTCTTGGCTATAAGAACTTCTTATTAGCTCTTGAAAAAACAGGGAGTAATCTCCAATGTTTTTAACGTTTGGTGAGTCACCTTTTATCTGTTGAAGATTGCATTCTGAGTCGTTAATTTCAGGATCAGGACATGGACGAAATAAATCTTCTGGTTTTACCCATAGTGATACAAATGTTTCGTATTGCCGATTCGGATTTAAGCCGAGATATTGCTTTATGCGAAAGCTCTTATCACCAAAGTCTAATTTCTTACAAAAATCTTTAACTTGTGGATAGGCTGTTACCCAAAGATTTACGCCTTCAGGAATTGTGGCGATAGTTTTTGTATTTTTTAATTCTTCGTAGTAATTTTTGTAGTCTTCATTTTTCATCCAAGCAACAACAGAGAGCCATTCCCGAGAATTATGTTCCTTCCATACGAGTTGGGAATTTTGTTGATTTATAGGAAATAATAACGCTTTATCACTTGCTGTATTTTCTTGAGAGGCATCCAGGATGATTTGATTAAAAATAGAGTCGCTTTTTGGTTCTGTGTAGTTTTTTAAACTGGCAACTGTATGAAAATGATAGATGAGTAAAAGAATGATACAGATTGCTAAGGCGAGAATAATTCTTAAGTAACTATCAATTTCGTTTTTAGTGCTAGTCATAAAATTTAGGAAATTTTTTTAGTTAAGTTTTGAAGCGTATTTTCATCGGGAGCATGCTCAGTTTTCCAGTTTCCAAACTGATCCCGACTCACTTGAATGGAGAATTCAATTCGATTCTTAGCACCAGGATTTTTGGTTGAAAGTCGATACATGTTTTCTATTTCTTTATTTGGATATCGGCCAACTAATTTTAGAATGCCCCACCACCGACGCACAATGAAATTGGGTTTATAAATGTCCAGAGCAAGATCAATGCTTAATTGATTGATTGCTAGGTTTTCAAGTCTGCCAAATCCCACCGTAAAATCGAGGGTTTGGATCATTGGGTTATTACTGAGTTCTCGAAAAGATTGACTAAATTGATTCCATGCTTGTGATTGTTTAAGCTGAAAATTCGCGTCCTGTTTAATGACATCTGCTAAAGCCGAATCGACAATCTCACTTAAAGTGAACCAAGATGTTTTGTTTGACTTTGGTGAATGAATGAAGCCGAGCATATAAATCGTGTAGGTGATGAATTTAGTACTTAGAAAGAAAATCTCATTTTATTCGCTATTGTTTTGGTTATAAAATGAGATTTATCGTGAGGCAATGTTTTTTGCGAGCTTGACTAGGATTTTGCCGGAGTTTGAATGGCGCTCGTCATCAACGAGAGCACTCTTGCCAGTCCCTCTGGTGGTTCTTTTGCTTCGCTTGCATTCACGGTTATTTCAAGCTGTCCGCTGCGATTGGTTTGTGATTCAACCGTCGCTTTACTTGATGCAGAACCTTTAACACTGGCTTTTACCCAAGGACTAAGCGCTCTACCGGATGAAACTGTCATATCGACACTTTTGTCGGTTTCTTTGCTGTTTCTATAGGTTTGGCTCACTTCAAACGTAAAGTTAACGGTCAAAGAATCTATTCGTAAATGAGGTACTGGAACCAGTGAGAGTAATGGCGCTTTAACGTCGATTTTGTTCACGCCAGCTTCATCTGATTGTTGTTCAACACTGAAATCAACCGTGATAGGGGTTCCATCTGAATTGATCATGCTTTCAATATAGCTTTTTGTTGTCTGCGCAGCGATATGTTGTGCTTTTACAGTCGCGATAAGCGGTGCAGAAATGAGGAAGTCTAAAGGTAGGGCTTGAAACTCTGCACCAATCAGGTTTTTCTCGTTGCCGCCTTGTGGGCTCGCTGGAGGATTTTTTTTATCATCTGCCATTACGTTATTCCTTCTTTTCGTTATTGAATTTGCTAGAAGCCTGTTGGCTACTTAGTTATTGGATTCTTCGCTACGATCATCTATTTCTTTTACATCATTCATACTACTAAGTGCGGTTAACAATTTAGATAAACCCGCGGGCATAGGGACGGACTTAACCTGAATATTAATTTTGATAGAAGATTGAGTTTGTTTTTTGCTGTCTGCGTCTGTAGACGTTGGAGCGATAATATCTCCGCGGATTTCAACCGGTTTTTCAACGAGGAACCAGGGCCTTTTCACGGCATTGTAATCTTCACTCGATTCATCGGTACTGAGGTTTTCACTCTCTCGAATTTGTCGACGCCCAGTGGTGACTTTATTTGCTGCCATCTCCAAATCAAAACTGGCTGAGTCGACTGCTAGAGGTGAAATAGGCACCAAAGAAAGCGCAGGCACTTTTACGAGTTGCTTATTACCTTCACTATCGGCAAAAGCAAACTCTAAGTGATAGGGTTCAGAAGGGGTTTTGTCTTTTTCTTGGGTGTCGTCCTTGCCTGACGCATCTTTATCATCTTTTGGGTTGTGGGGGTATCCCAACTGTAAAAGCATGTTAAGAAATGAGCGAGCAGAATGAAGTTGTGCTTTTAAAATTGAATCAAGTGGCGCAAGAAGAGCTTGTTCCAACGTTATTGAGCCATCTGATTCGCCGTTATCCAAATCAGTGCCAGCACCTTTAGGCGGAGTGTTCTCAGCCAAAATACTTCCCCCAAATATTATTAATACTTATTAAGAATACCGCTTTTAAGCTTTAATTCTAAAGTGTTCTGCTCGACACCTATATTTATTGAATTACATTCACGCTCAAATTATTTAACATCCTAACATTCTTTTATCATTTAATGGAGGTTAAATAATCACATTAATGGCGAGTTTGAATCATTCTATTTGATCAAAGGCTTAACAATTTTTTCAAGCTCTAAGTTTTCAAAGGGTTTTTGCAAGGCGGCATTAGCGCGCATTGAAACAGCTCGGTCCAAATGTTGTTGCCCCATACCGGAGATAACACAAATAAAACAGGTATCATCATCTTTCAACTTTTCTAAAACAGAAAACCCATCAAATCTTGGCATCTGCAAATCGAGTGTCAGCAATTTTGGTGAATATTCAGAAAACATCAGTCCGGCATCAAAACCATCAGCTGCATAATGCGTAGCAAAACCTGATTTATGTAATACTCGTTGAATCGATTTAGCCATATTTAAGTCGTCATCAACGACCAAAGCCATGGGTTTAGCTTTAATTTCGTTACTATTTTCCAAAAGCTCGTTTGGAATGGGTAGTTGGTTTTGTTGCATAAATGCTAAAAGCTGCTGCCGGCGAATACGATTATCCCCTCTCGTACCTGGCAACTGGTAAGCATCTAGCCTTCCGGCTTTAATCCAATTTATGACTGTTCTTAGTGTTACGCCACAAAATTTAGCGACTTCTCCCGTTGTGAAATGATCTTTAGTCTCTTTGGGATACATATGGACTATCCTCAAAATATAAGGTTTGAATGAGTTTGCCGCACGAGCATAACGGAACTGAAGGTGTTGGTGATTTTTTAGTCATAAACATTCTTGAAAAATTCATGTTTTTCACGTTATTCTAATTATACAGTTTATTTTCTACGCGGCAACTATCGGAGACAAAAGTGGATAACCTGCAACAACAACCAGACGTACCGAAGATTCTCTTTGTCGATGACGAAGAACCGGTGCTCTCGGCACTAAAGCGGTTTGCGAAAAAGCGTAAGTGGGAAGCAGATACCGCTAATTCGGGAATCCAAGCTTTAATTATGGCAGAAAATACCCAGTACGACTTGATTGTATCTGATATGCGTATGCCGCAAATGACGGGTGCAGACCTCTTGTTGGAAATGAAAAATCGCCACCCTGATACGCTTAGAATTTTACTTACAGGCTATAGCGACATAGATGCGTTAGAAAGAGTCGTTAATGAATCAAAAATCTACAATTATGTTACTAAACCTTGGAACGATTTTGTTTTGCAGGATGCGATTGAGAATGGATTTAATTTTGTTAAATCTGAGCGAGAGCGCAAAAGGCTAGAAGATCTCACATTATTACAAAATAAAAAGTTAAGCCGGCTTGCATTGTTGCTAGATCGGCAATTAAAAGAGAGCAATATGGAGACAAAGCAAGCTTTGTCATTGCTTGAAATTCAACAAAGTGTGCTTAAAGAGCGAAATATTGAAAATGAACAAGCACTTGCGCTATTAGCTAACCAAGAGAATATGTTGCGCCGAGCGGCACTTGATTCGTTATCCATCGTCACACAAATTCTTGATTGGAAGGAAGGTCGAGAGCAAGGGGTGACGCGGTTTGTTGAGGAATATGGACAAAAAATCGCAAAAGAATTATGCATGAATTCACATGATGCAGAGCAACTAAGAATCGCTTCGATGTTGCATCGTGTAGGGATATTAGGCTTGCCAGATGAACTTAGAACACGACCCGTTTTTACTTTTGATAAAGAAGAGCGTTTGCTTTACGAACGTCATCCAATATGGGGTGAAATGGCGCTTTCAAGCAGTGTGCAATTAGCGCCAATCGCGAGAATTATTCGGCATCATCAAGAATATATAAACGGAAAGGGTTTTCCTGACCAGCTTATTGATAATGAAATTCCTCTTGAGTCAAAAATTATCTGTTTGGTTGGTGACTTTATTGATGCGTTTAATGGAAGAAGAGTTAAAGGGCACTCTGGCATGGAATGCGCGAAGTCATTTATCGATGAGTGGGCTGGTAAAAGGTATGACTCCACTTTAGTTTCAGTTTTTTATGAGGTTCTTGGTGATTTTGGACAAGAAGAGTCGAAAACCAAAACGATCGATATATCACAATTAAAAGAGGGGCAAGTTTTAGCGCAAGACATATTTGCTAATAACGGCCTCTTGTTGCTAAAGAAAGAATCCATAATTAATTTTGAACAAATTGAACGATTACAAATACATCAGAAAAAATTTAATGACTATATGGAAATCGTTATTAGAGATGAATCCCACGACGAGGAGAGTTAAAGATGAAAGGGGCTGTTTTTATTGCACTAAACGATATGATCGAAACTCAATATGGAATTGAAACCTGGGATGAACTTCTTGAAGAGGTAAATCCCGAAAACAATGGAATCTATACGGCAGTGGAAGATTATCCTGATGAGGATGTTGTTAAATTTGTCCTAGCAATTTCAGATAAACTCGGATTGCCTTCTTCCGATGTTACACGAATCTTTGGAGAGTACTTGTTCGCGGATTTAAATGGTAAACACCCTATTTTTTCAAAAATTTCCGAAGATCTATTTTCATTCTTAGAGAGTATTGAAAGTGTTATCCACAAAGAGGTGAGAAAGTTATTTGATAATCCAAATTTACCCACTCTGTCTACAAGTAGGGAAGAAAATGCTCTGGTTATGAAATATGTTTCTCCGCGTAAACTCTGTTATCTAGCAGAGGGTCTTATTTTTGGTGCAGCAAATTACTATGGGGAAAGCATTTATATTGAACATGATACCTGTATGCACAAGGGGTCAGATCACTGTCTATTGAGAGTAGTCAAAAATGAGTGAGGACAAGTATAAAGCTGCCTATGAACGTCAAAAACTGGCGCGATCTAGGGCAGAGCAATTACTTGAAGAGCGCTCGCGAGAACTTTATGAATCAAATGAAGCGTTGAAATTAGCCTATGAGAAACTAAAAAATCAAAAAAGTAAACTTTATCATCAAGAAAAATTAGCTGCGGTTGGTTTACTTGGCGCGGGTGTAGCGCATGAAATAAATAATCCTGCAGGTTTTGTGCGCAGCAATCTCGTTGTTTTGCGTGATTACATGGAAACGATCAAAAAGTTTAATGCATCGGTCACAGAAGTTTTAAATTCAAATAAATCCGAGGAATTGAATGAAAGCATTGAACAGCTAAAAAAAGAATTAGACATAGATTATATTTTTGATGACTCAGATAGTTTGCTAGACGAGTCTTTAGAGGGCGTAAATAGAATAGAGAAAATCGTTAAAGGTCTAAAGGATTTTTCGCGGCCAGACTCGTTAGATAATGAAGATTTTGATTTAAACGAATGTGTAAGAACCACATTGCAACTTGCAAACAATCACACAAAATATAAAGCCGAAGTGATTACAGAATTAAGTGAAATTCCCTACATTTGTGGGAAAGCTGGAAGCATTGGACAAGTGGTTTTAAATCTCATAATGAACGCTAGTCAAGCCATCGAAGACTTTGGAAAAATTACCGTTAGAACCTATGTGGAGGACAACAACGCGGTATTGGAAATTGAAGACACGGGTTGCGGTATTCCTGAAGAAAATATAAATACAATATTTGATCCTTTTTTTACGACAAAAGATATCGACGTGGGTACAGGTTTAGGATTGTCAGTCACGCATGGAATTGTCAAACAGCACCGGGGCGATATTTCGGTAACAACTAAACTTGGAGAAGGAACAAAGTTTAAAGTTGTATTACCTACGGGTAGTTGCCAAAAGGAATGACATTAGAAATTAGTGAGTTTCTTTTTGTGGCAAGCTCCAGCGTAAGATAATATAGCCTAAGATACCCGAAGTAAACGAGCCGATAATAATACCAAGTCTTTCATCAAATAAAAGATTAACTCCGGTTTCTTCAAACGCAAGTGAACCAATAAATAAACTCATCGTAAACCCTATTCCGCACAATGCAGAAGCGCCATATAAACTGAACCAGCTCATTCCGCTAGGCATTTTGGCTAGCCCGAGTTTTATGAAGATCCAGCAAAGTCCCATAATTCCAACTTGTTTGCCGATAAAAAGCCCTAGCGCTATACCGATAGGTACATCGTGAAGTAGTTGTTCCATTCCTACATTTTTTAAACTAATGCCAGCGTTAGCAAACGCAAATACGGGTAGCACAAAAAAAGCCACCACTGAATGTAGGTCGTGCTCCAAGCTTTTTAGAGGTGAAATACTTGGATTCTCTTTACATCTTAAGGGAATAAACATGGCGAGGACAATTCCCGCAAGTGTGGCATGAACGCCCGACTTTAATGTCGCAATCCACATAATGGTGCCAATTAAAATGTATGGACTTTTTGAAATGACATTTTTTTTGTTGAATACAAAAAGTACAGGAATACATAAAGCGACAATGATCAGTGCGGTAATAGAAATCTTTGACGTGTAGAAAATTGCGATAACAATGATTGCGCCGATATCATCAAATATCGCAAGTGAAGTCAAAAAGATTTTAATTGATATTGGAACTCTAGACCCAAGTAGCGAAAGTACTCCTAAAGCAAATGCAATGTCTGTTGCAGCAGGAATTGCCCAACCTTTTGTGGCGACTGGGTCATTCATGTTAAAAAATAAATAAATTAAAGCAGGAAAAAGCATGCCTCCAACAGCGCCGACACCAGGAAGGATAATGTTGCGTTTATCGGATAACTCGCCTTCGGTGAGTTCTCTTTTAAGTTCAAGACCAACCAAAAAGAAAAAAACTGCCATGAGTCCATCGTTAATCCATAGGAGCAGTGGTTTTGCAATTTCTAAAGGGCCAACACGAATTTCTACAGGGATGGAAAGGAATAAATCATAAAAGCCTTGTATTGGACTGTTTGCGGCTAAAATCGCGAGAAGAGCGGCGAAAAACAACAAAATGCCGCCAGCAGACTCCATCTTAAAAAATTCGTGAATCAATGAAGGATTGTTTTGCTGCATAACTATGGTTTTATCTACGAGAATTTGTTGAGGATATTATTTTTTTCCCACGTTTGGTTCAACTATTTTATCGATATCCACGAGATTCCATTTTAATCCTTTTTGTCGAAATATTCGCTTATTTTTTTGTGGGTAATCAGCAACGTCATGGTCTAAGCGTTGGCCTACTACAATACATTTAAGAATATCGTTTCCAGTATTGATGATTTTATGTGCTTTTCCAGCTGCTCGATAACCAATGAAATCTCCCTCTCTAACATCAAATTCCTGGTCGCCAATCAACGCCATTGCATTCCCACTTAATATGTAAACGCATTCTTCCTCGTGATAATGAAAGTGGAATTCTGTTGATTCCATACCTGGTGCGATTTCAATGATATGAAAACCAATATTTTTAAGGCCAGTAAGATCACCCAGAGGTTTATTTGTTCTTTGTGCATTTTCGTTTAAAAAGTGTACTTTCTTCTCACCTGCAATCGATTCTATTTCTTCTTTTCGCAAAATATATTTTTCCATTGGTGGAAGCTCTCCTCTTGATGCAATTTGTGTTATCTATAAATAAAAAAACTTTAGCTCTTTTAGAAAGAGCTAAAGTTAGTGGGGCTTAATAGAAATGTGTGTTTAGCTTAACGTTCTAATAGGCAATTTTGTGTAAAATTTTCCGGTCGCGTTAGCAAGGGCATTTACGACAGTTGGTGCTATCACGCTCGTGCCTGGCTCACCAACGCCGGAGGGGGGCTCACTTGAATTTACAATATGAACTTCAATTTTAGGCATTTGATTCATTCTTAGTACTTCATAAGCGTTGAAGTTACTTTCTTGAACCTGGCCATCTCGAACGGTGATTTCACTACTTAATACGGCAGCTAAACCAAAACCAATTCCGCCTTGCATCTGCGCTTCGATAATGCTTGGGTTAACCGGTACACCGCAGTCTACCGCACAAACTACGCGCTCGACTTTAAAGCCTCCCTTGTCGTCAGTGGACACTTCAGCTACTTGTGCAACATAAGTATCAAAGGATTTATGGACGGCAACACCGCGGCCCCAGCCTTTTGGAAGTGGTTTATCCCAGGCAGCTTTTTCGGTGGCTAATTTAAGAACATTTGCGTCACGGGAATTAGGGTCTAGCTTTGCTAATCTAAACGCCACAGGGTCTTGCTTGGCTTCCTTTGCTAAACGGTCGATCATCACTTCTTTGGCTAATGCAGTGTGAGTATTACCTACTGCTCTCCACCAAAGCGTCGTGACTTTTACTAAATCATTAGTGTTATGGGTTTGGACTTTATAACTGTCCATTTCGTATGGAATTTCTTCAAGGCCATCAACAGTAGTAACGTCGACACCATCCTTAATTCCCCATCCAGCCATTACAGTACCAAGTAGTATTGATTGACCGACAATGGTTTGATCCCAAGCGGAAATCTTACCTGAGTTATCCAAACCAGCTTTTAGTTTATGATAATACATTGGTCTGAGCCAGCCGGAGTTAGTATCGTCTTCACGAGTCCAAACCATCTTAACGGGAATGCCTTTAAACTGTTTAGAGATTTCTACTGATTCTTGAATGTAATCTCCAATAATATTACCTCTTCGTCCAAAGCTACCACCGGCGAACAGAGTATTAATTTTAACTTGTTCAGGTTTAATTCCAAGAATACCAGCGGCGACATTTTGTGCCGTACTTTGAGTTTGCACACCTGACCAGATTTCACAGCCCTGATCGGTAACGAGTGACACACAGTTCATGGGTTCCATTGGTGCATGGGCAAGATAGGGAAATTCAAATTCCATCTCTGCGGTGATTTTAGAGTTTTCCATTCCTTCGGTAATATCACCTTTTTGAAATGCTATATTGCCTTCTTTATTACCGAACTCTTTGTATTTGTCCATTAAATCATTGCAGTTTATGCATTCAGCGGCCGATTCATCCCATTCGACTTGAAGTGCATCTCTGCCCTTTTTCGCTAGCCAAAAATTTTCTGCTACGACGGCGACACCGTTTGGTACCTTAACAACGTCTACCACACCTTTAATTTTCTTTGCGTCTGTAGCATCAAATGATTTTAATGATGAACCAAACTTAGCAGAGTGAGCAACCACAGCGGTCAGCATATTTGGCAGCTGAATATCTTGTGTGAAAATTGCAGTACCGTTCTCTTTACCTTGATCCAATCTTCTCACTGGTTTGCCAATATAAATAAAGTCTTTTGGATCTTTAAGTTTTATTGAGGCTAATTCAGGAACGGGTTGCTTCGCGGCTAAAGTCGCTAGAGTTCCGTAAGGAGCTTTCTGTCCGTTTTTCTTATTAAGTATATGGCTCTTTTCTGCAGTTAAGTTTTCAAGATCTGTTTTCCACATTTCGGCTGCGGCATTCATTAACATAGATTTTGCCGCTGCCCCAGCTTGACGCATTTGCATATAGGCATCTTTTAAGCCAGCGCTTCCGCCGGTCCCTTGAGTCGGTCCCCAGCCGAGGTGAGCATATTTGCTCAAATCGGCCGGCGCGTGCTCAGCGCGAAGCACGTCCCAGTCTGCATCAAGTTCTTCTGCGAGTAATGTGGATAATCCGGTAAAAGCACCTTGTCCCATGTCTAAATGTTTTATAAGAAAAGTGATTTCGTTGTTTTTGTGAATTTTTATAAATGCATTTGGCTCAAAAGCTTGCGCGGTGTCCTTTGCTGCGTAGGCATTTCCAAGGGGTAAATTAATCGCTAATGTGAAAGCCATGCTTGCTGAAGTGGAAACCGAAAAAAACTCTCTGCGAGTAAAGTTTTTTTCACTATTTTTTTCTTCCGTTTTATTGGGAGTCGAAATTTTTGTTTGAATATTCATAGTTCCCCCTTATGCTTTCTGTAAGTTTTTTGCGGCTAATTTAATACCAGCACGAATTCTTTCGTAGCTAGCACAGCGGCAGATGTTGCCAGACATTGCATCGTCTATATCACCATCTGTAGGTGCTGCATTTTTGGCAAGTAGCGACGTTGCGGACATTATTTGTCCCGACTGGCAATATCCGCATTGAGGAACATCAAGTTCTCTCCAAGCTTCTTGAAGCGCCAATTTGTGTTTTGAATCTTGACTTTCGATCGTTTCAATCTTTTGTCCTTGCGCCGCAGAGGCAGGTAAAACACAAGATCGAACTGCTTGACCGTTTAAGTGCACTGTGCACGCGCCACATTGTGCAATACCACAACCAAATTTGGTTCCGGTTAATTTAACGTAATCACGGATTACCCACAAAAGTGGTGTATCTTCAGGAGCATCCACATTGTGAACTTCTCCGTTTATATCAAGTTTCATTTTCATCGGTCGGCCACTCTGAATTTGAAGTTAAGTTAAAATTATTCCTTACGTATTCATCCTATAAGCGCTTATTTATATTGATTTAGTTCTAACCATTCCTCTAGTTGAACCTGCGTATCTATATCCGTTGCTGCTTCTGGAATATCTATGGGGACTATGTCTTTATTGTTATTGAGTAATCTTCTCGCGCCAGTGTCTCCCTTTAGTGAGCATAACTCATCGTAATATTTATTAGGGAAGATAGCGGGCACACCTAACAAATTAGCATATCGAGCACAGATAATATTTTCTGGTAATTCTCGCGCTTTCGATTCAAGTTTTTTGTAGTCGTCTGAACGCAGGGCAACTTGATCAGCAAGACAAATCAATACATGGCTATAATTCGAACCAATTTGGCTAATAGCCGTTCTAATTGAACTCGCTATACCTTCCTGCCATTGTTCATTAATTAACAGGTTACATTTCGGAGTTATACTATTCTTGACATCGTCTGACTTAGCCCCTAGTACTACAAAAGTATCTTCAGAATTTGCAGGTAACTTCTCTATTGTGTAATTTATTAGTAATTTCGTTCCAATTTTTGCTAATTGTTTTGTTCCACCGAACCTACGGCTCATACCAGCGGCTAACACTATGTAAGCGAGGCTATCCATGACCGCCAATCTTTACGCTAGTTTTTCTATCGTTGAGCGACAAAGAACCGCTAGTAGAATTCGTAAGCGTGGCTTGGATCTCGCCGACAATTGCCAGAGCGATTGCTTCTGGCCCGTTTCCACCTAGATCTAATCCAATTGGATTAAACAGTGGTTTTGACAAATCCTCGTAAGTTATTCCAACGGAATCTAATACTCTTTTAGTTCGGTGAGTTGGACCTAAAAGCCCAATGTAATCACAATTTGAATGCTGAACAAACTGCAGCGCTTGTGCATCTAAGTTTACGTTGTGATGCATGATGACACATGCATCTACTGTGCTTAACCAGTCTTTTTCGAGTTCGACTAGTGGAGTTTTTATGATTGTTGACGCGAGAGGAAAGTCACGCTCCCTTGCGTATACCTGACGAGAATCACACAATGTTATTTCCCAGCCAAGTGTATGTGCCATAGAGACCAAAGGGCGGGCATCTATCCCACCGCCAAAAATCGCGAGATGAGTTTGTGGCTCCAACCGATTGATGAACCACTCCTCGTTCTTATAATGACATTTATTAGAATTGTTTTGATTAATTATAAAACGCTGATGCGCTTTTTCTGATGGTTCTAAAAGCACATTTTCTGATTTTGATTCAGTGAGGTTTTGCAAATATTGACACTGCTCTCCGGCTACCAATTTTTCGTAGAGTTCATTAAGGTAAAGATAGTGATTTTTTTCTGAAATGGATTGGAGGAGTATGCTGATTTTACCGCCGCACCCGATACCAAGGCGCCAAGATAAATCAGACTCGTCAGACATGTCATACGCCAAAACTCGACTTTTTCCATCCATCATGGTTCGTCGTGACTTTAAAACGATATCTGATTCCAAGCAGCCGCCGCTGATCATTCCGAAGAATTGGCCGTTACTATTAATAAACATCATCGCACCTAAGTGTCGATACGATGAGCCTTCAATACCAATCAATGTTGCCATAACCCATTCACAATCAGGTTGAGAGCGCCATTGGTTCAGGAGATACGTAATGTGAGTACTCATTAGTATTACTCACCTATATTAGAGTGTGGTCTATTTAAAACGGAAAAAAGTCAAAAGTAGGTCAAGCAACAGTGCGTTTTAAAGATAGTTTTATTGTTACGCTGGGCCTAAATCTTAGATCATTCTACTTCAGGTGGATATTTCAGCATAGCTGTGTTGCGCCAAATTTATGGTCTTGTTGGCGCTTTGAGCGAGTTACAGCCTCTAAAATTTATGATATCCGACCTTTTTGGAATCTTTTGATTTCTGGTTGCTATAAAAAAATTTATTTTTATTTCAATATAATGTCTGAAATCCGAAAAATAAATTAAATGCTAATTTTTTAGCATGAAGTGTTGTGAAAATTGATCTATGTGCTAATATTTTAGCATGTGTTAATTTTTTAGCAGTTTATTTTATGCCGCCAGATGAATTTGAAAAACTAAGTCGTAGAGAAAGGCAAATTATGGATATCTTGTTCCAAGAACAAGAATGTTCAGCTCAACAAGTCTTGGATAAACTACCGGACCCTCCCAGTTATTCTTCTATTCGTGCACTAATTGCAAGGCTTGTTGAAAAAAACTTAGTTAAGTTCCGTTTAGATGGGAAAAAATATATTTATTCACCAATTATTGGAGAGAAAAAAGCGCAAACATCGGCCTTAAAAAAGTTGGTTTCAACCTTTTTTAGAGGTTCTCGAGTTGAGGCCGTGACTGCTCTGTTAGATTCAAATAATCTAACTGCTAATGAAATTGAAACTTTGGAAAGGACAATTCAACGGATTAAGAATAAGAATAAATAACATGCTAAATATAGATTTTGTTAATTTTGTTTTTGATTTTGTTGTTAAGCCTATAGTCATAGTGATTGTGTTTTTAGGTGTGATAAACGCTTCACGAGTAAGGCCAGCAGGGATAACCCATGGGATACTTACCATGGGGATACTCAGCATATTTTTGAGTTTTCTATTTTCATTTTTCATGCCTGATATCTCATTGCCGATAGTTCCTGAGAGTCTAAATTTTCTAACAAGCATTCACCTTGAATATGGTAATAAAATAACATATACACTTTTTCTTCTTTGTGTTGGCTGTTACTTTTTCATCTCTTTAACGCTCTTTTTTACTCATTTACTTGGAGTTTTGGAATTAATTAGGTTGACGAGATCGAGTACTAAAATTATCGATAAGAATTTAAAGAAAAATGTTAGTGCTATCAGTAAGAAATTAAATTTAAAACGATCCGTAGAAATATATGTTAGTGAAAAAATAGATATTCCAGCAATTTGGGGTATTTTTAAAATTAGACTGATGCTACCCAATGACTACAAAAACTGGCAGGTGGACCGTTTAAATCGCGTATTAATTCACGAATTAGCTCATGCAGTTAGGTACGATTGGGCAACAAAAACATGGGTAAATACACTTATGTGTTTTTTGTGGTTTGTTCCGCTAATTTATCTAATGAGAAAAGAGCTATTTTGGTATGCAGAGATTGCAGCAGATGATTTTGTACTTAGATCTCTTCAGAAGAGAGAGGATTACGCGGAAGATTTAATTGATATCTCTAGTCATTCCGTGATTAAACAACATTTTCTCGTCACGCTTATTCATCAATCCGGATTGTTCGAGCGAATAGATTCGATATTATCTCCTAGTCGAGACAGAACTCCCGTAAATTTTACTAGTAAGATAAACATTGTCTTCTTAACGATGATTTTCCTAATTCCTTTTTCCGTAGCTAAACTCGATATACATCAAGCTTCCGACCTTTATTTTACTTTTGGTGATGTGAGAAATGGTTTTTTGGATGATACGCACACTGAAAAAACTAATAGAAAAAATAGCGATGCGTTACTAAATAGTTATTCAATGCCAACTGCACCAGTTTCTTCTATCTTTCCATTGAGAAACAGAGAAGAGCAGGTCCTTATAGAAAGCGCTAAGTCAATAGACATTGAATTGGCGGCTGATATTACGAACATAGATAGTTCTATCGAGCCTAGTATAAAAATAGTCGATGTCTCTGGATTAATACCTAATAAGTTAGTAACGCCAAGCTATCCGAGAGAGGCACTATTAAAAAATATCGAAGGGTTTGTAATCGCAAGATTTGACGTAAATTCTACAGGAAGAGTAGTCAATATTCGAATTGTAGAATCGGAACCAAGAAAAATTTTCAATAGAGCTGTAAAAAAAGCATTATCTAAATCCAAGTTTTTACCTATGGTTCTTGATGGCGAATCAGTTAGTTTAAAAAATATGACGGAGGAATTTCATTTTAAGCTTATTTCGGGTACAGCAAATTAATTATTAACGCCAGCGAAAAAAATACAATATGTTGGCATAACCGGAGAAGGCTATGACTGTTTTTGATTATTTAAGTTATTTACTACCTAAGTATTTTTTTGCAACTACAGGCGCATTATGTGTTACGTCTTTATTATTACTTTTCATGTTCAAGCTTATCGACATTGAATGGGTAGCGCAGGATGAAGCACCACCGCAACCCATTCCCAATGTACTGTTTGATCCGAAACCGCCAATTACGATTATTGATAATCGACCTGAAAAGCCAGAAGAACCTCAGGTTCCTCCTGAAATACCAGAGGTGCAATCGGTTGATTTTAATCCTACTGGTCTTAAGTTTACCAAACCTGTTATATCAACTAATAAAAAGCCAGATATCAATATGGTTTCTGGTGATTTTCCTGTCGCATCATTTTTAGCAAACCCCAGTTATCCTCGATCTGCGTTAAGCAAGAGTATAGAAGGTTTTGTCGATGTTCAATTTGATGTAAGCAAGTTTGGGGCAACTGAAAACATTAAGGTCGTTAGGGCAAGTCCTACTGGGATCTTCGAGAGCTCTGCATTAAGAGCGGTTAAGCGTTGGCGTTTCCAACCTATTGTCAAAAACAATGAACCTCAACCATTTACCGGAATGGTCCGTAGAATCACTTATCAAATGCAAAAATAATTGTCCTAGAATTTGCTGTACCCTCTCGCGCCCCTGATGGGCGCTTTTTTTATGCACGCGTTCGCGAAGCACGAGTTATTCAGCGATTTCTATATTTAAATAGGCCAAAATTAAATGAAGTAATGTCATTTGACGATTGGTAGCATTTCTCTCGCTGAAGTTTTCCTGATCCTAAGATTTTGATGACTTCAGATCATTAACTTTTTACAAGTATCAGTTGAATAAGCAGTATTCAGGAGGGAACAATGAACAACTATTTTGATTCAATAGTATCGAGGCTCAATGTATTTTTTAGAATCCAATCGCTAATTTTATTTTTATCAATTGGCCTCGTTGCATGTGGAGCTGGCGAAAGTAACGATAGGGGTGGGGATACTGGAGCAGCAGAGCAAGAAACTGTGACCGTAAGCGGCAATATCACTATTCCAGATGGTTCGACACCCGCTGCAAATGCAACGGTCTATATTGCAGGTGGTTCAGCAGCAAGTTCACAGAAGCCGATCTTGGGTACGGACTGCCCTCTTCCTCCTGAAAATTACATTACAGCAACTTGCACACTGGCTGATGGTTCCTTTGAAATCGAAGTGGCAGGTTCTAATACTGTTGAATTTCGAGTTGTAAAAGGGGCTTTCTCCTTAAAATTTGAAGTTAACTTAGCTGAAGCATTAGAGGGCGTTGTGGCTTTGCCTACGGCGGTGGCTTTGTCGAACGAACTCGCCGAAGGCGGGGCAAATATTGCTGTGGTGACGGGGTTATACGATAGCATCGAAAATGTGCTGGCAAAGTCTGGACTGGGTGGGTTCGATAGCACTGGCGCCTTAGTGTTGGGTACGGAAACCTTTGATCTTTATGATGGCGATAATTCTCTCACTGAAAACTACCCAGGTTTTGCGGAATTGTTAGAGAAAGACAGTGCTACCGGAAATGCCAATATCTTCAATTACGATATTGTATTTATTAATTGTGGGGCGAGAGAATTTTCTGATTCTTTCTATGGCTTAGCTCCAGAAGCGCCGCGAACAAAGGAAATTCTTCGTGACTATGTTGAGCTGGGCGGTCGTTTGTATGTGACTGATCTTGCCTATGATTTTGTTGAGCAAACTTTCCCTGAGTTTATTGATTTTTACAGCCCTCATGGAGAGGATGCTGACCACGATCCTCATATCGCAGAGCCGCTTAACGATGCAGAGCAGGGAGAGTCAGACATAGTGGTTGAAGAAGCAGATATTCTCAATATCGTATTACAGGATTATTTGATGAATGTAGGCTGTGGTGATGATAACGATGAAGCATGTCTTAACGAAAATGAGACGATGCATGTCGAAGGTTTTTTGTTTGGTTGGGCTGTTATGAATGGGGCTCATGAGGGTGCTGAGGGAGTTACTTTCTACACACAAGGTGAAGTGGATACCTTTACTGAAACGGATGTTGTTAAGCCGCTAATGGTAAGTTTTGACGTGGGCGCAGGAAGAGTATTCTATTCCTCTTATCATACGGAAGATATCAATAGCTCAGGACTGCTACCGCAGGAAAGGACGCTGCAATTTTTGATCTTTGAATAAAAAAAGCTAGCAAGGAAAAAGCGATTGAAGGATCAATCGCTCTTCGGAAAAGGATTTTCCTTTTTTACATTGCCGAAGCTGTTTTTGCTTTGCGTATAAGTTGAACCAATTCAGTGCGATAGCCAAACAAATCTTCACCCTTATTCCTTTGTGCCAAGTTTAGTGCTTGATCATAACCCCATTCCTCGCGAATGAATTTCTCGTCTTTAAGAAGTTGAGCAAACCCGGCAACCGCAATGGAAAAATTTACTTCTTGCTTTAATTCTGAGGTGAGCGTGTTTTCGGATATAGAAATAGGTTGTGATATGCGTTTTGACGTGTTTTCTTTAGGTAATTTGTAACGTAGTTTTATGAAACCATATTCATCCGCTTTTAATTCATCCTGAGCAGAATCTGTAGACGAGCTTTTGGACGAATAGCGGCTTTGATCGATGAGACGATTATCTGACGCAGTTGGGGTTATTTCATAAATAGCCGTTACAGTATGTCCTGCGCCAATGTCTCCAGCGTCTACCTTATCGTTATTAAAGTCTTCTCGATTGAGGGCTCTCGTCTCGTAGCCAATTAAACGATATTCGGTGACGGTTTTTGGATTAAACTCTACCTGAATTTTTACATCTTTTGCTATGCTGAACAAAGTAGAATTCGCCTCGTCGACCAGAACTTTTTGTGCTTCGCTAAGCGTGTCAATATAAGCCGCGACACCGTTTCCATTTTGCGCAAGGCTTTGCATCAATTGATCATTATAATTGCCTGCTCCAAAACCAAGCACTGAAAGAAAAATTCCCTTGTCACGCTTGCGCTCCACAAATTGTTTTAATTGGTTATGATCGGCGATACCTACATTAAAATCACCATCTGTGGCTAAGATAACGCGGTTCACCGCATTTTTATCAAAATTATTTTCTGCTAACTGATAGGCCAGCTTAATTCCTTCTGCTCCCGCTGTCGATCCACCAGCATTTAGACGGTTCATCGCGTCGAGTATTTTTTGTTTTTCATTCGCTGGCGTCGGCTCAAGAATTGTACCCGCTGCGCCGGCGTAAACTGCTATGGCAACTGTGTCACTCGGATTTAATTGACTCAGTAACATGTTCATTGATTGTTTTACCAATGGTAATTTATCCGATGCGGCCATGGAGCTAGAAACATCTAATAAGAATACTAGGTTACTTTTAGGCTTCGCTGTGTTTGATATTTCATATCCTTTTAGGCCAATGTGCACAAGTTTGTTTCCTTTGTTCCAGGGGGAATCTAATACAGATATCTGTGTATTAAAGGGAACTGATTTGTCTTTCGGCGTTGGGTAGTTGTAATCAAAGTAGTTAAGCATTTCTTCAATGCGAACCGAATCTTTATTCGGTAAAACACCGGTGTTTAACTGGCGCCTTACAAAACTATATGAGGCTGTATCAACATCGATTGAAAATGTAGAAACGGGGTGTTCTGAGACCTTTTTGATGTTATTGATTTCAATAATTTCAAACTTATCGCGATACTCTTTAGGTTCTCGTGCAATAGGCTCAGACACCGTTTGTCCGCTGCCGAAAAGACTAGAGGCAGACTGTTCCATCGCCAGAGGTTGTGGTGCTGCAGCGACTTTTTGTAAAGGTTTTTCTAACTGTACGGCAGGCGCGAAATTCAATGATTCTGTTCTTTTTGGCGCTGCTTCTGTGTGTACAATAGAATCTGAAAAAGTATCTAGCTCTGTAGAGGCAATGGCTTCTTCGCTTACCCCTAGACTAGATTTTTCAAGCGACTTCATTGGTGAACCCTGATCACTTTTCGTGTTTAACTCTGGCGCGGTATAGCCTTCTGCATTGCGCTCAGAAAAATTCGTATTGGGGTTATTGATCGCGATAAGTACGCCAACAACGAAAACGAAAGACGTACCCAGCGCACCATATATAGCGCGGTTATTATTTGGTTTTAAAAATGCTTGCATGATTGTGTTCCTTAGGGTTTGAACCATTGAGGTTAAAAATATACCCATAGGACGACCGTTCTTATCAGAACCTTGGTCAGACGTTGAAAATATTTTCTGGTTGGCAGCTTTTTCTTTGAGATGTGCTTTTTTAGAGGCTGTTGTTGACCGGCGTTTAGGCTGAGCCTGCAAAAATGCTTTATTCGCTAAATGAATGGCGCGTTGTTTTGCCTCTTCGTCGGGATCGATCTTATCAATCTCTGCAAAAACATCCGATAGTCTTTCTTCTGAAAATGGTTTGTTTTTCATAATGATTATTCCTCTCGACGCCTGTCATCGAGATGTGAACGAATTTGATGAATTCGCCAAGAAACGGTGCTCTCTTTTATTTTTAGAATTGTTCCCGCTTCTGCATGCGTTAGCCCCTCTGCAAATACTAGAATAAGGGTTTCTTTAAAGCCTTCTCCTAATGAGTCCGCCCAGTTTATTATTTGTTTTAAATATACGAAGGTCTCCGCCTTATCGGACGATTTTAATTCGTATTCTACCGCTTCTTCTGGAATAACCTTTATATCAGAATGCTTTTTTTGGGACTTTTGCCAATCTTTTGCGCAGTTGATCACTAAACGATAAAGCCAAGAAGTGAATGCTGACTCGAATCGAAACTGTTCGATATTTTTTGCGAGTTTGATACACGACTGTTGAGTCACATCCTCTGCATCTTCGCGATTACCACACCACTTAAGTGCAAATCTAAAGATTAAATCATAGTGCTCGGTCAATAACTGACTAAAGGCATCTCGGTCGCCCTCTTGTGCAGCGTGAATCAAGGCATTTAAATCATCCATTGCTGTCAAAAAACGGAGCCCATTGTTGGCATGAATATCATTTGCGTTTGTTATTTATCGTCGTGGTTAATAAGCAGTGTATCAATATATTGCTCTACTCTAGACGTTAGACGACACAGTTTGCTGAATCCTTGGTGATGAATGAAAAATTTTTGCGAAAAATTAAGCAAGAGCCTTAGCGGCTGTCGATGAGTGCTGTGGAATGTATGAATGGAATTTATCTAAAAGTGAATGGTGTGCCATAAACAAGTGAGACCGTTAAGCCCCACTTGTTTTCCATAGTCGAAAGCAGGTTTATGGAATCTTAACGAGGAATTTCACCATTTATGACAAATTCGCAGGAGTTGCGATCAAAAGACGCGATGTCAAACCTTGGGAAAAGATCAGATTGCTCTAATAGCTGCAGATCACAAGCCCAAGTAATGTCTAAAGCATTATCTGGATTGTAAGTGAATCTCACGGCAATAGACTCAGCAGAAAAATCGCAACGTAAAACATCAGCTTGCAGGTTCGATGTTGTCTCTTCTATTTGCCAAGCACAATTGGGCGCAATAACGGCGTCTGAGGCAATTGTCACCATTGTGGTTTCCGGGTTGCGAAATACCGAAAGCGAGCAAGCGCCAGAATCTTCTATCACAACCGAATAGTCTTCGGTTTCGTTTAAAGCAAAATTACATGGGTTGTTGGCGTAGTAGGTGCCAACAAGAGAAAAACCTGTATTTTCCTCACAGAGTAACTGTGCTCTGGGTACATAAAAGCCTTGGCTCATACGCCATGCACAGTTGCCAAATGCTTCAGATTCAGTGGCGATCAAGGTTAATTCGGATGCGTTTACTGTAGCGCTTACCAGGGTAAAGATGGTGAGGGCGAGTTTGGATAATTTCATGTTGAGTTTCCTTTTGATTAATAAGTTAACTTACAAGCGAAGATAATCTCTGATTTGAATATCGAGAGATAAATGCTCGCCTGCGTGGGCACATGAAACGTTTCACGAGAATGAGTATTTCATAGGATCGCTGGTCAGCAAAGCATTAAGCAAGGAAATGAGTATTCACAGAAATGAACAATAAAAAAAGATAAATCAACGCCTTAAGGTGGTTGATGATGCCTCTTAGAATAAAAAATACACTGAAAAATTACACAGGTTGAAAATAGACAATAATCACCAAGGCCGTATAATTTAGCATCCAGAAGACAATTGCTGGTATAGGCAGGGATGGCTGTGGTTTCACCTTTCTCTGCGCACGACTTTTTTCTACCGCTTCCCGTTATTCGCACCAAGATTAAAGATGACACACACGCAGGGTTATTGATGAACATCATAAGCTCCAAAAAATTTAAACATACCATTAAAGACATTCACAAACATACCGAGAATAGAAAACTTTGTTTCGTATTGGGGGCCGGTACCAGCGTAAAAAGTGGCATTCCCTCCGGTGGTGAACTTGCTGAAAAATGGTTTGCGGAGATCAAGGAGCGATTAACTAAAAAGGAACTCGATGATTGGCTAAAGAGTGAAAAAGTCGATGTGGATGATTTGGCAACACACTATGGATCCATCTACCGCAAACGCTTTGAGAGTGATAAAAACTCCGGTTACGAGTTTCTTGTTCAAATCATGCGGGATGCAAAACCCAGTTTTGGCCATGTGATATTGGCGCAAATATTAACAAAAACAGCGGGTCACTGCGTACTTACGACCAATTTCGATAGCTTAGTTGAAACTGCGATCTATCAGTTTACCGACCAAACGCCCCTCGTCTGTGGCCATGAATCTTTAAGCGGTTATGCCAGGCCTTCCAGTATTCATCCGCTTATTGTGAAGATTCATCGCGATCTATTATTAGCACCTAAAAGTGACCCCGACGAAATTAGCAAGCTCGATGTGGGCTGGAAAGAACCCTTGGATAACATATTCAGTAATCATATTCCTGTGGTGATCGGCTATGGTGGCAACGATGGTAGCTTGATGCGCTACTTCGAGAATATGAACAAACCGAGCAACTTTTTCTGGTGTGGCAGAAAAAAAAGCAGTATTCCTCATCGAATCGAACAGCTTATCCAAAACATGGATGGATCCTATGTAGAAATTGATGGCTTTGACGAGCTAATGCACGAACTGCTTTGGGTCTTTGATGAAATTAAGCCAGTCGATGAAGAGCTAGATGAGGTCACTAAGGCTCGCATCGAGGCGGTGAAACAGCAAGGCAAAACCATTACCCAAAAACTAGAAACGAAAGATGTCGAGGTGATTGATTCACTAACGCAGGAAGAAGCTGATCCCGATCCAGAGCTCTCCGCCTATGAATATTCTGAGCTGGCAAAAAATGAATCTGATTATGAAAAACGCAAAGCTATTTATCTTGCAGCGTTAGAAAAATTCCCCAATACCGCATGGTTGTGGCATGAGTTCACCTATTTTCTAGACGTTATTAAAAAAGATTATGACGATTTGGAAGAATATTATTTAAAAGCCTTAACGCTAGAGCCAGAAGATGCAGACTTAAATGGCAACTATGCGCTTTTCTTAGAGAATATTAAAAAAGACCATGATAAAGCGGAGGAGTATTACTTAAAGGCTTTGTCTTTAGATTCAGAAAGTGCAAATAAGAATGGCAACTATGCGCTTTTCTTAGAGAATATTAAAAAAGACTACGACAAAGCGGAGGCGTGTTATTTAAAAGCCTTATCGTTGGATCCTGAACACGCAAATAATAATGGTAATTACGCAATTTTCTTAAAAGATATTAAAAAAGACTACGACAAAGCGGAGGCGTATTATTTAAAAGCCCTAGCTTTGGAAAATGACAATGCGTTATGGAATGGCGGCTATGCGATTTTCTTGCACACCGTCAAAAAAGACTACGAGAAAGCGGAAGAGTATTACTTAAAGGCTTTATCGCTAGAACCAGAAGATGCAGACTTTAATGGCAACTATGCCCAGTTGCTTTTTATTACGGGTAGAAAAGAAGAAGCAAAGAGTTATTTAGATAAAGCATTTAAGTTTAACAATAATGAAGCAAAAGAGTTATCACTGGAGATTTGGTTTTATCAATACGCTCATGATTTTGATTCTTTAGAAGAATCCGAGAAGGCCATAGTTGATCTGCTTGATGAAGGCCACCAATCCGTAGGTTGGGACTTTAGTGAAAATATACGTGTTGCTATTGAAGATGGGCACCCTAATCCAGAACGTTTACAGGTGCTTGCTGATTTAATAGCATCACTGAAGTAATATTTTTATTTACTAGGAAATAATAATTAATAGTTGAAGGAGTAAGTAATGAGGTTAATCAGTTTTATTGCAGTATTGTCTTTGCTCTCCAGTTGCATGGGTACTTGCGATGGGGAAAATGGTTTTGATGGCGAAGTGCGGAATGTTTCAACAGAATTTGTATTAAATGTTTTTGAAAACGATGAACTTCGTACTATAGATGACGTAATGCGAAATTCTTCAAGGCTATCTTTGAATGAGGAGCAATCGTTAACTGATTTAGGTGTTCGAGTTCTAACATTTATTGAAGTTCCTCAGAGAGAATCAAGCTTTAGGATTTCCCTTTTTGAGTCTGCGAATGCATGCAACCCTGCTGAGCCGCTGAAAAATGGCATCAAGCGGATCCGTATTTTTACAAATCAATTTATTTCAGATTCTTTTCCTTCTGGAAGTGATATCAGTTCTTTTTTTAGTTATTCGTCTTATGAATTTCCTTACGGGCGGGATAAATCGCTTATTCCCTTAGAAGAAGAGTTTCCAGGTGAAATTGATGGTATCGTGGGTCAAATTCCTATTGCGATATTAATTCTTGATTCAGATTCCATTTTGGAAGCGGGGGACTGGTCTTTCACTGTCGAGGTTGAATTGGATGACGAAATGACGTTTAGTGCAACAACTGAAGTAATACAGCTAAACTAATATTATTTGGAGTCTAGAATTAGTCGTCGTTTTTTATGAAATGGGAGTGATGTTTATAAAACAGTGCTTTCGACGGCTAGTTGAAATAGCCAAATCTCAACGTTCTAATATAACCGGCCAGTGTATTTAGCGATAAATAAATATTCACTCTTACCTGCGAAAACCTTGAACTTAATTATTGCAAGATAATTAATCCAAGCTCTTGATCTCCATTGCTAAACTAGACCAGATCATTACATTAATGATTTGCCGGCTTTTCTTTTTCTTCGCTTACTCCTTTACTCTCTTATGTCTTTGCCTTTCTGAATATTTATTTTCTTGCCGGCTGTGCCAGTTTGTATGCAGGGAGTTTTTTACAATTATATTCCATATATAGTTATATAAAACCCATATGTGATTTGCATCTCAAATATAACTTTTATTTTGAATTATTGCTTTGTTGGTTAAAATAACGTCAATGTGATTCGTGTTCATGGTTTAACTGCGTGATTAATCACAAATTAAGCTTATTAATTGAGTTAAGTCATTTATTAATAGATTCAATACTTGAGATAGATCACGGATTTATTTTTTTGCAAAAAAAATGAAATCATAGTAATTAACGTGTTAATTAATGTGTCGCTATACAAAGAAAAATTTCATTACTAGAATTGCCGCAAGTCGAAATTGACTTGAATAATACTCGATAAAAACCGGAGTGAAACATATGAAAACTTTTTTCAAATTAGGTGTACTTGCGGCTGCTGTTATTGGTGCAAATGCGTATTCAGAAGTAAGTTCTACAATAGATTGTTCTACAGAGGACAAATCAATCACGTTTTCTTATAGCATTGACTTAGAAGATGCTGTTTGTGAAATTGCTCAGTCACGTGTGATTGATGGTGTTGTTTTTATGGACACCATGTCTGCGTCTGGCGACAGTTCAACAACGTTTTCTTTTGAAGAGAGCGCAGAGGGTTCGACCGTTATTACTTGTACTTCAGAATTTGCTACTTTGAGTAATTCAGCGAGTGCGTCCTGTTCACTTGGTGGTGATGAGGTTCCTGGCGGTGACTTACCAGATTTACCAGACCTTCCTGATTTACCTTTGGTGCCTGGCGATGATGTTATTTCAGACACGACTTGTGTTGTTAACGGTGAGGAAGTTCCTTGTGACGAATTGCCAGATTTAACGGATTTCCCTGACTTTCCAGATTTTCCAGATTTTCCAGATCTACCCACTCCAGGAGATGGTATTGTTTCTGATTCGAACTGCATCGTAAATGGTGAAGAAGTGCCATGTGATGATATTCCTGACTTCGACTTCCCTGATTTACCTGGTTTACCAACTTCTGCCCCTGCACCTACTGAAGCCACAATTGATGTTACATCAACAACAACGTGTATGGTAAATGGTGAAGATGTGCCTTGTGGCGACCTATCTGACATTCCTGATTTCCCTGGATTACCAGATCTTCCAGATTTCCCTGCTGGTGGTGGTGTATTTACGAGCTGTATGGTAAATGGCGAAGAGGTGCCTTGCGCAACTGAATAAGACGCTTAGTTTGCAAACATCTATGCAATGAATTAAACGTTCAACCTCTCTTATAGAGATTTAACGCAATCACAATCTATTTCGTGGTTGCGTTTTTTTCGTTCTAAAATTTGAATACTCTTTATAAATTTTCTATTGCTTCTTCAATTGTGCTGAAACGAAATTTAAATCCGCTAGCTAATAGAGCACGAGGAATTATTTTTTGACTATCTAGTAACAAGGATGATCTTTCCCCAAGCATCATTTTTAGTACGAATTCGGGCACTCTAAAATGTGCGCCTTTGTTGAATTTCTTTGCAAGTACATTGGAAAATTTTTGATTTGTTACAGGGATAGGCGCAGTAAGATTAAATGGCCCGCTTAAGCTGTGAGATTCTAATAAGAATTGTATTGCATTAACCTGATCATCAATATGAATCCAAGACATGAATTGATTACCGTCACCTATGGGTCCGCCCAACCCTATTTTGAATGGAAACCACATCTTTTTTAATGCTCCACCATCTCTAGAGAGCACTATTCCTGTTCTGATCAAGCAGACCCTTGAATTTGTCGAGGCCTTTTGAGCAATGGATTCCCATTCTCGGCATAAATTATGCGCAAAATCATGATTGCTCGGGCTATCTTTTTCGGATAGTTCTGAGTTTCCCGCTTCTCCGTAATAACCAATAGCGGACCCACTTATAAATGTTTTGGGCGGGTTACTGCCTTGAGCGATGAGATCAACGATATTGTAAGTAGTGTCCCACCGACTTTGGCTAATCTTCTTTTTTTGCTTTTCCGTCCAGCGACTATCTATGATGGGTTCGCCAGCAAGATTGATAACGGCATCAAAATCATCTAGGTCCTTTAAGTGATGTAGACTCTTGATTATATGTGTATCGGTAGGCAAGACCTTTTTCGCTAGATCGGGCTTACGAGTCAATGCGGTATATCTGTATTCTGGAAACCGCTTTATAAAGTGTCGGCCAATTAATCCTGTTGCGCCCGTGACTAACACGCTTCTACTGTTTTCAACTATCGACATACAATTATTGTCATAAGCCTGACAATTTCCTTCTCAAATTTTCGTGCTATCTGATAAGTACGTGGTTGCTCGTATTCTAGATGCGCGTATGAAAGATATAAAACTTACAAAATTTACAAATATTTGGTTAATTTAATATTGATAATGAGAATTATTCTCATATAATTAGGGTGTATACCGGCAATGGAGCTGAGAAATGAACAATTTTCAAGAACCAATAAAAAACACGAATCATCAGATCATGTTTGTTAAACCAGAAGTGGAGCAATATACCAATTTGATACAAAGCCTTTCAGATTGCGGTTACGCCATAGCAAAGTCTGAATATGCCAATGATGCCTTAAAGTTAGCCCTTACGTCACCACCTGATTTGATACTAATCTCAAATAATTCGTCAGTTAATCAGGTTCACGATAGCGATCTTATCTCAAAGTTGCGTGAGGCGATTGTGACTCCTATCGTCGTATTAGCTCACGATAATAATGTGCATGAGCGCATCGAGGCTTATCAACAGGGAGTCGATGACTATATCCCTATGCCAGCCGCGCAGACAGAAATTATCCTACGCATCGAAAATATTATGCGTCGTTATAATAAACGTTCGAAGAGTTCAACCTCATCTACTGAATTAGGTGAGTTGCAGGTCTCGGATGCTGGAGTCACCTGGAGATCAATGCCGATCGATCTTACTCAAACCGAAAAAGAGCTGCTCAATATTCTTGTGAAGTTTTTTGGTAAGCCTCTTAGTAAGGCGTATTTACAAATGCTTGTTCTCAAGCGTCCATTTAGCCGTTACGATAGAAGCATTGATATGCATATAAGTAATGTAAGAAAAAAGCTCGCAACCGTTGGACATCCACCTGAAAAAATTATCGCTGTGAGAGGATACGGTTACTGTTACCGCTAATACCACTGGTATTTTACTCGAGGTTATATAGTCTTGGATAACAATATTGACCGTTCTCTTTCAGATCTTCTTTCGAACTGCATATACGCCGGGATAATTAAAAGCCCAAGACTATTCGATATTGTTCTTGGCGTAGATAAAAATTAACTTACTTTTATCGCATCTAATTTATATAATTGACAACGCTTTATACCTTAATATCATAAAGACTTTTTGTTCTAGTAACTGTTTATAACGTTGGTATTGGCGTTGTTTGGTAGGCGCGTTAATTTTTTTAATGGCGCGTTTTGGGTTTTTTGAAGAAATTATTTGTCGTTTTCTAAACTAGAGTTACGGATTTACTCGATTCAATATTTTAGTATGTCGATCTATTTCGCAAATAAGAAATAACTTGGGAAAGAATTTCTCGTTTAATTCGTTCAAAAGAAATATTTTGGTAATTTAATAACTGTGCATCTTTTATGTTGAGGCACTTTTTTTGCTCATCTCGTTTGTGTGTATTGTTATTTCTTTGCTTCGGGGCTAGTGGTAGCTATATTATTCATTTGTATGCAGTTTTTTTTAGGTGGCTTTTTGCATAATTCTGGGCAAGGGTATGGCTCCGTAACGAGATCGATATTATTTGTAACGATCTTTTTGCTTTCGTCATCGCTGTTCGCCGCGACACTTCCCGATAATGTGCGCTTTAAAAGAATTCCGATGGAAGATGAAGCGTTTATCGGCGGAGTTCTTGCGATCCAGCAAGATAATTACGGATTTATCTGGATTGGCGGTCGCCTCGGTTTAGCGCGTTATGATGGGTATTCTTTTCGTCTTTATCGCCATGATAAATATGACCGAAATTCCATTGCATCCAATACTATTCATGATATTGCGTTAGACGCGGATGGTAATCTGTGGTTGGCAACTGAAGTTGGGCTAGACCGGTTCGATTATGCCACCGAAACATTTGAACATTACAAGCATAACGAAACAGACCCAAACTCTATTGGCGTGTCTCCGGTGTTTCGTTGCATTTAGATAGTGAAGACACTATGTGGATAGGTACGCGTGGTGGTCTCAGTTCATATAACCCAGAACAGAAAAACTTTACCAACTACAATATTCAAGTTGGCAACCTTGCTAATCAGGCAGGTGAGTATGTATTGGATGTTACTGATGATGGAAATGGAAATTTTTATCTGGGTACTGGATACGGATTAAAGATTTGGAATCAAAAAAATCTCCAAACTCGTTTGTATCAGTCGGAGAGGAATGCCTTAGGTAAATTGCAGACGAATTTAATTCGTTCGGTGCTCGTTGATAGCTTTGATCGAGTTTGGGTAGGAACAGAGCTTGGGTTAATGGAGTTTATCCCTGACTCCGAGTATTTTGAATTTTATCCCACTGAACTCGATGATTCTGCCGTGCTTAGTCAAGCAGACGGCGTTCGTGTAAGTGCGGCAGTTTGGGATATTTTTGAGGATTCGGAAAATATTATTTGGACTGCAACCGACGGATTTGGCGTTAACTGGTTGAACCGAGAAGAAAATAAGTTTGTTACTTTAACAAATGATCCTAACGATAATAATTCTCTCAATACAACAATTTCTAGGACAATTTCAGAAGATAAAAATGGTGATATTTGGGTTGGTAATTACCCTTCAGGTATAAATGTATTTGAACGTTATACTGCAGCGTTTCGAACTTTTATTAGTAACACAAACGATGACAACAGTTTGAGTTATGGGAATGTTAAACAAATACTAGAAGATGAAAAAGAAAATCTCTGGCTGGCAGTTGAGAGCGGCGGTTTAAATTATTTCGATACCAAAAGCACGACGTTCAAATATATCAAGCATGACCCGAATGATATTAATTCGATAGCGTCGGATGATGCTTTGGATATGATCATAGATAAAAATAATGTCATGTGGATTGCAACCTGGACTACAGGGATTTCTCAATATGATTTAAATACTGGCGAGTTTCGTTCAATCTTGCCAGACCCAAATAAAAAAGGAGCACTGCCCTCGGCTCATATATGGACCGTATACGAAGACAGTGAAGGCACAATTTGGGTGGGTGCTATGGGTGCAGGCTTGTTTCGGTACGAGGAAAAAACTGATTCGTTTAAGTCATATTTATACAGTGAAGATGATCCTGGCAGTATTTTAGATGGCCAAATATGGGCAATATTAGAAGACTCCAGAGGGAACTTGTGGATTGCGACTCAGCGTGCATTGAGTCGAATGGATCGTCGAACCGAGAGGTTCACCAATTTTACAAATGATCGAAATAAACCCGACAGTATAAGTAGTAACGAAGTTCGTGCAGTTTTTGAAGACTCTAAAGGTAGGTTGTGGCTCGGAACGAATGGGGGTGGGTTAAATCAATATGATTACATCAATGGTTCTTTTTCCGCTATAACGGAACACGATGGATTAAATAGCAATATTATTCAAGCTATTGTTGAAGATGATGATGGCAATTTATGGCTGGGCACGGCAAATGGAATTACTCGCTATAATCCAGATACGGGAGAGATAAAAGCCTACGACAAGAGCTATGGATTACAAGGAAATGAATTTAATACGGGTTCGGTATATAAAGCGCGAAATGGCGATCTTATGTTCGGAGGCTTAGACGGCTACACTCGGTTTAATCCGCGCGAGCTAAAAGACAATAATGTGGAACCTGCAGTTGTCTTTACCGGTGTTCAAATTCTTAATGAAGAAGTTGAGATAGGAGAAAGCTCAGCATTAGAAGAAAGTATCGTGGTCGCGGATCAAATTGTTTTAGACCACACGCAAAATTTTATTTCAATACAGTATGCAGCATTAAATTTTCGAAATTCGGAAAGAAATCAGTATGCGTATAAATTAGAAGGTTTTGATAAGGATTGGTATTACGTTGATCAAAAACGCACTGTGACCTATACCAATCTCGACGCAGGTTCTTATCGCCTAAGAGTGAAAGCTTCAAACAATGAAGGCGTCTGGAACGAAGAGGGAAGTTCTATTGGAATTTTGGTATTGCCTCCGCCTTGGAAAACCTGGTGGGCATATACGATTTACGTTTTGTTGGTTTTTGGTGTAATCCTGAGTTATGTGGTTACTCAACGTAGAATAAATAAACGTTTAGAATTGATGGTACGAGATCGAACCGAAGAGCTTGAAGCCGCAAATAAAAAATTGGAAAAAGCGAGTTTAAGCGATCCTTTAACCGGTTTAGCGAATCGCCGATTTTTGGAAAAGTTCATCGACGCCGATATTGCTCAGGTTGAACGTTTATATGGCGAATGGAAAAAACAAGGGAATGAAGGTGGTCCTCCTAACAGCGATATTGCATTCTATTTGATTGATGTGGATCACTTTAAGCATATCAATGATTCATACGGTCATGGCGCTGGAGATCATGTCTTAGTTATCATGTCGCAACTCCTCAAGGAAATTAGCCGAGAATCGAGCCATGTTATTCGTTGGGGCGGTGAAGAGTTTTTATTAGTTAGCCGATTTGTTGATGGCTCACAAGCGCACAAACTTGCTGAACGAATACTGCACTCTGTACGAGATGCTACTTTCGAAATAGAAACAGGTCATGTGCTAAGGGCAACAGTTTCCATTGGTTTTTCACTGCTTCCCTATGACCCGAATGATAGGTCGAGCAAAGACTGGCAAAAAACAATCGATATCGCAGATTTGGCGCTATACGCCGCAAAGCATTCTGGTAGAAATGGTTGGGTGGGGACTAATTTATCGAAGAGCCCCTTCTACTCTTCAAGTAGCTTTTTCGATGAGATCAAAAATCACTCGCTTGAGACTAGAACATCTTTTGACGATGTTTCTAAACTTGTCTGGGATTAATATCGGTCGTTTTAAAATTTTTACTCACGTCGGATTTTTGTCTTTTTTTGTCAAGATTTCAACTCATCTATAGATTAACATCGCCTCTTATTTGTATGTTTTTTCAATAGATTCAAAGCCTTAGAAATTTAGTGATATTAGCTGTACTGCGCCATTTTTTTCTAAATGTGTGGTGAAAGTCGTAATTTGACGTTTTTTAAAACATTGAAATACAAAGAACTGATCGGTTAAAGTAACTTATTGCCAAAATTTGGCATATTTCGCCGTGCAATAACCTTTTTTAATAATAATCGAACGCAGTATGTACGAACTATTAGAAAGTATGAACAAGCCCGTCTTTAATGTTTATGACGTGCTTAATATGATCATCTTTGTTGAAACGGTGATATTTTCTGCCTTACTATTTTTAAGGCCAGGGAAAGGACCGGCACATTACCTTCTCCCAGCATTCACATTTTCTGTTGGTTTAGGTCAATTAGTTTTTTTAATTACCTACAATCCTGTTATAAATTTAACCCTATTGGAATACTTTCCTCAATCATGGATGTCTCTGTTCGCGTTTGTATTTTTCACGCATGGATCTCTCCTCTATGCCTATATTAGAGCACTGACTTATGAAAATTTCCGTTTTCGCTGGTATGACGCATCACCAATAATCATTTATTTTGTATTTGTCTTATTGCCTGTAATGGATTGGTTTAATGGGGTAATGATAGAAATTTTTTGGCGTAAGCACGTATTTATTGGTGTATTAGGGTTTTTGGTTACTGCAGTTTATGGTGCCCTTTGCTTAGTTCATATGGAAGTCTACTCCTCGCGGGTAAAAAATCGATTTAGTATTCTTCAGAGTATTGATTATGCGTGGCTAAAAGTTTATGCCTGGGGATTCTTTGTGGTGTGGGTACTGGAATTGATGCCGCCATTTATCAGTGATGACATGCCTTGGTGGTTATCACAAGTTGCCACTCATTCAGCTGGAATTTTGTTGCTGTTGATGTTCAATTTTGTCATTTTTACTAGCTTGTTGTACGCGAATAATGTTCCTAACCTGGAACAACATGATAGTGAGCTTGTTGAAACACCCAAGCCCGCACTAGATATCGACCCAGCAGATATTGAGAAAATTGAAACCCTTATAAGGGAAGAGAAAATTTATCGAACATCGGGGATAACGATTGAGGCGTTTTCTGAGAGAACAGGCGTTGCGACTAAAACGCTCTCTTTTATCGTTAACCGTTACTACGAAAAAAACTTTTATGAATTCATAAATAATTATCGAGTCGAAGAAGCTCGAATGCTTTTAAAAAATATACAAAATAAAGATGTTCCGATACAGGATATTTACGAGTCAGTTGGCTTTAGAAGCAAGTCTTCGTTTAATACACTTTTTAAGAAAAAGATAGGAATGACGCCATCTGAGTATCGCGAAAAATATGCCTGTGACCCCAACACAATTCCTTCAAGCGAATTAAATATTTAGCAATGTAAATAGACGGAGTTAACAGAAATCGGAAAAGCTAAATTAATGTTAAAAATTCGCGTTCGAAGGAAATTTTTTTTCTTTAAATTATTCGAACTATTGTTCGAGTCTTCTACTTGAACTCAGTTGCATCGGTTGATTTTTTAGGTGTACGTAATTTCCACAAATCTATTGTTATCTGTTCTATTTCTATAACCTTTTATAAATCAAAGGGTTATGTTTCTTGGCAGCGTTTTAGTTATGTAACGTTTTATAAGACGTGTATTCTTAAGCGTTGAAAAGGTTTTTCTAATTTAGTTTTCATTCCCTTCTGTTAATTCTTTCGTGCAAAAAGTTGAGACGCGAAAATTAGCCTATAAATATAACTTGATATTCGCGCTTATCGAGAGTTTTAATGTTTCCCTGCAATTATTAAGTTTTAATAGAATTTAAAAGATATTAATTATGAGTCAGACAAAAGTAATCATTTGCTTGGTTGGATTCTTGGTGGCGGGGTTGATTTTCGGACGGGTTAGCGAGGTTGTTAGCAGTCCCTTCAAAATAGTTGATAAATTACTTACCTGTGATGGATCCTCTTGCAGTTATACCGTAGAAATAAAAAATCGTAGCTTTGAAGAACTAGAAGGCGTGTTAAGCATAGAGACTTATTCGACCGTAGATAATCTTGGAGTAAGCACTAAAAAATTGGATCATAGCTCTGCTAAAAGTTTTAGTGTTGAGCCTAGTGATGTGACAGTTGTAGAAGGCGAATTCGAATCTACTGAAGAATCAAATCAATTGGTTTTTGAAGCCTTAATCGCGAAAGTTAATTGGTGAGTGATATTAACAATTCACGACAATTTTCTAATGCTAGGTAGATATTGGCACAAACAGTCATGCATCGCATATTTAAATTCATATTGCGATGTAAACTCACCTCCCCCTAGTTTTTCACGTTTACCTTATTTATCAATTAATGGTTTCCTGGCATAAATACATGGTTTAGTCTAAGCGACTTAGCCTTACCTTTGTGCATCCCACCTTAGGTTACGCACCCTGTAAAACTAATCTACTTGTTCTAGTTAATGTTTTCTCTTAAACACGTGCGTTTTGAATTACTAAATGGTTGTTTTGCTAAAACTGGCTCTAACGCAGGCCATGTCGCGACATATTGGTAATCAATTCTTTTGTGTGCATCTTTGCAATTAAGGATGTGGATATTGATCAGCTATGCCAGATGTTTTGTTAAGCTCGTAACAAACGGTAACGGCTGTTCTGATCAAAAAATCATTGTTTCGAAAAAAGCATCTAATCAAATTTTTAAATACTTGATCTTATGTTGCTCTATATTTTCAATCGGATATTTTGAGGTTTCGATCTTATTTTTATACTTCAGATACGTATTTTGAATTAAAAATAAACGAACACGTTTTATTATTTCAAAATAATGGAAACTTTATTCTAAAAAGCCTTAAAACCTCAAATGGGATTCTAAGTAAGAATGATGCATTATTCGCCATTTTTGTTTTGGTCGAAATTAGAATTAATTTTCAATATCTCGAATATTTATAAAAAAATCGAACAAACTTTCGTTCGTTTTTTCATCGCACGTTCCTCTATAAGTCTTACAAAATAAATAAACGAACATGAAATTATCGATTAGAACCGGCTTGATTTGTCATTCAAATCGTGGTTACTAATAATTCGTTGGAGAAGTAAATCGCTAATTTCAGGAAATTTATAGATCAGATATTTGTGAGAATATCTGATGGGAATGTTTATTTTGAATGACGTTTAATTTGTCTTAGTTACTCAAGGTAACATCTTTTTCTGATATTTGGATTGGCGAAGTTAACTTTTTAAAACCGCGCTAACAATAAAAAAAAGCGCATGATATTGCGGTTCAGATACCTATCGCCCGCACAGAAAAATAATAAGTAGGAGAAGTCACGGTGAATAAAACCAACCTAAATCAATCGCTTTTGCTGAAGCTCGCGGTATCAGGCTCAGCAATATTGGGCGTGAACCTAGCGGTCGCCCAAGAAGCGTTTTTTATCGAGCACAAGCCGACGGATTCGCGTTTTGAATCCTGTTCCACATTAGATGGCGCGCCAATTCAAGGTGGAAGCCCAACTGCATCAAGTGAATGTGCCCAGTGGGTACAAGTTGCAAACGGTAGTTTCTTCCATTTGCAAAATGTAAGTTCTGGTAAATACATCCGGCCAGCAAATAGGGACAATGGGGCGGCTATTGAACTGCGCCCGAATACTTGGACTGGTTCTTGGACACAGTGGTCCTACGACGATCGAGGTGATGGTCATGGCCATTTAGTTAATCGTGCTACGGGCAAATATGTATATCTTCCTGCCTCAGGTGGTGATCTGCAACAGCAACCTTCTGCGTGGCGTGGCGACTATACACGATGGGCGTTAGTTCCTGTTAGCAATGCCACACCGGTACCTTCAACACCAACTCCTGTGCCTGCAACGCCCACGCCGGCGCCAGCTGGGGACGATGTAGAAATTTCTAACAACAACCAATTTGGTGATTTTCTTGTAGGTGGTCAAGGGTCTTCTCAGCCCGGTTTCACCCTCTATACGTTTGCTAATGACAATGGCGGCCCAAACAGTGTTTGTAATGGGCAGTGTGCCGTGGTTTGGCCTCCACTAATTGTCGATTCTGCGAATGATGTCAATGGCCCCGCGTCTTTGAATTTTGGTACTACGACGCGCAATGACGGTTCTATTCAAGTTACTTTTAACAACGAGCCTTTATACTTCTATAACGAGGATAATAATCCTGGTGATACGAATGGCCATAATGTTGGTGGTGTTTGGTTTGTTGCAGAGGTAGGTGGTACTCCTCCAACACCCGCACCACAAACGCCGACACCTAATCCATCTACTCCAGATCCAGTGCCAACTTGCACGCCTGGGCCTGCTGCAACAAATAACTACGAAGCCGAATCTGGAAGTATTTTAGGAAGCGCTTCAGTTTATGATGACGGCGCGGCTTCTGGAGGTCAGGGTGTTGCATTCATTAGTACTCAGAATGCAGGATTCAGTGTATCTACCAATCAAGGTGCTGCATCTAGCTTTGTTATTCGATACGCCTCAGAGCTTTCTGGATCAATTTCTTATCGCATAAATCAAGTAGACAGTGGAAACGTTTCGTTTAGCTCTACTGGTGCTTGGGTAGGAAGCTATACCGATGTAACAGTAAATGCAAACGTACCGGCAGGTGCGTCTATTGATGTCTTCTATGATGGTGGTGATACTGCTATGAACGTGGACTATATCAGTATGACTAGCTCTGGTTGTGGTGGTAATCCTCCAACCCCTGTTCCACCAACACCTGGCCCAGGCACACCAAATCCAGATCCAGTAGATACGCCTACACCGACTCCTCCAACGGGAGACGACTTTGGGTTTGAAAGTAATGGTTTGATTTGGTTCAAGGCTCAGCCGGAGTGGCCAACAAGTGGTACTTTCTATAGCTGTCGTGACTTAGAGCAAGACTGTTTCCCAGCATCACTCAATAATGGTCGTTGGGAACATGTTCATAGTAATCTTGCACAAGGTCAATCTTATACTGCGCAGTTAAAAGTACCAGGATTAGGCGCTGATCAATTCCCTCGTTACGACTACACCTGGAATCATCCATCAATTGGTAATAATCCAGGGCCCGGACCTGGACCCGGGGCCTGGTCCAGATCCTGGTTGTACTGGACTAGACTGTTTGGATTGGACAACGCTCTCGCTACTTAGTGGAAAAGGTTCTGGCCCAGGTCCGCGTGCGAATGACCCCGGTGAGTTGCGTACACCAACGAATGGTTCTAATCCGACTTCACACGGTTTTGCGTTTGACCTGAATGGAAGTACATTTACCTGGCGCTGGGGTGGGCAAATCGTTAAGGGCAATGGCGATTCTGGTCTTCAAGTATGGTGTTCTACCGATGATGGTATGACTTATCAAAGTGCGAACTTCAGCGGTGGTACCGCAACTGCACCTTGTTCGGGTAATTTTGATTACTTCTTCCGGTATTTACATCCAACGCATTCACTTAACAATAACCCAGCGCATCAATGGTTATATACCGGGCCATTTACAACTGCTGGCTCGCGTGTAAATCCTGCTGGCTATGCGCCTTTCACTGATGGTTCGTCGAACTGGATGCGTTTCCGCCATCCAATTTCTCAAGATGGAACTACGGCTGCAGTATTGAACGCACAGCATAACAACGACCTTCTGAGAAACCTTGATCGATACAATATTTGGGTTGATGACTCGCCAGGTAATACACAGTTTAATATTGATGTCGCGGGTAATATTGTTCGTAATGAAGCGCTTCGTAATACTGCGGGTGGACCCAATGGACAGCAATTCTTTGCAATTGTTACATCTGGTCCAGGTTTTGGTGGTGTCTTCTCTTATGGACAGGTTATTCAGTTTGAATTCACTGCAGTAGCCGGTGCAACTGGGGCGCAAACCTATAATGACTTTTCATACTATACCGTAGGCTTGGGTTGGGGTAACTATGGTGATAAGCGTCTTCAATCGGCGGGTAAAGCTGGTACCACCATGATTCTTTCCGATGGGGGTGCATATTCAGATTTAGAATACAACGCAACCTTCACGCAGCCGCTAACGACACTTCACTCAGAACAAGATATGGATGACTTTATTATTGGTCACCATTTGTTCCATGGGGTTGATCCAAATGCGCCACCAAGAACCGCGGACTTCGATGTGATTAAAATTGGTGACCGTTCTTGTGGTGACTGTCACTTCCGTGATGGTCGTGGTTCAGAAGTGATTCAGACACCTATTGGTCCTCGTTTGCCACCACCAATTTATGGTACTGGTCTGTTGTTAGCTATCGAAGGCAGAGAAGTTGGTCTTGCGTGGGATGGACGTGACAACACGATGGAAGAACGCGTGCGTAATGCTCTTCGTGACGATCATGGTGTTGATGCTAACGACCTACCCGGGCGTGTGTTTGAGCTTCTTGTTCACTACACCGAAGTCATTACTGTTCCTGATAGAAACCCTGTTGCAACTGATGATCCACAAATCAATGCAGGGCATGATGCATTTATGGCTGCTGGTTGTGGCGACTGTCATACTCCAGTACAGCGAACTAGTAGTACCAATGATGCATATGACAATCTTACAATTCGTCCATATACAGATATGAAGTTGTGGGATCTTGGTGAAGGATCATTCCGTACAGCTCCGCTATGGGGACTAGGACATAACATTACGATTCTCCAGCGTAATAACCGCGAGTTGTTATTTATGCATGATGGTGCATCTCGTTCTGTTAACGAAGCGGTTCAGCGTCACGGTGGTTCGGCGGCTTCTTCTCGTTCGGCATACAATAGCGGTAACTCTGCAGCAATTGATGCTTATGTAAGAAGTTTATAATTTAATTGTTTGATTGAGATAGCGGCGCCAGCAGGCGCCGTTTTTTCTAGGTAAATGAAAAAGTATTTTTAGAAAAATATCACTTTTTGTAAAAATATTTCCAAAATTTATTGAAGATCACATTCTGAGTTACTCATTAACGATATTAAAAAGAATGTGATTGTTAACACGATAATGGAAAAGTAGAGGCTCTAATATATCAACAGAAGACGCCTAAAATAACGCTATGTTGGTACAGATGAAGTTTTGATTTAGGGTCTGATAAATAAAAATAACAATTTTCTTAATTCAACGTTATTCAGAAAAAAGTCAAAAATTTACAGAAAATTTTTGCGTGATTTACGCATTTTTCATTCCGTCGTTTGTGCATTAAGTAGTTGTAAAAACGACACTACTTGACCTAGCTTTAATGGCTAGAAAACACAATAAGGAGACACGAGGTGGAAAGACGTAACAATAAAAACAATCCCTTGTTGCTTGGGCTAGTTTTTGCTGGCTCTTTAGTAGCGGGAGTTTCGAACGTATCGGCACAAGATGTGTTCTATATCGAACATAAACCGACTCAGCTTAGATTCAGTTCTTGTAGTTCGGTTGATGGCACTGCGGTAACCGGTAATGCTGGTGATAATAGTGAATGTGCTCAATGGAATCAGGTAGCAAACGGCGATTTTTTCTATTTGCAAAATGCTTCTTCTGGAAAATATATTCGTCCTGCCAGCAGCGATAATGGTGCGGCAATCGAAGTGCGTCCTAATACATGGCGAGGCAATTGGACGCAATGGTCTTATGATGATCGAGGGGATGGTTTCGGTCATCTCGTAAACCGTGCTACTGGAAAATATGTGTTTATACCAGCTGGTGGTGCTGACGGGCCCTTGCAACAACAACCTTCTGCGTGGCGTGGTGATTATACCCGCTGGAGATTTGTAACGGCGAATACACCGACACCGGCTCCTGCTGCAGAAGATGTTTCTATTTCTAATAACTCTGAATTTGGAGATTTCTTAGTTGGCGGTCCTAATTCTTCTCAACGGGGCTTTACACTCTACACATTTGCTAATGACAATGGTGGCCCGAACAGTAATTGTAATGGTCAATGTGCCGTTGTATGGCCTCCGCTTCTCGTCGACATTGATTTGGTAATTGGTGACTCGTCGCTAGATTTGGGTACCACGGTGCGAGACGACGGCTCAATTCAAGTTACTTATCAAAATGAGCCGCTCTATTTTTATCAAGATGATACTGCTATTGGTGATACTAATGGTCATAATGTGGGAGGTGTTTGGTTTGTTGCTCAAGTTAACGCTTCTACTCCGTCTCCATCTCCCGATCCGCAGACGCCAACTCCCGATCCGCAGACGCCATCGCCAACGCCTGGAGGTCCTACTCCTAATCCTGCGTGTACCCCAGGACCCAGTGCGACTATCGACTATGAAGCTGAAGCAGGTACGTTATTAGGAAGCGCATCAGTTTACGATGATGGTGCTGCTTCAGGCGGTCAAGGTGTCGCATTCATCAGCACTCAAAATGCGGGTTTCCGCATATCGACCAGTCAAACTGATGCTTCAAGCTTTGTTATTCGCTATGCGTCAGAGTTATCGGGTTCAATTTCATATCGTATTAACCAAGTTGATAGTGGAAACGTCTCGTTTAACTCAACGGGCGCTTGGGTTGGAAGCTATAACGAGTTGACAGTGAATGCGGACGTTCCAGCCGGTGCACCGATCGATGTATTCTTTGATGCGGGCGATACGGCTATGAATGTCGACTATATTCGCATTACGGATTCGGGTTGCAGTGTTATTGATCCGCCTACGCCTACGCCTGCTTCTACCGCCACGCCGGCAGGTCCAACGCCGACGCCAGTTGGGCCAACGCCAGCTCCGACACCAAATGGTCCTACTCCCACGCCAAACCCAAATAGAACGCCATTGATACCACCTGATGGTAATAGTGGATCAGACTTCTGTTTAACAACCGGTGGCGAAGTGACTCACACAGACAAACCTTTTAGAGCAAACTTCCACTTCTTGTGTTTAAACGGTAGTTGTCAGACAGCCACGCTAGTCGACGGTGTATGGCGGCATGGTTTTGGCGACTTAGATCCAAATGCCACTTACACCATTATGACTCAGCTCGATGATGATCCTGAACAATGCAATATTTCTGCGGATGTTAGACCTGGTGAATGTGTTGCAAGCCCATGTTTACCGCCCGACGATCAAGCGCCGACTGCCCCAACTAACTTGCAAGCAGAGGGGAGAAATGGTCAGGCTGTTAGGCTCTCTTGGAACGCTTCAACGGACGATCGCGCTGTCACTCGTTATGAAATATTCCGAAATGGAGTAGGTGTCGATTTTGTATCTGCGACTACCTATAACGATTCTGGATTAAATGAATCCACAGACTATACCTATGAAGTTCGCGCTTGTGATGCAGCGAGTAATTGTTCTGCCTTTACTGCACCTCAAACCGCTAACACGGGTGTATTTGTCCCAGATGAGACGCCACCAACGGTACCGAGTGGATTGAGTGGAGAAGCATTGAGTATCAGTGAAATTAGCGTAACCTGGAATGAATCTACTGACGCTGCAGGAGTGGTCGCGAAATATGATCTTAGACGTGACGGCAGTGTGATTGCGAGCATCAATGATTTGTCATATGTAGACACTGGCCTCAGTACTGCTACAAGCTATGCCTACTCTGTGCGTGCGTGCGATGATTCTAACAATTGTTCCGCTTACTCTTCGGTCACGAATGTTGAAACAAATCCACCAGATTTTGGAAATTTAGATTGGACTTCCAATTCGTTACTTTCAAATAAACCGGCAGGTCCTCCACCAAGAGCTAATCCTCCAAGAGCGTTGCCATCGCCGATAAATGGTGCTGCTCCAACATCTCATGGCTTCGCCTTTGATATAACAGATAGTAGTGTTACCTGGCGTTCTGGTGGTTCTTTGATTACTACAGGTGAAGTGGAATATTACTGTTCTGAAGATGGAGGAATGAGTTATACCGGTGTATCTGTAAATGGTTCTGCTTCAAATCCATGTTCTGGTGTGTATGATTACTTCTTCCGTTATGCACATCCTACTTCTTTGAATAATAACCCAGCCCACAGATGGTTATACACTGCACCGTTCACAACAGCGGGTAGCCGAGTTAGCCCAAGTGGTTATGCGTCTTTTACTGATGGGTCAGCTAACTGGATGCGTTTCCGTCATCCGATTTCACAAGACGGAACAACCGCAGCAGTTTTAGATGCGCAGCACAACGCGGATCGGTTACGTAACCTAGACCGATATACCATCTGGGTAGATGATCGACCTGGTAATGTTCAGCTACAACTGGGTCTTGCGGGCAGTGTATTACGAAATGAAAGTTTGCGTAGTAATGGTGGCCCGAATGGACAACAGTTTTTTGCTGTAACCCAATCTCCAGGTTTTGGCGGAATCTACAGTTATGGACAAGTAATCCAATTCGAAGTTACTGCGGTTGCTGGTGCAACAGGTGCGCAAACCTACAATGACTTCTCATACTACACTGTTGGTCTAGGCTGGGGTAACTATGGTGATTTGCGTCTGAACTCAGCAGGTAGAGCGGGTACGACTATGATTCTTTCTGATGCAGGTGCATATATCGATCTGGAGCGAAATGCAGTCTTTACGCAACCTCTCACCACATTGACAACCGAAAAAGCTATGGATGATTTTATTTTGGGTCACCATTTATTCCATGGGATTGATCCAAATGACCAAGGTTCTTCGGAATTTGATGTTGTTAAAATTGGTGAGCGTTCATGCGGAGATTGTCACTTCCGAGATGGTCGTGGATCTGAAATTATCCAGACTCCTCGAGGCCCACGATTACCTCCGCCAACATATGGAACTGGTCTACTCCTTGCTATTGAAGGGCGTGAAGTAGGTTTAGCTTGGGACGGTCGTGATAATACTATGGAAGAGCGAGTGCGCAATGCATTTGCTGAAGACCATGGTGTAAATGCGGATCATCTTCCTGGCCGCGTTTTTGAACTTGTTACTTTTTACACCGAAGTCTTGACGGTGCCTGATCGTTTACCGCAATTCACTGACGATCCAGACGTAAATGCGGGTAGCGACTTGTTCTTGCAAATTGGCTGCGCTGATTGTCATACTCCGGTTCAAACAACAAGCAGTAACGATCCAGCGTTTGATAATCTTACAATTCGTCCCTATACGGATATGAAGTTGTGGAATCTTGGAGAAGGTGATTTCCGTACAGCACCTTTATGGGGTCTAGGCCAGAATATTAAATTGCTAGGTCACAATGGACGACAAGTGCTTTACATGCATGATGGTGGATCAACGAGTGTGTCTGGTGCTATTAGTCGTCATGGTGGGTCAGCCGCGAGTTCTCGTAGCGCATACAACGGCTTGAGTGGAGCTCAGCAAAATCAAGTGGACGCATTTGTTAATAGTTTATAAGTTTTATACATTGCTCTAATCGTTTAACGGCACCTATTGGTGCCGTTTTTTTGTATGGAAAGATACATCAAAAATAGTATATGTTTGTGAATAGATCTATTGCCTAAAAAATCTTGTATTTGCTGTTTGAAAATTGCATTGAGTTGCTATTTTCTCTAAATATTGTTCTTTTTAATTAAGTAATAATTTACTTTCTTTTAATTAAAACCTAAAGGTATTTGATCTATAAAAAATTATTGTCGGAAATTTTATGCTCTTTGGTAAATAAGTTCGTTCGTATTAAAAATAAAAAAAATAAATAAGTCGAACTGAAAAAAATAAATGAAATTAACTTGATAGCGATATAAAAAATATCGGTATCTAAGTCAACATATGGCGTGATCTGAGTCCCAGAAAATACATAGGTTGGGGTTCGTTATTTGTTCGAACCTTAAATATATCTGAGTTTTGTAAGATTAGAACCTCGGTAAAAATAGTTCCCCTCTAAGTTTCTTCTATTTCGATATTGATTTATTTTTATTGTCCTAGAGTATGAATGTGTTTTCATTCATCTTTGGGTTTGTTTAGGTCGGTTTCTAAGTTGAGTGTTTATGGTTTTCGAATAGCGGTTAAAAACAATAATTAATTTTCTTACACATATTGAATAAGAAAAAGGAGACTCAGTGTGAATATGCGGTTACATAAAAATAAGAAAAATTTGGTCTTTAAGTTATCATTGGTATGCTCAATGTTGTGCTCATTTACCACATCGGCACAAGTATTAGAGTTCATTGAACACAAGCCGACAGGATTTAAAATGCAAGTTTGTGATGGAGCTTTAGGTAAGCCAGTTACAAGCAGAGCCAACACTAATGTAGGCCCATGTGTTCAATGGGAAAGGGTTTTTAACGGAAACTATTTCCATCTTCGCAGCTTTGATGCGGATAAATTTATTAAACCAGACACAGGGGATAACGGGTCTCCAATTTCCATTCAGCCTAAATCTTGGACGGGGAATTGGACGCAGTGGTCTTATGAAGATAGAGGTGATGGATACGGTCACATAACTAACCGGGCTACAGGAAAACTCATCTTCCTCAGTGCGAAAAATCGTGCGATTATCACTCAGCAACCATCGGCATGGCGAGGCGATTTTACGCGCTGGAGGTTTGTTCCCACAGATGGTCTGACCCCAACGCCGACCCCAACGCCGACGGGATCGCCACATCCTAATGGTTCTCCGACTCTCGATTGTCGCTTTACCCCGAGTATTTCGAATATTATTCGAATTAACGAAAACGAAACGCTTTTTGTTACTTGCGCGAGTACTTTTGGAGCTGGCGACCCAGATATTAAAGCATCGTTTAGAGGAGACTTTCTTAGTCCTGTTGAAATTCGTGTTTCTAGTTTCAGACCTGTGGAAGTTGAATACGATTTCGAAGTTGATTTAACAAACTATATTGGTGATCCCAATCATCCGTATCGCAATACGTTTAGTGCGACTGCAGATGGCCCCGGTTCAGAAAAACCAACCATCAAGGACTATGAGGTTGAAACCATTTTCGTCAGTGTGACGCCACCACCCGATACGCCAACACCGACACCAACAGCAACTTCATGTCCAAGCTCACCGCCAACTAGTAACATTTATGAGGCAGAGTCGGGGAATATTCTTGGAACTGCTTCGATTTATTCTGATGGCAATGCCTCAGGAGGCGAAGGGGTCGCATTCATAAGTTCCACCGGCGCGGGCGTGAGTGTCACAAATGAAATCTTTGGTTCTTATTTTACTGTCCGCTACGCTTCTCAACTTAGCGGTAAAATTTCTTATCGTATCAATGGGCAAGATAGTGGTGATTTCAATTTTACTAGTACAGGCGCTTGGGTTGGTGCTTATCAAGATATCAGAGTTGATGCTGAAATTCCTGGGGGAGCGAACGTAGAAATATTTTTTGATGCTGGAGACGCTGCGTTAAATATTGATTACATCAAAGTGAGTACACCGGGTTTTGGTGGTTGCCCGACTCCGACACCAACTCCAACAAATGCTCCAGGCCCGTTTGATTTGATAGATGTATTTTCTAATTCGCAAATTTCAGACAAAGACCCAGGGCCTTTGCCGCTAGCGAATCCTGTTGAATCATTAGGCACGCCGATCCTGGGTATGGCTCCTACAAGTCACGGTTTTGCATTCGATCTTACTGCTGAACAAGTCGTTTGGCGTGCATCAGAAAACCTCATTACTACAGGATTAGTGGAATACTATTGTTCTGAAGACGGTGGTTTATCATATGAGAAAGCAACCCTTGTGGATAACCGAACAGAGAATATGTGTTCTGGTGAATATCTATATTTCTTCCGCTATGAGCATCCTTCTACGCTGAATGATAATCCAGCTCATCGTTGGGTTTATACGGCTTCATTTACCACTGCGGGTGAGCGTGTGGATCCAAATAACTATCCTGAATTTACTGATGGAACAGCAAATCGTATGCGGTTCAGGCATCCAATCTCAGCCGATGGAACAACTGTATCTGTGCTAGATGCTCAACACAATGCAGATCTTCTGCGCAATCTAGATCGCTATACGATGTGGGTCGATGACCGTCCCGGCAACGTCCGACTTGGAGTGGATCTTAATGGCAATCTTATTCGCAACGAATCTTTACGCACCGGCGTGGCTGAACCGAATGGGCAACAATTCTTTGGTATTAATCAAAATCCTGGTTTTGATAATATTTATAGCTATGGACAAGTAATTCAATTTGAAATTACTGCCGTTGCAGGTTTATCTGGTGCGCAAACCTATAATGATTTTTCATACTACACAGTAGGTTTGGGGTGGGGTAACTACGGTGATCTTAGGCTTAATTCAGCAGGAAGGGCAGGGACTACGATGATCGTTTCTGACAATGGTGCTTTTATAGAGCTCGAAAGAAATTCGATATTTGCTCAACCCGTAACCACGCTAAATACGGAAAAAGCCATTGATGACTATCTTGTTGGTCATCATCTTTTCCACGGGATTGACCCCAACGAGCGAGGCTCAACGGCGTATGGGAACGTAAAAATTGGGGACAGAAGTTGTGGTGATTGCCATTTTCGCGATGGAAGGGGTATTGAAGTTATTCCTGTTGTCGGTGGAACACGTTTAGCTCCGCCTACATATGGCATTGGCTTACTATTAGCGATAGAAGGTCGAGAAGCAGGTTTAGGACGAGACGGAAGATTCGTATCTGTGGATGACTATCTTGAGTATGCATTAACTGAGTTTCATGGTGTTGATCCAGCTCAAGCGCCTGATCGAATAATGGAGCTGCTCGCTTTATATCCAGCTGTATTAAGCGTTCCTAACCGTTTACCACAGTTCACGGATGATACAGATGTCAATGCAGGAAGTGATTTATTCATGAATATTGGTTGTGCTGACTGTCATACACCTGTTCAAACTACAGCAAGTGCTGATCCTGCATTTAATGGACTGACGATACGACCGTATACGGATATGAAACTATGGGATTTAGGAGAAGGGGAATTTCGGACCACGCCTTTATGGGGGCTTGGACAAAATATAAAACTCCTGGGTCACAATGCTAAACCAGTGTTATATATGCATGATGGGCAGTCTGAAAGTGTCGCTGACGCTATTGGTCGACATGGTGGTGATGCTGCAAATTCTCGATCTGGCTACAATAGTTTGAGCAGTTCTGAACGTCGTCAAGTAGATTCATTTGTGAACAGCTTATAAGTAAAGCTTATCTCTCCATAGAAGCGGCGCCAATTGGCGCCGTTTTTAGTTTAAGCTCTTTGTTAAGGTTTAAAGGTTTCTCCATAAGTTCGGAAAATTTGGTTTAACCGACAAAGATCCGAGTTCGATTTTATTTTTTTATCTTTTTTTTGGGCGAACTAATCTAATTTTAGCAGTGTAAATTAAGCCGACATCAAGTGAGCTGGCACGAAAAGAATGATGTATTCAGGCGATTTTTGAGAGTGAATTCAAATATTTTAGGTACTGCTCTTATTCGAACCGAGGTAATTTGTTCGAGAACGCAGCAATTCTATTTGCTTTATTTAAACTCAGCCTTCTTAAACCAAAAGGCTATTGCCTTTTTGATTCATTTCTTAGATTCTAATTGAGTGAAATTCCTCTTTTTTATCGCTAAAGGGGATTAGCAACTAACAATAATTCAGACCACAGCAGAAATTAAGCGTCACTCCCGTTTTTCTGAATTAAAAAAAATAAATGCAACCGAGTACCTCAGGTTTTGAGGTTAAATCGCAGGAGAAACCAGGTGAATAATCGATTTTCGAAATTGATGACCACACTACTTTTGGCATCGACAGGATTTTCAGCAGTACTGGCACAAACGGTACAAGCGCAAGAATTATTTTTTATCCAGCACAAGCCTACTGGCAGCAAGATGCAGGTGTGTGATGGCGAATTGGGCAAGCCCGTTACGAGTCGTCCCAGCGCCAACTTAGGTGCTTGTGTGCAGTGGGAAAGAGTACAGAATGGCAACTTTTTCCACCTACGTAGTGTTCACGCAGATAAGTACATCAAGCCAGATACTAACGAAAACGGATCTCCGATTTCGATTCAGCCAAATACCTGGAAAGGTAATTGGACTCAATGGTCCTATGAAGATCGTGGTGATGGTTTTGGCCACATTGTTAACAGAGGGACGGGTAAGCTAATATTCCTTGAAGCTAAAGATCGTGCAAATATCCAACAGCAGCCTGCTGCATGGCGCGGTGATTTTACAAGATGGGCGTTTGTACCCGTTAATGCTCCTACTCCAACACCGAGCGGATTGCCTACGCCGGTTTGCACAGGTTGTGGTGTCACACCTTCACCTACTCCAACACCAACGTCGACTCCGGCTTGTACACCTTTAAGTGCCGGCGATTTACTTTTCGAGGCGGAAAATGGATCTCTATTGGGCTCTGCTTCTCTGTTTGACGATGCAGCAGCATCGAATGGCGCAGGTGTTGCATTTATAAGTACACAAAATGCTGGATTCTCGGTAGGTCCTTTGGTTGAAAGTACATCTGGCTTTACTTTGGCTTACACATCCGAATTATCTGGGAAAATATCTTATCGCATCAATGGTGCAGATTCTGGTGATATTAATTTCTCATCGACCGGCGCTTGGATTGGTGCATTCGGCACATTAACGGTAAGTGCAGATATTGCTGCTGGTTCAACCATCGATATTTTCTTTGATGCTGGCGACGCTGCTATGAATGTGGATTATGTCGAAGTAAATGCAGGTGATTGCTTAGTTCGTCCAACGCCCACTACCTCACCTACAGCAACTGCGACCCCAACCGCAACAGCCACACCGACTTCCGTGAATAATACGGTTGACACTTCAACTACAAGTGAGCTTGGCACATTCTTGGTTGCTGGAACTGATCATCCATCTGCGGGTATGACTTTGTATACCTGGACCAATGATGAAGGTGGACCAGTTAGCCGCTGTACTGGTGGCTGTGCGCAAACTTGGCCTCCTTTTACAATTGAATCAGTTGATCAGTTGCGTGCGCCATCTTCCGATATTGTTTTAGGAACGCATGTTCGTGCGGATAATTCAATTCAAGTGACGCTTAACAATGAGCCGCTTTATTTCTATGCCCAAGATAATGTTCCAGGTGATACAAATGGACATAATGTTGGTGGTACCTGGTATGTTGCGGACCTTCTTGATGGTCCGACGCCAACCCCTACGCCTATCATTGTTGATACTCCAACCCCTACGCCTTCCCCTACACCTATAGTTGGGGGTGATGGTGAGTTCTGCTTGACAACCGACGGTGCAGGAAACTCAATGGTGACTCATCCTCAGTTACCTGAACCAGCTGCTGGCGACCAATATTTGTGTTTGAACAATAACTGTCAGAGAGCTTCATTGACAAATGGTTCTTGGAGATCAACGGGCTTTGGTAATGTGCCAAATCCTGTAGTTGGTGCTACTTATGAAATCAAGGCTCAGTTAACAGGCTGTAACAACGTGACAGCAACCATTCAATACTCTTCGGGTGGTTCATGTGTCATTAGTGAGTGTTTACCGCCTGATATCACAGCGCCCTCTGTTCCGAGTGGTTTAGTTGGTACTCCTAAAAATGGACGCGCCATAGATCTTACATGGACGGCTTCTACAGACGACCGCGGTGTGGCTAAGTATGACGTTTTTGTTAATGGTGTGCTTACCGGTTCTTCATCAACGACTAGCTTTGGAATTTCTGGTTTAACGGAGAATACCGTTTACTCTCTCTCTGTTCTTGCGTGTGATGCAGCGAATAACTGTTCTGCAGAATCTCCAGAAATATCTGTTGATTCTGGTCCTTATGAAGAAGATCGAGATCCGCCTACTGTACCTACAGGGCTTTCTGGCGAAGGGCAAAGCTTAACCACAATTTCATTGAACTGGAATGCCTCTACCGACGAGTTGGGTGTTGTAGAGTCTTATCGAGTTTATCGAGATGGTTCACTTGTTGGAAATGTCGGTTCGACTTCGTTTAACGACTCTGGTTTAGAGACCGCTACAAGTTATAGTTACCAGGTAGATGCTTGTGATGACTCAGACAATTGTTCTGCAAGATCTGCGTCGATTAGTGTAGAAACTGAAAAACCAGATTTTGATAATCTTGATTGGACAAGTAACTCATTTGTAACCGGTAAGGGTGTTGGCCCCGGCCCTAGACCAGATCCAATTGCTGCACTGCGCACGCCAATTAAAGGTATCGCGCCGAGAGAGATGGGTTTTGCATTTGATATTGACGGCAGTACGGTAAGATGGCGTTTTGGTGGTAGTACGCCAAATGCTGGCGGTGTTGAATTCAGTTGTTCTGTTGACAACAACATGACCTTTGAAACTGTTTCGGTAAATGGATCTGCCACTATTCCTTCTGCTTGTGTTAGCGCTGGAACCTATACGTATTTCTTCCGGTATCTGCATCCTCACTCGCTGAATAACGACCCTGCACATCAGTGGATCTACACAGGTTTATTCACTACGGCAGGCGGCGAATTTAACCCTTATGCGCCCGGCGCTTATTCATTCACAGACGGCACTGCTAACTGGGCACGAATTCGTCATCCGGTTACTACAGACGGCATTACCGCAGCTGTGTTGGATCGCCCGAACGCTGGTGAATTGCTCCGTAATCTTGATCGTTATTTGATGTGGGTTGACGATAGCAGTGGTTTCGTTGATTTCAATATGGATGTATCTTTCATGAGTAAAGATGATCCGCGTGTACCGCAAGATGTGGTACCGGGTTTCCGCAGAAATGAAGCTTTACGCAGTGCCGCAGGTGGACCAAATGGTCAGCAATTCTTTATGGTTAACACGGCATCGCGTTTTGGAGATGACTACCGAACTGCACCTCAATCCGAGCTTGAAGGCTTTGAAGATACTTTCAGTTATGGTCAGGTTATTAGCTTTGAATTTTCTGTAGAAGCTGCAGGCCAATCACCAGCGCAAACCTATAATGATTTCTCGCACTATGTAGTTGGTTGTGGTTTTTGTGGTAAGTACGGTGACCCACGACTGAATTCAGCGGGTAAAGCGGGTACTTCGCAAGTATTCTCTGATGCTGGTCAATATATCGAGTTGGAGCGAAACGCGATCTTTACTCAGCCTATGACTACGGTTCACAGTGAAAAAGATATTGATGACTTTATTGTTGGTCATCACTTGTTCCATGGTATAGATCCTCGACAAGCTAACAATATTAACTCGCCAACGCGTAATATGTTTGATAACCCTGAAGTGTATATTGGTGAGTTTGCATGTGGTAGCTGTCACTTCCGAGATGGACGTGGTGATCAAGTGTTCGATACACCAGATGGTCCGCGTTTGCCACCACCGGTTTATGGTGTTGCTTTGCTTGAGTGGATAGAAGGTCGTGAAGCAGGATTTGGTTGGGAAGGTAAGCGCGATACTGTTGAAGAGCAGGTTAGAAGCGCATTAATTAATGATCACAAAGTTAATCCTGATCATTTGCCTCGTGAGGTTTTAGATTTGATTACGCACTATGTCAATGTGCTATCGGTTCCTGATAGAAACCCAGGGTCTTACGATCAATCAGGGGTGACTGAAGGTGATAAGTTATTCAATCAGATTGGTTGTGCGGATTGTCACACACCCGTTCAGAGAACAAGTTCAAATGCGCCTGAGCATATAAGAAACCTAGAGATTCGTCCTTATACAGATATGAAACTATGGGACGTTGGCACGGGAGGTTCATTCAGAACGCCAGCGCTTTGGGGCTTGGGACAAAACTTGCGCTTGTTTGGTTACAACGGTAAATCTGCGATCTACATGCATGATGGTTCAGCATCTAGTGTTCACGAAGCCATTATGCAGCACGGCGGCACAGCAGCGGATTCAAGATCTGAATACCAAAACTTGAGTTCAGGTGACCAAACAGCAGTGGTGAATTTTGTTAAAACGCTTTAATTAGTACTCTTAAATCGATGTTAGCGGCGCTCTTTATAGCGCCGTTTTTTTATCTTGGTTTTATCGTTTTAGCTCGGAAAATGTGATTTCTGATTCCCTTTACTGGTTCGCAAAGGTCTAAATAAGTGAAATTAAAACTCGAACTTGCTGTTTTTTTGATAGTTATCACATCCCTTAAAAAATCTGATTAATTTATTGATCTACTTACATAACTCAATGTATTTATTCGGTTTTTTAAGCAGAATAAGGTTTTGTTGGTGGGTTTTACTCCAGAAACTAGTAGTAGCTGGTTCGTAAATATCGCAAATTAGTTCGATAAATGAATTAAAACTAACTGGTTATTCGAACTGTGTATAAGGTTTGCTTGAGAGTCTTGAACCCCTTCTAGCCATATGGCTTCATATGCATCCTAACAAATACTCGAAAAACTGCCGGTTATATGTCATCACGTACCCGGTTTAAGCTGTTTTATATATTGGAATTTGTTTGGTCTTACTTAGCTCAAGCCATACAAAAATATATGTAAAACCCGCTTAATTTTATAACTCACAAGACCGATGGAGAGAAGTATGTTTATTAAGCAGTTATTTGCTGCAAGATGCATTAGCATAGCTTTAGCGAGTGCAGCATCTTTTGCAGTTCATAATTCGGTTGCACAAGAATTATTTTATATTGTTCACAAGCCAACCAAGAGCAAAATGATGGTTTGCGACGGTGAACTTGGTAAGCCCGTTACCAGTCGACCAAACTCTAATCGTGGCCCCTGTGTGCAATGGGAAAAAGTCCAAAATGGTGACTTTTTCCACCTTCGCAGTGTCCATGCAGATAAATACATCAAGCCAGATACCAATGAAAATGGATCGTTGATCTCTATTCAACCAAATACTTGGAAAGGTAATTGGACTCAGTGGTCTTATCAAGATAGAGGCGATGGTACAGGACACATTATTAACCGTGGAACGGGTAAGTTAATTTTCTTGTCGGCAAAAGACCGTTCAAATATTCTTCTTCAGCCTGCTGCTTGGCAAGGTGATTTTACTCGCTGGTCATTTGTATCAATTGATGGATCAACTTCAACGCCAAACCCAACGCCTACGCTGGCGCCAACTTCGGTTCCAACGGCGACGTCGACTCCTACGTCAATACCTACAGCTACACCGACTTTGATTCCAAGTTCTACGCCAACTCCGACTCCGACATCTACTCCTACGCCGACTGGTACTCCAGAGCCTACCGATTTTGGTTTCGACGAGGTTGACGGTTCGACAGCGACATACTGGCACGTTGCTCTTCCGGGCTGGCCTACTTCCGGTACTTTCTACATGTGTAGAAATGACGAACAAGATTGTTTTGCTGCTTCTCTTGTAAATGGTCGTTGGGAATACACTTTCAATAACATGTCTTCGGGCAATTACTTAGCTAAATTAAAGGTTCCAGGTATGGGAGCGGATCAATTCCCCACATGGGATGTAAACTGGGGCGGTGGTTCTTCAGGTCCTGGAGGGCCCGGTGGTCCTGGCGACCCAGGAACCCCTGGTATTGTTGGAGATAAAAACCCAGAAATTGTTGCTCCTAGTGTTCATACTGAAATTCTTCCCGCCTTAGATTATGGCTATACGCAAGCGAATGGAAATTTCCTAGTTGGCGGTATTGGTGCGGGTTCTGATAATTTTGGTTTTACTTTGTATACCTTCCAGCCAGATGTCGCTGGTTCTGGCACTAGTAATTGCGTGAATTGTGCTGCTTGGCCTGCATTAATTGTTGAAGACGAGGCCGCTATCATTCGTCCTTCACGTCTTATTGGCGAATTAGGAACGATAACTCTTCCAGATGGCAGCCTTCAGGTAACCTATAAAGGTAAGCCTCTATACTTCCGAGCAGCAGATACCGTGCCCGGTCAGACTGATGGCGCAAATGGTAGTTGGCCAGTAGCAGAAGTAGAGACAACTGCTGTTCCGACAGAGCTATACAAAAATGCACTTCGTACACCGAGTAACATGGCGGTAGCCAATAATGGTTTTGCATTCAATATCAACGGTTCGCGAGTTACCTGGCAGTTTGGTAATGAGCTTGCTGCAACGGTCAGAGACACCGTTATTATGTTTTGTTCTGCTGACCAACTGAACTTCTCTTCGGTAGATGTTACATCTGGTTCAGCGACTATTCCATCCGCTTGTGCATCTAGTGATACTTACTGGTATTACTTCCGCTACGAGTTGAATAATGCAGGTGCTGGTGTTTTTGAAATTAATGACAACCATGAATTCGATCCTTCTTCGGCTTATCGATACACGGCGTTATTTATTAATGATGGTACTACCATTGACTTAAGTTCTCGTGAGACCTTTAAAGATGTTTCTGCCAATTGGATGCGATTCCGTCACCCTCGTTCATACGATGGTGTAACCGAAGCCGTTAGGGATGCAACTCATAACTCTTCCCGGCTTGCAGAACTAGCGCGTTACTCGATAGAAGCGACAGAAAACATTCAACCAAGCGGCAATATCCAGCTCGTTCTCGACTTCGAACTACCCTACTCAAAAGGGCAAGGTGCAGTTGAGAAAGGCCTTGTTCGCGTGGAAGGCCTGCAAAATGGCGCTGGTGATGCGAAACTTCCAACTTGGCGTTATAGCTTCACGGCCTCCAATGGTGAAACGACCTACAACGCGCAAGGTGAATGGAGTTATGGCCAGTCGCTAAGTTTTGAAATGACCGGAGTTGTGGGTCACGTTGGCGCGCAGTCATACAACACCTTTCAATACTATACCTTTGGTTTAGGGTTTTATAATCCAATCAGTGATCCACGTCTTTCTCTAGTTGGTAAAGGCGGCACTCACATGGTTTATAACATCAAGAACTATGGTGGTGAATTTAAAAATGGCCACACAGGTGCGGGAATTTCAGATGTCATCATGGATAAGCATGCCATCTTTACTCAGCATTTGACGACCTTAACGCAACCATCAGAAGTAGATGACTTCCTTTGGGGTCACCATTTATTCCACGGGGTAAAATTGCTTCGTACAACTGAAGAGCAACCTGATCAAAGCAATCTTGGGTCAAATCCGGGTGATACTGGAATTGGTGTCGAGATTCCTGAAATTAAAGCAGGTGCGCCGATCGCATGTGGTGACTGTCACTTCCGTGATGGACGAGGATCTCATGTAATCGATACGGCTAATGGTCCTCGTATCGCACCACCTACATTCGGTGTGGGATTGCTGCAATATATTGACGGTCGTGAAGCTGGCTTTACCTGGAACGGAAGTGTTCCAACAGTACGTCAGCAAATTAAAAATGCGCTGATAAGCGACCATAAAATTGACCCAGAAAATCCAGCAGATATTACTCCTGAAAACATAGAGTTAATTAACAAATACACTGAGTTCTTAACTGTGCCAACGCGTTTCCCGGGTACTTTTGATATTCCTGGTGTGGAAGAAGGTGAAGTATTGTTTGATCAGGTTGGTTGTGTTGATTGTCATACACCAGTGCAACGTACCAGTGATCAAGCGCCACTTAAATTCCGAAACCTTATTATCCGCCCTTACACAGATATGAAAGTTCACCAGGTAGCTGATGGCAACTATCGGACCGCTCCTCTATGGGGGCTTGGACGGAATATCATCTTGCTTGAGAATAACAACCGTGTCGTGGCGAACGAGCTTGCAATGCAAATCGTCTTGACTGGCACTCATGAAGAGCAAATGGCTGCGCACCACTTTACACAGCGTGATATATTGTTCCTCCATGATGGTCGTGCAACCTCACTAGAGGACGCTATTCTTAAGCACAGAAATTCATCCGGTGCGAGTGATGCTGATACTGTGATCAATGCATATGAGCAACTTAGCGGAAATGATAAAGCGAATATCATTAAATTCTTAAGAACGCTTTAATATTCGATTTAAGTAAAGCTGTGACTCTTCGCAGCTTTACTTCCTCCCTCCCCAAATAATGTCACTTTTTCTTTTTGGCACGCCAATTCTTTTTTCGATTCGATTGTAGTTAAAAACTCGGAAATTCAGTGTTTTTGATATATAAAATCGTTCGTTGTCGATTTTTCGATAAAAATAAAACTCGAACATTTGCCAATCGCGTCAAAAGTGTTTATTGATAAGTCTTTGGTGCGTTACCATTTTTAACAACTTGTATTTCCGTAACTATCTGTTTTTTAAGCTTTTAATTTAAATTTAGGTGAGTCAGCTTTTTAATCATTACTCTAGGTAACATTCGGGAAGTGTTCTTGGTTCGTTTATCTGGAATTTTTAGTTCGAAAATAGAATAAAACTCGCTTTTATATTCGAACAGCTAATACTGCTTAAATTTTAGTCTTGTGTACCTTTTAATGCTGTGTTCCTATCACTAACTAAATTTTAATAAGGATTACTTCTATAGAATTTAAAACACTTTCCATTAAGTGTTTTCCTTACGTCGTGAATATGTCGTTTCTTAAACAGGCTGTTACTGTGTTTAAGAATCTGAAAGAGTAAACCGTTTAAGTATTTGGCGTGACTTTAATAGCGCATAAAATAAAAATCACAGGAGATAGTAATGTTTACAAAGCAGTCACTCGGCACTGTGCGAATGATGAAACTTGCAGTCGCAAGTATCGCATCCTTTGCCATGCATACCGTTGTCGCTCAAGATTTGTTCTTTATCGAACATAAACCCACCGGCAACAAAATGATGGTTTGTGATGGTGAACTCGGAAAACCCGTAACTAGTCGACCTCATTCAAATCAAGGCGAATGTGTTCAGTGGGAAAGAGTTCAAAATGGTGACTTCTTCCATCTTCGCAGTGTCCATGCAGATAAATACATTAAGCCGGACACAAGTGATAATGGTTCTCCTATTTCGATTCAACCAAATACTTGGACTGGTAATTGGACACAATGGTCGTATGATGATCGTGGTGACGGATTTGGGCATATTGTAAACAGAGGTACCGGCAAACTTATTTTCTTGAGCGCTAAAGACCGTGCTAATGTAGCGCAACAGCCAGCGAGTTGGCGTGGTGATTTTACTCGTTGGGCTTTTGTTCCTTTAAATGGAGCGCCAACTCCTGTGCCTGCAGAACCCGCTGTCGTAATTTCAAATAACGCGGAATTTGGGGACTTCCTTGTTGGTGGTGCTGATTCTCCACTACCAGGGTTCACACTCTATACTTTTGCTAATGACAATGGCGGTCCCAATAGTAACTGTAACGGTCAATGTGCGGTAGTTTGGCCACCTTTACTTATCGAGTCCGAGGCAGACCTTAAAGGTCCAGCTTCCGTGAATCTCGGAACCACTGTTCGCGACGATGATACAATACAAGTCACGTTCAACAATGAGCCTCTTTATTTTTATCGAGAAGATAATGCACCTGGCGATACCGTAGGACATAATGTCGGTGGTGTTTGGTTCGTGGCTCAAGTCGATGCGGGTCCTACACCAACGCCAACCTCAACACCTACAGGATCTCCATCGCCCACACCGCCTGTTTGTACCCCCGGTGCTCCGCCAGAAGATGTTATTTATGAAGCTGAGTTGGGACAAATATTAGGGTCTGCTAGCCTTTACGATGATGCGGCCGCGTCAGGTGGTCAAGGCGTTGCATTTATTAGTACTCAAAATGCGGGTTTCAGTATTACCACTAGTGGTAACGAGCGCGAATCGCGCAGTGTGACTGTACGATATGCATCAGAATTGAGTGGTTCTCTGTCTTATAGAATTGACGGCGTTGATGCTGGTGATTTCAACTTTAGTTCATCTGGTGCTTGGACTGGTAGCTATTCAGAAATTGTTATTCCCGCTTCAATTCCACCAGGCGCTACATTTGATGTGTTCTTCGATAGTGGCGACACTGCGATGAATGTTGATATGGTTACGGTTAGTGCTCCTGCCGGCGGTAATTGTGGTCCAACTTCTATACCGACTGCGACACCAACAGTGACGCCTTCAACTTCTCCTGGTACACCGACTCCAACGCCTAGTCCGAATGGTCCTACTCCTACACCATCTCCTGCTGGTCCGACGCCAACTCCTGATCCCAGTCGAACACCACTTATTCCGCCAAGTAATGCTGATGGGTCTGACTTCTGTCTAACTGAAAACGGTGAAGTGACTCATGTTGATTTACCTTTCCGTGCGAACTATCACTTCTTGTGCTTAAACGGCAACTGCCAGACTGCAGATCTAGTTGACGGTGTTTGGGTTAAAGGTTTTGGTCCTGTGACTGCTGGCCAAACCTATGAGATTAAAACACAACTTGATCACACCAATGGTGAGTGTGGAATTATCCACAATGTAGTGCCTGGGCAATGTGTTGCTTCCAGTTGTTTGCCTCCAGATGAAGAGAACCCGACTGCGCCTACAAATCTAGCATTGGAAGGTCGAAATGGACAAGCTGTCAGACTTAGCTGGTCAGCAGCAACAGACAATCGTGAAGTGTCTCGATACGAAATTTTCCGTGATGGACGTGGTATCGATTATGTTTCAGGTTCAACGCTTACATTTAATGATGCTGGTCTGAATGAATCCACTGACTATACCTACGAGGTCCGTGCTTGTGATGGCGCGAGCAACTGTTCAAGTTTCACACCCGCACAAACCGTGAATACTGGAGTGTTTGTTCCCGATTTGACGCCACCATCTGTACCTGCTCAACTTGCTGGTGAAGCAATAAGCGAAACCGAAATTAATTTGACATGGGTTGATTCAACTGACGCAGCTGGAGTGGTTTCTGAATACCGCTTAACGCGTAATGGTTTAGCTATTGCTACAGTTAATGAGTCAAGTTACTCAGACACTGGTCTTGAAGCTGGTACTGAGTACTCTTACACCGTGGTTGCTTGCGATGACTCAAACAACTGCTCTCGTAGCTCGCCTACTTTAGTTGTTGAGACACTAAAACCTGACTTCAGTTATTTGAATTGGACTTATAACAAGCACGACTCGACGGACGTTGTTCTTGGTATTACTATGACCAATCATAATGGTAACCAAGTGGGCCCGGAAGCGCGCAACGATGGTCCAGAGTTCTTGCCAACGCCGTTTAACGGTTCCGCACCTTCGTCACACGGTTTTGCATTTGACATTAGCGGTAACCAACTAACGTGGCGTTGGGGTGGAAATATCTTTAGAGGTCCTGGTGATTCAGGCTTAGAGATGCATTGTTCTGACGATGGTGGTGCAACCTATACTTCTGTAGCAGTTTCTGGTGGAACAGCGACGATTCCGTGTACTTCGAACAATTACGTATACTTCTTCCGCTATGTACACCCATTGCCGCTAAACAATAATCCTGCTTCGGCATATATTTACACCGCGCCTTTTACAATTTCTTCGCGTGTTGATCCAGCTAACTACACGCCGTTTACTGACGGCTCTGCTAACTGGATGCGTTTCCGTCATCCAGTGGCCCATGATGGTATTACTGCTGCGGTAATTGATGCGCAACATAATGGAGATCGTTTACGCCATCTTGATCGTTACGTTATTTATGTTGATGACGCCCCAGGAAATGTCCAGTTAACTGTTGGTGTACAAGGTAATATTGTTCGTAATGATGTACATCGTAACGATGCGGGTAATATCAACGGTCAACAGCAGTTTAGCCTTACACAAAACCCTGGTTTTGGTAATGCTTTCAGCTATGGTCAAACAATTCAGTTTGAACTAACAGCTGTTGCTGGTGGTACAGGCGCACAAACCTACAATGATTTCTCTTATTACCAAGTAGGTTATGGCTGGAATGCTTATGGTGATCCTAGACTTGCTTCTGCCGGTAAAGCCAGTACTACTATGTGGTTTTCTGACAATGGCACATACTCGGATCTAGAATACAACGCGGTATTCACACAGCCTGTTACTACTCTAAACAAAGAGCAAGATGTCGATGACTTTATCGTCGGCCACCATCTGTTCCATGGTATTGATCCTGGAAAAAATGGATCGACATTGTTCGATGATCCAGCTATGCGAATCGGTGAGCGTTCTTGTGGAGATTGTCATTTCCGCGATGGACGAGGTTCCGAGGTTATCAATACTCCGCGTGGCCCACGTTTACCGCCACCTACCTATGGTGTTAAATTGCTAGAATCAATCGAAGGTCGTGAAGTGGGTTTCCGTTGGGACGGTGGAGCCGATACTGTTGCAGATCAAGTAAACAACGCTCTTGCTGAAGATCACAAAGTAAACCCAAATCATCTGCCTAATGAAGTGGTTGATTTGATCGTTGCTTATACTGAAATGTTGACGGTTCCTGCTCGTGATCCTGGTTCTTACGACCGTGCTAGCGTGCGCCGAGGTGATGTTCTATTTAATGAGATTGGTTGTGCCGACTGTCATACACCCGTGCAAAAGACGCGTGCTGACGTAGAGGCGCCATGGGCAAATCTGACTATCCGACCATATACTGATATGAAATTATGGGATTTGGGTGAGGGTAGCTTCCGTACAGCTCCTCTATGGGGTCTTGGACATAACCTAGATCTATTACGCAGAAATAACCGTGAAGCCTTGTTCATGCACGATGGTGGATCTACTTCAATTGAAGATGCAATTAGTCGTCACGGATCTTCAGGTTCAGCATCTAGAGGCAATTACAATGGTTTGAGCGCATCTGATAAAGATGCCGTCATAGACTTTGTTAAGACGCTTTAATAATTAAAGTTATTAAAGAAGCAAAACGGCGCTTTAGGCGCCGTTTTTTATTTTTTATGCATCCATTTTTAGGAACCATAGAACTACTTTGCTTTGATTAACCCTGCTTCTCATACATCCACTTTTTACTTCTCTAGAAGCTCACATTGTTCCTAAATTAATTTAACTTGTTTTTCAAAAGCGTATTAATGTTTTTGCATAGATCGATTTTTCAGTCCATTTATTGAATTTCTAAACAACCTTAAATTTACAAAGTCTTGGAATTGATTTTGTTTTTTTGGCGCGGAAAAAGCTTTTTGTGAGGATTTTCTTTCTGAACTGTGAAAGACGTTCTAACTAGACACTTTTGATCGTTTTAATTCTATGTTCCTATATGTAACATCTTTTTTATCAAGTTTTTTCATATCTACTCGATCGAATTTTTGATAATCGATATTTATAAAAATTATCTTTTAAATATAACTATTTGCCGAATCAAATTTGAACTCACAGGAGAATTTTATGGCAAGTCAAAAACTATCGGCTGCTGGTCGAATGATGAGCCTCGCAATTGCGGGAAGCTTGTCATTTTTTGGGAACAGCGTGGTTGCACAAGAGCTTTTCTACATTGAACACAAGCCCACTGGTAATAAAATGATGGTGTGCGATGGCGAACATGGTAAGCCTGTTGAGAGCAGACCCCATGAAAACCTTGGCGCGTGTGTACAGTGGGAAAAAATCCCTAACGGCGATTATTTTCACCTTCGCAGTGTTCATGCTAATAAGCTTATTAAGCCTGATACCAAAGATAATGGGTCTTATATTTCAATCCAAGATAACCCTTGGAAAGGTAATTGGACCCAATGGCGTTTCGAAGATCGTGGTGATGGTTTTGGTCACATCATTAACCGTGGCACTGGTAAACAAATTTCTTTAAGTGGAAAAAATAGAGCAAAAATCACTTCGCAGCCAATCTCCTGGCGCGGAAATTTTACTCGTTGGAGATTTATCCCTATAGATGGAGGTTCTATCGCTCCGAGTGAGCCAGCGGTTTCCATTGCTCAAGATAATGAATTTGGACAATTCTTAGTCGGTGGGCCTGATTCATCCCAGCCAGGTTTTACGCTTTATACTTTTGCAAATGATAATGGTGGACCAAGCAGTAATTGTAACGGACGCTGTGCAGAGGTGTGGCCACCCCTGTTGGTGGAATCCAGAGTCGACCTACTTGGAGATAATTCATTAGATCTAGGGACCACTATCCGAGAAGACGGTAAAATTCAAGTTACTTTTAATAACGAACCAGTATATTTTTATGAGCAGGATAAAGCGCCTGGCGATACAGTAGGGCACAACGCTGGTGGTGTTTGGTTCGTTGCGCAATTAAACGGCACCTCGACGCCAACACCGACGATTACACCAACTGCACAGCCAACTTCAATTCCTACGCTAGCACCTACTCCTGGCCCGACACCAGATAATCCGCCAGCTGATGGCGATTTTTGTTTAACGCTGTCAGGTGATGTCACTCATGTTGACTTGCCGTTTCGGGCGAACTATCACTATCTTTGTCTGAATGGTAATTGCCAAACAGCCCAATTAGTTGATGGTATTTGGGTGAAAAACTTTGGTACTGTGAATGCGAGTCAAACCTACCAAATCAAGACACAGCTTGACCACTCCACCGGTGAGTGTGGAATAGTCCATGATCTTCAGCCTGGTCAGTGTGTTGCCTCTACATGTTTGCCGCCGGATGAAGAAGCGCCTACGGTTCCTTCAAATTTAAGAGGTGAAGGACGCAATGGTCGTGCTGTATTGCTCAATTGGAATGCTTCCACTGACAACCGTGCGGTTGCTAGATACGAGATATTCCGCAATGGTACTAAGGTTGCAGATTCGGCTACTACTTCATACAGCGATTCGGGTTTAACTGAACAAACTTCTTACAGTTATTCTGTTAGAGCCTGCGACGCAGCACCTAACTGTTCTGAACAAACCGTTTCTATTTCTGTAAACACCGGTGAATTTGTTCCTGATACCACACCGCCAACTGTTCCTGGTCGTCCCACGGGCGAAGCGCTTAGCCAAACTGAAATTTCTTTGAGTTGGACTGCTTCTACAGACGCCGAAGGCGTAGTGGATCTTTATGAGCTTCGTCGAAATGGTCGAGTTATCGCGAGCATCAATGATACGACCTATGAAGATTCTGGGCTCTCTACAGCCACTTCTTATGAATATGATGTGCGTGCACGTGATGATTCTGGCAACTGGTCTAGATTCTCTCAAGTTGGATCACTTGAAACTGAACGTCCTGACTTCAGTCACCTAGATTTCACTACCAATGCACACCCAGGTAATCGTGTTGGTCCGCCGCCGCGTGCTGACCGACCAGCTGCTTTGGCGACACCTGTTAACGGCGCCGCACCCGCCCCTCGTGGTTTTGCTTTTGATATTTCTGGTAACCAGCTGACTTGGCGCTGGGGTTCTCAAAATTATCCTCAAGGCACGCCTGGTGATATAGGGTTTACTCGAACAGCTGGTGACTCTGATCTAGAGATGCATTGTTCTGAAGACGGTAATAAGACCTTTAAAATGGCTAAATTGTCTGGAAGCTCTTTGACGATTCCGTGTTCCGGTAACTACACCTATTTCTTCCGTTATAAGCATCCACTTGCTTTGAGCAGCTTACCTGGAACAGACTGGTTACATACTGCTTTATTTACTATCGAGCGCAGAGTCGATGTGACTGCTTATACGCCGTTTACCGACGGATCATCCAACTGGATGCGTTGGAGACACCCCGTAGCTCACGATGGATGTACTGCAGCAGTTTCGGATGCGTGTCATAACAATAGCTTGTTACGTGTTTTAGACCGTTACAATATTTGGTTTGAAGATTCTCCTGGTAGTGTTCAGTTAAACCACGATGTTGATGGTGGCATCTTGCGTGTTGAAGCGGCTCGTCACCATGCGGGTAATTCTAATGGCCAGCAGCAGTTTACCTACAATCAAGGTACTGGTTTCGGTGGCGAATTCAGTTATGGTCAGGTGATTCAATTCGAATTAACTGCTTTAGCAGGTTCACAGGTTTATAACGACTTCTCCTACTACACAGTAGGTCTTGGTTGGGGTAACTATGGTGACCCTCGCTTGAATATGGCGGGACGTGCGGGTACCACTATGATTATCGCTGGTGCACCTGGAGCAGATATCTATGACGAGCAAGAAGCAATCTTTACCCAGCCAATGGTCACTGTTCATGACGAAGGACTAATGAATGACTTTATTGTGGGACATCACCTTTTCCATGGTATTGACCCTAATGCGTATCTTGGTGAGCACGATCAAGTGAAAATTGGTGAGCGCACCTGTGGTGATTGTCACTTCCGCGATGGTCGTGGATCCGAAGTGATTCAAACTCCACGCGGTCCGCGTTTACCACCGCCAGTATTTGGTGTGAAACTACTTGAGTGGATGGAAGGTCGTGAGGCTGGTTTCCGCTGGGACGGTGGCGCCGCATCGGTAGAAGAGCAAATCCACAATGCGTTCCGTGAAGACCACAAGGTTAACCCGAATCACTTACCACCTCGCGTACTTGAAACGATTGTTAACTACACCGAAGTCTTAACCGTGCCTAGCCGTCGTCCAGCTGTTTATGACGACCCAGCAGTTGCGCGCGGAGATGTGCTCTTTAATGAGATTGGTTGTGCTAACTGTCACTTGCCAGAAGCGAAAACACGTTCAGATGCACCTAGTTTTGTTAGAAACATCACTATTCGCCCATACACTGATATGAAAATATGGGATCTGGGTGAAGGCCGCTACAGAACGCCAGCGCTATGGGGTTTGAGCCACAACCTGACCTTGTTAACTAGTCGTGGGCGAGCAGTGCGTTTTATGCATGATGGTGGATCTAGTACTATCGAAGATGCGATTGGTCGACACGGTGGATCTGGTTCTTCTTCTAGATCTAACTACAACAGTCTAAGTGGGTCAGATAAAGCTGCTGTTATTAAGTTTATTGAATCACTATAAGTTTGATACACTAGTTATAGAACGCTACCTCATATGAGGTAGCGTTTTTTATTTAAAAAATTAATTTTTCCTTAATTTTTCTTTCTTATTTTCTCTTCTAATAATCCATCCTACTGGAAAAATTACCGATCACTTATGGCATGTTATGTCACTTTTGTATTGGAGCTTATTACAGGTTTTTTAAAGTCATAAACCTAGATTTTCTAATCTAGACCAGTCCGATAAAAGTTTCTTTTTTTAATGCTACTTCGAAAATAGACGTAAAAAACCAAAAAATAGTTCGTTTATATATATTGAACAAATTTTTTTCGGAGTACGAAACAAGGTTTTTTGAAAAAAAATCTAAGTGTTACCTTTGTGGAATTGCTATATCTTATATGTTCTATTAAATTTTGTAACTCGCTGTTTTTGAATAATAAAATTTTATCAATCTAATTTTCAAATATTACCGTTGGTATCAAAATAAGAAGTTTGAATAATTATTTCGGTAGGATAAATACGTGTTTCTTCTTCCATGTTTTCGAACAAATTTTGTTGGCGCTAAAAGCGCTATTTCTCTTTTTGATTCTGTGTTCACATAACACTCCAAGTTATTACATCCACTATAAATTAACGCTGAATCTTTGAATGGCTATTTTTTGTTTTTCATATTTTCAGTAAAAAATAATTAAAGTTGAATCAAAGTAATTCACAGGAGATTAAAATGTTAATCAAGCAGTCTCTCGACACTGCGCGAATAATGAAGTTAGCCATAGCTGGTGTCGCATCATTCGCTATGCAGGCAGTTGTCGCTCAAGATTTGTTCTTCATAGAACATAAGCCCACTGGTAACAAAATGATGGTTTGTGACGGTGAGCTAGGTAAACCAGTTTCTAGTCGCCCTCATTCTAATTTAGGTGAGTGTGTTCAATGGGAAAGAATTCAAAATGGTGATTTCTTCCATCTTCGCAGTGTGCATGCCGATAAATTCATTAAGCCAGATACTAACGAAAATGGTTCACCTATTTCGATTCAACCAACTGCATGGACAGGTAACTGGACACAGTGGTCTTACGATGATCGAGGCGATGGCTTTGGGCATATTGTTAACCGAGCTACAGGCAAACTTATTTTCTTAAGCGGAAAAAATCGCGCCAACGTCGCGCAGCAGCCAGCTAGTTGGAGAGGTGATTTTACGCGTTGGGCATTTGTTTCTGTAGAAGGTAATCAAACGCCTCCCGCAACTCCAAGCTCAACACCAGCACCAACCTGTTCTCCTTTGCCTCCTGTAGTGTCTACTTTTGAAGCAGAATCGGGTCAGATTTTAGGTGCAGCTCAATTGTTTGATGATGGAGCAGCTTCGGGTGGCCAGGGCATCGCGTTCATAAATACGCAAGATTCTGGTTTCAGTTTGGCAACGAATCTAAGCTCCGATCTCGATCGTACGATCACGTCTATCAGTGTGCGCTACACTTCAGAGCTATCTGGTAACATCTCCTACCGCATTAATGGCACTGACAGTGGTAACATTTCATTCGCGTCGACTGGCGCATGGGTTGGTGCATACCAAGATGCTGAAGTTTCAGTCACTGAAGAAACGATCACATCATTTGACATTTTCTTTGATGCCGGTGATGCTGCAATGAATGTCGATAGCGTGACAATCACGGCTGAGAGTGACTGTTCAGTTACAATCACTCCTTCTCCAACACCTACTGTCACCTCTACACCGGATGGGTCGACGCCAACTCCAAGTCCTACCCCACAAGCAGGCGATGATGTAGAAATTTCTTCAAATGCACAATTTGGTAACTTCTTAGCAGGTGGCCCTGGTTCTTCGCAGCCTGGTTTCACGCTCTATACGTTTGCCAATGATAATGGCGGACCAAACAGTAGTTGTAATGGACAATGCGCGGTCGTTTGGCCACCACTTTTAGTCGAGTCAGCTAATGATTTATCTGGTCCTAATTCACTGAATCTTGGAACCTCAACAAGAACAGACGGAACTATACAAGTTACCTACAATAACGAGCCACTTTATTTCTACAATCAAGATAATGCTCCTGGTGATACAAACGGTCACAATGCGGGCGGCGTTTGGTTTGTTGCCGTTGTAGACAGTGGTTCTACACCGACCCCTGCTCCTACTCCGAGCTCCACACCGGTTATTATTACTCCTCCGCCAACACCGACTCCTGCACCAACCCCAGGTGGCCCTGGCGCTGATGGTGATTTTTGTTTGACGCTAAATGGTGATGTCACTCACGTCGACTTGCCTTTCCGTGCTAACTACAGCTTCTTGTGCTTGAACGGTAGTTGCCAGCCAGCTAGCCTGAATGACGGTGTTTGGGTACGAAGTTTTGGTGCAGTGAACGCTAGCCAAACGTATGAAATTAAAACACAGATTGATCATTCTACTGGTGAGTGTGGCATTACCCATAACGTACAACCCGGTCAGTGTGTTGCGTCTACCTGTTTACCGCCAGATGAAGAAGCGCCAACTGTTCCGACTAACTTGCAGGGTGAAGGGCGTAATGGCCGGGCTGCATTACTTAGCTGGAACGCGTCAACGGACAACCGCGCGGTCGCGAAATATGAAATTTTCCGTGATGGCTCTAAAGTAGGTGAGTCAAGAACCACTTCTTACAGTGATTCTGGATTAAACGAACAAACTACATACAGTTATGCGGTTAGCGCTTGTGATTCAGCACCTAACTGTTCCGCACAAACTAGCTCCATTTCAATTAACACTGGCGTATTCGTTCCTGATACCACACCGCCAACTGTTCCTGGACGTCCAACGGGCGAAGCGCTTAGTGAAACTGAAATCTCTGTAAATTGGGCCGCGTCAACAGACGCCGAAGGCGTAGTGGATCTTTATGAGCTTCGTCGAAATGGAAGTGTTATCGCGAGCTTTAATGGCACAAGTTATGAAGATTCTGGGCTCTCCACAGCGACTTCCTACAACTATGACGTGCGTGCGCGTGATGACTCTGGCAACTGGTCTGGCTTTTCCCAAGTTGGGGCAATAGAAACTGATCGTCCAGACTTCAGTTATCTTGATTTCACTACCGCATCGCATCCTGGTAAACGCATTGGACCTGCTCCTCGTTCTGATCGACCTGATGCCTTGGCTACACCCGTGAATGGTGCTCAACCTACTCGACTAGGATTTGCTTTCGATATTTCTGGCAACCAGCTTACTTGGCGCTGGGGGCCTGAAATGTTCACGCCAAATGATGGTAATGTGCAACAGGTTCGTACGGTAGGTGATTCAGATCTAGAAATGCATTGTTCTGAAGATGACAATAAAACCTTTAAAGTGGCGAAATTGTCTAATAGTACTTTAACGATTCCTTGTGAGGGTGTTTACACCTACTGGTTCCGTTACAAACATCCGCTACCACTGAGCAGTTTGGCGGGAACAGAGTGGATTCACACTGGATTATTTACTACTGCAAGACGCATTGATGTTAACAACTATACGCCATTTACTGATGGTTCTTCGAACTGGATGCGATGGAGACATCCTGTGGCTCATGATGGTTGTACCGCGGCTGTATCTAATGCCTGTCATAACAATGGCTTCTTGAATAAGCTAGATCGTTACAATATTTGGTTCGACGACTCTCCTGGAAACGTTTCCCTTGGTCATAACGTAGATGGCGGTATTTTGCGTGCAGAAGCAATGCGCTGGCATGGTGGAAATAGTAATGGTCAACAGCAATTTGTATTCAACCAAGGCACCGGTTTTGGTAATGCATTTAGTTATGGTCAGGTAATTCAATTCGAATTAACCGCGTTGGCGGGTTCACAGGTTTACAACGACTTTTCCTACTACACAGTGGGTCTTGGTTGGGGTAATTATGGTGACCCAAGATTGAATATGGCGGGTCGTGCGGGTACCACCATGATTATTGCGGGTGCTCCAGGTTCAGATATCTATAATGAGCAAGAGGCGATATTCACCCAGCCATTAGTGACCGTACATGATGAAGGTATGATGAATGACTTCATTGTGGGACATCATCTTTTCCATGGCATAGATCCAACAATTGAACGCCCAGAGAATGCACCGCATGATTCAGTGAAGATTGGTACGCGCACCTGTGGTGATTGTCACTTCCGTGATGGTCGTGGATCCGAAGTGATTCAAACTCCACGTGGTCCACGTTTACCACCACCAGTATATGGAACTACATTGCTAGAGTGGATGGAAGGCCGCGAGGCTGGGTTCCGTTGGGATGGCGGGGTTGCTACTGTGAAGGAACAAATTCACAATGCATTCCGTGAAGATCATGGCGTTAACCCAAATCACTTGCCGCCAGAAGTTTTGAATGCGATTGAAACCTACACTGAAGTGTTGACCGTGCCTAGCCGTCGTCCAGCTGTTTATGACGACCCGGCAGTTGCACGAGGTGACGTGGTCTTTAACGAAATTGGTTGTGCTAACTGTCACCAACCAGTGGCACGCACTCGTTCAGATGCACCATCTCATTTACGTGACATCACTATTCGACCCTATACCGATATGAAAATATGGGATTTGGGTGAAGGTCGTTACAGAACCCCAGCACTATGGGGTTTGAGCCACAACCTGACCTTGTTAACTAGTCGCGGACGCGCAGTGCGTTACATGCATGATGGGGGATCAAGTTCCATCGATGCTGCGATTGGACGACATGGTGGTTCTGGCACGTCTTCACGAGCTAACTACAATGCGTTAAGTGGCTCAGATAAAACTGCTGTCGTTAAGTTTATCGAATCGCTATAGATTGTTGATTTCAAAACACCGCCTCGTAAGAGGTGGTGTTTTGATGCTTTATAGATCCAATAAGATAATTTCTAGATTAGATTTTAAGCCTTTTAGTTAAATGATCAGCATTAATTGTTGAGGTGGGCAAGGTATAGAGCTCATTATCGAAGTCTTTTTATTGCTCAAAAAATTACCAATATTTTTAACCTACCGCTAGAAAAATGACGAGATTATGTTTAATCGCCTATAGCGTTTTAATCTTAGATCTTCCTAAATTAGAACATGTGAGCTTATTGTGTTGTTTTAGGGATTACATCGAAAATTTACTCAAAATTGTTGAAAATTGGTTCGTTTAAAATAATAGAACAATTTTTTTTCGGCGTACGAATCTTTTATTTGAAAAAACAGGAGTGTTACCTCTAGCAAGATGTTACCTTGTTTATTTTTTTTAAGTATAGCTAACTAGCTGTTTTTTAAGTTGTTTCTGTTTATTATATTTTGATCGAATATTTTGATATTACCTTTGGTATCAAAATTTGAGGTTTGAATAATTATCGCAGTAGGATAAATACCTGTTTTTCTTCCACAATCTTCGAACCACTTTTTTTGGCGCTTTAATGCTCTTTTTCTCGTTCTAATTCTGTGTTCACATATAAACCTGAATTTTTATATCTAATATGAAAAACAAAACTGAATTTCTAAATGACCATATTTTAGTTGTTCAATTTTTAGAAAAATAATTAACGTTGAATCAAGTTGTGAATTCACAGGAGAATAAAATGTTATTTAAGCAGTCTCTCGGCACTGCGCGAATCTTGAAGCTTGCGGTAGCAGGTGCAGCTTCATTCGCTATGCAGGCAGTTGTCGCTCAAGATTTGTTCTTCATAGAACATAAGCCCACTGGTAACAAAATGATGGTTTGTGACGGTGAGTTAGGAAAGCCCGTTACTAGTCGTCCCCATTCAAATCAAGGCGCATGTGTTCAGTGGGAGAGAATCCAAAATGGTGATTTCTTCCACCTTCGTAGTGTTCATGCTGATAAATTTATCAAGCCAGATACGAATGCCAACGGTTCACCAATTTCGATTCAGCCGAGTACCTGGACTGGTAACTGGACACAGTGGTCTTACGATGATCGTGGCGATGGCTTCGGACATATCGTTAACCGAGCTACTGGCAAGTTAATTTTCTTAAGCGGTAAAGACCGCGCCAACGTTGCACAGCAGCCAGCTAGTTGGAGAGGTGATTTCACACGTTGGGCGTTCGTTCCTGTAGGTGGTGACCCAATTCCTACCCCAACAGCAGATGATCCTATTATTACCCCAACAATTACGCCTAGTGCGACTCCCAGGGCGACTCCAGCACCAACCTGTTCTCCTTTGCCTCCTGTAGTGTCTACTTTTGAAGCAGAATCGGGTCAGATTTTAGGTGCAGCTCAATTGTTTGATGATGGAGCAGCTTCGGGTGGCCAGGGCATTGCGTTCATAAATACGCAAGATTCTGGTTTCAGTTTGGCAACGAATCTAAGCTCCGATCTCGATCGTACGATCACGTCTATCAGTGTGCGCTACACTTCAGAGCTATCTGGTAACATCTCCTACCGCATTAATGGCACTGACAGTGGTAACATTTCATTCGCGTCGACTGGCGCATGGGTTGGTGCATACCAAGATGCTGAGGTTTCAGTCACTGAAGAAACGATCACATCATTTGATATTTTCTTTGATGCCGGTGATGCTGCAATGAATGTCGATAGTGTGACAATCACGGCTGAGAGCAATTGCTTAGTTTCCAATACCCCAGCCCCTATTCCAACAGCAACTTCGACCCCAAGTGGATCGACGCCAACTCCAAGCCCTACTCCACAAGCAGGCGATGATGTAGAAATTTCTTCAAATGCACAGTTTGGTAACTTCTTAGCAGGTGGCCCTGGTTCTTCGCAGCCTGGTTTCACGCTCTATACGTTTGCCAATGATAATGGCGGACCAAACAGTAGTTGTAATGGACAATGCGCGGTCGTTTGGCCACCGTTATTGGTTGATTCAGTGAGTGACTTGGCAGGCCCTAACTCACTCAATTTGGGTACAACCCGACGCACTGACGGCAGCTTACAGGTTACCTACAATAACGAGCCACTTTATTTCTACAACCAAGATAATGCTCCTGGTGATACAAACGGTCACAATGCGGGCGGCGTTTGGTTTGTTGCCGTTGTAGACAGTGGTTCTACACCGACCCCTGCTCCTACTCCGAGCTCCACACCGGTTATTGTTACTCCTCCGCCAACACCGACTCCTGCACCAACCCCAGGTGGTCCTGGCGCTGATGGTGATTTTTGTTTGACGCTAAATGGTGATGTCACTCACGTCGACTTGCCTTTCCGTGCTAACTACAGCTTCTTGTGCTTGAACGGTAGTTGCCAGCCAGCTAGCCTGAATGACGGTGTTTGGGTACGAAGTTTTGGTGCAGTGAACGCTAGCCAAACGTATGAAATTAAAACACAGATTGATCATTCTACTGGTGAGTGTGGCATTACCCATAACGTACAACCCGGTCAGTGTGTTGCGTCTACCTGTTTACCGCCAGATGAAGAAGCGCCAACTGTTCCGACTAACTTGCAGGGTGAAGGGCGTAATGGCCGGGCTGCATTACTTAGCTGGAACGCGTCAACGGACAACCGCGCGGTCGCGAAATATGAAATTTTCCGTGATGGTTCTAAAGTAGGTGAGTCAAGAACCACTTCTTACAGTGATTCTGGATTAAACGAACAAACTACATACAGTTATGCGGTTAGCGCTTGTGATTCAGCACCTAACTGTTCCGCACAAACTAGCTCCATTTCAATTAACACTGGCGTATTCGTTCCTGATACCACACCGCCAACTGTTCCTGGACGTCCAACGGGCGAAGCGCTAAGTGAAACTGAAATCTCTGTAAATTGGGCCGCGTCAACAGACGCCGAAGGCGTAGTGGATCTTTATGAGCTTCGTCGAAATGGAAGTGTTATCGCGAGCTTTAATGGCACAAGTTATGAAGATTCTGGGCTCTCCACAGCGACTTCCTACAACTACGACGTGCGTGCGCGTGATGACTCTGGCAACTGGTCTGGCTTCTCTCCAATCGGCACTTTAGAAACAGAGCGTCCAGATTTCAGTAATTTAGATTTCACTACCAATGCCCACCCCGGCGATCGTGTTGGTCCACCGCCACGTGCAGATCGACCTGATGCCTTGGCGACACCCGTAAATGGTGCTGCGCCTTCGGCTCGCGGTTTTGCATTTGATATCGATGGTGACCAGCTTACTTGGCGCTGGGGTCCACAGAATTATCCTCAAGGAACACCTGGTGATATAGGTTTCACTCGAACAGCTGGCGACTCTGGTCTAGAGATGCATTGTTCTGAAGATGGAAATAGAACCTTTAAAATGGCGAAATTGTCCAACAGCAACTTAACTATTCCTTGTTCTGGAAGTTATACGTATTTCTTCCGCTACAAGCATCCATTGCCGATGAGTAGCTTGCCTGGTACCGATTGGATACACACAGCTTTATTTACTATCGATCGTCGTGTCGATGTAAATAACTACACGTCTTTTGTTGATGGTTCATCAAACTGGATGCGTTGGAGACACCCCGTAGCTCACGATGGATGTACTGCAGCAGTTTCGGATGCGTGTCATAACAACAGCTTGTTGCGCGTACTGGATCGTTACAATATTTGGTTCAATGACTCTCCTGGAAATGTTCAAATGAACCATGATGTTGATGGTGGCATCTTGCGTGTTGAAGCGGCTCGTCACCATGCGGGTAACTCTAATGGCCAGCAGCAGTTCACCTACAACCAAGGTACTGGTTTCGGTGGTGAATTCAGTTATGGTCAGGTGATTCAGTTTGAAGTTACAGCACTTGCTGGCTCACAGGTTTACAATGACTTCTCCTACTATACAGTGGGTCTTGGTTGGGGTAATTATGGTGACCCAAGATTGAATATGGCGGGTCGTGCGGGTACCACTATGATTATCGCTGGTTCGCCTGGTGCAGATATCTATGATGAGCAAGAAGCAATCTTTACTCAGCCAATGGTTACCGTCCATGATGAAGGACTAATGAATGACTTCATTATTGGTCACCATTTGTTCCACGGTATCGATCCTAATGTGTATCTTGGTGAGCATGATCAAGTGAAAATTGGTCAGCGCACCTGTGGTGATTGTCACTTCCGTGATGGTCGTGGATCCGAAGTGATTCAAACTCCACGTGGCCCTCGTTTACCACCGCCAGTATTTGGTGTAAAACTACTTGAGTGGATGGAAGGTCGTGAGGCTGGGTTCCGCTGGGATGGTGGTGCTGCGTCAGTAGAAGAGCAAATCCGAAATGCGTTCCGTGAAGATCATGGTGTGAATCCAGACCACTTACCACCTCGCGTACTTGAAACGATTGTTAACTACACCGAAGTCTTAACCGTCCCTAGCCGTCGTCCAGCTGTTTATGACGACCCAGCAGTTGCGCGCGGAGATGTGCTATTCAATGAGATTGGTTGTGCTAACTGTCACTTGCCAGAAGCGAAAACACGTTCAGATGCACCTAGTTTTGTTAGAAACATCACTATTCGCCCATACACTGATATGAAAATATGGGATCTGGGTGAAGGCCGCTACAGAACGCCAGCGCTATGGGGTTTGAGCCACAACCTGACCTTGTTAACTAGTCGCGGACGAGCAGTGCGTTACATGCATGATGGTGGATCTAGTTCCATTGATGCTGCAATTGGAAGACATGGTGGCTCCGGTACGTCTTCACGAGCTAACTACAACGCACTAAGCGGTTCAGATAAAGCTGCAGTTGTTAAGTTTATAGAGTCCTTGTAAAAGATTTTTGGTCCGATTAAAAGGGCGCCTTTTGGCGCCTTTTTTATTTTTAGCTGTCACCAAAATTTATCCCGCCAAATTTATAATTGCCTTGTTATATATAAAGATTGGGGGTTTGACTATGGTTATTGAGCCGTTAAAAAGAAGAGTGGGCGTTTACAAATATGTCATAACAGAAGACGTTGTGTATAAATCCACCAAAATTAAAAAAACCTTTGAAAATAATTGGTTAAGAATTGAAAACACTGGAGATATTACAATTAAAGGGTCCTATGGAGAGGGTTACGCCTGGGATGGCTGTTCTCCTAAAATAAATATTTTTGATTTATTTCTGTTTGGGACGCCCGATGGACGGACGAATGTGAATACGGGTAAATCTGCAACTTATTATGCGTCACTTATTCATGATATTTTGCGCCAATATCGAAAAGAAATTGGGATTACTCGAAAGGAAACCGATCAGGTTTTCCTTGATTATCTTGGGGATTTTGATTTGAGATATATCTATTATTTAAATGTTCGTGTCTTTGGGTTTTTCTACAGGTTTTTCCGTGACTAAAAAACGTTTTATGTGGCGGAAATATCCATGAATTGACTTGTTTTTATTTGTTTAAAATTTATGTCACCAAACTCTCACAAATTTGTATTGCTAGCTTAAACAATTGTTTACAAATCTGCTCCATGATTATTTTGCTGTTTTTCTAAAAACTAAATCGGGAGTGAGAAATGAACAAGTTAATAATCAGTATTTCATTGATGTTGGCTTTAAGTCCAGTAGTAAATTCTAAAGATGTAAACCTTAAAAACTATAAAAAGAAACCTAGCTTTGCTTTTGGGATTATCGGTGATGGTCCTTACGGCGAATCTCAAGAGCCAGCTTATGATAATTTAATCGATGACGTCAACGCCGATAGAGACGTTAGGTTTGTTATACATGCTGGTGATATCAAATCCGGTGGAGAGCGTTGTGATGATGATTTGCTAATTCGTCGCTTTGAACAATTCCAAAAATTTAAACAAGCATTTATTTATACGCCAGGTGATAACGAATGGACGGACTGTCATAGAAGTAGCAATGGTAATTACTTGCCAACAGAGCGCTTGGCTTTTATTCGTCAGTTGTTTTTTCCTAACCCTACGATAACAACGGGTATGAGGCCATTCTCGGTTCGCACCCAAGCGAATTTTAAAGGGCGAGAAAAATTTGTTGAAAATACCATTTTCAAAAAATTTAACGTTGTATTTTCTCAGATTCATGTTGTTGGAAGTAACAACAATTTGAACCCTTGGAATCAAATTGATGAAACTGACTCTTTTGAAACGCCTCGTGTAGATCGAATAGAAGAGTTTAATGAGCGTAACGAAGCTTCAATCGATTGGCTTCATTATACTTTTGATCGTGCTGAGGCAACTCAATCACCAGGAATTTTCATCACGTTCCATGCAAATCCCCGCTTTGATCTGATTAGTACCGATAGAGGTCGTGAAGGTTTTAATGAATTTTTAGATACATTACTAAGTAGAACTGCGGAATACGGTAAACCTGTCGTTATCGCGCATGGTGATTTCCATGTATTTTTGAGTGACAAACCAAGACTCGTTCCTTGGTACGCGAATCAAGATGCTTCTGGTCCAGAAGATAACGAACTTGTACCTAATTTGTCACGTCTCCAAACTTTTGGAGATTCAGATAATCATTGGGTTAAGGTTGAAGTCACGCCAAAAGATAAAGATGTATTTCGAGTCGTACCGCAAATCGTAGAAGACAACCTTTAAATTCACTGGGCGATTTAATTCGCCCAGACCTTAAACAATAGCAGCTAAAATACCTAGTATTACAATTAAAATGCCTCTTTGCTGTTGGTGTTTTTCTATTTTATTTATGTTGTCATATTTTGCTTCAATAGTTGTAATTACATATTCATTTGCTTTGCCTTCCGTTTTTATTTTAATTTTCCCAATGAAACGGTCTTTCTTAACCTCTAAAACTTTAAATGTTTGAGTTTCTCCAGTTTTATAATGAACAGTGATTTTATCTCCTGTTCTAAACTCTTGTTGAAATTGTATTTGTCTTTCTGATGTATCGAAATTTTTAGTCACAGAATTAGTTGAGCACGAAGCGACACCGAAAGTAGCGAAGATAATGAGAGCAACTTTTAGGTAATTAGTCATAACAATGTATTCCTTGATTAATCTTTTGTTAACATTTAGTTAAAAACGGAAGCCTAAATAAGCACCTATATGTTGAGTTTGATTTTCACCGATGCCCTGAATGGAGGTGTTGATTCTCATTACTTCAGCTCCAATATGAATAGACGATAGAATCTGTGTTTCGATAGCGACACCACCGTATATGGAAAAATCATCGCTTTGGATTTCAGTTGAGCGTGATTCATTGTTATATATTCCTTCAATCTCAGATCGAGCTAAGCCAAACCTTCCAATGAGTTGGGTCTTTTTAAGAGGTAAGGAAACATACCCTACGGTTCCGAAGGAGTAGGACGACGACTCTAATTGAAAAAATTCGGTTTCCCCTATGTCCTCGGATTCGCCAAAATCGTGGTACATGGCTTCTATGCCTATATCTGAGAATAACCGATAAGAAAGTCGAAGCCCGACTGTCGAACTATTTCCAGATGCATCTTCGTTATCTTCTATATCGAATTCGAAATTCTGAGAATTTACGCCAGCTAATAAATCGATTGAAAAGCGAATGTTGTCGTTTGCGTGAGAGGGCAAAGCCATCAGTGTTACCAATATTGCACCTATCGTGAATTTCATTTAAGTCTCCTTGTCAAAATCGAAGGCGAATTAAAATAAAAGTTTCGATACAACGCAACGTAGAAATTAGTGTTAGGCCCTATTAGGATATTAGTTTATTTTGGATAATATTTGATCGAGTAAATCAGCAAAAGCCTTTTTGTCCTTTAACGACAAGGGCGGCGGCCCACCGGATTGAACACCGCTCGCTCTCATAGTTTCCATAAAATCGCGCATATTTAATCGTTGGCCTATGTTCTCTGAAGTATATTGTTCTCCCCTGGGAGTTATTACTAGTCCTCCTTTAGCTAGAATCTCCGAGGCGAAAGGAATATCGCTGGTGATCACCAGATCTTTTTTGTTGCATCTTCGTACAATCTCGTTATCGGCTATATCTGCACCTGCTGGCACTTGAACTGACTTAATGAATTGGGATGGTGGAACCCGAATTAATTGGTTAGCTACAAGTGTTAATGAAATTTTCTTACGATTTGCCGCTCTAAAGAGTATTTCTTTGATAGCCTTTGGACAGGCATCGGCATCAACCCAAATATGCATTTATTTATAAAACCCTTTGTAAGCTAAATTTTATGCTCTATTGTATTCTCTTATGTGCCAGAGCTTTATAGCTTTTGTTGTAACAATCTTGCTGCAGGTCAATTTATGAAGAACAGCTTTAAGTGTTTTTGTTCAGTGTGTTTGTTTTCTGTTCATTTTTTTACAAATATTGCGATTGGTCAAGAGAGAGCAATACATGTAACGGTTGAGTCGGTTAGGCAAACTCAGTTATCCGATAAGCTAGAAGCTTTGGGCACTTTGAGAGCAAATGAATCGGTTGAAATATCAGTCAATGTCACTGAAATACTTTCGGTGTTTCATTTTGAAGATGGAGAGGAAGTAACTAAGGGTGATCTTTTAGTAGAAATGACCAATACGGAGGAGCATGGGCTTCTAGTCGAAGCTAATACCACAGTGACAGAGGCTAAACGTCAATTAGATCGCATTAAAGCTCTTGTCAAAGTAGGCAATGCTTCTGAATCACTTTTAGATGAGCTTCAAAGAAACTATGAAGCGGCAAAGGCCCGATTAATCGCTGTGGAATCACGCCTTAAAGATCGGGTTATTCTTGCTCCCTTCTCTGGCGTACTAGGTTTAAGGTCTCTTAGCGTTGGTGCGTTGGTTAGGCCGGGTGATGTAATCACGACTTTGAATGATAACAGCGTTATGAAGCTAGATTTTGATATACCTGAAATTTGGTTTCCAGTGATTTCCCCTGGTCAAAAGATAGCTGCAATTTCAAGTGCGTATAAAAATCAGAATTTTGAAGGTGAGGTTCTGAGTATTGATAATCAGATCGACCCGGTCACGCGCACAATTATTGTGAGAGCGCTCATTCCGAATCCAAAAAATATGTTGAAACAAGGTATGTTGATGGAAGTCGAATTATTTTTTAATTCAAGACAATCCTTACAAATTTCAGAATCTTCCATTATCGCAGATGCAGATAAACACTTTGTTTACAAGGTGCTATCTGATGGAGATAAATTCTTAGCTAAAAAGCAGCAAATACAGATAGGTAGTCGTCAGCCGGGATTTGTTGAGGTGTTAAGTGGCCTAAATTCTGAAGATCTTATTGTTAATCATGGCGCTTTTAAACTTCGTGATAATAGCCAAGTTATTATCAAATCAGATCCATTAGCTTCGGAGTAGCCCGCAATGATTCTTTCCGATGTGTCTGTTAAGCGCCCGGTTTTTGCCGGTGTACTTTCTTTGCTTTTAATTGCTTTTGGTATTGTTGCTTTCGATCGGTTACCGTTACGAGAATATCCCGACATAGATCCCCCTATTGTCAGCATACTTACCAACTATATTGGCGCATCAGCGAACGTTGTCGAAAGCCGTGTTACTGAAATTCTTGAAGAGCGTATAGCGGGCGTTCAGGGGATTCGATTTGTAGAATCCACATCGTCTGATGGTCGTAGCCGAATTACTGTTGAGTTTAATATCGATCGTGATATTGATTCGGCTGCTAACGATATTCGCGACAGGATAAGTGGCATATTAAATGATCTGCCGGTGGAAGCAGATCCGCCAGAGATTCAGAAAGAAGACAGCAACAGCGATGTAATTATGTGGCTGAATCTCACTGGCGAAAACATGACTGTCCCGGAATTAACAGATTATGCAGAGCGATACCTAGTCGAACGCTTTTCCATTTTAGATGGAGTTTCTCGAGTAAGAATTGGTGGCCAAGAACAATATGCAATGCGAATATGGCTCGACAGAAAACTCTTAGCTGCGAAAAATATTACTGTAAGTGATGTTGAAAAAGCGTTAAGAGACGAAAATGTTGAGCTGCCTGCCGGCGTAATAGAAAGTAAAAAAACCCAATTCACGGTGCGCACCAAGAGAGCTTTCCGGTCACCAGAAGATTTCAGAAATTTAGTTGTGACGCAGCAAAATCTAAATGGAATAGATTATCTTGTTCGTTTGTCAGATGTTGCTCGAGTCGAATTTGGCACATTAGAGAGCAGAACTTTTTTTAGAGGGAACAAAATTCCACAAGTCGGAATTGGCATTATAAAGCAATCGACAGCTAACACGATTGATGTCACTGCTGCTGCAAAATTAGAAGCAGAAAGGATAAGGGCTAATTTACCATCCAATATTAAGATAGAGCAAAGCTATGATACGTCTATTTTTATCCGTGGTGCCATTAAAGAAGTTTATCGCACGCTGGCAATCGCGATCGTATTGGTTGCGTTAGTGATTCTTATATTCCTCGGTAATTTGAGGTCTATGATGATTCCCACAATTACAGTACCAGTATCAATTGTTGCGACTTTTTTGGCTTTGTACCTTTTTGGTTTTTCTATAAATCTTCTGACACTACTAGCTCTTGTTTTATCGATCGGTTTAGTCGTTGATGATTCGATTGTTGTTTTAGAAAATATTTCTCGTCGTATTCAAGTTAATAATGAACCGCCTCTACTTGCGGCGTTTCGGGGAACACGTCAAGTCGCTTTTGCAGTTATAGCTACTACCATTGTGTTAATTGCGGTATTCGTTCCTATTGCTTTCCAACAGGGTGACGTTGGTAGACTCTTTTCTGAATTTGCTTTAACTATGGCAGCCGCGGTCATGTTTTCTTCTTTTATTGCTTTAACATTAACGCCAATGCTAGCTTCAAAGCTATTGAAGGGTGGAGGAAAACAAAACGCATTTATTGTTGCATTTGAGAAAATATTTAATCTTTGTCTTACGGGATATAAACGGGCACTAGAGAAAAGCCTGCGATATCCGTTGATAGGAATTTTTATATTTATTGCATTTTTAATTGCGGGAATAACCGTTTTTAATGAGGTTCCCCAAGAGTATGCACCCAAAGAAGATAGAGGCGCCTTTTTCATAATTGTTGATGGTCCGGAAGGTTCAACCTATTCATTTATGAAAGGTTACATGGATGAAATCGAAGATCGTCTTATGCCTTACGTTGAATCTGAAGAAGTTACAAGGTTGTTAGTTAGAGCGCCTCGTGCATTTGGACGAACACAAACTTTTTCCTCAGGCATTGTTATTATTCTTCTTAATGACTGGGATAAACGACGAAGTGGTTTTGATATCATTGGTGAGATTAGAGGAAAACTTTCTGATCTTCCTGGTGTTCGAGCTTTTCCAATTATGCGACAGGGTTTTGGCTCTTCAATTTCGAAACCTGTCAGGTTTGTGATTGGCGGTGGTACCTATCAGGAGTTGGCTGAATGGCGAGATAGGTTAAATGAAAAAATAAATGAAGATAATCCCGGGCTTTTAGGTGTTGATTGGGACTATAAAGAAACAAAGCCTCAAATTGAAGTGAATATTGACTATGATCGAGCGGCAACTTTGGGTGTTAAAATTGGGGATATCGGGCAAACTTTAGAGACCATGTTTGGATCACGGAGAGTGACGACCTTTATCGAGAAAGGAGAAGAGTACGATGTCATACTTGAAGGTGAAAGAGAGGAGCAGCGAAGTACAACCAGTCTAGAAAACATCTATGTTCGGTCCGAAATCAATGGAAATTTAATACCGCTTTCTAACGTTGTTTCTTTAACGGAATTTGCTGATAGTAATCAGTTAAATAGATATAACCGTGTAAGAGCGATAACGCTGGCTGCTAATCTAAAAGAAGGTTATACATTAGGTGAAGCCCTAGAATATCTTGAAGGTCTTGTTAAAGATCATCTACCAACTAACGCTATTATTGATTATAAAGGTCAATCTAGAGACTTCAAATTTGCAGGCGAATCCCTTTTATTTATTTTTGTTCTGGGTCTGTTTGTAACTTATCTTGCGTTAGCGGCCCAGTTTGAAAGTTGGATTCATCCTTTTGTTATTATGCTTAGCGTTCCTATGGCAATGGCCGGAGGTTTATTTGGTCTGTATTTTTCTGATAGCTCATTAAACCTTTATTCTCAGATTGGTCTGGTCATGCTTGTGGGTCTCTCGGCAAAAAATGGAATTTTAATTGTTGAATTTGCGAATCAGTTGCGCGATCAAGGTAACGACTTTTACTCCGCTCTTGTGGAGGCCTCTATAACACGTTTTCGGCCAATAGTAATGACAGCTGTAACTACAGTGGCTGGATCTTTGCCGCTTATGTTTTCGAACGGAGCTGGTGCAGAAACGAGAGAAGTGATTGGTATAGTCGTATTTTATGGTGTGCTTCTTTCTACCGTCTTTACGCTTTTTATTGTTCCTATTGCGTATAATCTTATTGCGCGAAAAACTCACTCGCCAAATCATATTCAAAAATTACTTTCCGGTTTTGAAAAAAAATACAACGAATAAAATATATTATTCGTTGTATTCAAATTATTCTCCAAACAAAAAAATATCGCTTGTCCTTTTTGGTCATGTATTCAGTTTTTATATTTCTATAATTGCTCACGCTTAACGGCAATTGGCAATATATTAATATGTTAACTAAATTTGATCGAGGTGAGTTATGAATGTTAAATCTTTTTTAGTCGCATCTGCATTATTAATTGGCGGTGTTGCTAGCTCTGCAAATAGTCAAACGGCACAAATGGTTATTTCTCCGGAAGACAATGCTTACATTTCGTATAAAAAGGAAGTGTTGGCAGATGGTGTTACTCATATTACTGAAGTGACGTCTCCTAATCCTGAGTTATTAGAGTATGTGCCAGGTACTACAAGTTGTTTCTTTACCGGTTTTGGATCTTCATGTTTACTGACAGTAAGATTGAAAAAAACAGGACCGATTAATTTTACTCCTTACGATACTAGTTTTATTCCTTATGGTATTGGTACTGTTGATACTGAAACGAATACAGCATCGATTAATTTTAATCTTTGGGGTTTTAATCGCTTCTTTATCGCAGATTTAACGACTCAGGCAACTGATAGTCCTGCGATAAGAGGTCCTTACGTTCAGTTTACTGGCGCGGAAGGTAGTAAAGTTGATGAAACTGACGAATACATCGAAAACCGCGTTCTTTTAAGGATTACTCCTGTAGCAGAAGGTAAAACTGTTGAATACGAAACTTATCAAGTGATTGCATCTGGTATTCCATTTCCAGACGGAGAAATTGTGGTATGGGATACAGAATTGTTAGGAGATGGGTTTGCTCAAACGGATGGAGATAAAGGACGTATTTCAGCAAATGGAGTCGGTGAGTTCTACGCGTTTATTTCTGACTATTGGAATCAGTCGCCCGGTGCTTATGCCGCTTTAAGATTTTTCTTAAATGGCACGAGTGAGCAAGATGAAGGGTTTGATTTAACGGGCTTTACAACTGCAGAAGTTACCCTGAATTGTATTGATGGTCTTGTTGTTGAAGCGTTTGTTGGAGCCAGTTTGGATTCATCACAAACGTTCTTAGGTGATATTCAATGTGATGGGTTTTTAAATACTTATACATTTGATATTTCAAATGCAAATTTAACGGACATTCAAACTGGTCTTTGGCTTCATATTCCATTGTGGAAAAACACCAACCTAAACGTATTTAGAGTTTGGATGAATGTTGATAGTGTAATCCTAAGTAAATAAATTTACCTCCACATAATAACAAACCCGGTCTTCATAGGTCGGGTTTTTTGGTTAACGGATTACCTATTTTATTGGAGGATTACTCCGATGATACGACCATAAGATTTCTTTTTTAATTTGCCGCAACCTTCAAATCGAACAATCACATGTCGTTTCGCAAGCTGAGCTTCTAATAGCATATTAAAAATTGCGTCGTATTTTGGATGTTCCGGATCGAGTTGATAAAACCCATCTTTAGCACATCCTCTCGCTGGCATATGAACGTAAGCGGCTCCCGTTCTATCCAAAATATGCAATTTTTTCGGGTTATTGGGCAGCGTCTGGTCCGCTGCCGAGGCGGTTCTGCTAAAACAGATAATTAAAGTAATAATTGCCAGGTTTATTGCACCTGCTCGCATTGGCGATACCTACTTGTTTTTTTCTTTGGTTGAATAGTATCAAAATTATTCCTTTTGTGGGATTCCTTCAGCCAAATGTTGCGAGAATCTTAGCGGAATTGCGACTATATCTGAATTGTGGTTTTGATTTCTAAATTTCGAATCTTTAGAGAATTTGCTGGCCTGCAAGCCCTCTAAGCTGGTTGAGTGTAATTCAACACATAATGGAATCAGGAGCGTTATGTATCGAACGAACTACACTGGTTTTGTATAGCTTTCAATGGTATGTGACAGTTGCCAGTTTTCATGCAGAGTTGACCGTTCTTAAATAATAATATTTCTTTTCGAGCTAAAGGTTTGCGCTTATCACTTTAACTGCTTATAGGTGTAAATTTATATCTGCTACCTAGGTACTTTATCAATAAGAAGTTCAATATCAATATTATCAATGATGTTGACGCCATGTCCCCAATTGAATGGTATTTAAGATGGTACATTAACCAACAATACCAAATCAAAGATGTTAGCACTATGAATGATGTTGCTGCATAAGAATTACGAATTATATGACAGCAGAGGGCAAGAGAGAGGGCAGTGTGTGTGCTGTAGTCTAAGCCTAGCCTAAACCATATTAGCGCCAGCTGGTCGACTAACCTAACGAGGTAAACAATAGCTACAATCGCGGCAAGATAAGTGAGTAAATACTTGAATTTATATGTGTTACTGGTGTGTCGCTTAATCACCACAACAGTAGCGATGATAAAAAGTGCTGGAATATAAAGATCAGCAAATAGCTCAAGAAAATCGATTATTCTGATTGGCATTGGTGTTTACCAAAAAAACAAAAAGGGGCATATGCCCCTTTTTTATTTTGAATAGCGTGCAATATTTAGTTTTATGAAAGCACACCGCGACGTTCTTGTTCAAGCTCAATAGATTCGAAAAGTGCTTGGAAATTACCTTCACCAAAACCATCGTTACCTTTTCGCTGAATAAACTCGAAAAATATTGGCCCGATACTATTTTGAGTGAAGATTTGGAGTAAAAAGCCGCCACCTTGAGATTGTCCGCCGTCAATTAAAATACGGTTTTCTCTCAGTCGCTCTACATTTTCTGAATGGCCGGGCAAGCGGTCATCAACTAGTTCGTAGTAGGTGTCTGGTGTATCCTGGAAATCAACACCGTTAGACGACAACGATTCTACAGTTTTATAAATATCGCTGCTTGTGAGCGCGATATGTTGAATACCCTCTCCATTGTATTCGCGTATAAACTCGGCAATCTGTGATTTGTCATCTTTTGTTTCGTTAAGTGGAATAATTACCTTACCGCAGGGGCTGGTCACTACTTCGCTTAGTAGCCCAGTTTTTTTACCTTCAATATCAAACGAACGTACGCATTTGAAGCCGAAAATCTTACGATAGAACCCACACATCCTATCAATTCCGCCTGGATTAAGATTGTGTGTTAAGTGATCGATCCGTCGCAGACCGGTAGTCCCATCACTCTCGATCGAGCGAGCGTATTTAAATTGAGAAAACAACTGTTTTTCTCTTGAGTCATCCACCAAATATATAAGAGATTGGCCGACACCTTTGATCGCTGGAATATCATAATCGGTAATTTCTGCAGGCTCTGCGCCCAGTGAGATAGCAAGATCAAATGCTGCTTGAGAATCTTCTACTTTGAAGCCCATTGCGGAGGCGCCACGTCCATGAACCTTGCGGAATTTTTCTGAATTCCCACCATAGCTTGGGTTTGAAATAAAATGAATTTCGCCCTGATTGTAGAGCGTAATCGGTCTTTCGCCGTGCTTACCTACCTCTACCATACCCATTTTGCTAAACAAGTCCGCTAGCAATTCTGGGTGACTGCCTGAAAATTCTAAAAAAGATATATCCGTTACTTTTACAAACTCACTGCTCAACATGGGCTGTGTCCTTGGTTGTATACTCTATATGCAATCGCCTTAATTTACATGCCTTGTCTATTTAAAATTGGCATTAACTCCTATATAAAAGAAGTTGGCGCATAATCTTTACTCGTGGAGTATAAGCAGAATGTAGGCCAATGCTGAATAATTTTTATAATTACGCTGTTTTTATCTTTATGTTATTGAATTAAAAAGATTTTATTTGTTTCTTGAGAAGTTTGTTTTTCCTGGTTAAGATTCTTAGAATGCCAGGGTGTTAATTTATTCGACAACTTTTAAACTATCAAAATGTGTAATCATGTGACAAGTTTTTATCATTGTGAGCCTGTTATTTACAGAGAATGGCGTGCAAAAGTATGTTATTTTAGGCGCTGTGAAATATTCCCCTGTTTTAAGCAACAATGTGCCTATTATTAGCTGATAAACTTCTGCACAGTGTCGGCTTGATGTAGTTAAGTTTACTCATTAAGTATTATCATCTACTTGTTATCATTGTGTGCTTTTTGAAAGAGCTGATTTAAGTAGGATATAGGCGAAATGGACTCGAGTGTGCTCTATTGCTCGTCATTGGAATTTCGTCCAAAAGCTAAGGCATTCCACAGTTATGCTTGGAAAAAGTTACCTATACTTTATCTGCCAAACAGCAAAACCCCTATTTAATTCGGATATTCTAGGAAGAAAAACGGTTATGGCTGTGTTCGAGCAACCTAACTGATTGGTAGTTAATGGTTCGGTTTAATCGCATATCTCGGGGATTGTGATTTAACTTGAAATTAAAATGAAAAGGGCAATTTCTTAATAACATGACTTCAATTATTAGATCTGAAAAAGACGTTGAAGCAATTTCTACAGTGGGGTTATCAACAGAGGATTCTAGTTGCTCTAGTATTCCTTTGGCCACGAATAGTGTAATGCTTGGTTCACGGGAAAATCATTGTTACGAAAAAGAGATTAGACCGCTTGATTTTTCCTCTCCAGGGGATTCATTTCAATGTTTAGCTGAAATCACAGCAATTATTTGCGCACTATTTTACAGATATAGTGGTCAAGAATGTATTCCACTGCATCTCATCCTAGCCAGTCAGAATACCGCTAGGCAAAGTAAGATTATTTGCCATGAAATTGAACCAAAAAATGATTTGAGTACCTTCGTAAGGCGGATTCATGCTTCTCTAATCTCGGAAAGTTCATCCGAGCAAATGGCGGTTCAGAATGTTAAGCGCGCCGACGGTGCAAAAAGCCCCTCAATAGCAATTATCTTTCAAGATGGCGGTGAAGAACAAAATCATTTGTTAAATAATGAAAAGCTCGTCATACGATATTGTCGTGAGAGCGCGAAAGATCGAATTAAAGTGAAATTTTGCGGCGCTACTTTTACACGCGTGACTATTGAGGCCTTCGTTCAACATTTTGTCAATCTTGCCATATCTGCGTTCAAAAAAGCGCTAAACGCTTCCGTTATTAAACTCTCTATATTGGATAGTGATGAAGAGCAAAGTATTTATGCTCTAGCTCAAGGCTTACAAATTAACCACGCATTTTGTCCACCACATAAACAAATTGAATCTTTTGCTAAAGCTACGCCAAAGAAAACAGCGATCTCTTTCTTAGATAAAACACTAAATTATGCTGAATTAAATGCAAAAGCGAATCAGCTTGTTGTTTTTTGGTTTGAACAAGGCTTTAAACCCGGTTTTCGATGCAGCGTTCTATTGCCACCTAGCGAACATTTCTCTGTTGTGCTGTTGGCGATTCTTAAGTCAGGCGCGACTTATATACCTATAGATCCTGAGTTTCCCCAGGAGAGAATCGATATTATTCTCGAAGATGCTAATCCTGACTTAGTTATTTGCGATGAAGCTAATTCGTCACTTATCAGAAAGCCGGTTGTGTCTTTGGAGTTGCAGGAAATTTTTGCACAGTTAGGTCAATATTCTGACTCAAATCCTAATGTTTCGATTGCGGAAGATGATACTGCTTATATCTACTATACCTCTGGGACGACGGGGATTCCTAAGGGTGTAATGGGTTCCTATAAAAACTTAAATCATTATGTTCGCGTTGCCAGAGATCAATACGGCATGGATGCAAATGTGACTATGCCCGCAGTTGCGAAATTCACTTTCAGCATTAGTATGTTCGAATTGCTCGGGCCTCTTTATTGTGGTGGCACTTCGGTTATCTTGCCTCGAGCGCAGGTTTTGGATCTCGATTTTATGGTTAATCTAGTTAAAAAGATTAACATGTTTCATATCGGGCCAAGCTTACTTAAGCGTATTGTGTCAAAGATAAAGACCGATTGCCTTGTTGCGGATTTTAAGCATATTAAACATGCTTCTTCTGGTGGCGATCTTATTCCCGTTGAATTACTTCACGATATGACCAGAGTGTTTCCTGCAGCAGAACACTATGTTATCTATGGTTGCAGTGAAATTGCATGTATGGGCTGCACCTTTTTAGTTGATCCCACGAATCTACCCAGTAAAACCTATGTGGGAAAGCCTTTTGCTGACATGGAAGTTAGAGTATTCGATGAACATCAGAATCTTCTACCCCCAGAATATAAAGGAGAAATATATTTTTCTGGTAACGGCGTCACCAAAGGTTATTTGAATCGCGATGAGCTAACTGCTGAGAAGTTTATCTCCATTGAAGGTAAAAAATTCTACCGTACGGGAGATGTGGGCAGGTTAATGTCCGATGGAAATATCGAGATGCTTGGTCGTCAAGATTTTCAGATTCAAATTAACGGTATTCGTGTCGAACTGGGTGAAATTGATTATTACTTAAGAAAGCTAACGGGCGTTAAAGATGCGATTGCAAGTGGGCAGAAGCTTGGAAATGATGACGCCTTCAGAATCATTGCTTATGTCGTAGCGCAAGAAGGTCAGGTATTAAATGTTGCTGATATGAGAGCTCAGCTCGCTCGAATATTGCCAGACTATATGCTTCCATCTGGGTTTGTTGAGTTAGATGAATTACCTTTAAATACAAATCTCAAGGTGGATAGAAAATCCCTGCCAATTGCTAAAGCGTCGAATCTAATGCGAGTTGATTCGGACATTAGGTTTTCGGAAAAACTTAACGAGATTGTAGCGCTTTTGAATGAAGAATTAGAACAATCTATTTCTTTAGATGATGCGGGTCTTGATTTTATTTCTTTAGGCTTTGATTCAATCCAGTTTATGCAAATCGTGAAGACGGTAAAATGTCATTACGGTATATCTGTTAATTTTCTGGATATTAGTGATCATCTTTCTAGTGCGGAAAGATTAGCTGAGTATATCGAAGATCAATCAATTCGTTCCGATTTGATTGAGGGTTACGGAAAGCCAAGTGAATTGAAATTGGGTTTTGATCCAGACGGAATTGCTGGATGGTATTCGAGTGTTGATGATGAGTTTTATCATTATGGTGTCGCGAAAAAACATGTAAATTTTAACCCTTTCGATGATGCAAATAAGCAAGACCTAATACCGCTTTCATCTGAGCAGCTTGAAATTTGGTTGGCTTGTCAAAAAAATACTGAAGCAAGCTCTGCGTTTAATCTAAGTTTTGAATTAAAGTTTCAGAAGTCCGTTGACGAAACCGTCTTAATGGCGGCGTTGCAACGACTCCAACATCAAAATCAAATTCTGCGTGTATGCATCGACGAATCCGCTCAAGCGTTCCAAATATTGGAAAATTCAGATGTATCAATCGAATTAATCGATTCCGCAAAGGCTGAATTGGATTTTTGTGATCGTGTTTTTACTTTAAATTCCTCTCCGTTATTTCGATTAGCCTGTGATGCTCGTGATACTTCTCGTATTATTTTCACGTTTCACCACATAATTTTGGATGGTTGGTCAATCGATCTATTTGTAAATAGTTTGCTGCAGGCCTATTCGAATTTGTTAGATGGTAAGCCGGATAGACTGAGCTTTGATAAATATCAAGATGCCATTAAAGCAGAGATCTTAGACGACGAACCAAAACGAGTAAGTTCGTTGAGTTATTGGCTTGAAAAACACAAAGAAATGGGAGCTCCCCTTGATTTACCAAGTGTTTATCCTAGAGGTGCCAATCGAACATACAAAGCTGGATATTTTAAAAGAAAGTTAGATGATAATACTGAAGCTAAGATAGATGCATTTGCCGCGAATATGGGCGTGACGAGCTTTAGTTTGTATTACAGCGTTTTTATTCTATTACTAAATCGATTAACTTCTGAAAAAGATATAACTGTTGGTGTTCCGTTAGCTGGCCAATTGCTGTCAGGTCGAGATCAAGTATTGTCACACAATGTTAAAACTCTTCCTGTGCGTTGCTTTTTAGAAACTAGGTCGCTCGTATCTCATTTTATTTCCGATACGTTTAATCTTCTACAAGAGTCTAGTCGGCATGGCCATGTTTCTTATGGTGAGTTGCTGCCTCATTTAACCTATGACCGTAATAACGAACGTCCACCGTTAGTTTCCGTTGTATTTACTCAAGATCCAACACACACTCGCATTAATTACGAAAATATTTCTGCCCAGTTTAATGCATTACCGCGACGTTATGAGACTTTTGATTTGTGGGTTAATGTTATTGAAGAATCGAATCAAGTCTTCTTGGAAGCCCAATTTAATGCTGCGCTTTTTAACGAAGAATTTCTTGATAGTTGGTTTTGTTTGTATGATGAAATTCTTGCTGACATCATTAAAAATGATGCAAAACCGATATGCGAATTACCTTCATTGCCCAAAAATGATCGGGCAAGAATAGATCAATGGAACGATACTAAGACGGATTTTAATTCTCCTTTAGATTTGAAGTCGCTATTTATGCGGCAAGTAAAAGCAAGTCCAGAGTTCACTGCGATTGAGTTTGGTGATGAGTCGTTGAGCTATCGAGAGTTCGACGAAAAAAGCTCCCAGCTAGCAAATTTGCTTTATGATTTGGAACTTCGACAAGGTGATGATGTTGGTGTTTATTGCGTGCGTAGTATTGAAATGTTGCTTGCTATATACGCAATTGTTAAATCTGGTTGTGTTTATGTTCCTTTAGATCCAGATTTTCCTGCAGATAGAATTAAATATGTTGTTGAAAACAGTCAAGCAAAGACGGTTTTATCGTTTGGGTATTTAGCGGAAGAATTCAAAAATAATAATACTGCTATTGAAGTCGTAGATCTGCATCAATGCGAAGATCAACTTGCTGAGAAAAGCGTTAAGCCTCCTGCAGTTGAGATCAACCCTAAAGATGACGCTTATATTATCTACACATCGGGATCGACTGGTCGACCAAAAGGCGTTGTTAATTCCCATCAGGGTATTGCAAATCGCCTACTTTGGAAGCAGCAGGTTTTTCAAGCGAGTCAATCCGATAGAATATTATTTAAAACACCATTTTCCTTTGATGTTTCTGTTTGGGAGATATTTTGGCCTTTGCAAGTGGGTGCGACTATGGTTATTGCACCACCTGAAGTTCATAAAGATCCCGACGCTCTCGAAATGCTTGTAAGAGACAAGGCGGTAACTATTACCCATTTTGTCCCATCGATGCTTAATGCATATGTGAATCGACCAGAGGTCAAACCTCACAGTTTACGTGCTGTATTATGCAGCGGAGAAGCGTTGCCAGCAGATTTGCAGACTGACTTTTACCGTGTAATGCCCAAGGTTGAATTGCATAACCTTTATGGCCCCACAGAAGCCGCGGTGGATGTAACTCATTGGTATTGTCCTCCTGATGCTTTACCTCAAGTTGTACCGATAGGCGCTCCTATTGCAAATACTCAAATCCATATTGTTGACGCAATTGATCAACCTGTTCCAATTGGTGTTGCGGGGGAATTGCTGATTGCAGGTGTGCAGGTTGCAAAGGGTTATAAAAACAACCCTGACATCACCGCGAAGAGTTTTATTGAGACAGATCTTTATGGAGAGATGCAGTCTCTCTATCGAACTGGTGATTTAGCTCGATGGAATCAGCAAGGGCAAATTGAATATCTTGGAAGACTAGATTTTCAGGTGAAAATTCGCGGCCTGAGAATAGAAATTGGTGAAATCGAAACCTTACTAAACCAATATGAAGGTGTGGATCAATCGGTAGTGATCGTGCAAACATCTGAGCGAGGTGATCAAAATCTCGTTGGTTTTTATGTTTCTAACAGTGATATTTCACCAAGCGACTTTAAAACTTATTTGGGTAAACAATTACCGCCTTATATGGTGCCTCAGTTATATCAAAGAATGTCCTCTATACCGCTTACAACAAGTGGTAAAGCCGATAGAAAAACTCTGATGAAATCGGGAGTTTTTGAAATTGGTTCTAGGGAACGCACTGCGCCAAAAACAGAAACGGAAATCATGATCGCGACATTTTGGTCGAATCTACTCGAAATAAATGATATTGCTCGGGAGGATGAGTTTTTTGCAATCGGAGGACATTCTCTATTAGCAATCAAATTTATTTCACTGTTAAAACGAGAGAAGGCGATAAAGCTTCCATACAATGCAATGTCGTTGACATTAAAAGAATTAGCAGAGCTTTATGATAAGTCCTTTGCTGATATTGATTCAAATGAACATCTAGATTCTTCTGATGTTGAAGTTTTACGCATCACCCATATTGATATGGCGCCAGAGCAAAAGGAGATTTTTCTTGCGTCGTCTCAAAGTCTTGAAGCTTCTTGTTCATATAATTTGTCTTCATCGTTCATTATTTTGGGCGAACTAAATGTTGATTTTCTCAAATCGAGTTTGGCCTCCATTATTGAGCGACATCAAGCGTTGCGAACCTATGTTGACGCCACAAGTATCCAATTAAATATCCTAAATTCCTATCAGGCTGAAGTTGAATTTAGGTCACTGGATTCTGACGAATTTTGGCAAGACGAGAAAATAAGAAAAATACAGGAAGAACAATCGCTTACACCATTTGATTTTTCAGAAAAGCAGCCGTTGACAAGGTATTTACTGTTAAAAATTTCTGAAGAGAAACATATTTTAATGGTGACCTTTCATCATTTAATTGCGGATGGATGGACTCGTGGATTGTTTTTAGACGAGTTTTTAAAAATCTATAAATCCAAAGTTGATGATGTTTCCTTATCGTTAGATAAACCACTCTATCTAACTCACTATATTAATCAGCGGTTAAGGTCTAAAAATTCCAAAGCCTACACAGATTCTATAAATTATTGGGTTTCGGAATATGAAGCCCCACTCCCTGACATGAATTTGCCGCTAGCTAAAGAGCAAGGGGTTGTTAAGGACTTTCGAGCCAAAAAAGTCCAGCATGATATCGATTGCGAATTAGCATTAAAAATAAAGGACGTTGCATCTCGATCTGGAAACACGCTCTTTAATTTTATGCTGAGTGTTTACGCAGTAGTCTTATCGAGAATTTCACAAACTAATGATATTTGTATTGGCGTTCCGTTTGCAGGGCAACCGATTGATGGTATGGATGTTCTCATGGGACAGTGTGCTCGAGTTTTACCTATTCGTATCAAAGTTGAAGAGCAGAATTCGTTCTCGGATCATCTTAGGTTGGTTTCTGAAGTTGTAGCAAAAGCACATGAACATTCACAGCCAACCTTTACAGAGTTGTTTGATAAAATTAAATTAAATAATTCAAAACTTGTCTCTAATGTTTTTTCAATTGACCAAGGTGAAAAAGAATTTAACGCAGGTCCAATTCACATTCAATGCGAAGAAAATCCAATTAGTTTTGCGGTTTTTGATTTGGGGTTAACCCTTTGTAGTACTCGAGATAAGTTATATTTTGAGTGGATCTATAATGTTAGCGGGTATGAAGAGTCTACGGTTAAACATTGGCTCGTAATCTATGAGAAAATACTAAGCTCTCTTGTAGAAAACATTGAAATACCACTAAGTGAATTGGATATTTCTACTGAATACGATCGTGAAATCCTAAAGAAGCTTAATGATACGCGAGTAGATATGGATTTCTGTTCCGCTTCTGAAAAGATACTGCAGACTTCTAAAGAAAAACCAAACCATATTGCGGCCACATGTAACGATTATTCTTTTACCTATAAATCTCTCGATCAAAACGCAAACAAGCTCGCTCATAAATTGATTGAGCTAGGAGTAAAGCCGAGTAGTAGAATTGCTTTAGCAATGACAAGAACGTCTCTAGCAGTTATTGCCATGCTCGCTGCGCATAGATGTGGGTGCGCTTATGCGCCTATTGATCCAGGACAACCTGAGCAGAGATTGCTATCGATTCTTGATGATCTAAAGGCAAAAGTCATTCTTACAGATCAAGATATTGCTGATAGTTTATTGTCTGATGGGCGTCTAAAACTTAATCCAAAAGAAATAATTGAATCCAAAGAAGGGAATGAAGAAAAGCCGGATGTTGCTCTCAAAATTCAGCCGAGTGATGCCGCTTATGTTATCTACACTTCTGGTTCGACAGGCACGCCAAAGGGGGTCGCAGTTTCTCATGGTAACATGATTAACTTACTGAATTTTATGCAGGACGCAATAAAATATAACGCTTTGGATAATCAGCTCGCAATTGCCAATTTTACATTCGATCCTCATGTGTTTGAGATTTTTTTACCTTTGGTGTGCTCTGCTGCTACACACATCGCGAGTAATGACGAGATTCTTGATGCAAAGAAACTGAGTGCTAAAATCGAAAAGTTAGAGATTAGTGTTATGCAAGCGACGCCTGTTACTTGGCGGATGTTAGCAGAATACGGATGGCGTGTTCAGCAAAAATTGAAAGCAGTGATTAGTGGTGGAGAAGCCCTTCCGCGTGACGCAAGAAAAATGCTTTTGGCAAACGCTAACATGGTCATAAATGCTTACGGACCGACTGAAACGACGGTATTGTCGAGCACGGAATTTCTAAAGGAAGATAGTGATCCTTCTGTCATAGGTCAACCAATTCATAATACCCAATGTTTTGTTGTCGACAAACAAAACCGACCATTACCTATTGGGGGTGAAGGTGAACTTGTTATTGGTGGAGCAGGTGTTTCGTTGGGGTATCTTAACCTTCCTGATATGACAGCATTGAAATTTATCGAAAGAGTAGGGCGTGAAAAAGGTAAATTCTATAAAACAGGTGATAACGCGAGAATTTTACCGACCGGCAAGATTCAATTTCGTGGTCGAGTAGATGAGCAAATTAAGATACGAGGTTTGCGAATAGAACCGCTCGAGATTGAGATTGCGCTAGAAAAGCTAGAAGCTGTCGATCAAGCATGTGTTGTAGTTAATCGAAGTAAAAACACGCCACTCTTAGTTGCTTACTATAAGGCAACAAGCGCGCTCGAAACACAAGCTTTACGAGAGCACTTAGTTCAATATGTGCCTGCTTATATGTTACCTCAGCGTTTTGAGTGCTTAGATGAAATCCCTCAGACCTCTAGCGGTAAAATTAACCGCAAGATTTTACAATCAATCAAATTACAAGAAAGCACCGAGCAGTTACTAATAGGAAAACCAAAAACTGACACGGAGTTACTACTGACTCAGTGCTGGCAAGAAGTGTTAAAACTTGAAGTTATCAATCGTACTGATGATTTCTTTAGTATCGGCGGCCATTCTTTGGCTGCCGTAAAAGTGCTGTCGCAAATAAATGCGATATTGGGAATAAACCTGCCGATCAATGTGTTTTTGCAAACACCTGTTTTGAAAGATCTGGCAGCCTACATTGATCGCAATCCTGTTAACTCAGATCAGCGAAACACCGTTGTATTGAAAGATGGAAACAAAACACCTTTGTTCTGCCTTTATGGTGTTTTGTTGTATAAAGATTTAGCTGAGTCTCTTCCTGACGATCAGAAAGTTATTGGTGTTTATCTTAACGAAGAAATGGAATTGTTACGTCAAGATAATATCGATGCTTTTATGAGTGCATTTGCTGATATGAGTGTTATTGCGAAAAAGTATGCTGATACTATTCGTAAAGCACAACCCAAAGGTCCCTACTACCTAGCTGGCGAGTCTTTTGGCGGTGTTGTTGCATTTGAGGTGGCGCAATTACTAAAGCGTGAAGGTGAAGAGGTGAAGCTTGTAGCTTTAATGGATTCGTGGTTGCCAGGAAAACACCAAAAGCTATTATTGGCCACCCGTTTTCTTAAACATTTTGAGTTGTTTTTGAAAAAACCCGTTCCTTACTTTAAAGATATTTGTGCAAAACTTGAAAAAATAGTAAAGAAAAAAACACCGAGTTTTGAAAGTTCAAAAGCGGTTAAAAAAACGGAATCTTCAATTGTTGATTTACGTCAAAAAGCACGTGATAAGATTGTCGAAAATTATGATCCACAATATTACGTCGGTGACGTTGTCTTGTTTAGAGCCTCTGAGCGCAGTCCTTTTGAACCGAAAGATAGAAATATGGGCTGGACCAAATTTGTTAGAGATATCAATGTTTATAGCATTGAAGGGGATCATCTAAGCATCTTAACACGCCCCAATGTAGAGGCCATGGCCAGACATCTTGCAGCCTACTTGCCTAATTCAAAAAAATAATTTTATTTTCGCCCGCCGAAAGCCAAGTATTAAAAGCCCGTTATTAGTAAATCAAAATGCTCTGAAAAGCAGAATATAACGGGCTATTGATTATGGGCAAACTATTCCGATGCTGCTTTTTCCATGGAAACTGAACGCCATCTTTTATGAGGATCTGTCGCAAATTGAGATTTGATTCTTAATAAGTACATTAAAATAAGTTGTCTGATATTCTGTTGTTGAGATGTTACTGATGGAGATTTATACCAGTTTTCTTGTGCTTCTTTACGAGATCCTGGGCCAGCTACTCGATATTGGCAAGGCCATACATGACTAAACCAGTAGCAAAAATATTTAACTGGATTGAATATCAGACTTGGACGAGGGGGTTGGCATCCGATAAGTGCGGCAACCTGCTCATTGTATCTTAGGCCATTCACTAAACCTGCCACGTTTGGTGTTTCGTAAAATTCGCTTTGCCAAGCCTTGGCATCACGCATTGCAAATTCTGAAAAATTTTTTGGTAGCTTCTTTTCGCCCTTACAACAAAGAGCAAAATATCTGGCTTGTAACTCAGCCATAAGAGGCACGCCACCTTGTTGTGGACGAACAAATCCGATAAATGCTACCTCATCTCTGAAGTTTGGGTGAAACATGTGAAGGTAGCATTCTCGCGTGCTAGAAAACTGTAATTCTTCATTCAAATAGGGTAGGTCGAACTTAAACCCAGTACAAAATAAAATCGCGTCAAACTCTTCAGTCTTACCTGATTTAAAGTGGACGTGGTTGTTTTCGATTTTTTCAACACCTGAAGCGTCCATCACAAAATCGTATTTATCTTGAGCATCGAAAATCCGCTCTGTTTTTGTCACGACTGATCCAGGTTCATCGCCGGCGTTCAGTACATGCTCTGCCATGAGTTGTCGCGGTCCCCCGACTTTTCGGTTAACTGCGTCTAATGCAACATCTCTTACTTTTTTCGATTTTATATTGACAGGTAAACAATGATAAAAACGACTTTGCAGAACATCTATCGTGTAGTAGCCGTATTTATTTTTTTCTCTAGAAAGATATCGACTGGAAAACATGTGATGTCGGCGCAAAGATAAAATAGTACGCTTTGCGACTGAAGCGACTTCAGCGATCACGTCTGCTGCAGATTCTCCCATACCAAAACAAAGCACTCGCTTGCCATGAAACTGGGTTAACGCATCGGTATTTGTATAATTGGAGGAATGTATAATAGGACCTTCAAAATCCTCAATGCCAGGAACATCGGGTATATTTGGCTTTTGAAATTGACCTGAACAAATAGCAATTTTATCGGATGTTTCGAGTTTAATTTCACCGTTTTCTACATTTTCGAATTCTAATTCCCAAATACCTACACTCGTTTTTCTCATTTTATTAAGCTTGAAACCAAAACGAATGCTTGGACGTAATTCGAATTTTTCCGCGTATTTATCAAGATAGGATTTATATTCGGATCGCTTCCAGAATTTTATTTCCTCGTCGTAAGGCATAAAGTCCGAATAGGCCATAAAATAATTTGAAACGGTCAATTCAACGGAGTCATAACAACCCTTTTCTGAGAATACCCCTCCGATATCAGATCCTTGTTCATAACAAATGACGTCCATGCCTGCTTCTTTCAATTCTTTAACCGCGGCCAAACCTGATAAGCCAGCGCCTACAACCGTGACTTTGTCCACCTTTTAACCTCATTTAATAAAGATTAGAAATAGAAAAATATCGTTTTAAAAAGTACTAGAGCGCAAGCTCTATGCTTGATTATAGTCAGGATACGCATGTCAACAACACGCTTCAAGTCAAATTGATGGCATTTAAGATGTTAATTGTTCACTTTATTCTTTTTTCATTTGTAACAAAATGGCGGGGGCATTATTCGAAAAGTTAGTGTTTTTTAATGAGTTTTGATTCCTGAATTTCGTACTTATGAACAGGTAATAGTGAGTGTGTATTTCATTCTTTTCACTTGGGGTTTGAATCGGTTAATATTCGCTCGATTTTGGTTAAGTTTGATTTTATTTGCCGTCCAAGTTTACCGTCGGCGAAGTAAACAGACATAGCTTTGGGAAATAAATAAAACAATTTAGGGTGGAGTAAAAGTGGGGAAAAATCGAGTTGAAATCGTCGATGTAGCAAAAGGAATCAGTATCTTTTTGGTCGTATTTGGGCACTTGGAGCTTACACGTACCACAGAATTTAATTTCTCGCTTTCGCTATTCAGAATGCCTTTGTTTTTTTTCCTTTCTGGTGTGTTTTTTAGCGCTCAATTAGGTGCAAAAGATTACATTATCAAAAAAGCAGACCAGCTACTAAAACCTTACCTTGTGACTTCATTAGCTATGCTCTGCATATATATGCTTGTTGAGGGCGTGGATTTTTTATTTGGTTTACTTAATGTCTTTTATGGCAATCGTGACACTATTCGGTGGCTACCCATGTGGTATTTAACACACTTATGGTTGGTGTTTGTTGGTGCTTACTTGCTATATAGGGTCTTGAATCTGGATCAGCGCTCAATTTTAATCAAGTGGTCTTTAGTGTTGTTTTTAATTGTCGTCGGAAAATTGATCGTAGATTTAATGCAACCTAACACCTTTGCTTTTTCTGTTTTAGGGAGGCCTGTTAAATCTTCTGGTCTACCTTTTATGGCAGACTCTCTCGCCTTAAGTTTGGGCTTTTTTATGGCTGGACGTTTTATGCAGCAGACTATTATGGCATTTAAGCCTCAGCTTGCGTTTTTAGCGGTAGCGTTTTGTATATTCCTGGCTATTGCAATTTTAACTGAAGCCTGGATTGATATTGGTGGCGCTGAGTTTGATTATCCCGTTTTTGCCACAATTGCAGCTGTGTGCGGACTTTATATGGTACTCGCTATTTCATATTATCTTGTCAAAGCCCCATTTCTTGCCAGGGTTTTTATCACAATGGGGCGAGGCAGTTTATTCATTTTAATTTTTCATTTCTTTATACAGTTTAAAGTGTATTATTTTTTCAAGGCGCAAATGCCAGAAGAGTTCGCTCCAATTGCCGCATTTATTGCGCTAATTGCTTCAATTGTCCTTCCGCTTATAATTAGGAGGATCTGCCAGTTGCACCGATTTATAGCGATGTTTTATTTTCCCGTTTATCAAAGCCGGTTGTTGAAGAGTTAAACGGACTACTTTTTAAGGATTATAAGGCGGCAGGCTTTTTGCGGCTTCCCAAGAGAGTAGCGCTTTTTTGCGTTCTGGCCCCCATCGATATTGGTGAAACTCACCAGAGCTTCTTATCACTCTATGGCATGGAATAAGATATGCGATGTTATTTTTTGCGATAGCGGATGCAACGGCCCGAGAGCTTGTTGGTTTATTAATTTGTTCCGCGATGGACTGATAAGAGCACACATTCCCAAAGGGAATTTTTAATAATGCTTCCCAAACAATATGTTGGAACTTGGTTCCCTTAAGTAATATTTTTAGCGGTTTTTTACTTTCTAGTTGTTTATCAAATATTTGCCTGCTGATTAGTTTTGCTTTCTCAGAATTTTCTACAATTTTAGCCTGCGGCCACTCGGTCTCAAGCTTTTCTGGCGTTTTCCCGCGAGTGATTTCATCGGAGAAAATTAATTGGCAAATCCCTTTTTCAGTCCATGCAATAATGGTTTCGCCGAAGGGGCTATGGGTAATACCATATTCGATTAAAAGCCCCTTTCCACCCGATTTAAATTGACCTGGTGTCACTGCCTCCCAACTGACGAGTAAATCGTAAAGTCTGCCTGGGCCACTAAGACCTGCAGCTAAAGCAGAGTCAAACACAGTATTCCTTAATAGTTGTTTTTTAGCGTACTCCTTGGTTAAAAATTGCAACCATTGACTTGGAGACACACCTGCCCACTCGGTAAAAACGCGTTGTAAATGCGATGGGCTCAAGCTTAAGTGCTCTGATATCTGGTTAAGATTTGGCTGGGCCGCCCTATGTTCATCAATATATTTAATGGCGGCTTTTACTACGTGGTAATTGTCATTCATTGCTGTTAGAGGCTGTGTCTAATTTAAAACAACAATTCTGACCTGTCTTAAAGTATTTTTCGACCCGATTCTTGCTGAATGTCGATGGACTTTAGTTTAGAGGCTAGCTTGAAGCTAAATGAACGTTGGCTACTAAACAACAATAAATCAATTTATAAAGTATTCGTGTAATTCTAGGAGTGTTCTCTTTCAACATGTAAATATTGATTAATTTTTCTCGGTAATACCTGAGTAAATATGATCCAAACCACGGGTATACCAAATACGATAGGTAATAGGCAAAGCCACCAGATTCCGGTTTTATTGTTCATGAAAATATATACACTTAAAAGACCAATATAAGAAGAACCTTGCCCAAGCAAGTGGTATTTCAGCCAGTGTTGGAAACGTATCTTAGCCGCTAGATAGCCTATTAGTGCGAGTAAATAGCAAACGATGGAATAAAAAAATAGCCAGCCAACGTCACTCCAGTGTACAAGGGCAATATAGGCGCTGGTTAGCATCCAACCGATAAAAGAAACATGATATGCCTCGCCAATTTCTGTGTGCGGCCCAGGTTTTTTGGGTGCGAGAAATGACAAAGCGCCGAGCGCCACACATATAAAGCAGGTTACAACATTTACCACTAAGGCAATTTGAAATTCCACAAGCTACCGTATTTAGCCAACATTTAGAGAACTATTTTAAAGGTATTATGTCAAGATGTGGTTAACCAGCGAGAAATTTTATATTTTGAATGTAATATATGTAAATGATAATGACTATCATTTGCTTTCAAGCTATTGTGCTCCTGTGATTGCGATAAATGTTGTTACGAATCCTGTGAGTTCAACAGTGTTGCATCATGAATTTCACCCTGACACTCCCGTGTCTTCTTTTTGCCAGCGAGCTCTGCTACGCTGGCTTTTTTCAATCTTTTTCCTGCTGAACTTAATTTAAGAAATAAAATATGGCTCTTGATCAACGTTATTATGGAATTTGTTCTTGGTTTACTCCTGGGAAGACCATGCGAGAAAAGATGCTATTTACTTGCACTGCAAATTTGGCTGGTATTGAATTAGATTATAATCACGACGAAGGTGAATACGCTTTATTGAATGAAAGCTATCGTAAAGAATTGATTCAGCTTCGTGAGGAATTGAAAGTTGATTTTCCTGCCATCGCTATCAATTCACTTTGCCAATTTGGTATGAGTAACGTTGCTGACGAATTAAAAGTCAAGGAAGATTTGAAGAATGGCATTGCAACTGCGGCCTATTTCTCGATTCCTATTGTTCAATTACCGAGTTTTTTTGCGGGAGATATTGATTCGCGGGATGAATTTGACCAGACCTGTAAGCAAATTCAATATGCATGTGATATCGCTTTGGAACACGAGATTGTTATTGGTAGTGAAAATGCACTCGATGGCACAAAACAACTTGAGTTGATCGAGAGGGTAAATCGCAAAAACTTTAAAATCTATTTTGATTGCCGCAATAGTTGGTGGATGAAAGGTATTAGATCCGCTCCAGTTTTGCTTGAAATTTTGCCACATATTTGTGAAGTGCATCTAAAAGATGGTATTGGACAAGAGGATGAATTCTCGCTTTTGGGCGAGGGTGATACTGGGGTCTCAGATATATTGGAAATATTAAATTCAGCCAACTATAGTGGCAGAATTTTACTCGAAAACGATTACAACCAATTTAGCCGGCAAGGGAAAGACCCCTTAGAGTGTGTCAAAAAAGATATTGAGTATATTTCTGATCGCTTAACCTGATAACTTTATTAAATTTTAGCTCTTATCGATTGTTTTTAATAATTTTAATAATACAATGCAGCCTAATTTAAATTCACTTCTCTTGGGGGAAAAATGAAAAATTTACCAAAGAGCCTAATTACCTGCGCGCTATCTAGTTTGGTTTTATCTCAATCTGTTTTTGCTGAAGAAGTTTCCGGATTCAATCTTATTTCCTGCAATAGGGTATTATGATCCCCTGTTACGCGAGATGGGGAAATAGATGAAGGACTGCATTTTATTCTCTTGGAGCGGGTTACAAGTTTAACCCACGTTGGTCTTCTGAACTCACATATCTCAATTTTCCTACTGAAGATGGGTTAGAAAACGATTTAGATATGCAACTGATTCGTTTGGAAGCTCTTTACCATCTTAAAACAAGTAGATAGTATTCAGCCCTATATGTCAGTTGGCCTGGCTCATAACGAATTTGATAGCGATCTGTTTGAAGATGCGATTGCTGATACTCATATTACATCTTCGGTACAGGCCTTAAGGTATTCCTTTACTGAAACTGATTTCTTGGCGCACAGATATCCGTTTCATTAACAGCTTCGACTATGATGAAATGGATTTTGCAGTTTCAACAGGTATTAACTTCTTCTTTGGCAAAACCTCTGGTGCTGCGAGTAAGGTTAAGCCGGTAAAATCTCCAAGCAGAGTTGATAGTGATTATGATGGCGTTCTAGATTCTGAAGATGCTTGTCCAAACACAATAAAAGGCGTGGCTGTAGATGAAAAAGGCTGTCCATTGGATACCGATGGTGATGGCGTTTTGGACTACAAAGATGAGTGTCCAAATAGCGCACCAAATGCGAAGGTTAACGAGGAAGGGTGTTACCAAACCTTGACGGAGACGCGAGAGGTCGAACTTGAAGTTAAGTTTGCCAATAACTCTGATGTCGTGCCAAGGGATTATTACGGTGAAATCAAAGAAGTTGCAGACTTTATGACAGAATACCCTTTGACGAACGTTGTTATTGAGGGGCACACAGATGATCGTGGCGCTGCTTCTTATAACGAAGATTTGTCCGATCGAAGAGCAAAAAATGTCGCTAAGGTGCTTGTGGAAGAGTTCGGTATTGCTGATTCTCGAGTTAGTTCAAAAGGGTTTGGTGAATCTAGTCCAATTACCACTAATGATACCGCTGAGGGCAGAGCTGCAAATAGACGTGTTGTTGCTGTTGTGAGTGCTCAAGAAGAAGTGCCTGCTCAATAGTTGTTTTTAAGCTAAATATAAAAAAGGCCGACATTTGCCGGCCTTTTTTAAAGGATAAGAAAGAAAACTTATTCTTCTGTCGCCTCACCTTCTTCAGATTCGACCGCTTCTTCTTCAGCCGCAGGCTCTTCTTTTGGCTCTGGTTTTTTAAGTAGTTCTTCTTTGTACAGAATTTCTACTTTATCGTCACCGTTGATCCACTTTCCAGTATTACCTTTTACAGCATGACGTTCGTCGCGACGAAGAAAAATGCTGTACTCGGCAGTTTTTTTAACTAATTTCACGCTACCTTTCCTCACTATTTGAAAAGCGGCGATTTTAAAGACAAATGGAGGGGAAATCTACGAATTTTAATCTTTTTACATGATTAAATCGTGGTGGACCAATTGAAGCCGTGCACTCTTCTATCATTACCCGTGCGTCTATCTATATCGAAACGTATAGATTTTCTACGATCGTTATTTAACCGCCTTTCAGTTAGACAACGTCTTTCTGTATTAGAATAGCGTATCTCCGAAACTGTTTTTACATCTTGTTCTGCTTCGGGGTTTTTATCGTCGATCGGCGCAATGCCAATTTTGTCCCAGTCGATAGGTTTATCCATAAGAAACTTCTCCTTTGTTTTTTTGGATTTCCTCATTAAAGGTTTCACAATCTGTCTCTTCATTCTTCTCGATACCCTAAAAAAAATCAAGAGGTGTTGCAGTGAAATTATACCGGATGATCAAAAAATTTAGCCTAATTCGAAAGACGTTAACTTATATCTAAATAGCTATTTAGACGAAAGTACTAGGTCGATTTACGTTTGTTACTACTCTAGAATGATTATAAAAAGCAAAGAAAAATTAATCTCTCGTTTGTTTTTCTTGAGCACAATTCGAGCGTTAACTATCTAATCCGATGGTTTCTTGAAATTTTAGCTTTCAAGTGTTTGAGCGTTTGCCTAATCTATTTAAAAGTTCAATAGAGTCAGGCAAGATACTAGATATTCGATGTAGTGAATTCGAGATTAGCAACAGCAATATTTCCATACAAAAAGCTATTCGGCCGGAGATTCTAAGCGTGATTTCCGGCCTTTTAGCACAATTTTGATAATCTTTTTCTTTGATTCAACTAGTAAAATACTGCAACTTTAACAATTCGCCCCTTCTTATCAAATGTCAAAGAACTGTATCCTGAAGAGATATTGTCACCAGAAGCACCCTCAAGGTTCCAAGATAAATGAGCATTTCTACCGCTAAATTTTGCAGGGGCATAGTTCAGTTTTGCGTTTTTAAAATCAGATTGGAATTTTTCAATCTCTTTTAATACACCATTTCGTTTGTTTGTGCTGGTTTCTGGCGAAACAAATATAATTGCGCGACTTAATGTCTGATTGATACTTTTTTCACGATTTTTTTTATCTGGTTCAGTCCAGGCTGAAAGATACGATGTCAATGGTATTTTGATATTCAGAGTGTTCGGCTTTGTTAGCAAAACTTAAGCTAGAAAAAAGAGTAAGTAGCAAAATAAATTTAAGACTAAATTGTTTCATAGGTTTTCTCCCAATCTTTGTTTGGAGTAAAAATATTAAACCTCGAGTGGTGATGATTTGGTTAGAAGTAAGTCAACTAAAAGTAAAGTGATAGTTGTTTTTACTGTTTCATATTTGAAAAGATGATTTAAATGTTATCGCAAACATCCTCAATTCAAAATGCTATTTAAATTTAGTAACGATTAAAAACTAGCTTTTTATTCGATTTGTCTATTTCCAACCTGGATTGAAGGTCCGTGAAATTTTGTTTCACTATTTTATTTTTTAACTATGCTTAAGAGATGTATACAAGCCCATGGAATAACGAGGATCGAAATGGCGCGTAAAATAACTATTTTGTTACTTTTGAGTTTTTGCTCTTTTGTACTCAATGCAGCTGAGTATTCCGATACTGTCTTTAAAGCCGGACATGCATCGCTAGCTAGCTGGAAGTTGGCCAAGGTGCCACCTTACCCAGAAAATAACAAACCTAATACTGCTCGAATTGAGTTGGGAAAAGCGTTGTTCTTCGATCCTCGGTTGAGTGGAGATGGGAACATGTCATGTGCTACATGTCACAGCCCGCTTTTTGGTTGGTCGGATGGCCTGCCAACGGCTCGAGGATCTAAGAGCCAAATACTAGGTCGTGCGTCTCCCGTCGTTGTAAATACGGCCTATAACAGCATTCAAATGTGGGATGGGCGAAAAAAAAGCTTAGAAGACCAAGCTATGGGCCCAATGGAAGCGACAGTTGAAATGAATATGGATATCCCAAGGCTTTTTCGCTGGCTCAATACGAACAAAGAATATATCGATATGTTTAGTAAGGCTTACCCTGGTGAAAAAATTGATGATAAGACTCTGGCAAAAGCCATAGCCAGTTTTGAACGTACAATTGTGTCTAATACTTCACCGTTTGACCGTTGGTTGGCGGGCGATAAGAAAGCACTAACCAAAGCGCAAGTGAATGGGTTTAAGGTTTTTGTAGACCCTAATAGAGGAAACTGCGCGGTTTGTCATAGTGAAGGTAATTTTACTGATAATGGTTTTCACAACATCGGTCTTGCGTCTTTCGGTGATGAAAACCCAGATCTAGGTCGATACGCGGAACGTCCACTTAGGTTAATGAAAGGCGCATTTAAGACACCAACTTTACGCGATATCTCGCTTAGTGCTCCTTATTTTCATGATGGTTCCGCAAAAACCTTAATGGAAGTAGTAGAGCACTATGAAAAAGGCGGCATAGTAAAAACCAATTTGTCGCCAAGTATTAAGCCTTTAAAGCTCACTAATAAAGAAAAGAAACATCTTGTTGCTTTTATGGAATCCTTAACATCGCCTGAAAAACCTTTTGTTTTACCCATTTTGCCAAAATAGATTTGGAGTTCGAAATATGAGAATTAATAACAAAGTTGTTTACTTGTTTTTATGTATGGTCGGATTTTTGTTGTCATCTAATGCGATGTCAGAAGAATACACGGTCGGACAAAAGAATAAAAAATTTACCGTAGATCATCTTAAGATAAAAGTAGGTGATAAGGTTTTTTTCAAAAACGAAGACAGTTTTTTTCACAACGTTTTTAGCTTATCCGATGCTAAATTCTTTGACTTAGGTTCTTTTCCTCAAGGTGATCAGAGAGAAGTCGTTTTTGATGCGCCGGGAACGGTAGAAGTCGAGTGTGCAATTCACCCATCAATGAAAATGCTAATTGAAGTTGAATAGGAAGTGGATTTTAACTTGCGTCTTACATTTATAGTAGTTAGTTTTTTTCTTTTTTTTGAATATACCTATGGGCAAACGCCACAAGAACAAAATGGAGCGAGAATTTATTATCTTCATTGCACATTGTGTCATGGGTCACAGGGAATGGGTGAGGGATCCTTAGCTATTGCATTAGATAATTATCCCGAAACTAGCCTTCTTGAAATCCAAACCAGAAAATCTAAAGAAGAACTAGTAGAGATAATTCAGAAAGGTAACAAGCTACCCGGTGTCAGTGAGTATATGCCGCCATGGGAGGAAGCGTTAGGTCAGAAGGCTCTTGATGATGTTGCTCAATTTATTATTTTGTTAAGGGAAAATACGGCTAAAGCTTTGGAGCTTACTAGATTTGAAAGCGAAAATGACTTTTCTGATTCCGATAAAGGTCGAGTAGTGTATAAGAGTTATTGTGTGAAATGTCATGGAATTAAGGGTTTGGGTGATGGAAAAATGCGAAAAGTTGTTAATGCTCCACCGCCTTCCGATCTAACTAAAAGCATTGCCAATATAGAATACTTAAGACTTATTATTGCTGAAGGTGGAGGTATGATTGGACGCTCACCACAAATGCCGCCGTGGAAAGACGAACTTTCCGATCAAGAAATACTATCCGTATCTAAATATCTGATGACGCTCAGATAGATTGCTGTAGGCAGTACACGCTGAATGCAAGATAATATCACTCCAGAAAAATTATTTATAACTCGACGTAAAATCTTGAGTCTTTTGATGGGAGCATTGTCGATACCCTATTCTTCCCTAACCATAGGAAATGGTATCGACCTGAAACACTTCACAGAAGTTACTGCGTTTGATAGTGATGACGAGTGGAGCTCATTTAGAGACATCACTCATTACAACAATTATTATGAATTTTCTACAAATAAAAAAAGTGTAGCGTTATTAGCGAAACACTTCAATTCTCGTCCTTGGAAGATCATTGTTGATGGGTTAGTAGAGAAACCAATCCAGGTTTCAATCGAAGAGTTGATTAACACCCAAATAATAAACCGATATATATATCGCTTGAGATGTGTTGAAGGTTGGTCAATGGTTATTCCCTGGAATGGATTTGTTTTATCTGAATTGATAAAGGCTGCAGTTCCAAAACAGAATGCGAAATTTGTCCGATTTGAATCAATATACCGCCCCGAAGAGATGATAGGTCAACGACGAAACACTATGGAGTGGCCTTATGTAGAAGGTTTGAGGTTGGACGAGGCGCTTAACTCGCTAACCATCTTGGCCGTGGGTGTCTATGACAAACCATTACCAAATCAAAATGGGGCTCCAATCAGGTTAGTGGTTCCTTGGAAATATGGATTCAAGAGTATAAAAGCGGTCTCTAAGATCACCTTGGTTGATCAACAGCCTTTAACGACTTGGATGAAGTCGAGTCCTTCCGAATATGGTTTTTATGCTAATGTAAATCCTAAGGTGGCTCATCCTCGCTGGAGTCAAAGAAGAGAGTTACGTATCGGAGAGCGAAAAAAAAGGAAGACATTAATGTTTAATGGCTATGAGGACCATGTATCTCATCTTTATAAAAACATGGATTTGGAGAAGAATTTCTGAAAGTAGTGTCGAATACGGAAATGTGTTTACGTTTTTGCCAGCAAAATCATTTGGCAGTGAGACGTTTTTTAGAGATTGTTTTCTTCCTTCCTTGTTTATACCTTATTTATCAATTCTTTTTTCCTACGGTAATTAATGTTTTTGAAACATTAGTATTTGTTTCGGGGTACTGGGCATTGGTTTGTTTTATTTTTTCTTTGCTAGTCACTCCGATCAGGCGATGGTTAGCTTTAACGTGTCGGTACTTAAAAAAGCGTTATGGTCGAAGGCTTTCAGATTGGAATTGGTTGGTTCGGTGTAGAAAATCCTTTGGTCTATATGCGTTCTATTACGCTTCGATCCACATGATATTGTACTTTTATTTGGAGGTTGATTTCGAATGGTTGGAAGCCTGGATTGATATTATAGAAAGAAAGTTTTTGTTGGTGGGTTTAATTACCTGGTTGTTATTATTTTTGTTAGCGATTACATCTCCAAAAATCGCAATTCGTAGACTGGGTAGAAACTGGCGTCGAATACACCGTTTAACCTATATAATTGCGATACTTTCTGCTGTCCACTTTTTGATGACCGGAAAAGTAGGTGATATTGCCCCGTTGGTTTATTCATTTATTGTATTTGTATTACTGGGAGAGCGTTTTATTTTTAACGTGTTTTTTCAAAATACGCTTCCAGCGGATAATGGTATGGAAGTTATACGTGATAAAAATAAAAAACGGGGCTAGTTAATTAATGCATTCTAAAAAAATTCATAAGTTTGGTTAGACTTTCGGCTTGATCTAGCATGGCATGACTAGATGAAGATGTTTGTTCTGCCATATTTGTATTTTTATTGGCAAGCTCATCAAGTTCTTGAATCGTTTGATCGACTTTATTGATTCCAGAGTATTGGGCATCTGCAGCTTCAGTTATACGAAGCACTGCTTCTGAAACTCGATCAGAAGAGGAAACTAAATCCGAAAGTTTTTTACCCGATAAATTAACGAGTTCGGAACCTGCTTCTACTTTTTGTACTGAATCACTAATTAAACCCTTTATTTCTTTTGCCGAGTCGGCAGATCGTTGTGCGAGATTACGGACCTCAGAAGCAACAACCGCAAAACCTCGACCTTGATCGCCCGCTCTGGCCGCTTCGACCGCTGCATTTAAAGCGAGTAAATTGGTTTGAAATGCGATTTCATCAATGACGGAAACAATGTTTTCAATTGTATTACTTGAATCACGTATTTCTTCCATGGCTGTTATGGTGTTTTGCATCACATTCATCCCTTCTTCAGCTTCTTGCTTGGCGTTGTTAGCAATATTATTTGCCTGATTTGCATGCTCTTTTGTTTTATCAATTAATGTGAACATTTCGTTAATATTTTCTTTCGTATCGTTAAGCGAACTTCGTTGATTTTCGCTTCGATTTACCAGGTCTGAGATGCTAGAAAGTATGCCTTCAGCTGCCCCGTTAATAGTAGAAGAGGTGGCTCTTACTTGATCAATAATACCAATTAGTTTCTCATTGGTTTCATTAGTATTATTTTTGAGTAGTAAGAAATCCCCTTTGTAGTTGTGAGTCATTCGATTGCTTAGATCTCCCGCTGCCATGGCACCAAGAGTTTTAATCATATCGTCTATACCTGCTTTGGTTGTATGAATAACATGGTTGATGTTTTCGCTAAGTGCTAGAAAAAAACCTTCTTTATTTGAAATGGAAATTTGATTTGAAAAATTGCCGGATGCCGCGCTTGCTACAACTGATTCTATTTCCCTCTGTATTCTTACTTCTTCGGTTTTTTCAGTGCATTCAAGCACATGTCCAATTGTGTCACCATTTTGGTCGTTTACAACATTCATCGCGAGTTGAAGAAAGTTTTCATTTAGATTCAATTCAAAAACATTGGTTTTCGATGAGCTTTTATTTTTCGATGATAAGTTAAATATGTTATCTATATTCATGCCGATAAATGAGGCGTTTGAGCTTTTTTGAAGGCCGTTTAGCTTGGTCAAGAGCCTTTCTGCCGAATTGTTTAGATAAACAATATTTTTGGTTTTGTTGAGTATAAATGTATTGGTATTTGCTATATCCAATGCTTGGCGAATTTGTGCATTTTCGTTTGCTAGACGCTTGGTGTCGGCTTCGTTTCTCAATCTTTCAGTTTTGTCATCCCACTCAATAGCAGTCCCGAGCCGCTTTAGGTTTTTTGAAAAAATTGGAGTGATAGTTAAACCAAAGGTTAAGTCTTGAAGTAAATAATCTAGTTTTAGCGTCTTTTCCAGGTTATTTAAGTTGTTATCTAGAGAAGATGGAATCAAATTAAAGTTTTCTACTGGAAAATCGTTAATTGAATCGATGTTAAATTTAGGAGAGAGTTGTTCAAAATATTTTGAGTGTTTTTTGAACGTTTTCCTTATGGCATCGTTGACATAGATAATTTTGAGCTTTTCATCCGTAAGAAGAATATTCGTATCACATTCATCTAGTGCTTGTCGGATCCGAAGGTTTTCTTCTGCAATTTTTTGTTTGCTTTTTTCACGATTTAATCGATCTGTTTTATCATCCCATTCGATCACCGTTCCAGTGTATATGTTATTGCTCATAACAATTGGGGTAATGGTTAATCCAATTGTAAGGTCGCTTACATTAATATCTATTTCTTCAATAGATTTTCTGTTTTCCCAGCCGGTTTTATTTAAAACGCCAAAAAGGTGATCGTGGATGCTTTGTCCGCATAGGTTTTCATTTAGGGTCCGATTACCTGTATAGAGTTTTTTCTGATGGTGTTTAAGGAGTTTTAAAATGGCTTCATTTGCATATATAATTTTCTCCATCTGATCAACCACAACAACAGGTGTCGCGCATTTGTCTAAAGCTTGCCGGATACGATGGCTTTCCTGAGCTGTTTCTCGCTCTCTTTCGATTTGGTTTTTCAGTTCATCTCTCATGTTAACGAGACCTGAGAACAGTGTTCCAAGCTCTCCTTTTTTATTCTTGGGGATATCAGTATTGTAATTGCCCTTTGATATTTCCAGCGTTGTATTAACGGCAAGGTTGATCGATTTGCCTATTGGGCGAACAAGATAAATGCACGCCCCAATCGTAGCTAAAACACTGATACATAGCCAAAGAAATGAGGTTTCTACCGTTTTTCTTGCTTCAATTGATGCTCTTTCTGACTCTCTATTTGCATAATCCATGAGTTCTGAGACGATTTTTTCTATATTCTTTATGGGTTCTTCGTCCAAGGCATGGGTAGCTTCATCGCCCAAAAGAGGATCAAATTTACTTTTTAGAAAAATAGAAAAGCCAGATCGAAAGGACTCGCCCATTTTTAAATGGGTTTCTTGGAATGCTTCAAATTTCTGTTTAACCGTTTGGTTTGTGGTTTCCTTTATGAATTGAGTGACTTTGTCATTTACCACTTGTTCTTGAATTCTAAATTCCTGCCAATACTCTCTAACTGTTTTCTTATCTCGACTTCGTATAAGTAAATTTTTCCAAGCATTAATTTGGCGCTGGAATTGGGCGCTGATTTCATTCGATTTTTGGGAGTATTTTACTTCTTGAAAAATCAGATTTTCGTATGTCTTTAGGGATTTGTTGAGCTGATTGAAACTATAAACGGCTACAAGGGCTAGTAGCAGTGTTCCACCTGCCGTAATTGTGATGATTCTTACCTGAATGCTATTTATTATATGAAAAAAAAAAGAGTTAAAGGTTTTCATGGTATCGCAGAATCCTAATGCTTTGTATCGCCTATTAACTATAGGAGAAAATGACCCATTTGGTGGGAGGTTGACCTAGAACCTTAAATACTTGTTCAGTTTAGGTTCAGTTGATCGGTATTAAGCTAACGGCGTACGCTAAATTTGGAGCCCAACATGCATATTAATAATCGTTTAAATTTACTTTTTTTAACTATTTGCATCACTTTTTTGTCGCAATTCGCCAATGCAGACCGAGATCATGGAAAGTCAGAGCGCTTTAAAGGAAAAATTGCAGATTTTCACCACCGCGAGCATAAACGACAAAAGCATGATAAGTGGGAGAAGAAACAATATAAAAAGTATAAGAAAAAGAAGTTTCATAGAGCCTATGGACACAACTACGGCTATTATCACTCGCCGCGTTATTACAAAAAGAAGCACTATAAGAAATATCATTCAAAGTGGCATCGCCATTACCCTTACCACCGTAAATATCGACGCCATCATCATTCTTATTATGATAAAAACCTGATTGGTGGTTTTATCCTCGGTTCGGCACTTTACCATTTACTTAGTGATTATGAGCGAAATCACTATTCAAAGGGGTATTGGAAAGAGAAGAAAGATCAATGTTACGTAGTTGAATATCGCGGAGATAAAGAAGTTTACGTTGAGGTGGAAAGAAGCTATTGCTACTAGAGTATCAAGAAGGGTTATTTTATAAAAAAAGCGGGTGGAGCACCCGCACAAAGATGAACTCTATTTATTCAATTTCTTCAGCACTTTCGCTCATTCCCAGCTCTTTGAGTTTTCGAGTGAGCGTGTTTCTTCCCCAGCCAAGAAGGTTTGCTGCATCCCGCTTTCTTCCAGCTGTATGTTTTAAGGCCGTTTCTATCAAGGCTCGCTCAAAAGTTGGAACAGCTTCTGAGAGTATGTCCTTTTGGCCGCACGCAAGGACTTGATCGGCCCAATGTCGCAGAGCTTTTTCCCAATCTCCACTTGGTGTTTCGGTGTTTTTTGTCTCCATTAACTCAGGTGGAAGATCTTCAACATGGACCTCGCGGCCAGAAGCCATGACCGTAATCCAGCGGCAGGTGTTTTCGAGTTGCCTAACATTTCCAGGCCAAGAAAGGCTGCTTAAATATTTCTCCGCTTCGGGTGTTAATATTTTAGGTTCGACTTCGAGCTCTTTGGCCGCAAGATTAAGGAAATGATTTGCCAGTTTAGGAATATCTTCTCGCCTGTCAGCGACTTTAGGTAGATGAATTCTAATGACATTTAGCCGATGGAATAAGTCTTCACGGAATCGGTTTTGCTCTACGAGGTTTTCTAAATTTTGATGTGTTGCCGCTATAATTCTTACGTCAACTTTTATTGGAGTGTGTCCGCCAACACGATAAAATTCACCATCTGCAAGTACTCGCAGCAAGCGTGTCTGCGTATCAGCAGGCATATCTCCAATTTCATCTAAAAATAAGGTTCCACTATTGGCTTGCTGAAAACGGCCTTGCCTTTGGCCTCCTGCTCCGGTAAATGCTCCTTTTTCGTGTCCGAATAGTTCTGATTCAATAAGGTCCTTGGGTATCGCAGCCATATTTAGCGCGATAAAAGGCCCTTCTTTTCTTGGGCTATGAGTATGTAACGCGCGTGCAACTAGCTCTTTACCAGTGCCTGATTCACCATTAATAAGTACTGTAATATTAGAGTGAGAAAGACGCCCGATTGCACGGAAAACTTCCTGCATCGCGGGTGCTTCACCGATGATTTCTGTTCTTTCATCTTCTGGCGGCGGTACTTCTAGTTCCTTGTTGCTCGATTGTTCAGCAGCATGGGTAAGGGCCCGTTGGGTGACCGCTACAGCTTCGTCCACATCAAACGGTTTTGGAAGATATTCGAAGGCTCCACCTTGATATGCCGAAACTGCACTATCGAGGTCTGAGTGGGCTGTCATAATAATAACAGGTAAATTTGCATGTTTTTCTCTAATACGAGTTAACAAACTCAACCCGTCTAAGCCTGGCATCCTCACATCACATAAAATGGCAGTGGGTGTGGCGCTGTTTAACTTGTTAAACGCTTTTTCACCTGTTTCAAATACATCGGTTTCGATCCCTGCCTGTTGGAGCGCTTTTTCGAGCACCCATCTGATTGAGCGATCATCGTCAATTATCCAAACTTGGTCTGCTGCGCTATTCATTGGTATTTCCTAAGGGTAAAAAGATAACAAATTCGGTATTTCCGGGTTCGCTGGTGCACTCAATAAGCCCGTTGTGTTGACCGACTAAATTTTGGGAAATCGAAAGTCCTAACCCGCTTCCCTCTGCTCTGCCTGTAATCATTGGGAAAAAAATATCTTCAATTAAATCGGGTGGTATGCCTGGCCCGTTATCGTTGATGATGGCTTGGATGACTAACGGATGATGAATTCCACCTAGGGTGTACCTACGTTGAATTCGAGTTGTAATGATAATTTCAGGTTTTTCTTGGTTTTTGTTTTCGCTCAAAGCTTGAACTGCATTTCTAACGATATTTAGAAATGCTTGAATGAGCTGTTCCAGGTCACCTATAAATTCAGGAATACTCGGGTCGTAATTACGAGTGAGTGCGATCTTAGTACCGACTTCCATGGAAATGATGGATATTACTCGTTCGAGCACATTGTGAACATTGATCGTTTCCAGCTTAAGTGGAACGCGGGGGCCTATCATTTGATCAACAAGGTTTCGCAAGCGATCAGTTTCCGCAACGATTATGCGGGTATATTCTTCGAGGTTTTCGTTTTCGAGTTCTTTTGCCAATAATTGAGCCGCGCCTCTTATGCCACCTAATGGGTTCTTGATTTCATGGGCAAGACTTTTGACTAGGTTTCTAGAGGTTTCTTGCGATGAGATCCAAGCCTCTTCGCGGCTAATGCGTAAAAGTCTGTCTAGAGGTTGAATTTCTATAGTGATAAATTCTGTCTCAGTAGATGGCGTGACGGTATAGTCGACGGTAATGATTTGGCCATTGTGCAGCCGCCACTTAGCTCGGCGTTTGGTAAAATTCCGGTTTTCTGAAATCGCTTCTTGCAGCGAGTTGGGGGTGCCTTCATTTGGAGAAAAACAATCAGACAGAGCTTTACCAATAAAGTGCTCGCTACTCACACCAAGCAATGCTTCAGCTGAAACATTGATGTAGGCAATAGAAAAATTGGTGTCTACGACGACTACAGCAGTAACAAGGCTATCCAAAATTAGATGCTCATGTGCTTCGTCGTTCATTTTAAAAAACCTAAATGCGTGTGAAAAAAGGGTTACCTGTGGCTTATGCAATTACCAATCCAGCTTTACGCACAATTGGTGGGCATCACAGAAGTTTTGAAAATATTTTAGAGTTTGTCGTTAAAATTATTTTTTTTTGGTGCGTTATAAAATTGATAAGAGTGCAAAATTTGCCCTTTATCAAAGCGAAGTGTCATTCGCTCAAGATATATACGGCATTAATCTGACCTGAATGAATGCTCCTGCGCTTTGGATTTGTTGTTTGTGTATTATTATGGTGCGCAAGGTGGTTGTTGACAAATAATTGCACCTAAAGCGGTTGTAAGTTGCTTGAACGGGTTGAAAGAATGATAAAGCTTCTGAATTACTTTAAAGCTAGATGTAGTGTAATTTTATTTCTAGCCTGTGCCTGCCTGCATAGCCTATTGCGACACAATTTTTGGGAGATGTAATAAAAGTAAAAAATCCGGTATCGAATGATAGCCGGATTTTTTAGGTTTAAAGAATTAAACGCTAGCTTCTTTAGTGGTTTTAACGATTGCAGCTGCAACTTTATATGGATCAGCATTAGAAGCTGGACGACGGTCTTCTAAACGACCTTTCCATCCGTCTTCAACTGTGCCTACTGGGATTCGAATAGATGCACCACGGTCAGAAACGCCATAGCTAAACTCGTCGATTGCTTGAGTTTCGTGCTTACCAGTCAAGCGCTGATGGTTGTCTGCACCGTATACGCTGATATGACGCTCGATGTTCTTACCAAACTCTTCACATATCTTAGTGAAGACTGATTCGTCGCCGAGGTCACGCATTGCACCGTTAGAGAAGTTAGCGTGCATACCAGAACCATTCCAGTCAGTGTCTCCTAATGGCTTAGGATGCCACTCGATTGCAAGACCGTATTTCTCGGCAGTGCGCTCTAGGATGTAACGACCTAGCCAGATTTCGTCGCCAGCACGCTTCGCGCCTTTAGCGAAAATTTGGAATTCCCACTGCCCCGCAGCAACTTCTGCATTAATTCCTTCAACGTTTAGTCCAGCCTCTAAGCATAGATCGAAGTGCTCTTCGATAACTTCACGACCGAAAGCATTTTTAGCACCAACTGAACAGTAGTATTGGCCTTGTGGGTCAGGGAAGCCACCAGCAGGAAACCCTGGAGGACGATTTGTTGCTGTATCCCAAAGGAAGTATTCTTGCTCGAAACCGAACCAAAAGTCATCATCATCTTCTGCTTCATCAATAGTCGCACGACCGTTTGTTGCGTGTGGAGTGCCGTCTGCATTCAATACTTCAGTCATTACCAAGTAAGAATCTTTGCGGTCTGGATCAGGGATGATCGCAACTGGCTTTAACAAACAGTCTGAATCGCTTCCGTCAGCTTGTTCTGTCGAGCTGCCGTCAAATGACCACATAGGGCATTCTTCTAAAGTTCCGCCAAAGTCATTGCGAACCATAGTTTTGCTACGAAGACTTTGCGTCGGTGTATAGCCATCAAGCCAGATATATTCCAACTTACTTTTCATGTTGTGTTTCACTCCGGTTAGGTTTTGTTATTGAGTGACTAGGCGCTGCCTTGTCGTTAAGACAATCTATCCAGCAGATTTTGTTCCAACTTTACCTTCAGAAAGTGCTAAATCCCGGATGCGCCCAAAAAAAGCGCATTAAACCAGCAGCGGCATGGTTTTAGAGGCGTGTTACCTTTCAAATGAGCATTAGAACAAGGATTAATTGCTATTTTGTATATGCATTGAAATGGTGCATGTTAATCTCGGTAGGTCCTTTGTGGTGCGAATAATGATTTTGTATTACAAGCCTATGGCTTCAATTGCCACGGTAGTCACGTTATCGTTTCCTCCTTTTTTTAGTGCGAGCGCCTGCAGTTGGTTAACTGCTAATTCCAAATCCTCTTGAAGTAATATCGATTGTATTTCTAAAAAGTCGACTAGGTTGTATAAGCCATCACTGCAAATCAGGTAACGGTCGCCGGCCAATGCTTTGCTATGCAATATATCCAAGTTAAGTTGGCGATGGGCTCCAATGGCACGAGTAAGCACATGGGCTGAAGGATCTGAGATTGACTCTTCGAGGCTGAGCTCACCTCGAGCGTATTTTTCTTGTGCGAGGCTATGATCGGTCGTTATTTGCTCGAGCTTCCCTTGGCGCAGCCGATAAATACGACTATCGCCTGCCCATACAAAAAAACAATGGCCCGAGGATTCGAATAACATTGCGACTGTTGTACCAACACGTTTACCCTTAAATGCATTGCGGCACAGCCCGTTGACCTCTATTAATCTTTTTTCTAAGTCGGCGATATTTTCAGAAACCGCCTCTTTTCTAACAAACTGTTTTAAGGCGTAAACGACTGATTTACTCGCATAGTCGCCTTTGCTGTGTCCACCCATGCCATCTGCAACAGCCCAAAGACGCTTTTCATTCGATTCAAAGAATGCGTCTTCATTTAGAAAGCGAACGTTCCCCAAGTGCGTAGAAGCGTGACTTTTCCAATGTAAATTACCAGGTGAAGCTGATGAGCTGAACTCTTCTTCGAGCTGAGTGAGAAATTGAAGGTCTAGCTTTTTCATAAGTACAGGTTTGTTATCACTAATTTACTAGAGTTAAGGCTGCCAATCTTCTTTCAATGCTTTGACTAGCGTTTCCATTGATGCTGGTCGCTGCTTGGGGTCTTTATTTAGGCATTGCATGGCGAGGTTAGAAAGGACACTCGGTAGTGGTAATTTACTTATTTTTTGAGGGGAAGCTGGTGCGTCTGTGCGAATTTGTTGAAGTAGCGTTTGCACTATTTCCCCTTGGAAGGGGGTGACCCCAGTTAGAGTTTCATAGAGCACAGCCCCAAGACTGTATATATCTGATTGAAACCCTATGTCTGGATCTCTATCGATTTGTTCAGGCGACATATACATGACAGTTCCTTGCAGTTTTCCTTCTCCTGTCATGCCTGGATCAGCATCGACTTCATCAATTTTATAATCCTCATCTTCACGTGCAGTATCTTTAGACCAGACTTTCGCAAGCCCCCAATCTAGCAATAGCACTTCTCCATAGGGGCCTATTAAAACATTATCTGGTTTTATATCTCGATGGAGTACTCCGCGAGAATGCGCGTAAGCTAGGGCGCGTCCAACATGAATAATGACATCCATCAATTGAGATAGGTCGTAGCGCTCTCGATAGTTAAGTACTTCTCGAAGGGTATAGCCATGAACCAGCTTCATCGTAAAGTACAGCCTCCCACGATTATCGCGACCTAATTCATACGTAGGAATGGTGTTCGGGTGCTGTAATTGCGCAGAAATTCGTGCTTCACGCAAAAGTCTTTGGTTTTCAATGGGGTTATCAAAAAACTCCGGGCGTAAGGTTTTATAGCAAACGGTGCGGCGCAAATGCTGGTCGCGACAGGATTTGATCAAGGATTTTCCTCCTGTTGCTATCGTAGTGAAATGGGTATAGCGCGTTTTGGGGTTTAACGTCTCCGACAAGGCTTCGTCGGTATCTTCGGTAAAGAGCCGATTCTCTGTGCCCTCTTGTTGTTGAAACTCGAGCATTTACCTTTCCTTTTATTCGATTAGAAATTTATTTTATAACGGATTGGTGGGGGAAGTGAATTTTAAGATGGACGGAGGTTTTGACTGGGAGCAAAAAGGGGCGGTTTTTATTAAGTATTTTATTGCACCTATTGGCACCTTCATTTTTTACTACGCGGCAAAAAACGAAAGTAAAAAAATGCGCCCATATTAATTGGGACGCTATGCAACTTCCCTCCAGAAAGTATTCCTCTCACTGGTCGGCTTAGACATGTATCCTGAGTGACTAAACATAAATTGGCTATCCATGGCCAATTTCCCAACTCCGGAACACTTTCTTCCGGTTTGTTAAAAGTGGGTGAGCCCGTCCTGCAAATTAAAACGGTATAGGTAACTTAACAAATTCTTGGAGTAACTCAATTTACCCTTTTAGTTCGCGGAATAGAAAATCATGGAATGGAGAAATCCGAAGGACGAGTTAAGGGGCGCATTTTGCGAAAATGGATGTTCTAATGTCGCGGGTGCATGGATGTGCAAGAGTGATCTTTGTTTCTGTTTCTTTGTGCGCGAAGAAATTAGCTCGCCTCAGAGGCGAAATAAAAAATATTCTCAAAGTATTAAATTTATCGTCGAGTCAAAGTGACTTGTAGTACCATTCCAGAGAAAAAGTTACTCGTACCAAATGAATAACCTCGAAAAAATAATAGAACAAAATTACCCCCATATTTTCACTACAACAATAAATGACTCAGGAAACTTTATATTCGAGTATTACCGAAAGGGTTATAAAAATAAGGTGAGGACCACACGTTCGCTTACAAAAAGATTTCTTTCAACTTTGTATGGAATCGCGATCGAATTAGGTTATTTAAAAAGCTTAGATGAAAGAATTGTCGAGCACTTTCCTGAATGTCGTTCTTTTAATTTAGATAATAAAACTCACGATGTAACCTTCCGACACTTGTTAACAATGACCTCAGGGTTAGATTGTTCGGATCAGCGGCCAAAAGGGTATTTCAGAAGTGAAAATTGGACCAGGTTTTATTTAGAAAGAAAAATCACTCACATTCCGGGAACAAAATTTCGATACAGTTCTGCAAGCTCAAATTTACTTTCCGTTTTATTGTATAAGTTAACCTCGCTTAATGTATACGACTTTGCGAAAAATAATTTATTTACACCGCTCAGTATTTCTCGCAGTGAGTGGTCATACGACAAGCAAGGGTTTTATCATGGAGGATTCGGTTTAGATTTAGTGTCAAACGATATAACCAAGCTCGGCTTGCTTTACTTAAATAATGGAATGATTGGAAAAACGCGTTTGCTTTCTGAGGCATATATTGGGCAAGCAACTCGAGCGTATTCGAAAGGAGGTTTCCCAGAAAAAGATGCTTACGGGTTTCAATGGTGGGTAGGGACGGATTTAAATACGCCTTATTTTTATGCAGCAGGTCTCGGTGGTCAATACTTATTTATTGTACCTCGTTACAACTTAATTGTTACGATTACGTCAGATTCGAGAAGGCCTCATATTGAAAACAAGACTATTTTTAAGGATCTAATTTTACCTAGTTATGGTGATTCGCTTTTTTAAAAACTTTTTAATTTATGAGAATTTGAAAAAATAGCCCGGAAATCGCCGGGCTATTTAGAAAGGTGAAACTTGCTGCGCAAATTACACTGAATAATACATTTCGAACTCAACTGGGTGAGTTGTCATGTTCAGTGTTTCGACTTCTTCTGATTTCAGTTCGATGTAAGCGTCAATCATGTCATCGGTAAACACGCCACCTTCTTTTAGAAACTCTCTATCTGCGTCAAGGGACGCGAGGGCTTCTTCAAATGAAGCGCATACCGTTGGGTATTCAGATACTTCTTCCGGTGGAAGGTCGTATAAGTCTTTATCTGCAGCGTCACCAGGATGAATTTGATTTTTAATTCCGTCAAGACCAGCCATTAGCAAAGCCGAGAATGCAAGGTAGGGGTTTGCTGTTGAGTCTGGGAAACGGGTTTCGATCCGCTTACCTTTTGCTGATGGAACATAAGGGATTCGAATTGATGCAGAGCGGTTGCGTGCAGAGTAAGCCAATATAACGGGTGCTTCGAAACCTGGGACTAATCGCTTGTATGAGTTAGTCGATGCGTTACAAAACGCATTCAGTGCTTTTGCGTGTTTAATTACACCGCCTATATAGAAAAGTGCGGTATCAGAAAGCCCAGAGTATGCGTCACCTGCAAATTGATTCACGCCATCTTTTACGAACGATTGGTGAACATGCATTCCGTTACCATTATCGCCAACGAGTGGTTTTGGCATAAATGTCGCCGTTTTGCCATACGCATGAGCAACGTTGTGCACACAATATTTGAGGATTTGAACTTCATCCGCTTTTTTCGTGAGTGTATTAGCGCCTACCCCAATTTCACATTGACCCGCTGTTCCAACCTCATGGTGATGTACTTCTAATTTAAGTCCCATTTGTTCCATGGCGTTACACATTGCAGCTCGAAGGTCGTGTAAGGAATCCACTGGCGGAACGGGGAAGTAACCACCTTTGACGCCAGGGCGATGGCCCATGTTACCTTCATCAAAGGCGCTTTCGGATTCCCATGCGGCTTCTTCGGAAGAAATCTTGTAGAAAGCGCCAGACATATTTGAGCCCCACTTGATGTCATCAAATACAAAAAACTCTGGTTCTGGGCCAAAATAAGCGGCGTCACCAAGGCCTGTGGATTTTAGGTATTCTTCTGCACGTTGGGCAATTGAGCGAGGATCACGCTCGTAACCTTGTCCAGTGGCCGGTTCTACAATATTGCATCGAACGATAACAGTTGGTTCATCGGTAAATGGGTCTAATACACAGCTCTCGTCGTCTGGCATCAAAATCATGTCAGATTCGTTGATGCCTTTCCAACCTGCGATTGAGGAACCGTCAAACATCTTGCCTCCTTCAAAGAAGTCTTCGTCTACTTCGCTCGATGGGATTGAAACGTGTTGCTCTTTTCCTTTGGTATCTGTGAATCGCAAGTCAACCCAGCGGGCTTCATTATCTTGAATAAGATTCAGAGTTTTCTCTGACATGAGGTTTCCTCCAGAATAAGGTTCTAGCCTTAAATTGTTATTGGTTAGGGTCTATGTTGAAACTGCTTAGTGACATTTAAGCAATCGCAATCTTAATCTAATTTGATCGAGACGCAAGATTTTGAGGCTAGTCTTGGATAAGTAATATGCCATAATAAGCTGATATAGGTTGTTTGTGAGCCTCACCGAGCCTCATATGTAGAATAAAGAAAAAAATGCTTGTTTGTTGCGCAATATTTTATGAATCAAGTTAAAAGCGATGAGCTATTGTTCATCATCCGATTATTTCCAGAAATTTCCATTAAAAGCCCTCCGGTACGTAAGCGTTGGACAAAGCTACTCTGTGAAAACATACGCACGATTATGCGACGGATTCACCCCAAGGCCAGTGTGATTCGAGATTGGGACCGGCTTGATGTGCGGATTCCGAGTAATGGAGCGATACATCGAAAATCGGTAGTCGAATGTCTCGGTTGCATACCCGGGATAGCGCATTATTCGGAGGTTGTTCCGCATTATTTTGAATCGATGCACGATATATACGAAATAGTGTATGAAGCATGGAAAATTGAGCTAGAAAACAAAACATTTTGTGTGCGAGTTAAGCGTAGTGGCAATCATGACTTTTCATCGACTGAGCTAGAACGCTACGTAGGTGGAGGTTTGAATCAAAATGTAAACACCCGCGGAGTCAAACTTAAAGATCCAGAGGTGACGGTTGTGATTGAAGTGAAAGATAACCGTTTTTTCTTAGTGCATAGTCGTTATCCTGGGCTAGGAGGATTTCCAGTGGGTACGCAAGAGCCCGTACTTTCATTGGTTTCAGGAGGGTTTGATTCGACAGTGGCAAGTTTCATGATGATGAAACGCGGCTTAAGAACACATTTTTGCTTTTTTAATCTCGGGGGGAAGGCGCATGAACTGGGGGTTAAGGAAATCGCTTTCTTCTTGTGGAATAAGTATGCTTCAAGTCACAGAGTAAGGTTCATTACGGTCCCTTTCGAGGGCGTTGTAAATGAGATTCTCGACAAGGTTGGCCCTTCGAATATGGGAGTGGTGTTAAAGAGAATGATGCTTCGCGCCGCTGAGCGCGTTTCTGAAAAAGGCGGGATTCAAGCGTTAGTGACAGGCGAAGCAATCTCCCAGGTATCCAGCCAAACAATTCCAAACTTAAAGATTATTGACAAAGTCACCGATATGCTGGTGCTTCGTCCGCTTATAACCACAGATAAACTAGACATTATAGATGTTGCTCGTCAGATAGGTGCAGAAGAGTTTTCAGCCAATATTCCGGAATATTGTGGTGTAATTTCCGTAAAGCCTTCAGCAAAAGTTAACGAGATGGATTTGTTGGAGCAGGAGACCAATATGGATATGGCTGTCTTAGATCAAGCTTTGGCTAAGGTCTCGGTTCAATTTATTGATGAAGTAATGAATAACATTGAAGCTCCGCAAGAGGTAGATGTGGTTAAGGCCCCATCTAACGCGCATATTGTTATCGATATTCGTCATCCGGATGAATTAGAAACAAAACCTCTGAAAATTGAACAAGCTAAGGTTTTGGAGATTCCGTTTTACCAATTAAATAAAAAATTCTCCGAATTAGCAGCACAACACCAATATTTGCTCTATTGTGAAAAAGGAGTCATGAGTGAATTACACGCAGCTTTTCTTAAGGATGAAGGTCACAATAATGTCGGCGTCTTCCGTCCCAGTAAGGAATAGGCTAATTTTAGTAGATTAAAAAGGCCAATATAAATGGCTAAAACAACAAATAAAACAAACATAGTTGTTGCTCTTAGTGCCGTCGGTGTTGTCGTTTTATCAATATTCTCGACAGTATTTTTGGTGAATATCGTATTTAATGATGAATCTGAAAATGAACAGGGCTATCGAAACACGACGTTTACCGATGCCGTTTTAGCTTGTGAATCGCGCATTAAAAATACGTATAGTTCAAGAATAAGAACGCTTGCAACCGATAATCATTCAAGCCATTTTTCTAACTCCTCGCAGGTGTTTAAAATCTTTCTTAAATTAGATTTGCACGATAAAAAACGCACGTCTAGCGTTGCTCACTATGTAAATTGCTTTGTTCGCGCAAAAAACGGCAGAATTGCCAAGTTCGATGTTTTGGCTGACGAAGAAGGTAAAGGCGCTGTTGTTGATGATGGAACCAATGCTTTTGGGATTAAGCGACGTTAAAGACCTTGGTAATATCGAAAACTGTTGATGTAAAAATTAATTAAATGTTCTCTCTTAAAAGCCGTCTTGCGTTAGCAAGGCGGCTTTATAGTTTATGCTAATCGAAAAGTTATTTTAATTAATCATTAAAAACAATTTCGAATACATTTAAGTAAACATCGTAAGTGATATTGGTTGGGTTTTTCCATGTGGGTAGATGAAACCAAAGACCTGTTTGAATATCTGACAAATTTAATCCTTGAGGAATGTTAAATGTATAGTCATTAACAAAGTCATCACATTGAATATCCCCTAACCAAGTTTGTGTAGAATCGTGGTTTCCATCTCCTAGAATGACTTCATAAGTGAGTCCAGCAGGACAGCCAATTCGTGCTTTTACAGTTTTAAATTCAGATAAATCTAAGCCTTGATCTGTTGCATTTTCGCCGTTGGTAAAAAATCTGAGTGCAGCGTAATGCCCTGAACCTTGGTTCCAAAAAAAGGATGTCATACCCATACCATAGAGCGAACCGTCAGCTGAAAAATTACCTGATATTGGACCTTTGTTTGAGTCTTGAGTGACATAGGTTGCAGGTGTATTACGGCCTAGCAGAAAATAAGGTGATGAAGTTGCAGAAACGATCACTCGGAATTTTTGGAAAGTTGATGGATGGTGCGAAGGCGAAATATTATAGAATCGAATGCTAATTTCTACGTAGGTATCACGTTGGTTTACGTTGCGGTTGAACATCTCAGTCAGACCTTGGTTCAGCGTTACGTGCCCATTTAGTTCAGGACTTAATGCATTTTGCGTTAACGCGCCTGCAATAAAAAAACGATTGCCTCCCCATAGTCCTAAATCTATGTCCATCGTATTTGCCGCTTCATTTACGAGCGGTTGTCCGTAATTTAAAAAGCCGCTTGAATCATATGGCATTAAGTTTACTGGTCCATCTTTGTGCAGACGAACAATAACGTCGCATGTTCCAGCAGATGAATTAATACAATCTGGTTCACCGATAACCTCAAGAAGATCGGGGTTATCTGAGTATGCATCTACAACTTTGCCTCCTTGGCGTTCCACAACAATAAAAGCATTATCCGCTTGATCCAAAACAATCTCCGCTTGAGCGAGAGAGGTTTGTGAAAAACCGGTGACAGAAACTAGTGCACAGATATTGATTAAAGACTTTTTAATTAAACTCATTTTTTTCTCCAAGTGAAATTGTTTAATAAATTAGCGCCTTAAAAATTATTATTATCTTCCTGCTCTCAAGGCGGTCGTATCATGTATAAAACATGTTGTGTTAACAATCATAAATATTGGTAATTGACAAAGAGCTAAATTTCTGAGTTTTAAAACTAAAACTATAGCTTTCTTATAATCTTTTTAATTTTGAGAACAGAGTCTAACTGTTAACTCACATAACGAAATAAAAATTCAATATAGTTGAATTTCAGAAGGTTTAACTTAAACGAATTTGTAAAATTTTGAATGCACATGTTTGAGTTGTAAGCAAGGATCACCTAGTTTAAAAATGAATAATAGTATTTATCGAATCGTAAAAGGTTCGAAGTTATATAATTTTTCTGGAGCAGAACCTTCAGCTGATGAATGTCGTTTACTTGATGTTAACGATTTTGTTGAAGCGCTTAAAAAGTCTCATACCTTGGATCATTTACATAATGTATGCAGTAAAATTGGTAGGCGTTATGGCTATGACTATTATGCGGTTTTAGTTCGCTTTAATCGTTTAGATGGCCCTCCCGTGTGTGTGCAAATGCGGGAATATGTAAATGATTGGAGCGACCACTACGAAAAAAATCGATTTATATTTTATGATCCTACCGTGCGAATCGCGACAAAATGCTTAACGCCGTTTTTGTGGTCCTCTAAAACTTATCAAGAATTAAGAGATAAGCTGTTCGATTACGAAAAAAATGTTACTAATGATGCGATTGATTTTGGCATGACAGATGTGTTTTGTGCGCCATTTGTTTCTTCGCCTGGTAGCTACGGTTTAGTCAGATTTGTAAATGCAAAGGGTGCGCATTGGTCTGTGTCTGGTTTAGACTTTCTTCGTCGAGATATTCCAGAAGTCTATTTGTTAGCAAGTTATATTTTTGAATCTGTGCTGCGCATACACAATGCCACGACTGATTTTAATATTGAGTTAACCGAAAGAGAAAAAGATGTTTTGAGCTTTACTGCGAGTGGTAAAAACCCTGCTCAAATTAGCGACGTATTGAAAATATCATCAAACACTATCACTAAGCATTTAAGTAATATCCGTAATAAATTGAATACCATAAACACCACCCATGCGGTGAGTAAAGCGATACTTTTAGGCTTGATAAACTAAGAGAATGAGGCGATGTGTAGAATGATTAGTGTGGGACTTGTGAAGTGCCGTAGTTAAAACCACGACACTCTGCGATCTAGGGTAATTGAAAAGGATGTAAATTCCGCAGCGTCGTCGTCGAGCAGTTCGCGATATTCGAAGTTCCAAGTCCATAGAAGGTCTTCTGACAAAAAGCCTATTCCAACTCCGTAGGATAAGCCGGATTCAGATTCACTGGTGTCACCACCGGAGAAGTCGCTGCTCACAGAAACACTTGAAAAGCCAGCTAAGAAATAGAGCTTGGCGACTTCATTGGTTTTTTCTAGCCTATAATAAATAGCTTGGTAGTGATCAAGATTACTGGTTACGTCTCCAAGCGTGGATGTGCTGAATGAGCTATCAATGAGTCCAAGCCCTAATCGAACTTCCCCACCTAAATACCAACTATGCTTGTAGCCAAATTGGGCCTCGAGGCCTGTAAATGTAATGTTATCTTCAGTGTTTAGCCCCTGAAAATTTGTATCTACAATAAACAAGCCTCCGCCAATGTATGAACCTTCTTGTAAGGCGTAACTTGTTTGACTAATGAACAATACTAAGAATGTGATAAGTAGCTTGTACATAACCTTTTCCATCTTATTTTTTGCTAATTCTAGCAAACTAGATGAATTTGTGGAGCTATCTATCCGAAATATATAGAAAAATAGTGCCAATGAACTCTCATTTACACGATAAAAAGAATCTTCGAAGAGTTATTTCTATCGGGGCGCTACCAAGCTATAATGCGCGCCGTTTAACCAGCCCGTAACACCTCCGCTGTAACTTACTAGTCTTTTGAGGCAAAAACCTGTGATCGAAAATCTCCGCAATATTGCCATTATTGCTCACGTTGACCATGGCAAAACCACCCTTGTTGATAAACTTCTGAGTCAATCGGGTACGCTCGATCGAAAGGATGAAGGTGCGGAACGCATCATGGATTCCAACGACCAAGAAAAAGAGCGGGGTATTACTATCCTCGCTAAAAATACAGCAATTAAATGGAACGACTACCGAATTAACATTGTAGATACTCCGGGACACGCCGATTTCGGTGGTGAAGTTGAGCGTGTGTTATCGATGGTTGATAGTGTTTGTCTTCTTGTCGATGCGGTTGATGGTCCAATGCCTCAAACTCGCTTTGTGACAAGTAAAGCATTTGAGAAAGGTTTAAACCCCATCGTTGTCATTAATAAAATTGACCGCCCGGGCGCTCGTCCAGATTGGGTAATGGATCAGGTTTTTGACCTATTTGATCGTTTAGGTGCCACGGAAGAACAGTTAGACTTTCCGGTTATTTATGCATCTGCTCTAAATGGTATTGCGGGAGATGACCCAGAAAACATGGCAGAGGATATGACTCCATTGTTCGAAATGGTAGTTGATAAGGTTTCTCCGCCTAAGGTAGAAGTGGATAAACCATTTCAAATGCAGGTTTCCGCGTTGGACTACAACAGTTATCTCGGAGTTATTGGTGTAGGCCGGATTACTCGGGGTAGTTTATCGCCGAACCAGCAGATTATTGTGGCAGACACAGAAGGAAATCAGCGCAAAGGTAAGGTGCTTAAGGTGATGGGGTATCATGGTCTTGAGCGTGTAGACACGGAAAAAGCGTCTGCCGGAGATATTGTGTGTATTACTGGTATTGATGGTTTGGGCATATCTGACACGCTTTGCGACCCTGAAGCCGTTGAAACACTTCCAGCTTTGTCTGTTGATGAGCCAACGGTAAGCATGACATTCATGGTAAACGACTCTCCATTTGCTGGTCAGGATGGCAAATTTGTTACCTCGCGAAATATTAAAGAGCGTCTGGATCAAGAGCTGATCCACAATGTGGCGCTTCGAGTCGAGCAAGGTGATACTGCCGACAAGTTCATCGTGTCAGGTCGCGGTGAATTACACTTGTCCGTGCTGATCGAAAATATGCGCCGTGAAGGTTTTGAATTGGGTGTATCGCGTCCCGAAGTCATTCAGCGAGAGATAGACGGCGTTTTACAAGAGCCTTTTGAAGCAGTTGTGATTGATGTGGAAGAAGAGCATCAAGGCTCAATTATGGAAGAGCTTGGTCTAAGAAAAGCGGAAATGACCAATATGGAGCCTGATGGCAAAGGGCGTGTAAAACTCGAATTCATCGTTCCATCGCGGGGACTGATTGGTTTTCGGGGATTATTTTTGACCTTGACTTCAGGTTCGGGAATTATGACCAGTGTGTTCGACCATTATGGTGAAGTCAAAGAGGGTGAAGTGGTCTCTCGCCAGAACGGCGTATTGGTTTCGATGGTGAAAGGTAAAACGCTGTCTTATTCATTGTATAACCTTCAAGATCGAGGCCGGTTGTTTTTGGGGCACGCAGTAGATGTTTATGAAGGGCAAATTATTGGGCTTCATTCCCGTGCAAATGACCTTGCTGTTAATCCCACAAAAGGCAAACAACTCACTAATGTGCGGGCATCAGGCACAGATGAAGCGCTAGTTTTGACACCGCCTATTAAACATACCCTAGAGCAGGCACTAGAGTTCATCGAGGATGATGAACTGGTTGAAGTTACTCCCGAAAATATTCGACTCCGTAAGAAGTTATTGACCGAGACGGAAAGAAAGCGGGCGAAGAATAGTAAGTAGCTTTTACCTTTCTAAAAAGTTTTGCGCTTTGTAGGGAATAGCAACTTAAAGGCTTGATATATTAAGTTGCTTCTATCTTTTTCAATTTCTAAAATTAGCTCATTAGGAACAAAATCTAGGTTAACGTTATGAAAATCTTTTTAGTTCTAGCTGTATTTATTTTAGTATCTTGTGCATCATATAGTCCAATACCTGAAGGTTATGATGGTCCTACGGCTCGTATTTCCGATTCTTATACTAATGATACCGGGGCCAGTGCACATTATTTTATGTTGTACAAAATAGATTCTCACGTAATTAGAAATAGTTGGGGGGCTACACGATCAAGGTACCAGGGAATGGGTGTACAATTTGATCCTGTAATTGTTGAGCGTTCTGTTGTTGCATCAGAAGCAAAATATACCTTGCAGGGAATAAAGTTCTTCCCTACCGATGTTCAATCCCTGTTTGGAAATGAAATGAAAGTCACTGGTGATATCGTTTTTACCCCTGAGGCAAATAAAAATTATTATGTTCGTGGTGAATTGAGTAAGGATGGCTCAAAAGTCTGGCTTGAAGATTCGGAAGGAAATATAGTTTCTAGAGTTATTCGGTAGTTAACTCCAATGTGGTTATTAAAGAATATGTTGTGCGGTATTCGATTGCATAGTTCTTGCTAGCATTCAAGTTCAACGTTTAATTTTAACATTGGATATTAAATGATTTTATTGCATTCAAGGTGCAGAGAAACATGACGCGAAAAGATACACATTGCAAGCAAGTAATATGCACAAAGTCGTTTATTTCTCTGGTCCTGGAAATATTGTTAATACTTTTCGCCTATGGTTGAAGGGCGAAGACGATCCCCATCAGCAAGCAATCACCTATTCTGGTCAGTTTTATTCTGCTGCGAAAAACTTAAGTGTTGAACTTACAGCAATTTCTCAGGATGTTGCTGCCGACTCTGAAACCGATGGTGTTATTTCTGCTAAAAATCATATCACCTTATGGCACAATGCTAGGGGTGTTAAGTATTTTTTAGGCCGTTTTATTCGCGGTTTCTATATCTTTTCTACGTGTCTGAAGTTAAAGCCGAATGTTTTATTTGTTACTGAGGGGAATACGTTTTGGTTTATGCTTGCGTTGCCTAAACTTATTGGTGTGAAGGTTGTTCCCGTATTACACTGTACGCTTTGGCTACCTAATCGAAAAAAATCTATGTTAGATAAAATTTTCGATTTCTTAGATAAGCCAATCTATGGTCGTCATGCCTATGCTGTGTTAACAGTATCCTTGGAAATTACTAAACAGGTTAAGTGGTTGCGCGAGCGCAAAGGTGCAGCCGAAACAGATTATCCGCCTGTTGTAGAGTTCCTTCCATCTTATAGAGAAACAGCGGCATCGAAAGAACTGCAAGACTCAAATCAGAGACCTTTTTATGTGCTCTTTGTGAGTCGAATTCAAGCTGAAAAAGGCATTTATGATTTAATTGAACTTGCGAAAAAAATTAAGCAAGATGGATTCGATATCAAAATAGATGTTGCTGGAGATGGGTCAGATTTCGAAGCGTTTAAAAAAGAAGTTGCTGCGCAGAACCTAGAAGATATACTCCAACTACATGGTTACTGTTACAAGGATCAAATGCGAGAGTTAGTTGCTCGTAGCCATGCGTTTATTGTCATGACCACTGATAATTTTATCGAGGGTTTCAATAAGGTTTGCTTAGAAAGTGTTTTATCTTGCCGGCCGTTAATCGCTTCTTCTGCGTGCCCAGCGATTGCTTACATGGAAAAAGCAGCGATCGTGGTTAAGCCTGGTGATGTCTCTGGGTATTTTCAAGCGATAGTCGACTTATACCAAAAACCAGAACTTTATAATGAAAAAAGCGAGAGTGCAAAAGCGTTGCACCCACTATTTTTGTCGCAAAGCTACAGTTTTGAATCAGCTATAGGCGATGTCATAGCGTCTTCCATCAAAAAAGAAAAACCGAGCCCTAGAATCTATAACGCACAATCTTAATTAGATTATTCGCTTGTTTTTCAGGTTTTAAAATAGAATCTAGGCGAAGACCGAAAGATTATGCGCAGTGGCGCAGCTATCTACTTCTTTGCGAGTGTAGGCACAGAAAAAGTCACGTGCATCTGCATTCGTAGATAGGCTCTGCAATAAACTTTTCATGCTTAAATTTTGTACAATGGTGACTTGGTCCACTTTTTTAGGTGTATGGCTTTCTGACGATGCTAGTGGCATCCCCAATATTGAAAAAGTGAATAAACAAACTGTAGAAATTTGAAAAGTTGTTTTCATTTTTACCAAAAAACTAAGCGCGTTATCCATATATCAACTCACTTGATAAAAGTTTGAAAAGACTACGTATATGATAGCTCGTATTTTCAAACAAAAATAAACGTTGATTAAAAAATGTGAACTTTTTAAGGTCAAATATGCATTAGAGCGACAACTTTTTATGATTCTGCGAGAAAGCCACCAGACTGTTTGTTCCACAGATGCGCATAAATACCGTTTTTGTTAATTAGTTGTGCGTGCGTACCTTCTTCTATGATCTTGCCTTCGTCAATAACGATAAGCCTATCCATTGCTGCAATGGTAGATAAGCGATGTGCGATGGCAATTACGGTTTTTCCTTGCATTAATTTTGCCAGGTTTTCTTGGATGGCTGTTTCTACTTCCGAATCAAGTGCTGAAGTCGCTTCATCAAGAATAAGAATCGGCGCATTCTTTAATAGTACACGCGCTATGGCGATCCTTTGGCGTTGTCCCCCCGATAATCGTACACCTCGCTCGCCCACGTGAGCGTCATAGCCTGTGCGCCCTTTCGCATCCTTCAGTTGCAGAATAAAATCATGCGCTTGTGCCAGCTTTGCAGCGTGAATCATCTCTTCATTGGTGGCATTGGGACGTCCGTATATGAGGTTGTCACGTACAGACCGATGCAATAATGACGTGTCTTGAGTAACCATAGCGATTTGCGCGCGGAGACTCTCTTGTTGAACTTGGTTGATAGGTTGTTTATCAATAGTTATGACGCCTTTATCTATATCGTAAAATCGAAGTAGAAGATTAACAAGAGTAGATTTCCCTGCGCCCGATCGACCAATAAGTCCTATTTTCTCTCCGGAAGAAATATCAAGATTAAAATCCTTGAAGACTGAAATAGATTGGCTATAGTTAAAAGTTACATTTTGAAAGCTTATTTCGCCCGTTAATTGATTAACTTGTTTGGCATTTTCGGAGTCTTGTACTTTCCTTGGCAAAGTAAGTGTAGACATGCCATCGCGAACAGTTCCTATGTTTTCAAAAAGAGCAGAAACTTCCCACATTATCCATTGGGACATACCAAATAGACGCAAAATAAGACCGATAGCTGCTGCGATAATTCCTGCGCTCACTAGGCTATATGACCATAACCAAATCGACAGTGCAGCTACTGAAAAGGTAAGCAACACATTAATTATCCAAACGAATACATTTAGCAATGTCGCTAGACGCATTTGCGGGTATACGGTTTTTAAAAAGCGGGACATTCCCGCTTTAGCATATTCAGATTCTCGTTGGCTATGAGAGAAGAGTTTAACTGTTGTGATGTTTGTATAGGTGTCTACGATTCGACCCGTCATATCTGAGCGAGCGTCAGCCTGCTTTGATGAAATTTCGGTTAAACGCGGTAAAAAATAAACCAATAAGCCGATATAAAGAGTGATCCAGATTAAAAACGGGATCACTAACCTAATATCTAAACTACCAACGAGCACAACAATCCCGAGAAAATACACCGCGACATATAGCAGTACATCCAGAAGTTTCATTATTGTTTCACGCACTGAGAGAGCAGTCTGCATTACTTTCGTCGCAATTCGTCCTGCAAATTCATTTTGATAAAAATCGATGCTTTGCCCCAGCAGATAGCGGTGAGCTTGCCAACGAATTCCCATTGGAAAATTACCTAAAAGCGTTTGGTGCAGAATTATTGAGTGCAGGGTAACCACTAGTGGTAGACCGACTAAAACCATTAATCCCATCAAAATAAATTTGGTTGAAGCTACTTCCCATAATGATTCCGGTGTGTGTGCATTGAGAAGGTCAACCAACTGACCCATAAAGCCAAAAAGAGTCACTTCCATGCTGGCGATGGCGCCATTTAGCAATGCCATCAGAATTAGGTAACGAACACTCTTATTGCTATAATGCACGCAAAATGCAAAAAGGGAATTTGGGGGTGGTTTTGGTTTGGATTCCGGGAAAGGATCGATTAAACCTTCGAAATAAGTAAACATAGTCTTCCACATTTTTTGGTCGAGACGAATTTTTCGGTGCGCAAGTATGCCACAAATTTGTAGCGATTATTTTTTCATTATTAGCAGGCCGTGGGTCAAAATATGATTAAAACAATTTCAGTTCCGGCGCGCGGTCAGGGATTAACGTCATTTACATCCAAAGTAAAAGACGTTGTTGATAAAGCGGGTGTCAACGAAGGTTTATGTACACTCTTTATTCAGCATACGTCTGCAAGTCTATTAATTCAGGAGAATTACGACCCTTCCGCGCAAGTAGATTTGGAAAATTGGTTGAATCGTTTGGTGCCTGAACGAGACCCTCTTTACACTCATACCCTAGAAGGTGATGATGATATGCCGGCACACATAAAAGCAGCATTAACTGCGACAAACCTGTCCATTCCTGTATTAGACGGGAAGCTTGCGCTTGGCACCTGGCAGGGGATTTATCTTTGGGAGCATCGAAGAGCGTCGACAACGAGAAATGTTGTTGTGCATGTTGGTGGTTAGCCCAAGAAATTGAGTTTCGCGATTTCATTTTGGTTATTAAGTGCGTCAATATTGCTGGAAAACAACTGAATATGACTCGGCATAATTAAAATGGCGCGTTCGTCTATAAGCTTAATAAAACCAGCTTGATAGCTTTTTACAAAACCTGTCTCAAAATCGGGGGTTTGAAATTCGGGAATATCTACTTGATCGATCAAACCGTTACCTAGAGGGTCTTCGGTACTGCATAAATCTTTGTATATCGCGATGTTGTTGCATGTAATAACGAGACATGTGCCATTAGTAAATTCAACGATAGTGGCGAGAACATTTGCTTTTAAGTTAACTGTCTTACAATGCTGAATAATTTCGGAATTACCTTCTAAGATCACAGGTTATTTCTCTTCTGATTTAATTCTTTCTAAGTAATACGGGCCTTTTGGAAAGCGATATCCTGAATAGAGTTTTTTATTTACCCTATAGGTCAGCCTGTGGGCTGAGTCGTAGGAGGAATTAATAACTTGTCCTATGATGGCGCCTACTAGTTGTGCTCCAACATTATCATTACTATATGATGAATGATCATTTTCCTTCGCGGTTCCTTCCCATAGAAGTTCGCCCGTTAAAGTATCTACTAGCTTTGCTTTGATTTTAACTTGGGTTTTAGAATCGATAATATTGTAATATTGGCCGTATTTTTCAGCGTGCAAATAAAGGATTGCGTCAGCGCCAAGTATCTCTCTTGCTTTATCCAAACGAGTTGCATGCATTTCATAAGGTGTCGGCAGCCCATTTTGTTTTAAAAAGGCATCAATCACCGCAACGGGATAAACATAATAGCCTGCATTAGCTAACGGTTTTGTAACTGTAGAAAGTATTGAATAACTCGCTTCTGGGTCATTACTGTCATTGAGTGGCGGCAGCACCAAAATGCTTTTTGGCGCTGAATAGTCAGCTCGTTCTAATCGAACAATTTTATCTGCTTTGGCGATCAAGCTTGCGGTGAATAATCCAAAAAACAATAGTATCGCTATTTTTGATTTAGTACTTTCCATTGTTATGTTTCTTTAGGCAGGTTCGCTATCATTCTATCGATAAATACCGAAGACTCTGGATAAAGTTGTTTTTCTCGAGAAAAGTAAGTTTCAGCTTTAGTGTAATCTTCAACTAAATAATACATGTAACCAACATGAGCATGAACTCCAGGGCCCACGAGACCGCCCTTTTTCTCGATTTTTTCGATTTCCAGTACGAGAGTCTGAATTTGAGTCAAGGGAGCAGCTTTGTGGGGCTTACGATACATATTGTAAACGAAGCTTTCGTAAGACCCCCAAGAGTATCTTGCGGGTTTATTTGAACTGCACCCTACAAGTGTAACTCCCAAAATAAGAAGCAAACACATCCGTTTGTCGAGGGAATACATTTAGATTGGACTCCACTTTCCTTGATCAATGCCTACAATAAGGTTGTTGATCGCTTCGCGTATCGCAAGGTCCATTACTTTTCCATTTAAGGACTCGTCATAACCGGTTTTGGTGCCAAATCCTATCGCTTGGCGACTTGTGAGCTTGTATTCTCCTGCGCCCTGCGAGGAATGAACTACGCGGGTAGTTTTGACATCCACCACATTGAGTAAAACCTTTGCATAGGCTTTTTGTTGTTTACCTGATCCAAGCAGACCAAAAAGTTGCTTGTCACTCGAATTGCGGCGGCCGAATTCTGTTACAACACCGACAATGGCGTATTTTGCGCTCTCAATTTTTTGTTTTACGTCACTGTATTGAACTTCGTTTTCGTAGACGTCTAAGTAATCACGATCCATAAGGTCAAAGCGGTTTGTCTGCTGTAAATGGGTTTTTAATACCGTTTTCGCTTGAGATCCCAAACGATCAATATTGTCGGTAAACAAACCGCGCATATAGGTGGTGCTATTGTTAAAATCACCCACAATTATCAATGCTTTAGGGCCTGAATAATTGGTGTTATATGAATCTACGTGTAAAGGCGCAACAGTGGCGTGTCGCTCTTTTACTGCGCAACCCGAAGTCATTCCAAAAAGAACAATTAATAACGCAGCGGTAAACTTTGATATTGCAGAATAATTCGGTAAATTGATATCTGTCATTTTTTGCTCCCTATCTCACATTTGGCACTTTGTTTATCAAAATAATAGTTATTTAGGTCAACTTTCTGACTTGTCTCGTCTGTCGCCTAAATTTTTTTGCTTGAAGGCGTAAAGATAGACTATATGGGAATTTACTGAATAACTGTAACATATTGTTTCTAATCGATTATCACAAAAAATATAGATGTTTTTCCCACTTGGGTTTGTAGCATTTATGCTCGCCCTTTGGAAAAACATTTAAAACGAATACGATGAGGTTTACATGATTATCCAAAATCACACCCAGGATTTAAACACCAATACTGGCACTATGCGCACCTATGTATACAGACCTGTCAGTGACGGGAAATATCCAGCGATTATCTTTTATTCAGAAATTTTTCAACAAACTGCGCCGATTGCTAGGTCTGCTGCGATCATGGCTGGGCATGGTTTTGTGGTTTTAGTCCCTGAGGTTTTTCATGAGCTGAATCCTATTGGCACAGTGCTGGCTTATGACGATGAAGGAAAAACGAAAGGAAATCATGATAAATGGGCTAAGCCTCTCGAAGATCACGATTCAGATACCGAAGCGCTTGTGGCATTTGCTAAAGGGCTTTCGTGCTCTACTGGGCACGTTGGATCTATGGGTGTTTGCATTGGTGGTCATCTAGCTTATAGAGCGGCACTAAACCCTAATATAAGGTCGGCATCGTGCTTATATGCTACTGACATTCATTCTAATACTTTGCCAAGTCAGGATGGAAATGATTCTTTTGTGAGAACCAAAGATATTAAAGCCGAATTGCAGATGGTTTGGGGGCGCCAGGATCCTCATGTTCCAGACGAAGGGCGAAAAAAAATTTATGACAACTTGCTCGATGCCGGAGTACTTTTTACCTGGCATGAGTTTAATGCGCAACATGCGTTTATGCGTGATGAGGGCGATCGATACGACCCGGCCTTAGCGCTGCAAACATATCGTATGGCCGTGGACTTTTTTAAAAGGACGCTCAGTTAAATCAAGTGTTGACTGATATAACTACAGTTTATTGAATGGAGAAAGTCTAGACTCATTTCGCGCAAGTCATGAAGTGAATCTTCACTATACTCAAGAGGTTAGGTTGATGGATAGCAACTTATGCTTAATGAGAATCAAGAAATAGAGCAGCTAAAAAATGAATTGAGCGACGCCAAGGCAATGGCTCTCGACATAATGCGTAGTAGCGCGGAAACGGGGCAAGTGCTGCAATTCTTAAAACAGTGTTTTGCTACGGATAGTTTTAGTGGTTTAGCCCATCATCTCCTCGAGTTTCTAAGCAATATTGATTTGAAGTCATGCCTCTTGATTCATGGTGTTGAAGGCGAGTTATTTTTCACTCTTGATGCGGATCAAGAGATGATTGATAGAAGCTTTCTTGAAAAGCACCAGTATTCCAGTCGAATTTGCTATAAAAACGAACGGTTAGTGGTAAATTTTTCTCATTGCTCATTATTGATTAATAACTTTCCAGATGATGAAGTCAAAGCTGGTAAGCTGAGAGATACGCTCGCTATTTTAATGGATGGCGTGAATGAAAAAGTAAATAGTATTATCTTAGCCAATCGGGCTCAGGAAGCGAGAAATGTAAAAGATGCTTTTTTTACACTTATGTCTCATGAGCTTAGAACTCCGCTAAATCCTATAATTGGCTATAGTACGAGGCTTTTGCGCAAGCTAGAAGGGTTTCTTGACGATAAAGACAAACGGGCTTTTGAAACGATAAAAAAAAATGGCGAACACCTTTTGCGTCTGATAAACGATATTCTTTCCTTGTCTGATGTAAGCAATAATCAAATTGTATTGCATCGACAAAACACATGTATTGTTGGCGCGGTTTGTGATGCTGAGCAGGCATTGCTGAACCTTCAGACTTCGCACAATGTGACTGTTAATATTGTTAGACCAGAAGAGGACTATATTTCTTACGTTGATAGTGAGCGTATTCGTGATGTTTTTATTGGTGTGTTATCTAATGCAATTAAATACTCTCCTGATGGCACGGTGAATATTCTTTTTTCTGAGTCAAAAGAAGGTCTTTTAAGTTTTGTAAATATCTCTTTTATTGATACAGGAAAAGGCATTGCTTCGGACGATCATGAAAAAGTCTTTCATCATTTTTCCACTCGAGATGATCCAACGTCACAAAAAATGCGCAGTGAAGGGATTAGTTTATTTTTAGTACGTGAACTTGTGCGCTTGAGTGGTGGTCGAATTGAACTAGAAAGTGAAATCGGATCAGGCAGTACATTTCGTGTTTGTCTACCTCTTATTGATAGTGACTATTATTTTGAAGAAGGTTCATCCTTGCATTAAAACACAACTTTGAGTGATACTTCTTTCCTTATTTAATTTTAATAATTTATCGTTTCGAATCTTGCTGAATTCAAAGTATAGAATGTTTGGCAAAGAAAAATCGTTACTTTTATAAAACTAATTAAATGCTTGTTTGGGTGAAATCTATGGGCCAACTTGGTCTGGGGAAAAGAAACTGGTTTTCTGTACTCCTAATTCTGATTCTTTTGGGAGCATCATACGGTGTTTCTTTGATCGAGCGAGTAAACCGGTTTGTCTATGATATTGCAATTAGCCAATTTCAAAATAAAGCTCATGAAAGTATTTTGCTGGTTAATATAGACGATGAAAGCATCTCTACTTTAGGTCAATGGCCCTGGCAGAGAAGTCTGCACGCTGATTTTGCTGAAGCGCTTGTTGATAATCCCCCCAAAGTTTTAGTATATCTACCCTATTTTTTTGATAAGTCTTTATCGGCTGAAAGCACGCAATTACAGCTTGTTGATACTGTGCTAAACGACATTGGAGTTTCAAATGAAATGGATGTGCTGACTAGTGAGCCATGGAATAAACTTCTTCGAGAGTCAACATATCTTCCCGAGAATAGGAGAAACGATTTTGTTGCGAAAATTAATAATCTTCATTCGAAGTTATCAGGGATTAAACGTTCTCTATCCTATTCAGATCAAGATTCTAAATTAGGGAACAAGTTTGGCGCACTTCCGAAAGTAATACTTCCAGCGGTGGCTACATTTGGAAAAGCGCCTATTCAAAATAGCTTAGTTCCGGAAATTGTATCCAGATCTGCCATGCCAATATCTGTAGGAGAACCATCTTTTGTAAAAGACATATATTCGTCAATCAAAATTTCTGTACCGATACCTGAAGTAGCTTCAAATATTGAAGCTATTGGGCATGCAAACATTATTTTAGGAACAGATGGTGTGCTACGACAAAATTCTTTGGTTGTAAATCATTCGGATAATTTTATCCCTTCGTTATCACTTGCAGTTGTCGCAGCCAACTATGATTTAAGTCCCAAAGAAGCAGTAGTGGATCCCGGGTTTGGAGTTTATCTCGGTCAGAAATTTATTCCCACAAATCTAAAGCTGCAGATTAATACGACTTATTACGACGAGATAAATTCTGGAGACACTATTTTTCCAACTTATTCTTTTGTTAACGTATTAAATGGAAAAATAAACCCAAATATACTTAAAGATAAAATTGTTATTGTGGGTGAAACCGCTAGGGGACTGGGTTCTAGGTTTCTTTTACCTGATAATCGTATTATGTCGTCTCCCGAAGTTCTCGCTCATTCCATTTCAAATATACTGAACGACGAGTTTGTCGTAGAGCCTCAGTGGAATCTATTGGCTCAAATTATTGCTTTTGTAATAGTTATGCTACTAGTTTTGTTTTTCATTTCACGGAATCAAGCGCTCTATTCTACCCTGGTTTTAGTTTTGGGTTTTGTATCGATATTTGCAATCCAACTAATCAGCTTATATTTAAAAAATATATGGCTAAATCTAGCTGGACCTTTGACTTTACTGATTTTCAGCTATTTTGTTTTTACTTTATCACGATTTTTTCGCTTGGAAACGGTGCAATATAAATCTACGATTGAATCTAATGAAAATCACCGAATATTGGGTCTTACATATCAAGGTCAAGGCCAATTGGATTTAGCTTTCGATCATCTTCGTCGGTGTGAAGCAAGTGAAGATCTAGCAACACTTCTGTACATGTTGGGGTTAGATTTTGAGCGAAAAAGACAGTATCACAAAGCGGTCGCAGTATATGAACACATATTGAGATTTTTACCTGCTTACAAGGATTTAGAACAAAGAATAAAAGCTTTGAATCAGACGGAATCCTCTGCTGTAACATTCACGAGCAGTGAATCCATGCAAACTCAGACAATTATCAAAGATGATCAAATCGAGTTGGAAAAGCCCACTTTAGGGCGCTATACCATTAGCAAGGAAATTGGTCGAGGTGGTATGGGGGTGGTCTATTTGGGTGCAGATCCAAAAATAAATAGATCTGTCGCCCTTAAAACTTTAGACCTAAATATGGTTGCAAAGGAATCAGAAAATCCTGAAGAAACAATCGCGCGTTTTTATCGCGAAGCTAAAGCAGTTGGGCAATTAAATCACCGAAGCATCGTTACAATATATGATGTTGGACAAGAAAAAGACTTAGCTTATTTAGCGATGGAATTTCTAAATGGTACGCCCCTAAATCGTTTTGTTTCTGAAGAAAAGAGACTACCAATACCCGACGTAATTAAGATTGGTTTGGCGTGCGCAGATGCGCTAGATTATGCTCACAAGCAAAATGTAATTCATCGTGATATCAAACCATCTAACATCATTTATGATCCAGAGAACAGATCAGCAAAGATCACTGATTTTGGTGTGGCACATCTAATAAATAATCAATTTACCAACACCAATATTATTGTTGGTACTCTGGGTTATATGTCACCAGAACAAATTCGAGGAGAACAAGTGGACGGTCGATCAGATATTTTTTCTTTGGGGGCGACTCTGTATCAATTGTTATCTGGTGCGTTAGCCTTTGATACGTCAAGTATAGCGAGTTTTAGTTATTCGGTTTGCCATGATTCTGTATCACCCATCAATGAGCTAAATCCGGAAGTTAGCGATTCCTTGAGTTCTTGCATACAGCAATCGATGGAAAAGAACCCAGATCTTAGGTTTCAATCTGGGTTAGAAATGAAAAATAAATTGTCGTCGTGTTTGAGTGATTATGCGAGTTAACTATTCGATATACTCATTTATAAAATCAATTGCTTTTTGCCACCATGGTATTGAAATCTCGTTGAGTTTTTTGTCCAAATCAAAATAACCTTCGGGTATACTGCGAACGACAGGAGCGGATTCTGGTGATTCTATCTGGACAAGTTTCCCTTCTGGAATATCAAGTGTTCCCTCTTTTGTTGAAACGTAGATTGTTCCTTCACGTACAGCCGCCGATGTTCCCTTAAGTTCTCCGCAGTCATCCGTTTCGCATACTCTAACCGCATACTCGGTTCCCCTTATTCCCAGTGTAGTTTCCGGTGTTTTTAACTCGAAAACATCTTGTTCATCTTTACCTATTTCGCCTGACTTCGTTATTATCGAGCCAAAAAATAGGTTAAGGCGTGCAATGAATTGCCTAACCGGATTTGTATCATATTTGAATTCGGAAACCACAAATCGCGTGCTGGGGCCTAATATATAGGAAGATTTATCTTTAAAATCTAATTCCGCTTTACCTGTGTTACTGGTATTTAACTCGTCGCCAGATAAAATTCCCGCCGTAACATCGACTTCATTGGTGATATCGTTTCTTTGCAAGTTTAATTTGGTTTTGATTTTTTTTACTTCACCAATAAATTCTACGACAGGAGTCGGGCTAGGAGAAGGTGTTGGCATAAATGTAGGTGTTGGACTTGGTAAGGGAGTTGGTGTAGTTAGAGAAGGTAAAATAAGTTCTTCACCTTCATAGATTAAATCGAGCGATCTCTGATCGAATTTATTTGCGTTGAGTTTCTTAACTTCTTCAAGCGTTGGTAAAAGTTCCTTATATGAACCTTCATACCCTTGTTTTTCTAGAATCGAAATTAGTGTATCGTTTTTAACCACTATGTATGCATATGACGTCTGATAGAGCAATATCAATACAGTTGAAATTAGTGCGTAGATTTTTAACTTCATAGGAATAACTCAAATAATTTAGCTTGAGGTTTTTTGATTGTGTAAGTGAGAACAATTAATCAAAAAAGAGGCAAAAACGCAAGTAATTGCAATAGCGGGGGATGCTACTACCTGCGTTTGCCTCCAAGCCCGAAGTCTATTTTTTGATTAAGCCAAGGCCAAAGAGCAACAATGCAGCACCAGCAGTTGCCGTTATGATTGCACCGATTAATCCTCCAGCGGTAATGCCGAGCAGGCCAAACACAAACCCTCCAATAATCGAACCTACAACACCGACAACAATATTACCCAAGATACCTAACCCACCGCCTTTCATTAGCATACCAGCTAACCATCCAGCGAGAGCTCCGATTAGTAAAAAAATTAAAATTTCGTTAATAGACATAAGTGTTTCTCCTAAAGTTTTTTAGTTAGTCATTTTTTTCGAGTTGAATAAACCGAGTTATTTCGTCACTTCTTTGCTTATTTCTGTACTGATTTCCGCTACTACACGACGATTTTTGGCTCTACCTTCGCTAGTAGAATTATCTGCAATAGGGTTTTCCTCGCCATAACCATTTGCTGTAATGCGATTCGTTGCTATTGAAAACTCTGAAGCTAGCACTTCTGCTACAGCCTTGGCTCGTCGATCTGATAGATCTTTGTTATATTCTGCTTTTCCTCTATCGTCGGTGTAACCACGAATCTCAACTATCGTCCCGTCGTATTGCTCCATAAAAGCAGCTACTTTTTGAATTTCAGAAAAATAGCTTGCCTCCACAACATCACTATTATTTGCAAAGTTAACATTTAGATCGATTGACACCGTTTCGGTTAATAAAACTCGACAGCCAAATTCATCTACCTTTAAACCTGTCTTTGTATCTGCGCACTTGTCAATTGAATCTAGAACTCCGTCACCATCAGAATCTACCTCTACAGGTTTTGATTCTATCTTCGTTGGCGTTTTAGTTATCTCCGGTGCTTTACTTTTTGTAGAGCCCCCAAATGCGTATCCAATTGTTAATCTAAGTACCGGGTCTAACTCAAGATCTCCATCTTCGTTTGAAAAGCGTCCTATCATATCTCCGCGTAAGATGATGTTGTTTTCAAAATATTTCTTTGCTCCAATACCAAAATCTAATGATGGATAACTATCTGAATCGCCATTTTCTGGGTCTAAATCATTATGGCTTAGTCCAAATGTGTAAAACGGACGCAAAGTGCCTTCATCCAAATAATTCAATGCATTAAGACTAATCGTTTGAACAGTAACATCTTCGCTATTCACTGATGATTCAGTCTCAGATCGAGAAAACCATCCTTCAAATGACCATTCTTCGTTAACGGGTACCGATACACCGCCATCAAGCCCCATATTTTCTTCCAGCTCCAAGTTGGAATTCCATTTGGTAAAATCTATACCCAGGTAAACTTCAGCATCAGGTGTTTCGGCTTGAACCGTAACAGCAATACTTGTAGCGATTAACGCTTTTGAGAAAGTTTTTAGTTTCATTGTTAACTCCTAAATGATGTTAAATTGTTTATGCTTGTTGTATAAGATGTACATCTCTCTGTGGAAATGGAATTGAACCTCCTGATGATTCAATTGCCTGTTTTACAAGAGGGCGTATGCTGAAATAAAAACTCCAGTAATCATCGGTCTTTACAAAGGCGCGAACTAAGAAGTCGACCGAACTTTCGCCAAACTCTACTGGGGCAACGATGTTTGGTTTGTTGTGAATGACTCGATAATCCCGCTCGATTGCCGCTTCAATACTCTTTGTAATTTTTGGTATATCATCGGAATAACTAATACCGACATTGATCTCTACCGCACGGGTTTCACTGCGAGTGTGATTAATGATGTTTCCGTTCGCTAAAGGTCCGTTAGGTATAATGATTGTGCGCTCATCGAAGGACCTTAGGGTAGTAACAAAAATGCCTATATCATGAACAGTCCCTTCGAGCCCCTGTGCTTCAATGTACTCACCCACCTGAATCGGACGAAACAACAAAATCATTACGCCGCCAGCAAAGTTTGATAGACTGCCTTGCAGTGCTAACCCCACAGCCAAACCTGCAGCGCCAAGTATGGCGACAAAGGAGGTGGTTTCTATGCCCACGACACCTGCAACACTGATGATTAGGAGCGTTTTTAAAACGACTTCAAATGCACTTGATAAAAATTTAGCGAGTGTTTCATCGGGGAACGAAACCTGGAATTGTTTTGCAGTCCATTTTGATAGGCGAGAGATAATCCACCATCCAATCATTAGTAGCGCAAGGGCTAGTAGAATTCGACCTCCATAAAGTGTGATTTGAGTACTAATTGATTGCCATAGCTCTGTTAATTGCTGTTCCATTTTGACTCCTTTTCTCAGTTGTTTTAGTAGGAGACTGGGCGGCAAATTAAAAAGTCACAATTTTTTATTAAAAAAATAAATTTATTTTTTTGTGACTAAGTTGATCAATCCCTAGTCATATAAACAAATTGAGATATTAAGGCCGTTTACAATGAATGATGATGAGTTGAGCGAATTGTTAAATAGTCCTATTTCCGCTTCAAACGCTCAGTCTGATAGAAGAATGCAAAGCGTATTACATAAGACAAGAGTGAGTGTGGGGCAGCAACAAACTCTCGCGCTTGTATTGATACAGATTTGGGTAGCTGCAATGAAATTGTTAGCCCCTTTTTTTGCTATGACTGTAAAAAAGCATGTCACGCTTTCCAGTAATAATTCACATGATTTTAAAAATAAAAGAGAACCAGATTAATAAGAGGAAATTACCATGGGTGTTTTTGATGCAATAAAAGCTTCCTTTACTGACCCGATGATCGTTTGGGGAAAGTTTGCAGGGATTTTACCAAACATTGTTGCTGCTATATTTTTATTAGTGGTTGGTCACTTTCTTGGCAAACTTATTTCTAAAATAGTTGCAAAGCTTTTACAAAAGTTGGGTCTTGATAAACTGAGTGAAACAGCGGGTCTTAGTGCCGTTAAAGATGTTGGCTTTGATACCGCTCCATCAAACATATTATCTAAAATAATATATTGGTTAATCTTTTTAACTTTTATTATTTCTGCGGCAGACACACTGGGGTTAGATCGTGTTTCCTCAACCATTGATAATTTTGTGCTGTATCTTCCAAAAGTGGTAGGTGCTTTCTTAGTCGCTATTATTGGCTTATTTGTTGCCGGGTTTGTGCGAACGGCAATCGAAACCGCACTTGGTTCAATGAATCTAGGTTATGAAAAAGCGGTTGGAGGAGTAATTTATGGAGTCATTGTTATTGTTGTTATTTCTCTTGCAATCGGTCAATTGGAGATTGAAACAGATCTTCTTAATGAAGTCGTCGTAATATTTTTATTTGCTGGTGCTGGGGCAATTGCGTTGTCATTGGGGTTGGGAACGAGAGAGGTCGCAGGTAGCGTTGTTGCTGGTGTTTATGTTCGAGAACTTTTTCAACCTGGGAACAAAATTCGAATCGATGGGATTGAAGGTGTTGTAATAGAAGTGGGTTCGACGAGTGTACTGCTGGAAACGAGCGATGGGAAACAGGTATCCATTCCTAATCGCCGTATGCTCGATGAGCAAGTTGAAATTCTAGAAAGAAATTAAATCCTTTACATTGCCCACTAAGGCAGTGATATGGTCGCAGATTTATCTGTAGATCCCGGTGACCCGGATAAAAACCTAGTTGCTCAAGCAAAAAATGAGCTACCCTATCGTACAATATCTTACGAGGCGTTGATGCGCCGACATGAAAAAATTTTGTACCGTGTTTGTTTCCGAATTTTAGGAAATCAGCATGATGCAGAAGATGTGTGTCAGGATGTTATGGTTAAAGCGTTTAACGGTATCCCTAGGTTTGAATATCGTTCCACTTTTAAAACATGGTTGCTTACCATTGCCCATAATACGTGTTATTCGGCCATAGAAAAGTTAAAGCGTGCGAGGGAATATACTTCTTATATGGAGGAAAATTTCGAAGAGCCTGTTGTTGAGTTTTCTACGGCTGCGGTCGATAGTGAAAAAGTATTGTTCAAGCTGCCCCCACAAGAGCGTGAACTTTTAACGCTAAAATATGTTGCCGGTCTTAAATTTGAAGAGGTAGCAGAAGTTTTTGGGCTTAGTTTGAGCGCTACGAAAATGCGAATTTATAGAGCATCAGAACAGTTGAAGACGCTTTACGATAAATAGCTAAAAGCTGATATATCGTTGTATCACAATATGGATTCAGCTTATACGATTCCGATCTTTCTAAACTGAATAATTGGCCATGCCCTCACAATAGAGTTGCTATAATTAATTAGTCAACCACACTTTTATTCTTTATACCTAGTCATTAAATGAGCCAGATAAAACGAATCGATATATCAAAGTTAGAGATTGGTATGTACGTCTCCGATCAAAGTAGAAATATTGCAGATGGTTCAATTCAACAGAGAGGTATGATTTCTCGTAAGGAAACTTTGTTGAAACTGCAACAAAAAAAACAAGCTGAATTTTTTATTGATGTAAGCAAGGGGAAGGACTCTCCCTTTTCTAAACCTCTAGCGCCCGATAAAAAACTATTAAAACCTAGAGCTTCTCTTGAGCAAGAGAAGGCGGGTGCAAACAAAGTTTATAAGGAGGCCGTTGGATTAGTTGGAAATTTGCTAAAGGATGTAAAATTAGGTAATCCTATTGATGTTGGGCCTGTTGAGTCATTAGCTGACGACATAAATAATTCCGTGCTTAATAACGAGAATGCCTTACTGTGTTTGAGTCAGATTCGCGAAAAAGATCAATACCTTTTAGAGCACTCTATTAACGTTGGGATATTAATGGGGATTTTTTCTAGAAGTCTTGGTTACGACAAAAACACAGTTCATCAGCTAGTTACAGGCGCGCTATTGCATGATATTGGGAAGATTCGTGTGCCAAACCAGGTATTAAATAAGCCGGGTAAGCTAGACCCTGATGAGTGGCAAGAAATGCAGAACCATGTTATCTACGGTGTCGAGGTATTGAAAAAGTCTCAAGGAATAAGTGATATCGCGATGGATATTTGTCATCTTCATCATGAAAAGCTGGATGGGTCAGGATACCCGAGTAAGAGAAAGGCTGAAGATATTAGTGTTTATGGCCGTATGGCGGCAGTTGTAGATGTTTATGATGCCATAACAGCTGATCGAGTTTACCACAAGGGGAAATCACCTGCTCAAGCATTAAAGTTAATGAGCACATTTGTCGATTCACATTTGGATAAAGAATTATATTTTCAATTCGTGAAATGCATGGGGGTTTATCCTGTTGGTGCCACCGTTAAATTGAATAATGGGCGTATTGGCGTAGTGCTCGCTAACAATAATGAGAATCTAAATGAACCCTTAGTACGCATATTTTTTAACGATAAAGCTAAGCACTATTTATCACCAGAGGATATAGATCTATCAAAGAACAAATCGGGCCTTAAAATTGCCGAAGTCATAGAGGCACGTGATTACAATTTTGATGTTGCAAGATTCTTGGAGTAAGAAAAACCCCTACAAAGCACTGTTTTATCAAAAAGCCTCGATAATAGATCGAGGCTTTTTTCTTTCTAGTTATAAGGTTTGACGATTACCAATTGACTAGTCACACGCAGATGGTGCTGTCACTCCATTTTCAGAATAGGTAACTGTTTGGAATCCACTAAGACACTGACCAATAGTGTTGTCTTGTACCTTGAATTCTAATAAATAGCTTTGCCCGGCCGTGACATTCACTGTGCGTTCATAATAATTCCCATTAAGTGATGGTGTTAGACATAAACTATCTAAACATAAATATACAAAGCCTGCGGTCCAGCCATTGTTTTCATGATAAAGAATAGCGTCGTTAGAATTTTCAATTGGCTCTAATCCAAAAACACCACGCGTGACGGGAATTGGTGAAGCCGTAGGTGTTGGTTCGGCTGTAGGAGTAGCCGTCGGTATTGGGCTTGGTGTGGCAGTAGGCACGATTGTCGGCGTCGGACTTGGCGATGCGGTAGGCACCGAAGTAGGGGTTGGGCTTGGTGCTACCGTTGGTATTGCAGTCGGTGCAACCGTCGGTGTCGGAATCGATGTCGGTGCTATTGTTGGTGTAGGTGATGGTGTAACGGTTGGCATTGGAGTAGGCGTTGATGTGGGTTCTGGCGTAGCTGTTTGTTGGTTTACAAACGTGATTTGATCTGCGTTTAGCGCGCTGTCGCCATTATCATAATATATTTCAAAGGTTGCATTGTTTGGAATTGCGACATCGAAGGAAACCGTTTGATAATTTCCAACCCAAGCGCCGGTTGCACCAAAGCTTACATTGCCTATATCTGCGCCATTCACTCTCACGGAAATTTGTCCGCTCAACTCCGATGCATATCTAATACGTATTTGATCAGCTGCAGGAACCCCTGATAATGAAAAACCAGCGTTTTGTGTGCTTATGAAAGCAACACCTTGACCACCAGAAGCTGCGGCGTCGTTATAGAATTGAGCGCTGCCTAACAAAGAGCCTGACTCGGCTTGTATCGTTGTTTCTGCCGGCGCTATCGTCGGAATAGGTGTTGGTGTGATTGTTGGAGTTGGTGATGTCGAAGGCGTGGCTGATGGCGTAGGCGTTGGTGAGGGCGTACTATTAGATAACAAGTTATTGATTGCAGCACGCATATTTGGCATGGGGCCAATTTGATTGTCTGACAAATTTTCCTGTGGTGTCCCTGTAGACGCTAAAAGGGTACGCATTTCGAAGGAATCTAAAGTATCTAAACCATTTGCAATCGCGACCCCCTGAATCGAAGCAGAAACGCCGGCAATCAATGCTCCTGCCGCTGAAGTTCCGCCAAAGCTTTGGGTATAACTACGATCTTCGGTATTCGATTCAGAAAAAACGTTTCCGTATCCGAGTGTATAAACACTGTCGCCCCAAGCATGCACATCAATTCGGCTTCCATAGTTACTGTAACATTGTGGTACTCGACTAGCCGATCTTCCGGCTCCTACCATGATAGCTCCAGAATCTCTGAAACTCTTGTCGAATATACGCTCAAAGCCGGGGTCGTCAAAGTTTACCGATCCGTTACCGGCGGTAGATACAACAATAATACCCGCTTGCACTGCAGCAACGGTTGCATCAAAAACGGCGGGGCTGAATTCGTGAGCAACTAAGTGACATTGATTCCCTGCGCAAGAACAGTTAGTTCCCGCTTCAATTGATCCTGTGCGACGCTGGGCTTCAATTAAGATAATATCACCCGCGTTCAGTTGCGCTGCAGCATCTGTTAGTGCTGCTGCCACTTGCTGGTTACGGGTTTGAGAGCGAAAACCTATCGCTGCTTCTGGCGCGATGCCCGTAATTCCTATCCCGTTGTCTAACGCAGCAATAACTCCAAGTACGGCTGTTCCGTGATCGGTACCAAAACCCAAAAAGAACTCGCCTTCGTTATAGAAAACAGCTGGAAGATCTTCATGGTTCGCATTAAACGCGTATTCAATATCAATTACAGATACGTTTAAACCATCACCACCGGCGACGGTTTGCGCAAAGTTTACATCTAACCCGTTGGGTGCAGGTAAAAAGTAACCTTGGTTTGGTGTAAAGTCTGGAGTGATTACGTTCATCTGTGGTAGAGATGTCACCGGCTCGGCATAGGCAATTTCAACGGCAGTTAAAGTATTTAGCGTGTTAATAAAATCGACGTAATCACCAAATACAGCGCCTTCGGGAACGCCAATTGAGTGATAGAGACTCAATTCTGGAATCTGGCGCATCATTTTCTTATTAAATTTGCGCTTGGCTTTTTGTGCCTTCGTCATTTTTTCAAATCGTGTTTCTCGTGCTTCTTTCATCGACTTGAGTTTTTTGAAATTTTTGTCGCTAAATGTGCGTTTAATTGGTAAACCAGTTGCGTTGAGCAGGTTTTCAATACTTTGAATATCTTCTGAAATTTCAGAACGTGTTTCTTGAGAAATTAAGTTTGGAGCAGCAATTCGCAATTGACCTCGGCGCATCTTGATTGCTCTATCTTTTTTAAACTTAATAACGATTTCCGCAATTTCAGTATCATCATTAAGCATTAAGGTTTCTTTATAAGTACTATAATCCTGTGAGAGGACGACAGGGGATAAGAGTAATATGATAAATGCCAACGGCGCGATGACGCGCTGGCGAAGAAAATATTGATTAGTCATAGCAAGTTCCTTATATGGTTTTTTACAGGCAGAATTAAGGTGTTGAATACGACGGCGTCTTATGATCGACAGCGAATATTTTTTCTTGGTATTCAAAAGATAAAAGAACAAAATAAAACACGTAAGAGTGTTTTCTATAAAGCTTATTATTCGTTCAATTTAAAATGTGTTCTAAGTTTCATTGGCAAGCAAGTTGGCTCTCCAGGTTGGTGAGCTGAAAAGATTATACCCAGGTAAAATTTACAATTATTTTAAAAATAAAAATCCTTTTTTAAAATCTCAGGTCTATTTTGTAAACAAGTTGGGTTCGTTTGATTTAAATACGATTTACTTATCTATTTTTAAGAATTAGATTAGATTTTTAGAATCGACAAGGTGTAAATTTTTTGAAAATATAAATCAGTTGTTCCTGTAGTACCAATAAATTCATATTGATTGAATTTTAATCGTGGTATGTAAGATGCGATATATTTGCAGAAGACTTATAGCAAAGGATAAATATTTATCGCTCCAGAGAATATTAAGGAGCATTTGAATAGCTACATGCAGATTCTCGCTTAAAAAGGACGAGGCAATGTTTAAAGGATCTCGGTATTTTTTAACAACTTCTTCAAGAACTATTCATTACACTATATTACAGCTGTAATTTAGAGGCTGTATGTTTATGGTTAAGTAGTTTGGGGAGTCAATTGTTCAGTATGAATTTTATGCTGCCTTTCGGTTTTGCTTAGCGATTTACGATGGTGAATTGTAATGAGTTTAGTAAATGTATTGACTTATTTTATAAGTTACTCTTTCAATAATTTAGACGCCAGCTTTTTCGTAAAGCAAAAAACAGGTAGTGAATAGTATGTCTGTAACGTCGATTTTAAATTACTATAAAGTAAATGATAGATTACAAACCTCAGGTCAGCCGCGCATAAAAGATTTTGAGCTTATTGCTAAAACTGGCGTCTCAACTCTAATAAATCTCGCGATGCATAATTCTGACAATGCGTTGCCTGATGAAGGTGGTATTGTATCTAGCTTGGGTATGAACTATATCCATCTTCCCGTCCCTTTTGATACTGTGAATAAAGATCACTTGGTTCGATTTTGTGCACTATTTAGTGCAGTAGAAGAAGAGTCTGTTTGGGTTCATTGTGCTTTAAATATGAGGGCTTCAGTATTTGTTGAGCGATATTTTACTCTAGAAAAATCGTTTAAGTCAGATGCTGTAGTATCTCCAACACTGAAAAAATGGAAATCGAATATGGAACCAGTGTGGCAAGAGATTATGCAAATCGATAGTTTAAATAAATAAAAAAGGAGGGCACGCCCTCCAAATGGTGTGGGTAAAACTGATCGAATGAGTATCTACTGAGTAATTACTGTATCTATAATATGAATAGTACCGTTATCTGTTTCTATATCGAATGTTGTCACAATCGCTCCACCAACCGTGAGTTCTCCATCAACGATAGAGACTGGCACTTCTGCATCGCCTAATGTTATGAGGTTTGTACCAGACGCGGCAAAAGCGCTCACCGAACCTATTGCCACATCTGCTACAACGTGAAGTTGAAGTGTTGGCAATAAAATATCACTGCTAAGCAGTTCCTCTTGAGTGATGCTTAATGCTTCTAAAAGCGCGGTAAAAGCATCGTCAGTTGGTGCAAACACGGTAAATGTTGAATCTGTGTCTGCAAGAGCGGTTGCGAGCCCTGCTTCTATCACCGCTGCTTCCAATACATCAAATCTGTCATCACCGACAACCACATCGACAATTGTACTTCCAGACGCATCTGTTGGTGTTGGTGGTGATAGAACTTGATCGATAACATGTATCAATCCATTTGCAGCCATCACGTCAGGGGTTGTTACAGAAGCTGTATTGATATTCAACACATCACCGTTGAGTGAAATTCCAATTGAATCCGTACTAAGCGTACCTGGGGTCATACCTGCTAACCCTATAGCGGTTGTGCTATCAACTTCTGAGTCCAAAACATGATAAAGCAAGATATTACTGAGATTAGGATCTGCCAAAAGTGTTGCAGCGTCTATGTTTGCCTCGGTCAACAGTTGTTCAAATGCCATATCAGTTGGTGCAAATACAGTAAACGTTGACTCTAAGTTAGCCAGCGTGTCAGTAAGTTCTGCTTCATCTAACGCTGCTAGCAATGTAGTAAAAGTTCCAGCATTTGTCGCAACATCAATTAAGGAAAGAGGAGGTAAATCCATTTCCTCGGCGATCACTGCGTCGATAACATGAATTATTCCGTTTGTGGTGTAAAGATCTTCTATGATGATATTTGCTCCGCCTACCGTAAGCATATTATCAATGATTGCGATATCAATCATATCGCCGTCGAGCGTTTCAACCATACCGCCATTTAGAGTAAGCGCTGTGAAAAAATCGACTTCACCATTTAACACATGTTTCTCTAATATATCAGTCAGTTCGTCTATGTTGTTTGGATCAAGCAATGCGTTTAATGTGCCCTGGCCTAGAACAGAAAATGCGTCATCGGTTGGAGCAAAGACAGTTAACTCTGCGTCTGGATCAGATAATGCGCCCGCCAGATTTGCTGCAGTTGCAGCGGCAAGCAATGTAGTAAAGCGCCCATCTTCGTCAGCAGTTTCTACAATATTTAGCGTTGGTTCTCCCGGATCAGCTGGTGGCGTTAAAACGCCGTTAAGCTCGTGTATAACGCCATTATCAACAATCGTATCTGTGGCAGTTACTGTTGAAAGGTTTACTAGAAGACTTTCTCCGATCAAAGATAGATGAATGCTATCCATGTTAGCTGTGACAACTTGATTGCCAGCGGAACCTATTGCTTCGGCTGCTAATATCGCATCATTTGGTATCACGTGGTATAGCAATATATCGGCTAGATTTTCGCTAGCGAGTAGCTCCTCAGCAGTGATATTTTCGTTTGTTAAAAAAGCAGCGAATGCATCATTATCTGGCGCAAAAAGTGTAAATGTCGCATCAAGATCGTCAAGAGTTTCGCGGAGCTCAGCTGTGTCTATTGCCAATAAAAGAGTTGAGTAGTCGCTATTATCTTCTAGTTCATCAATGATCGATGTATCATTATCGTCATCATCTCCACCGCATGAGACTATTAGTAATGTAGTTAACATGATAAATAATATTCTTATTTGAGTTTTCATATGGTGCCTCCCGATTTATGTTGGTATGTGCGGAATTACGCCACGTTGATTAGGTTGGATTTCATCGAGAGTTAAAAAAAGTATTTATTTCGTTTTTGTGATATTGATTTGATCTAATATTTTAAGTGATCGTAAAAATTTTCTTTTTTGGAATAAAAATATTGACTGAAATTGACGTTAAAATTTCTACCAAAAATAATATTTTGCTTCGCGATAAAGATTAAAATTTATAGAATTGATTGGGCTTCAATTAATAGATTTTCTGGTTAATGCCAGTTAATTATTAATTTTTTGATATGGGAGAAGAATAAAAAATTGCTTAAAAGCAGCAAAAAATTAAATGGATTTTTTCCATATATTTAAAAGTCCCGAATTCGGGACTTTTAAATAGCTTGCTTATGCTGGAGTGATTTTCAAAAATGGATTTAACAAGAACCCCATTAATCCTTTCAATTTAACCGGGGCTTCAACGACAGATAAGCATATGCAGTCTCTGTCGGAAGTCGCGGTCGGCCTGTGAGTGTCGCCGGGGTTTCTGACAAGATAGTCACCGGGTAAATAGGAGCCATCTTTGTCTGAAAAACTACCTTCTATTACACAAACGATTTCTCTTCCTTGATGGTCGTGTTCAACTGCTTTACCACCTTTTTTAATTCGGTGTAAGCTAACTTGATACTTGTTTTGTTCCGTGACTAATTTTGCTTCCCTTAATGAGGGAGAAATTCTCGACCACTTCAACCCATGAGTATTTTTAACAATCTTTCTCAACACCTTGGGTAGATTCAGATTATCTTTTAATGCAGGGGACTCAATTTGTGCACCGTTTAAATCGTCTGAACTTTCAACTTTCTTAATCAAATTAAGTGTTTTTTGAAAGCTACCCTTCGACATTTCTGTTTTGCAAGATTCTGTCTCTAAACAATGAGCACCTATTGCGTTCAGTCGAGCAACCTTACTTCGGCACTCTTGGCAAAACTGAAGATGAACACCCACAGAAATACTGACAGCCCAATCAGCTGTGCCTGAAGCGTATTCCGCAAGTTCGACATCCGTAGGATGAAAGCTAACCACTTTAATAACCTCTTTGCTTTGGCATCCAGGTCTGTAATCTTTTCAGACCTAACCTAATTCGTGATTTTACCGTCCCAAGCGGTAAATCGAGTTCTTCGGCAAGTTGCGCATGGCTTTTGCTTTCCATGTACATCTTAACCAAACATTGTTTTTGCTCTAGTGGTAACCCTTTAAGCAAATTACCCACTTCTTCTTTTATTCGATGTTGATTCAAATCGATGAAAGGCTGATTATCTATCGCTTCATCCCAAATATCGTCAGCTTCTAGTTCAACGGTATTTGCGTCTTTATTTGCGTTTTTTCTTAAATAATCTATGCGCGCATTTCGAGCGATTGTGTATATCCAAGTTGATGCTGCTGATTTTTCTCGATCGAACGAAGAAGCTTTGAGCCAAATTTTGCACATGACTTCTTGCACTAACTCTTCTGACTGATCCACGCTCAATGTTGGCATGTTTGTGAGGTAGAACCCTTTCAGCAGAGGGGAGAAATGGTCATAAATCGACGAAAAAGCGCCTTCGTCGCGATTTTCAGCGATTTTGACAAGTAAATTCGACCAATTATCGTCTCGTGCCCCTGTTTTGAGGTTTTCCAACTTTCGCACTCTAGCTGTAGCTGTCATGTTAACCTTTGTCGAGCGATGATACCGCTGTTAATAAAATAAGTCTTGTTGAAAAGCTATACGACGCAATTAGCGTAGCGGATCATTCATCTACGGAATGAGTCAAAGCGTAAATGAAGGTATTACTGGAGGTTTAGTCTATGAAAGATTTAATAACCGAGCTTAAACGCTTTTATCTTGAGTGGGACAGGGATTCTATGGCCCGACTTGTCGAAATTTACGATAAAAATGTTGTATTTGAAGACCCTTATCATAGTGTGAAGGGCCTTCAGGCATTAGAGGGCTATTTCATACGCACTATGAAAGGTGTTAATCATTGTAGTTTCGAATTTGTCGACGAAGTATATGGCGATTCTAAAGGTTGTTTGGAGTGGGTGATGACTTACTCACATCCAAGAGTGTCTGGCGGAGACACCTTAAAACTTACTGGCGCCACCTGGTTGATTATTGATAACGAATCGAAAAGGATTAGTCGGCATAAGGATTATTACGATACTGCCGAAATGCTATTCGATCATATACCTATCGTCGGCTGGGTTACGAAGCGCGTCAAAGCAGGCCTGGCTCGTCATTGAGTCTTGAATTTGCGTCTTCATTTAACCCCTTCCCTAAACTTGATTTTGAGAGTTAGATTAAATGCTTGAGAATAAAACGGTCTGGATAACAGGAGGCTCATCCGGTATTGGCGAGGCTGTTGTTGAGTCTTTGCTGGAAAAGAACAACTTTGTTATCGTTACCGGAAGATCGGAAGAGAAACTCCGCGCGATAAAATCCAAAAATCCTGATAAATTGGATTATATCGTTGCAGATGTGGCTAACGCTGAACAGATGCATGTTACGAGTACTAAGATGGCAGAGATGGTTGACCATATTGACCTTGCTATATTGTGTGCCGGTACCTGCGAGTATCAAGATGGCGATTTTTTCGACATAGATATGTATCAAAGAGTTTTCTCAGCTAATTTTTTTGGTGTGATCAACTCGTTGAATGTCGCGATTCCATTATTAAAAAAGTCTTCGCAGCAACCTGTTTTGGCGATTGTAAGCAGCCTTTCTTCATTAGTTCCGTTCCCTAGAGCGGAAGCATATGGCGCATCAAAGGCTGCGTTAGATTATCTGGTTAAGTCTTTGCAGCTAGATATGCATGATTCAAAGATAAAAATTTCTTTAATTCGCCCAGGTTTTGTTGATACACCTCTTACAAAGAAGAATGATTTTGATATGCCTTTCATAATAAGCTCGGAAAAAGCGGCAAACCACATTCTTCATGCAATCGACAAAGGCAAAGGGGAATACAATTTTCCTGGAAAGTTAAGTATGCCACTTCGTTTCTTTTCCGCAATTCCTTATGTCTGGCAAAACATTATTGGTCCTAAATTAAGAAAAAAAGAGGTTAATTAGTGGATATCGCTGTTGTTGGATCAGGTATTTCGGGGTTAACTACTGCTCACTTACTAAGTAAAAATCATGATGTAACACTGTTTGAAAAAGAAGATCGCTTGGGGGGACATACGGCAACCATTGACTTTGAGCTTGATGGCGAAAACTATGCGATTGATACGGGGTTTATTGTCTTTAATGACTGGACTTATCCAAACTTTATTCAGCTTCTTAATGAACTAAAAATTGAGTCACTAGATTCTTCGATGGGTTTTAGCGTTACTTGTCCTCAATCAGGACTAGAATATGCTGGAAACAATCTCAATACCCTCTTCGCTCAGCGCAAAAATCTTGTTTCACCAAAATTTCTCAGGCTTGTTTTAGATATTTTGCGATTTAATCGTGAGGTCCAAAAGTCGTTAGCTCAAGATATGCTAGATGAGTCGATGACTTTGGGAGCTTATCTAGACCAAAAAGGTTATTCAGAATGGTTTTCTCATTACTATCTCATACCCATGGGCTCTGCGATTTGGTCTATGTCATGTGAAAAAATGCGCGAATTCCCTCTTTTGTTTTTTGCTACGTTCTTCAAAAATCACGGCTTGTTGAATGTAAAAGAACGGCCTACATGGCGAGTGATTAGTGGAGGTTCAAAGCAGTATATCGCCCCGCTCATTCAATCATTTAAAGATAAAATTAGATTAAATAGTAATATTTCTCATATAGTAAGGAAAAAAAAGGATTCTGATATAGATCACCCAGTAAAAATATTTTTTACAGACGGTACATGTGAGGAATTTGACCAGGTGGTCTTAGCCACGCATTCTGATCAGGCACTAAGTCTTCTGGAGACACCTAGCAAGTTAGAGCAAGAAATTTTAAGTTCGATCGAATACGAAGATAATCGTGTTGTTTTGCACCATGATGAGTCGCTTCTGCCTAGAAATAAACTTACCTGGTCCAGCTGGAACTATAAAATTTCTAAAGAGAAATCCGTGCCACCTACACTTACGTACAACATGAATATCCTACAACGCATTAGTGCAAATAAAACATTTTGTGTCACACTCAATGATGACACTATTGCGAACGAAAAAATTATCGGAGATTACACCTATGCTCATCCCCAATTTACCTTGGCGGGCGAATTGGCGAAGGCTCGTTGGCAAGAAATTAACGGTGTAAATAAAACCTGGTTTTGTGGGGCATATTGGAGAAATGGTTTCCATGAGGATGGTGTAGTAAGCGCTATCCGTGTTGCAGAAGCGATAGAGGCTAACAATCAGGAATGAAATCGTTGTTTTTATTTTATTGCAAGATAAGTTTTGATTTATGAAAAGTGCTATTTACGAAGGTGAGCTATACCACGAAAGAACAACACCAAAAAAGCACGCTTTTCAGTACAAAGTATTTATGGTGCTTCTGTATCTAGATGAGATTGATCAGTTTTTTGAATTGTCTCCATTTTGGTCGAAAACGAAGTTTGCACCTGCGCAGTTTAAACGAAGCGACTATTTTGGCGATACCAAGAAGAGTATCAGCGAATCAATCTGTGAAAAAGTAGAGCAGGAAATTGGATTTTATCCCAATGGTTCGGTGGCTATTCTCACTAATTTACGTTATTGGGGGATAAGAATGAATCCTCTTAATACCTATTATTGTATGAATAAAGAGGGAGAATTAGTGGCAATAGTCGCACAAGTGAATAATACCCCTTGGAATGAATCTCACGCCTATGTATTAGATTGCCGAGGAAAAAATAGGGAATTTAAGAGTGAGTTTAAAAAAGCGTTTACTGTTTCGCCGTTCAACGTTGTGAATATGAACTATTTTTGGAAGTCGAATTATCCCGGACAAAACTTAAATATTGCTATTGATGCGAGAATCGACAATAAAAATATTGTAAGAGCAAGTTTAACATTGCAAAAGCAAACCCCGTCGACTCTGGTGTTAAATTCTATTCTAATCAAATATCCTATGATGACAATCAAAGTGGTAACTGGTATTTATTGGCAAGCCCTAAAACTATTCTTAAAGGGCGTACCATTTTTAGGTAAAAATAAAAAGCAAGAAATGACTTTTTTGGAGCAGTGATTAATGAAGACTATCGAGTATCAAGCAGATAAATTATTGGCTGACAAAACCGACGAACAGAATTCCGGTATTGCCAAAAAGCTAGTACTACGTTCTCTAGAAAAATTGGAAGTAGGATTCCTGCTTGTTGAAGATGGAGGTCAAGTTTACGAGTTTGGTAATCCCAGTGATAGAAATATTCTATCTGCAAAAATTACTGTTACCCATGCTGGCGTATACAAAAAGGTCTTGTTTGGTGGAACAATCGGTGTGGGTGAAGCTTATATATCTGGGTGGTGGAAAACCAGCGATCTGGTAAATGTTGTCAGAATTTTCGTGTCTAATCAGGCTCAACTAAAAAATATGGATAACCCGATTAGTCGTTTAGGTAAGAAAGTTATGAGTTTCATGGAGCAAGTTCGTCCAAATACACTCAAAAGCGCAAAAAATAAAATTTATGCTCACTATGATCTTAGCAATGAGTTTTTCGAGTTATTTCTTGATCCAACAATGATGTATTCGTCTGCTATATATTCTAAACCTGCAATGAGCCTAGAAGAAGCGTCCGAATATAAATTAGAGCATATTTGTCGACAGTTGAAGTTAAATGAAACCGACCACCTTCTTGAAATTGGAACTGGATGGGGCGGAATGGCAATTCATGCAGCCAAAAATTTTGGTTGTAAGGTGACGACAACAACAATATCACAGCAACAATACGAATATGCTATACAACGCGTTAAAGACGAAAATCTCGAAGATCGAATCGAGGTATTAAATCGAGATTATCGATTGTTAGATGGTAAATATGACAAACTTGTTTCAATTGAAATGATTGAGGCTGTGGGGTATCAATTCTATAAAAACTACTTTGCAAAATGTAGCAGCCTGTTAAAGGATGATGGATTGTTATTGATTCAGGCGATCACGACACATGATCAAAATTTTGAGGCTAGAAAGAAAGAAATCGACTTTATTCGAAAATACATTTTTCCTGGTGGCTGCTTACCCAGTCATGCTGTGATCCTCGACAATATCAAGGAGTATACGGATTTAGGTTTGGTATCTTTGCAGGATATAACTCAGGACTATGCAAAAACACTCAGTGAATGGCGTATTCGCTTTATGAATAATCTGGATTCCGTACGTCGTTTTGAATTTAGTGAACAATTTATTCGGCTCTGGGAATTTTATCTTAGCTATTGTGAAGGTGGGTTTGCTGAGCGTGCTATCAATACTTCCCAGCTATTGTTTGCTAAGCCAAAGTACAATATACAGTATGGATATTAATGTAACTAAGTTATATAAAATCCAAATAGTATTTCGTTCGTACAAATTGCAAAGATGATTAACGGTTAAACGATATGATTTCCATAGACAAATCTTTGCTTAGGTTTCCATCGCCGAAGCGCTATTGGGTTGACCATCCATTATTCAATTTTCTTTGGTTCTATGCTGTATGGCTCACATGTGTTTTAGGCCGTGAGGAAGCCTGGTTTATAGCCATTGCTTTAATTGTCTTCCATTATGCGTTGGTCAGAAATAGATTAAATGAATTTTATTTCGCTGCTACATCCCTTGTGATTGGGGCGGCGGTAGACACACTATTAAGTTTTTATGATGTTTTTATATTTGAGAATGACCGTTTAATGCCGGTATGGCTTTTAATACTCTGGTTTGCGTTTCCATCGACCATTAATCGTGGTATTAAATTTCTTAAACGAAACATCTACTTGGCTGTGGGTGTTGGTGGTTTTGGTGGTGCTTCAAGTTATATATCAGGTGAATACTTTGGCGCAGTAGAGTTTGGACATTCGTATCTACTCACATCCATCATTTTATTCTTGCATTGGGGTATTATGATTCCGATTTTGATTCAGATATCTAAGTTTTTTCCGATTGAATCAAAACAGCACTCGTGAAAAATGCATTTTTACTTTTCCTAGTTGCCATATTTACTTCGGTCAACACATACGCATCACCGTTAAAAGATTTCAGTCAATTTGAAAAAGTAGGGGAAGGTGATCTGAGAGTTTTTTTCTTTCACATCTATCGAGCAAGACTCTATTCTGAAAATGGAATCTATATTAATGGTAAGACCCCTATATATTTAGAGTTAGATTACAAGAGAAATGTCAAAAAAAAGGATTTATTAAAGCATACGAAATCTGAGCTGGAAGATTTGTCAATTTCCCATGATGATGTAAATAGCTTAATGAGTTCTCTTAATGAAATTTATATTGATATTAAAGCAAACGATAAATTTGGCGTTTTGATAAAGAATAATAGATTTTGTAGCTTTTATCATAATGGCTCTCTAAGAGGAGAAATAAGCAATATAAATTTATGTGATGAGTTCTTATCGATCTGGTTGTCTGAGGAAACTAGTAAGCCTAGGCTTAGGAAAAATCTAATTGGTAGTTGAAATGAAAATTTTATTTTTGGTAACTGTTGTTTTATTGTCGGGTTGCAGCGCGAGCTTGAAAGATTACGAATCCGGTAAGCCTGAGTTGAGGTTAGAAGAATTTTTTTCAGGAGAAATGATTGCAATTGGCGTTATTCAAAAATATTCATCGAAACTTACCCGACATTTTTGTGTTGAGTTAACAGGTACGTGGAAAAAAAATACCGATGATAAATTACAAGGAACTTTATTTGAACGCTTTTACTATGACGATGGCGAAATTCAAGATAGGACCTGGGTGCTAATCAGAGAAAATAATCCAGACCGGGTAATTTATACAGGAACTGCAGAGGATGTTATCGGTGAAGCGAAGGGAGAGGTAGTGGGAAATGTCCTAAACTGGAAATACAAATTGGATGTTCCCGTAAAAAATAAGAAAGGTGATGTAAGCAACATTGTTTTTAATGTGGATGATTGGATCTATCTGCTAACTGAAGACCGAGCTTATAATCGTTCCAAACTGAAAAAGTTCGGTATCTCGCTGGGTGAGGTAACGATTTTTTTTGACAAAAACGTTACAAGTTGCCAGCGCGACGCTTCTTGAGAATGACTAAAGGTCACTGCCATAGTCTTTATTAGTAATCTATTGTGAAACAATAGATATATTTCCTTTCCGAAATTTTATAACCAAAAGCCTGAAAAAGATCAAATAGACTCCAAAAAAACTGTTTAACAATGTCATTGAGCTTAATGGAATTTCCACTATCTTTGAACTAAACGGTTGTTGCCATAATAAAATATACAATACAATCGCTACAGTCAGTCCAAAATAAAAGACTGTGGATAATAATTGTTCACTATTAAAGATACAAATTGAATTTAGAGCAAGTATTTAGCATGGAGATACTTGTTTTTAGGAGCTACAGCCGCTTTTGGGTTCTTTGATGTTTAAGTTTACCGTTAGAATACATTTAGTTTTCATACCGATCCTTCTTTTGATTCCAATAAACACCTATAGTGTCAGTTTTGGAGTGTATGACGCTCGCTCTTTTGCTATGGGTGGCGCAGGTGTAGCGGTAGGTGAAGAGCGCCAAGCTCAATACTATAACCCTGCGTTGCTTGGGTTTGAAGATGAGCTTGAAGAAGACTCCTTAAATGGACGCTTTACGTTTCCGGATCTTGTTGTGCAATACACAAGTGGAAGTTTTAACGAAGCTGAAGCAATCCTTGATGAGGATTACGAAGAGCAACTCACAGGCGCAATTGATGCATTTAATGCAAATCCTAGCGCTGACAATGCCCGCGCTGTTTCGGCAATTAGTGTGCGTTTGAGAACGGATATTCGTCGTTTTCAGGGCGAAGATGTTTATGGTGATCTTTATCTGGGTTTGCTAGTAAGCGAACCTGCGGATTCGGAAGGCGGCAGTTTCTTTTTTGGCGTCCGTACCCTAGGTTTTGCCGAAAATAATATTTCTAGCGAAGATATTCAGCTTGTTACAGACTATATAAATACTTTAGATTTTATTGCAAGTGATGGTGAAGAAGGTGAGTTCAATCCAGAGCTGTTTGATGAAAATGGCAACCTTATTGATACGCTCGATAACTTGACGTCGACAGCAAATGTCTCTGGGCTTGCAATATTCGAATGGGGTATAGCTGCTGCTGCAGCTTCAGAATATCGAAATTTTATATTCTCCGTTGGCATTACCCCTAAATTTAAGAGAACTGAAGTTTATTCCGAGCAGATAGAGATTCCCGAGCTTGATGTGTCTTATGAAGAAAACTCAGAAAATTTCCATTCATTGAATTTTGATCTTGGTTTTGTTGCTGAATACAAAAATAACTTCCGTTTAGGGCTTACTATTAAAGATGCATTAACCGAATCGTTTACTACCCCTCAAAACGTTAAGATTGATATAACGCCTCGTGCTAGGTTAGGTCTTGCCTATATTAGTAAATATTTAGATATTGGTTTTGACTATGATATTACAAAAAATGACTTCACTGTTGCTAATTTGCAAAGCCAGGAAATGGCAATAGGCTTCGATCTAAAATTACTTAAAAATTTACATTTACGAGCAGGTTATCGAGACAACGCTCATGACGAGTTAGCAGGAATTTTTACTTATGGTGCTAGCTTACATATAGGACGAATATTTTCTGAATTTTCTTTAATGCAAAATCCAGAACAATTTGGCGCATCATTTAATTTAGGTGTGACTTTTTAATTTAATACAAAAACTATAGAGTGATATCTACTCTTTTTTGGTAACTTCGATTTTCTTAACTTCAATCGTTTATTTCTAGTGAGGTGATAAATGATGTTTTTAGGGCTCAATATAAAGTGTTTTTTGATTTTTTTCCTTTGCGCTAATGCCGTAGGAGAAAATAGTTCGAAATTAGAAGACGATAGCGCTTTTTCCTTTGCTTTAATTGGTGATGTGCCTTATGGCGCTCAACCTAAAATAGATTTTCCTCCTTTTGATAATTTAGTCTCGTCGATCAATGCAGACAACAATGTAGATTGGGTTTTGCATGCGGGTGATATAAAGAGTGGTGGTACTTCTTGTAGTGATATGATGCTAGAAGATCGCTTAAATCGCTTTCGGAAATTTAACAAACCCTTTGTTTTAACCCCTGGTGATAATGAATGGACTGACTGTCACAGAGTTGGTGCTGGAATGCATTCTCCTCTAGAAAGACTGGAAAAAATTCGTACGCTTTTTTACTCAAAAACTTCGAGCTTAATCGATTCTGAACAACTAAAAGTTGTCTCTCAATCAAGTCGGAAGATGTTTTCAAATTATGTTGAAAATGTAATTTGGTATAAAAATAAAGTAACTTTCGCAACTATTCATGCGTCAGGCAGTAAAAATGGCCTTGCCGATTTCGATAAAAACTCATCGATAAAAAGAAGCTTAGAGGATGACTCTGCAGTTAAAGAAAGGATAAATTCTGCTATTGCTTGGCTAAATTATATTTTTGAAGAATCTAAGGATAGTGCGGGAATTTTTATTATGATTCATGCCAATCCCGGTTTCGAAAAAAATAAACGACCAAAGGGTGAGGGTTATATCGATTTTATAACGTCACTTGAAGAACATGTGAAAAATTTTAAAAAACCCGTTGTTCTGGCCCATGGGGATTCCCATTATTTTCGTATTGATAAACCTTATTTTACTTCTGGCAGTAGTTATTATAACTTTACTCGAATAGAGACCTTCGCTGCGCCAGATTATCATTGGATTAAGGTTAATGTTTTACCAGATAGTCGCTCAGTTTTTTATTTTGATACGGTAGAAGTTTCTACAAACAAATAATGTTTATTTCTTATTAAGGGTTTACAGTTTCCGTTAACGTCACTTCTCGTTTTTTTAGCTATTCTATTTATTTCTTCTGTAAGAATTTTTTATTATCTTCTTTGCTTTTACCAGCTTATTTGGTTTAGTTCAGGAAATGTTCTTTTAAAGCCAAAAAGAGGGCTTGTAACCAAGTTACTCGCCCTTTTATAGAATTATAACCCTAATTCTGTGAGTCCAGGAAAATCTTCGGGTCTGAGTTCGCCCTCCCAAGTAAAAAGCCTATCTTCTTCTTTTATTGGGACATCATTTATGCTCGCATGTCTTTCTTTCATCAAGCCGTTCTCATCGAATGCCCAGTTTTCGTTTCCATAAGAACGAAACCAGTTTCCTTCTGTATCGTGCCATTCGTAAGCAAATCTGACTGCAATGCGATCTTCGCCGTGGGCCCAAATTTCTTTTATCAATTTGTAGCTCTTTTCTTTCTCCCATTTTTCAGTAAGAAAAGAAACGATTTCATCGCGACCACTAATAAACTGCGAGCGGTTTCGCCATTTGCTATCTGGCGTGTAGGCTAAAGAAACTGCTTCAGGGTTTTTAGTATTCCAAGCATTTTCCGCCTTGCGTGCTTTAGCTACAGCATCTTCGTAGCTAAAGGGCGGTATTGGTGGTCTCGCTGTTTCACTATTCATTCTCTGCTCCTAAAAATAATAAACCGCCTCGCAGCGGTTTTTATGATAGTTTTAGATATTTTGATTACCAAGATTTATAAGGTAAGAATTTACCATTCATAGTCAAAAGCACTCTATCTCCCTTAGGGTTTTCCTCTTTATCTACCTCCATAGAAAAATCAATTGCGCTCATAATGCCATCGCCAAATTTTTCTTGAATTACCTCTTTAAGCGTATCACCATAGACGCCAACGATTTCGTAAAGGCGATATATTAGGGGATCCGTTGGCACTGCTTGATCCCAAACCTTGGTTGGAAATGCTTCTAACGCCTCTGTTACTTCTGGGCCTAGTCCTAAATACTCTGTGATGGCACTGGCTTTCTCTGCAGGAGCACTATTCATTCCCAGACAAGCTGATGCTAGCCAAACGGGCGACATATCTAATGCACTTCCCAGATCTTCCCAGGTTAACTTCTTTTCTTTTTTAACCGCAATAATCGCATCGGTCATAGATTCTTTATTCATAGGTTTTTCTCCTAGTTTATGTAAAGATCGTCTCTCTTTTTTAACGACTTATGTTGCAACATATAATCGTTGTTGTGAATCAGCACCTTCATTTGTTTTTTTTTCAACTTCATTGTCTGTTTCTGCAGTCTCAATTGTTGGATCAACCACAATGGGTTTTTCTAACACTTGCTTTCCAGAATATTCAGATGAGCGAGAAACAAGAAAGTTAACGAGATGATTTCTAATTTTGTAATATCCTGGGTCTTCAATTACTTTTGCACGTTCTCGTGGCCTAGGTATGTTCACTTTCACTGACTCTGCAATACAAGCCCCAGGACCGTTAGACATTAACAGGATGCGATCTGCTAGGAGTATGGCTTCGTCAACATCATGAGTGATCATGAAAACTGTTTGTTGGGTTTCGCTCCAAATTTTGATTAGTTCGTCCTGGATTATTCCGCGAGTAAGTGCATCAAGTGCGCCAAAAGGTTCGTCAAGTAACAGCAGTTTTGGTGATGTAGCAAAAGCGCGCGCAATACTTACACGTTGACGCATCCCTCCAGAGAGTTCCGAAGGTTTAAGCTCAATAGACGATCCAAGTCCCACCATTTCTAAGTAGTGTTTACTGTGATCTTCAATTTGCTTTTTGCTCCAGCTAGGCCAGCGCGCGCGCACACCAAAAGTAACATTGTGAAGTGCCGTTAGCCAAGGCAAAAGACTGTAGTTTTGAAAAACAACTCCTCGATCTAAGCTTGAGCCTTTGACTTCTTTTCCATCCATAATGACGAAACCCTCAGAGGCTTCGTCTAATCCTGCCAAAACATTTAAAATAGTTGATTTTCCGCAACCAGAATGCCCAATAATACAAACAAATTCACCCTTACTAATTTCCATACTAACATTTTCAAAAACAACGAAATCTTCGCCCTTGTTTTTACTAGGGTACTTCTTCGATAGATTTTCAACTTGTAAAAATTCTGATGACATTTTTACTCCTCATAGGCAACAAGTCGTGAGATGCCGTTTAAGGCGAGATCTAATAGCATTCCTACTAATCCAATCATGATGATTGAAAAAATAACGCTGTTTAGGTCGAGATTATTCCATTCGTTCCAAACGTAGTAGCCGATTCCCGTGCCTCCAACTAGCATTTCTGCCGCGACTATCACAAGCCAGGCTATTCCAATTGAGATTCGCATACCGGTAAGAATAGTCGGAGCTGCAGCAGGAAGAACGACGGTGAGTGCGGTTCTTATCGGGCTTAGCTCGTGTGTCTGGGCCACACGAATCCAATCTTTACGCACGTTGGCGACACCAAATGCTGTGTTAATCAGCATTGGCCATATGGAGCAAATAAAAATAACAAAAATAGCAGACTTTTCTGAGTCTTTAATAATGAATAAAGCCAAAGGCATCCATGCCAACGGAGATATCGGTCTTAAAACTTGAATATAGGGATTCAGGGCTTTGTACATGAGCGGTGACATGCCAATGACGAATCCCAGCGGTATCGCAACTAGAGCCGCTGCAAGATAACCTGTTAAAACTCGGAGAAGAGAATAGGCGAGTTGAATACCTATTCCTTTATCGTTTGGGCCTGCATCATAAAATGGATCGCTGAGTTCATCGTAAGCGTGCCCAAAAACCTGCGAAGGAGGTGGAACGCGAGCTTGTTCATCAACACCTCCCATTAAGAGGGCAAATTCATCGAGTGCTTCTTCGGCTTCTGGGGGTTGATTCATCGCCTCCCATGCACCTAGAGCAATCAATAGCAGCACAACAGATAGAAGAGCCGCTCTCACATTTAATGAAGCCAAGATCAAGTCCTCTTAATTGCAAAGCTCTCTACGTATTCATCAGGTTTAGAATAGTCAAATTCTTTACCCATGATCGTGTAGTTTTTATAAGTTTTAGATGGCGGCTCGTAACCCAGGTTTTTCATTACCTCAGCGGTTTCAGAGGCTACATAAACCTGCTCTGCAATGCCTTTATAATCAACGTCGCCCGAAATATAACCCCAGCGTTTCATTTGAGACAGAATCCATACCGCCATGGAATGCCATGGGAAAGGATCGAAATCGATTCGATCGGGTACATCAAATACTTTCTTTTCGAGACCGTCAACATATCTACCTGTAAGCACTTGTTTAATAACTACTTCGGGTTGATTCAAATAGTTTTTAGGTGCAATAGCTTTCGAAATTTCTGCACGATTTTCCGCTTTAGAAGAAAAGTGGGTAGCATCGACAATAGATTTGAATAAAGCTGCATAGGTGTTTGGCATTTCAGTTGCAAATTTTTGTGGGCATGCAAATGCGCAACAAGGATGACCTTCCCAAATATCTCTGGTTAACATGTGAAGGAAGCCAACCTTCTCATAAACTGCTCGTTGGTTAAATGGGTCTGGAGAGAGGTAACCGTCAAGATTACCAGCTCGAAGATTGGCAACCATTTCTGGTGGAGGAACTACTCGGATTTGAATATCTTGATCCGGGTCTAAACCGAACTCAGCAACATAGTAACGAAGCAATAAATTATGCATGGAGTAATCAAATGGAACACCAAACTTGAATCCTTTCCAGTCCTTAGGGTTTCTTTTATTTCGATGTTTCATGTGTAAAACAATTGCTTGGCCATTAATATTTTCTACGGCAGGCATGATATAAGGTTCAGCAGTCGAACCTGCGCCCATTGTCATAGCTAAAGGCATTGGGGTTAGCATGTGTGATGCGTCATACTCACCGTTAAGAGATTTATCGCGCGCTACAGCCCATCCTGCTGTTTTGATTACTTCAACATCTAGTCCATACTTGGCATAGAAACCCATTGGATGTGCCATAATAATTGGTGTGGCACAGGTAATTGGAACAAAACCAACGGATAATTTTTTCTTTTCGAGCTTTCCAACAGAATCTTTGGCGGCTGCTTTAACCTTCTCTAAAGGAATAATCGAAGAAAGTGCCGCAGTGAAAGTTGTGCCGCCAACGGTTTTAATAAAGTTGCGACGTGATTGATCGTTGTTACCAAATATACCTCTTACAATAGCGCTTTCAATGATTCGATCTAGCATGTCATCTGAGGTATCGAATTCGGTATCGTCATCAGCTGCTGGCTCGGATATGGTTTGATCTACCACCATCGAATCAGCTTGCTTTTCTAAAAGTTGAGTTATTTCTTTATCTGTTAGTTCTCTTCCGGCCAGCATCTCGGCTGTACAGACGTCACATTGACATCCAAGCGTATGGTTTAACCTGGTATTGCCATCGAAAGGATTACCTAAACTTTTTATACCCATATTGCTCTCCTAGTGTGTTTTATGCACCGAGTTGATGCGCTATTAATTTTTATAATTTCTCGATAATTGAATAGCAATTGCAGTGCCAGGCTTGCTGAATTAGCTACATGGCCTAGTTTCAGGTGCTCTAGGCTCAATAGATTTATTTTTTTGTGACGAAATATCGTTAAAAACGAAATATCGTTAATTCATTAACGAAATATCGTGAATGTGGCGTGGTTTTTGTAGGGTGAGCAAGGTTAATGTTTTTATCGATAAATGGTGAGAATAATTTTTTATGACTAATTTTCCTGAAATTGGGTTTCAAATTTCACCCTATGCTCAGATCCTTATTAATCCGCTTTCCAACACAATCTTAGCTGCTAATAATGAAGCCTGTCGGTTACTTAGAGAAAGTTTTGCCAACATGCGGGGGCAAACATTTAGTAGTTTTTGCTCTGATCGATTTCCCGATTGGGTGATTTTTACAGAAGAAGTGTTACAAACCGGTGAGGCCTGGAGTGATGCTCTCGAGTTGATTGATAAAGAAGACAACAGATTAAGTATTGAGGTGTCGGCGAGAGTTACCCAAGTAGAAGACGATAAGGTGGTTCAGCTTAGTTTTCAAAGTAATGATCATCTTCAATGGTATCGAGACCGTTCCGATGCGATAAGGCACTATCGTTCTGGAATTACTCATTGGGATCGAATAGCAAAAGTATTTCGTGAGTTTGAAAGAGAAAACCATCTTATATTGGATGCAGCCGGAGAAGGAATTTATGGCGTTGATTGCGATGGTAACGCGACATTTGTCAATGCGGCGGCAGAGCGAATGTTGGGCTGGAAAAAAGAAGAGCTTATTGGGAGAAGCATTCATAATATTATTCATCATACCCACAGAAATGGTGAACATTTTCATGTTCATGATTGTTCAATTTATCAAGCTTTCAGGGATGGAATAAAACGCAATATAGAAGACGAAGTTTTTTGGAAAAAGTGTGGCAAGGCAATCGACGTCGAGTATACAAGTACACCAATAAAAGATGAAGATGAACTGGTAGGAGCAGTAGTCATCTTTAGAGATGTTACTCAAAAACGCATTGATCAAAAACGCTTAATGGAAGCATTAGATGAAGTGAAGCGACTAAAAACACGTTTAGAGATGGAAAATGCTTACCTACAAGAAGAAATTAGCTCCGAGTTTAATCATCATCAAATAGTGGGTAAAAGCCCTGCTATTCAACAAGTTATTCAGCAGATTGGGATGGTCGCTCCTACCGACGCTACCGTCTTAATTACCGGAGAATCAGGAACGGGAAAAGAATTAATTGCAAGAGCCATTCATGAGGAAAGTTCACGAAGTCATAGGTCACTAATTCGAGTCAATTGCGCAGCGATACCTGGTGAGTTATTTGAGTCAGAGTTTTTTGGTCATGTTAAAGGCGCATTTACCGGTGCTACAGATAGTCGAATGGGGCGATTCGAATTAGCCGATGGTGGAACCATTTTTCTTGATGAAGTAGGAGAAATTCCTTTAAGTTTACAGGGAAAGCTTTTACGTGTGCTGCAAGAGCAGCAGTTCGAACGGGTGGGCGACTCTAAAACAAGAACTGTGGATGTTCGAATAATAGCTGCAACAAATAAGCGTTTAAAAGAGCTTGCACTTCAAGGAAAATTCAGAGAAGACTTATATTTTCGCTTTAATGTTTTCCCAATTGAATCAGTACCGCTTCGTGAACGATTGGGAGATATTCCCCTTTTGGCTCAGCATCTTCTTAATAAAGCAATGATAAAAGCAAATAAACATAATTTGAAAATTCCAATGAGTGAGATTGAGCTTCTAAAATCGTATAGATGGCCCGGCAATATTCGCGAATTGGAAAATATCATTGAAAGACAGGTAATACTTTCTAAAGGTGATACATTAACTTTTAGAGACCTGCCAAATATTAAAGAAGCAGCTTCACAAGCACAAGAGCTTCATATAGAGGGTTCCAACGGAGGTGCAATTTTTACGGATCAAGAAATAAAAGATAACGAGAGAAGAAATATTGTTATTGCTCTGAAAAAGTCGAAGGGAAAAGTTTCTGGGAAACATGGCGCTGCTGAAATATTAAATTTAAAACCGACAACGCTCACTTCAAGAATAAAAAAATATGGTATAGATCTGAGAGAATATCGTGAACTTTAGTTTGTGAGTTCGTGTCGCAGAGGTTAAAGCTTAAATTGTAGAATAATTTTAATGAAAATTATGTGATTTTTTAACACAAAATACCACAGATATTTCCTCTTACTATTGAATTATTGCAGTTAATATTCTTATCCTGATAATAATTTATAGTAAAAAGGATACATGTAATGGATAAATTTCGATTATGTAAAATTATATTTTTATTCGTCTATTCAATATTTTCTTTTGCGATTTTTTCTAAAGATTTATATGCAGCAGACTCTACTAGACTGAAAAAAAGTGACAGAGAAGAATTGAATAAAAATAAAAGGCCTTCGAAGTTTGTCAGTAAGAAAGTTTATAAGTTGGTAGAGCGAGATGGAATTGCCCCAGTTGTTGTTGCGCTTAAATCCCCGATTGACCTATATGCTGGAAAATTGGATATCGTTGATCTACAAAGAAATATAAGGAACATGCAAGCGAGCGTTTTGACTTCTCTTGATCGCAACGATTTCGAATTGATTCACCAATACCGCCTAGTGAATGGCATTGCAGGACGCTTAACTCGAACAGGCTTAAGAAAACTGATTGCAAATCCTAATGTTTCAGGTATTGATTTAGACGCAAAAGGAGGAAAGTTTTTGGAAGACTCTGTTCCTCAAATCAATGCAGACGAGTGGCACAGCTCAGACGTTACAGGTGAAGGCGTTGTGGTTGCGGTACTTGATACCGGGATTATTTCACATCCAAACTTGGACGGGAGTGTTATAGAGGAATCCTGTTTTCTTCAAGCTAATACCACTGAGGGCGGAGTTCCCTGCCCGAATGGCACTGGTCAGCAATTTTTTGGAAGCGGAGCCTCCTTAGATGGCGACAACCATGGTAGTTTAGTTAGCGGAATAGTCACATCTAATCACCCGGTCGAACGTGGTGTTGCCCCAAATGCGCAAATTTTTTCGATCAAAGTACTCGACGATATGGGAACCGGTCAAATCTCTGACTGGATAGCCGGGTTAGAATGGGTAGTGATGACGAGTGCTGCGGTAGATGGTCCAATCTATACTCGCGTAGTAAATATGAGCTTAGGGGTTTACGACAACCCTTTTGTTGGAAATGGAGATTGTGAGCCTGCAGGAACTGCTGGCGAGTTGATGTTCAATGCGGTCGAGCTATTAAAAAACGTAGATGTAACCACATTCGCGGCATCCGGTAATGATGGTTTTAGTAATGCACTTTCTTTTCCTGCATGTGTTTCAAATATCGTTTCAGTAGGCTCGGTAACAAAGCAAGATGCGGTTGTTCTATCGTCTAACAGAAATTCTAATCTAGATATCATGGCGCCGGGCAATAGCATTACGTCTACAGGTCCTGGAGCAAGCGGTTTTATTACGGATAGCGGAACAAGTTTTGCTAGCCCTCATGCCGCTGGTTGTGCTGCGCTGCTGTTAGAGGATGATCCTTGGTTGACACCTGAAGAAGTTAAAGCAAAAGTGATAAGTACCGATATATTTGTGACCGATAATATTGGTGTAAGCTATCCACGTCTTAAGTGTGGCCCATCTCCGCAGATAGGCGCATTTTTAGGTTTAGGTGAGTAAATTTGGTCTAGTTTTTTTTAATGTTTAGTAAAGCTTCTTAGGTTGTTTTAGACATTACTAAACTGTCTGAGAAATCGCTTTACTTGCAGTTTTATGTTCATACATTTTGTTATCTGCTGATCTTAACCAAGCAACTTCATCTTCCATGGATTCATCAATCTCTGAGATGCCTACTGACATTTTAACCGTTATTTCGGTATTTTCGTGTTCTAGAGTAAATGGGGTAGATTTTATTTTTCGTGCAACAACTTCAGCGTCTTCGTAAGATGTGTTGGGGAGTAGAATGATAAATTCATCACCACCGTATCTTCCAAGGCTATCCGTATTACGAATTATCGATTTAAGCTGGTTTGCACAGTGTTGTAATGTTCTATCGCCTGCCAAATGGCCATGAGTATCGTTAACAATTTTGAAATCTACCAAGTCGATAAAAATTAAAGTAGATTTGAGTTTGTAACGTTTAAATCGTTTTATCTCTTTTCGTGCTTCTTCTTGCACTGCTTGGCGATTTAAAATTTGAGTCAAAGCATCGGTGCGCGACAAAATGGTGAGTTGTTGATTTGCCGATTGAAGTTCACAAAGCGTTTCTTCAAGTTGCATCTGGTAGAGTACGTCTTTAGTGACATCGTTTGCAATTAGTACAAAGAACTCGATATCATCGTCATAGGTGATAGCATGGTGAGCCTGACGAATGTAGCGTGTTTCTCCACCCTCCAGTAAAATTCGGTAATCGATGTTTCGGTTAGTGTTTTTTAAATTTTGCATAAAATGAGATACTCTCAGTTTATCACCAGGGTGAATAGTATCCATCAATGCTGCGGGGTTATCGTAGAAGGGTTCGCCTTTAACGCCCCAGATATTTTCAAACCCCTTATTCACTGATTGAATTGATTTCACTTCTGGATCAACCAGCGCAACAACCGCGTCTTCTGAAAGTGATTCTACAATTGTACGAAACTTCTGTTCTGATTCTCTAAGTAGTTTGTCGAAGATTTTTCGAGAGTTAATATCTTCTATTATCGCCAAAAAGTAGCTGGGCTTATTATCTTTACCGAATATTAATGAGATTGTTAGCTGAGCCCAAATATTGTGGCCCATTGAATGATTCAATCGCACTTCTGTTTTATAGGTATTAACTTTGCCAGATAATAATTCTTCAATTTTATTTAAGTTGTATTCGATTTCGCTGGTATGAATGATGTCCATAAATGTTTTGGACATAAATTGGCGTTTTTTAAACCCTAGTAGACTCTCTAATTTTTTATTGATCACTTTGAATTTGCCACCGAGTGAGAGATGGCAAGCGCCTACGCCTAGATTTAGAATGGTTTGTTCTAAAATTTTCTCTGTTTGTTCTAACGATTTTTGGATTGAGTTTTGTTTTGATATATCCAGAAAAGAGATAATGGCGTATTGATTTCTATTGAGCTCTGCGAAGGAAAGGCGAACTTCTCGATCTGTTTTTTTCAGGGATTTAGAGAGGAGCTCCAATTGATTGCGGATTTTAAACGTACCTGGTTGTTGGAAGGTGGGTTCTTTCAGGTACTTGTGGGTAGAGCGATATTGTCTTGGAATCAGCTTTTCAATATTCCAAGTAATTAGTTTGTCGATATGCGTGCCAAACATATCTTGTGCTGTTTGGTTTGCGGCGACTATTTTGCCATGCTCGTCTGCAACAAGGGTTGGGTCTGGATTGATCGTTAATAAACTCAATCCGTAAGACTCTCCCTGAGTGAAGAGATCGATCTGTTGTTCGTTCATTCGTTAACCATTTATGACCACCCGATTTAATTGTAGTACAGGCTATGCATGGATCAAGGTGAGATGTCAATGCTGTTGTGGCTAATAAATGAACGTTTTTGTCTAGTGTGTTAATTATTTTTTGAAATAAATGCTCTCCATCCACCGAGGTGAGTTATTTCTTGTGCGCTTTCTATTGCATAGCCCTCACATATAAAGCTCGTTTTCCAGCTTCCGTCTTCTAGCTCGACTTTCCCTAGGCCGAGAGGGGGTGGGATATTGGCTAGAAAGCTTCCTAAAGACTCGGTATTTAGTTCCCAGATTTCTACTTCGATTGAAGACCCATTTTCTTCGTCTCTAATTAAACCTGGTCTAAACGGTGGGCCTCCAGAGAGTGCAAAAAGTCGGTACTTATTGGATGTTGTAGTTTTTTTGACCAGGTAGGCGTCTCTATCGAGTAATTGCCAGTTCAGTGGCAGCCCTTCCAAATGAGCTCCGCAGACTACAAGCTCGACCTTAGCGAAGGTTCCTGGGGAAGATTCATTATCGTGACTACTTAACCATTCGGTTGCACCTAGGTATTCCTGGTTTTTGGTCAGCCAGGCTTTTGCAAACGACAAGAGTTTGGTATCGGAAAAAGCAGTGCTTACTAGGCTGATTCCAAATGGAATACCAGATTCTGAAAACCCGGCTGGTATGGCGATGGCACAGTAATCGAGTAAATTCATATAGTTGGTGTAAAAGCCAAGATTCGAATTGAGTTCGATAGGATTTTCTTGGACTTCTGATATCTGGTAACTTGTTCCAACGGTCGGAGTCAGAACGAAATCAAATTGATTGATTATCAGATCTGCTTGTTGTTTGTATTCTTGGAGTTGATAAAAAGCACTGAAAGCATCGGCAGCAGTCGCCGATTTTTTTGATTCAATAATGTTTTTTATAACAGGTAAAACCGCATCCGGTTGTTTTGAGAGTATATCTTTTGTTGCGAGATAGCGTTCTGCCACCCAAGGGCCTTCATATAAGAGTTTTGCCGCATTTAGAAAGGGTAAAAAATCGATTTCGGTTTTTGTGCCACCAGAAGCTTCCAGTTGCTCTACGGATTTCTCAAAGCAATTTTGCATGGCTTTGTTTCCAAAAAAATTCAACTGATCTTTTTTCGGAACCGCGAAATTAAAGGGCTTGTTATATTGACCGAAGTTTTTAAGGTTGGTGTCTTTGTTAGCGCGAGAATAAGGATCGTTCTCGTCGAATTGTGCGGCGACTCCGAATACTTTATCTGTATCGTCTGCTGTGGTTGCGAAGATACTTACACAATCAAGGCTCTTACACGCTGGAACAACACCGCTGCAACTCAGTAGTCCTTTAGAGGGCTTCAAACCAATAATGTTATTCAATGCGGCTGGTACTCGACCTGAACCCGCCGTATCTGTACCCAGTGAGAAACTCGCTAGACCTAATGCTACAGCAACGGCGGAACCACTGCTGGAGCCTCCTGAAATGACATTATCATCAAAAGCGTTTTTACATACCCCCCATTTTTCAGGAGAGCGCACGCCAACTAACCCTGTTGCGAATTGGTCCATATTCGTTTTCCCTATTGGAATCGCTCCGGCACTAATTAATTGTTCAACAACGAAAGCGTGTTTGTTAGGGACATAACTAAATGCCTGGCAAGCCGCCGTAGTTGGGATACCTGCCAAATCGATATTGTCTTTTATCGCAAAGGGTATCCCCCACAGAGGTTGTTCAGATATTTTTGATTTGTCGAGCTTGACGATATATTCGTTTATCTGTTCGAAAGAAAGTTGACTGATCCAAATGTTTTTGTCGGCGAACTTTGATGAGCGAAACAAAATATCTCTCACTACATCTTCAGGTGCAAACGTATTGGACAAATACTGCTCTTTGAGGTAAGCAATGGTTAAATTTTTAAGTGTCAATTCTTGAGTCATATTTCTACTATTAGTAAAGGTTGTCCGGCGTGAATTTGATCGCCTTGATTAACGAGTATTTGTTTTACTTTTCCACTCTCAGGAGCCACGATTTCTATTTCCATCTTCATGGATTCTACGATAATTAGAACTTGTCCTTTAGTTACCTGATCATTTTCGGCCACCGATATTTGCCAAATATTTCCCGCGATATGGCTTTCTACTAAAACATCGGAATCATTCAGAGAGATTTCTAGTTGATCAGTTTCTTCCTGAACTTGAGTTTCAAAGTTAATTTGACCTGATTCGATCCAGCGTTCCAGCTCTTCTGCAAAAGATTGATTCCGGTGAGTTTTGAATTCGTTTATCGACTCGATGTTTTCATCAATAAAGTTTTGATATTCATTAAGGTTAAATACCGTATTTTCAATTTTTAATGGGTATTTGCCTTTTGGGAAATCGCGCCGTATTTTTTCAAGCTCTTCACCGGTAACTTCATAAAACTTAATTTGGTCGAAAAATCGCAATAACCAAGGTTTTTCAAATTCTCTCGTGGTTTTAAATCGATTCCACATTTGCGATGTTCGACCAATAAATTGATAGCCACCGGGACCCTCCATACCATAAATACATAAATAGCTTCCGCCGATTCCCACGGAATTTTCCGCAGTCCAGGTTCTAGCTGGATTGTATTTTGTGGTGACAAGTCTGTGTCGAGGGTCTATGGGAGTTGCGACAGGTGCGCCCAAATATACATCACCTAGCCCGAGTACGAGATAGTTGGCTTCAAAAACGATTCGCTTAACATCATTAATAGACGCTAAGCCATTTATCCTTCGAATAAATTCAATATTACTCGGACACCATGGTGCGTCTTGACGCACGGATTGCATATACTTTTGGATTGCTTTCTTACAGGCTTCGTCGTCCCAAGATAAAGGTAGGTGTACTATACGAGCTGGTACTTCCGGATTCTCTTCTTGATCTAATTGATCTTCCGCTTTTTCCAAAATGTCGAGAAGCTCTTGGATTGAGATTTCCAAACTATTGTAATGAATTTGGAGTGACCTAACTCCTGGAGTGAGTTCATAAACACCGGTGATATTTTGCTTTTCCAGCCAAAGCATAAGCGCATGAGCACGAAATCTAAGATTGATATCTAAAACGAGTGGGCCATATTCAACTAGAAGGTAATGATCCCCTTGCGGACGGTAAATGACTTTTGGTAATGATCGTCCAGCTTCCGAAAGTTTTTCTGGAAGTGCTTTCAAAATACATTTCGTTGGTGAAATTTCTGTTAGTTCGAACTCTTCGTATTCTAGGCTTTCAATGCTTGTTATTTGCTGTTTTTCGAGTTCTACCGCTTCAGCAATTGTTACGGGAGAAAATCGTATTGTGTCGCCTGCTTTAAGTTGTCCTAGCTTCCAAAGGTCAGCCGTGATTACTGTCGCTGGGCAAACGAATCCACCGAGGGATGGGCCATCTGGCCCCAATATAACAGGCATGTCTCCAGTAAAATCGACAGCTCCGATTGCATAGGCATTATCGTGGATATTGCTCGGGTGCATCCCCGCTTCCCCACCATCGGATCTCGCCCAATTTGGTTTAGGGCCAATGAGTCGGATCCCAGTTCGGCTGGAGTTGTAATGTACTTCCCATGAACTTCCAAAGAAGTCAGCTATGTCTTCGTCTGTGAAAAAATCAGACGAACCGTGAGGTCCATATATCACACGCAAAGACCACTCGCTATCTATTTGGGGGCAGTGGGATTCGTGTAAACAATTTGCCGTTTCACGGATTTGGGCTGCGGGGCTAAAGTCATTCACTGGCCTGTAGTGGATAACGTCACCTGTCCGCAGTGCTCGGCCATTGTGTCCACCGAATTGACCGAGAGTAAATGTGGATTTTGAATTGAGGTAATCAGGACATGAAATGCCGCCGGAGATCATTAAATAATATCGGCTTCCATGTTTCGTGGTTTTTCCACATTCGATAATATCGCCACATTCAATACGAGTGACTTGCCATGTTGAAATGGGTATCTCATTTGAGTCTCTAATAATTCTAGCGTTATTGGGTGCACCGCAAATAACGATATGACTGACTTGATTAAATTTAAGTTTTGGGCCTTGAAGTGTAATTTCGAGACCCGGCGCGTTTGGGTCATTATTCAGCAGTTGATTGCCCAATCGAAATGAAAGATTATCGAAAGGACCGCTAGGTGGAATTCCCACATGCCAATAATTTTTCCTACCTGGATAATCCTGGATTGTCGTTTGGGTTCCTGGTGAAAGAACATTAATGGTGTGGGGCGAATATCTAAACGTGGACAAATAGCCCGTGGTAATTTTTCCCTCCGCAAATACATCCTGCGATAAAACTTCACCAACATAATCGATATTGGTTTCAATTCCGTAGAGAGTGGTTTTTGTGAGTGTTTCTTTCAAACGGGTTAGACATGAGTTCCTATCGGTATCTGTAATTATTATTTTTGCGAGCATTGGATCAAAGTAAGGTGAAATATTAATGCCTGTTTCTATCCAGTGATCAATTCTTACATTATCAGAGTTTTGAGGAAAATAAACCTGGCTGAGTACCCCAGACGACGGTTGAAATTGATTGTTTGGATCTTCTGCGTAGATTCGAACCTGTATGCTGTGTTTTTTAGGATTTAAGTTCGCTTTTAAGTCTTTTAAATCTGCTAAGGTTTCTTCACCTAGTTTGATCATCCATTCGACAAGATCAATTTCAAAAATTTGCTCTGTGATTCCATGTTCGACTTGTAGTCGAGTATTCATTTCAAGAAAAAAGAAATCATCTGTGTCTGCATCATAAATAAATTCTACCGTGCCGGCACTTTGATAATGGGTAGCACTCGCAAGTGTATGCGCTACCTGGTTAAGTGATGTTCGTACAGACTCTGGAATGTTGGGCGCCGGTGTTTCTTCGATGACTTTTTGATTGCGTCGTTGGGCAGAGCAGTCACGTTCTCCCAAAGTGAGAGCGTTTCCTTTTCCATCTCCAAAGACTTGGACTTCAATGTGACGTGCACGAGATATGAACTTTTCTACAAATACGCCATCATTGGAAAAATTATTTTTGCTTAATCTTTTAACACTTTCAAACGCATTGACTAGTTCTACTTCATTATGGCATGTGCTCATACCAATCCCACCACCTCCAGCAGTAGATTTAAGCATAATTGGAAATCCAATTTCTTTTGCTGTCCGTTTTGCTTCATCCAAATTCGTAAGCAGTTGACTTCCGGGAAGCAGTGGAATGTTGTTTTGTTCTGCTATTTCTCTTGCACGATGTTTTAGTCCAAAATCACGAAGTTGTTTTTCTGTTGGACCTAAAAATACAATACCTTCTTTTATGCAGCGTGCTGCAAATTCGGCATTTTCACTGAGAAAACCGTAACCTGGATGAATTGCTTGTGCATCGTGGTTTTTAGCAACTGAAAAAAGCCTGTTTTGATCTAGATAAGTTTTAGTGGCATTGCCTTCTCCCAACGACACCGCTTCGTCAGCAAGTTCGACATGTAACGAATCGCGATCAGCTTCTGAATAAACGACCAAGGATTGAATGTCTAATTTTCTTAAGGTTCGGATTATGCGAACCGCTATAGCTCCGCGGTTGGCAATGAGTACTTTTTTAAACACTGTAGTTAACCAAATTTAAATGATGTATTTCATCCCAAAAAATTTTTTAATTCAGGATTGACCTATTTTCGTCACAGTAGTTATCAAATTTAGGATGACTTAGTTAGAGAGTAATAATCTTCATTCTTTATTGATATTCAATAGACGATATTAAAATATTCAAAAGTTACGACATTTGTCGAATAGTACTTTCAAGCGGTTTATCTTTTTATCTCTTTCTGATGTCATTTGGTCGCCTCGCTGGAATCGTTGGCGTTCTTTTCTGGTAGCGGATGTACTGGTGGTAATATCGCTGCAGAAAGCAGTAGCTTTCCTGTGATGACCCCACGCCTAGATATCATTTCATTAGCGATAGCTTTGAGTTTTTCTCCAGGCCCCTGAACGAGCACCACGGACATAGTTTTTGCGTTTTCTAGATTGACATTAAGATTACTTATAACTTCATCGATGTGCTTGTATTGGATGTCTGCCAATTGCTTTTGGAGATGCGGTACTGAATGGTCATAGACGAGATTAATTGTTCCGGCCATGATTTCCTCACCTACTTCTTCTTTGTATTCGTTGATCTTTTGGTGAAGAACGTCCGTGATCGCCTGAGATCGGCTTTCGTAATCACGAGCGTCAACCATTTTGTCGAATTCTAAAAGTAGACTTTCTGGTAAAGAAACGCTAATACGACTTAGTTTATCTTTGTTTTGCTCCATCTCAGTCTTCCCAGTTATTTTGCATAGGTCACTTAGACAGGCCGTCCTGCTATGAATAGTCCTAAGGGGTCGTCCCATTAGGTTGTACTGTTTACTTCAAAGTATATGTTTGGATTAACCCAGTTAAAATAGATGGCTATACCGTTCTATTTCCCAACTTGAAATAGCTTGATGGTAGCTATTCCATTCATCTTGTTTGTATCTTATAAACTCTTGCTTTAGTTCTTTACCAAGTACTTGCTCGATCAATGGATCCTTGTCGAATTCGATTATCGCCTCTTGAAGTGTTCTTGGTAAAAACTCAATATTTCGAGCTTCTCTCTCTGATTCAGAGAGTTCATATAGATTATCTTCCTGTGGTTTCCCCGGGTCGATGGTGTTTTTAATCCCTTCGAGTCCTGCTGCTAGAGCGAGAGTTGCAGCAAGGTAAGGGTTCACTGAACCATCGGCGTTTCGCGATTCACAACGTCCGCCATTCATTGGCACTCGAATAGAATTAGTGCGATTATTTGAACCAAAAGAATTGAAAACAGGTGCCCAAGTAAAATAGGGCATATCACCTTGTCTCACTAATCGCTTGTAACTATTGACTGTTGGCGCAAATGCAGCACAAAGCGCCTTACCGTGTTGAATAATTCCACCAATAAAATGATATCCCAAGGGAGTAATTCCCAATCCATTGGGATCGTCAACTGGGTCGCATTTAAATAAATTTTTCCCGCTCTCTAGATCATAAAGCGACATATTAAAGTGGGCCCCATTTCCGGTTTTATCGGAAAAAGGTTTTGGCATGAACGTCGCGAGTAGATTTTCTTCTCGAGCAAACTCTTTCGCCATCAAGCGTAAAAAAGTAAATCTATCACACGTGACTAATGCATCGTCATAAGTAAAGTCAAATTCGTATTGGCCATTTGCATCTTCATGGTCGAAAGAATATAAATCCCAGCCCAGATCGTTGATAGCACTCGCCATCTTATCAAGCCAAGAAAATTGATGGAGGAAACCTCTTGCGTCGTAGCATGGCTTAATCAGTTTATCATCTTTATTGGGAACTGAAAGATTACCTGCTTCATCTTGATTTAAAACAAAGATTTCTGCTTCGATACCAAGGTGAAATCCAAAACCCAACTCGGCTGCTTGCTGCATTACATTTTTTAGTGCGACGCGTGTATTGAGCGAATAAGGTTGACCTTTAAAGGTGTTATCCGCTGGCATCCAGGCGATTTCCGTTTGCCAAGGTAATTGAATGATATGATCTAAGTCCGGAACGGATGCGATTTCGTCGTCGTTTGGTGCTTGGCCCAACCCATCTAGTGCGTAGCCAGTGTATAATTCGGATCCGTGAGCCATATGTTCTAAATGATGAATTGGCACTACTTTGCCTTTTGGTATCCCGTGGATATCAACGTAAGCGCCTAGACAATATTTAACACCTTTTTCAATTAGGGCGGACTGGATTCGAGCTATTTCTTCTTTTGATTTCATGTTAGATCTCCACCTTTTCTGTGTATGAAACATCTAATGGTGGCGCTTCTTTAATACCTTTTTGAATGATTTTATCGAGGTCGCTTACCATGTTGGCGAAAAGCGTTTGGCCTTTTTCTTGCGATGCTGTACTTGGTGTGCCAGTAACGCCATTTGCGCTAGTACGGTTAACAGGATGAGCAAACACATGATCATGTGTTCTATCTGGATCGTCACTCGTATTGCACTTTTCTTCTCTCACCATTTCTTCATCAAGGAACATCATTAATGATGTTTCTGCATCGTTTGCGTGCCAGTCATCGGCATCTGCATGGTGTTCTAATTTCACGCGATCACTTATATCGCTTGTATTGATCAATGCAACCATAAGATCGTCATGCTCCGCACGAAGCATTTCCAGTGCACAACGTAAGGGAGCAAAATTAGTGACGTGGGCGTTTAATAGAAATAGTCGCCTTACTCCAGTTGCGTAGGCCCAGTCCCCTATATCTTTTACTACGTCTATTAAGGTTTTAGGTTGCAAAGCAATCGTGCCTGGCCATCGTTTCGAATGACCAATTGAACAGCCATATGGCAGGCTGGGTAAAATGAAAACATCATCTAATGATATTTTCTTCGCTACATGGTCTGCGATACTGGTGTCAACGCCGCAACCCAAGTGAGGTCCATGTTGCTCTGTGGCTCCGACCGGCAATATTGCCGTGTCGATCCCTTCCTTGACACGTTCACCAATTTCTTCCCAGGTTAAGTAATGCCATTCGTTCATATTCAAAAATTAAAATACACTTGGTACGTCATCATCAATGTGAACCATTCTTACCATGTTAAGCTTGTCGGAAGATATTTCTACACTTTCGTCGTCGGGGTGCACAAGTTCTTCAAGACGCTTTTTGGTTGCTAAAAATTCATCTGATAGAAGTTGGCCTGTATTCCGTGGTTGTGGGACGGGAACTTCTATCACTTCTTCAACTTCGCCGGGGTGGGCTCTTAATACTAAAATACGGTCTGCAAGATAAATTGCTTCGTCGAGATCGTGAGTGATAAAAACCACAGTGATGTCAATATTTTTCCATATTTCTAACAGGTGTGATTGCATTTTGCAGCGAGTTTGAGGATCTAAAGCACCAAATGGTTCATCCATTAGGAGAATCTTGGGTTGATTTGCTAGTGCTCTAGCGATCGCTACACGTTGTTTCATTCCACCAGAAAGTTGGTGAGGATAGCTATCGGAAAATTTAGCAAGCCCTACTAGTTCTATCCACTGCATAGCTTGCTCTTCAGCTGCTGGAAAACCGTGACCGGATTCTAGTAAGCCAAACATCACGTTGCGTTTAACAGTGAGCCAAGGGAATAGCGTATAGCCCTGAAAGACCATGCCTCGATCTGGACCTGGGCCGGTAACTGAATTTCCGTTGAGAAGAACGGAACCACCGCTAGGTGATTCCAGTCCTGCGAGAATTCTAATTAGTGTGGATTTTCCGCAACCTGAAGGGCCAATTACACAGACAAATTCTCGTTTATGCGCTTTAAAATTTATATTATTTAGCGCGGTTATTGCACCTTTTGGGGTATCAAAATACTTATATAGATTTTTAACTTCCAGCGTAACGGGACGTTGTTTTAATCGGTCAAACCGATCTTTAACTTTTGCTGATTGTTCTAAATAACTGGGTAAGGATGTTTGACTCATCGCGCAACTCCTATACCTTTGCGTTTGCTTTTTGCCACGGGAAGATGCGTTTACCTATCGCGGCAAGAATTAAATCGAATGTTAAACCAATAATTCCAATAATAATGATAGCGGCGAAAACATTATCAAAATTTTTATATCTAGCTTGTTGTGTAATAAACCAAGTTATTCCAGAGCTAGTTCCAATAAGCTCCGCAACAATTAAATAGGTCCAAGCCCACCCAAGAAGAATTCGCATGTCGCGATACAAATCGGGTAGAACACCGGGAACTACCACTTTAAACAGTAAAGATTTGTTCTTTGCCCCGAGTGTTTGAGCGGCTTCAATAATGGAAGGATCGAGTTTTTTTGTCGTATTTGCGATAACCAATACCTGTTGGAAAAAAGTACCGATAAAAATTATCGCAATTTTCGGAGCGTGATAAATACCTAATATTGCCACAGCGAGTGCGCCAAATGCAGGGGCAGGAAGGTATCGAAAAAATTCAATAAAGGGTTCAAATAACCGTGAGAAAAAATCATAGGTTCCAGCAAGTATTCCCAAAGGTACTCCAATTAACGATGAAAGTACAAACCCCCAAAAGATAACTTGAATGCTATCCCACAAACTTTCATGAAGCCATTTCTCACTTCTTCGTCGTGGCTCGGTTGTAAAAGAAGTATAAAGCGCAACAGCTACTTCGTGAGGCGCTGGAAGATAGATTGGGTTTGCTCTTTTTCCGGTTGGCGGCTCTAGTCCTTCGTTACGTGTGTTTTTTACCTCTTGAAAAAAAAGCTCTCTTTCGACCAGTAATCCTTCTTGGAAGTAATCGACTCCACCTTTTGTTTCAATTTTTATCATCGGGTGCCACATAAATGGCAAATAACTCACCATGCACCACAATCCGATTGGTAATAGAAAACTGCACAGAGAAATAATCATTCTCTGACGATCATTCAGATTTTTTCGTACTGCGAGCCATTGAGAGTTTGACATTCGACAAATCCGATTAAGTGAAATACTTTGTTTCGTTTATTTGAAAAACAAAAATTGATTGAGTCGTATTTTCTAAAATTAAAAATTAATGAAAAAATTATGTCTTCAACTGCAAACCTTCCTTGGCCTGCGAATTGTAATGATGTTTAAAGCCCTAGCATCAAGCTGGTATCGATATACGAATCAATATCTTGCGGATCACTGTAGACTTCATTTGCGACGTTAAAGTCGTCGGAGATTTTTGATGAACCATAAAGTGATTTAAATCCATCGCTCTTTTTAAGAAATACTTTTGCTTCATCTAATGTAAGAATTTTAGTGCCTTCAATAAAGCCTTCGTATTCTTTCGGTTTTAGGCCAACGCGCGCCGCCATAATGGATACTGCCTCATCGCGAGTTTTAGGGTCATTTAAGAAAGCTACAGCTTGGTACCATACTTTAAGTACTTTCTCCCACTCGGCTTTTCTGGAAGCAAGGCTAGCTGGTGATACGGCTAATACGTCGTAAATTAGACCGGGTTCATCGGCACTAGAATAAATACGCTTTGAACCTGCAACAAGTTTTAATGCTTGTCCTGAGTTCGGTTGCCATGCGACGATTGCGTCAACATCACCCGACGCAAGTACTTGTGGCGTTTCATTAGTTGGAACATTAACGAGTGTGACATCTTTTTCGGTCAATCCTGATTTTTCAAGGGCATTAAGCAACAGTAAATGACCCACAAAACCGATTTCAACACCGACTTTTTTGCCTTTCAAGTCTTTAATAGACTTGATGCCAGGGCGTGCAACTATCATGTCATTGCCGTTACTGTAATCGTTTATAAGGATCATTACGCTTTTTGCACCGGTAGAGCCTGTTACAAGCGCGTCACCATTAGTCATGGTAACAGCGTCAAGTTGGCCAGCAGCAAAGGCATCCATACTAGCGACGTAATCAAACCACTCGAACTCTACATCAACACCGGCTTTTTTAAACATTTCTTTTTCAACAGCTATTTCCCAAGCTACCCATCCTGGCCAATCTGAATAGCCGATTTTGAGAGGTTTCGCTGCATGGGCTGCTGCGGTCATCAGTAGGCTTGCCATTAAAGAGGCTAATACACCAAAAATATTTTTGTTCATGTCTCCCCCTAAGAGTCAGTATTACGAAAAATTAAAATCGTAATACTGAAAAGCAATGTATATGCCATTGAGCTTAAATGTTATAACCTTATGAAAGTAAAGGAGTTTATTTTTGGTTGTTAAATTTAATTCAGGAATAAAATGAAATTAAGCGCCTCAAAGAGTGCGCAGGATTTTGACGTGATGTATTTTGGTGCAAAGAAATACGTGCGGAATTCCTTTTTAAAGAGTTTTTAATTCCGGCATTTCACCTGCAGATTGGTTAGCGTAATTGTGTGGTTCCATGCTTTCCTTGTCGTCTTGTTGTCCCTCTTCGCAATCACCAAATACGGAATTATTTGCAAGCTTTAAGTGGCCTGAAATTATGTCGGAAGGCTTAATTAGTAAATACTCACCATCAGAGTAATTCTGATAATTGAGACCGCATAACGCGTATATCCCAGACATGAACAGTCCGAAAATAAAAATTCGATACAAACTCATAACATAACCCTTTCATTCTAATGAAAGCAAAAGATATTTGTTATTGCTCTTAAAATGCCAAAGTCTAATCAATATATATGTAACAGTGTGAAATATAATGTAACACTATGTTTCACACTGTCAAGTTGGTAATATGTGCACAATAGACATATTAGGTAGATTTAATGGCTGCGATCGATAGGCACAGAAGGGAAATCACTGAAACTAAAGAAGCGCGTAAGCAAACTATAATAGAGACGGCTGAGCGTCTCTTTATCGAACGTGGTTTAGCAAATGTAAATATTCAAGATATAGTTAACGCGTGTGAGATCAGCAGGGTGACATTTTATCGCTATTTTCCCGATATCCATCCGTTGTCGATGGAGGTTGCAGGGAGGATGATGGGGAAGATGTACCAAAAGGTGCTGGAAGAACACGGTTGGTTAGATTTTGCTCCCGATTTTGAAGGTAAGCAGGTCGCTGCTGGCTTTTATACTGGGATGGTTGAAAGTTTTTACTCTATAGAAGATGAATTGGTGTATATGGGAACCTTCGATCATCTTTATGCACGTGAGTACCCAAATGAAGAGCTTGCAAAATTTTACATGGAAGCCTTGCACAAAGAGTTAGAAAAGTCTGGGTTTGATCGGGTTTTTTCAAAAAAATTAAAGGAAAACCAAGACATTTGTGAGCACTTTTATATGGTCGGTAATACTATTTTAGCTGCATTGGAAAGGTTGGCAGCAAGAGGACGATTATTGGAGAAAGAGCAGGGCACAAGTATCGATGGCCACTTGGAAGTGATCAAGGGCATGCTGCGATCTTTATAGAGTAGTTATTAATAGCTGTTTGATAGTTTATTTGCTTGCTTTAAACGCGTCGGCAAATATTTCCGCTAGGCTCGCATCTTGTAAATAACATTGACGTTTCATTTTCTTAACGAATGATTCTGCACCGCATAGAAAAACGGCATAGTCCTTAAGCGATGGTAATATGGACTTGGCTATCTCGTAAACATCGCCTTCGTGAGTGGAAACTGGTCCAGAAATTTGGCCGTTATTTGTTTGCAGAGCAACATAGTGAACAGACAGGTTTGAATGTTCCTCGGATAACCTAGCTATTTCTTCTGTTAGGTAAAATTTTTCAATATCCTGAGCACCTAAGATAAGAGATATTGGCCCTGAGTGACCCTGGTCAAGCGCATCGCGAAGAATTCCATATAATGGAGCTAGGCCCGTACCAATTCCGCTGAGCAAAATCGGCTTGTTTTTATCTTCTAAACAGTAAAAGCATTCACCCAAAGGGCCTTGTATTTCAATTGAACTGTCCATGTTCAAATTTTCCCACGCCCAATCGCTGAATGCGCCGTTAGGTACGTGTTTTATATGAAATTCTAGATAATTTTCTGTGGGAGTGCTGGCGATAGAATAACTACGAGCAATTGAGTCATCTCGCCAAAGATTTACGAATTGACCTGGTTTATATTCAATATCAGTTTCTATGCGTATTCGAAAAATATTTTGATTCAGTGAGTTTTTTTCTATCACTTTTCCAGTAATAGTCGATTTGGTTATGTCGAGATCAGCTGCTTCGAAATCGCCGCTTGGAATACAGCTACAACAAAGAAATTGTCCAGCTTCTTTTTGTGATGCTTTTAGTCCCTGTTGTGCGGATACAGGAATAGGTCGCGATGGAGAAGTCATCAAACATGTATGGCATATTCCAGCCTGACAGCCATAGGGTACGTCTATACCTGTTCGTAAAAGCCCCTCCAATACACTTTCGTTATTTCTTAATTCAATTGAAACTGATTCTTGTGAATTTCTCGGTGTATATTTTAAGAGGGGCATGTTTTTTACTGCTTGAAGGTTAGAGTCTATTACTTGTTCAGAACGTCGTCTTTTACGCTTACAGCAATAGCCACAATTTCGTCAATTTCGGCTTGACCAACATTAAGTTCTTGTAATGTTCCGACAAGGTTCTCAGCTACTGCGTTAAAATGCTCTTCGGTCAGCGACATGTGTTTGTGCGCTTCTCTCATATCCTTACCAGTATAGTTATTTGGACCGCCAAAGGCCATAGTCAAAAATGCTTTTTGCTTGGCGCGTTGTGCTTCCATATCGACAGTGTCAAAAAATTCACTGATTCGATCGTCTGCTAAGACTTTTTTATAAAAAATATCTACTGCTGCATCCACAGCAGCTACGCCGCCGATTTTTTCGAAAACTGACATAGGTTTCTCCGCCTTTTTCTTTTTGAATAAACCAAACATAGTTTAGCCCTTTAAGTTAATTTTTCTCAACCTGAGATAACATGAATTTTACGGCTTGTGTGATTTGCTCTTCATTAAGATCGGTCGCTCCGCCTTTAGGTGGCATTAATCCAAAACCTTCGGTTACATGTTTTACTAAAGTCTCGAGGGGTTGATTTTTTCTATCAGACCACATTTTTGTATTGCCTAAAACAGGAGCGCCATTAATGCCTTGTGCATGACATACTTTGCAGTTTTTATTAACGATTTCTTCTCCTGCTAAAAGATCTGCCGCTGCTTTTTTTTCTTCAGGGCTTTCACTCTTGGAACAACCAAAAACGGAAAGTGCAATTGTTAATATAAAAAGTAATCTCATAAAAAAGCCTTTTAAAAAAACCGGGGAAGATCCCCGGTAGCAAGCGCCCAATGTCAACCGTTACAATTAAAGAGGTACTCGAATTACAACGCCACCCATAACTTCGCCAACTTTAAAGTCAGTCTTGGGTGTGTCTTTGTGTTCGTTATGACAGTTCGTGCAAGCATCACTAACTGCAACATCTGGATAAACCGCAGTAAAGTAAGTTACGTCTCCCAACTTTTCTTCACCGTAATAGTTTTCACCTGGATTTGCTGCGATGAATTCTAAGCCTTGTTTTTCAACTGGAGTCTTAGGTGCATTCTGCTTGTTGATCGGCCAAATTGATTGCAATGAATAAGTGAAGTCATCAGTTAGGTCTGCAACTGCTTCAGCGCCCGCACGAAACATTTGCGCAGGAAGAGGAGCGCCGTTATCTAGGTCTTTCCAGTGCTCTGCTGGTTTAATCGTTCCCGCACCTGCAGGTCCTAAACGCTTAACAATTAATTTTGTATAGTTCGTTCGGTCTGCTTTCATTACTGCGAAAAGAGAATCCGTATATTTTTTTGGTTCAATTCCGCCAGTAGATTCTTCCCCTCCGCAGCTCGTGAGTAATAACAAGCTGGATACCATTGCAGTGATTGCAATATTTTTTTTCATAGTTTCACCCTTCATATAATAAATAAAAAAATTATTTTTGATCTCTCTTAAGTGCCCAATCTATAGATTCAATATGTGTGCCAGGTTTTCCATTGAAGTTGTTCTCGATAAGTTTTGGATCGGCAAGCGCATTGATCGAAAAACCTAAACCATGGCAATCCATGCATACTGGACGTATCATTTTTTCGTTTGGACGAAGGTTATAGTTTTGGTTGTGATCGACCATAACTATTTGATGTCCATTAATATTTTTTTCTATTCTAGGCATGTGACAGGTTGCACATGTCACGCTTGCACTGTTGTTGGTCGGGTTTTTATTTTCTTGTGCCCAAAGCTTTCCGTGTGGAGAATCTTTGTAAGATTTTGAATGGTTGTCAGCATGACAATTCAAACAGCTTTCAACTTGAGCGGTTTTTGTATCGAAAGTGTGCGAATTGTGGCATGCGTTGCACCCATGTTGAACATTAAGCATGTCTTTGTTAAATAATAAATCTGATTCACCTGGTGAAATTGCATCTGAATAATAATTAACATCTTTAGCTAAACGCATTCCATGTTTACCGGCAGAAAAAGTTTTAACTTCGTTCTCATGACAGGTCGAGCATTGAGTAATTGTAGGTTTTTCAATCCACGTATTTGGTTTATTCTCATCACTATGACAGCCTCCACAAGTAACGCCAGCTTGAGCGTGACTGCTAGCTTGCCAATCATGTGTTTGCTTAGTATGTTTCGCCATTTTATCTTCAAAGAGTCTCGAAGCGGATTTTTCAACATGTCTAGTGGCTAACAGTTTTGCTCCTGATCGTTCAGGAACTTCAGCAACGGCTTTTAACCAAGGTTGATTGGAGTTTTCTACTAAAAACTCTTCGTATAGTGCTCGATTGTCGTGGAAGTTGTGACAACCTGCTGAAGCACAACTATCAAAAGGTAGGTCTTTATGGCTCTCTCTTTCTTCACCAACTTCTTTGTGGCAGTGATAGCAATAATCGTCTGGAAGTGTCAGTCCCATCTCTAGAGTGCGTTCTTTGTGATGTTCCGTATGGCAGCTAATGCAATACCGCGCATCAATGATCTCTAAACGATAAGCATCTCTGGGATCGGTAAATTTTTTCTTTGGATGGGAATCGTGGGCGTTTTTAAGCTCTTCTTCATGACAATTCATGCACGCATTTTGAAGAATCTCTTTTCCGCCAAAGGGTTCGATATGGCAAGCAGTGCATTCCATTTCAATTTGATAATGTCCGTAAGATGTGTCGCCGATTAAAAATTCCGACTTATCTTCGCTTGCCGTGATCTTCGTAAAAAAGTATGTGCCTAGTCCTATTGTTAAAACTAGCCAAAAAATCCAAAGTAGTTTATTCATGGTGATTAAAAATAATAAACGGTAAGTATGTGAGTGCCGAGAAGTATCGGAAGCGGCCAGGTAATTAAGATGTGAGCCCAGGACCAAAATCTACGTAGTCGAATCGCCGTTGCAGATTTAAAGTTGTGCCCAAGGGATAATACCGTGGCAGCAATTGATCCTAATGAAATCACAGCAATAAAATCGATCATTAAAATTCGATTGAAATTTTCTCCAAAATGAAATCCGGTATGCAGGATTAGGATTGATGCGCAAAGTACACCTAATAAAATATGGAACAATCTCCAGTAAGCAAAATGCCCTAGCTTTTGTTTGGAGAGTTTTTTTCGCAAAGACATAATTAAACCAAGTGCAGATAAGCCTAAAAGGGTAAAACCCGTTACTTGCTTAAAGTACTTGTCGTTCCAGATTTTTTCCAATGTGCCCACCGTCTGAACTGAGTCTGAAGGAGTGAGACCTGGCTGGAAAGTAATGATCGATATAATAGCTAAAGCCAAACAACTAAGAATTAAAGTGGGCAACCAAGTTTTCTCTTTTTCTCTTGGGCCTGTACTACCGGTGAGTTGTTCTATTAATGGTTTGCAAGAACCGCATACGGTGCCCGCCCCAGTATAATCCCGTAATGATTTAGGTGCGTTATAGCCTTTGTCCATGGCGTTGATTAAATCTTGGTGAGAAATGCTATTACATTGGCAAATTATCGATTCTAATGGCCACTTGCTTACATCTTGATTTCCACCTTCACCGAAATAAACATTACCTGTTAGTAAAAACCACAGTCGCTGCCACGGCCAAATTCTTCGATGATTCTGGTAGCTCTCTTGTATTCTTTGCTGCTCGCTCCAATCCCCATAAGATAGCGCACCAATGAGTCTTCCCTTGTAAATTGTTAGCTTTCGATAGGTATTATTTTTCTTGCTACGGTGAAAAATTTCTTGCAATTGAGGCCGCTTGTGAACATCTGCTACCTCGCCCATGCTACAAACTGATTCACCAATAACCTTTAAACGACTAATGGAGAGCGAGCCGACATAACGAGCATCACCTCCGGTTATCACGTCAGCGCATATCGCGGCTTGCTCATAACCTGGGTTAACTAAGCCATAGGTTTGTCCTTGGTACTCTGAACATTCTCCTATTGCAAAAATATTATTCGCTGATGTTCGCAGATGATCATCGACAACAATTCCATTGGCGACTTTAAGTTTTGCGTTTCTAGCGATCTCTTTATTCGGTTTAATACCCGCACAAATTAAAACTGTATCGCACTCCACCGTCTGTTTGTCTCGAGTGACGACACCGGTTACTCTTCCATCGCCTAAAATTTCTCTCACACCTGAATTGGTAATAACCTCAACCCCGAGATCGGTAACGCGTTTTTGCAATAGAACAGCTGCTGGATCATCGAGCTGCCTGTTCATTAGTCTAGGGCCTTGTTGAACTAAGGTGACTTTTGTGTTGAAACGAAGTAGCGCTTTAGCGGCTTCTAGCCCAAGTAGCCCACCTCCAATAACAACGATATGCCTCGCGCGGGCAACTCGAGAAAAAAGAGATTCAGTATCTTTTAAGCTTCGAAAGCTATATACACCTTGTTGTTCATAGCCGGGAATATTTGGTGTATGAGGCCGCGCTCCAGTCGCGATAACAAGATTGTCGTAATCGTGAATATTTCCGTAGCTGTCTTCGACTTGATTTTTATCTGGATATATTGCTTTTATCGCACAAATTTCAAAATTAAAACCTGGGTGTATTTTTTCATCGGGAAGCTTTGACTGGATAGCGTCATAGTCTATTTCCCCTGCAAGCAATGCTGAAAGTTGCACCCGGTTGTAAGGCTGATATGGTTCGTTGCCAAACACCTTGACGTTAGCGTTAGGTTCTCGCTTGAGTAACTCGTGAGCAAACCGAATACCAGCAGGACCAGAGCCAATAACGATCGTTTTTGCTCGCAGCCCAGTCTCTGGATAATAGTGGTTAACAAGGTTTTCGGATTCTTGTTCTCTTTTTGGTGCTGCTAAACTGGTCATTTTTCCAAGTGTTTTTTTCGATTAAAGCGCTTCTTTTTGATATTGCTTAGCAAGCAGCTTGCCAAATGTATTTTTTGTAAATTAAGTTGCCGTATGCGCGTGTTTTGCTTTACAAGGGTGCAGGCGGGTGGTTTAGATGTGGAGTAATTATTCTCATTTTTAGAGTAAATGCATTTTTCTTGTGGTAATTTGGAGCAGAAAGCTCGTGTTTTGCATTGTTTTGTGGCGTAAATGTCGTTGCGTCAACCATTAGATATATCTAATTTAACCTTTCAACTTTTTCTTTAATGATCCATAAAGCAATTGAAAACCTCATTTTTTGCAAAATTAGATATTCGAATCCTATGCTATTCTTTTATTAACTTGCATTTGAATTTGACGCCACGAACTTTTTAACGTTTTACACGGATATTTCTTGAATCAATGAACATCTCTATAAGAATCAAGATATTGCTATCCATTTCCCTCGGTTGCGTTCTCTTATTGGTGCAAACTTTTGTCACATCTGTATTTATCACGGAACAGCAAAAAAACGTGTCTCACCTTGCTTCTGCCGCAGAAGGAAGATTATTCATTGATTTGCTAAGAGATTCTGCTCGAGAGGCATCTGTTAAAGCTGATACGGTCGGTTCTACCTTAAACCGAAAACAGGCATTGGATGGTTTGAGTGTTTATCTTGAAGATGTTTTGGAAAAGCTTGATTATTTTGCGAACTTTATCGCAAGTGACCAGTTAGGTTTATCTAAAGAGGATGCAATTGTTCTTAGTGCAAATATAGCTTCTGGAATGTCAGAGTTTCGAGAGTTTGCTTTGGACGAAGATCTTGCCAGCGAAGATATTTCTGATGCAGCAATCTTTTTAAATGATCCGATTTTTGAAGCGATTGAAAGTCTTAACTTTGTAAACCAGAACTATGCCAAACAGATAAATTCTGCCATGGCTGCTGAAAAAGAAGCGAGAAACAAACCAGTCTATTTTGGGTTTATTATCTTTCTTTGTTCAACAGTAACTTTGTTGTTATTTGCATGGTTTTTTTCTGCGAACATGATAAAGACGATTAATAAATCGTTAGATAGAGCAAATAGAATATCGAGTGGTGACTTAAGTGAATTCAGTGATGAGAAACCCCGCTCGGGTGATGAACTAGGTCACCTAGATGACTCGCTTTCGAGTATGACACTTTCTTTAAGGACACTAGTGACTCAGATTCATTGTTCTTCAGGTGAATTGGTTAACGCTGCAGATATGTTGGCGCAAATAGCTAGTAATTCTCAGCTGAGAGCAAATGATCAAAGTCATCGCATTAAAGAAATTAAAGAATCGGTGTTATCACTTTCAAGCTCTGCTTCGAGTATTGGCAGCGTTTCACAAGAAACTGTTAAAGCCAGTGAAAACGCTACGAAAGAGACGGCTCAAAGTTTGAACGTCGCAAATAAAATGACAGACTCAATGTCCAATTTGGCTAATGAAGCGAAGGGGATAGCGGCTGCCATCGACGAGTTTTCAAAGCGTGTCTCCGATATCGAAAATATTCTAACAGTAATCACCGGTATTTCTGAGCAGACTAATCTACTCGCGCTTAACGCCTCAATTGAGGCTGCAAGAGCGGGGGAGCATGGTCGTGGCTTCGCAGTTGTTGCCGATGAGGTACGGTCTTTGGCGCAGGGAACACAATCGTCCGCCAGGGATATTAAGTCGATCATTGATGATGTTCGTAAGGGCGTAGACGATATCGTTAAGGCTTCTGGTCAAGTTCGCGATAAAACTAACGATACCCGTGAAATAGCCAGTAGTGCCGGTGCTTCAATAAAGTCGATTATGGAATTTATTCATAATTTGGACCGTAAAAACAACGATATTGCTTTGGCAGTCTCAGAGCAAAATAATTTGGTTCAAGTTGTGATAGATCTTCTAGAAAAAGCCACCGAGAACGAAGTTTTGGCGCTCGATGCCGCTAATTCAACAACCGAACAAAGTCGCCATCTTGCCGTGCTTTCTGGCAATCTATGTAAACAAGTTGAAACTTTCAAAACCTGATCTATGGTTTAAGTAGTGTTAACACTATCCCATATAGGCTAAACCTATGATTCTGGGCTACTCCAAACTGTTAACCGCAATACTATAAAAATACACGAGGACCGTTCATGGCTAGTTTGGTATCAATCCCACCCTATCGATGGAAAAGAGAGAGAAACATTATTTTCTATCGCATCTACAAGCTGTTCATATATTTTTCCATTTTAATTAGTTTGGTGTTTAACTCAGCCTTAGCTGATGAAAAAATCGATAAGCAAGTTAAAGATCATGAAGAGCGAATTGAAAGCCTTGAAGATTTTTTGTTGGATATAGACGAAAGAGTGGGCTCTCGTTCCATTATAAAAGCATTTGATGGGCTGAGAGTCGATATTGGTGGATTTATACATACGGCATTTACGCACGTTGAAGGCGAAGATGGTAGTGTGAATGGATTTAATCGTCAAAACTTCGAGTTGCTAATTGGTGCGGATCTTGATGAAAACTGGTCTGCTTTTTTTGCTGGTGGTTTTCTCCGCGAGTCAGACGATCCCTTTACTGTGGGTGATCGTAGAAATCCGGATTTCAATCACGTTGCAAAGAACCCGCAAATTATCGCGTGGGTAAATTACCGAAATAGCGACTCATTCAATGTACGAATAGGGCGGATGATCACGCCACATGACAGCATTAATATAGAACACTTTCCCGCAACTCTTCTCGATCCCGAACAACCACAGATGCTGAGGCCGTTTGGTGGAAATACGATCTTTCCTAATTTCTCGACGGGAATACAGCTCCATGGCAAAGAATTTTTTGCCTCTAGTAATTCTTTCCATTGGGCTGCTTACGCAACGCGCCATCCTGCAAATCCGAATGAGGAAATTTTTGGTGGTAGATTAGAAATCGGATTTCAAAATGACACTATAAATGTTGGGCTAAATGGCGCTTCTGGTGAGCGGCCCGGAAGCCTATCACCGTATCAACTGTTTGGTCTTGACCTCAGAGTTGATAAAGGTAATTGGTTAGTTAAATCAGCGTATTTTGCCACAAGTGAAGATACGGGAGGTGATCGAATCGGTGCGTATTTTCAACCAGCCTATCGATTAACGGCCGATTGGATTGTGTTTTATCGATTTGATATTCTTGATTCTGGTGATGCTTCAGGAGAATCGACCGAAAATGTGTTGGGTGTGAATTTTACACCAACTAATAATGTAAGGCTTAGAGCGATTTATACAAGTAAAACCATGGATGCAGGAGATGGTAGCAATCCTGCGGCTGTTGATGCGGATGCGGATATTATCCAGTTTTCCGGAACTTTTAGTTTTTAGAGGCTACGAAAATGAAACGAGAAAAACTATTAAAACTATTTGTTAGATTCACTATATCACTTTTAATTACATTCTTTTCATTTTCCGTCGCAGCCGACAACTATGTTGTCATTGTAAATAAGGAAAATTCTTATTCGGGATCTGTCGACGAAATGAAGCAGATGGTACGCAGATTATTTTTAAAGGAAGCTCAAGAATGGCCAAATGGTATTAAATCGAAACCGTTTAATCATAAAGACGATGCCGTATACCATAAATTTATCTCTGAAATAATTGGAATGGATGCGAGAAAAATTGAAGAGTACTGGCTGGGTAAAAAGCAAAAAACCGGTGAGACACCGCCACGTTTGGGTCCAGAAAAATTATTGTCAAAGCTTGTTGCTAAATCACCAGGAGGTCTTTCGTACATGTTGAAGTCAACTGCTGAAAACTCCGAAGGTATAAGGATACTTTTTGAATTCTAGTTAGATTCCTAAAGAATCTTATTTTCGATCTTGTAAGCACTATACTTAACTTCTGATTAATCATTCGTGAAACCAGATTTTCTGTATAGTGCCTTTCTATCATATAAAAAACTTTCTTCTCATATCGGGTGTTTAATTAGTAAATCGAATCGTTGTTTTCGATTTCTATATTTTGGCCAATATTTTTTGTCTTAGACAAATTTACATTCGCGCAACGTCTACAGATACCTTAAGCAGTGGTTTTTTTCCTCCTCCGTAAATCACCCCTTTTAACGGCGTAACATCGTAGTAGTCTCTACCCCAGGCGGTAATAATATGCTGTTCTCCCGCAAGACAGTTATTTGTAGGATCAAATTCAAACCAGCCTTCATTAGGTGAATATACGGAAATCCATGCATGGCTAGCGTCGGTACCAACAAGTTTTTCTTTTCCGGGCGCAGGTAATGTTTCTATATAACCAGATACATATTTCGATGGAAAACCCATCGCGCGTAAACAGGCTATTTGCAAATGGGCAAAATCTTGGCATACGCCACGACGATTTGCGAGGACATCTGCTAACGGTGTCGCTATGGTGGTGGATTCAGGACAGTAGGTAAAATCTTTGTATATTCTCGTCGTGAGGTCCATTACACATGATAATAGAGGTTTATCAAAATCAAATGATTCTTTGGCATAATCTTTCAGTTCTTCAGTAACCTGAATCATTGGAGAGTCAAGTATAAACTCTTTTGCAAACAATAATTCTGCTTGGCTTGATTGCATTAAATGCAAAAGGGCTTCTGCACAGGTAACACCAAAGTCGAGCTCGGGCGTGGAAACTTGTTGGTCAGTATTTACTTCACTGGTGGCCGTGATCACAAGTTTAGTGTGCGGTCGTTGAATTTCAAAATGATACGCTAGGTTGCCAAAATAGTCTTCACGCCGCGACGTTGATGCGACTGAGGGTGATACGTTCACGCGGCTCTTTATTCGCTGTTGCCGTAATGAGTTTCTTGGAATCAAATGGGCGAGATTATAACAATGGGTCACTCGCGCACTATATTCATATTCTGTGATGTGCTTTATTCTGTACTGCATTAACTTGCTTCCCAAGTGCTTCTTACAAGCTGTTGCGAGCTTTCTCTATGATCGAAGTAAGAGTCGCTTATAAAGTTACTTAACGAACCCAAAAGATCGCTAATACGACCAAGGTTTTGATCTAATCTTTGGCGTTTCCCATCAATGCGATTATTTAAATCTTTCAATAAAGAAAGTTTAATTACGGTTTCGCACTCGAGTATCGCGCGTTCCTTTGGTGTCAACTCATGTCTCGATTCGGTCGACTTGGGTAATGCATTTATGTGTGAACCTAAATGCTCAATTTGAAATAATAATGATCTTGGGTTCGATGTGTCCATCATGACGAGATCCAAGCTGGATTGGATTCCCATTCTAGCTCTGTATCTACGACGGTAACTTATGAGCGATTCCAATGAAGAAAGCAGGGCTTCGATCAAAACGGTTTGATCTGATTCTGGTACTTCAGGTACCAGAAGATTTTTCATAATAATGGTTGTGAGTAAGCCTCTTTCAAGACGTCGCCCAATCTCAATAAAGCGCCAGCCAAAATCACGCACCATGCTTTCTTGGGCTAGGCCAGATAGTGCCATCAACGCAGATACAAGTGGATCTAGAGCTTCTTCTGGTGCAGCGGCTAGGCCTCCTGACAAGGCGGTATCCAATTCCGATATTGTATCGCGGATGTCGTTTATCACACGCATCGTATCCGAAGATAAAAGCTCTTTTGATTCGTCTGCACATGCGATCATTGCGTTAAGGTTTGAGTGCACACTGCCAAGTCGATTTCGATCCTTCACTATAAGCAAAAGTTCTTCGTCACACTTGTCTACCAAGTCTTGAGAGGCATTTATAAAGCCAGGGTGGGTTGCAGTCACATCTGTGACGGCTTCCAACAAAATACGCTTACTGGTGTCACTAATTGGTTCTTCGCCATTTAATAGCAAAAATACCGTTCGGAGTAATCGAAGAGATGATTCTGATCGTTCGGCATAGCGTCCCATCCAAAACAGATTTTCTACCACACGGCTGGGTAAACTAATCAAGTCAGCTTCTTTCGCAGGCGTATCGTCAGTTGCATTTGATAGGGCGCTTAAACGTTCGGGTTCAGAAGCAATTACCCAAGTATCTTTACTTTTCGAACCGGCTTGATTCGAGATGATAAAAGAAGAAGGCTCTAACCCAACTCGAGTAAGGCCACCAGGCATGACAGAGTAGGAAGACTCTGAGGCAACGGAAAAGCTTCGTAAAATACCTGGGCGAGGCTCTAGCTGGCCATTGGCAAATGTCGGGATATGAGCTGTATTTAACACGGGTTGAGCCACGAACTGCATTGGATTAGCTTTGATTTGGGTAATCAGAGCTTCTTTATCTTGCGCTGGTTGTTCGCCCATATAAGAACTGCGGGCTCCCGATGATCTGAACACCGGCTTTACAACCAAGTCGTTGATATTTTCTTCGACAAAATCTAAGTCATCCTTATCGCCACACCAGTAAGTGTCTACTGAGCTAAGGCGCAATTCCCTACCAAGGAGAGCTTTTGCTATATCTGGAAGGAATTTAAGTAAGATGGGGTTCTCTAGAACGCCTGATCCAAGAGGATTGGCAAGAACAACTCGACCGGCTCTTATGACTTCGAGTATTCCTGCAATTCCTAATTGAGAGTCACCCCGTAACTCTACTGGATCGCAAAAAGCATCATCGACACGTCGCAAAATTACGTCAACTCGACTCAATCCATCTAAGGATTTCATCCAAACATAGCCGTTGCGCACAACTAGATCGCCACTTTGTACAAGATGTAATCCCAGGTAATTTGCCATGTAAGCATGTTCGAAATAGGTTTCATTATGGGAGCCAGGAGTTAAGACGACGACTCTGGGCTGGTCTTGATTTGGTGAAAGTGAATAAAGCTTACTGCGAATTCGTTGGAAAAAAGCGGCGAGGCGGTGTACGTGGCTATCGCGAAATAGGCTTGGCATGACCCGAGACATTACCGTGCGGTTTTCTAAGGCGTAGCCGGCACCGCTTGGTGATTGAGTGCGGTCGGTGAGAACAAGTATTTCACCATTGCAATCACGCATCATATCCACAGCATGGAAAATTAAATCGTGTTCCCCAGGTACCTGTATCCCGTGACAAGCTCGCAAATAACCTTTATGACAAAATAGGGCTTCGGGCGGAATAACGTTATGTCGAATGAGGTCTCTGGCGCCGTAAAGATCTCGCAAAATAAGATTAAATAGCTCTGCTCGCTCAAGCAATCCCGCTTCGATGGAGGCCCACTGCTCGCTTGTTATAAGGGATGGGACTAGGTCGAGGCTCCACGTGCGGTTTGGCGATGATTTATCGCTATAGATATTATAAGTAGCACCGTCATCTCTAAGTATCCTAAGTGCTTTTTCTTCTCGATCTGAAAACGTCTTAGCACCCATGGATTTAATTGAATCCAAAAGGTAAGTCCAGTGTGGTTTGACCTCGCCTTCAGAGTCAAAAATATCGTTACACAGGCTTAGATCTGGCGTATAGGTGAGATCCTCATCTTGAGATACTATTGTTTGACTCATTGTTTGCGACACAAATACCACCCGCTAATGACACAGAAAACGTAAAGGACTATTTTTATTGTAAGGCAACTCCTGGGGGCTGCCATTATGTCACGAGTTTTATTTGGATCAACTGATAAAACTTGGTTTACGGCGTAAATCCAAGGTGTATGGATATTCACCTGGTGATTCTTCAGGCGGTGGAGCCATTGGGCGAGGTGGGTGCTGATCAGAGAAAAACTCACGCAATGCGCTTATATCTGGCTTTGGCGTATAAGGACCCGGCGTATGGCCAATGTCTTCAAAGCGGTTGATACGCCTAGATTCTGCTTCGTAAGCATTCACTGGGAAGTTATCGTAGCTGCGCCCTCCTGGATGCGATACATGATAGGTGCAACCACCTATAGAGCGGCCATTCCATGTGTCGATTAGGTCAAATACCAGCGGTGTATGCACTCCAATCGTGGGATGCAAGGCCGAGGGCGGCGCCCATGCGCGGTATCTCACACCGCCTACGTATTCCCCTTGTTTCGAGGTCTTGTGCATTGGCACCCGCCGGCCATTGCAAGAGAGCACATATCGACCGTCGGTAATTCCAGAAATTTTCACCTGTAGCCTTTCAACAGAAGAATCAACATAGCGTGCAGTACCAAAACTGCCTACTTCTTCACCCAATACGTGCCAGGGTTCAACAGCCCAACGAAGCTCTAGTTCTATGCCATCCAGTTTGACTCTCCCATAGTGAGGGAATCGGAACTCTTCGAAGGGAAGCAGCCAATCTGCGTCAAAGTGGTACCCATTTTCTCGCAGGTCTGCGACCACTTCTTTCATGTCCTCCCACAAAAAGTGCGGCAACATATATTTGTCATGTAAAAGAGTACCCCAACGCACTAAACGGTGTTTGTATGGTTTTCGCCAAAATCGAGCAACAAGTGTTCGAATTAATAGAGCTTGAACCAAAGCCATGCGGCTATGGGGAGGCATTTCGAAACCACGGAACTCCAATAACCCCAATCTTCCTGTCGAAGAGCCGGGAGCGTAAAGCTTATCGATACAAAATTCAGCGCGGTGAGTGTTGCCGGTTACATCGATCAATAGATTACGCATTACTCTATCAATAAGCCAAGGTTGATTGGTTTCCCCTTCGGGCATTTGATCAAAAGCGATTTCCATCTCGTAAAGCATCTCGTCGCGACCTTCATCCGCACGAGGAGCCTGGCTTGTTGGGCCGATAAATGCACCAGAGAAGACATAAGATAATGATGGATGATGTTGCCAAAAGGTGACGAAGCTTCTAAGTAAATCAGGGCGTCTCAATAGCGGGCTATCTGCAGGTGTGGGACCGCCAAGGGTAATATGATTGCCTCCACCAGTTCCCGTGTGGCGACCATCTAGCATAAACTTCTCAGTGCCCAACCGCGATTGCTTTGCCGCTTCATAAAGCGCGTTCATGTTGGCGACCATCTCATTCCAGCTGCTAGCCGGCTGGACATTGACTTCTATCACTCCAGGGTCTGGTGTAACCAAAAGTTTTTGTAGGCGATAGTCTTTTGGCGGTTCGTAACCTTCAATAATAATGGGGGTATCAAACTTCTTGGCAGTTTCTTCTAACGCGGTAACAAGCTCGACATAATTTTCCAGGCCCCAAAGAGGTGGCATAAAAATGTGGATCTTGCCGTCTCGAGCTTCGATACACAAAGCGGTGCGGACCACTGGCGAAGTGACTTTGTAACTTTCTTTTACTTTTACTTTTTCTTTGTCTTTTGGTTTATCTGTATCTTTATTCTTACTTTCTTCAGAGTTAAGCGTGTCAACGTTTCCGTCTGATGAATCAGGCATACCGCCTATGGTTTGCCATTTTATTTGGGTTTGATTTTGGATATCTGCTGCACTTGTAGCGTAAGCCGTCGCGGGGAATTCAATTTCTGACTGTTTAATAAGTGGTTCTCTAGATTCGAATGGATCACGTTCAACAATAACCTCATGTTCGTTGTACCAAGGTAAATCGTTAAGAGGAATACGCAGTCCTAACGGAGAGTCGCCCGGTATCAAGATTAATCGTTCACGCTTAAACTCCCACGCGGAGGTATGCCAAGCTTGTCGTTGGGAATCCCATTCCAGCGGTATCACAAAGCCGGTAGGCTTGTTGAAGCCTTTTTCCAAGAGTTTTGCTAAGCGTCTTTTACCAAGATCATTCTCAGATTTGTTAGAAAGTACATTACTTGCGAGCACATCAATATTATTGGGGAGTTTTTGTTCTTGTAATAAGTAATGCAGTGCATCTTCAAATGCTGGATGAACATATTCCTTGTCGATACCAAGTAAACTCGCGAGATGGTTAGCGAACTTATGTGCAGTAAGGTAGTTATGACCGTAATCTTGATCGATTCGCGCAAGATACTTACTCTCACGCCATAAAGGTTCACCATCAGTGCGCCAAAAAATTCCGAGTGCCCAACGTGGAACCTCTTCGCCGGGATACCATTTCCCCTGACCATAATGCATCAAACCAGAAGGAGCAAAGTGGTCACGTAACTTTAATAGCAACGATTTTGCTAAGCGCAGTTTTTCTTCACCGAGCGCGGCCGTATTCCATTGGGCGCCATCCATATCATCGATAGATACAAAGGTGGGTTCCCCGCCCATAGTGAGTCGAACATCATCTTGAACCAACTGTGCATCCACTTTATTGCCCAGAGATAAAGCGGCTGCCCATTGATCATCAGTGTAAGGCTTCGTAACTCTTGGATCCTCATGGATGCGAGTGACTTCATTGCTGAAATTAAAATCGACCTCACACTCATCGGTTGCACCCTCGATCGGGGCAGCGGATACTGGATCTGGTGTACATGCAAGTGGAATATGTCCTTCCCCCGCAAATAGTCCAGACGTTGGATCTAGACCAACCCAACCTGCCCCAGGGAGGAATACTTCGCACCAGGCGTGTAAATCGGTGAAGTCTTTTTCTGGACCACTTGGACCATCGAGTGACTTTTCATCTGGCGTAAGTTGAACTAGGTAACCAGATGCAAAGCGCGCGGCTAAGCCTAAGTGTCTGAGCACCTGCACCATCAGCCAGGCAGAATCACGACATGAGCCTTTGCCGCTGTCGAGCGTTTCTTTTGGTGTCTGAACGCCCGGCTCCATGCGTATTAAGTACTCAACTCGCTGTTCTATCATGGTGTTGATATCAACGAGAAAGTCGATAGTGCGACGTTTAGTTAGATCGACGCTACTGACTAATTCGTTAAATGCTTTGCCATTGATTTTCTTTTCTAGGTATGGCGCGAGATCTTTTTTCAGTTGAGCTGTGTATTTAAAGGGATATTCTTCTGCGTAATCTGCTAAGAAAAAGTCAAAAGGGTTGATGACTTTCATATCCGCAATCACTTCTACTTCTACGGAAAAGTGTGTGGTTTTTTCGGGAAAAACAAAACTTGCTAAAAAATTTCCAAACGCATCCTGTTGCCAGTTAATAAAGTGCTCTTGAGGCTCTACCTTAAGACTATAACTTTTTATTGGCGTTCGGCTATGAGGCGCGGGACGCAAACGGATCGTATGTTGTGATAGATTTACCGGACGATCAAATTTGTAATACGTGTTGTGGTTAATGGCAATACGAATTGTCATTTCAACTCCAATAGAAGGTGTTTTTTATACGACTTCGGGAAACCAGATTTCTGCGATGGATTCGTGAAGGCTTCCAATATGTATTTGTAAGCTATTTAAGTATTCACGCAAAGGTTCCCCAAGGACTTCGTAGTCGATCTCTTTTTGCGCTTTATCTTTAATATCCTCAAGTAGCTCAACCAGCGTTTTTGAGCGGGGCAATTTTGCACTTGAATCTATTAAAGCATTAAGACAATGTAATATCGATTTTGGAAACTCGGTGTCTTCTAGTAGGTAAGAGACTACCGCCTCAGCCTTTACTGACGCTCTCATTGTTCTTCTATAGGATTGAGCTCCGTTGAGGGAGCGCAGTACATTACCCCAAATAATTTGGTGAGCGTTCACGGCAAAATCATCGTCTTTGACCTGCAAAATTGCTGCGACACCTGCGTCAAGATTTCGGGTTGTCATGTCTGCTCGTTCTAAATTACGACCTAGTCGCATAAAGTCCCAAGCCGCGTCATGAGGCATACTGCCATAAACGAGTCCGAGTATTTGTTGGCAGCCTTTAATGACATTTTCTAGAAATTCGTGACGTCGACTACGGCTGATTCCCTGTTGTAAATTTTCATTCACGTAAAGGCTGAGCTCGTTGGTGAGCTCCCAAACCTCTTCTGGAATTACATCCCGAGTAGTACGAACATTTTCGCGAATCGCGCTTAATGAAGAGACCATAGAGGAATAGTTAGATTTGTCCCCAAGTAGAAATTTAACAACGTTTCGTTCATCGCGATTTGAATAGCGGCTATTAAAGTCTTCCTCTATGCCGTTGATTATAATCAGGTTATACCAGCTCAAATTGACACGCTTGGGAAGATCGAAAAGCAGTTTGTCGTAAATACTTACTAAGCGAGCTGTGCTCTCTATTCGCTCTAGGTAGCGAGCAGTCCAATAAACTCTTTCTGCGACTTTAGATAACATTATTTTGCTTCTCCTTCCGTATCGACAATCCAAGTATCTTTACTTCCTCCACCTTGAGAAGAATTCACTACGAGAGAACCTTTTTTCATTGCTACACGGGTCAGCCCCCCTGTAGTAACGTAGCTTTCTTTGCCTTGCAGTATGAAGGGGCGTAGATCTAAATGTCTGGGCTCCACTGCGTTCTTGCCTATTAATGTTGGTGCTGTGGATAAAGCTAAAGTAGGTTGAGCAATATAATTTCGTGGTTGCGCTTTAATTAAATCAACAAAAACGTCGCGTTCTTTTTTAGTGGAGTGAGGGCCGACAAGAATGCCGTAACCACCGGATTCGTTGGCGGGTTTAACAACAAGTTTTTCAATGTTGGCAATGACATAATCACGTTGCTTATCATCGTAACATAAGTAGGTCTCAACATTGGGCACAATGGGATCTTGATCAAGGTAGTATTTGATTACTTGAGGAATATAGGCATAAACGACCTTATCATCTGCGACACCGGCTCCAGGTGCATTTGCAATGGCCACGTTTTTTGATCGCCATGCTCGCATTAAGCCCGCCACACCTAAAACAGATTCTTTATTAAATGCTTCAGGGTCAAGAAACAGGTCGTCGACCCGCCGATAAATCACATCTACACGCTCTAAACCTGATATCGTTTTCATATAGACGCAGTCGTCATTTTGTACAACAAGGTCACTGCCTTCGACAAGTTCTGCGCCCATTTGTTGTGCTAGAAATGCGTGCTCAAAATAGGCTGAATTAAATATTCCAGGTGTAAGCACGACGACCACAGGTTTTTTAACTTTGCGGGGAGAAATAGAGGTCAGCGTATCAAATAGTCTTGCGGTGTAATCTCCAATTGGCGCGATATCAACTTTTTCGAAAATTTCTGGAACCACCCTCTTCATAATTGAGCGGTTCTCTAGCATATAAGAAACGCCGGAAGGCACACGCAGGTTATCTTCGAGAACATAGAACTCGCCGTCTTTGTCTCGCACCAAATCTGTGCCGCAGATATGGGCCCAAACACCAAATGCGGGCGTGACGCCTTCGCACTCTTTTCGATAGTTTGCGGATTGTTTTAGAACAAATTCTGGAATAATACCGTCTTTTATTATCTTTTGGTCGTGATAAAGATCGTCGATAAACATGTTTAGTGCTTGAAGACGTTGTTTGAGACCTAAAGCCGTTTTATCCCACTGTTTTTTTGTAATCACTCTCGGAATAATATCGAACGGCCAAGCACGATCGATATTTCCCTCTTCGGTATAGACGGTAAACGAGACGCCCATTTCCTTAATTGTGGATTCTGCAGCAAGCTTTCGTGAAGCTATATCTTCTTCACTCAGAGAGCGAAGGTAAGAAACAATTTTTCGAGCTGGTTTTCTAGCATTGCCAGGGCTACTCATTAACTCGTCGTAAAAAATACCTGAATCGTAATCTTTCCAAGGGATAGTCATAAATTGATGGACGCCTTAAAAGTCTCGAAAGACTGAAGTGATCGATAGTGAATTGTTTTCTTTTATAACCGATATGCAGATTTCGGGCCGCGAAGCGACCTATTATATAAAATTTGAATGTATGGCTAAAAGCTTATTTGCACTGTTATTTAAGTTGTGACGAGAGATAAGGCTTGTTTTCTCAGAGTCAGTTAAAAAATTCTGGGAATTGTTGCTCATATGGGTGGTAAAAGTGGTTTCAAAATCGATTGTTTTCGATTAAATTAGAAAGGCTAGATGTACAATTACATTTTATTACATCGTTGGCATCTAAATCTTTTTTCAAGTGTTTTTTATTTTGTTTTACGCTAATTGCGTTCAAATTGGTGACGATAGACATAGACGCCAATAAACTTTTAAGGTTAAGGAATTAAAAGGAACTTGTATGTCATATACTACACATATCGACCGAGAGCAGGGTGTTGTTGAGCTCGTTTATCAAGGTGATGTGGATTTAAATGAAACGATTGAGTCTAGAGCCGACGTCGTGCGAATTGCAAATGAAAATTCACTGACTCGCGCGTTAATTGATTTGAAGTCATGTCAATTTAGACTTTCTGCATCCGATCTTTATCACTTTGGCAATTCTTTCGATAAGGTGGGCTTTCCCGGCAACATAACAATTAGTGGAGTTGTTAATGCCGGTGATGAAAAGAGTCGGTTTCTTGAAAATGTTGCCAAAAACAGATTTATGAATATCAAATTTTTTGATAATCGTGAAGATGCGACTAAATGGTTAGGCCTAGCGTAACGGCTCCAAACCGCCTCTCAAATCTCATTGATACGTTAATAAACTATGTGATAGCGCGTATTAATTCGTCTTTTGATTTTTATACCATTGGTTGAAAGGTTATCTTCGATGACTCATTTTTCTTCTGTTGGATGAATGAAAGCTACTCCAGTTTTTAGAAAATGAATTTGGTATCGCCGACGGCTGTTAGTTGTTTTTGAGCGGATGCTCACAAAGAGGCTATCCGCTGGCAATTGATCTAGTGCCAGCGGTAAATAAGTGAGACAAAAGTTAAAGAAGTTTTGTTAGTTCGCTGTCGCCTTTGCCCCTTTAATAGAGGCTTTTTTTAGATTTTAAGGCTAATTTTTTGGCGATCCAGTGAATATAAAATATTCCCACAATCCCAAATATGCAGGACGAACTTTTCTCATGCGTGAAGCAAATTTTTTATCGAGATCTGAAATTAAGTGACCCCCTAAATTTACATGAACAGAGGACCAAACTTTCTTCATGAAACCGAAGTAACTGTTATGAAAATCGACCACTAAGATTTCCCCATCAGACTTCAATAGCGTTTTTGCATCGTCAATGGCGGTATCCCAGTTTTCAGAAAACATAGAAAGACAATAGGAAAAGATGATCAAATCAAACTTTTTTTCTTCAGAAAACAGCGATGCATTAAACATTGCAGAAAGATATTCAATATTTTGATGATCGCTCAGTTTGGATTTCGCCTTTTCCAGCATGAAATCTGAGATATCCAAAGCGGTTATAGAGACGTCAGGGTAATGCTGCTTAATCTTTTGAACATTTCCACCCGTTCCTGCGCCAACTTCTAATATCTTGAAAGATTTTGAATTCTCAATTTTAGAGTGTTTCACCACGCTATTTCGGCCAAATAGGATACTCCAGCGAGTGAAGTCGTAAATCATTGAATGGAATCGGTAATACCGATCCATTTTCTGTTTTTGTGTAGCCATACTAGGATGCGTTACTCAATCGTAATGAGGCGTTTTCAGTCACTCTCACACCCAAGTGCGTGCTGCCATACGTACCCACACGATCGAGTTTGTGCAGTTCTTCAAGCTGAAGTTCTTCATCGTTAAATTGGAAGTGCTGTCGTGCAATATCTGGAACAAACCAGTCATTTAATCCACCAGTACGTATCAATACTTTGGTACCAATGTCACTGTGATTAATGATTTCATTCCATTCTTCTTCTAATGCATTCGAGTTTTCGTACATCCAATCCATGTGGTCGAGCAGAATAAAATGTGAGTAAATTCGATCTGTCGACTTTAGGAAATCAATAATTGTCGTGGTGTAAGTGTTTATTTTATCGATATTGTCTGCATAAAAATTGAAGTAGTCCTTGTCCAAATAATTTGGCTTACAATCTTCTTCATAGCAGCCATATACATAAGCACGCCAAAAGTAGTTGTCGCGAATATGGATCGTTGTAAATACATGATCAACTTGATCGATCCAAAATTTCCCTATCGATTTTCCTGTTTGATCTTTGATCAATTTTTCTTGCTGAGCTGGCACTCCAACCAAAACTCGCGCTAAGCGAGACGTCATGAGGATTTTGGAAATGGAATTCCAAAAATAAGGGCGAATTTTCTTATAAGCTTCGGCCTGAGCTTCGATACTCTCAGCATTGAATACTTCTTGAATGATTTTCTTTTTATTTGGAAAAAGTGACATTACGAGGCTGATGATGAATGCCATACCACCAGAAGTGCCTTGGAAGTAGAATGAAGAGCGCATGCCTTTGCTCGAAAACATATCGGAGCGCTTTTTCCAAAATGCGACATCTTCGTCATCAAGAAATTCAGAGAGCTTTTTATCAAGCAACTCAGAAAACTTATCATATGAGCCATTTTGAAACAGGTTTTGAAGCTCTTCCATGCTGCCACTTTTAAACAGAGATTTCTTAAGGTTTAAGAGTGCGTTTTGGCAGGGATTTGCGTCAATGCAATCGATTTGTTTGGGATTGTCTAAAAGATAGTCGAGCGCGTTACAACCCGCAGAGGTGATACTAAAGATAACGGAGTCTTGATTAATTCCGAGAATCTTTCTGTCAATTCTAGGGTCTTCCCATGTTGCATTGTAAACGATGTGTTTAGATGTAAAGCGCTTAAAAAGAAGGCTCATGCCGTAACTCCAGTCTTGATTTGGGAAAAAACTAATTTTGGTCTAATACATGTAATTCGAAGAATTTCTAACTAGGTTTTATGATGATTATTTTACGATCTAACACGCACCAAATAGTCTTTTTATTCTCTAGTGGTAAATCCGTAAATAGTCTAACGATAATTTGAGGCAGGTTTGCTTTTCGAGTTTAAAATTATATTTTAATTTCGGTGGTGCTTTCTGTGTCATTTTATTCGTTCTTACTAGCTGTAGTTGGTTTATTTTAACTTTTATTGGCCAAAGATGAATCGTTACTACTCGGAAATGCGTCTATTTCAGCCAAATTTAACAACCTAAATAGTTTTGCATAGTTTCATATTTTTACAACTAATTTAGAACATTTTGGCTGTTTTTAGTCTTCTCAACGCCATTCTTTTCGTGTTTCCACATTCTTACACATTTCAACCATTATTTTTGCACATTGGTTGAATATAGTGACATTTATTGAAAGCGTAACACGATGTTAACTAGTTATAAGACTTCTATTTGAGCACAAAACACCACTCTCGCGACAACCAATATGTTCTCTCTGTAGTCTTGGCCCCTTTTTAGGGGCTTTTTTATTACACCCCTGTAAAGCGAATAGTATTATATGGTTAAAAAAGAGTCTATAAGGTGTTTGTGAAATAGGGTTTGATATCTCCTCAAGCCAAGGCGTCAAGCTTCCATCTTACGTAGATTCTCAAAGCCAGTGAGATAGAGGAGTCTTTATATGTAATAGAACATTTCACAAATAGATATTCGAAATATGCTAATAGCACTGGTACCATCGTTGCTAATGCATTAAAGATAATTTACAGTGGTTTTAACACAAATGAATAAAGTTCAAATCGACCATTACTCCGATATATTGTGCGTTTGGGCATACATTGGCCACGCACGCACCTGTGAACTTCAAACGCAGTTCCCCAGTCAATTAGAATGGACTTGGCATTATCTCCCCGTTTTTGGCGATGTGCCCAGTAAATTTCAAGATCAGTGGCAAGACCGAGGCGGAGCATTGGGTTATGCAGATCATGTTAAAGATGTGGTTAAAGAATTTGATCATGTAAAATTGCATGAGACGTGCTGGACAAGCGTGCAACCCGTATCTTCAGCGCCAGCACACTTGTGGCTCTCCGCCGCGCGACTGGCCGAGCGAGAAGGAAGTCTGCCAGTGAAGACAGAAGAAAAACTGGCTTGGGCACTACGTACAGCGTTTTTTGAGAAAGGAGTTGATATAGCCAATCAGATGGAATTAGTTAACGTGGCAATCTCTCTTGGCCTTGATAGTAATCAACTGCTCAATCGTGTGATAGATGGCACGGCTTACGCATCTTTGTGTCAGGATATGTTAAAAGCACGAGATGCGAATATTCGAATTAGTCCAACCTATGTATTTAACAATGATCGCCAACGTCTAACCGGAAACGTTGGCTACCGTATTATCGAAGCTAATGTTAAAGAGTTACTCGTACAGCCGGAAAACCAACAGAGCTGGTGTTGATTATGATTATTTCGTCGGATATTCAAATATTGAGCGGCTTGATCGGTGGGATAATCATTGGTGTATCAGCATTATTGTTGTTAGCTTGTAACGGTAATATCGCGGGTATCTCTGGCATTGTTGGAAACGCCGTTACGAAACCTCGACAAAGTATTTGGCAGTGGTTTTTTATTGCTGGCTTACTTAGTGGTGCGACGGTTTTTTATTTCATCAAAGGCTCTTTAAATGTGAGCTTGCCTTCGTTTGATTTTAAAATGGCAATTGCCGCTGTGCTTGTTGGCGTTGGTACACGAATTGGTTCCGGCTGTACTTCTGGTCATGGCGTCTGTGGAATTGGTCGTGGTTCGCTGCGATCTATTGGGGCTACCGCAATCTTTATGCTAGTGGCTGTTGTTACTGTTGCCATCATAGGGCGCTAATCATGTGGATTTCTTTTCTCTCTGGTCTGCTCTTTGGATTGGGGCTTGCTATTTCAAATATGCTCAATCCAGAGCGCGTTCTGGCATTTCTTGATGTGTTTGGTGTTTGGGATCCGACATTGGCATTTGTGATGATGGGAGCCTTGGCGATAACAGTACCCGGCTTTGCTATTGTGTTGAAGCGCGAAAAACCGTTATTTGCTCCAGTTTTTTCTTTACCCAAAAAAATTGACATTGATAAACACTTGATTTTTGGTGCGGTACTTTTTGGTTTAGGTTGGGGGCTCTCAGGACTTTGTCCTGGTCCAGCGCTAGCGGCTTTGGTATCGCTTGATTTAGATCTTTTTATATTTTGTCTGATAATGCTATTGGGGTGGGGTGTGACGGATAAATTTCTTACTAAAAAGTAAACTGAAGTTCACGCTTTTTATCTTGGTTTTTAACATAACAAAGGCGCTAGTTACTTAGCGCCTTTGTTTATTACGTTATTTGTTTATTACTTTATTTTTTTGTCGCCCGTTTTAATTGGGGTCGACTATTTTCAAGGGCACCGCTTGAGTATTCGGAGCAGTGCTTAGTTCTTCAACCGGCGGAGCAAAATCGGTCAAGTTAATCCCATTTACAGCACTTTTGTATTCTTCAATACTGGGAGTACGGCCAAGAATACTTGAAAGTACCACAACAGGTGTTGAAGCCAGCAAAGATTCACCTTTTTTCTCATCGGAATCTTCAACCACGCGACCCTGGAACAGGCGCGTTGAAGTTGCCATTACCGTATCGCCTTTTTCTGCTTTTTCTTGGTTGCCCATACAAAGGTTACATCCCGGACGTTCAAGATACATGATGTTTTCGTATTGAGTACGCGCTGATTGTTTGGGGTTGTCATCGTCAAATTCGAAACCGGAGTATTTCTTCAGTACTTCCCAATCCCCTTCTTCTTTAAGCTCATCAACAATATTATAAGTCGGTGGGGCTATCACTAGCGGGGCTTTAAACTCGACACTACCATTTTGATCTTCTAGGTTTTTAAGCATTTGAGAAATAATTTGCATATCACCTTTGTGAACCATGCAGGAACCGACAAAACCCAAATCGACTTTCTTAGTTCCACCGTAATAAGATACCGGTCTGATCGTATCGTGCGTATAGCGCTTGGATACGTCGTCGTTATTCACATCTGGGTCGGCAATCATTGGCTCGTCAATTTCATCGAGATCGACAACAAGCTCCGCAAAGTATTTTGCATTATTGTCTGGCGCGAGCGCAGGATTTTCTCCTGTTTTGATTTCATTAATTCTCTTGTCTGCTAACTCGACTAAACCGTTAAGGGTTTTGGCTTTGTTATCCATGCCTTTTTCAATCATGATTTGAATTCGGCTTTTGGCGATTTCGAGTGATTCGATCAATGTTTCGTCTTGTGATATACAGATGGAAGCCTTGGCTTTCATCTCTGCTGTCCAATCGGTAAAGGTAAATGCTTGGTCCGATAGCAAAGTACCAATATGTACTTCGATCACTCGACCTTGGAAAACATTGTCGCCAAATTCTTTAAGCATTTGCGCTTGAGTTGCATGAACCACATCGCGGAAATCCATATGGCTTTTCATGTTGCCTTTGAAAGTGACCTTTACTGATTCCGGAATAGGCATAGTAGCCTCGCCTGTTGCTAGAGCCAGAGCAACCGTACCTGAGTCGGCACCAAAGGCTACACCTTTGGACATTCTTGTATGAGAGTCACCACCAATAATAATGGCCCAGTCATCGACAGTAATATCGTTTAAGACTTTATGAATCACGTCGGTCATGGCGTGGTATTCACCTTTAGGATCGCGTGCCGTAATTAAGCCAAACCCATTCATAAACGACATAAGTTTTGGGATATTTGCCTGTGCTTTTTTATCCCAAACCGAAGCAGTATGACAGCCAGATTGATAAGCGCCATCTACGCTTGGAGAGATAACCGTAGCGGCCATTGATTCGAGCTCTTGAGAGGTCATCAATCCAGTCGTATCTTGTGATCCAACGATATTTACTTTCACACGAACATCAGAACCAGCATGCAATGCCGCTTCAGAGGTGACGCCAACGGCATTGCGATTGAAGATTTTTTCAACGGCGGTTAAGCCTTGGTCTTCGTGAGAAATTTCTTTAGCGGGCGCAAACACAGGCGGTGCTTCGATACCCAATGTGCTCGCTGCAAAGCTTTGTAATTTTTTGCCAAATACAATCGCGTAGGAACCACCGGCTTTCATGAATTCCACTTTTTGCGGAGTGAACGCAGAAGATACATCTACCAGTTCTTGGTCACCGTTATAGAGTTTTTTCTCTTTGGTATTAATAGTTAAAACCGTGCCGGTTGCGACTGAGTAGGCTTGTTCAAGAATCGGGTCACCATTGTCATCGAGTACTGGGTTTCCATCACTATCCAGTTTTTTAACCCAATTTTTTAAGTCAATGCCAATGCCGCCTGTGACGCCAACAGTTGTTAAAAAGATTGGGGAAATACCGTTGGTTCCAGCCACAACAGGAGCGATGTTGACAAATGGCACATAAGGACTAGCTTGTTTGCCTGCCCAAAGCGCCACGTTATTTACACCTGACATCCTTGATGAACCAACACCCATAGTGCCTTTTTCGGCGATAAGCATGACTTTTTTGCCTGGATGTTGATCTTGAAGTGCTTTGATTTCGGCTTGTGCTTCTGGGCTAATCATGCACTTTCCGTGGAGTTCTCGATCAGAGCGTGAGTGCGCTTGGTTACCTGGAGAAAGTAAATCGGTAGAGATGTCACCTTCAGCAGCAATATAAGTTACAACGTCAATTTTTTCTTCAATGTCGGGAAGTGATGTAAAGAAGTCAGCTCTGGCGTAGCTTTCGAGAATGTCTTTCGCAAGCTCATTACCTTCGCTGTATGCTTTGTTTAAGCGCTCTGTATCGGCTTCGTATAAGAATACTTGTGTCTTTAGCACGTCGGCGGCGGATTTTGCGACCTCTGCGTCATCTCCCAGTGCGAGATCTAGTAAGACTTCAACAGATGGACCACCTTTCATATGTGATAACAGTTCAAACGCAAATGTCGGAGTGATCTCTTCGACTTGAAATTCGCCAAGTATGATTTCTTTTAAAAACTTGGCCTTTTCTCCCGCAGCGCTAGTGGTACCTGGCAGCGTGTTGTATATGAAAAAAGTGAGAGAATCTTTGCGATGCTCGTTGGCAGTGTCTTTGATTTGATCGATAATTTCTGACAGCAACTCCGCGCTATCAATAGGCTTTGGATGCAACCCGAGTTCATTCTTACGAGTTTCAATTTCATCCATATATTCTGAGTACAAGCTCATATAACCCTCTTAGCTTAAGTATTACGTTTAAATTTAGTTATTTTACCGAATATTATAGCCTCAAGTAATATTTAGCTTTCTTCTACCCTGTATTTGTGCGGGGAAATGTCAAATGGTGTGTGTTTTTTGAACGGGTTGTCGTTGAAAATATTCTTATTTGCATTTGCTAGCTAGGTTGACATATCAAAGCACAGCAAAAGTGGGGTTATTAACAGGAGCTCTAAATGATAAAGCGCTTTACCTTTGTTCAATATGTGTCAGGTTCAACCAGATCTAAAAGAGCCAGTTTATGGATATAAAGATTGAAAACCTTTGGCAGTGATGCATGCTCTCATGGGCTCGGTATTTATTTTCGTGTTTTGTGTTCGATAGCTTGTTGTGTTTGCAAACAAACCACTCTCTGACATTACATCTTCTATCCTAAGTCTAACGAGCTTAACTTTGTGACAAAAACCACGAATAGCCTGTTTCAAGCGTCAGTAACTCCCTGGGCTATGTGAATGCTTTTAATGTAAAAAATAATTTTAGCGACAATAGGATTTGGCGAGCTTGAGCTTTTGTTGAATTATTTTTTGTTCATACATTGATGGGTCTAAATTTAATGCAATTCGATTGGTGTTAGAATCATGAATAAAATTCGGTTTGGCAAAGAGCAAAAAGAAGACTTGGGGAATAAAAATTAGTTATATTTTAAAGAATAGTTAAATCAAGAAATAGGTGGATTCGGTGCTGACTTCTTATTGGATTTTCTTTCGATTGAAGAGTGTGTCTATTTTTATGATCAAGGTTTATATTACGCTCAAGGATTATTGGGTAATAAGATCGATGATCTGAAAGATTTAATTTTTGATTTAGAAAAACCCATACATGCATAAAACAACCTTAAGAATCGATTTGGTTTGTTACTTGAAACGGTGAGATTAATTTTGTCACAAAGCTTGATTATTTGACGTTTAGTTTATTCACGGGTGTCTATACTGGGTTAGATTTTTTTCGCTGAGATTTTTAAATTTCTGGAGAATAATACATGCAATTAGTCGGAATGCTAGACTCACCTTATGTTAGACGCGTTGCAATTTCACTTGATGCAATGGATGTTTCTTTTGAACATAAAGCCTTATCGGTCTTTGACCATTTCGATAAATTTAAAGATATTAATCCGATTGTGAAAGCACCAACTTTGGTTTTTGATAATGGTGAATTCATGATAGATTCTACGAGTATTTTGCAATTCATCGATGCGACTTATTCTAATTCTAAAGATAAGTCATTGTGGAGTACCAAAAATTTTCAACAAGAATTAAAGATTGTTTCGCTTGCCTTAGCCGCGTGTGATAAAGGTGTTCAGCTTATATATGAGAGAAATCTTCGCCCAAAGGAAAGCCAATACGAGCCCTGGTTGCAGCGTGTTGAAGGTCAGCTTTTGGCAGCCATTAGTATTTTAGAAATCGAAGTGAAAAATCGCTCTGAAATCTTTTCTGTAAGATTAAATCAAGCAACCATTTCTACCGTAGTAGCGTGGACATTTATCCAATCGTTGGTTGCGGGGTCTGTGCCAGAGTTAAAATTTCCCCAATTAAAAAGCCTCGCGAAAGAGGTAGAAAATGAAAGATCGTTTTTGGCTTTTCCTCCGGTTGGTCCAGGAGTGAACCCTTAATAAAGCACAATTTGAAACCGAGTAAGATATAAAGATAAAATTAATTGCTTATCGCTTCTTCCCTGTCTTTTTCATATTCTTTATAGGGTTTATCAAACTGCTCCATGCAATTATCGTATTCTTGCTTAGTCGGTTTCTTACTGCATTCGTGTTTTCCATGGTTTTGGAAACTGTCGTACCAAAATTGATTACTGCATGCCGAAAGAGTGGAGCAAGATAGTAATAAGACGCCAGTGGTTAAGCCTTTCATTTTAAATACCCATTCAATTTAGAGTCGAGACTTTTTCTGCTGTTAAGATTGCATATTTAGTAACGAAATGCGAGATTTAGTTCAATTCTTGATTGGTTTTTATATTTGAGATTTTCAGCAAATTACTTTCTACTTCAGATATAGCACGTTCACCACGAATAAGCACTTCTTCTATTTTGTGAAAATCAAATGCGTCAATATCTTCCGTATTGGGTTTAAATAGAATTTGTGGTGGACAGGCAGAGGTGATTGTTTCAGTTGCTTTTGATAGCAGAATTGAAAGGGCTCCAGATAGCATGTGCCTTGCTTCGGTTGCTTCAAAAGTCGGTAAGCTAATTACGTCACTGGCTATAATAAAATCGCAATGGGTACTTAAATGATTGCATGGTAAATTATTTAACACCCCACCATCGATGAGTGTCTTGCCATCCTTTTTAACCGGAGGAAAAACGCCTGGGACAGCCATACTAGCCTGAACGCCTTCTAGCAACGAACCTGTTTCTATACACACTTCTTTAGCGGAGTAATAATCTGTCGCAATTGCACAAAAAGGAATGTCGAGTTCTTCAAAATTAGTTTCTAATATTTCTGTGAATAAATGGTTGAATAATCCATTAGCTTGAAGTAATCCTCTTTTTTCTTTGCTTAATGAAAAAACTTTTAGCCATTTTACTAGTGCTTTACGTTTTTTGATAATTGCCTTGCTGTTTTCTCCTTTGGTGATAATGTGATTTTTAATTCTTTCTTCGATCTGGGATCCTGATAATCCACAAGCATAGAGTGCGCCAATGATTGCACCGATACTAGTCCCTGCAATTTTGTAAGGTTTAATCGAAAGTTCATCTAGCTTTTTTAATAGTGCAATATGAGCCAGACCTTTAATACCTCCACCACCAAGTGCTAGGCCGATTTTGGAATTTTCTACTTGCATATTCATTAGAAACCCATAAGGATACATTCATAATTTTGACAATTTAATTTAGATAAAAAAAGGGTTGTTATGTCTAATGTTGTAATAACAGGCGCCAATAGAGGTATTGGTTTGGCTTTAGTTAAAGAATATTCTTCTCGAGGTGCGAGTGTTTGGGCGCTTTGCCGTCGAGCTTCGGATGAACTGCGTAATCTGGGTGTACATGTTATCGAAGATGTTGACGTTACTGACGAAAAATCCATTAACAATCTAGTCTCGAAATTAAATTCGCTCCTGGTAGAAGAAAAAATAGACCTGTTAATAAATAATGCAGGTATTTTAAATAGTGAGAGTTTAGGTCAAATTGATTTCAATGCTATTTTGGATCAATTTACAGTGAATGCAATTGGGCCTGTTAGGGTTACCGAAGCGCTCATGCCGCTAATGGCTACAAGCAGTAAGGTTGCTTTAATTACAAGCCGTATGGGATCGATTTCAGATAATAGTTCTGGTGGCTACTATGGTTATCGAATGTCTAAAGCAGCATTGAATGCTGCGGGTATGTCCTTAGCAAAAGACCTATCTAGAATAGGCATTGCGGTTGCGATATTGCACCCGGGTTTTGTGCAAACCGATATGGTTGGTCATGCGGGAGATATTAGTGCTGAAACTTCTGCGTCGAGACTCGCTCTTAGAATTGACGGATTAAATTTAGAAAATAGCGGAAGCTTTTGGCATTCCAATGGTGAAATACTCGATTGGTAGTAAATTTATGGTGCGCTTCTAGCTTGCCCATAAGTTTTAAGCGCTTACGGGCAAGTCAAAAGCAAAGGTTGTTCCTTGATTAATTTTACTATTGACACGAATATTTGATTGATGAAGGCTAAGAAGTTTTTTCGTGATTGCTAAGCCAAGTCCTCCGTGTGCTGTATTTTCTCGAACGCTGTTTCCTGCTTTGTAGTGTGGCTCAAAGACATGAGGTAGATCTGCTTCTGGAATTCCTATGCCTGTGTCTATTACTTCAACAGCAACAAATCGAGCGTCTTTATTTAAGCGCACCGTTATTCTTCCGCCTTCATCCGTGTGTCTGATTGCATTTTCCAACAGATTTGTGAAAACTCGCTCGAGCTTCTCAATATCGCCCACCACCTGAATCGAAGCATCTCTTGGAGAGACGTTGAGTTGAATATTTTTTTCTCTTGCTGGAATATGAAATTTGACCAAAACATCTTGAATCAATTCTGCAAGTGCAAATTTCTCTTGGTTTACTTGAACATTGCCACTGTCTAGATACGCTAGCTCAAATAATTGTTCAATCAATACTGAAATTTTCTTAGCGTTGATTTTCGCTGTACGAATAAATCTTGAACTTTCCTCCTCGCTTAGCTCGTCTTTCTTTAGCTCCCAGGTTTCGAGGTAACCAAGCATTGATGCAAGTGGAGTTCGCAGGTCGTGAGAAATGTGTGATAGAAGCTCTTGTCTTAACTCGTCAATGGTCACAACTTTTTCGTACTGCTCTGAAAGCTTTTCAAGTGCTTGCTTGAAACTGCGCCCAAGCACATGGATTTCATTCGGATTATGCATTTGCCAGCTTTCAAGCGGGGCGACTAGATTTTTGTCTTTTAAATCTTCTCTCGCGAAATCTTTATCTTGGATTGTTTTAACCTGATCCGTTAATCTATTTAGTGGTCGAGTCAATATACGTGTAGTCCAGAGAGTCGCCATGAACACAAAAGCCATGCCCAATAATAATGAGAGAAAAATCCAACGAATTAGTTTACTTTCAATTAATAAATTCGATATCTGGTCATAAATTTGACTTCCTAAAATAACGTATACATATCCAAGTTGTTTGCCATCTTGAAGTAATGGTGACGCAGTAAATATTTTTTGTCTATCTAGTGATCTTGGGTCGTTACCAAATATGGGTTGACTCATTTTGCTCGAATTAAGAAAAAGGCGAATAGGTGCTAACGAAACCTGTTTAAGTTTAATAATGTGTTTCTCTGCAGAATAGGCCAAAATATTCCCAGAATTATCCAGAATATAAAATTCAAAATTGGGTCCAAGTATCATTAATTCATGGAAAACCTGTTTGATTTTACTAATGTTTATCTCACCATTTTCATCGAAAGTGTAGTGTTCTGCTACATGCTTGGCGAGATCTTGGTGCATGAGCTGAGTCACTTCATTGTGATATCGACTAGATGAAGTAATAATAAGAAAGGCGCTAAAAGCGCCAACCAATATGAAGCTAAAAAATATAGCCAATGTTAAACGGTCTTGAAGGCTATGTGGCAGTAGTCTCGTCATCGAATTTATATCCTACACCCCATACCGTGTGCACGAATGCTGGGTTAGCGGGGTCATTTTCTATTTTTGATCTCAATCGATTTATATGAGAATTCACCGTGTGTTCATAACCACTATGGTGATATCCCCATACTGCATCGAGTAATTGATCTCGGCTAAATACTTCGCCAGCGTTTTTGGCTAAATACACTAGGAGATCAAATTCTTTCGCGGTTAAATTAATTACCTTCTCTCCGGTAGTGACCTTTCGTGTATTCTCTTCAATCGAAAGGTTGGTAAAACTTAGAGATTGTTTCTTGTTTTCTTTACTCATTCCTCGGTGGAATTCAACGCGCCGAATGAGCGCTTTAATCCGTGCTTGTAATTCCAAAACACTGAACGGTTTTGTAAGGTAATCGTCTGCGCCCATTTCTAACCCAACTACACGTTCTGCTTCGGATTTTTTCGCAGTTAACATAAGTATTGGGCAATGTTGATTGCGAGACCTTACCGTTTGACAAATTTGTAAACCGTCTATGCCTGGTAGCATTATGTCTAATACAATTGCATCATATTCGTTTTCTAAAGCGAGGTTTAAACCTATGTTTCCATCACGACACTGAGTAACTTCATAGTTTAGTGCTTTTAAATTAACGGCTATTAAGTCATTAATATCTTTTTGGTCTTCTACGACCAGTACTCGTTTAACGTTCTTCATAGTAATCACCTTATCAAGATTCAACGGCTCAGAACTTGTTTCGTTTATGAACATTGGTCTATTCCTTTAGTTTGTTCTATTGGTGCAAGTGCTATCTACAGATTTCACTTGCGCTCGTTGATTTTTGTTACATTTTTTGGATGGGTTTTCTTGATAGAAGTTCTTGAAAACCTTTCCTAATGTAGGTATCACATGATAATTTTGTGAAGTAATGAAGCCTTTAATAGATATCTTTAAGTTTAATGGTCGATGATTCAAAAATTCTTCGTTTGATTTAAATGTGGTGTTTCCTGTATGCATTTTAATTGCCTCTTAAAAAACAGTGACTACCAGAGTATCGGTTGCTACCTTGGTTTTCTTCACATCTAAATATCTAAACTATTATTTATGGGTAACGAATGTCTTACTAAATTCGACAAAATTGTGAGTATTTTATTAAAAACTTTTCATTAAAAAGGCGATCCAATTAAAAGTACTTTCCATTCGATCGCCATAGCGGTTTTTAAATAACCCGTCTTACTCGAACAAGCATACTGCCGTTATCGAATTTATGTGCTTCAGTCAATACAGATTCCGCATATCCATCGTTTTGGGTAACAACACCTGGGTGGCGTGTAACCTGGTCCGATGTTTCTCTCTCTGCGTTGAATCCCTCGCCGTTTGCTGCTGGTCCGGGAATTGTGGCAGCCGTTTCACTATTAAATTCGGTTCCTGCATCGTAAATCGGCGCGAGAAACTCAATTGAATCGCCAACGGTTAACTGACCAATTTGCCGGCCTGTAGTTCCCGAAAATGCATCGTTGGTATTTACAAGCATGGAGGCAACAGTCAATTGTAGTTCTGGGTTCCAAATAGCTGTGACGTTAAGCGTTACTCGAGAGCCAGGGCCAACAGGTGTTGCACCTGAGTTGCTATCTAGCGCGGTGGCGGCTTCGGCAATAAATGCGTCTGGAGAACCTGATTCTGCTAGATCTTCTAGGCCTGGTGAAGCACTTGTGCCAATTGACCATCCGGCGTAATCATCGTTGTGCAATAGAACTGCTGGGGGTGATAAGGGTTGACCATTAGTTGCGTTAACAATGGTAATCTCGTAGGTGGTTTGTGCAGCAGCGATCAGGGTGTCGAGTGTCTCATTAAGCGCATCTAGATCGCTTTGAATTTGCGCGATAGAATCTGTTGAAGTCGTATCGCTTTCAACGGCTAAAATTCTAGCTTCAATATCCGCGATGGATGTTTCGATTTCTCCAATACTTGTATTCAGACCACTAATAGAATCTGTCGCAGATGAATCGTTTTCTATCGCACTTAAACGAGTTTCAATTGCCGCTAATTGGCTTTCAATTCCGGAAAGATCTACATCGTCGTCGTCGTCGTCGTCACCACCGCAGGCGCTTAGGAATATTGGGCTTACTAAAAGTAATGCTTTAACTAATTTATTTGAATACATGAGCTGATCCTCTTTTCAGAATTACTGAACAGTTACAACAACTTTTGCAACTGGATTTAGCCAACGATGTATTCTTGAGTCCAGATCACTCGGTCCACCGGCAGGGTCTGTATCACCAATTACACCGCGATGAATATGAACATTGTTGTTTGATTCTGTTGTTGTTACGCCTGTCCCATCGACACCACCATTTCCGCCTGGGTTTGCAGGAATGCCAGCTACACCAGATGCGCCGCCGCCATTAACAATTTCGTCATTTGCTTCAGTTCCAGCATCGTATGCGTTTAGATATAGGGTGTATACCCCAGCTTCGCTTGGGATATTCCAGGAGTCTAATCCAATAAAGGCGTCGTTACTTGGAAGAATCATGGCTGCGATTGTCAGTAGATTATTAGTCCCAGTATCTAAATCCATCACGACAGTTGACGCGCCTGGGTTTAATAATCCGCCTGCTGGATCTTCAGAGGTAACTGCACCAAGAGGGTTTGCTTCAGCCACTAGTCCATCGATACTGCCGCCTTCAGCCATTGCTTGAATCGCAGCACTAGATGCCTCACCAATTTCGAAGAAGTCAGTTCCTGCCGGATGGGCACTAACAAACAAGGGTGTGAAATAGCTGCCGTGGGTCAAATTTGTTATATCTACCGTGATGGTTTGCGCTGAAACCTGTTGAGTGAGGATGCTGATTGCTCCTAGCGCGATTATTTTTGAGAATTTCATGGGGTCTCCTGCGAATCTTTATTTAGCTTTAGGTGGCCAAATATTAAGCAGGAGACCTCACCAATGAATCACAGTGAGATTGAAAGTTTATAACGAAAGTATCACGACTGGACGTGATTTAAGCAAAAGATAAAAATTGCGTCAAAATATGATATTGGGTAAAGCTAAACCGCAAGAATTCCATCTGCTTCGATAAGCGCTCCTTTTGGTAATTCGCTGATTCCAATTGCCGCGCGAGCGGGATAGGGTTCTGATATGAATTGGCCCATTACTTCATTAACAATTGGGAAATTGCTTAGGTCAGTTAGATAGATATTCAGCTTCACGATACTTTGAAGGCTGCCTCCAGCGGCTTCACAAACGGCTTGAAGGTTTTTGAATACTTGCTCCGCTTGCGCCTTAAAGTCGCCTTCGATCAACTCCATCGTTTCTGGAATAAGTGGAATTTGTCCGGATAAGAATACCGTGTTACTGACTTTCACCGCTTGAGAGTATGTCCCAATAGCTTGTGGTGCTTTTTCTGTATGAATGATTGCCTTATTGGGCATGGTTTCCCCCAGATACTTTTCTAATTTGTGTTTTAATTTAATGAAGGTGTACGGCTGTGGTGATGCTTCTGACTAACTTTTAGCACGATACACCCTCTCTACCGAACCCATTGTCCTGATTTTACGCATTATATTGGCAAGATGGATTCTGTTTTTTATGGCTATTACTAAATGAATGACGCTGTGTTCCGCATCGCGCTCATGCACTTGAATTCCTTCGATACTAGTACCGTTGTTTGAAATTCGTGTGGCGAGTGCAGCGATAATTCCTCGCTCTGAAATGACCTCAACACGAATTTCGGTAAGGAATTCACCAGTAACATTCATGGACCAACTTGTTTCGGAAATATTTTCTTTTTTACTTCGAAGATCTTTTACGTTGTTGCAAGAGTCTCGGTGTACAACAATTCCTTTTTCGGTGCTCATGTGTCCAACAATCGGATCGCCGGGCACAGGTCGACAGCAGCGAGCAAAACTAATCAAAACACTATCTGAAGAGTCAATAGTAATCGGGGTGGCATTATCCACCATCACACATGCCTGTTCTTCCAAATTAGGCTTGAGTATGCGCGCGACTGTTAATGCTGGCTGTTTACCTAATCCTATATTTTCGTACAATTGCTCTAGGGTCGCTGCAGAACCATGTTCACAAAGTTTATCAAGTTGGTCGGGTGTGAGTTCGTCGAATCGAATATCTAAATGTAATAAAGAGCGATTTAGCATTCGTTTGCCGAGAAGAACCGATTCCATATGACGTTGATTCTTTAGGTAATGTCGAATTGCACTTCGGGCCTTAGCCGTAACAACGAAATTTAGCCAGTTTGGATTCGGTTGAGAGCTTTCTGAGGTAATGATTTTAATCTTTTGCCCACTCTCAAGAGATTGAGATAAAGAGGCTGGTCGATCATTAATTCGACAGGCGACGCAGGTGTTGCCTACTTGAGTATGCACACCATAGGCAAAATCTACGGGGGTTGATCCCGCTGGTAACTCGATAATATCGCCCTTTGGTGTGAATACGTAGATCTCGTCTCTAAATAAATCAATTTTTACGTTTTCAACAAATTCAACGGAGTTGTGAGTGTGTTCCTGAATCTCGAGCAAACGTTTGGTCCATCTATTGGCTCGATCAAAGCTGCCTCTTGTTGGGTTATCTTCATCACCTGCTTTGTAGAGCCAATGTGAGGCAACACCTTTATTAGCCAGTTCGTCCATTTCCTTGGTGCGAATTTGAACTTCAATTGGTACACCTTGCTTGCCAATAACTACTGTATGTAAGGACTGGTAGCCATTTTCTTTCGGAATGGCAATGTAGTCTTTAAACTCTCCAGGTTTGGGTTTGTAAAGATTGTGCACGGCTCCAAGCGCGCGGTAGCAGGTATCTATATCTTCAACTATGATCCGAAATGCGTAAACATCCATGATTTCCTTGAAGGATTTATGTTTGGTGCGCATTTTGTTGTAAATGCTATACAGGTGCTTTTCTCGGCCTATTACAAGGCTATTGATATTTTCTCGCTGAAGTCGCACCTCAAGAGTTTCTTTAATTTTCTCAACAATGGCTTTGCGGTTGCCGCGAACTTGGTTGAGTGAACTTTGTAATCGACCCGCGCGAAGCGGATGCATCGCAGCAAAGCCTCGGTCTTCAAATTCGATACGCCAATCGTTCATACCTAGCCGATGAGCAATGGGTGCGTATATTTCTAAGGTCTCTTTAGCTATGCGACGTTTCTTATCAATTGGCATTGCGCCTAAGGTCCGCATGTTATGAAGCCTGTCAGAAAGTTTGACAACAATAACGCGCAAGTCTTTGGCCATTGCCAAGGCCATCTTTTGAAAGTTTTTTGCTTGTTTTTCCGCCTGGCTTTCATATTCAATTTTGGCCAGTTTACTCACTCCGTCAACAATGTCCGCTACTGTCTCGCCAAATTGTTCTAAAATCGCGTTTTTGCTGATGCCGGTATCTTCTATAACATCATGCAGCATAGCGACCATCAAACTTTGATGGTCCATATGTACAGAAGCAAGAATATTGGCTACGGCTAAAGGGTGTGTAATGTAAGGTTCGCCGCTGCGGCGATATTGTCCTTTGTGTGCTTGCTCTGCGTAATAGTAAGCACGCTTAACATTGTTGACTTGTGAAGGGTCGAGATAGGAGGATAGCCTTTGGCCAAGCGTATCAATGGTTAGCAACAGCGTCCTCCACTAAAATTTAGATACCGCCTGAATTTTGCGGTGCAAATGCAGGGTCAACGAGATTATCTGGAATAACAATATCTTCACTAAAATCATCGTCTTCTTCAGTAAGAATTGAGGCGTCTACTAGGCCTTCTTCAATTTCTCGCAAAGCAATAACTGTCGGCTTATCATTTTCCTCTGGAACCATAGGTTCTTTTCCTTGCGTCGCTATTTGACGTGCGCGCTTACTGCTAACGATAACTAGTTCAAAACGGTTATCTACGTGATCCAAACAGTCTTCTACGGTAATTCGTGCCATGTTTAATTGAGCCTATGAAAAAATATCTATTTTATAGCTGACGTTGACAATGTTTACATTGTTCGCCGAAAAAAGCATGTTAGTTTAAGTAAATACTATTATTAAGACAACAAATTTGTAAGAAGTTGTGCATGTTTTTCTCGTTGTTTGGCGATTTTTAGCCTTTCGCCATAAATAATAGCTTTAAAATCGGCCAATGCCTGGTTGAAGTCATCGTTGATAATGAGGTAATCGGCTTCGGTATAATGGGATATTTCACTTTTTGCTTCATCCATTCTCGCGTTGATGATATTTGGATCATCTTGTCCACGCCCCTTTAGTCGTTTCAATAAGACGTCGGTGGAGGGTGGAAGTATGTAAATACTCACTGTGTTCTCGATCAATGTTCTGACTTGCGCTGCCCCTTGCCAATCAATTTCCAAGATGACGTCTTGTCCGGAATCCAGAGTTTGATTTACCCAAGCTTTGGATGTGCCATACATATTATTGAATACTTCTGCATGCTCAAGGAATGCGTTTTGGTCGCACATGGTTAGAAATTCGTCTTTGCTGACAAAATGATAATTTTGTCCATTAACCTCTCCAGGGCGCATGTTTCGCGTAGTATGAGAAATGGAGACGCAAATATTTTCTGAGTGGTCTAATAGGGCTTTAACCAAACTAGTTTTTCCAGCTCCGGAGGGGGCAGAAACGGTGTAAAGAGAGCCTTTCATTAATTCTTTATGGTTTTCTAAGACAAGATAGCTTTAATCATAGCATGAGACATTGGTATAAATAATCTTTTGAGTCTTTCCCAAGGTGAAATTGCGTTTGCAATTTCATGCAATATTGATGATAGGCGTAAAAGTGAACAGATTATCGCTCGCATTCTTGCCTGGAGTCTTATCAATGAATAACGCGTCAGAAATCTTTACAACTTTCTCTTCGGTCGTGGCTTTTTTATAAAGAACAGGCTGTCAGCGAGTTTTACAGTTTGATGATCTTATGCACATGTTTGGCGCTTTATTTTTTATAATAAAAAAATAAGTTATTGAAAAATATGAATAAATTTTTTATGGCACGATAACTGCTATATCGTTGTAGGGCTGTTTATTTATTGATTTATTTCTTTTTAGGGTTAGGTTTGAAGCTATGTTGAATAAAATGCAACTTTTTTCGGTTTTAGGTGGGTTAGTATTTGCTGTATCAGCACAAGCATTGGTCATTGATTTTACTGATGATCTCTGGAATGTCGCAAATTGGCGCACAAATGCTACAGTAAGTTATGGTGATTTAGATGTCACTGTTTCATCGGGCACATATTTTGGCCCCGACGTTTTGACTTTTAATGGTTCTGAAGGGCAGGAGCTTGGTTGTGAGGCTGGCCAATCGGTTCATGGGCTTTCTTGCGATGGGGACGGGCTGGGTGTTGCCTCTTTTGTGGATTTATTCTTTCCTGGTGGAGCTCTAGATCAGATAAATTCCTTCCAATGGTTAACCGTGAGCTTTTCAGAAGCTGTCGATATTTCTAATGTGAGTTTTTTAGATCTCTATGAAGGCCTTGGTGAGGTTGCAGTAATTGGTGATACTTCATTTGGTGCGGGTGAGTCTGCAAATGCTGCCGCGACGAATGCTGGTGGCTACTGGGAAACGGGCTATGTCGGCGATTCAATTACTTCTTTGACTTTTAGCGTTGAGCAATTTGACTTTATGAGTGATTTTTCGCTTGGTTCGATTGCTGTTTCAGAAGTACCGCTACCAGGATCTTTGGTCTTGTTTGGTACAGGCTTGTTGGGTTTTGGAATGATTCGAAACCGTAAAGCTAAAGCGTAATTTTTGATTTTACTTTCTTTAATGGATGTCCAATTAGCGCCTTTTAAGGCGCTTTTTTTTACTTAAAATAAGGCTATTCTATATTTTGAATTTGCTCTCGCATTTGTTCAATTAAAACTTTAAGGTCTACAGCTATTTGTGTTACATCACTCGCCATGGATTTAGATGAAAGAGTATTTGATTCTCGGTTGAATTCCTGCATTAAAAAATCTAGCCGCCTACCGATCGGTTGGTTTTGTTTTAGCGTGTGTTTGGTTTCTTGTACGTGAGCATCTAATCTATCAAGCTCTTCCGCAACGTCGGCTTTTTGTGCAATATAAATCGCCTCTTGATTAAACCTGTCTTCGTCTATTTCGACTTTTAGAGATTCGATTTTTGATTTTAGTTTGTTTCGGTGTTGTTCTAGAACTTCGGGAAGCCTCTTTCTAACCATTGAAACTTTTGTGGTCACTTCGTCTAGGCGTTGTAATATAAATTTCTTGAGTTCTTCGCCTTCTCTTTTGCGATTTTCAATTAGCAGTGCGAGTGTGCCTTGAAATAGTTTCTGTGATTCTAATTCTAAAGTGTCTGGGTCAACTTCTGCTGTCCTAATGATGCCTGGCCAACGCAATAGTTCTAAAGGGTTTAGCTGTGCCTCGGATTTCAATTCGCTTTTGAGCGCATTTGCCATATCACTCAAAGTTTTGGCAAGTTCAGAATTCAGTTCCATTTGTGGTGTATCGCTAGTATCCGTTTTTAAATGGATAGAAATTTCCGCTTTGCCTCGGTTAAGTGATTTTTTGAGTGATTCTCGTAAGTCTGGCTCTACACTTTTTAGTGGGTCTGGCAGGCGAAAAAAAGGTTCTAGATAGCGATGGTTGACAGTTCTAACTTCGCAAATGATTGTTCCCCAGTCGTGTCGAACTTCCTTACGGGCAAAGCCCGTCATACTGCTTGGCATTCTATTTTCTCCTTAATTGGGCATTCTTTTAGCGAAGTGATAAAGCTTGAGTGTACCACAGAGATACTTATAACTAACAACAAAGGTATAATGCTCGCTTAATTATAAAAAACGAGGGCGATTATGCTTAGGCCGAGTAAAAGAAATACGGACCAATTAAGACCTATCACAATTACACGAAATTATACTTGTCATGCTGAGGGCTCTGTATTGGTCGAGTTTGGCAATACTAAGGTGCTATGCAATGCAACCGTAGATGAGGGTGTACCTCGTTTCTTGAAAGGAGAAGGAAGAGGTTGGGTCACTGCTGAATATGGTATGTTGCCAAGATCTACTGGTTCAAGAATGGATCGAGAGGCCGCAAGAGGCAAGCAAGCAGGTCGTACCGTTGAGATTCAGCGTTTGATCGGCCGATCTCTTCGAGCTGCGCTCGATTTAGAAAAGCTTGGTGAAAATACTATTGTGATCGACTGCGATGTGATTCAAGCTGATGGCGGTACTCGTACGGCGTCTATCACGGGTGGTTGTGTTGCTCTTTGCGATGCGTTGAGTTACATGAAAAAGAACGGCATGACGAAAGGTGATCCTTTGCTTTCAATGATCGCGTCCGTTTCTGTTGGGGTTTATGAAGGAGAACCGGTATTAGATTTAGACTACCCTGAAGATTCATCTGCGGAAACAGATATGAATGTGGTTATGTCGAGCAACGGAGGGATTATAGAAATTCAGGGGACAGCAGAGAAAACGCCATTTTCTGAAGATGAATTTTCTGCGATGTTTAATCTCGCGAAAAAGGGAATCGCTGAGTTAAATCAGATCCAGCGTATTGCGCTCGAAGAATAATAGTGAATAGTTCAAATTGTTTTTATTTTTGACAGTGGGTGCAATATACCGTCGCTCGCTGTCTTATTACTTTTTCAGTTAAAGGTTTGCTACATGTTTTGCAGGGTAAACCACCTCTGCCATATACTTGGAGTGTTTGTTTGAAATAGCCTGGCTTGCCGTCTGTGTTTACAAAATCTCTCAGTGTGGTTCCTCCTTGTTTAATTGCCTTAGTCAGAATGAGTTTTATAGATTCACACAGTTTCTCTGTATTTAATTTGGTTAGTTTTCCTGCGGGTTTTAATGGATGAATGCCTGATAAAAATAATGATTCGCTCGCGTAGATGTTTCCAACTCCAACTACAACCTTACTGTCCATTATCCAGGCTTTAACGGGCTGACTTTTTTTTCTGGACAGCTTAAATAAATAGTTGCTATCAAAGAAATTATCTAGCGGCTCTGGGCCAAGCGAGGCGAGAAGCTCGTGTTCTTCCGCTTTGTTTTCCGTCCAAATAACTGAACCAAAGCGACGAGGGTCGTTATATCGGAGTATTGCTTTGTTATTTAACGATAGATCAATATGGTCGTGTTTTTTTTGACTGGACGACGAGTCTGTTATCACACGAATACTGCCTGACATGCCCAGATGCCAAATCAGAGTTCCGTGGGAAAATTGAAATAAGAGATATTTACCTCGCCGACTAATGCTCTCGATTTTTTTATTGCAAAGCAGTTGATTTAGGTTTGGGTTAACTGGCCAACGAAGATTACCGTTTCGAACCAAAATATTGGTGACGGTTTTATTTTCAGCGTAGGGAAGTAGTCCTCTTCTCGTGGTTTCTACTTCGGGGAGTTCGGGCATGTAAAGCGCTATCTCTAAATTAATAAAATACGGGATTGCGCTTTAATCGATGTTATTCGCTGTCGACGTGTATGCTTCTGCCTATAACATTGTCTAGCGTTACCCAAAGGCAGTTTAACACGTTTTGCTCATTGCCTATGTCAATTAAGCTTTCTTCGATTCCGTTGATCACGTTTTCCATAAGCGTAGTAAAAAACTCTTCCTGACGTTCGTTGAGTTCTAGTACGTCAAAGCTACCGCTGATCTCCGAGATAACTAAATTCATGGCGTTTACAACGACGCCTTCATGATGTTCCATAACGGTGTGAAGCCGCTTGCTGGAACTCTCTACTTCACGTGCAGTTTGTCTTAAAAGCGCTATTCGTTGCAGGTCTATCGCTTTTGCGTCTAAGCCTTCAATCAATACTGCGAGTATATCCTGAAATCGACCAGTGGCGATTTCATCATCAACCGGCATGTTTTTTACAATAAATGAAACATAGGTGCCATTGACAAGCAGGCGTGCATTAAATGGCACCAGCCTATCGCCACCACAGAGGTTTTCGTATACCTGCAGTTCAATTGGACGAACATCTTTACCTGTGGAGTCATAGGTAGTCGTTTCACTTGTTCGAAACTGGATAGATGTTTTTAAACCGAAATCTTCCATCAGGGCGAAAAAGCTGTCTTTTATTTGATCGACGTTTTTAGATAAGTACATTTTGTTAAAAAACTGCAAGACATTCCCATATTGGGAAGCTTCAGTCATTGCACTCATGACAGCTTCTGTTGCCATTTTATTATTTGATGCGAGGCTACGTTGTTGCTGGTGAAATTCTTTGAGCTTATTCAATTTTGCTGAAAGCTCATCAGCCGCCAAGGGGCGTTTTAGGTAATCGTCGCCTCCGAATTTATAAGCGGAAAGTCGAGTATTTAAATCTCCGCTATCCGATAAGCACAACACTGAGGGATGTTGGTCGCAATTGGCACGAATAAGATCGATAATCTCCTTCGTTTCTTCGCCACATTTATCGATGTTAAGGAGAACTATCGTAGGTTGTTTTTCACAACAGTTTTTAACTGCATCATCAAGATTGTTGCAGCAATGAACGTCGTATTCTTCTGCGAGAGCGCCAATTGAAATGGCACAGGTGTTGTCGTCATCAATGATTAAGACAGGAGTGCTGTCAGTCGTCCCGTTCATTATTTAATACCTAATTTACTATTCAAAAAAATAAACGCTTTTTGGTTAGCTCAGTATAAATAATAGTAAGGATTTTAAATTGCGTGGCGAAACGAAGGCGAATTAAGCTGGATACACGTCGTGAAGTAAAAATAATGGCGTTTAGAATCTTTTGCAAAAAGTGGATATTAAAAAACCCGCTTTTAGCGGGTCTTTTTACATCACTTTGTATAGAGCAAAATTTTATTTAATTTTGCCTTCTTTATACATTACATGCTTTCGAACAACAGGGTCGTATTTTTTGATTTCCATTTTGCCCGGCATATTACGCTTGTTTTTGTCTGTCGTGTAGAAATGACCAGTGCCAGCAGAGGAATTAAGTCGGATTTTATCACGCATGATTTTTCTCCAGTTTAGAATTTTTCGCCACGAGCACGAATGTCTGCAATTACAGATTCAATGCCATTTTTATCAATGATACGCATCCCTTTAGTTGAAACGCGAAGTTTTACAAAACGTTTTTCTGATTCTACCCAAAAACGATGTGTGTGTAGGTTTGGCAAAAAACGACGCTTAGTATGGTTTTTTGCGTGAGAAACATTATTTCCAGTTACTGGTCTTTTACCGGTAACCTGACATACCTTAGACATATTTCTGCCTCGTTAAATAAAAAGTAATCTTACGGCGTTTGCCATAAGTTTATAAATTAAAGACGTATATTTACCCAAAATGCTTAGCACTTTATGATCTAAAGCTGCGCGCTTTATATATTTGAGCGCTGATAGCCTTAATAATCAATTGGGTATCGGAAAAAATAGGCGCGTTTTATACCAAAAACCTAGTTCTATAGCAATCAATAATTGGTTAAATAGATGAAAACCTAAAAGAATGATCACTTAGCATCAAATAAGCCCTCTATCAGCAAAGGAGGTAACCTCATTGCCGACGATAAAATGATCGAGCACTTCAATATCTATGAGTGCCAGCGCTTTTTTTAAGGTGTTCGTTATCGCAATATCAGCATCACTCGGTTGAGATTGTCCAGAGGGGTGATTATGCGCAAATATTACCGAATTAGCATGATGCTTTAGCGCTTTTTTAACCACTTCTCGAGGGTAAACTGCTGCAGTAGTCAGTGTTCCGACAAACAGCTCTTCAAATGTAATTAACTGGTTTTGAGAATCTAGAAACATTCCGCAAAACACTTCCTGAGTCTTATCTCTTAATTGAACTTTTAGAAAGTTTCTCACTGAGTCGCTTGATGTAAAGCGGTGAATCTTATCAATTGACTGCAACAGATGGCGGCGGGCCATCTCTAAGACCGCCTGTAGTTGAGCATATTTTGCCGGGCCAAGTCCTTGAGCAAGACAAAATTCATTGATATCTGCTCCAAGCAAAGACCTTAGATCTCCAAAGTGATTCAGAAGGTCTCTTGCCAAATCTACAGCAGATTTGCCAGCACAACCTGTGCGGAGGAAAATAGCTAAAAGTTCTGAATCGGATAGGGTTTGAGGCCCGCGCTTGATGAGTTTTTCTCTAGGTCGGTCATCCATTGGCCAATCTGTAATCGCCATTTACTGTCCTTAGTTAATGTTAGTCCATTTCGACTCAACCAAGCTGAACTTTATCTAGCTTAAAGTCGATTCCACTATTTATTAATGGTATCTTAGAATGTTAGCCATTGTGAAGATAAATATAGGAATTCTGGGGAAATTTTGTCCTTATTCAACAAGCGCATCATTTTAGGTGTAACCGGTGGTATAGCCGCGTATAAAAGTGCAGAAATTGTTCGCAAGCTTCAAGATAAAGGTGCTGAAGTCAAAGTGGTGATGACCAAAGGGGCGCAAGAATTTATTACTCCTTTGACGTTGCAAGCTCTTTCGGGAAATCCAGTTCATACAGACCTTTTAGATCCTGAAGCCGAAGCGGCTATGGGTCATATCGAATTGGCTCGTTGGGCGGACGTTATTCTTGTTGCACCTGCAACTGCTAATTTTATGTCGACGCTGGCGGTTGGGGCTGGAGGGGATCTCCTCGCAACCTTGGTTTTAGCAACGAATGCTCCTATCGCAATAGCACCCGCTATGAATCAAGCCATGTGGGCTGATGCGTCAACGCAATCAAACCTCGATGTTTTGAAAAAGCGTGGTGTTCATGTCTTTGGTCCTGCGTCAGGAGAGCAAGCTTGCGGGGATGTCGGGTTTGGTCGAATGCTCGAACCACTAGACATAGCAGATGCCACCAACGAACTGTTCGATAGTGGATTGCTTTCCGGTAAACATGTGGTTATTACTGCTGGACCTACTCGAGAAGCACTCGATCCTGTTAGGTACCTTTCTAATCACAGTTCAGGAAAAATGGGATATGCACTTGCAGGCGCCGCAGTTGATGCTGGCGCTAGGGTCACTTTGATATCGGGACCCGTCAATGTAAAAGCGCCGGACCGGGTATCTGTGAAGTATATTGAAAGTGCGCTAGATATGCACAATGCAGTTCATGAAAGCATGGAGGACGCAGATATTTTTATTGGTGCGGCGGCTGTAGCAGACTTTCGGCCTGAAAAAGCAGAATTGCAAAAAATTAAAAAGTCTAAAACTGAAGATACTATGATTTTAACTCTGGTTAAAAACCCAGACATAATCGCATCCGTTTCCAATCTAGAAAAAAGGCCTTTTGTGGTGGGTTTTGCTGCCGAGACAAACTCTGTTGAAGACTATGCTCGAGCAAAATTGAAAACTAAAAACCTCGATATGATTGTTGCCAACGACGTATCAAATAGTGATATCGGATTTAATAGCGATCAAAATGCGGTAACGGTTATAGATAAAACAACGCAAAAGCAGTTTGATGAACGCAGTAAATCACAACTTGCTAAAGATTTAATTGAGCATATAGCATCTTGCTTTAATGCAACTACATATTCCAGCGCGGAGTGAAACCTATGACGAAGTCTTTAGAAAAGGCTTTCGCTAAAAATAAGTCTAAAAAACAAGGCCTATCTGCATCTGAAAAAACGCCTTTAAAAAAATCTTTATTGTTTACATTAGTTGGAGCCGGGATTGGCGTTGTCTTGAGTCTTCTGATTAGCAGTCTGCTTTATAAAACTTTAGTGTTGGATGTTGCACAAAAGCAATTAGACGAACTAGCAGAACAAAAAGCAGCTGTTTTCGCAGAGCATATCGAGTTTCAATTGCGAAAATTAAATTCTCAGGTCAATTTCTTTACTGAAAAACCTGGCTTTATCCGTGCTTTGAAGACCGGTGATACTGCTCAATTAGAAAGCTATATCAAACAAATGAAACAGCAGTTTAATGGTGTTGAAGGTGTTAGCGTATTTAAATTGGGCGACGCAAAATTAGACGAGACTTATCCACCCATTCGCTATTCTGAACTTGATTTAATCCAACGAGCAGAAAGAGGAGAGTTGCTTCGACCTGAGGCGGCTAAAATTGAAAATAAATGGCTCATTAGTTTAGTTTCGAGAATCGTTGATGATAAGGAAGTAGTGGTAGGTTCTATAATTATTCGATTTCAGCCAACTGTCTTTGTCGATGGGTTAAATGAATTACTGGGAAATGGCGGTCAGTTAAAGATAGAGCAACGCTATGATAACGAAAAAATTAAAAATGAATTTATTACTCTTGGTAATACAAACAAAACGCTCACTAAAGAAGCTTTTGTTAGTGGTAGTTACTGGTATGTAAGTTATCGCCCCTCCAATGCTTTAATAAAAGGTATTAATACGAATACGAGTTTCCCTTTCGCTTTAATGGGGTTGTTAACCTTGTTACTTATCGGACTCTCTATTTCCATCGGGTATCGAGTAGGAAACAGAATCGATAATCGTTTAGTATCAAATGTTATTGATCCTGTCACAGGTGAGGTATCTGCTACGCAAGAATTTAATGTTCCTCCAGTTACAGATATTTTAGATATTGATATTGTTCAGGATGATGAGGATCTATTGGGGTTGGGTGAAAAAGACGTTGTTGAAAGCGAAGCCAAGGTTGTCGAGGCCGAAACGACAACGGAAAACGAGATTAATGCTGAGGAGATTCCTGATGTTATTTTTCGGGCATATGATATCCGTGGTTTGGCGAAGACGCAGGTAACAACAAAAATAGCTCAGTATATCGGACAAGCCCTTGGTAGTGAGGCAATAGATCAAAATCAAGATACTTTAATTGTTGCGCGAGATGCTCGTTTGTCTAGTCCAGAACTTACTGAGTGGCTGATTCGTGGCATCATAAGCACCGGTTGTAATGTGCTTAATATTGGCACTGTACCCACACCGCTAATGTATTTTGCTACAGAGACTTTGCAGGAGTCGCAAAGTGGTGTAATGGTTACCGCAAGTCACAACCCCGGGGAGTACAACGGCTTTAAAATTGTTATGGACGGGAAATGTCGTTCTGGTGAAGATATAAAAGCCGTTCGAAATAGGATATTAAAAAGTGACTTCTACCAAGGTGCAGGTGTCGAGCATCATCACGATGTTATTGGGGATTATATTGATACAATATTCTCTGATGTAGCGCTTGCTGGTGATATATCTATTGTCATTGATGCCGCAAATGGTGTGACAGGTGCAGTTGCTCCAAGACTTTTTGAAGAGCTTGGGTGTCAAGTTACCACAATTTTTTGTGATCTTGATGGTAAGTTTCCAAATCACCCGCCTGATCCTTCTATTGAATCCAATCTCGTTAGCCTAATCGAAAAAGTGAAAGAAGAAGATGCAGATTTGGGTGTTGCTTTTGATGGTGATGGTGATCGGTTAGCGGTTGTGACGCCAGAAGGAAAAATTATTTGGCCGGACAAATTGCTTATGCTTTTTGCAAAGGATATTGTTTCTAGAAACCCCGGTGCAGATGTTGTATTTGACGTGAAGTGTTCTCGACATCTTAGTACCTGTGTAACAAGCTTCGGTGGCCGCCCAATAATGTGGAAGACTGGTCATGCTCCAATGAAAAATAAGATGGTTGAGACAGGCGCATTAGTTGGTGGCGAGTACTCAGGTCATATCTTTATTAAAGATCGTTGGTTTGGTTTTGATGATGGCATGTATGCTGCTGCGCGGTTAATCGAGATCTTAAGTCTGCAGGGTGAAAGTTTGGACATGATTTTCGACGAGTTTCCTGAATCACCTTCGACGCCAGAGGTTCGTATTAGTGTTGATGAAGAACGGAAATTTAGCATTATTGAGGCATTGAAAGAACATGGGCGCTTTGAAGATGCCAAGCTAACTCTGATTGATGGTGTTCGGGCAGACTTTCCATTTGGTTGGGGTTTGATTCGGGCATCTAATACTTCGGCGCATTTGACTTTGCGATTTGAGGCTGATGATGAAGGATCTCTACATCACATTAAATCATTGTTCGTGAAAGAGTTGCGTGCAATTGATAATAGTATTCACGTGAGCTGGGAAAGTTAATATGTTAACTTCTGAAAAAGCATTGGGGGTGGCAGAAGTATTAACCGAAGCACTTCCGTACATACAAAGATTTACTGGCAAAACCATCGTAGTTAAGTTTGGTGGAAATGCCATGACCGATGCGGAATTACAAAATAGTTTTGCTCGAGATATAGTGTTAATGAAATTGGTGGGATTAAATCCCATAGTGGTTCATGGTGGAGGCCCTCAGATCGGTGACCTACTGGAACGTCTAGGTATTGAATCTAGCTTTGTAGATGGAATGCGAGTGACCGACAGTAAAACCATGGATGTGGTTGAAATGGTGTTGGGAGCTACTGTCAATAAACAGATTGTCAGTTTGATTAACCGTAATGGCGGCCAAGCGCTAGGAGTAACGGGAAAAGACGGCAACCTTATTTTTGCTAAAAAACTCGCGATGGTACCAAGGTCGCCAGACATGAAAGCGCCGGAAATTATCGACATTGGTCATGTGGGAGAGGTCAAATCAATTAATCGATCAGTTATTGATCTTCTAATAAATAGTGATTTTATTCCCGTGATTGCTCCAATAGGAGTGGGCGAAAACGGTGAGTCATATAATATTAACGCTGACTTGGTTGCAGGGAAAATCGCTGAAGTTTTGCAGGCGGAAAAGCTATTGTTGCTCACAAATGTATCAGGATTGCAAGATAAAGAAGGAAATGTCTTAACAGGTTTGACAACCAAGCGAGTTGATGAGTTAATTGACGACGGTACCATTTATGGGGGAATGTTGCCGAAAATCACTTGCGCTCTAGATGCTGTTAAATCTGGAGTGTCCAGCGCGCATATTGTTGATGGTCGAGTACCTCATTCTATTTTATTAGAAATACTTACTGATGAGGGTGTGGGGACACTTATTACAAATCATCTGTAGGCATGCCATTAGTTATAAGAGTTAGGCTCACCTATGAATAACAATAAAAAGACGCGACGACAGCAAATTTTAGAATCTTTGGCGGCTATGTTGGAATCTGGTCCTGGAGTGAAAATTACCACTGCGGCTTTGGCTAAAGAGGTGGGAGTTTCGGAAGCAGCTCTCTATCGACATTTCCCTAGCAAATCTAAAATGTTCGAAGGTTTGATCGAGTTTATAGAAGAAACTATTTTTACTCGTATTGGGGTAATTGCCTCTGAAGAGATGGAAGTTTTTTCTAAGTGTGAAAAAATAATACAGCTCATTATCGTTTTTTCAGAAAAGAATCCTGGAATCACTCGCATCTTAACTGGTGATGCTCTTATGGGTGAAACAGATCGATTGCGAGTTAGAGTGGTTCAGTTTTTTGATCGCATTGAAACCCAAATCAAACAACTCTTACGCGAAGCAGAAATTTCAAATGGAACACACTATGGAATGTCTGTTGCTGACACGGCTAATCTTATGATGTGTACTGCGGAAGGAAAAATCGCGCAGTATGTTCGCAGCGGATTTAAAAATAAGCCGTCAGAGAATTGGGCACAGCAATGGGAGCATTTGATCAAAGGCTTGAAAGTATAGGCGTTATTGAATTTTTATCTGTATTTGTGATTCTGCTACTTGGCTAGCTTTCTGTGTAAAGCTTCCAAATTAACATTAGATTTTATTACTTCTTTTGTTTCAAGGCTCTTTCTAATTCTTGTCCTTGTATAAAAGATGCCATATCGTTATCAAATCTATCAGCTTCGGTTTTATATTCTTCTTGTCTTTTTACTAAAATGGATTCAGCAACTTCGATTTCTGCTTGGGTGCTGTCGATTTGATCTGTAATGACTTTGGGGACTTTGCCTGTAGCTCTTTCTTTACGCGCAGCATCACTCATCAAATTTTGTATGCGAGTTTTTAGCCCGCTCAGGTTTGCATTGAGAATAGCGATATTCGTATCTATATTATCCAGTTTACGTTTTTTTGCGCTTTGAATATCTTCGACTGTGCTATACCTTCTGCGTAATATGGTATAGCGTTGGAGTTTTTCTTCGGTGATTTTTTGTTTTGCAAGTTCCTCTTTTGTGGGAGCAGGAGGAACAACCTCAAGAACTTGACCCTTTTGGTTTAGTATTTCGTACCCGTTAGCAATATATTCGTTTGGAATGCTACTGTTTAAAACTTGTATGCCATTATTATCTGTATATCGATAAAGCACGGGCTCTGATATTGCTTGGGTCGATACTAGCGAAGACCCAATAAACAGAGCAATATTTAAAAAATAACGGCTTAATATTGTCATAACCTAAATACCATATTGGTCTCGGTAGTTTTCAACCTGAGCTAATGTTTCTGGGTCACCATCGTTGTTTAAGTATTGAATAATATGTTCGAGATTGATAATACTTAAAACCGGTAACCCCGTCTGTTCTTCTAATTCTTGTATTGCAGATTTTGATCCTTGGCCTCTTTCTTGACGGTTAAGCCCCACAATAATCGCACTAGGCTCTCCACCGGCACCTTCTATAGTTGTTAAAGCGCCCCTAATAGCCGTACCTGCTGTAATTACATCGTCAATGATTACCACTTTTCCATTTACGTTAGCGCCTACGAGTAGACCACCTTCACCATGAGTCTTTGCTTCTTTTCGGTCATAGCAAAATGGAATATCTATGTTGTGGTGATCAGCCAAAGCACTAGCAACACTTGTTACCAGTGGTATACCTTTATAGGCAGGGCCAAAAACCATGTCAAATTTTACCTCAGAATCTATGAGTGCAGCTGCATAGCAGCGCCCCAATTCTGCAATTGATGCGCCGTTGCAGAATTGTCCGGCGTTAAAGAAATAAGGACTTACCCGCCCAGACTTTAACGTGAATTTGCCAAATGTTAGCGCTTTGCAGCTTAATGCTAGCTGAATAAAGTTTTTTTGGTAGGTTTTCATAGTTCGATAGGTTTTTACTCAAAGTGAAACAGTTTTGGAAAAAATTTTGCTATCTTTAACAAGAATGCGGGCAACTAAACCTATTTCAAGAACAAGATTACGTAATGTTTCGTCACACGCCTAACAAATTTCCATCGGAGAAGGTATTATACCGCCTCAATTATAAGGGGCATCTATGAGAGTTATAAGCTTCTGCGTTGATGGTATTCACCAAGCAGCTCAACGCGGATTGTACGATTGGTTGGAAGAGCAAGACGCAGACGTAATATGTTTGCAGGATCTTCGCGCACAAGAATTTGAACTAGATCATGATATCTTTCACCCAAAAAACTACTTTGCTTATTTTTTAGACTCAGGCGTAAAGCACTATAATGGTGTAGCTATATATACACGGCACCAGCCTAAGGCGTTAATTTACGGTTTAGGGTTTGCAAGTGGTGTGGACATGGAAGGTCGTTATTTACAAATCGACTACGATCATTTTTCTTTTGGCTCTTTGTTGGCTCCGTCTGCCTTTTCTGAGATGGAATCTCAAGATGTTAAAGACAAATTCTTTGAAGACTTTCAGGCATTGTTACATAAAATAACACGCAAGCGCCGTCACTTTATCTTTTGCGGAAATTGGGCGATTGCTCACACTAAAAAAGATGTTCAAGACTCAGAAAGCGAAGAAAATGTGGCAGGTTTTTTATCTCACGAACAACAATGGATGAATCAACTTTTTCGCCAACTAGGCTATGTTGATGCGTTTCGTACTTGTGTGCCCGAAGAAGGAGAGTATTCGTGGTGGCCTTCAGGGACGGTTGGGACTGGTCGAGGAATGAGAGTCGATTACCAGGTTATTTCTGAAGGCGTGAAGAAGAAAGTTGAGTATGCAGCGTTGTATAAAACAAAGACGTTCTCAAGTCATCTTCCATTGATTGTCGATTACGATATTGATGAGTTATAGAGAATTAACTAAAAGCACACTGCTTTTAGTTAATTCTCAAACCCTATCTATCTTTTCAATAAGCTCTCTTTAGCTGTTTTAGCTGCACTTTTAACTTGATCCGGTGCTGTTCCGCCCAGGTGATTTCGAGCATTAACAGAGCCTTCTAACGTCAAAACTTGGAATACGTCTTGATCTATTGATTCTGAAAAAGCCTTTAGTTCATCCAGTGTCATATCGGATAAATCCTTATTTTGTTCTAACCCATAAGCTACTGCTTTTCCTACTATTTCATGTGAATCTCTAAATGGAATACCTTTACGCACCAGATAGTCGGCTAAATCTGTCGCAGTTGAAAAGCCTCGTTTTGCAGCTTCATACATAAACTCTTTCCTAGGCTTAATTGCTGGAGCCATATCCGCAAAGGCCCTTAGGCAATCTTTAACCGTATCAATAGTATCAAAAAGAGGTTCTTTGTCTTCCTGGTTGTCTTTGTTGTATGCCAAAGGCTGAGATTTCATTAGGGTAAGAAGGCTTACTAGATGCCCATTAACTCGTCCTACCTTTCCGCGAATGAGCTCTGGCACGTCTGGGTTTTTCTTTTGCGGCATTATTGATGATCCGGTACAAAATCGATCCGGTAAATCTATAAAGTTGAACTGGGCCGATGCCCAAAGCACAAGTTCCTCGCTAAATCGTGACATATGGGTAAGTAATAGCGCAGCAAAGCTGCAAAATTCGATGGCAAAATCACGGTCACTAACCGAGTCAAGAGAATTACGTGTAGGTGAATCAAAACCAAGGAGGCTAGCAGACAGCTCTCTATCAATAGGGTAGGAAGTGCCAGCGAGGGCAGCCGCGCCAAGTGGGCATTGATTGAGTCTTGCTCTGCAGTCCATTAAGCGTCCGTAATCGCGTTCGAGCATTTCGTTCCATGCGAGTAAATGATGTCCAAAGGTCACAGGTTGTGCTGTTTGTAAATGCGTAAAGCCCGGCATAATGGTTGTGGCCTCTTGTTCTGCCAATTCCACTAATCCAGATTGTAAGCGAGTGAGTTCTTGGTTGATCAGGTCAATTTCGTCGCGTAAATATAACCGAATATCGGTTGCAACTTGGTCATTTCGTGATCGTCCAGTATGAAGCTTTTTACCGGTAACACCAATTTGTTCTGTTAGTGCGGCTTCAATATTCATGTGAACATCTTCGAGCGATACAGACCACTCAAAAGCCCCTTCTTCAATTTGAGCTTTAACTCGATTGAGTCCATTAATAATGGCTTTGGCTTCAGACTCAGTCAAAACCCCTGTTTTTGCAAGCATGGTTGCGTGGGCGATAGATCCAGAGATATCTTGATTGTAGAAGCGTTGGTCAAACTCTACAGATGCCGTAAAACGCTCAACAAATGCATCGGTTGCTTCGGAAAATCTTCCACCCCAGGGTTTTGCAAGCTTAGTGTCTTTACTCATAACTATTTCTTGTGTATATGCGACTTAAAAAATGGCGAACATTATACCTAACTGTTTTAATTAGAGGAGACTAAAAATAAAAGGTGCCAGCGTGCTTAAACGGTCACAAAACTTTTTGCCAGATTTGTGTAGCGTTCAATCTGTATTTGCGCTTACTCTCGTAGGTGAGCTATTAGCATTAGCATTGGTTATTGCAGATGGCGGGCTTCGTTCCTTTACTTGGTTAAAATTTGGTATGGTTTCCATATCTGTTCAATGGGTGATTTTGGCGAGTGCTGCATGTATTTGTCCCTTGAGGCCTTGGTTTGATAAAAAGGGAGGTGTCGTTGCTGGAGCAGTAAGTTACCTTATTGTTTTATTCATTACTCTAGTCGTATCTGTGGTAGGTCACTGGACGCAAACATTGCACTTCGATGTAGATTTATATTTTGTTATTGGAAATCTCGTCATTTCTTCTGTATTTGCTGGAGTACTTCTCCGCTACTTTTTTATCCAACAGCAATTACGCAATCAACAACAAGCTGAACTGCACGCAAGAGTTCAAGCGCTTCAATCGCGCATCAGACCGCATTTCTTATTTAATAGTATGAATAGTATTGCGAGTTTAGTTCACATCGATCCTATTCAAGCAGAAAAGATGGTCATAAATTTATCGCAATTATTTAGGGCAAGTCTTAACGAAGCGTCTCTAGTGCCAATAGAAAGTGAAATTGAGCTTTGCAGAAAGTTTGTCTCAATCGAACAGGCAAGGTTAGGTGATCGATTAATCGTGCAATGGGATATTGGGGGACTTAATGGTAAAGCGCTTATTCCGAGTCTATTAATTCAGCCTTTATTAGAAAATGCGATTTACCATGGCATTCAACCCTTGGTTGATGGGGGTGTTGTAAAAATAATGATCAAGTCTGATGGTCATCAAGTGCATCTATCCATAAACAACCCTTATGCTGCAAAAGATGAAATGGAAAAGACTTCGCAGATGGATAATAACAATGGAATGGCCCTCGATAACATTCGCAATCGTTTATCTGCATATTTTGGGGTTAAAGCCAAAATGCACATAAATCGCGAAAAATCCGTTTTTAATGTGGATTTAAGCTATCCCTTATTAACCGAAATTGAAACCAATTTAAACCTAGGTGCTAGTTAACGTGATAATTAAGAAAAGCGTGTTTAAAGTTCTTTATCGCTTTGAATGTCTGATTTGGAGGTCATATTAATGCACGTTCTTGTTGTTGATGATGAGCCTCTTGCTAGAAAGCGCATTATTAAGATGCTGGAATCTGAAGGCAGTTTTATTGTGGTGGGTGAGGCTGGTAGTGGCGAGCAGGCATGTAAGAGTGTTGAGTTACTAGATCCTGAGTTAGTTTTAATGGATGTTCGTATGCCTGGCATGGATGGAATCGAAGCCGCTAAGCGAATTTCTCAGTTACCCGAACCTCCTGCGATGGTTTTTTGCACCGCATATGATGAATATGCGTTACAAGCATTTGAGGCTTTTGCGGCAGGTTACCTTGTTAAGCCGGTTGAGCAAGCGAAGTTACATGAAGTGCTTAGTAAAATACTCCAGCTTAATAAAGCTCAAAGAGCAGTACTAGATGCCAAAACCAAAGATGCCGCTCATGAGATTAATAAAAGAAGTCATATTTCGGCAAAAACTCACTCTGGAATTGAGCTGATCGCAGTTGATTCAATTCTTTGCTTTGTTGCAGATCAAAAGTATGTCTCCGTAATTCATAAAGATGGTGAAGTTTTGGTTGACGATACACTAAAAGATCTCGAGATCGAATTCAGCGGTGAATTTATACGCGTTCATCGGAATGCATTGGTCGCGGTCAAGCAAATCGCTGGCATAGAAAAGTCAGATGCTAGTCATCACGAAGTAAAATTCAAAGAGAGCAGCTATCGCGCCGTGATTAGTCGGAGGCATTTAGCAAAAGTACGTGAAGTGATTACACAGCTATAAGAATGTAAAATGTGTAAGCGAGTTTTTTGGTTCATACCGCTTAAAACTAATCTAAAGAACCAGAAGTTTGTTAAGTGCATCAAGGTGAATGAATAGCTAAAATAAGAACAAATAGCGCTAAGCTGGCAATGTATTTGGTTAAAGTCCTTGCTTGATTAGATAAATAGCATATTGGCCTACATCTATATTTTATAAAAGAGAAAATAAATGAAACAACTACGTATCGCGACAAGAAAAAGCCCTTTGGCGCTATGGCAAGCCGAGTTTGTAAAAAGTGAGCTGTTGAAGACTCATCAAGATTTGGACGTCGTTTTAGTGCCTATGACTTCTCGTGGCGATAAAATACTCGATGTACCCCTGGCAAAAGTTGGTGGAAAAGGCTTGTTTGTAAAAGAGCTAGAGCAGGGGCTTCTTGATCACGAAGCAGATATCGCTGTTCACTCTATGAAAGATGTGCCTATGGAGTTCCCTGATGGTCTTGGCCTTAAGGTAATTTGTGAGCGAGAAGATCCAAGAGATGCACTTGTATCTGACAAGTACACCACTTTGGAAGAGCTGCCAAGTGAAGCAATTGTCGGTACTTCAAGTTTGAGGCGACAAACGCAATTACTTAATTTAAGACCTGATTTGAATGTTACTTTTTTACGCGGAAACGTTAATACACGTTTAGCAAAATTGGATGCGGGCGAGTATGACGCAATTATTCTAGCTTCAGCGGGATTAAAAAGATTGGAAATGCGAGACCGAATCAGTGGCTTTCTCTCGCCTGAACAAATTTTACCTGCAGGTGGACAGGGTGCAGTGGGCATTGAGTGTCGTGTTGATGATGAAAAAACTATCCAGCTAATTCAACCATTGCATCACCATTTGACCGCTGAGAGAGTGCTTGCCGAAAGAGCCGTTAATCGTGCGTTAGAAGGCGGATGCCAGGTACCAATTGGTGCTTATGCGTTGCACCAAGAAGATCAAATTTGGCTTCGTGCTTTGGTTGGAGAGCCTGATGGTCAAGAAATTCTGAGAGAAGAAATAACCGGCCCAGCTAGTAAATGTGAAGAGTTAGGCAAGATTCTGGCAGAACGGTTATTAGCAGCAGGAGCAGACAAAATTTTAGCGAAAGTCTATGGGGAATGATTCTAAGTATTGTGTTTTAGCGACAAGGCCCGAAGCGCAAAATCAAACTTGGTTGAATCGGCTTATTACAGAAGGATATGACGTTTTAGCAATGCCATTGCTTGAATTGATTACAGTAAGTGATAGGGTAAACGGGAATGCAATCAAGTCTCAGGTCCTAAATCTAGATCATTATCAAAAATTGATTTTTGTGAGCCAAAATGCGGTAAATCATGCTTTTGAATGGATTGATCGCTACTGGCCTCAATTCCCCATTGGAATAGAATGTTATTGTGTTGGGAAAAAAACGGCGAGCGTTTTAAATCACCATTTGCAGCAATCATCTATATCAATTGCTACTGCTGAGCAGGCGATGAATAGTGAAGAATTGCTTTCTTTACCAGGTTTGCAGCAGGTTGCTAAAGAAAAGGTTTTAATATTTAAGGGTGTAGGTGGTAGAACCAAAATTCAATCAGAATTAGAAAATCGTAGCGCGCACGTGGAATGTTGTGATCTCTATCTTCGTGTTCCAAAAGAAATTGAGTTTGCCCGTTTTACTCAATGTATTAACTCATTAGAGACCATTGAAAAAATGATTGTGCCGGTTTTTAGTGGTGAAAGTATAGAAAATTTTCATCGGCAGATTGCTGAAAAAATGAATGATTGGCCAAAGATACAAATTATTGCTCCAGGTGAAAGGGTTGCTCTTATAGCGAAAAATTTGGGGTTTGAAAGTATTACAATTGCTAAAAATGCGTCGGAAGGTGAAATGATGCTAGCGATAGCGCGAGCATCAAAACAATTGGGTAGTGAATTGTGACAGATTTGAATAAAAATTCAGAAACAGAAGATAAACTTGAAGAAAACGAACTGGATAAAAATAAAAAAAAGGCTGGTAGTTTTGTTGAAGAGACAACAGGTGTTAGCGGTAAAGATACTTTAGAAGAGTCTGGCGTTATTGTAGATAAAACAAAGGATCCAAAAAATGAGGAATTATCTGCTGACGAAAAGCAAGAAAAACAAAAATCTAAAAAGGAGAAAGGAACATCATCAAATAAAAAACGATTTCCTTTTATTCTAGTTGTAAATCTCTTTTTAATGCTTGTTATTGCCGCTGCAATAGTGTGGATCTTTGTCAAAGTTGAAGAAAATAAGAGTCTGACTGAAAAAGGGCTCAACCAAGTAAATCAAACTATTAGTGCGCAGTATCAGCAGATTATCAGTTTGAAAGCGAAGCAAAACACAGACAACAAAACGCTTGTTGGCATCGATAGTGATATAAAAAAGCGAATTAATGGTCTGGAGCAGATACAAAAAGCGCAGAACAAGCGACTACTTTCTATATCAACAACTTCTCGTGAAGACTGGTTGCTAGCAGAAGCTGAATATCTTCTAAAGCTGGCTAATCAACGGGTACTTATCGAAAAAAACGCGACTGGTGCCGATGCGCTATTAGTTGAAGCCGATCAAATACTGTTAGGCCTCGAAGATCCAGACTTGTTTCCACTACGCCAAGCAATAGCGAATGACCTGGCCGCTCTTAGGTTAACAAAAAAAATTGATATCGAAGGGCTTTATTTAGGACTATCAGCATTGGCTAATGCCATTGAGTATTTGCCATCCAAACCGAGTAGAAAAGATATTGGTGCAGAAAAAGTGTCTGATACTCGAACATTAGAAAACAACTCTGATGCCGAAAAAAATGGAGGTGCTTTTGATGTTGTGTTGGAAAGCTTTGCCACTTTTATGAACAAGTTAAGGGAGTATATTCGGGTCACCAATCATACCGAAAACCCGACTCCGATACTTGTGCCAGAATTAAATCAGTATGCTCGCCTTAATCTTCGTTTGCTGATTGAAAAATCGCAGTTGGCGCTGTTACGAGAACAGCAAGTTATTTATGATCAAAGTATCCAGCAAGCCATAGACTGGACCAATACCTATTTTCCTAAATCCCAAGAAACACAAACATTTATTAGCGAGCTAGCATTGCTTGAAGAGCGGCAAGTTGTCACTAAATTACCCGATATTAGTGGCTCTCTAGAGCTAATTCATTCTTATATTGAACAGCTACATAACCTCAAAGGTATTTCTGTTGAGGTTAAAAAATGAAATTTCTTATAATTATTAGTGTTGTTTTTTTGCTCGGAGGATCATTTTTAATTGAATTAGTTAAAAATGATTCTGGATATGTACTCATATCGATCGGTGGATGGACGTTTGAATCGAGCTTTTGGGTGGGGATCCTCTTATTTTTTTTGTTTTGTTTTATCTTATGGTTTGTATTTTGGGGGATTAAGCGAGGTGTTAAAAAAGTGGGTAGCGGGTTAAATTGGTTTAGTGAGGCGCGAGACAAGTCGACAATTAAACGAACCCAAAAGGGACTCATCCACTATATAGAAGGAAATTGGCTTGCTGCCAAAAAAGAATTACTAGGAGCGGCAAAGAAAACGGAATTACCTTTAGTTCATTATCTTGCGGCAGCGCGAAGCGCCTCGGAATTAGGGTTGAATGACGAAAGCCATTTTTTACTTCAACAAGCCGAAAAAGCTTCTCCTGAAAATGAGTTGGCAATAGCACTGAGTCAAGCGAGAATTCAGCTATTAAATAAAGAATACGAACATTGTTTAGCAACATTAAATAAAATTAAAACGACGGCAATCAACAATCCTGTTTTATTGGATCTTTTAAAAAAAGTGTACATCCAGCTTCAGGATTGGGAATCTCTAATTGAATTAATACCCCGTTTAAAAAAAAGCAAAATTGTATCGATTGATACTTTGTTCTCGTTGGAAAAAAATGCATATCAATCTCTATTAGTTCAAAATTTTGAAAATGCTTCGCTAGATCAAAAAGAAAAGGCTCTCACGGAAACATGGCAGCTCATTCCCAAAGTACAAAAGAAAGATGGGGCGATTATTGCCACCTATGTAAGATATTTACTTGATATGGAGAAAGTTGAAAAAGCTGAATTAGTGATTAGAAATACTCTTAGTCATTCATGGCATCACGAGCTGTTGAACCTATATTCAGAATTAAATGGCGGAAACCTGAAGGAGAGACTTATTGTTGCTGAAGCTTGGTTACGAGATCACCCTGGAGATGCGCTTCTACTACGAGTACTTGGTAAAATCGCTAAAGCGAATAAGCTCTGGGGAAAATCAAAGTCATATTACGAAGATAGTCTTAAACTACGAGATGATCCGCAAACCTATTTAGATCTTGCAAATTTATTGTCAGAGTTGGGCGAGTACCAGCAAAGTACCGAGCTTTATAAAAAAGGTTTAATGTTGAAAGTGTAAAATGCTTTTGCATTAGCCTCCGATTAATCTCATACTTTATTAGAATATTTTAGCAGTTGGCTCTATTGCAACTTTCTTTAGGCATAAGCTTTTGGGGGATTTATGCGCTTTTACTTGATTGATGCGCTTCGTGGCATTGCGGCACTCTGGGTTGTGTTGTATCACGCTTACGAAGGTGGCCATATCGATCGATTGTTATCTAAAATACCGGATCTTTTGACGATCATTTTGTTCGAAAAGGGACACTACGGAGTGCCGATATTTTTCGTAATCAGTGGTTTTGTCATGGCTCATAGTCTGAACAAAGATCGTGTTAATCTGTCGTACTTCGGAAAGTTTGTAATTCGAAGGTCAATCAGATTAGACCCACCTTATTGGGGCTCAATTGTATTGGTTCTTGGGTTAGCTTCTATCTCTGCCATGGTTACAGGGGAAAACTACAGTTTACCTAGCGTTGCACAATTGGTGGCGCACTTGTTTTATGCGCAGGCGATACTGGGTTACGAGCATATTAATATTATCTATTGGACGTTATGTCTGGAAGTTCAATTTTATCTAATATACTGCTTAATTGTTCTTACTCGTCAAAGGTTTAATTTAAGTCACAGGACCGTTTTAGGCTCTTGCGCTATCATCTCACTTATTTGGCCTTTTCAGATTTTACCTGAACCGAGTATAAAGGGGCTATTTCTTCCATTTTGGCATGCTTTTTTATTGGGGGTGTTTGCTTATCATACTTGGAAAAAGAACTTATCGATGATATTCCTGTTAGGCTACTACTGCCTGCTATTATTTGCATCTATTTACTATTATAACGAATTTAGTTTGTTTGCTATTGCCACTGCTATGACGGTTAGTCTAGCGGCGTATTTCGGTCGAATAGGTTCATTAAATTGGTGGGTGCTTCAGAGACTCGGCCTAATTTCTTATAGCTTGTATTTAACGCATAATCCCATTACTGGAGCAAGTTTCTTTATTTTTTATAAAATATTTGGCCGTTCAGAGTTTTCTGAAGCATTGGGGTTAGTATTCAATCTTGGAGTATGTATTGTTTTTGCCTATATTTTTTGGTTTGTTTTAGAACGCTGGAGCCTTAGCTTGAGCAAGAAAATTTCGTTACATAAATCTTAAATGTGAGAGATAAAAATGGAGCAAGAAATCGTAAATGAAATAAAACAACTACAGGTGGTATACGATACCATCGTCAATTTTTTTCTAACTTATAGCTTTCAATTAGTTGGTGCACTTATTATTTTACTCGTTGGCATGTTCATCGCCGGTCGAGTATCTAAACTCGTTCTAAAACTATGTGCAAAGCATGACTTAGATATCACCTTGTCTCGATTTCTTGCTAATACGGTTAAGGTGATTATCGTTGTAATGGTTGGCATTATTTGTCTAAATAAAATCGGAATTAGTATTACGCCTTTGGTGGCAGCAATTGGTGCTGCTTCATTAGGTGCGGGTCTTGCAGTTCAAGGGTTGCTATCTAATTATGGCGCTGGTTTTAATATTATTTTTACTCGCCCATTTATCGTGGGGGACACAATTAGTGTTCAAGGCGTTCATGGTCAGGTAAGAGATATTTTTCTCGCTTATACCGTGCTCGTTACTGAGGACGACGATGTTATCACTATTCCGAACCGCCATATTGTCGGAGAAATACTTCACAATACCAAAAACCTTTCACTTATCGAGATAGCTGTAGGCGTTTCTTACGCGAGTGATATGGATAAAGTGACATCTATTCTCGTTGATGTCGTTAAACATAATTCTTATGCAGATCAAGAAAAAGAAGCTCGAGTGGGTATAATGAATTTTGGTGATAGTAGCGTCGACTTTGAAGCTCGAGTTTGGGTGAATTCAAACGAATATAATGCGGCTAAATTTTCATTGTATAAAGATGTATGGGATGCTTTGAAAGCAAATAAGGTAGACATTCCCTTTCCTCAACGCGATATTCGAGTTTGGAACAACCCATAATAATGTCGTTGATTAAAAAATACCTACTTGGGAGACTCTCCTTTCATGGTGTGGTGAGTGTGGCTTTATGGTTTTTATTATTGTGTACAATTATTTCATTTTTGGATACTACGCATTTTTTATTAGATTTATTCAGTCATTTTAAAATTCAATATTTAGTTCTGTCTCTTATTGCTTCGTTTTTTTTTGTAATCTTAAAACAATACTTGCATGTAATTTTGGCTGTAGTGGTCGTGTTTGCGAATTCTATAAGCATTGTTCCTTTTTATTTCAGTTCTGAAAAATCAATTCCTGCTTTTGATCAGCATAAATTGCGGTTTTTACTTAGTAACGTTTTAACGAGCAACGCCCGGAAGGGTTCGTTGATAGATCTAATTAAAAAAGAAAATCCAGATGTGATCGTACTATTGGAAATTGATGAAGAGTGGGCTAAGCGATTAAATGTACTAGGTGATAGTTATGCTGAAAATTTTTACAAGTTGCGAAACGACAATTTTGGTATAGGTATTATAAGTAAATACCCATTTGTGAATCCTAGTATTCAAGAGTGGGGTAGCACTGGTATACCTAGTATTGAAGTGAAATTGCGTATTGATTCTGAAATCCTTAATGTGATTGCGACTCATCCACCACCACCTATCGGAAAAGTGAGCTCAGCGTTGCGAAATTCCCAACTTCAAGATATTGCAAGTCATGTAAAAGAGATGTCTGGTGATACTATTTTATTAGGAGATCTAAACATAACTATGTGGTCGAGAGTTTTACAGAGTTTCGAGAAGCAAAGCGGCCTAATTAATTCTAGAAGAGGTTTTGGAGTACTTCCAACTTGGCCGACGCTCTTTCCATTGATGATGATTCCTATTGACCATTGTTTTGTGAGTAAACATATTAATGTCAAAGATATGCGATTAGGAAAAAACATCGGGTCTGATCATCTACCATTAATTGTCGATATTGAGTTTGGTGGTGACTCTCCTCGAAATATTTATTAACGCAAACTTAAAACGCAACTATGCGTTATTCGCTTTTGTTTGAGACCTTCTTTTTAGATGCTTATCTCCTATTACAACAGCCGTTCCTGTTGCCATAAATAAAATTTTTGGTGCATCGCCATTTAAAATTTCGTTATAGCTAATTTTTACGTCTACGACTGCGTTAGCGCCAAGAGTATGAGCGTCCTTACGTAGTTCACTAAGTACTTTTTTTCTCGCGGCAGTTAACACATTTTGACGTCCCTTTTTAGTTCGAAACTCGACAGGGAATAGCAAGTCGGATGAAATTATATCTAAATGTTTTCGTATATCGAGATTTTGTGAAGACTCAGTAGTAAGTAACACTCCGGAATGAAGCCGCGGATTTACTGACTTTTTACTTTTATCTCGATGATCCGAAAGAGCAGCAACATTATCAGAGCGATTTTTAAGCTTGATTTGGTTTGTTTTTTCTAAATTATTTACATTTGGTTTCGGGTTCACATGAGCCGATTTAGATGCTGTCTGCCGACTTTTAGAATTTGATTTCCTGGTTTCAATCGCATCTATTTCCGCTCGAATATTAGCCATAACATTTTTTGCAGATCGACTTGGTGCTTTCTTTAACCTAGATTCGTGTTTCGACATTTCATCAGTGCTGGTACTCTTAATTTTTGCCGCATGAAAATTTATCTTTTGCTGCGTTTTTTCTTCTTTTAACTGGCTTTTCTCTTTTACTTGCGGTGCAGATCTTGCTGAAATCTTAGTAATTTTTTGCTTGGAGTTATCGTCAATAACTGGTTCAACGCGGCCGCCATTCATCTCTTTACGGGAAGTAATACTGTTTTCTGCTGTCTCATCAGGAATAGGACTCTGCGCATTTATCGAGAGATTATCAGTGATGCTTGCCTGTTTATTAAGATATATCGGGCGGTTTCTAGCGTCGAGATTTTCATTTTGCAATTGTCCACAGCTTGGACATTGGTTTGGCTTGCGATAAACGCCGCCATTCATGGGTTTGTGGCACTTCTTGCAATTTTTATTGATCATGTCGCACACCTATTTTTTTAAAACTATTATATGGAAACTCGTATAGTTGAATAGCGTATAATTCACAAAGTTGTAACTCGTCCGCAAGAAATAAAAATGTTACGTTGCTTTCTTTTTGCTTTTGATGTTCATAGCTAGGTAGGTGCACTAATATGGTGAGTACTGACATTTTTTATTGATTTGGCAATACAGATTCATCTCTATAAATTTTTTAAATGAAGTTAATAGGTTAACTTAATGAATAAAAAAGTACTCATAACTTTAGTAGGCTTATTCTTGCTATATCTATTTGTTGGATCGCCTGCGAAGTTGAGTGCTCGAGAAATAGATAGTCGCTGTGATGTTGTTATGTTTTCTACTCGTAACTGCCCTTATTGTGCGAAGGCGAGAATATTTTTCAAAGACTTAAATCTTGCTTGGTGCGAAAAAGATATTGAACGGTCAGCTGACAGCGCAGCAATTTTCAGTAAAATTGGTGGGCGAGGGGTGCCTGTTACAGTTATTGGTGATGCCACTATTCATGGATACAATCCTGACGCATTCAATAGAGCAGTTGATAAACTTTAGAATTTATGTTTTTCTTGATATTTATTTTAATAGATATCTTTGCTTTAGAATCTTTATGAACCAGTAGTTTAAAGTTCTTCTCGTAGTTTCTTAAAAAGACCTCTATCGCAGTTATCACTTTCGTTAGAAATGTTTTCTACTGTCTTATCTCCATAGAACTGAATAATTTTAAGGTGCTCATAAAATTCAGATTAAACGCTCAAAATGGCCTCTAAATATTAAATAGATTTCGAATTATTACTTTTATATTCTCGGGTGTACGAATAATTTTTTCGTTAAAAATTAAGGGTACTACAGTTAAATGTTTTTATGCGAAGAGATTTGGTTGAATTACTAAAGGATGTTCCGGGACAAACCGAGCCCCATCATATTAATCAAACTCAATTGCTATAAAAGTTTGTGGCACAGCAGTGAGATTGACCCCTTTGACTCCGGCTAGCCGCCACTAGGCGGTTGGCGCTGACGCTGTAGGCAATTATGCAATAGCAGACAACATGCAAACGTCATCAAATTATATATTTTTTAATCGATCAAACTCGTCTTGCAATGACTTCTTTGTCACTAAATCCAAACCGATTTCAGCGTCACCCAAACCATCAATTTTTCTATAGTAATATTCAAGAAACTTAATTTTTTTCGAATCACTTACGCGTCCAACTAGATCTGGAATCTCTCGAAAAAATTGGATATTGTACGAGGATGCAAGCCAAAACAATCCGGTTAGTTCGCCATCACTCAGCTGCTCTGCACAACGAGAAAATGCATCTAATACATCTGAACTAGCATTTGGTTTTACAAACCGGTCTTGAAAGTCATTATACGATGCATATTCTTCTGATCTAGTATTCTGAGCATATCGATACCTATGCTTGATTAAATCAGTTAGATTTTCTGTAATAATATCAACTTTGCTCATAACTTATTTAGGCGTCGGTTTAATTGGAGGATCCATTCTAGTAACTTTTTTTACTTTGCCACCAATAGGGACCCAATCATCTGTAGTTCTCTGCCTAGCTCCACCAACAGCCCTAGCTCCACCAATATCATTCAAGTAGTCATCGTTTTTACCAGGTATAGAGAGCTTCTCAAGATCCTCATCAGACAAATACATATCTACTCGATAATTCGTTCCTTCGTATGCACGATAATCATCTCTACCTGGAACCGAATATGTACCTGTTGCCTTACGTGCTTCAACTATATTCATTCCTGCAATATCATCAGTAAATGTAACGTATTTGCCAGGGTTAAGAGCTGCATCAGGATTTATTAAATAGCTGCCCTCAGAATCAAACTTAGGCCTTCCCAACCCATCCTTTTCGACGTAATAATTCAAAAATGCCGCTTCATCAACGATAACAGAAACTCTATTAGAGTTTACTGAAGCAAGCGGATCTTTAGGCGCTCCAATTAATCTAGCAGGATCAGTGATTGGCTTGTTTTGTTTTCCAGCTGTCGGGCAATCATCAGGTTTAGCTTTCAACCCTAACGGATCAACCCAACTCACTGGATTAGGCGCATACTGATAGTTATTTACACCACCCAGTAATCCAATCGGGTCTTGTGTCGTAAACTGTCCTGTGCTGGGGTTGTAGTACCTATGGCGATTGTAATGCAGTCCAGTTTCTTCGTCGAAATATTGGCCTTGGAACCGCAAATTGTTTTCAACGTCTTCGACTTCTTTGAGAGCAAGATTGCCATAGGCTTTATAGCGGGCCTTCCAGACAACCTTTCCTGATTCATTAGTGAGTTCTTTAGGTGTGCCGAGGTGATCAAGATGATAATGAAAGATTTCACCATCTTGCATCATGGCGACAGGTTTAAAACTTTCGGGTTCGTATACGTAGGTTTTCGATATATTGTTGCGATTTTCTTGGGTTAGTTGATCATCTGCCCAAAGATATCGCGTAGTGCCAAAGTTATCGCGTTTTTCGATACGTCGACCAATTGGGTCGTATTTGTATTCAGTGGTTTGTTTGCCCTTTTCAACTTTAATCAGTTGATTTTGTAGATTGTAGAAGAAGTGCGTTTCTAGTTTGCCATCTTTGCCACGTTTTTCTTGAATAAGGTTGCCGCGGGCGTCGTAGGTAAATTTTTTATCGCCTTGCATGGTAAGGCGGTTGCCATTTACTGATCCGCCATGACTATTTTTACCTTGGTAATTTAATAAATTACTTGCGGGGTCAAAGGTAAATTGTTCTGGGTGAACGCCCTCTACTTTTTCGAGTCGATTTAATAGGTCATAAATGTATGTGGTGCTTTGGTCGCCCTCTATTAATTGATTTAGATTGCCAAATTTGTCGTAGCTGTATTCTCGTTGAATGGGACCTTGGGTTTTATTGTGTTGATTGAAGCTGCGTTGTTTTTGAATTCGGCCCATTGGGTCATAATCGGTATGTGTACTTAATACACCTTGGTGACGAGCGATCTCTTGACCAAAATTGTTTCGTTCTATATGTGTAAGCGACTTTCCATCGAGCGCGATGCGCGTGAGCTGATTTAAGGCGTTGTAGTCATAACGAATGTGCTTTCTATCGGGTAAGGTTATACCACTTCTTAAGCCTGGCCAGATATGGCTAAATTGGATATTGGATTCGCTTGATTTAATGCGCTGGTTTTTTGCGTTTATATCGCAATGATGCTCATTAACTAGATTACCAAACTTGTTGTATTCAAAGGCAATGTATTGATGCTGGTTGTATGTTTCAACTAAGCGACCTTTTGCATCATATTGATAGCGAATACGTTCTTCTTTTTCTGTATTGTTGTTTACGCTTCTGCTTGTTTTGGTAAGCATTTGCCCGAGTGCGTCTCGCTCGAATTCTGTAATCACTTCGTCTGCATCTGTGTGACGAATAAGGTGCCCAGCTTTGTTGTATTCGTATGTTTGAATTCGGCCATCAAATCCAATTTCTTTAATTAGGCGCTCATTGCCATCGTAAAAAAACTGATAACGCTCACCATTTTCATTGGTTAATGAGGTTAAGTTACGCTCAGTATCATATTCGTATTGTAACGTTTGGCCTTCAGCGTCAACACGTTCAACAACTTGGCTTAGGCCATCGTATTTATATTCTGTCGTCCGCCCATTAGGGTCGCTATATTTTATGAGTTGATCGTTTTCATTATATGTGTAGTGAGTCGTTTCGCCGTTTGGTGCTATTACTTTCGTCAGTTTTCCAGTCGTATTGTATTCGAACTCGGTAGTGACGCCTTGCTTTTCGCCTTTAGGGATAAATACCTGGCGAATGATTTGTCCCCACGAGTCGTAAGTAAAATATTTTTCGTGTCCTAAACTATCGATTAGGGTTTCGAGTTCACCATTTCGAGACCAGCGATATTTGGTGCAATGCCCCATCGGGTTAGTGATACTTGTGAGTAACCCCTGGTCATTGTAGGTGTAACGGGTTTTTTGGCGGTATGGGTCAATGAGTGCGCGAATCTGGCCATTGTCGTTGTATTCGCGTTTCCAGTGGGTTTGATCCTTGTCGGTAAACGCCGTGGCGTTACCATTAAAATATCCAATTGAAATACTATTGCCCAGCGGGTCACGCATCCCTGCTGGATTGTTTTCTACGTCGTAGAAATATTCAGTAATATTACCTTCTGGATCGGTATAGCTTTCTTTGCGGCCTCGATCGAAGTTGAATGTGTGACGGTTTCCTTCGTTATCGATTTCTTCGAGAATATGTCCATAGTCGTCGTAATTAAATTCGGTGGTATAACCTCGACTATCTGTTGTTTTACTTCGTTTATTTTTTGGGTCCCAATCAAAAGCATAGGCATAGACGCCATTGTCCCCCCAGTTTTGTATGCACTTGGCGGATTTGTCATTGCCATCCCACTTAAAATAGAAGCGAAATCCAGTTGCGAGTGTTCTTTGCACTAGCAAGTGGTTTTGGTAGTGATAAGTCTCGCCAATGCCCTTGGCATTCCGTTGGGAAGTTAGATCATTGTTTTTGTCGTAACTGTATTCTGCGATGCATTTACGTGAGCCGTTACCCTTGTTGGCTAGATTAACGGCAGAAACCTTTCCATCAATTGTATATTTCAACTCAAAGGATTTACCCCAGTTTCCTAGAATATGCGTGAGCTGACCTTTATTGTTGTAACTAAAATTGATAGCAAAGCCGTTATCATTGGAATCGGATAATAACCCCTTGGTGTTTGCTCTGTAAGCGGCGTGACGAAGCTGCAAGAGTTTTAACTTCGATGAGGTCCCTTGCTGTGTAAAAACTCTATCTGGCTCTCCCTGCTTTTTTAATACGAACGTTTTTTCTGAGGTGCGATCAAGGGTAAATTGCTCAGGTAAATATTTACTGCGTTGTTTTTCTCTTGGCAGGTTAAAAGGGATTTTCCTTCCCTCTTGGTCAATGTAAAAAACTTTTGAGTCTTCCTGGCTTAATTCAAGATACTCACTTCCGCTATGGGTCCACCCGCAGCCCAATCCTATATCATTTGATCGGGAGCTGCGATAAGTGCGCGTCCAGGCAAAAGGGATTGGTCCAGGAAGCGTGTAGTCTGTGAGTTGCAATATCTCTTCGCCGCTCACCATGCTAATAGGCTCGCCAGAGGTTTCCGCTTCGTCTGAATTTAGTCCCTCTTTTACTGGCTCATCATTCTCCGTAGCGTTTTTCTCAGAAAAAGCCTCCTGATTGCTTTGTGGTGAGATCTCACTCGCATCTTTTTGTGCGGAGACTTCTCCTAGTGGCATTGTCTGGTTTTTAGATTGTCCAGCACTCTTAGCGCCTCCAGAATTACCGTTGGAAATTTTATGTCCTGGTGTTATTGCTTCTAGAACTATTGATTTATTAATGTTGTCTTGGATAGATTTGATTACATCTTCGGTTTTATTAGGCGGTGTTCCTGGAATAAATTGCATCTCCCGCCAGATTCCAGCCCAGGTATTAGGTGTAACGGGTTTTGCATTCTTGAAAGCGGATTCGATTCGGTTAGCAGGAAACTTTCGGGTTTTTCCGACCTCTTTTGCGGGATTGTCGAGTCTTTTTAGGCGGAATTCCGTGCCGTTTTGATTGCGAAAAACAATGTCCATATTTGCAAGATCTCCTTTGATTACAGCAAGTTTGGTAAATACTAAAAGGTAGTTGTATTAAATGTTTGTCGGTTATTCAATGCCTGATCGGTGAATTAACCACTTTACCGTGTATTTTATATTCTATTTGTTATCTAAAATACCTAGTTGATCCCAGATTTCGTCTATTTTCGCTTTAACACCCGCATCCATCTCTATAGGTTTACCCCACTCTCGATCGGTTTCTCCCTGCCATTTATTGGTCGCATCTATTCCCATCTTTGACCCTAAGCCTGATACGGGAGAAGCAAAATCAAGGTAATCTATCGGTGTGTTATCGATAAGAGTGGTATCTCGGGTAGGGTCAACACGTGTTGTGATTGCCCATATGACGTCTTTCCAGTCGCGTGCGTTAACGTCCGCATCTGTGACTATTACGAACTTGGTATACATAAACTGGCGTAAGAAAGACCAAACTCCCATCATCACGCGTTTTGCGTGGCCGGGGTATTGTTTGTTCATTGTCACAACAGCCATCCGATATGAACAGCCTTCAGGCGGCAAATAAAAATCTACGATTTCAGGAAATTGTTTTTTTAGTAGTGGTACAAAAACCTCATTAAGTGCCACGCCTAAGATTGCAGGTTCATCTGGTGGTCTACCGGTATAAGTGCTGTGATAAATGGGGTCTTTTCGCTGCGTAATCGTGGTAACGGTGAATACCGGAAATTTTTCTACCTCGTTGTAATAGCCTGTATGGTCACCAAAAGGCCCCTCGTCGGCTAACTCTCCTGGCGCTAAATAACCTTCTAGAACAATTTCTGCTGACGCTGGAACGAGTAATTTGTTACTTATGCTCTTAACGACTTCGGTCTTATTGCCGCGAAGCAAACCCGCAAATGCATACTCGCTTAACGTATCTGGCACTGGAGTAACTGCGCCCAAAATGGTTGCCGGGTCCGCACCAAGAGCCAAGGATACAGGGTAATTCTCTCCGGGAAACTTCTCCTGGAAATCTTTGAAATCTAAAGCTCCGCCGCGGTGACTTAACCAACGCATAATTAACTTGTTTTTACCAAGCAATTGCATACGATAGATACCAAGGTTCTGCCTTTCTTTGTTGGGGCCTTTGGTGATGACTAGAGGCCAAGTAACTAAGGGGCCTGCATCTCCGGGCCAGCAAGTTTGAATGGGGATTTTATTTAAGTCGACATCTTCACCCTCAATAATCACCTCTTGGCATTTCGCCTTGCTAAGTGTTTTGGGGTTCATATTTAAAACTTGTTTAAAAATTGGGAGTTTATCCCAGGCGTCTCTCATCCCTTTGGGAGGGGTAGGTTCTTTCAAAAAGGCTAGGAGCTCGCCGACTTCGGTTAGCGCGGCTACATTATCTTGTCCCATGCCAAGAGCAACTCTTTCTGGCGTACCGAATAAATTCGCCAAGATTGGGATGTCATAACCAGTTACGTTTTCAAATAGAAGAGCTGGACCTTCGGCGCGAAGTGTGCGGTCACAAATTTCGGTTATTTCTAGATTGCAGCTTACGGGGTGTGATACACGTTTTAGTTGGCCTTTATCTTCCAAAAGACGAATAAAGTCACGTAGATCTTTAAAGGCCATTAATGTTTATGTGTTAACTATTTTGATTTCATTGACAAAAAGAATTCATCATTTGATTTGAAATCTTTTAGTCGATCAATTAAAAATTCAGCTGCCGCCGTATCTTCCATATCGTGAAGGAGTTTACGTAAAATCCAAACTCTTTGTAGTTCTTCTTCTTTCGTTAAAAGCTCTTCACGTCTTGTTCCAGAGCGGCGGATATTAATCGCGGGGTATACTCTTTTTTCTGCAATTTTTCTATCGAGGTGCAATTCCATGTTGCCTGTACCCTTAAACTCTTCGAAGATAACTTCGTCCATTTTAGAGCCAGTATCAACAAGTGCGGTTGCAATAATAGAGAGGCTTCCGCCTTCTTCGATATTTCTTGCGGCACCAAAAAAGCGTTTTGGTCTTTCAAGTGCGTGGGCATCCACACCACCTGTCAAAACTTTTCCTGATGATGGTATTACTGTATTGTAGGCTCGCGCCAGACGAGTTATTGAATCAAGTAGGATAACAACATCCTTTTTGTGTTCAGCTAAACGTTTGGCTCTTTCGATGACCATTTCAGCCACTTGAACATGTCGCGATGGAGGTTCATCGAAAGTAGATGCAACTACTTCTCCTCTTACGGAGCGCTGCATTTCCGTTACTTCTTCGGGACGTTCATCGATTAAGAGTACAATCAAATGACACTCGGGATTATTTCGAGTGATTGCCTGTGCAATATGTTGCATCATGATTGTTTTACCTGCTTTCGGCGGTGCAACAATCAAGCCTCTCTGCCCTTTACCTATGGGCGAAGTTAAATCAATGATTCTTCCGGTCAAGTCTTCAGAAGAGCCATTCCCCGTTTCTAAAATCAGGCGATCATTTGGGAACAGCGGTGTAAGGTTTTCAAAAAGAATTTTATTACGTGAGTTTTCCGGTTTATCAAAGTTAATTTCGTTTACTTTGAGCATCGCAAAATAACGCTCGCCTTCTTTCGGCGGACGAATTTTTCCGGAAATGAAGTCACCAGTTCTTAAATTGAAACGTCGAATTTGACTTGGAGAAACATAAATATCATCTGGCCCGGCTAAATAGGACGAATCAGCTGATCTCAAGAAGCCAAATCCATCCTGTAGGATTTCTAGTACCCCATCACCATATATATCTTCACCGCTACGCGCGTGTTTCTTCAAAATATTGAATATCACATCTTGCTTACGTGAACGAGCAAGATTTTCCATGCTCATTGATTTTGCGATTTCAATAAGCTCTTCAATCGGTTTGGTTTTTAGATCGGTAAGATTCATATGGGACGAATTTTCTGCAGAGGTTTTATTATCTAGCGCTTCATTAAAATTTAATTGAGAGGCGTCAGATTTAGATGCATCTTGTACCAAAATAGTATTTCCAGGGTTCTTTGAAATTTATGTTTAAAAGAAAAATCGAGTTCTAAATCGAATGAAAAAAAGATCTGCGATTAGAACGCATTTTTGAACTTTGTTAAAAACACTAACAGTGCATTACCAAGTTTCGCCTTAATTATTTTTGATATACAACCCTATGAGTGGAAATGTCTTTTGCAAAAAAATAGGGAAATAAATTCTTAGGGAAGAAAACTTGGAAGTGCAAAATAACTTAAGATACGGAAAGTATAACTAGAAAATATGATTCTGCAAGCTTTAAGGCACTACTTTTTCGAATTTGTAGTGCCCTCAAGGTTAATTAGAGAACGGAATCAATAAATTCTTTCAGTTGTACTTTTGAAAGTGCACCAACTTTCGTACCTTCAGCATTGCCACCTTTAAATACCATCAACGTAGGGATGCCGCGAATATTAAATTTAGCTGGGGTTTCCTTATTTGCATCGACATCCATTTTACAGATTTTAATCTGTTCTCCGTACTCACCCGATAATTCGTCGAGTATTGGCGCAATCATTTTGCATGGACCACACCATGCCGCCCAGAAGTCGACTAATACTGGTACTTCTGCTTCTAATACGTCACTGTCGAAGCTAGTATCGGTAACATGAACGATTGCTTCACTCATAATCTCTCTCCAGAAAGGTTTAAGTTTGTATAAATATAGGGATAGCTCGTGGTAGTTACAACCGCGAGTTGTAAATTTTTACGCTTAAAGCCGTATTTTGATTAAAAATAAATCTTAAATTTTATATTTAGCTCAAAAACTAGTTAGCTAGATTGTTCAGCATGGTCGTTTGAGCCGAATCAGCAGTACTAAGACTCTTTGTAGTTGAATAGTTCCCATCAGAGTTAAGTTCCCAGCGTTGAGATTCATTTGTGATACAGAGCTGAAGTTCCTCGATAATCCGCTGCTCTAGGCTCGGTTGAAATACTGGAAAGCAGGTTTCGACCCGTCTATTTAAATTGCGTTCCATTAAGTCAGCGCTAGCGCAATAAATCTTGTGTTCTGCATTTTCAAAAAAGTATGCACGAGTGTGTTCTAAAAAACGTCCAATGATCGAAAAGACCCTTATATTTTCGGAAACGCCAGGAATTCCAGGTCTTAAACAACACATTCCGCGCACGATTAAGTCTATTTTCACTCCCGCGCAAGACGCTTTGTAAAGTGCTTGAATGATTTTGGGTTCAGTTAACCCATTACATTTGAGAATGATTCTTCCTTGTTTTTGTTCTTTTTGAGCTTTAACTTCTCCATCAATTAAACGAAGTAGTGTGCGCTTTAGGGTAAAGGGAGCATGGAGCACTTTTTCCATTTTCTCTGTTTTGCCCATACCTGTTAATTGTTGAAACACTTTATGGACATCAGAACCCATTTCAGGATTGGCAGTAAGCAGGGAGTAGTCGGTATACAAACGGGCGTTCCCGCTATGATAATTTCCTGTTCCTAAATGCACATAACGACGAATTTCATTGTCTTCGCGCCTTACAACAAGAATCATTTTAGAGTGGGTTTTATACCCAACAACACCATAAACCACAACCACACCAGCTTCTTGCAAACGACTCGCTAGTTCAAGGTTTTCCTCTTCATCGAACCTTGCTCTTAGCTCAACGATGGCAGTCACCTCTTTGCCGTTTTTAGCCGCATCTATCAGAGCGTCTACAATGGCAGAATTTGAGCCTGTACGATATAGCGTTTGTTTTATCGCGACTACCTGAGAATCTGTAGCGGCTTGTCTTAAAAATTGAATGACGGGCGAGAAGGATTCATAAGGATGAAGCAATAAATAATCTTTTTTCTGAATTGCCTCAAAAATATTATCTTTGCGGCTCAAACCTTTGGGAAGTTTGGGGGTGAAAGGGGGGTAAAGTAAATCGGGCCGAGCCACGTCGTTTGGAACTCCAAACAGTCGTTTGAGATTAACCGGGCCATTTACTTTATAAAGTTCATTTTCTGTCAAACCAATTTCGCTTAATAAAAAATCTACTAGTTCTTGGGGGCAATTATCGGCGACTTCGAGGCGCGCTGCTGTTCCAAATCGACGAGAGTGGAGTTCTCCTCGCAGGGCTCTTGCTAAATCAGCGATACCCTCGACGTCTACGTCTAAATCTGCATTTCGGGTAATTCTGAATTGGTAGCACCCCATTACTTCCATGCCTGGAAACAGTTTTTCAGCCTGAGAGTGAATCATTGAAGATAAAAAGATGAAATTTACGCCGCTGTCTTCAAACTGATTGAGTTCGTCTGGAAGCTGTATAACGCGCGGTAATGATCGAGGAGCTGGTAACACTGCGTAGTTTAAATCTCGCCCAAACGCATCATTACCTTCTAATTTAACGATAAAATTAAGGCTTTTGTTCACTAACCTTGGGAACGGGTGTGCTGGGTCAATACCGATTGGGCTTACAACAGGCAAGACTTCTTTTTCGACAAATTCTTCAACCCATTTGGTTTGTGCTTTTGTCCACTGATTGCGGCGCAAGAAGCGCACGTTTTCCTGCTCAAGCGCTGGTATCAGCACGTCATTAAGAATTTCATATTGTTGATCAACAAGTGCGTGACAGCGGGTACTAATTTCTTTTAGAACTTCCTTTGCATGGAGGCCATCCATTCCCGTGGTTTCGCGCTCAAATTTTATACTCTGCATCAGCCCTGAAACGCGAATTTCAAAATATTCATCGAGGTTTGAGCTGAATATAATCAGAAATTTGAGGCGTTCCAGTAACGGGTGACTTTCATCCATTGCTTGGGCAAGGACTCTTTCATTAAAGGCGAGATTGCTTAGTTCGCGATTAATATAGTACTCGGGATTATCAAACGACATGGCGTCATCGGCTGGCATTGCTACGGTGTTGTCCGTCATAGGGGCCTCGAAGGTATAGAGCTTGCGATGAATTTATATTTGGCGTTTTATTATAATTATTTGTGGTTAAGAGTGTAAGCGTTTAGATTGCAAAGGCCTCTAATAGGTTGTTAAGGTATTTCTGTCCGAGTTTTGTCGGGCTTAAGTATTGCTCATCCTGGGAGACTAATCCGTCAGTTTTCAACTTGCTCAATTGTTTTTGAATCGTGTTCAACGGCATCATTGTACGCTCTTCAAATAGATTTTCCTTTACTCCACCGCACAAACGCATGGCATTCATCATAAATTCGAGTGGTCGCTCATCAGTCAAAACGGTTTTGGTCCGGCTTCTGACTTGTACAGGTTTTGCCATGTAGTCGTTAGGCTGGCGAGTTTTTTGGTAACGTAATATTTCATCCGAATCTCGAAAAGTGATTTTTCCGTGAGCGCCAGCTCCTATCGCGAGATAATCACCAAATTCCCAATAATTCATATTGTGCTTGCTATCTTTGCGAGGTCGACAGTACGCCGAAATTTCATATTGTAAATAGTTGTTTACAGCCAGCAGATTTTGCCCGGCTTCTTGAATGTCAGCAAGAACGTCATCATTCGGAATGTCTGGCGGGTTCGAATAAAATACAGTATTCGGTTCTATTGTTAGTTGGTACCAAGAAATGTGCTCCGGTTCTAGCGATATTGCTGCTTGCAGATCCTTTGAAGCTTGAAGTTCATTTTGACCTTCAAGGCCATGAATAAGATCAAGATTAATATTGTCAAACCCGGCCACGCGAGCTAGCTCGAAAGCCCTAATAGCCTCATCGCCATCGTGAATTCTGCCCAAGCGCTTCAAGTGAACGTGGTTAAAACTTTGAACTCCCATTGATAGTCGGTTAACACCAGCTAATTTGTAACTTATGAACTTATCGTGTTCTGCAGTGCCAGGATTAGCTTCGAGCGTGATTTCTGCTCCCTTTTCAATGCCTACTTCTTTTTCGATAAAATCAATTATTTCTGCTATTTTCTTACCCGAAAACAGGCTCGGCGTTCCACCACCAAAAAATATGGATGAAATTTTTCTGTTTTGAATGCCTATCTTCTCAGATATCAAATCTGCTTTTAAAGCTTCAACGTATTCATCTTCTGGAACTTTATTTTGCGCCGTGTGAGAATTAAAGTCGCAATAGGGGCATTTCTTTACACACCATGGTATGTGAACATAAAGACTAAGTGGAATCACGATTAATCAGTTTCATTGCAGGATTTTTAGTCAAATTTGAACTAAATTATTCTTAAGCCTGTATTGGATTTATTGGAATTTTAGAGAGCGTTAGATTGGCTATATTCCCAAACAAGCGCGCAGTAATGAGTTGCTTTGTCTTTTTTATCTGGCTAATGGTAACTCTTTACTGTTTCTGGTGGTTTCAATTCCGCCACATCAGCGAGTTTAGCGAATATTGGGTAACCTTTAAAGGCTCGGATTCATTGGTTGACGCAAAAGTGTTGCCATCTGATCGTCCGCTTGTCATGCACTTTATTGATCCTAAGTGTCCTTGCAGTCGATTTACAATTCCTCATTTGGCTAAGCTTAAGAGTGAGTTTTCACATATTGCAGAATTTGTTCACTACGAATCGAGAGAATTTTCTGCTCGTGTGAAGACTGAGCATTTCGATGTTCCAGCGGGGCCTTCAGTGGCAATTTGGTCTAAGTTGGGAGAGTTAAGCTATTTTGGTCCATACTCTGGTGGAGCGGTTTGTGGGCAAGGTGAAGATTTTGTCGCACGAATTTTAACTTCATTAGAAGCTGGCGGGACGCCTCATTGGATTAATCAAGAAGCAGTTGGCTGCTTTTGCAAATGGACTTAACTTTTGTTTTTAAAGCGGAGAGTTATTAATTGAATATTTCAACCAATTCACTAACGCATCAATATGCCAAAGCAGACAAAATGATGCTTTATATTAACTTTGGATTAGTTGCTTATAGCCTTATCTTAGCTAGTTGGTATTCAACTTGGTTAGAGGCCATATTTGTCGGAGGTATAACTGCCGCGGCATTGGCTTTTATTTGCTTTTCGTCTCCAGGTCAACTGATATGTCGTATTGCAATGGCAAGTGGTTTTGTTGTTCTGACATCCTTACATATTCATCAAGCTAAAGGGGCTGTTGAAGCTCACTTTGGTGTTTTTGTTTTACTAGCGGTACTTCTCTATTACCGTGATTGGATTCCCATTGTGGTTTATGCACTGCTAACCGCAATTCATCATATATCCTTTTTCTATTTACAAAGTGGCGGTAACAATATTTTTATTTTACCAACTGCTGACATACCTTTTATGATTATTCTTTGGCATGCTTTTTATGTGGTAATCGAAGCGGGTTTGTTGATTTGGTTTTGCGTCAACTTAAAAGGAGAGGCAAATCAATCTATAGAAATAATGTCGTTAACGCAAAACATTATTGCGGATGACAATATTGATTTAACGTTACGGACTAGCGGATCAACAACATTGTTGTGTCAGTTCGATGATTTTACTGGTGGTGTTGAAGAGTTAGCGAAAAAAGTAGCCAGTGCATCGTCGGAATTAAATAATAGTGGCCAGACTCTCGCTGCAGTTACTGGGAGAATAAAGAGTGGAACGCAAAATCTATTACGCGAAAGCGATCAAATAGCGGCGGCTGCGGAACAAATGAGTGCCGCAATAAGTGAAGTATCTCAAAATGCAGAAGAAGTAGCGAATACGGTGCGGGATGTTGGTGAAAATGCAGAACGAGCGAAAGATATTGGCGCTAAAACACAGACCGCGATGGAGCAGCTTGCAAGCCAAGTTGATACTGCAGCAAAAACTATTGTTGAGCTCAATGAACAAACGCGTGATATTGGTTCTGTACTCGATGTGATTCGTGGCGTTGCAGAGCAAACCAATTTATTGGCTCTAAATGCAGCCATTGAAGCTGCGCGTGCTGGAGAGCAAGGTAGAGGATTTGCCGTTGTTGCCGATGAGGTAAGAACACTGGCACAGCGCACGCAGCAGTCCACTGAAGAAATTGATCAGATGATAGAAAAATTGCAAGACAGAAGCTCTAGTGCAGTGAATGAAATAGAAAGCAGTCAGGGTAGGGTATCAGATTGTGTTACCAGTACCATTGAGTCTCAAGAAATTATGGCGCAAGTTAGTGGAGCGATTCATCAAGTCAACTCTATGACAGACATGATTGCCACTGCATCTCATCAACAATCTGCGGTCATAAATGAAATAAGTAGAAATCTTGCGAATATCGTAGACACTACTAATGGATCTGTCTCAGATGCGACTTCCGCAAACGAATCGGGAGAGTTGCTTTTGGGCCTTTCAAAGCAGTTAAGCGAAGTTGTGCATAAGTTTAAAACGAACTAAGCCATATTCAAAACATGTTAACTTATTGGTAAATTTTTTAACGCAGATGAGCGAGCAGTTCAACGAAACTGCTCGCTTTGAATATTTCTAAATGTTATTTTTTCCAGGTCGCATAGTGACTATATTCAGGCTGTAATGTTTGACTGAATACTGGTGTGCCATCGATATCTTTAAGACTCACCGTCATTTCTGCAGAGTACTGATCAATTGCGACATCGCCATAAAACTGTAAACCTGCGAATGGAGAAAGGTTTGGTGCATCAGGAGCTTTTTCAAAAACAACCTGTGGACCAAAGGTGTTATCTAGGTCGTTAGGTCCAAAGCTGCCAGCGTTAAGCGGGCCTGCAACAAACTCCCAGAATGGGGAAAACTCTTGGAAAACGGCTTTATTTGGATCGTAATAATGTGCCGCGCAATAGTGAACATCTGCAGTAAGCCAAACAACATTCTTAACATTGTATTTTTTGATAAAGCGTAACAAGTTGGCCATTTCTAATTCTCGACCTTTTGGTTCTCCGTCACCATTGGCCATATTTTCGAATCTTTCTGGTCCATCGCGCACGATTAAACCGATCGGCATGTCCGACGCAATCACCTTCCAAACTGATTTAGAATGAAGTAGTTTTCTTTTAAGCCAACCTAATTGTTCCTTACCGAAGAAGCGTGTCTCTGGTCCTTCTTCTGTTTGATCATTTGCCGTGTTAGGTCCGCGGTAACTCCGCATATCGACCACCATTACATCTAATAGCTCGCCATAAGGGATGTGACGATATACACGCTCTTGCTCTCTGGCGTTAAATGGACGCATTGGAGCATACTCCAAAAACGAAGTCGCACCACGCGCAATAAGAAGAGGGACATTTTTCTCTGTATAGCGGTCGTCATCAGTGAGGTCTTTTGAATCTGACCAGTTGTTTACTACTTCGTGGTCATCCCATTGCCATATCTGAGGAACTTCGGCATTAAATGCTCGAACATTCTCGTCTAACATATTGTATCTAAATCGGCCCCGGAACTCGTCTAGAGTTTCGGCAACTTTTGATACTTCTTCCGTAACAATATTTTTCCAGATTAAACCGTCCTCTGCAGTTTTGATTTCGGATATTGGGCCATCTGCATAGACGTTGTCGCCGCAATGAATAAAGAAATCGGGATTTTCCTGGCGCATTGTTTCGTAAATTCGCATGCCTCCAAAATCTGGGTTAATCCCCCAGCCTTGACCTGCGGTATCACCACCCCACAAAAAGTGAATGTCTCGCGAACTGTAGTTTGGTGCAGTAATGAAATGGCCTTCATATGGCGCGCTAAAAATACGCTCGTTGGTCAAACCCTGAAAATTTACTCGTACAAAAACTTCTCTGTCAGCGCGTAATCCTGTTAAATCAATTCTCGCAGTGTAATCCGTGTCGGCCAGTGCAAATGGGCCTGTTATTACTCGTGATCGCGAAAAATTTTCATCGTAACTATATTCAACAATCATTCTTGCTGGTCGATCACTACGACTCCATACAATACCTCGGTTTGCCGTTACGTCACCGAATTGAATTCCTTGTTCTAACAAAGGTCTTTCTGAATCTGATGAAATTATGCCTGCTGAATAAGACAGGGTTTTATTCGATAAAGCACTTGATGCCGCAATACCACCAGCAATTAGTCCTGTTTTTTTTAAGAATTTACGTCGGTCATTGTTTTGTTCTGACATTTCTCACCCCTTAACATATTGTGTTTTTAAGACGGAAAATAACTTGTGGATAACTGTGCCAGCTAAAGAATAGGCTGCAGCTTCTTCAGTCTTACTGGTAAGTATTACAATTTCAGACTCTCATGTTTAAGCTAAATTAATATTTCGAGAAGAGTTTATGAAAAGAAAAAACATGTTCACAACTAATTAAAAAGACGTCAATTTTTAAGGCTTATTTTTGATGTTGCGACAATTTGTCGCATATTTTTTTTAAATTAATGGTGTTAAAGTCGCGTCAAATCAGATCTGAAATTTAGAAGAATTATACCTGTTTAGTGGCACTATTCTACTGGGAAAAATATGCAAGATAAGTCAATAAAGAAATTAAATTACTTGAAATACCTAGCGATTCCGGGTGTGTTCTCGGTAAGCCTCCTGATGCCAGCGACCAAAGCCGCTGAATCAGATAGTAAACTTGAAGAAATGTTTGTAATCGCTGATAGACTTTTTGCCGATACTCTCTTAGTGAGTCCGACTTCACGTATCACTGCTGAAAATATAGAAGCATTAAATATTACAACAGTTGAAGATGCGTTTGCTCATGAGCCTAACTTGGTAATTCGAAAACGGTATATTGGTGATCCTAATGGTGTTTTGGGAATTCGTGGATCTGGTATGTTCCAGACTACTCGAGCTTTAGTTTTTGCCGATGGGTTGCCTTTACACTATCTACTGCAGACTCGTTGGAATGGATCGCCTAGGTGGTCGCTTGTAAGCCCCAATGAAATTGAATCTGCCGATGTTATTTATGGCCCTTATTCTGCGGAATATAGCGGTAATGCAATGGGTGGAGTGGTTGATATCAAAACACGAATACCAACTCAGCGAGAATTCAATGTTGAAGGAGCTTTATTTGCTCAGTTTTATGATGAGTTAGGAACAAACGAAACCTTTTTGGGTAATAAACTATTTGCTTCTTATGAAGATAAAATTGATGGTCTGACTATTTTTGCTTCCGTCAATCATTTGAAGAACGATAGTCATCCGATGTCAAATTTCTTCATTCGAGATGCTGATAATGATGGAAATATTAATAGTGAGCGCGCAGCTCTTATTAATCAAGGCGTTTCTGGATTTATACAGGGTAAAAGTGATCGTGGAGAAGATGTGCTTTACATAGGCGATTCTGGAGCAGAAGAAAGTACAACTGATCTCTACAAAATAAAGTTAGGCTATGACGTTGGCTCTGTTCAGTTGCGCGGAACAATCGCTTATGAAGAGCGAGAACGAGAAGAAACAGATCAGAATAATTATTTGAGAGATTCTAGTGGAAATGTTTTTTGGGGAGAAGGAGGCGGTAATTTTCAGCAGCGATTTCAAGAGAGGAATAGTTTACTTATTGGTTTAGGGTTGAGTACAAAATTTTCTAGTACGTGGCTTTTAGATATTTACACAACGCAATTTGAAATATTGAAAGACGAAGAAATACGCACTGCAAGAAATCCTTCTGACCCGAGCTTTCAAAGCCAAAATGAAAGTTTTCGAGCAAGATTGACCGAGCATGATGGCACTGGATGGAAAACTCTAGATATTAAGGTTGGAACAGAAGAACTCGCATTGAATAAGAATATGCGACTATCGCTTGGTCTATTTGCAGATGAGTATGAGCTGGGGTTGAAAGGCGATAATATTAATTCGATCACCGGAGAGGTGGGCAGTTCTAGGCCGGCAAGTGGAGGTAAAACAAATACGCAAGCGGCATTTGCACAGTGGGGCTACGGATTTCACCCTAAGTGGGACTTAGCTCTAGGCGTTCGTCATGAGGAATGGGAATCTTCAGATGGCTTTATAGGTGATCTAGAGGCGAGTGATCGATCCGAATCGGGTACCTCTCCAAAATTTTCCCTGGCTTATTTTGCGTCCGATAAGTGGAGTTTTCGTTACTCTTTAGCTAAAGCATATCGGTTTCCTATAACTGAGGAGCTTTTCTCAAACGAAAGTCGATCAATCAACTTGGTAGTTTCTGACCCAAGTCTGGAGCCTGAAGTAGGAATTTTTCACAATTTTTCGGTCGATTATCATTTAACAGATGGGTATATAAGGACGAATATATTCTACGATGTTGTTGAGGATACTATTTTTAATCAAACCCAGATCTTTGCCGATAGGGATGAAAGTGGAAACAGTATAAACCGTTCAGTGACGACATTCCTTCCCATTGATGAAGTCGAAACTCAAGGTGTAGAATTTATTTATAATCAAGAAAAAGCATTTGGTTCTCGTCTCTCAGTAAAATTTAATGCGGCCTACACCAAAGCTGAAATTACTGAAAACTCACGAAATGAGGAAACCGTGGGGAACACTTTGCCGAGGATACCCAACTGGCGAGCAAATTTAATTTTGGGGCATCCAATTAGCGATACCCTTGATTTTAATACTAGTTTTCGATATGCCAGTGATGCTTTTGGGGATTTGGATAACGGTGACCGAGAGGATAATGTATTTGGCGCAATCGATAGCTACCTATTTGTAAATGCAAAAGTAAATTGGGAAGTGTCCAGCGATGCGGCGCTATCTTTAGGTATGGATAATATCTTCAATGAGCTTGCTTATGTCGCCCACCCTTGGCCTTCTCGAACGCTTTTTGTCGAAGGCAAAATAAGCTTTTAGTTTGGGTTTTCTTAATCTTACATATTTTCGAGTGAGTTATGCATCCGCATATTAGAATTAGAGTTTGGCGTTGGCATTTCTTTGCCGGCTTGATGGTTATTCCTTTCGCTATAGTATTGTCTTTAACCGGCGCAATATATTTATTTAAAGCTCAGTATGAAAATTACGTTGACAGTAGCTTGGCAAATACCTCAGTGAAATCATTGGGAGATAGAAAGTTTTTAAGTTACGAAGAAATTATCGTACGATTTAATGCTCAGGTTCCTAAAGCAATATTTAAAAAGCTTTTTCTTAGTAACGCAAATCCCTCTTTATTTAAGTTAGAGGTTGATGTTGAAGGAGAGAGCTATGTCTATTGGTTAGATCGATCCAGCGGAGAAATTCTACACGGAGTGAATGCAAATGATCGACTAATGAATTTTTCAAAGACACTACATGGCGAACTTCTTAGCGGTTCTATTGGTTCAATTATTGTCGAATTTATGGCTGTTTGGATGATTGTACTCATTCTCACTGGAATGTATTTGTGGGTAAGTAATCAGTCTTCAAAAGCGAGTATTGTCACTAAATTAAAGGCTGTTTTTCTTGTTTCGGTCGCAAAGAACAATAAAAGAGAAACATGGAAACGACTGCACGGAGTTCTAGGTATTTGGATAGGCTTACTAGTTTTGCTGTTGCTGATTTCAGGGTTACCTTGGACTCAAGTTTGGGGTGGTGCGTTTAAAGAAGTGCAAAAAGTTATGGGCTGGGACGGACCCGGACAAGAGTGGTTTGTTTCTCTAAAATCAAAACCTGGTGTCGCTGCTAAATCTATCGAAGACGGTTTAGATTTATGGTCAGTTTCAAGTTCCGATCAAAGTCAAGTTGTACTAAAGTCAAATTTAAATCATAGTGGGTTATCCGAAATAACAATTGATCAGGTGATTAATAAAGTAGATTCGCTAAACTTGCGAGATCCAATTTGGGTTTTACCGCCCAAAGGTGATGATGGCGTTTGGTCGGTGCGCTCCATGACACAATACAGACCTGATCGAAAAACGTATCACTTTGATAAATGGACTGGCGAAGAGATCATGAAGATTGAGTTCGCTGATTATCACCCGGTAAAACGCGTTGCTTCCTACGGTATTGCGTTGCACGAGGGAGCTTTGTTTGGTGTTGCTAACCAATTGTTAGGTTTAATCACTGCAATTAGTATTATTTTTCTTAGTGTTTCTGGTATTTTTATTTGGTGGATTCGTAGACCAAAAGGGACGTTCGCTGCCCCAAAAAACTCTTCTCAAAAAAAACTAGGTTATGGCTGGTGCGCTTCAATCATGATTTTAAGCTTAGTTTTACCTTTGTTTGGTTTGAGTGTCTTATGTTTGATTGCTTATGAATTGATTTGTAATCGATTGCGTTTGATTATTGGTAAACCAGAAAATGTCACTGTCGATTAAGCTCGCAGAAACTAAATCTTGGTTCGTGATAAATGGATTATTTGAGCTTCTCTAAGGCGAAATCTGTTTGATAAGTTTCTTTAGTGCTATCGCTCTATGGCTAATTGAATTTTTGACATCTTTGGTAAGTTCCGCAGAATGGCAATTGTGGGTAGGTACATAAAAATAGGGGTCATAACCAAAACCATTATTCCCTTTTGGTTCTTCTGCAATATACCCTTCCCATGAACCTTGAGCGATAACAGGGGTAGGGTCTTTTTCATGTCGCAGAAAAACCAGAACGCATTGGTAGCGCGCGGTGCGCTTTTCTTTAGGTAATCCAGCTAAGCTTTGTATTAGCTTTTTATTGTTTTCCTCGTCTGTTGCGTCGTCGCCTGAAAATCTCGCAGAGTATATGCCTGGTTGACCTAATAATTCATCGACTTCAATTCCTGAATCATCTGCAATGCTAGGTAGGCCTGTTTCTTTGCTAGCATTCCTGGCTTTAATTAAAGCATTTTCTATAAAAGTTAGACCGGTTTCGGGAACATCTGGTACATTGAAATCGGATTGGGCTTTTACGGAATAGCCAAGGTTATCGAGCATGCTTTGTAATTCTATCAGTTTCCCTTGGTTTCCACTTGCAAGCACAATCGTGTTATCCATTTTATTTCTCCGCGTAAATCGTTTTGGTGAAAGTTAAATTTAGCGGATCTTTTTCTCCATCTGGCGTGACGTTTAGATCAAAATGTATAACTTCTTTATTATTGATTGGTACTGGAGCGAGATAATAGGTTGCAGTTTCTTCCTTGATTTCTATAAATTTGAGTTGTTTTTGTTGTTGCATCAAGTTAGTTGTTGTGCCCCATACTTTTGCCGGCAGCCCGCCATATTCTCCTTTTGGTACAACAGAAATATTTATTAGGTTTTCGTATTGACTGCGCTTAATGCCGTGGATTGCGGCAATGTTAGGTTTCACAAACGTGCTATTGAAAACGGTATAGTGCACGGAATATTTATCAAATTCTTGGAATTCATCAGCCAGTCCCGATGAGTAAACAAATATAATAAGTAGAGCAAGAAAGTTTAATCGCTTAATCATGTCGTGATACTCGATAGAGGGCGGTTTCGCCAAACAAATTTGGATGTGTCCTTTGAAATGAGCGACCTAAGGACTTTTCAGCAACAACTTCTCTATTAAGGACTTTTAGTTTCAGTGCCTTACAGAGAAAATCAAAATCTTTGAATGTGCAAAAATGGATATTTGGAGTGTCATACCATTCATAGGGTAGCAAATCAGAAACGGGCATTCTGCCGTGCAATATTAGATGTATCCGAGTTCTCCAATGGCCGAAATTTGGAAATGTGACGATGCATTCTTTTCCAACTCTGAGCATTTCCTGCAACACAATGTGGGGGTGGGCCATAGTTTGAATTGTTTGCGACATAATAACCGTATCGAAACTTTGGTCTGCAAAATTACTCAAGCCTTCGTCGATATTTTGCTCAATAACATTTACGTTATTTTCAATGCACCTTAAGATGTTTTCTGAATTAATGTCTAATCCGTAGCCGTGAATATTTTTCGATTCAGTCAGTTTTTTTAACAATATGCCGTCGCCGCAACCCAGGTCAAGTACCCGACTATTTGGTTTAACCCAAGAGTGAATGATCTTATGGTCGAAACGCATGGTTAGCTAGTCTCAATTTGCGTCATGTATTTTGAAAATAGATCCCAATATCTTGCTTGATTTGGAATTAAAAATGCGTCGTGTCCATAGTGGGATTCGATTTCGCCATAAACGACGTCTCGATCCGCTTTCATTAATGCATTAACAATTTCTCGTGATCTTTCCGGCGCAAAACGCCAGTCGGAACTAAAAGAAATGACTAGAAATTTACATTTTGAGAGTCTAAAGGCCTCGGCCGGATCATTGTTGTATTCTCGAGCGAGATCGAAGTAGTCCAGAGCGCGCGTCATTAGAATATAAGTGTTTGCGTCAAAGCTTCCAGAAAATTTTTCACCTTGGTATCTTAAATAGCTTTGAATTTGAAATTCTACCGGTTCTTCTACTCCTTGTTCAAAGGAGCCAGAGCGAATATCACGGCCAAACTTTTTCCCGAGACCATCGTCGGACAAATAGGTGATGTGTCCTATCATGCGCGCAATGGATAAACCTTCTTGCGGTATGGTTTCTTCGTGTAGATAGTCGCCGGAATGAAAATTTGGATCTTTCATTATGGCTTGACGAGCGGTTTCATTAAAGGCGATGTTTTGTGCAGTAAGCTTCATAGCTGAAGCGATAATGACGCAATGGCGAATTCTATCTGGGTATTCCAGCGACCAGCGCATAGCTTGCATGCCTCCCAAACTACCGCCAATTACTGCTGCCCAAATTTTAATTCCAAGGTTATCTGCAAGTCTCGCTTGTGTATGTACCCAGTCTCTTACGCGTAGGTTGGGAAATCGACTACCCCAAGGTTTTCCTGTTTCTGGTTCGATCGTATTTGGTCCCGTTGAGCCGTGGCACCCACCAATATTGTTACAGCAAATAACAAAAAATCTATTTGTATCGATTGGCTTCCCTGGACCAATATAATGTTCCCACCACCCGGGTTTTTTATCTTCTTTGGAATAGTAGCCCGCAGCATGGTGTGTCCCTGATAGAGCATGACAAATGAGGATGGCGTTTGTGCGATTTTTATTAAGCTCGCCATAGGTTTCATAAACAAGTCTGAATGACGAAATTTCACGACCATTTGATAATTTCAATGGTTCATCAAAATCCATGAATTTTGGCGCGACTTGCCCAACAGAGTCCTTCGGGAATGGCGACGACATTAACGCTTAATATCCAATAATCAGTTGCGGGTGAAGGCTGAGTGAACTCGCAAATGCGTCTAAAACCATTTGTACAATGTACACCGCCATCCCAATAAAAAATACTGAGAAATCCAGTCCTCCGACAGGAGGAATAAGTTTTTGAACAGGGCTCATTAGCGGCGCTAGTAATTGGTGCGCAAGAAGGATAGCTGGGTGGCGGCTTTGGGGCGCAACAAAGCTACTGATGACTAATATGACGATACATACAATAATGATGTATGTTGACAGCTTTAGCGTGCCGAGCAGTGCCCAGGAAAGAATCATTAACGGGTTAACAAGGTTTTGATACAGAATAAGTGCAATGGTTTCAGCAATTAGAGACTGAACAATAAGGGCTAGAATGATTGAAGCTATATCGATGCCAAATAAACCGGGAATGACTCGTCTTATCGGTATTAAAACCGGATTGGTAACTTTAACAATGGCTTGCGAAAACGGATTGTAAAAGTCTGCGCGAGCAATTTGTAGAAAAAAACGTAGTGCGACAAAGATTAAGAACACCGTTCCCAAGGATTCGATTATAAAAATAAGTATTTCTGCAAGTGTATTCATAAAAGGGTTTGATCCTTGATCAATTCGCCGAGTATTTTCTATAATTATTTAAATTCTTTGGCTAATTCTTTAGAGCGACATTCAGCTTTTTTCATTGCTTTCAAAAAACTTCCGCGTAAATTATCTTCTTCAAATGACTTTATAGCTTGTTCCGTTGTTCCGTTAGGAGATGTAACGTTTTTACGCAGTTGTGCAACGTCTAAGTCACTTTTACCTGCTAGTATTGCAGCGCCTAATGCGGTTTGCAATGTCAGTTTTGTCGCGGTATCTTTATCGAGCCCCTGCTTTTGAGCTGCATCTATCATGGCCTCCATGATTAAGAAATAATAAGCTGGCCCACTGCCGGAAACCGAGGTAACAACATCAATTAGGTTTTCAGTTTCAACCCAACATTGAATACCAATCGCTTCTATTATGAGTGATGCAATCTGCCGTTGTTCTTCACTTACATTGTCATTTGCGAACATTCCTGTTGCTCCTTGAGTGACTAAAGCAGGAGTATTGGGCATGCAACGGATAATGGGTTGTTTTTCTCCGAATACAGCTTCCATTGTTTCACAGGTTATTCCTGCCGCGACGGATATAACAAGCTTTGTACTATCGATCTCGGCGGCTATTTCATTACATACGTTTTTAATTAAGCCTGGTTTGACCGATAATATAACAACGTCGGCCTCTTTTGTGCCTTCGCTATTTATGTCAGTGAAATTAGTTCGAAAAGTTGATGCGGTTTCTTTTAGTTTTTCTAAGTTTGGCGCGCAAAACGTTATTAAGTTGGGTGGATAGCCTTTGGTAACGAGACCGCCAACTATGCATTTTGCCATGTTTCCGGCACCAATAAATGTGATTCTTGGTCTTGTCATTAATATTTTTATCAGTCGTAAATTATCTAAAAAGTGATTGAGTTTGTTTCATTCTGGTTGCTAGTTTCGTTTACCAAATATGGCGGTGCCAACGCGAACAAATGTTGATCCGTATTGGATAGCCTCTTCGAGATCATCTGACATCCCCATGGAAAGAGTATCCATCTTTTCATTCTCTAGCTTGGAATTAATTTCTTTAAAAAGACAAGACATTCTCTCAAAAGGAGACGAAATTTCAGCTGCACGTTCTTTTTGAGGGATTGCCATTAAGCCTCTTAATTTCACCTTGGGAAATATTGTGATTGCTTGAGCCAGATTCAAGGCATTTTCTGGAAAAACTCCAGCCTTACTCGGTTCTCTGTCGATGTTCACCTGCAAACACAGGTTAATCGGCGCGAGTGATTCTGGTCGATGTTCATTCAACTTTTGGGCGATTTTCAGTCGGTCAACAGAATGCACCCATTCGAAGTTTTGTGAAATTGCTTTGGTTTTGTTCGATTGAATCGGGCCTATAAAGTGCCAGATTAGATCTGGGTGATCATTTAGCTCAATTTTTTCTAATGCTTCCTGAAGATAGTTTTCACCAAAATGCCTTTGTCCGGCACCGTAAGCAACTTGTATTTTCTCGAAGCTGTGTTTTTTACTCACCGCTAAAAGGCTAATTTCGTCAAAATCTCGCTTACTGCTCTGTGAAGCAACTTGAATACGATGCTTAACTTGAGTTAGGTTGTTTTCTATCTTATACATATATTAGATGAACAGGCTCTCACCACGACTAAACCTGCTATTAAAAGAACCATTTAACCAACTGTAAAGGTTTGATTATGGATATTACTGAACTTCTCGCGTTCTCCGCAAAACAAGGCGCTTCCGATTTGCATCTTTCGGCCGGCCTCCCACCCATGATTCGGGTTGACGGCGACGTGAGGCGAATTAATTTGCCGGCTATGGAGCACAAGCAAGTCCATGGCTTGATTTATGAAATAATGAACGATAAGCAACGTAAAGATTACGAAGAGTTCTTGGAGACGGACTTCTCTTTCGAAGTTCCCGGGGTGGCGCGATTTAGGGTTAACGCCTTTAATCACAATCGAGGCGCCGGTGCTGTGTTTCGTACAATTCCTTCCAAGGTTCTCACGATGGAGGAGCTGGGTATGGGGCAAGTGTTTAGGGATATCGCGTCAGTGCCGCGTGGTTTGGTGCTGGTTACTGGGCCGACAGGGTCGGGTAAATCGACAACGCTTGCTGCCATGATGGATTATATCAACGAGAGTAAATACGAGCATATTTTGACGATCGAGGATCCAATCGAATTTGTGCACGAAAGTAAAAAGTGCCTTGTAAACCAACGTGAAGTGCACCGCGATACACATGGTTTCGCAGAGGCACTTAGATCGGCGTTACGTGAAGACCCGGATATCATTCTTGTAGGTGAGATGCGGGACCTAGAAACAATTCGTTTGGCTTTGACTGCTTCGGAAACAGGCCACTTAGTGTTTGGAACCCTGCATACGACCTCTGCGGCAAAAACCATTGATCGGGTTGTTGATGTCTTCCCTGCAAATGAAAAAGCGATGGTGAGATCCATGCTATCGGAATCACTCCAAGCGGTCATATCGCAAACTCTCATGAAAAAGAATGGTGGTGGTCGAGTAGCCGCTCACGAAATTATGCGAGGTACACCGGCAATTCGTAACCTTATCCGTGAAGATAAGGTGGCGCAAATGTATTCTGCTATTCAAACCGGTGGTTCGATTGGGATGCAAACCATGGATCAGTGCTTGGCGGATCTTGTTGAAAGACGCATAATTAGTCGCGAAATCGCAAAAGAAAAAGCCAAGATGCCAGAGAACTTTTCGTAATCAATACTTTGGTTAAAAATTAATAAATATATATAAGGTAAATGGATGGAAGTAAATCGATTGCTATCGCTTATGGTTGAAAAAGGCGCTTCTGACCTTTTTATCACCGCAGGTATTCCTCCTTCCATCAAACTTCATGGCAAGGTCATTCCAGTCACTACAACGCCATTATCACCTGAAAAGGCTAGGGAATCTGTGCTGAGCGTGATGAATGACAAGCAGCGCAAAGAATTTATGGAAACTAAGGAGTTGAACTTCGCGGTTAGCGCGCGAGGTGTTGGCCGGTTTAGGGCTAGTGCATTTTATCAACGTAACCTCGTTGGAATCGTTTTTCGTCGGATAGAAACGCGCATACCCCAAGTAGACGAACTAGGTCTCCCCGAAATCGTTAAAGAGTTAGCGATGGTCAAACGCGGCTTGGTGATATTTGTTGGTGCAACGGGCACGGGTAAGTCCACATCTCTTGCCGCGATGATTGGTCATCGTAATCGAAATTCGAAAGGCCATATTATATCGATAGAAGACCCGATCGAATTTATCCATCAACACCAGGGGTGTGTTATAACGCAGCGCGAAGTGGGGATCGACACAGACTCATTCGAGGCGGCGTTAAAAAACACGTTGCGACAAGCGCCAGATGTGATTTTAATCGGCGAGGTTCGCTCTCGTGATACCATGGATCACGCGATTGCATTTGCCGAAACTGGACACCTTTGTCTGTGCACGCTTCATGCTAACAACGCTAACCAAGCTCTTGATCGAATTATTCACTTTTTCCCTGCCGATCGTCATTCACAATTGTGGATGGACCTGTCGTTAAATTTGAAAGCGATAATCGCTCAGCAGTTAATCCCAACGCCGGATGGCGAAGGGCGACGTGCTTGTTTAGAAGTGTTGCTGAATACCCCTTTAGCGGCGGATATTATTCGTAAGGGTGCCGTGCACGAATTAAAGGAGCTGATGAAAAAGTCAAACGAATTGGGTATGCAGACTTTTGATCAGGCGTTGTATGAATTATACGATTCCGGCGAGATTACTTATGAAGATGCACTGGCTCATGCTGATTCTCCAAATGACTTGCGTTTAATGATCAAGTTGGCGTCGGAAACCGATGCGGAATATCTTTCTAACGCCGCAGATGAATTGACAATTCAGGATGAAGATAGCGGCCGGTTTAAGTTCTAATTCTAAATAATTGGGTGCTTGATTATTATTACGAGTGAAAGCTTTTAAAGCTCGTTAAAATAACTTTCTAATATAATCTTAGCTGCAAGGGAATCTATTGGGTTTTCCGAGTAATTCCCTTTGTGCCCATCGCTTTTCGCAGATATTTTCGCTTCACTTGTCGATAGCCGTTCGTCAACAAATTTGACTTTCAATTTAAATTTAGCAGTTAGACGATTGCCAAATTTTCTTGCCCGGCGCGTCATTTCTTGCTCCGAGCCATCCATATTTAGCGGGAGTCCTACAATACCTAATTCTGGCTTCCATTCTGCAAGTAAGTGCTCAATTTGGGTCCAGTTGGGAATCCCCTCTTTTGCGGCAATAGTGGGTAATTCTGAAGCGGTTTTAGTGATCGTTTGGCCAAAGGCGACGCCAATACTTTTTGTCCCAAAATCAAATGCAATGCAGGTTTTGGCTGGCGGTGACAATTATGCGTGGCCTGCAGTAGAGGAGATAAGGTTTAAGTCTATACCGATTTGTTTGGCAACAGCGCTCCATCGTTTTTCAACGGGCGTATCAAACAATATTGCTTCGTCTGCCGGTACCGTTAACCAACTGTTACGTGTGATTTCCTCTTCAAGCTGACCAGGGCTCCATCCGGCGTAGCCGAGAACTAGTTGAGCTCCTGACGGTGCGCGATTTTCGGCGATTGCGGAAACAATATCTTTAGATGCTGTAATGGAAACCGAATCTGTCACAGGAAGGCTGGATTCCCACTCTTGACCCTCATTACGATGCAGGATGAGACCTTGTTGTTCATTTACCGGGCCGCCAGCGAGAATAGGTGCATAATCCTTGAGGAAGCTATGCTCTATACCAAGTTGAGTCAAAACATCGGGAATTTTAATATCCATTTCCTGGTTGATGACAATGCCCATTGCACCATTGGCATTGTGGTCGCAGATATAGGTGAGTGTTTGGGAAAAATAAGAATCAACAAGAGAAGGCATGGCAACCAAGAAGTGATCGCGCAGGCTATGTTCTACTTCATTTTGCTTGCTATCGCTCGTATCCATAATCTTTAGTATGGGGCGCAGTAAAAATAATACAAGTAATATTTCGCTGAAACGCGATAAGTGGCGTGTTTAATTTGATGTACTAAGTCCAGTAATTTCAAAGCGCCAGGTGCGTATTATTTCCAATTTGTCGTTATCTTTTCGCACTTCTTTTGGAATTGGATTGAATGGTGATGCCATGCGAACAATTTTTACTGCTGCTTGATCCAAAATAGTATGACCTGACGATTTTAAAATCTCTACTTTATCAACGACACCGTTGGGTTTTAGCAGCACAGAAAGTCGAAGTTTGCCGAAAATACGTTTTTCTAAAGCGGCTCTCGGGAAGTTGTTGTTGCCAACGAATTCTATCTTCTGTGCCCAGTCATTCAAATAAGCCGCATCGTGAGAAGCCTTGGTAGAAACAGAGGTCAAACGCCTTATTCTTGGTTTGTTAGCTAGGTCTTGTTTGAGTTTGTCTAGCTTAGCTTTAAGGCTGGCATATTCTCGGCTTTGAAGAGGTGTCTCAAAGTCTTGGCCTTCGTTTTCTTGTTCGCTTGTTTCATCACTTTCTTGCTTGTTTAATACAAGAGTGCGCGCAGAGTCTTTGGTTGTATCAACAACTTGCTGCTCGGTGCGAGTGAGTTTAGTGGCTTTTTGTTGCGGATCCGGGTTGGTTTCGCGCACAACCAGGTCATCAATAATGGCTTTTTCTTTTGTTGTGAGTTCTTTTATCGTATCGGCTCTACCACTCGCTTGCTGATTATGTTGGGCGAGGAAGTCGGATTTTTCAGGCTCTATTGCTGATTTGTGAGTTGCTATTGTTATGTTCAGTGTTGGCGCAATTTTTGATCCTTTATTCAGAGTAAATGTAATGCCAAAAATAACCAGTGCATGAAGGGCTACTGCCAGAAAAAGCGTAAAGCTTACCCTGTCGTTGCTATTTACTTCGTCATAAGCTGCCATCAACGTATTATTATTTTTTTAAAATGTTAATCTTTTGCCGATAAAATATTTTCAATAGATTCAATTAGTTGGCCGCCGATATTACAGTTATACACGTTATCGATTTCCCTCACGCATGTTGGACTAGTGACATTTATCTCAGTGAGATAGTCTCCAATAATATCTAAGCCGACAAATAATAAACCTTTTTCGACTAATGTGGGTGCTACCTGGTTGGCAATCCATTCATCTCTTTCTGACAATGGTTGTGGTACACCTTTGCCTCCAGCCGCTAAATTCCCCCGTGTTTCTCCTGATGCAGGAATTCTAGCAAGTGCGTATGGGACAGTTGTGCCGTTGACGATAAGGACGCGTTTATCTCCCTCAGTAATCTCAGGAATAAATTTTTGTGCCATTATAAAGTTAGATTCATAAGCCGTTAGCGTTTCAATGACGACAGAAACGTTGGGGTCGTCTGATTTGCAACGAAAAATCTGGCTGCCACCCATGCCGTCGAGTGGTTTGTAAATAACATCTTTGTGTGTCGCATGAAACGCTTTTAGACGATTTTTATCTCTACTCACTAAAACAGGAGGGCAGCATTGAGGAAACTGAGTAGCGAAAACTTTTTCATTGCAGTCGCGTAAGCTTTGAGGGCGATTAACAACAAGCGTGCCAGCTCGCTCCGCAGCTTCCAAAACGTAGGTGGCATAAATATATTGATTGTCGAAAGGAGGATCCTTACGCATCAAAATGGCATCAAGATTTCCTAAGTGCATGTCTTTTGCTGGTTCAAGTGTGTACCAGTTGTTTTCATCCGCAAAGACTTTTAAGTCACATACACTCGCTTTAGCTTCACCATTTTCAAGATAAAGATCGTTCATTTCCATATAAAAAAGAGTGTGCTCATTCGCTTGTGCCGCAAGCAGTAGCGCAAGGGTTGTATCTTTGTGATACTTAATTTGAGAGATCGGATCCATAATCACGCCGATTTTTAATGGTTTTGCCAAAATATCCCCCCTTTTTACAAAATAGGTTGGCGAAAATGTAAAACTTGAACAATTATAAAGGGTAAGATTAACTTTCTGATACCCTTGTGAGCCACTTATAACGGTTTTTTTGAGAATGGAATTCTTTTTCTATCAAGTAGTTATGGAATAAACTGGGAAACTATGTTAAAAGTTACGCTTATATTAGAACTAATAAATACGTTAAGTTTTTGACGTGTTGGAAAACTCGATTAAGTAAAGATCAAGGTCATTTTATGGACGCAAACTTAGAACACTTAAAAGTGATGGTCATTGATGACAGTAAAACGATTAGAAGAACAGCAGAGACGCTACTAAAAAAAGTCGGTTGTACTGTTGTCACCGCTACAGACGGTTTTGATGCCTTAGCTAAAATAGCGGATACCCGCCCCGATATTATTTTTGTCGATATTATGATGCCTCGACTCGATGGCTATCAGACCTGTGCGCTTATTAAAAATAACAGTGAGTTTAAATCTACTCCTGTAATTATGCTTTCTAGTAAAGATGGTTTATTTGATAAAGCAAAAGGTCGTATCGTCGGATCCGATCAGTACCTTACGAAGCCTTTTAGTAAAGGCGAGTTGCTCGGAGCTATCGAAGCACATGTGAAACTTGCGAATGCAAGTTAATTAGTTGCGGCGTATTTGCAGAGATTTCGATAATAGCTAATTAATTCTATCCTAAAAATTAGCTATATTTAAAAAGATGATGTACATAACTGCGAAAATATCAAGAGTATCGAGGTTCCAATGTCAAAAGTACTAATCGTTGATGATTCGCCTACTGAAACCTATAAGTTGACCGGGATGTTGGAAAAAACCGGTCATCAAGTTATTACTGCAAGTAATGGTGAAGAAGGTGTTGCCACCGCAAAAGCCGAATTACCAGATTTGGTTTTGATGGATATTGTTATGCCAGGGCTAAACGGCTTTCAGGCGACTCGTCAATTAAGTAAATCTCAAGAAACATCTCATATTCCAGTCATTATTGTGACTACCAAGGATCAAGAAACCGATAGAGTTTGGGGCATGCGTCAAGGTGCAAAAGCCTATTTAACTAAGCCTATCGACGAAAAGGAATTGATGAAAACTATCGCAGAAGTTGGAGCTTAATTTAACTTCATGTCTTTATCGGCTTTTGAAACACTTGCAAATCTTGCTGCGCTTAGTCGTCAATCAGCGAGAAGTCTACCTGCTCAACAAGAAAAAGCGCCTCGTTGGAGTGGTGTTGGATTTTCTTGCATGGGATTCAACTTCGTTATTCCTATGGGACAAGTGAAAGAAATGATGGAAATTCCTTCTGCAACGAAGTTGCCTGGTGTTAAAAGTTGGGTAATTGGGTTATCAAATGTTCGTGGCAGATTGCTGCCTTTGTTTGATCTTGCAAAGTTCGTTGGTGGTCAGTTGAGTAACCATAAAAAATCTCATAGAGTGTTGGTGCTTGAAACCGAAAACTTGTACAGCGGTATCATTGTGGATCGCTCCTTCGGGATGCAACACTTTATCAACGATACTTTTGGTGCCTATAATCATGATGCACCAGATGGTTTCAAGAAATACATTACCGGTGCATTTTCCGATGACGAAGGTGATCAGTGGGGTGTATTTGACTTGAATTTACTTGCAGAAGATGCCGAATTTATTAATGCGGCAGTATAACAATAAGTGACAGATGAATATTTGTCTAAAATTAACTATCGTCTTGCGCATTTGCGCGTCTTATAGAAAGACATACATTCGCTTGGGAGCGTAGTATGAAAGGTGAATCTGGAAACTTTTTTAATCAAATCAAAGCTAACCCGCTTTTAGCTGCACTTGTACTCGCATTAGTTGCATTTTTGCTTTTGATTGCTGGAGTCATTTATCAGCTATTTTCTGACGCTAGTCGTGATCAGAAATATGTTCAGATGCTGTCTGAATTGCGGGTGTCTTCTTATCGGCTTGCTTCTTTAACTCGTGAAGCAACAGCAGGGGGAGAGGCTGCCTTTGGCGATCTGGAAAAAGTTGTTGGAAATATGGACGGTACTTGGCAACGACTTAAAGCAAGTGATAGTCACACACGATCAGAGCTGGCCGAAGAATTTGCTAATTTTGATGGCATATGGAGTCGCTCGAAGCAAAGTGCCCAGGTGATCCTTAACAACCAAGAAACGATTATATTTTTGCATGATGTGGCTAACACGCTAAATGAGTCTCTACCTGAATTACAGGCCGAGCATAACAACATCGTGGACATCCTATTAGAAAACCGAGCACCTGCGGATCAGGTCGCCGCAGCGAGAATGCAAACCTGGCGAGCTGAGCGGATTGGTCGTAATGTGGATAAAATGCTTGTTGGTGGTAATGACGCTGATAAAGCAGCTGATCAGTTTAACCTGGATGCGAATTTATTTGGGCGCGTATTGGTTGCGATGAAACAAGGCGATGCTGCCATGAGTATTTCGCGAATTACTGATGGTGAGGCGGTTGCAAGTTTGGACGAAATTGCAGAATTGTTTGAATTTGTAAGTGGTTCTGTACGTGAGATCTTTGAAGCATCCCCCGCTTTGTTCCAAGCGCGATTGGCGACAAATAACATTCTTGATGATAGTCCTGTCTTACTAGAGTCATTGAGTACTCTTTCTCGTCAAGTTGCAGACTTGCCTGCTAGTAGAAGTATCAATAATTACTTCTTATTTTTCTTAGGCGCATGTGCACTCTTTTGCTTAGTTTTAATCGGGTGGCAGTTGAACCAAGCGACTCAAGTTCGCTTACAGGAAACTGCAGAAACAAACGAGCGAAACCAAAATGCAATTCTGCGATTGCTTGATGAGCTTGCTGATCTTGCAGATGGTGACTTAACGACCACCGCAACAGTGACCGAAGACTTTACTGGTGCGATTGCTGACTCTATCAATTACACGATCGACCAACTCAGGGTGCTCGTTTCTCGAATTAACGAAACATCGGAAAGAGTGGCGGAGAGCTCTAAAGAAACTCAGCAAACTGCGCTTCATCTGGCAGAAGCATCAGAGCATCAGGCCCAAGAAATTGCGGGTGCATCAGCTGCTGTTAACGAAATGGCGGTGACCATTGACCAAGTATCGGCAAACGCTGCTGAATCAGCCGGCGTTGCGGAGAGGTCGGTATCGATTGCGAAGAATGGCGCGAAGGTCGTACAGAATACCATCCACGGGATGGATACTATTCGTGAACAGATCCAGGATACTTCGAAACGTATTAAACGACTGGGTGAATCTTCTCAGGAGATTGGTGATATCGTATCGTTAATTAATGATATTGCTGACCAAACAAACATTCTTGCACTTAATGCTGCCATCCAGGCATCTATGGCTGGTGATGCAGGTCGAGGCTTCGCGGTGGTAGCGGATGAGGTACAGCGTCTTGCGGAACGTTCTGCAACTGCAACCAAACAGATTGAGGCGCTGGTTAAAACCATTCAGAATGATACTAATGACGCGGTAATCTCGATGGAGCAAACGACGTCTGAAGTGGTTCGCGGTGCACGACTTGCGCAAGATGCGGGTGTGGCCCTGGAAGAAATTGAAACGGTATCGACAAACCTTGCAGAATTGATTCAAAACATCTCGAACGCAGCACGTCAACAAGCATCATCTGCTGGTCACATATCTAATACGATGAACGTGATTCAAGAAATTACATCGCAGACATCTGCAGGTACTAATGCAACGGCAAGCTCGATTGGTAATCTAGCATCTTTGGCTGGCGAAATGCGAGATTCGGTATCTGGCTTCAAGTTACCAGAAGAGTTAAGTGGTGGCGATATCCGTGTCGATCCGAGCTATCGTGTACCAGACTCCGAAGATATTACAGCATTTAATAATACTGATGATGACGTGCCTGCGCTTGAGGATGAAGTCGTTGATCTTACTCTTGATGATGTTATTTCTGAGGACGAGTCACTTGATACGGTAGTCGTCGATTCTGTTGACGAAGACACAACGCGTCGTGGGGCGAGTCTATAAGTCATTTTGGTGAAGTAGATTTGGTGAATCTGTTGTGATTTGGTCTTTACAAGCTTCTCAAGAGTTATCGGATAGTCAGTTTGATCAGTGGAGTAAGTTACTCGAGGAACGCGCTGGTATATGCCTGAGCGAACAACAGCGCGTGTTTTTACAAACCCAGGTTTCTATGCGCATGAGAGAGCTTGGGCATGATGACTACAACCAGTACTACAACCGAGTAGTTGATGGTGTTACTGGGATGATGGAGTGGTCGGTTCTCGTCGATCGACTAGTCGTAAAAGAAACCAGTTTTTTCCGCCATAAACCATCTATTGATTTTGCTCGAAATATTCTGCAAGACCGAATTAATAACCAGAAACTGTCTGGTTCTTTTGACGTTTGGAGTGTTGGTTGTTCCTCCGGCGAAGAGCCATATTCATTGGGTATGCTTGTAAATGAAAGTTTCGAGTACGCCAATTTGGAACCTTACTATGGAATCATTGCTACGGATATTAGCCGAGCTGCGTTAACCATTGCCAAAGAGGGAGTGTATCCTCAGCGCAAAGTGGAGATGGTGGATTTACCTTTGCGAAAACGTTATTTTAATGCATTGCCAAGTGGTAGATACCAGATTGACAAAACATTGCGAGATCGTGTGTGTTTCAATCAGGCAAATGTGTTAAAGATCTCTGAATTACCGGACATCAAGCTCGATGTGATATTTTGTCAAAATGTACTCATTTATTTTCGAAAATGGTTGCGTCATGAGATTATGGATGCCTTTGTTGATCGCTTAAAACCTGGAGGCATATTGATATGTGGTTTAGGGGAAGTGGTCGATTGGATGAACCAGGATGTGTCTCGTGTCGCCGTCGATGAAGTACAAGCCTACATGCATCAGGCATAAGAAAGATAAATTAATATAGGACTCCGTTATGGGAGATACACGAAACTATGCCGCTTTAGATTGGGTGCAAGGGGAAATAGCTGATACGCTGAAAGAAGCACGGCAATCTCTTGAGGCTTATGTTGAAGATCCCAAGGATGAAACAAGAATTCGTTTTTGCTTGACACATATTCATCAAGTGCATGGAAGTTTGCAGATGGTACAGTTTCATAGTGCCAGCTTGCTTGCGGAAGAAATGGAGCATTTGACTCAAGCAATTATGAGTGAGAACGTGGTGAATGCTGCTGAAGCGCAAGAAGTTTTAATGCGTTCTTTGTTGCAGCTTCCTATATTTCTCGAATACATCAAATCTCAGAAACAAGATGACCCTTCGCATATTGTTCCTTTGTTAAATGATTTGAGAGCGGCGAGAAAACAAAGTTATTTTAGTGAAACAAAACTATTTACACCTGATTTATCTTCGTTATCCAAATCTCAAGGCGTTAAGCATCCTGTAACAGCTGATTCAGAGAAATTATCTCAGGTCCTCAAAAAACTTCGTGAAATGTATCAATTTGCTGCAGCGAGTGTTTTGCGTGGAATTAAAGTGGATGAAAATCTTGTTTATATTGAAAAAGTATTTAACCGGCTCGAAGCGCTAACACGAGGTAGCTTGTGTCATCCTACTTGGCTTGTTTGCTCAGCGTTACTAGATGGTATTAGACAAGATGAAATTGAGCTTTCAGTTGCAGTAAGAGGCTTGCTTAGACATATAGCGAGACAGTTGCGATTGCTTGCAGATAAAACGCCTCAATCTTTTGATGAGTTACCAAAAGAGAGCCTATTTAAGAATCTTCTCTATTACGTTGCTAAAACCGACGCAAGTAGCGAAAAAATAAATCTGGTTAAAAAGCGTTTTGCTTTGTCTCCTGCACTGCTAGGAAAAACTGCCGACGAAATTACTGATGAGGAATTAACTCGCAAGGAATTCACGCATGATCCGGGTGCTATTAGATCTGTTGTTGTAGCGCTGCAGGACGAAATGAATAACATCAAAAGCGTACTAGATTTTTCTTTGAATGGACAAGGTGTGCCTCGCGACATTCAAGAAATTTTACCGACTGTAAAACGTGTCGCAGATACACTTGCTGTTTTGGGGATCGGAGATTTACGCAAGCAGATGTTAGATCAGGTGGAAGCACTTGAACAGATCAGTGAAAGCGAACAGATAGACGAATCGGAACTTATTCAAGCCGCCGGTAAAATTATTGAGATAGAACAAAAGCTCGAAGCGGTTTCCAAAGCAGCAAATAAAAATCCCGATTTAGCGTCCATCGATGAGCGTGAAGTTGAAATTGATGAAGCGAAATTAGCAGTCATTAATGAGTGTCGAGTTGGCCTTGAGCAGTCAAAGGAATCAATTGTCGAATATATTTCTTCACAGTGGGAAAAATCTCATTTAGAAAACGTAGGGCAATTATTAACAAATATTCGCGGTGGTTTGGAAATGATACCGCTTTATCGACCTGCGAATATCATTAAGTCCTGTTCGCGATTTATCGATGAACAACTTGTGGGTGCCGTTGAGCACCCGTCTTGGGAAACTTTAGATACCCTTGCAGACGCTGTAGCAAGTATTGAATATTATCTTGAACATATTGCGGGTGACTTAAAAGGTGATTCAGAAGCATTACTCGACGTGGCGGAAAAAAGTGTTGCGAGTTTGGGATATCAAATTGCTCCCGTTGAAGAAAATAGCACTCAGGAAACGCCGACAGAAGAAACTCAAATTGAAAGCACCTCTGAAAACCTAAAAACAGTTGAGCCAATTCAAGATGTACCTACTGGAACTCTGGATTATGTTGAACCCTCGGATGCCGCCAACGAGACAATATCTTATTCAGTGCAAAACCCGGAGGTTTCCGAAAGAGAATTATCTGAAGAAGCAGAGCAAGCCCCTGTTGTTGATCAGCTTAATGAGGATGTTGCCACAGCTTCTTCCGAAGAAAATGAAGAAGATGAAGAAGACGATGTTGATGATGAAATAAAGGAGATATTCATCGAGGAAGCGGGAGAAGTCGCGGAGACCCTTGATGAGTACTTTCCTCGATGGAAACTTAATACCGATAGCGAAGATGATTTAACCACTGTTCGACGCTCTTTTCATACATTGAAAGGTAGTGGTCGCATGGTGGGTGCGAGTGTCATTGGTGAACTCGCTTGGTCAATAGAAAACATGCTGAATCGAGTTATCGATCGTACTGTGGAATTGATGCCAGAACATATTTTTGTTGTGGAAACTGTGATTTCACAAATTCCGAGTTTTGTAAAAGACTTTGAAGAAAACAAACAAAAACGACAGGCTACTCTTGCAGATGAAATGGCTTCTTGGGCAAATGGTTTGTCTAACGGAGACGTAAACGAATCACTTAAGTCAACAATGTCTGGAACGAGTGATTTACTTTCAAGTTCTGAAGAAATATCGTTAGACTTTAGTTCTGAAGAGCAGGAACCTGAAGGCAATGTAGCGGCTCTTGATGATCAAGAAGATCAGGCGCTGAAAGAAATATTTTCTTCCGAAGCTCAAACTCACTTGGATACGATATCTATTTTTATACGGGATATGGAGGATGCGGCACCGATTTTTTCTCCTCCAACTGATGACCTACAAAGAGCTTTGCATACGTTAAAAGGCAGTGCGAAGATGGCACAGATTGCACCTATTGGTGCGATGGCGGAACCTTTAGAATCCTTTGCAAAAGAGTTGATTTCCTACCAAGTTTCGATTAATCAAGACATTCTTCAGCTCGTAAAAGATATTGTTCAATATACTGCTATCGGATTAGAACAAGTAAATGCGGGTAACCAAGTAGAAATTCCGAGGGTGGATCAGTTTGTTGCTCGCACTGCTGAATTACGAGAAATGGCTGTTGGACATTTGGTGCGTTTAAAAGAGCAAAATGTCGACGGAGCTCACCCGGTAGATCCAGAACTTCTTTCGATATTTATGGCAGAAGAAATGAATCATCTGTTAGATGCCGATGTGGTTTTGCAGGAATGGCAATCTAGTGAAATAGATGCTTATAAAATTAATGAGTTAACTAAAGAGTTGAGTACGCTTGAAGAAGGTGCTCGTCACGCAAATCTTCCAGATTTGATGTCCTTGAGCGGATTGCTTAAAAGCGTTGAAGAAAAAGGTTTATCGGGTGAAATTGAACGTAATGATGATTTTTTCGATACATTAAATGAAGGGCACAATGCGCTTCTCGATATGGTTGACGCGGTAGCGGCAGGTCAACATGTTTTGCCACCAAATCAAGACTTAGTGGCTAAAATTGAGTCGCTTTTCTCTCTAGCTCCTCCGCATGTAGATGCGATCGAAGAAGCTCAGAATGATGACTCAGCATTGGCAGATATGGCGCTGCCGGTAGAGCCCGAGCAAGTCGAAGCGCTAGATTCAAACAACTTTGAAAGTGATTTGGTACAACATCATGACTCGTCTAATGTATCTGCGGATGAAAACATTGAGACAATTGATACTTTCGATCCCAGCACATCTGAAACTACTTATCTTGAGGAAGATAGCTCTGCTTCGGCAGACTCTGTTGAGCATGATTCTTATCAACATCAAGAGATAGAATATTCGTCAGGAGAGAGTGCTTCTGAACCGACTGATAGCATGCTAGTTGATGTACCTGTAGATGGTGGACTAGACAGTGCCGGGATTTCAAATTATACGTCGCCTGATCCGCAAGATTCGTTTGTTCCACAAGAAGAGCTTTTAACGCCGGCTCATAATGATACTGAACTTCAGAATTCTGAAATCTCAGAAAATTTGAATGATGTTCAATTCGATAGTGGTGAAGAGACTTCAAATCCTGAAATTGAATTTCCAGATTTACCAATCGCGCAGCCCGAAAATGTCGCTGAGATTGAAAACGAAAGTGTGGCGCTGAATCAAGAGCCTTCAGATGAATATCGTGTTGATAATGTGGTTCTCGTCGACGAAACGTTAAGTGAAAACGATGAAGATCTAGAATCGTCTTCGATGGCTTCGGATAATGCTCTGCAAACAGAGGCAACTAACGTTGAACTCACGGAGATTGAGTCAACTGATTTCGTGGACGGTTCTGCAGAATCTGAGAAAGAAGAGATATCTGAAATATTTGAAGTAGATCTTGGGGAAGTCTCTAGCGACGCGGAAAATACTGATGTTGTTGAATCGATAGAATATTCTGTTTATTCAGAAACAGAAGAAAATCAAATAGAAGAAATTGTCGAAAACCTTTCCGATGATGACTCTGATGAGACTATCGATCTTTATAAAGGAGCAGAGACACAAGAAACAGATTTCTTAGTGACACCTGAAGAAACACTCGGAGAATCATCTTTTTCAGCTGAAGACATCATCATTGAATCTGATGATGAAGATATTGGTGAAGTGAACTCGGAGGATGTCGTTGAAAGTGAATATGTTCAAATACCTACTGAAGTAATTGAGCCTTCTAATAAAAATGCATCAACTGATATTTTGGATTCCGCTGATGCGGAAAATGCCTCAAGTGATTCAGTAGCTGGGTTGGAAATCCCTGGTTTGCTTGACGATATAGATATTCAGGATGAAAACTACGATGAAGATATTCTTGAAGTCTTCATTGAAGAAGCTTTGGAACTGACCGAGGAATTAGATGAAGCGATTCATTCTTGGGAAAGTGATTGGGCGGATACTCAAAGTGTCGAAGCTATAAAACGGGCTCTTCATACCTTCAAAGGTGGTGCGAGACTTTCCGGTCTTTCGAATTTAGGTGAATTGACGCATGAATACGAAAGTTTCTTAATAACAACATCAATGCGCGATCTAGACGAATCGTTTTTTGTAAAAGTACACGATTACCAAGATAAGGTTTCAGCCGGTGCAAGAGCCGTGCGTTTATTCATCGACAGTGGTGCTAAAGCAGCCAAAGGAACCCCAATAGAACGTGGTGATGTCGAACTATTGCCAGAGACTCCGGAAGGTGTGCAACTTCCAGAGAATCTTATAGATCATGAACAAACTGAATTTGCACCTGAGGTTATTGAGGTTGAAGAGCCTCAAGTCATTGAAGAATCGCCCAGTCTCGTTGAGGTTCAAAACCTAGAGAATCAACCAGATATTGAAGACGAAATACAGGAATCAAAAGAATCCGATGCTAAAAACGTTGATTCAAATGTAGTTCCTTTTTCTCCTAAACCTAAAGTGATCCCAACACCGACTCACCCAGATGCACCCGCAGAATTTAAGATGCCCAAGGTATCTGCGCCTTCTACCCAAGGCCAAGCTACAGCGAAAAAAGCGGGGCCTCAAGAGGTTGTAAGAGTAGGAGCTGAGTTACTTGAAGAACTCGTAAACTTAGCGGGGGAAACCTCAATTAGTCGATCTCGCCTAGAGCAGTATATTTTCGACTTCAGTCATTCACTTGAGGAAATGGATTCGACCTTGAGCCGTTTGCAAGAGCAATTGCGACGATTAGATATTGAAACAGAAGCGCAGGTTCTCTTCAGGCAAGAACAAATGGCTCATGAAGAGTTTGACCCACTGGAAATGGATCGCTACTCCGCATTGCAGCAATTAACGCGTTCACTCAGTGAATCTTCTTCGGATTTGGTTGACCTTAAGGAAGATCTCAACGAGAAGTTGCGTGATACGGAAACACTTCTTGTTCAGCAACAGCGTATTAATACGAATTTGCAAGAAGGACTAATGCGTTCGCGAATGGTACCGTTTTCACGATTAGTGCCTCGGTTACGCCGCATCGTTCGCCAGGTAGCAAGCGAACTTAATAAAAATGTTAGTTTTGAGCTTGATAATGTTGAAGGTGAGTTAGACCGATCTGTTTTGGAAAGAATGGTGCCGCCCTTTGAACACATGTTAAGAAATGCGGTTGACCATGGGATTGAAACTCCCGAAGAGCGTCTCGACTCTGGGAAGTCGGAAACGGGTCGCATAGTTCTCACGCTAGGACGCGAAGGTGGCGATGTTATTATTCGCTTGGCAGACGATGGTCGAGGCGTCGATTTAGATCGTGTTAAGCAAAAAGCCGTTGAGCGCGGTCTCATGACTGAAGACGCTGAGCTAAGTGATCACGACATTATGCAGTTCATATTGCATGCTGGATTCAGTACCGCAGAGAGTGTTACTCAAATTTCTGGACGTGGCGTTGGTATGGATGTGGTTCACTCCGAAATAAAACAGCTCGGTGGTTCCATGTCTATCAATTCAAAGCGAGGGCACGGAACGGAATTTGTCATTCGTCTTCCTTTTACCGTGTCTGTAAACAGGGCTCTAATGGTACAGATTGGTCAAGACAATTACGCGGTTCCGCTTAGTTCTATTGAAGGTATTGTAAGAGTAAGTCCATTTGAATTGGAGCACTATTACGATAATCCTGATGCGAGATTTGAGTATGCTAACGAAAATTACCATGTTCGCTATCTCGGAGCGCTTCTAGATATTAAGACGCGACCTAAATTAGAAGGGCATGTTCTTCCTTTACCTGTGCTGCTCGTGAGATCTGCGGAGCACACGATGGCGTTGCACGTAGATGCGTTGATGGGAAGTAGAGAGATTGTTGTAAAAAGCTTGGGGCAACAGTTTGCTTCGGTAATCGGACTTTCTGGAGCAACTGTCATGGGTGATGGTGCGGTTGTTGTAATTTTGGATCCTCACGCGCTAGTGCGACAGGAAATTGCTATTACAAGCTTACCTGAGCCAGAAAAAATTGAAGAAATACCAGAAGAAATTGAAGAGGATACGGGCACAAAAACCGTTATGGTGGTGGATGATTCTGTAACGGTAAGAAAAGTTACAACTCGATTTTTAGAACGAGAAGGGTTCGATGTTATTACTGCTAAAGATGGCGTGGATGCGCTTAGGGTATTACAAGATCAAATTCCCGATGTTATGTTGCTGGATATTGAAATGCCACGTATGGACGGTTTTGAGGTTGCTAAAAATATCAGAACCACGCGACGCTGGCAGCATCTTCCAATTATTATGATCACATCCCGAACAGGGGATAAGCACAGAGAACATGCCCTGAGTTTAGGTGTGAACAAATACCTTGGTAAGCCATATCAGGAAGATGCCCTACTTGGTAATATTAATGAGTTAATTGAGGAAGCTAGGTCAACGAAATAGGTTCCAGGGGGCAATTTGGAAACTTTGAATCTAGGTTTAATTTCAGATTCCAGCATTAAGTTAGACAAGTTGCAAAAAGTTGTCGAGGGTGCCGGTTACAGCGTCGAATCCGCATTACTTGCTAGTAATTTGGCGGCGGAAATACCCGAGGTTAATGCCTGGGTAGTTTGCTTGGATATGAACCAAGATTCTGCAATTATACTTTTGGAGCGGTTAGAAGATGAACGAGTACCGGTTATCTATGATGACGTGGAGAACTATTCGTCACTTGATCATGATGAACGTGTTAACCGCTTTTCACGAAAAATTGAGGCTTGCGTAAAAGTTGAGTCCAAGCCGCCTTCTCAACGGCAACGAGCAAAAAAAGTATGGGTTTTGGCGGCTTCGACGGGTGGGCCAGAGGCGGTGACGGCATTTCTCAAGCTGATGCCAGATAGCCTATCCAATATCGCTTTAATATATGTTCAACATTTAGATGGGCGTATGGCGGGGAGCCTATTACAGATTATTGGAAGAAACACGTGCTGGCAAGTCTATGACTGTTCGCAACCACTTAGATTGGATGAGCGAAGTGTTTACGTTGTTTCGCCAGAATACCAGATTGATATAGATGATGTTGGAAACCTAGTTCCGGTTAAGACGCCATGGAGTGGACCTTATAGTCCCTCAGTTGATCAGATATTGGGAAAGGTCGCTAGAAAATTTGGTAAAGACAGCGGAGCGATAATTTTTTCTGGTATGGGCGATGATGGCGCTAAGACAAGTAAATTAATTGCTTTGGCTGGCGGCAAGGTCTGGGTACAGGCTCCTAAAAGCTGCGCCGTTGATTCCATGCCTCGAGAAGCTTTAGCGAAAGATGCCGTCTCCTTTATAGGAACTCCGGAGATTTTGGCCCAAGAGTTTATTGCTTTTCATAGAAATGAAGATAATTTAAGAAGAGTGAAAAAGTATGAGCGATAATCCAGTTGCGCTTATCGAAGAAGAAATCCCCTGCATGTTGGTGCCGATGGGAAACTATTTTTTATTATTGCCAACAGTCACGGTGGCTGAAATGGCACCAATCAATCCACTTAGGGAAATCGCAGAAACCCCCGATTGGTTTTTAGGGTTTTATGATTGGCGCCATCTTCGAGTACCAGTACTATCCTACGAAGTGCTGAACGGCGAGGCTAAAAATGCGCCCAATGATCGTGGAAGAATTGCTGTAATAAATAATACTGGAATAGATACTGGAATTCCTTTTATTGCTCTGCAAACTCAAGGGATTCCTCGAATGGCGAGAGTTGGCCCTAAAGATATTGAAGAAAATACCAGTGTAACTAAAAAGCCGTTTGATTTAATGGCAGTGACGGTAGGCATGGAGTCGTTTGTCATTCCTGATATTTCCGCAATGGAAGAAGTTTACGCTCGCCTTAGTTTACAAATTTAGTTGAATTTTTTTTAAACATTTTACTTAATTGGTTTCCATAATGGAGTTAATGAACTTTGGACTCTGGTGGAAACAGTTCGTCTAGATCTTCACCTGAAAATACATAATTTGCGCCACAAAACTCACAGTCAATATTGATAATATCGCGTTCGTGAAGTAACTCGTAGGCTTCATCACGGCCAATTGAAACCAGCGCACGAGCACTTCGCTCTCTGGTACAACTGCAATGAAATTTAATTTGCTTGGGTTTAAACAATCTGCAATCAAATTCATTAAACAGTCGAATTAAAATTTCTTCATGTGACAGTGTGAGTAACTCGTCTTCGGAGCAGGTCGATGCTAAGTGTTTTGCTGTAAGCCATTGATCTTCTCGATCTTCTGAGTTTTTCACGTTTTGAGATGGTAAACATTGTAAAAACAGGCCCGAAGCCTGCGAATTTGTCGCATGCAACATAACAAATGTAGGGAGCTGCTCAGATGTGGCGAAATATTCACTCAGGCATTCCGATAAGCTATCTGACGTGATTGCTATAATGCCTTGGTATCTTTCCCCCTTATTGGGATCAATCGTAATCACTAAATGTCCATTTCCCATAATTTCTTTGAATGACTTAGAAAAGTCTTTCGTATCTGATTCTGGCTGCATACGAATAATCCCTCTAACATTTCCTTCATGATCTGATTCAGAGGCAATAAGTAAAACATCATTCGATCCCTTTGCTTGAATAGTCAAGATTCCTTCAAATTTTAAAATCTCGCTTAGTAAGCTAGCTGCTGCTAAAAATTCTCCGAATAGTGGTCGAAGAGTTTCAGGAAATGATTGATGGGCGTAAGCGCTTGTATAGCTGTCTGTTAAGCTTGTGATTTCTCCGCGTATATCGGATTTTTCAAAAATAAATCTGTGGGTAATATCTGAATTTGTCATAGCACTATGTATTGATTGGTTTTGTTTACGAGAGTAATTCGCGCTTAAGCTGCTGTAATTTCCTGCGCTGTTTGGTCGTAGGCTTTGAAGCTGTTCGTATTTCCGATTGACCAATTGCCTTTCTCTGTTCTGCGTGTACTTTACGATTTTCTATACTAGAATCCGTTTCTTCATAGAGCTTCTGAGCTTCTGGTGCGCCTTTTCTTTGATCTGATAGCGCGATTACTTTTATTTCCTTTTCCTCCCAGCCTTGTCTAATCGTCAGTACCATTCCAGGTTCGATGTCTTTACTTGACTTCACTCGTTTACCGTTTAGATGAACTTTGCCACCCTCTATAGCTTGTTTTGCAATATTTCTGGTTTTAAAAAAACGCGCGGCCCACAGCCATTTGTCGATACGGACCTTTGTGTTGTGAGTTGTTTCCTGGTTCAAAATAACTCCATACTGGAAGTCGTTGTTACATTGCAAAACATCACTGTATTTACCTTTTATGCCTAATTGAAATCATTCTTTTTTCTAGGATTGAGGCATAATTTCATTAAAATGACAGATATCGATAAATTCGTTTGACGCTTTTGGCGGCCTTTTTGTATCTGGTTGAATAATGCACACTAAATATTTTATACCAAAGGATTGCCCGCTGCGCAGTACGCTGGGTGTATCATCGATAAAAATGCTTCTATTGGGATCAAAAGGCTCGTATTGGGAAAACTGTTCCCAAAACCTGAGTTCCTCTTTTGGTGCTTTGAATTGATGTGAAGAGATAACTATATCGAGTAATCGGTCAATTTCGGTAACATCCAGCTTTAGTGTTAACCCCTTAGGATGCGCGTTCGTAATAAGAATGAGTTTCTTTTCTATGTCTTTTAAACGCTTTAAAAATTGCTCAGCATATGGTCGAACCTGAATTTTATGGCTAATTTCATTTTTTAGTTTTGGAATATCCAGCTGAACTAATTCGGACCAATGGTCAAGGCAATACCACTCTAATGTACCGCGATATTTTTCCACATGTGTGGTTATAAATGTGTTAGCTTCTTCTTCCGTAGTTCCATGTTCTTCTGCATAGCGTTTTGGAAGGTATGTCAGCCAGAAATAGTTGTCAAAATGTAAATCTAAAAGCGTACCGTCCATGTCTAGAAGTACGGTATCTATGCTATTCCAGTCCAACATATTCGTTATAATAACTACCTCAAAAAATCGAGTTGCCATTATGCCTGATAAACCCAAAATTCTCACTCAACGTTCAGTCACTTCAAGCCGGCTATTTAAAGTTGAGGAAGCAGAGTTAGAGTTTTCTAATGGGGAGCTTCGGACCTATGAGTTTTTGCGATCAGGTTCTGTCGCTCCCGTCATTGTTGTGCCTATGCTTGACAAGGATACGGTTGTTTTAGTTGAAGAATACGCAATTGGCCTCGATTGCTACGAATTGGGATTGCCTAAAGGTCGAGTGGACGAAGGAGAGAGTTTTGTGGAAGCCGCTAATCGGGAGCTAAAAGAAGAAGCAGGTTATGGTGCCAGAGAACTCCATTTATTGAAGTGTATGACCCAGTCACCAAATTATATGCAGCATAAAACTCAGATTGTTTTAGCGATGGGTCTTTACCCAGAAAGTTTACCGGGTGACGAGCCAGAACCATTAAGTGTGCATACATTTTCTTTGTCAAATATAGGTGAAATTGTTTCTCACCCCAATGTATCAGAAGCTAGGACAATTGCAGCTCTTTACCTTGCGAAAGACTGGCTCTCAGCGCGAAGTTAGTGTTTACACTAAGAAGGTTGGCGACGACGATTTGTCGTATATAGTGAAAATTACTGTTAAAAATGTGAAATGGTTTTGTGCTATTTGCGTAACTGTGCCTACAATTAATTCGTCAGTGATACACAATAGTTATAACACAGGCTGACTTAGGAATTCTTGCATTTGCTGTCATGGACGAAAAAAGGAACTAAATAACTTTTAACGTTTGATCTAGAGTGAGGAAAAGCATTTGTTATCCCAGGTTCAGAAGAAACAACTAGAACGAGAATTAATCTGTCTGGAACGGCAATTAGAAAGACTAAAAAAATTTGATGGAAAAGTTGATGCCGTCACTTTCGAAACGTATCAGGAAATGATCGATACCCGGCAAAGGATGTTAGTTGATGCGGATACACAAGCATTCGCAAAATTAGCTATGCCATAGCCATTGTCTGTTTTACAATTAGAGTTCATAAATTAATTTTATGGCACTCTAGCTATTATGGACTCCAAGACGGTATTGATTACAGGGGCTGGAAGGCGCCTGGGGCTATATTTAACTGAGGCGTTTTTAATCCAAGGTTGGCGGGTAATTGCATTTACTCGCCACAATCATTCAAAAGAATTTTCGACTTTAAAAAGTGAGCGCTTGCTTGTTCTTGAGTTAGGTGGTTATAGCCATAACGAAGTTGATATTGCCTTATCTCGTGTGCTGGACCAGTTTCCCAAACTAGATGCGATTATCCATAACGCTTCCGTCTACGAGCCTGATGAAACGCACACTGATAATTTTTGTGAGTTTTATGAAAAGCTATTTCATGTTCATATGCGTGTGCCTGTGCAAATCAATGAATCGCTAAAACCTTTGCTAGACCGGCCTAAAAAACCTGGCAATATTATTCATATCACTGATATCTACGCTGAAAACCCAAACGAGAAATACGCACTATATTGTTCCACCAAAGCTGGCTTAGAGAATTTAACAAAAAGTTTTGCTAAAAAATTTGCTCCAGGTGTCCGAGTCAATTCGATTCAACCTGGCCCTATCAAGTTTTTAGCGGAGCACAGCGCTGAACATATCAATAATGTTTTAAACGAAACTTTATTAGAGAGTGAAGGTGGTTTTTTGCCAATTTATAAAGCGATTGTCGCTATCATTGACAATGACTATATCACCGGAGCTGGGATCAAGGTTGACGGTGGTCGGGCCCTTAATCGGGGGTAAGCCAAACTGTTGCAAGTTAGGGGTGTCTCCCTTACCTAAAACAGAATCTGTAATGTAGCTTTTTGCTTCTTTAAAAAAGTGGTTTATGTCAAAGTTATCTGAAGAGCACAAAATATCTAGATCCGCCGCTCGATCTTTGGTGCTTCTTCTAGGGTCTGATCGATCCCTTCCTAATGTTTCTTCTATGATGTTTAATTTATTTTTTACATAAAGCGGAGATTGATCTGAAGACAATATGGCAGTTCCATTAACGAATATTGCAATAGAATCAATACCTTCTGGCTCAGAATAAATAAAGCTAAACAGCGTGATTTCTTCAAAAGATTTGCATAACTCACGAACCATATTAACACTGTTTTTTTCCGGTTCGATGTTGGTTCCCAAAGATAAATAATAGTACACAGATGGCTCGTTTGCTTAATAACCTATACTTAGGATTATTCACGAAAGCTTTAAAAATAGCTATAAAAGCCGATAAAAATCACTGTGACGCTAAGTGTTTTTTCGCGACAAGAAAAAAATTGTTTTGTGAACACTCTCTAGCTTAATTGAAAAATTAATGATTTATTTTAATTAATTTTAAAATTATCCCTTCGGTTTTTTGTAATTAGTCTAGGCTATTAGTTAATTGTTAATCGATTGGGAAGTAGGGGTAAGAAATGAGTGACTTATCATGGATGCTTAAACCGCAAGCGATTCGCCAAGCGAAGCTTTGTATACAAATGGTAAATGATGAATTGGGTTATAGACTTAAGTTATCTCATCCAGAGTTTTTACAAGAATTGCATAAGTGTGTAGATCAATCCGGTTCTAGAAAGTTAGGCGATGAATATGCAAAACTAATCGCTATGTCTGTAGGAGTCGGTGCAGTCATGCAAAACCTTGCTGTTGACTTGAATAGTCAAACTCAAAAAGTCGTAGTATAAGTTTTTTGTTCTAGCTTCCAGTTAAGGGGAGCTAGAAATCTTCCTCTCAAAACTCAATTTGCACGATCTTTTATCGTGCAATGGGTTTGTTCGGCGTTAAACTTAACGTTATCTTCATATTCTGCCTTTACAATAAATAAAAATTGATACGTTGAGAAAACACAAAGATTGGTGTTTTGATTTATAGTTAACTTATGCATTCTGCTCCCAAAAATGTCATTCTGATGGTTGGCGATGGTATGGGTCCTGCCCATCTTAAAGCCTATCGTCAATTCAAAACGGTTAAAACTGGTTCTTCTTCCCAGAAAAGCTTATTTGACCCGTACCATATTGGCTCGGTTTCTACTGATCCAAATGGTGATTGTGGTGTTATTACCGACTCAGCAGCTTCTGCGACGGCTTATAGTTCTGGTATAAAAACCAATAATGGTCATTTGGGTGTCGATCATAATCTTTTACCCCAAAAGACTTCTTTGCAACTCGCAAAAGAGTTGGGAAAATCGACCGGTGTCGTCGCTACATCGCAAGTTGTTCATGCAACCCCAGCAGCTTTCTATTCTCACCTAGCGTCACGTGATCAGATGCACGAGATTGCTAACCAGTTGTTAGATAACCGCATATACGGATTTCCATATGTTGATGTTGTTCTTGGTGGTGGTCTCAATTACTTCCAAAACAACGACCGTAATTTAATTGTTGAATTTGAAAATCTTGGATATCAGCGATTATTTGATAAATATGATTTAAAAAACGCAGGTGGTGAGCGTTTGTTAGGATTGTTTGCTGGCGAAGGTTTGCCTTGTGTTTTAGAGCGAGCTTCAAGTGATCCGTCATTGGCGGATCTCACTGAGACCGCGTTACAAACACTTTCACAAAATGACCAAGGCTTTTTTCTTTTGGTTGAGGGGAGTCAGATAGATTGGGCTAGCCACAATAATGACATTCATAGCGTTATGCATGAAATGGAGTGCTTTGAAGATGCGTTCTCAAAGGTTATGGCGTTTGTGAAATCTAGAAATGATACATTAGTTCTATTGACAGCTGATCATGAAACCGGAGGGCTAACTATTGGTTCTCGTATTGATGGAATAAATAAAGGAGCATGGAACCCAGAAGTATTAATTAAATTATCTGTAAGTCCTTACGTACTTGCGGAAAACCTTATTTCTAAACCGATTGTAGAACGCTTCGCTTACTTTTCTCGGATGACGCAAATTACTCTGGAAGCCTCGGAAAGAGCGGCGCTGTTTAGTTTGATGGATTTTGATACTGCGATATGTTGGTTACTTGATCTTTTGAACGCAAAGAGTCATACGGGTTGGACGACTGGCGGACATACCGGTGTTGATGTGCATCTATATGGCGCAGGTTGTGGAGTAGAAGCTTTTCTCGGATATCACGAAAACCAAGAGTTAGGGATGAAAATCCAATCGCTGATTAATGACTCTAGTCCAAGACTGAAAGTTGTATAACGACCCATCGACTTCGCTTGCCTAAACTTTTGCAATTTTCCTAATTAAATTTCTGCTGATTTTTGAACCCTATTAACTATTTCTCCTTGCTAGACGTTAAAATGTTTCAAAAAAGGATAAAGTCTATGAAAAATATACCCTTGTTGTCGCTTATTTGCTTACCTGTTTCATGTTTTGCTTTTGACTTATCAATTAGCAGCTCAGATTTCACTGTTGAACCTGAATTTAGCAATGTTCGGGAATTCGAATTTAATATTGGATTCAGTGGTGATTTGGCTGCTGGAATTTTTAATACCGAAAACCAGTTAGAGTCGGTGAATTACCAAGTTAGCGGATCGCTGGTCGCTGGAACCCCTTCTGGTTTTCCCGCGTTTGCTTTGAGCCGTCCAGAATCAACGACAGAATTCCTTTCTGCGGCTGAGTTTTTTTCACAAGGAAGTTCATACCAGTTTGAGATATCCGCAACAGCAGAGTTAAGCGATGGATTGCAAGCCGACGAGTTTGTTGCTGATGGTGATGGGGTAATTTTTACATTTAACGGTCGAGAGTTAAATACTGGGCGTTTCCACCCTGCACTCTTTGTCCTTAATGAAGATGGTACCGGTAGTATTCGTAACTCAAATAACCTTCCCGATGCCCAAACTACTGTGGATTTTGGTGAAGAGTACATCACAAACTTTACTTTTGACGCTGGAAATCTGACTTTGGTGAACGCAGATCAAGTTGCTACTCCTGAACCAACAGCGTCTCCCGAGCCAACAGCTTCTCCTGAACCAACAGCGTCTCCGACACCTGCGATTAACCCAATACCAGATGGCAATGGCGACGATGACGATGGAGGTATTGGTTCGATCGGTGTTTACGGGTTAATTTTTTTGGCTCTAATGGGTTTTTACCGATTTAAGTATGATAAAGGTTACTCTCCGAGATAGCGATTTAGCGCAGTTTGCCACTTAGGTTCTGCGATTAAACGCAACAAAATTTGGTTAATTGGCTCCCGGAGTTTGCTCTCTGGGGAGAGCGCGATTGCCATGTTGTTATGCAGCAAATATTTTCTCGAAATGGATAATTTTCTTTTGTAAGTACTATTATTCAGATACTTAGCGACAGGGACATTTGAAACAACGCAATCAATTTCGTCATTGATCATGGCGTTTATTGCTTCGTTCACACTCTCGTATTCATTGAAGCTTATGCGTTCGCGAGCGAGATACTCGGCGCCAGATGAATGTTTTGCTGCGCCGACACGAACGGCGCGTAGGTCGTCATTTGTTGTGATATGAGATTGAATTTCAGTCACCGTGAATATGGCACTTGCATTCGCGGTGAATAGAGACAGCATGACTAGGCCAGTAAATATCCAAATTACTCCAACAACTCGCCCTATTCGTGTTCGAGGCACTTTATCACCATACCCAATGGTGGAGATGGTCACTGCTGACCACCAGAGTCCATCTTCAATAGTATCTATATCTCTATGCCCCGGATCCTTTTCATGTTTTCTCTCTACGAACCAAACTAAAACTCCAGAGAAAAGCAATAAAAGCACTAATCCTATTGCGAGCTTTATTATGGCAACGGTGATTGGCCACACATAGGTTTGGAATTTAGCTGAAATATTCTTTTGAGCGATGATAATCCCTGTCCCAGAAGGATTAACTGGCTGGGTAAAATCAACTAGGGCTTCTCTTGCTGGTGTAACCGTAATGGCGCCTAGACCCAAGTCATATTTATTTTGATGTAAACCCGATATTAAGCCATCCATATCGGTCAGCGTGTACTGGAAATCGAGCTTTAATTCTTTCGCTATGTCTTCCCAAAGTTCGACCATTAAACCACCCAGTTCACCATTGTTTTCCTCAAAGCCGAAGGGTGCTTCATCGTATATCGCGATTCTCAAAGAGGTGTTTTCCTGGTCGAGTATAGGTGTATCACTGGTAAAAGCGATGTGTGAAAAGGCTAAAATAAAAGGCAGAAGAAGATATATTTGTGGTTTCATGGCCGAGAAGAGATTTGAATACTGAGGGTAAAACGAAATCACATGAATATTGCAGTTTGTTGACAGTATTTACATCGAATAGGGAGCAAGTATCGTTCATGGTTAAATAAGTCGATACAATCTGTTACAGCACTTATCGATCACATTTGGTTTACTTTAGTTCTGGAAATTCGTTAACCCCGGTTTTACTGAAAAATTACTACTATTTGGACTATTTCTTTTGACTCAAACATACAGATGCCTGCGAACAGGGCTGTGTTTATTGCTCTTGTTCTTAACCAATATGGCCAATTCAGCCGATTTTTCTACAGATGTTAGATCTGGTGCTAATGCACCGGTACTGGAAGATGGTGGCTATTTCGAAGTCGGGTTGTTTCTTAGCCACTTAGAGACATCCTTTGAAATATATGATGAGTCTGAAGGTTTTCATGTTGATCTTTTGTTAAGTGGTGAGTATCGCTACAAAAGCTTCTTTGTAGAAGCCACGCAAGGTTCATTAGACGGCTTGAATCTCGGCTTTACTCTTTGGTCTGGCGACAAATGGATCGTTGATTTACTCGTCGCGAGCGCATTTGGCAGCATCGAGGTAGGAGAAGAAAAAAAGGATAGTTCCGATTTGTCCGAGGAGGAGCGAAATGAAGCAATATTAGATCGTGATACCTTTTTCAATGGCGCAGGTATCCGAGCTACCGCTTATTGGTACGACTATATCTATCAATTTCGTATAGTTAAAGACACACATGGCGGTAATGGTGTTATCACTGACTTAAAGGTTGGGCGAGGGTGGCAATATCGCAATTGGAATTTTCACGCAATATTTAATGCGCGATCGGGATCGGATAGATTTGCTCAATATTGGTTTGGTATTGATGAGGAAGAAGCAACAGAGCGTTTTCCCGAAACACGTATAAAATCGGGTATTTATTATGTAGCCGAAGTAGGTCTTACCTATCCTGTCAGTGAAAACTGGGTCTTCCGTAGTTTCTATCGTCACGGAATAATGCATGGCAACTTACAAGAAGAAAGTCCTCTTGTTTCAGGTGATTATGACTCGCTTTTCATGAGCTCAATTAGCTACGTTTTCTAGGGAAAATAATGCGATTAATAAGCAGGATAATCATTAGTAGGATGTCGTTATTTTTGGGTTTTATACCTATGGCGACCTATGCAAATCCAAAATTAGAAAAAACAGAGCTTGATAACAATCCTCTTGTTTCTTTCAATGTTAAACCTAGCCGTTGTATTGCATTAAGAAAAGGGCAAACTTGCTATCAAAAACTACAATTTAGTTGGGAGATTCGTGATACTGACTTTGAATTGGACTCTGCGATTGCAAGATCATACTGTCTCGTGCAAAAGGGTGATGAAAGACCACTTGTATGCTGGGAAAATAATGAATTAAGTCAGTACAAATTTGAATTTAAGTCAGCTAACAAAGTTGAATATGCAATTGTTCGTGAAAACAATCAATTAGGAAAGCTCGAAGTAAATGTCTCATGGGTCTATAAAACCCAAAAAAGTCGAGGCGGTGATTGGAGAATGTTTTAATGAATTCTGAAAATTCACATATTCTTGTTGTAGAAGATGATCCATCACTCTCTGTTTGGATTTGCGATTATTTGACCGACCACGGTTACGACGTATCTATCGCCAACCGAGGTGATACAGCAATAGAACTAATAGAAGTTGATGACCCTGACCTGGTTGTTTTAGATATCATGCTTCCTGGTAAAGATGGGTTTGAAGTGTGTAAAACGGTACGTCCGAAATTCCGAAAACCTGTCTTGATGTTGACTGCATGCACGGAAGAAACTGATGAGGTACTAGGTCTAGAGCTCGGCGCCGATGATTATTTAAGTAAACCGATTAAACCTCGAATTCTGTTAGCGCGCGTCAAAGCGCTTTTGAGACGAGATAATCCGGATTCCAACTCGGGAGAATTGGATTTTGGGGCTTTGCACATTGATTCTCATTCAAAATCAGTGTTTTTAAATCATGAGTTTATAAAGCTCTCGGCAAATGAATTTGATATGCTTTGGATTCTCGCGAATCGAGTTGGGGAAGTGGTTACTCGCCAAGAACTCATAAGTGATCTTCGTGGAATTGAATACGATGGATTAGATCGTTCGATTGATATCCGTATTTCTCGTCTTAGAAAAAAACTTGGAGATGATTCCGGTACACCTTTTAAGATAAAAACGATTTGGGGTAAGGGTTATCTTTTTGTTGCAGATGTTTGGTAGTAGTTAACAACCCGAATGAAATATTTAACGCTCTCGTTAATATTTGCAGTATTACTCTCTGTCGTTGGCCTGGGTTGGATTTTTAGTCAGCTGTATTACAAGCTTGACCAAGAAAATTCTTCGAGAGATAAGAAGTTCTATGCCTATGAGCAGGTCGGAGAACATTTGCTGCAACTTATTAAGCAAAAAGAATCTCCTGAGGTTTTAGTGCAAACCTGGAATCGAGAAAAAGGAATTCAAATTGGTATTCAACCTTTAGAGTTTTATCCACTCCCTTCTAAGCTGCTCTCCGATTTTAAATCTGGACAAATCTTGTATTTAAACTCAGAAAAAGAATTTACGCTTAACTTTTATATTGATACATCTGATTCGGTCCTTACCATATATCTTTCACCTGAACTGGTCGAAGAAAGCATGCCCTGGTTAAGTCTTTTCCTTACCTTAGGGTTTTACTTTAGTTTAATTATCATAATTTTAGCGTGGCTATATCCGCTTATTCGTCGTTTATCTGTTGTTAGAAAAACAGCAAGGGAGTTTGGTGAAGGTCGATTGTCGTCAAGAGTTGGTGAAAGCCGAATCACTTATATTGCTGATATAGAAAATGAATTTAACGGTATGGCGGACCGAATTCAAAGTCTATTGAGTGATAACAAATTATTGAGTCGCGCGGTTTCTCATGATTTAAAGACGCCTTTAGCACGTTTAAGATTTGGTATAGATGCACTATCTGAGATGTTAGAAAGTGAACGTCAACAAAAATATATTGAACGTATTCAAGATGACTTAACTGAGATGGAATCTCTTGTTGAAACTCTATTAAATTATGCGCGTTTAGACGAATCATACGTAGATCTTAGTCTCGAACCTATAGAGCTTGGCTTGTTTATTAAAAATGTATTCAAGAAAGATTTATTGGATGATGAACGAATGGAAATTGAAGTTAATGGAAGAACTTTTCATGTTAGCGGTGATAAAAGTTATCTTTCCATGATGTTTAAAAATCTATTGAGTAATTCTAGAAAATTCGCTAGTCAAAAAGTAAAGGTTACTATTTTTAGCAATAAAAAATACGTATTTGTTTCTTTCGAAGACGATGGTCCTGGTTTCTCAAAAGATGCTATCGAATCGGCTTTACAACCTTTTTGGCGAGATAATATTGAGCGAGCTGTAAAAGGGCACGGAATGGGACTCGCTATAGTTGATCGAATTGCCAAATGGCATAAAGCTCAGGTCCTATTGTCGAATTCAGAGAAATATGGCGGAGCGAAGATTCGAGTTCGATTTGATTTGTAGAGTTAAATAAATTTGACGTGTTTAGCATGGAAATATTTAAATCAATTCGCTTATGTTTTTTTAAAAAAGCCGTCAATTAAGCATTATTAACGGCTTTTAGGTGTGAATTTTATTTTAGAAACGGATCCGATAGGTAATTGCTGGTTGAAGCCCGATTCCTACTTCTTCCTCAATCGCTACTTCGTCGTTAACGGTTTGCACCTTATCTCTATCAAGATTCCGTTCCAATACGTTTTGATGATTGGTTGCATTTATAATATCTAATATTAATGCTGAATCTTTACTAAAGCTCGTAAAGTCCCATTTAAAGCGGATATCCAAACGGTTGTAGGTGGGTAGATTCTCAGAAAACGGTTCGCCATATTCAGGTAAAAGCGTATCTTCAAAGAATGGACTTTCTTGGACTCCTACAATAGGCGTATAAGCTGAACCGCTTCGGATTGTCCAGCGCCACCCAAAGTTAAAACTAGGTGTTATTTGATAGTTATAAACCCAATTAAAGATGAGAGGCGTGTCTAACCTATAATCCTTTGTTTCACCGGTTCGCAGGTTGGTCCTTTCACTTTTTCCTAAGCTAATGGCGAGCCAGCTATACCATTTTCCAGTTTTGTCTTTGTTTATTAGCAAATCTGCTCCATAAGCGCGACCTGCGGTACCATTCGAGAAAAGTAAATCAGCATCTTCTTCATTTTCGCCAATCGCTAGAGGTAAATCTTCAAGTTCTTTGTAATAACCTTCTAAGGACCAACTCCAGCCATTACCAACGTCTTGTTTTATTCCCAACGTGTAATGATCTGATGTGGGTGAACTGAGTTGAGGGTTGCCAATCTCTGGAAGAATGGTCTCCAAGTCGGGAAATCGATTATATCTACCAGCTTTCGCCGATATGGTCCATTGGCTATTCAAATCATAAGCTGCGGCAATTCTTGGGTGATAAAATCGATCATTGTTAAAGTCATTCTCTTGAATTTGTAATCCCAAATCAATGGCTAGTCGATTGATGGGCAGCCATGTTTCGTTTATGTATAGTGTTCTTTCTTTAAGTTCGAAAATTTCTTCAACGTTTATGCGTTCTCTTCTAAATAGATCGCAGTCAGGATCAAATTCGGTACACACAAATAGAATCTGATCGAGCCGATATTCGAATGAGTAGCTGCTATGTTGCGCTCCAAAAGTTAACACGTGATGCGCTCCAATTGGCTTTTTGTACTGTGCTTTAATATTTGTCTGATCTAGCGTTATTTCATTAAAAAAATCATCACCCCAGTAGAGGTTAGATTCATCGATCAATTTTCCAAATCCTAGCTTGAATTGATCATGACCGTTACCAAAGTATTCCCAAACAACGTTTTGTCCATCATAACGATTATCTATCTCAGCATCGCCAGCGAAATCTGGATTTCCTGCAATAAAGCTCGCTTGCTCTGTCAATTCTGCGGCCGCTTCATCACCAGCGCCATTGGCAGATAAATTAATTCGGTGATTGTCGTTTACATCCCACGTATATTTAAACTGATAATCAAAATCTCTGGGAACCTGCTGCAAAATTATACCTTCATCTTCATCGGATGCATCTTCATTAGAAACAAATTGGTCAATAAGACTAATCCGTGAGGATAGATAAAATGCAGAAGAATCAGTTACGCCCCCTTCAACAAAAATACCTGAACGTAGCATTGAAAAATCAGTGATGGCAGTGAGTTGTTGGTTTTTCGGTTGCCTTAGTGTTACATCAAATGCTGCTCCAGTAACGCCAGAAAATTCTGGCCCAAATCCAGCGGAATACATTTGAAAGTCTTGTACAATGAATTCGCTAAACACTGATACACCAAATTCATGAAAGATATAACTGGTGGGCATGAAGTCCACTACATAAATATTGTCGTCGGGGCTCGAACCTCTTACTGCTGGTTCGCCACCATCACCACCAGAAGCGACAACACCTGGTAGGCTGAAAATTGCTCCCAAGGGATCACCCAAAGAACCTGCGGTATCGATGAGTTTTTGAGTGTCTTCTGTAATAACGGTAAAATCTCCTTTACGATTCCCCATTACTAGTGTTTCTTCTAAATTTTCAGTTGACTTGTCACTCTCCTCTGCGAGAACTATTGTGTTGTAACCCGTAATCGCTAATCCAGCAATTAAAAAAGACGATTTCATATACATCTCCCTCATTAGTTAATTTCTAGATTGAAATTTTAGTGGGTAAGAACTTTGAAACCTGTAACAGCTTGTAACAACTCGGAACTAATTTTAATCAGTGATCTTTTCGAGATGTGTTGCGTATATAGATAAAAATAATCGGAGGTGGTTATGGATCTAAATATTGAATCACATGAAGGCGGAATTTATATTGCGTACTTTGAAACTCACGGTCAAAAAGAGTTTGTGAAAAACAACAAAGATTCACCGTTAAGGTTTAATAGTGTAACTCAAGTGAAGGACCATTTTGTAGATTCAGATTTTGATAACGTCTGGCTACACCATTCATCTGCTTACGATGAGATGATAGGGTTGTCTTGTTCAAACGAAGAATTAAAAGTTAGATTGGCCTGGTAATTCTTTTTGATAGTTCCTTGCTAACCACTTATTTTCGGTGAAAGGGGCTATATATTTGTGTGTAACCTATAACCCCCTATAAAAAACGTTGGTTTTGTTAAAAATGGATTTTTTGTATGCCAATCTAGCCAAATTTTCATGTCTATTATCGTCCTACCTTGCAAAGCATGTCGCAGTGTCTTCGGTAGTTCGGTATTCGCACTTCTGATTTGTTAATCTCTTAAGCATCTTGATCAAGGTGGTTAATACTTTTAATGCGCGGTCGCTGAGTTGGATTTATGTACGCGATATTGACGCTGTATCTCGTCTCAAGTCATTTTTATCTGAAAAGGTTAACTGATTCACGCTGGAGATCTAAAAATTTTGAATTTATTCCCAAAAGGAATAATAAAAACTATTTAAAATTTCAATATTGTTATTGACTTATTTGTTTGAATAAAAAAAGATCAAAATAGCTTGATAAAGTGTTACCGTGTGATACAATTTGTGTATGTTGAGATTTTAAGTAACATTTTTATTTAAGAGAGATATTGATATTATGAATGAATACATAGGTTTGATTGCTGCATTTTTAACCACTTTTGCTTTTTTCCCGCAAGCTCTGAGAGTCATAAAAACGCGTTCCACAGGGGATTTATCTCCTGCAATGTATAGCTCTTTTTGGTTAGGGGTTGTTTTATGGTTGGTATACGGGATTTCTCGTGGTGATATCGCACTGATATTTGCGAATTCAATTACATCTGTTTTAGCTGGAATCGTGCTTTATTTTGTACTGTATAATAAATTTAGATCAGCGTAGTGTTTATTTAAAGGTTTGGAATACGATTAAAGTTGTTGACTGGTATTTGGTGAATTAATGGAAAAGTTTTTCATGAGTGTTAATTTTTGATTATTATGTTAAATAACACCATTCTGTAATTCCTTTCTAATCATATGGTTGAAACATTGAACCCAGAGCCCATCAAAAATTGAGTTAATTCCAGCGTTAATTTGAGATACAGCACGTACCACTGATTTTCTTTCAGTTTTGCTCACACCGCCATTTGTCATATCGAAAAAAGCATCCAAGATTAAAAGTATTTTAGCTCCAGGATGGATGTCTTGATCTTTAACACCGTTAGGGTAACCGCTACCGTTAACATGCTCTTGGTGTTGTAACACTATTCGTGCGGCTTCTTCCCAGCCCGGAATTTTTTCCAGATGGTTCGATGCTATCACCGGGTGCAAATGCAATAGCTCGATTTCTTTGTTACTTAATTCTTTGCCAGGTTTAAAAATTTTCTCTGGTAAATAAGCATGCCCAATGTCGTGCATATAAATAGCCGCACTGAGTTGTTCATAATTTACCGGTTTTCCTCCGATAACATTAATTTTGTGTGCCCACTCGAATAGTTGAATGCTGCGGTTGTTCCAGGAAGGATGCGTGCGTTCGGTTAAAACACACAATTCCTGGAAAAAAAACAAATCGTTTTGTCTTTTTTTATCATCGATGATTAAGCAGAGTTGCTGGCTAATTTCATCCGCAGATAAATTGCCACTAGGGTATTGGTGATCCCTCTTGGGATTAACACCTGATGACATAATTTCAATAAGCTTGTTTGCTTCTTCGTCCACATTTTCTGAAGAAGCGATGCCAATTTCGTGAAACAGAGAGATAAACTCTTCCTCTCGAAGATTATCCAGTTGTTCATCGCAGAGATCCCTTTTGTGGATATCGTATAGTCGATCCATCCCCAGCTGAATACAATTGCGAATAGGTAGAGAGATGGAGTATTTTGCCGATCTAAGTGATTCTGCGATCTCCTCAATAGAATGTGTAAAGTTTACTATCTCCATCAATCCGCATATTCCTGCATTACCCTTTATTGTATGAATTGATCTAAACAAATCTCTTAAAAGATCTTCTTTGGGATTTTCGAGAATAATGGACAGTACAGATTCAATTGCATCGTATAGATCTTGGAAAGCATCCATCAGTTCTTGCTTTGTATTGGCGTCCAGTTCAACCATTATTCGCTACTCGAAAAGTGTTAATAGATAAGCTTAATTCTAGTTTAATATTTGATTTGTGACTAAATTACATAAAATTAAAATTCATATTAATTTGTGTAGCAAAAGTCAATCTAGCGAAACTGAAAAAATATACTAGTAAGGTGTTAAATATGAATGTATAACGATGGCGGTATATTAAAGATTGAGACAAGAGAACATTGATTTTTTAAATTTTCTTGGAAAATCCAATCGAAGAAGGTTGATTTAGTTTTCTTGCATATACGGAATGGAAAAGTAAAAGCTGGCTCCTTCACCCTCGTTAGATTCTAACCAGATTTTTCCTCCAAGGTTTTCAAGAATTTTTACGCAGATAGCCAGCCCTATTCCAGAGCCTTCATACTTATCTCTAGCATGGAGTCTTCTAAACGCTTCGAAAACTTTCATATGATATTTTTCATCAATACCAATTCCATTATCGGACACACAGAAAACCCATTGTTTTTCTTCTGATTCTGCAGTTATTTTGATATTGGGTTTGTTATCTTCTAGTTGATATTTGAGTGAATTTGATATGAGGTTTTGAAGTAGTTGGACAATTAGTACTTGATTTCCAGTGATGGTAGGCAAGTCAGCATATTCGATGGAGGCGTGTTTTTTTTCTATGGTTGAATCTAGATTTTTTAACGCAGATGAAACTGCTTGATTCATGTCAATGCTTTCAGTGAAGTCAGCTTCATGATCTACGCGAGTATAGCTTAGTAAATCGTCCAGTAATCCTTGCATGCGCCGACCAGAATTTAATATGAAGTTAAAATAACGCTCTGTTTTAGTATCGAATTTATTCTTTAAATTATTCTCGATTAAACCGGTATAGCTCATAATGTTTCGTAGGGGTTCTCGAAGATCATGAGACGATATATAAGCAAAACGCTCCAATTGTTCGTTTTTCGACGATAGCTTATCAATAGATTTGTCCAAATTCTTATGGGATGTTTCAACCCGGCTGAGCATTTCATTAATGGCATCGACAATATTTTCGAGATTGTCATTGTTTTTTTTAGTTCGATTTAGAGTTAGTTTATCTTGGTTGATAAAACCTTCTCGCTCACTTAAAAACTTACTTATTTTTTGGAGATGACGGCCAACCATAAAGTAAAACAAAAAAAGTAGTGTAAAGCTAACAAAGAAAGTTTTTATAGAATTGGTGATCACGATAACCCAAATGTTCTTCCATAACCGATCTTTGGCCGACTTTTTTGAAACTTCAATTTCAAGTTGCCCTAGAGGTGTGATTTCAGAGCCATCTTTGTAGTGAAGTTCAAAAAGACGATTTAGTGTATCGTGGGATTTCTCACCTCGAGTGAAATTTTGTCCGGTATTTGTCGTTATGTGAATGTATTTGATATCTGGTTGTTGTTGCACCCCGTCAAGAACAACTTCGAGTTGAGGAAAATTAAAAAACCAAATGCTCTTCTCTATACTGGCTTTAAAACCCGTTTCGACATAATCGAAATTAGAATTTAATAGTTTTACATCTTCACTATATCGAAGATATATTTGAATTCCTGATGTAACCAAACTAAACATAGTGCTTATTAAGATAACAGCTGCTATCAATCGTTTGGCTAGGCGATCACTCGAAAACATCGATTATAGTTCTACTGAGTTGGGCTTATTTATGTGCTTTAAGTAGTTTGTGATAACTTCCATCCTTCTTCATTAATCGTAATGTCTTAGCGAAATCATCAATGATTTTTTTGTGGTTTTTAAGCTGGTTATTAACCGCCATATAGAGAGGTTGGGTCGTTAATTTTTTTGGTATGTATTCGAGATCGCTCTTCACTTCTTTGGCGTCATTTTCTATTGTGTATTTTAATACATCGATACTATCTAGAGTGATATCAGCTCTCCCAAATGCCACTAACTGAATGCATTGCAGTGTCGTGGTTGCTACGACTTTGTTCAAGTAGTTAGCTTGATCGAATTCTGGCTCGTATAAAAAACCATCCCCAACAGCGATTTTATAAGGTCTTAGTGAATCCAAGTCTTTGTAAGATATGTTGCTGCCTTTTTTCTTAACAAATACGATATCTGTATCATAGTAGGAGTCACTATAATCCATATAGGGCAATAACTCTTCACTATAAAAAAGGCTGCCAATTATATCGAATTCACCATTTTTTGAGCCATGCATAATTCTTGCCCAAGGCAATATTTTAATATCGATCTCATAACCGGCTTTTTCTAGCACAGTTTTTATAATATGGGGGGATATTCCTTTATTAGGCAGCCTTTCCCCAGAAAATGGTGGCCACTCATCTGCTACGACAACGAGTTTTTCTGCAAGAGCAACAGTGTTTAGAAAAGAAAATAAAACGGCTAACAATAGCTTGAATTTATTGGGCATTAATAGGCCTCTACTTTTTTGTTTAGGATGTGCTTTGTAACCTAAAGGTTTTGAAAGGTTACTGAATTTTTTTACCAATCTAGTATCTATAATTGTCTTATGAGTATTTGAATTATAGATGTTTTCAGTATAAGTCTAATCGTGGATAATAAACGAATAATTATTAATGCTGTAAAAAGAGATGCACATTAAATATGGAACCGATCAAAGTATTGCTCGTGGAAGATAATCTGGCTGACATTGAATTGACTGAAATGGCACTAAAAAGTGGTAAAATTCTGAATGAGGTATATACAGTTACCGATGGCGAAGCTGCTTTAGAATTTTTGAACAAGCAAGGCGACTATGTCGATAGTCCCACGCCAGATATGATATTACTGGATCTTAACCTGCCAAAATTAGATGGTAGAGAAATTCTGGCTGAAATTAAATCTACTGATCGCCTAAGTTGCATACCCGTCGTCGTTTTGTCTAGTTCGCAAGCCGCTTCTGATATACAAGCCATGTATAAATTGAATGCAAACTGTTTCGTATCTAAACCGGTTGAGCTAAATGACTTCATGTCAGTTGTACTTTCTATTCAAGATTTCTGGTTCAGTATCGTAAAGCTGCCCAATATGTCTGGTTAGATATAATTTTTAATGGGATTTATAGAAATCGATTACATTTGAACCGTGCATTGGTTTCGCATAACCATAACCCTGAAGAAAATCGACACCTAATTGAATTATAAAGTCAAATTCTTCCCTTCTTTCTATTCCTTCTGCAACTACCTCCATGTCAAGCCTATGAGCCATTTCCACAATACCTGCAGTTAAAGCTTGGTTTCGTTCGTTTTTGTCTATCCCGTCAATGAGTATGCGATCTAGTTTGAGTATGTCGATCGGGAGATCGAGTAAGTGAGTAATGGATGAGTAACCACTGCCAAAGTCATCCAAGGCAAACTGGACACCTAGCTTTCTAAGCTCTTCGATATGTCTTGCACAAGATTCTGCATTTTGAATTATTTGGCGCTCTGTTATTTCAAGACAAATTTTTTCCGGTGGGATTTTGTTGTTTCTTAACCACCTTACTAAGAGCGGACAAAACGCTGGGTTACTGAGTTGCATAGCGCAAATATTAATAGAAACTTGTCCAATCTTTAAATTTTCTTTTTCTAAAGCTACTAGTAGTTCCGAGGAATCAGAAACCGCTAATTCAGTAATAGTATTTATCAATGGTGAAGATTCGGCCACCGGTATAAATTCTGTTGGACTTACCCAGTTTAACGTCGGTGAGTGCCAACGCATTAGGGCTTCAATATGAATAATTTCTGGTTTGGCTTGGGAAAAAATGGGTTGAAACCAGGTTTCAAATTCGCCTTTTTCTAAACCTTGCGGCATTTCTCTTTCAATTCTTTGTCTTCGAGAAAAACGTTCGGCCATCTGAGAAGTATAAAAGCATGTTGTTGATTTTAAATTACGTTTCGCTTCATACATTGCTCGATCCGCTTGTTTAATCAGTTCGTCGAGATCTGCTGCGTCGGGAAAATAGGCGACACCAATTGACGGTGACGAAATTATCTCTCGTTGTTCAAGGTTAAAAGGTTGGCTAAAGCTCTGATTAATTCGCTTAACGAGTGGGTAGACCTCATCTGGTGTTGACAGCATATCTGTTAGGATAACAAACTCGTCGCCTCCTATTCTGGCTAAGATATCAGAAGTGCGCACTACAAGGGATAAGCGCTTTGCTACTTGGCGTAATAGCTCGTCGCCTATAAAGTGTCCGTAGGTATCATTTACCCGTTTAAAATTGTCTAGATCAAAGTAAAGCAATGAGCAAATGGAGTGACTTCTGCTCGCTCGATTGAGCATATGTTTGGCCGCGTCATTAAAATATGCTCGGTTTGGTAACCCTGTAAGGTTATCGTATTTTGCAATGGTTTCTAGTTGAGAATTTTGTGTCGCCGCCTGATTTAAAGCTTCCCTAAGTTGAATTTCAATTTGTTTACGTTCACACGCATAGCGCAGGCTTCGAGCGAGTAAATCAGGATTGACGATGTTTTTTGGTAGGTAGTCTTGTGCGCCTTCGTGTAAAGAATCCACTGCCAGCTCCATATCTTTTTGTCCCGTTAAAACGATAATGGGAAGAGTTGGATGGGTTTCAACGAGCTGGCTGACATTTTTTATACCTGATTTATCAGGTAAGTTCATGTCTAGAATTAGGGCATCAAAAGTATTTTTAGATAATGCATCGATAATTTTTTCGAATCGATCTACACAATGTATATGTTGTTTTCCGTTAAACGCAATTTCGAGCATTTCTGAAAATAGCTCTGCATCGGCCGGATTATCTTCAGCCATTAAAAAATGCATTTCTGCTTTAACCATTTTCATTGCTTGCGAAGACTTTGTTACAACGTACTTAGCGTAGGCTTTGAGTATTTTGATGGATTATAACGTCAATATTAAACTTTCTTACTAAAAACAACTTTTAACCCACCTAGTGACGATAGTTCAAAATTTACGTATCCGCAATGTTGTTTGGCAATTTCATTGCAGTAGCTTAATCCCATACCTAACCCTGGATATTCCTCTTCAGAATGTAATCTTTTAAATGGAAGAACAATGTCTTTGTAGTGTTTCTCGGAAACCCCAATTCCATTATCTTCGATACTGATTTCTATGGAATGATCGGTTTGAGAAAGATTAAACATAATTCGGGGAGGCTGTAGATCGCTAGTCTTTTGGTAAAGAAGTGCATTTTCTAGCACAGAAGCAAAGTATAAATACCATTGATCTTCATCACCTAAAAATGTATCAATGTTATTTTTTATATCAATTTTTGCGTTAAGTTTTTCTGTTGTTGCTTTTCGAGTATAGAGAACACGATCAAGTGTGTCTTTGATATTAAAGACTTTTTCGTCTTTTTTATGTGTGCTTAAACGAGAGTATTTTAGAAGACTATCCAGCATCTCTTGAGCTTTTAAGCCACCATTTAAAATAAATTCAAACCAATAGGCCTCTTTCTCATCGAGCTTTTCTTTTAGTCTTGGAGAAAGCAGTTGGGAAAACTGCACTACAGCACGAATTGGAGCACCGAGATCATGAGAGATCGCGTAGATGATCTTTTTTTGAAACTCGTTATCCATCGGTTTAAATCATTCGCTAGGAAAGTATTTTTATTATAGCTTATCGAGGTTTTGTCTGGCGGAAATAGCAAGTCGAAAATCTGGCTATTAGGATTTTGGAATAATGAATTACAAAATTAGAACATATAAAACAAATATCAGCGTTAAATCAAAGGCGAATGGAAAATCTTTTCTTAGGCTTCTATTGTTTATGTGAAAGCGTAAAATCACTAAATATCCAAATATTAAATGCAGCCGACACCAAAATCTACTAAGGATGTTTCTTTTTCTGGTAGCGAAGCGACCAATATCAGTCTGGTTGTTTTGGATGACAATGCCGCAGATCTCGAATATATTCAAAGTATTTTAGATGAGGTCGCCCACACGAGTTACGCTACTTACTGCTTTAAAAATATAAAAGATACTTTGGATTTTATTGTTAATTCAGATGAAAAAATCGATTGCTGTTTAGTGGATTATTCTCTGAATGGGGAAACCGCATTTGATTTTGTTTTAAAGCTTAAATCTTCGGTTAATGTTATCCCTCCCGTTGTAGTGATGACCGGGGCTTATAATCAAGAAGTAGACGAACGTTTAATGTATTCTGGTATTCATGATTATTGGAATAAAAACGAATTAAATACTGCGACTTTAGAACGATGTATTCGTTATTCCATTCACAGATATCAAAATTTTCAAAAAAAACAAAAAGAAAGCGAATACAAATCACAACACCTAGCACAAATTTGTCATGAACTTAAAAACCCACTTAATGCGATATTAGGGTTTTCTAAATATGCCCAACAAAGGTGGAATGTTGCCGAAACCGAACAGCAGCGAACGAGAATTGAGGAGAGTTTTAATGGCGTTCTTAGTAATTGCTCGCATCTTAGTTCTATATTGGATGAGTTACTAAATGTGTCGGAGATAGAATCCGGAAATGCGTCTTTAAGGTTAAGCGAGTTTGAACTTTTTCCTTTTTTGGAAGAAATAGTGAAAAGTCATTTATCATTTGCTGAAAGTAGAGGCATTGGACTCAAATTTAGCGCTAAATCTCAACAGACAATATGCGCAGACAAAAAAAGATTGAAACAAATTGTGTCTAATCTCGTGAGTAATGCTATCAAGTATTCCGATCATGGGTTAGTCAGTGTGACAACTTTGATATTGGACGGAAACTCGATCATGTTTAATGTTGAAGATAATGGAATTGGTATAAATGAGAAAGATCTTGAAAGGATCTTTGTTGATTATGTTACGGTCCACAATAATGAAGAAAGAGACGTAGATAGTACAGGATTAGGTTTGCCGATTGTTAAAAAATTGGTTGAGCTCCATGGAGGCTCTATTACTGTAGAAAGTCAAATCGGAATTGGTTCCAGTTTTAAAGTAGTAATACCGCAATAAAAAGATCAAGGCCAAAGGCCTTGATCTTCGAATACAAACTTAGTTGATGCGACGAATAGTGACCTTAGCTACACTATTTTTCCAGTCGTATGCAGAGCTTGATAATTCTGCTTCACCATTAATGCCTGGGCTTGTGTATACATAGCCTTCACCATCATCTTCTGGAGAAGGGCCTGCGCCACCGCAAGCTGGCCCTGGGATATCTGCGCATACTTCAGTATTTGTTTCGCTGCCCGCGTCATACGCATTCGCTAAATATTCAACTTTACCGCGGAATGGTAATCTAACAGAATCCAGAGAAACGAAAGTATCGTTAGTAGGAATCAACATAGCGGCAAGGCTGAAACGTTGAAAACCAAAGCTGCTATCGAGAGTAAATGTGATTGACGCGCCTGGCAACAATAGGCCTTCTGTCGCGTTAGTGCCATTTACAAGGTTGGTTGCTGAATCTAAAACTCCTTTTAGTGGAGCAGGGTTACCTGACTCTGCAAGTGTTGCAAGTTCAGGAGAGGCTTCTTCACCTAATTCAAAAAAACTGATTGATGATTTGTGTGCCGCAGTTAGGATTGGCGTAAAACTTTGACCTTTAGTGATGTTAGTAACAGTAACTTCGTAAGAACGAGTTTTCGCGTAGCTTGAGTAGCTGTCAGCAATCACAGGAGCTGTTAAGCTTAGTCCGCATAATGCAGCAACAATAGATTTCTTCATTGGTGGTCTCCGGTATTTGTTAAAATATTTGGCTTGCCTTTCTGGCGAGCAAAAATATATCCGAGAGATGTCATTCAGAGTTCACGATAATGTGGACTTTTTATCACAAAAATATCACAAGATGTATTTGAGGAAATCAAGTAAAAATTAGCGAAATAATAAATAAAAATTTAGAACTGTTTCATAGACGTTAGAGTCAGAAATAGGGCTGTCAATTCTAGACCACTGATTTAAAATTGGAACTATTATATAAAACATAGGTCATTTTAAGCGTCTGAAAAATTGCGACGAATTTAATTTCTACTTTCTGAAACATAAACGTAACAAGACAAAGTATAAGTTTTCTTAACATTTTAACTTACTAAGAGATTGACTATGGGGACTATGGGGCAATTCACGAGTTTTACTTTTCTTATTTTACAGTTTCTTACCTATCTTTTTATTTTTGCTATAGGCCTAGCGATTCTTTGGGTCGGTGTTTTGTATGTAAAAGACCGAAATCAAACGGAAAGCACACTCAGAAGGAACTATCCAGTTTTAGCTCGATTTCGTTACATCTTTGAGCATATGGGGGAATTTCTTCGCCAGTATTTTTTTGCGTTAGATAGAGAGGAGTTACCTTTTAATCGAGCGGAACGTTCATGGGTGTACCGATCAGCAAAGAATGTGGATAGTACTGTAGCGTTTGGCTCTACGCGCGATTTAAGACCACCAGGAACAGTCTATTTTGTGAATTGCCCTTTCCCTAAATTAGAACGAGATACTCATGGTCCTTCGCAGGTCACCATAGGTCCCTATGCTCGAGAGCCTTATACTACCTCATCTTTATTTAATATTTCTGGAATGAGCTATGGGGCAATTTCTATTCCCGCTGTTAGAGCGCTTTCAAAAGGGGCAAAAATGGCTGGAATATGGATGAATACAGGAGAAGGAGGTTTATCTCCCTATCACCTAGAAGGTGGTGCAGATATCGTATTTCAAATTGGTACGGCAAAGTTTGGCGTACGCACACCTGAAGGCGGTTGCGATGTAAATAAGTTAAGAGATGTCGCAAAACATGAACAGGTTAAGATGTTCGAAATTAAAATGAGCCAAGGAGCAAAACCTGGGAAAGGAGGAATTCTTCCTGGAGCCAAAGTTAACAAAGAAATTGCGAGGATTCGCGCAATTGAAGTTGGACAGGATGCGATTAGTCCCAATCGCCATCCGGATGTGGATTCTGTGGACGATTTACTGGAAATGATTCATTTGGTGAGAGAGACGACTGGAAAACCAGTGGGCTTTAAAGCAGTAGTTGGAGCTTATGGATTCTTTGATGAAATGTGTGAAAAAATTAATGCAAGAGGCATTGAGGCTGCTCCCGATTTCATCACAATCGATAGTGCAGACGGTGGTACCGGCGCCGCCCCAATGAGCTTAATTGACAACATGGGGATGCCCATTCGAGAGAGCTTGCCACTTGTTGTGGATATTTTGAAAAAGCATGGGTTAAAAGAGCGAATAAAAATTTGTGCGAGCGGTAAGTTAATTAATCCCTCTGAAGTTGCATGGGCTTTTTGTGCAGGAGCAGACTTTGTAAATTCTGCACGCGGATTTATGTTTGCGTTAGGTTGCATTCAAGCGTTGCAATGTAATAAAAATACTTGCCCTACAGGTATTACCACACATAATAAAAAATTACAGTTTGGATTGGATCCAGAGAGCAAGTCCGTGAGAGTGGCTAATTACGCAAAGAACATGAATAAGGAGCTTGGGATCCTTGCGCATTCTTGCGGTGTCTCTGAACCACGAGAGCTTAAGCGTTATCATGCTAGAATCAGACTGGATAATGGAAAGTCGATGAGCCTGGACGAACTTTATCCAGAACCAATTACGATCAACTGAGTGAGACTCGAATCATGAATGCATCAGATTTATTTGTTCAAGCGTTAGAAAATGAAGGCGTAGAGTACATCTATGGCGTACCAGGTGAAGAAAATTTAGATTTTCTTGAGGCATTGCGTAAATCGAAGATTAAGCTGATTCTTACAAGACACGAACAGGGAGCAGCATTTATGGCAGCAACATATGGGCGGTTGACTGGCAAAACGGGAGTGTGTATTGCTACGTTGGGGCCAGGTGCAACTAATTTTGTGACCGGTGCTGCTTATGCACAGTTGGGTGCATTTCCCATGATGATGATTACGGGACAAAAGCCAATAAAACATAGTAAACAGGGTCAATTTCAGATTGTTGATGTTGTGGATATGATGCGACCGCTCACAAAGTACACGAAGCAGATAGTTAACATAAATATGATTCCAAGTATTGTGCGTGAAGCTTTCCGCACTGCTGAAGAAGAGCGTCCGGGTGCCGTTCATTTGGAACTTCCCGAAGACATTGCTGCGGAATCTGTAGGTGATGAGACAACGCCTATCTTCTCTAAGAGCCGAGTTCGTATGCCTGTATCTGATGAAAAAATGATTGATGAGGCTGTTTCACTAATTCAACAAGCTGAGTTTCCGTTGTTACTCGTTGGAGCTGGTGCTAATCGTAAACGTGTTAGCTTGGCGCTGTCGGATTTTGTTGAGCAAACTGGAATCTATTTTTTCAATACACAAATGGGCAAGGGTGTGATTGACGAAAGTAGTGCAAAATTTATTGGAACTGCAGCATTGTCAGACAATGATTATGTCCACTGTGCCATTGACCGAGCGGATTTAATAATTAATGTTGGGCATGATGTGATAGAAAAGCCACCTTTCTTTATGGACCACGGCGGTAAAAAAGTGATACACATCAATTTTAACTCTGCCATTGTAGATAATGTGTATTTCCCTCAGGTTGAGGTCGTCGGTGATATTGCTTCATCTATCGAGAGGTTGACGAAAAAAATAGGTAAATTAAATGGTGATTACTCCTATTTCGAACGCGTCAAAGTTGAGTTGGCAGATCGTATAAAGGCGGGTGAAAAATACGATGACTTCCCCATTAAACCTCAACGTTTTGTTGCAGATGTTCGCAACGCTATACCTCGAGATGGAATAATTGCTTTGGATAATGGCGTTTACAAAGTGTGGTTTGCGCGCAACTATCCCGCGTTTCAGCCCAATACTATTCTATTAGATAACGCGCTCGCGACTATGGGAGCGGGGTTACCTTCTGCGATGGAGTGTGCCCGGCTTTTCCCAGATAAAAATGTGCTAGCCATATGTGGTGATGGTGGATTTATGATGAATTCTCAAGAAATGGAAACGGCGGGACGTTTAGGGCTTAATCTCGTCGTGTTGATTCTTAACGACAGTTCTTACGGTATGATTCGTTGGAAGCAGTATGGAATGGGCTATGATGATTTTGGATTAGAGTTTAATAATCCTGATTTCGTCAAATACGCAGAGAGTTATGGGTTGAATGGGCACAGAGTTGAATCCACGGAATCATTTGTTCCTCTGCTTCAAGACTGTTTCAACAAGGGCGGTGTTCACTTAGTAGATCTCCCAGTTGATTATTCAGAGAACACAAAAGTTTTAATCGATGAATTAAAAGAGAAAGTTTGCGTTTTATAGGAATACTATTACAAGCAATATTTTAATATTAGGGGAAAGTAATGATTGAAGTAGTTTGTCCTTTTGATTTAGAAGTGATCAAAGAGGTTCCGAGTCAATCTTGGGATGACGCGCAAAGTATGCTTATCAAAGCGAGAGAACTCTTCGATGATCGCAACGCTTGGTTAGAGGCCCATGAAAGAATTTCTATTCTAAAGCGCTTAGCCGCGCTTGTAGAAAACGAAGCTGATGAATTAGCGATGCTTATTGCTTCTGAAGGTGGTAAACCTCTTATTGACGCGAAAGTTGAAGTTACTAGAGCTATTGATGGTATTTACCTTGCTGCGAAAGAGCTTCCCCATGTAATGCGCGGTGGCGAAATTCCTATGGGCCTAAGTTCAGCCACCGTTGGTAGAAGAGCACACACGCACTATGAGCCAATTGGGGTTGTTGTTGCATTGAGCGCATTTAATCACCCTTTAAACCTCATCGTTCATCAGGTGATACCAGCTGTTGCGGTTGGTTGCCCAGTGATCGTCAAGCCTGCGACTGCGACCCCGCTATGTTGTTTGCGTCTCTGTGAATTGTTGACGCAAGCCGGCTTACCTGAGGGTTGGTGCCAGCCCATTGTTTGTGACAATCAAACCGCAGAGAGTTTAGCAACAAGTAATCTAATTCACTTTTTAACCTTTATTGGTTCTGGCCGAGTCGGTTGGATGCTAAAAAGCAAGCTTGCGCCTGGTGTGCGGTGTGCCTTAGAACATGGTGGAGTTGCTCCGGTCATTGTAGACGCCAGTGCAAATATAGATTCAATGATTCCGGCACTTGCCAAAGGTGGTTTTTATCACGCTGGACAGGTTTGCGTTTCTGTTCAACGCGTGTATGTGCCGACAGCAAATGCGAACATGGTTGCAGAAAAGTTAGCTGATGTAGCGAGAAACCTGAAGGTTGGTGATGCTAGAGAAGAGGATACGGAAGTAGGGCCACTTATTTTACCCAAAGAAGTGGAGCGAGTAGACTCATGGGTCCAAGAGGCAGTGGGATCTGGAGCAAATTTAATATGTGGTGGTAGTAAGCTTACAAATACGACTTATTCACCTACTGTACTGCTGGATCCTCCGGTTTCTTCGAATGTATCTACCAAAGAAGTATTTGGGCCAGTTGTCTGTATTTACAGTTACGAATCTTTAGATACTGCAATTTCAGCTGCGAACGCACTAGAAGTGGCTTTCCAAGCATCAGTTTTTTCAGAGGACATTCGAAATGCAAACTATATTGCTGAGCGACTGGATGCTTCTGCAGTCATGATAAACGACCACACGGCCTTTCGGGCAGACTGGATGCCTTTTGCTGGTCGACGAGCGTCGGGTTATGCAATTGGTGGAATTGGCTACACTATGCACGACATGGTTCAGCATAAAATGATAGTGCAAAACTTCAATTAATTATTATTTCTGATTTAACAACAACTTTTTTTGGTCGCGAGGTTAAATTTCGAAGAAATGCATAACTTAAATGTCACTTTACGGCGTTAATCTCTCCCATTTCGTTTATTGCCATTAAGTTATGTTACCAAACTTCATTATTGTGGGTGCCGAAAAAGCAGGCACCACTTCACTTGCCTCTCTTCTTTCTTCTCATCCTCAAGTTTTTATGTGTGAGCCAAAGGAACCGCGTTTTTTTTCCGATCACAATTGGGAAAAAGGTATTCGATGGTATGAAGCCTTGTTTGAGGGCGCTAATGGTTGCAAGGCCATAGGTGAGGCTTCGCCAGCTTATACTTGGGCTCCCGAGTCAGACTCTATTGCAGAACGAATTAAAACTGCATTGGGAGATATTAAATACATCTATATCGTTCGAGACCCAGTTGAGAGAATGATTTCTCACTATAGACATGCCCTCTTATATCGATGGATTCCTAATAGTACTTCGTTCGAAGATTCTCTTCAGTTGCTTCCAAGCGTAAAAAATTGCAGTCGATATTATTATCAAATATCTCGTTATCTGGGGCATACAGATAAAGGTCAGTGGCACATATTATCATTAGAAAATTTAAAGTCAGATCCCCAGCATGAAATGAATCGTCTATTCGAATTTCTAGAAATCGAAAAAAAATCATTTGAGGATTTTTCCAGTATGAATTCAAGTGATGAAAAAGGGCAGCGGCCCAGGTTTATTGATAGTATCCAAAAAATACAGAGTTTTGTACCAAAGCCAATCGTTCAAGTCGGTAAAAAAATCATGGATAAGTATGGAAAGAAAATCGAAAGACCTGAATTATCTAACCATCTTAAAAACGAGCTCTATAAGGAGCTTGAAGAGGATATAGAAAAGTTAGAGAGTTTCTGCGGACAAAGTTTTCAGTCTGCATGGCGCAACAAGAAAGAGTCAGTGTAAAGTTTCTTGTCAATGAAAAACTGTTAAGTAGTTCTCGTTAAACTTATATTTCTATTCCATAAAAATACTATGTATAAGTTAAATATGTATAAAGATGGCGCATAAATTTTTATAAATTAGCTTTCTTTGAAAAACACCTATTCAAAGTTTATATAAAAAACTGTCTTAGACTATTTGTATCTTTGCCTCATCTTTTTGATGAAATTCCGACAAAAAGGTGTAGATTGTTGTTAGGCGTTTAATTAATCACATCGTTAACTAATTAAGTTAGTTTCCAAGCCTTCAAGTTTATTAGCATCTTACTAGCACATATATCCTTAATAGGAGGAGCTTTATGCTGAACCATCGTACCGAAATGAGAAGTGAAGAGTCTAGTGTTTTCCCTGTCGATTCAAATAGTTCTAAGCGCGTTAATTCTGAAAAGCCTGCTGCCTCATCTTCATCCATTGTGGCTGTGATAGGTCCAAAAATCCAATTTAAAGGAGAACTTGTAGGAGAAGAAGACTTACTGATTCAAGGACAGTTTGATGGAACGATTGATCTTAAAGGTAACAACCTTATAGTTGGAGAACAAGGTAAGCTCAATGCTAATGCATCTGCTAAAACCATCAATGTTCAAGGAAGGGTAGAAGGTGATTTATTTGGTGAGGAACGGATTGCAATTCGTTCTTCAAGTTTTGTGCAAGGAAATATAAAAGCTGATCGAGTTGTTCTAGAAGATGGTGCTAAGTTTAAAGGTTCCATTGATATGGATATGGGTAACCCCCCGCATAACAAAAGCCTAACCAATGGTTTGCTTACTGGTCCAGAAAAATCGAGTAAAAAATCCGATACATCTTCTTGAGCTATTTTTGCAAGGAAAAGCTGAGATTTTTAATATTGGAAATTACTTGGTAGAAAACCAAGTAATTTCTTCTTTGGTGTAATTTTTTTGTGCTAGTACATCGCTCCCCGGCATTAACATCTGTATTTAACGAAATTAAATCATCTAACCGAAATTGTATACTGGATTTAGGTTCAGCTAACAAAGGCTGCTTTGAACTCTTCTCCGAATTAAGTTGTAAAATATATTTTGAAGATATGCAGTCTAGTTTGCGAAGTTTTATTGAAACTGGTGAGTCTATAAATAGCTTTAAGATACTTGATGTGCTTGGAAACTATAATAGAAAAGATAAATTTGATGTAATACTTGCTTGGGATATTTTTAATTATCTTAGTTTAGAATCCATCAGTACATTCTTTGAAAAAATACAGCCTCATTGTAAAACAAATACACTTATCTATATGTTGAGGTATTTAGAAAGTAGCATTCCTGTTACTCCAAGAAAATTTTCGATTGCGGATAAGTACTTAATTAACGTCTCCGATGAGAAATGTATTGCTAAAGTTTTACCACATCATAGTACTATGGAATTACTTTCTGCAATGCCAAATTGTTTTATGCAAGACACAGTGGTTAATCAGATAGGAATGTTGTCAGGTATCGCAGAACATGTTGTGCGATTTTCCCCTAGTTTTGAGATTAAGCATCTAATTACGCGTTCAGAAATAAAAAATAAACCATTAATACAAAAAAACAAACCTAAACCTCAAGATGCTTACTATTACTCTCCATCGATCGCTCACATTGTTGAATTCATGAGAAAGAATAAGAATCTTTCGGTATTGGATTTAGGTTCAGAAAAAAAGCGTGAGCAAGATAAATTAGTTGAGTTGGCCGGATCCTATTATCGCATCGATTTATTTTCGATTATTGAACTTTCGAAACTGAAAAAATCCGATAAGATGAATTTATCGCTTATGGAGCGAAATCTTAATCGTAAATTCGATGTGATTTTAGTTTGGGATTTATTCAGTTTTTGTACACCAACTAAAATTAAACAATTAAGTACTCTCTTAAGTGCGCTTTCAAAAGAAAGTACGCTCATTTCTTCATTTGTATATGTGTGTCGTCAAAATCCTCTAAAACCTGGTTGGTTTTCAGTATTAGATAATGGCGTTGTGTCTATGAGGATATCTTCAGATAGAAGGCGAGTTTCGACAAATCTGACAGGAATAACGTTGTTGCGTTTATTTCATCCTTTTCGTATCGAAAAATCTTTTGCGTTCCGTGAAGGTATGAATAAAGAAATAATCGAATATACCATGAAGTTAGATCCTAGGCTTGAAAAAAAATCTATAAGACAAGCATAAGTATACCAATTTTTTATAAGAGTGAATTTACTAGATTAGGAGTAGACCAGTAATCTATAAAAATAGATGCTGGTTTTGCTCCTAAATCTTTCATTTTGTTACCTTGTGAAACAAAAAACCTTAGCTATAGTTAGTTTGAGGTCCTTGTAATCAATGGACACGCTTTATATAACTTATCTAATAATTGAGGCGAAATATGGAAAAACTAAAAATATTTCTATTGCTTTTGGTAATGCTTTATTCAGGAGGCGTTGCGGCGCAAGAAATTGAATTCAAGGGTTTTGCATCCGTGGGGCTTGGTATTTTTTCTGAAGATGATTCTGAGTTCAATGGTGTTGATGATTCCTTGACTTCAGATCCATTCAACTTATTTGCTTTACAGGCTAAAGCGACGATAAACGAAAAAACTGCTGTAACTGCTCAGCTTATCGCTAGAGGTCAAGGTCAAGCTGAAGACGATTATGAAGTAGAAGCACAATGGTTATATGTGACGCTTAAAGCTACTGATAATACAAATGTGAGAATCGGAAGGTTCCGTTCACCACTTTACTACTATTCGGATTTTATTGATGTCGCTTATTCCTACCCTTGGATTACTCCTCCTGATGTAGTTTATTCATTGGTGGGCCTAGATTCTGTTGAGGGTTTAGATATTGTTAACAATCACTCTATGGGGGATTGGGATGGTACTTTCCAGTTTTTTTATGGTGGATATTCAGACGAGACGTTCGTTTTTGACGACTATGGTGGCATAAACTATACGGCTTCTTATGATTGGTTGACCTTAAGGGCTGGATACGTAATAAATGGGTCTTCAACAACCAATATACGTCAGCTCAATTCAGACGTGGCTGATGCAATTGCGGGCATAGCGCTAGCCGACCCCGATTTGGCGGAGGCATTAGATACCGTAGAAGAAAAGGTGGAATTCACAAGCCTTGCTACGTTGGTTGATTATAATGATTGGTTGTTTACATTTGAAATGACTATCCTCGACTTTGACGAACAGAGCCTTTTTTCTGACAGCGATTCTTGGTATGCAATGGTGGGTCGTCGGCATGGCAGTGTCACCTATCATTTAACCTATGGTGAAAGTGAAAATGATCCCGACCTTTCTATTGTTAATCCCCTCCTTCCGTTAGAGATCCAGCTAGGAGCAACTGGATTAATCAATGCCTTTGTTAATGAAACTTCAAACACAATTTTAGGAGCCCGCTGGGATTACGCAGCGTCGTCTGCTGTCAAGTTTGAGATCACTCAGGTTGATGACAAGATTGGAGATGAAGATGGAACATTGTATGCAATTTCAATCGATACTGTATTTTAAGGAGAAACATAATGAATAAACTAAATAATTATGTGTTTTCTATATTTATCATTTTAATTTTTACTCCTCTTTACAGTAATGCAGAAGTTGTAGTGATTGTGCACCCATCGAATACAGCGACAATAGATGCCAAGGCAATCAGTAAGATATACTTGGGTAAATCTAATTCATTTCCCTCAGGTGGTGAAGCCGTGCCGATTAACATTAAGTCTGGTTCGAGTATAGTCGATGAATTTAATGAAAAAGTAGTCGGAAAAAACAGTTCGCAGCTAAAATCTTATTGGTCTAAGCTGGTTTTCACTGGTAAGGGTACTCCCCCAAAAGAAGTCGCGAGTGAAGCGGATGTCATTAATCTAGTCAAGGACAACCCTGCAATAATTGGTTATGTATCATCAGGTACAGCAACTGATGGCGTAAAAGTAGTTGGTAGCTATTAGTTTAAAGCCTTTCTCTTGAATACGTATTTCTTCCCAACCGCGCTTTAAGTCCAATAAATACTAAAAAACCAAGCGCGGTTTTTCCTTAATATTACCTTTTCTTTATATAATATAATTCAAGCTTGAGTAGAGCATTTAAACTACTCTATCTCACCTATTATGGAAAACTGAACATTTAATCATTTATTAATTCCATGAGTGTTTTGTGGGCTGAATAAGAAGTTGCAATTCTGGTTAATATACTGCGAGGATAACTATGAAGTATTCAAAGCTGGGCTACAGCGGCCTAGAAGTATCGCGAGTTTGCTTAGGAACTATGACCTGGGGTACACAAAATACTCAGGAAGAGGCGAATGAGCAAATAGAATATGCGTTAGATAAAGGTATAAACTTTATTGATACCGCCGAGATGTATGCGGTTCCTCCAACAGCGGAAACCTATGGTAAAACGGAAACCATTATTGGGAATTGGCTTGCTGATAACTCTGAGCGCAGAGGCGAGTTTATTTTAGCCACTAAGATTGCTGGTAATGGTTTGAAATACATTCGTGCAGGCGGTGATATTACAGGGGAGTCAATAGTCACTTCGGTTAATGCATCTCTGAAGCGGTTACAAACAGATTACATCGACTTGTATCAATTGCACTGGCCAAATCGTACTTCACCGCATTTTTGTAAGCATGCTCCAGGTGTTATTAGTTTTACTAACGTTGATGGTCCCGCGCATTCGTCGCAAATGCTAGAAATTCTTCAAGCTTTAGATGAATGCGTTAAATCCGGGAAGATACGTCATTTTGGTTTATCGGATGACACTCCCTGGGGAATAAATGAGTACATCCGTTTAAGCGAAAAGCACGATTTGACTCGTGTTACAGCGATTCAAAATGAATTTAATTTGCTACATACAAAAGATTGGCCGTATTTAATCGAAAACTGTGTCCATGCAGAAGTAGCATATTTACCTTGGTCTCCTCTTGCCGCCGGGGCGCTTTCAGGTAAGTACATTGACGGAGCTAGACCTGAAGGTAGTCGTTGGAGTAAGGCGCAACGCAATGGTCTTTTTCGAGATACTGAAATGAGCAATGCAGCAATAAAAGCTTACGTGAACATTGCTAAAAAATTCGAGATTACGCCAGCACAACTTGCGTTAGCATGGTGTGATCAAGTTGATGGTGTTACTTCAACGATAATTGGTGCTACATCAATTGCTCAATTGCAAGAGGATATTGCTGCGTTTGATCTCGCATTAAGCGACGATTTATTATCTGAAGTCTCTAATGTTTTAAAAGAATTTCCAGTTCCTTTTTGATCAAATATGAACATCATCCGCTAAGAATGTGCTTATTAGTTGATGATGTTTCTAATTCATTTTTTATTTAATTATTTGGTATCTAGAGAAGAAAACGATTGGTATTTACTTAGTTTAAAACACCAGATGTCAAACTTTGAATACTTTCACTTCATAGAAAATCAGAAATATAATTTTGGTTTTTAGTATTTCAAATATTAGAAATCTTAAATCATTATTTTTTCACTATCTCTATAGAAAATACTATTTGTGATATTTAAATAGATACCTGCGAAATCTCTTAAAGTCTTTAATATTTCTTGCTTGCATAAAAGTGATTTTCTTTTACGTAAAAGACACAGGCGTAAATGGTCATATATGTAATTCATTCTTCGAACATAATATCAACTATCTGCTAACCAAATTATTGTAGGGGTATTTATGTTGTTTATAAAAAAATTTACTGTGATATTTTTTGTTTTATATTCATTGTCCACGTGGGGTCAGTCTGCAAGGATGGTTATAGATTCAGAAGATGAGGCTTTTGTCGTATTTAAAAAAGAGACATCTGAAGCAGGGGCAGTGTCTATAACTGAAATTTTGTCTCCTAATGTCGATATCATCGAATATGTTGACGGAACTCTTGAATGTTTTGAATTTTCTTCCCAATGTTTTTTTAATGTTCGTTTAAAAAAACATGCTGGTATTAATTTTGGTCCTTATGATCTAAGTACCATTCCTTATGGATATGCGAGAGTGGACACTTTGTTAAACTCTGCCTATATTGATCTCGATTTATGGGGCTATACTAATTTCCATATAGCGGATCTATTAACTCTTCCAGCTGAAACTCCAGAAGCCTCAAGAATTTTCTCCTCTTCGCCTGCTGCAGAAGGGAGTAAAGTCGGTGAAACAAATGATTACCTCGAAATCCGTGTAAGAGTCTTTCTCGCACCAAATTTGACATCTGAAGCTGAATATCAGAGATATCAGATTTTAGCATCTGGTGTTGCGTTTCCAAGTGGAGTTGCAAACCTTTGGAATGACGGACGCTTTTTGGGGAAAAACTATTATCTTGCTGAAGGTAATAAAGGTCAGGCCTTTGCAAACCCGCAATCGGATTTGCTTAACTTCTGGGTTAACAACTGGAATTCGGTATCAGGTCATTATGTGGCTTTACGCATTTTTACAAATGGTTCTTCAGAACTTGATAAAGGCATTGATCTAACTGGTTTTACACAGGTAGAACTAACGATGAACTGCGAGCTTGGAATCGTTGTAGAAGTCTTTGTCGGCGCTGGTGTTGATTCAAGCCAGAATTTTGTGGGCGAAATCTATTGTGATGATCGTATGAATACCTATAATTTTAGTATTCCTACCGGATCAGATTTAAGTGAAATTCAAACTGGCTTGTGGTTACACGTTCCGGTTTGGAAAAATCCTGGCATATTCCCTTGGGGGCCTTACTTCAATATTGATTCAGCGATCTTGAAAAAGTAATCATAATAAAGGTTTGGCACGCAAATGTGTTTTGTTTGCGTGCTTATTTAGATTTATAAAGAGTGTAACCTTTGCCTTGTTGTTTTATCAACTCCCATCTCTTGATATAGAAAAAAGACTTCCTCTTCTCGTTTTAATTTTTTTATATTCTATAAAAAAATAAACAAGTTAAATAAAATGATTGTGTCGCTGTTAGTCATACAGGTAATTTTTTCTACATTTAGAATTCTAATACCAGCTTAATTAACTGGGTTTTATTTAAGGATTTTATTTTGAGTTTACTTTATGAGTTGTTAACAATTACTTGAGGAGTTTTTTATGATTAAGTTATCATCATTTTATGGTTTTATTTTTTTATTGGCTAACCCTTCATTTGCGTTGGACGCTGACCTTCCTGCAACACAGCAAGTTCATATATTAAATATCGAGACAGAGGAAGATGTTAATATTCGTGTAAATTCTGATGCTTGGATTGAGGGGAGCATTAAGACAGATGGAAGTATTAACATATCGGGATATGGAGCAAAGCACTTTAATTCTGGACTAGTGATCGATGGGTATAAGAATGAGGAGCCTTTGCGCTTTAACGTGTTTGGAATGGGAGATATCTTTATACATACTCCTATCGCAACTGAGGAACTAATACAGACTTTTCCAGTGTTTGGTTCATCGTTAGAAGTCTATGCAGACTTGACGTCTCGAACGCTTTCGGTCACTGGGCCGAATGACGGCACATATGTAGGGCCTAATGTAACTTTGTATGCGGATTCTATTTTTCACAGTGATAATTATGACGGTAGCTTTTATTTATCGCCCAACTCCACTATTCAAGCAGGACGAGGAGTAAATGTTATTGGGAATAATGGAATAACCTTGGACGGAACAATCATTTCTGATAACCATGTACAAATTAATGGTTCAACGGGTGGAATAGGAAGCGTGAGCTTAAATGGACCTATTATGACTACGGAAGGAAACTTTGCTGGAGCATTTATTTCTGCGGGAGAATTATCATTGCGATCTACTATTGAATTGGGCGGTAACGTTTTTATAAGAGCTGATGTTATAAATAATTACGGTTCGTTGCTAATGAATGAAATTGATGGTGATAACGTGCAGGATTCTACTATAACGTTGATAGGCAAAGAAGCGATTAATTCTTATGGTGGTTCTATTGTCGCTTACGAAGTATGTTTGTCAGGACCACATAATGATTACGGGTTGATCGTTAATTCCATTATTTCATGTGATAACTTTTGATTAGCTATATGATTTGCAAAAGATAACCTTTACGCCAATATGTAAGGGTTATCTCGAATCCTAGTTTCTCCCGATTTTATGTTACTTTACTAAAATTACATTAATCGAAAGGGTTATTCGGGTCCCATTCTTCTTTGTAATGTAAAACGGCTTTACCTGTATTTGGATCAAATTCCATTGGCAGCCAAAGATATCTCGAACGATCGATGTTTTTTTTATCTGGTATAAACCATTGATCGAACATAACAAGGATATAATCCTTGTCTGGTATTACTATCATATCTGTTATCTGGCTATTCCAAGAACGCTCCTTTGATAGGGTCATTTTTTCAGAGTAGGGGCCAGTAGGAGAATCCGAATAAACTAGCGTCATTTCAGAGGGGTTAAAACCATCTACTCCTGAGCTACCTATTAGGTATTTTCCTTTATAGTAAACGATAGCAGGTGCTTCTTGTTTTTTTTCTACCGCGATAATACCTTCTTTGTTGGACGATAAATAATTTTCTGTTAATGAATCAATGCGTAAATTAAATCCCGTATCATCGTAGATAACATAGCCTTTTCCATTTTTATCTTTAAATACATTAAGGTCGCCAACATGGCCATTCGGTGATCCCGCTTCGACTATTCCTTCATGTTTAAACGGCCCAAGAGGTGAGTCGGATGTGGCGACTAATAATAGACAGCCGGGATAGATAGGATAATAATAATGGTACATCACATATTTTTTAGTCTTTTCATTATATATAACATGTGGTCGGCTAGTAATATATAAGGACATAATGCCTTTTTCAGGCGCTTCCATAGCTTTGCCTTTATATTCCCAGTTGACCAAATCCTTGGAAGAATATACTGAATAACCATCGAAAAAACGTTTCCATGTAATTGGGTCTTCGCCTGGGTTATAGACGCGCTGATTGAACATACCCCCGGGGTTGATGCCCATGTCTCCACCATACCAATAATAGGTGTCGCCGACTCTTAGCATACTCCCTGCATGAGCGGTAATATAATTCCCTTCTGTATCCGTCCAGTCTGAAAAATTCTTAATGAATTTTTTATTGGGGTTTGCTGGAGCTATTTTTCTGTCCGGGCGTTGTAAATTAGAGAGAGGTTCTTGAGAGTAGGGCGATGTACAAAAAAAAGAGATAATTAAGAGAATTATAAGTTTGTGGCCATTTAGCATAATTGTTCCCCATTAATTATGTTTTGGTGACATACGTTAAGATTCTTTGTTATTTTCAATAATGAAATCGGCGTTCGAGCGTAACTTCTTTTTCTTTCTGATTTCAGAAAACGGATCTTGATTATCAAGAATACGATTATTTTCTTCGGGGTTTCTATTGGGTTGAGAAGAGTGTTTCATATTTAAAAGTGTATCTGTGTTTTGATTGGATTTGGACTGTTTTCCTATCCACGAATTGGCTGATAGGTAAATCGATACGCCAGTTAATAGTGCAAGCCATTTTATGGCATAAGAAGTCCCTAAATATGTTGAATCGTTTTTGAGTTGGCTCAGCTCAATAAAATCGCTATGAATCAAATTAACTAGCCAAAAATATGCAAAAAGTGTAACAGTAGAGATGATGATGGTTTTGTAGCGTCGCCAAACGTATGCAATTACGGTAAATCGGACCAGATTTTTGATCATTTAGCCGAACCAACTTAAACCGAGTAGCGCTAGGACAGCTAGTAAACCTTTATCGCGAATATCTGATTTTATTTTGCTTTCTTCTTCTTGAACAACGATTTCTAGCTCTTCTGGGCTGAAATCTTCGGGTTTTCTTCCTGCTATTAATATACGCGTTTTTGCGCGTTTAATCGCCTTATCTCGCAACATACCGTTTAATTTTTGGGACACTGGTGATAGTAGCTTCATTCAAAATTATCTCCAATTTGCATAACGCTATTATAACGTTATCAATCCTTTTGAGTAAAAACAGCGTTTTTACTCAAATTAGAGGAATTAGTCCTTGGTTATGAAGACTAACTAGTAAAGGGAAAAAGTAATGCTTTCGTGATTTTTTAAGGCGATTTTTCTTTTAATCTATAAATAGATAAGTTCGTTTTTATTGTGCTTAACCGTTGTAGGCTACGGGTTGGTGAAAATAAAAAGACGTTGGAGCGATTAGTTATGAATTCTGATATTAAAGAGCGTAGTTCTGCGCCCTTGGATGTGATAGATCGCCGCTTAAGTTTGGTAAGACTCCCCCAGGATACTGCCGAGTCGGTGATAGACCTGTTAGATGAGTTAATGGTGACTGAAAAATACTTTTTGAACCCAAAACTTCGACAGCAAATGCTCGCTGATGCACTAGGAGTCAACGTCTATCAATTGTCTGAAGCGATAAATTGCATCTGTGGGTTTGGTTTTTATCAGTATGTCAATAAATACCGAATTGGGTATGCTAAGGAGATCATTGAATCCGCAAAACCAGGTATAACCTCGGTAGAAGTGTTGTATCACAAATGTGGTTTTAATAATCGAACATCTTTTTATAATGCTTTTAAAAAAATAGTCGGAATGACACCGGCAAAATATCTGTATTTTACGAATCGCCGGTAGTCGCGTTCGATGTCAGCTTGGTTGTGTTGCAATAAACCATGCAGTGCTTTTGATGTTATCAAACCACCGTTCGAGTTCCCTGTTGTAACTGCGCCAGTTGAGCTCTTCTAATCGAAAATCTAAATATCCGAGCGCAGAAGCCCAAGCGATTGTTGCGATGCTCTTTTCGCCTGAATCTATTAGTGACTGTACGTCAGCGTGTTTAATGGATTCTACAACTGACATGTGCCATCTTTGCAGCCACATCTGTGAATGTTCTGTCTCTCTTCTGGACTCCATAATAGTATTCACTGCCGCGTCCAGTATCCCATCTGCCTGAGTGTGAATGCGTTGGCAGGGAAAATACTTGTCGGTACCTTTGTTAAAAATACTTGGATTTCCTTTTTTAATTGCAAGGCTATCAATGAATTCACATATTAGTGGGCTGTCGGCAAATATTTCACCTTGATATTCGAGCGCCGGTACTTTTCCTAATGGATTAACTTTTCTAAAGTCAACATCGTTAATAGGATTAACTATGATAAGCTCAGCTTCATGGATAAGGTTTGTCACATGCAATGAAATTACACACTTACGTGCGTACGGAGATGTAGCGCTATAAAAAAGTTTCATTTGAAATCCAGTCCATTCAATAGAATATTACATTAGATTATGCATAAAATTTAACAAAATAGAATACTTTGAGAGGCTTTGTCACAGTAATTAATCTCATTTAATTATGGTAAAAATAAATCGGTAATCTATGTCCGATACGTTATTAAAATGGCATTATGCGATAGTTAAATGGAGTAATTTTTTTATAAATTGTTCTCAATCAGAAAGCTAAAATATGTTTGAATAAACATTTTTTTATGTTTTGCTTTTTTCTTGTGAGTGAAGAGGTTGTCTTGAGAATTTAGCAGAGTGCTTTTGGACGTTTCTAAAATATATTATCTAGGTATTATCATAAAGGTTATTCGAATTTTACTCACTTAATAATTCGTTATTTTTATCCCTGTCGCAACCTTTGAATAATCAAGCGAGTTATTTAGCCCTAATAAATAGTTTTATTGGGGAGTCAATGAATGTATCAATGGGATTAATCTAAAGAAGGAGCTTTCGCTCCTCTTCTTGATTATGCGTTGTACGTCGAAGACGATGTGTTACCGCCACGTCCTGTCCAATTTGTATGGAAAAATTCACCACGAGGCTTATCTGTGCGCTCATATGTATGAGCGCCGAAGTAGTCACGTTGTGCTTGTAGCAAGTTCGCGGGCAGGCGAGCCGTTCGATAACCATCGAAGTAGTTAAGTGCTGCTGTTAAACATGGCGCAGGCACTCCATTTGCGATAGCAGTGGCGGCTACGCGTCTCCATGAGACTTGAGCATTCACGACCGTTTCTTTGAAGTAGTCATCGAGCAGAAGGTTGTCGAGTTCCGGATTCTTATCGAAAGCCGATTTAATATCACCAAGAAATGCTGACCGTATGATACAACCTCCACGCCACATCAAAGCAATGCCGCCGTAATTTAGATGCCAGTCAAATTCCTTCGCGGCTTCACGCATTAAAGTGTATCCCTGTGCGTAGGACACGATTTTAGAAGCTAAGACAGCTTGACGAAGATCTTCAATAAACGCAGCTCTATCACCATCAAATGATTTTTCTGGACCTGTCAAAACTTCAGAAGCTTTAACTCGTTCTTCTTTAAGCGCAGAAATGCAACGGGCAAAGACTGATTCAGCAATAAGTGTAAGGGGTATTCCTAAATCAAGCGCTACAACACCAGTCCACTTTCCGGTACCTTTTTGACCAGCGGTATCGAGAATTTTCTCTACAAGAGGTTCACCATCCTCGTCCTTGAACGCCATAATGTCACGGGAAATTTCAATAAGATAGCTATCTAACTCTGTCGTATTCCACTCCTTGAATACTTCATGAATTTCGTCTGCATTCATACCAAGTACTTCTTTCATAACTTGGTAAGCTTCGCAGATTAATTGCATGTCACCATATTCGATACCATTATGTACCATTTTTACGAAGTGACCCGCACCATTTTCACCAACGTAATCGCAACAGGGCGATCCATCATCGACCTTTGCGGCAATACCTTGGAAAATTGGTTTAACAGCTTGCCAGGCCTCTTGTGAGCCCCCTGGCATAATGGAAGGGCCTGTTAATGCACCTTCTTCTCCGCCAGATACCCCTGCACCCACAAAATGTATGCCCTTTTCACGGCAGTACTTTTCACGACGAATTGTGTCAGGGTAGTGTGTATTACCACCATCAATAATAATGTCACCTTCATCCAAGTGAGGAAGAAGTTGGTCAATGGTAGCGTCGACGGGTGCGCCAGCTTTAACCATAATCATAATCTTGCGCGGCTTTTCAAGAGATTGAACCAATTCTTCAACGGAATAAGCACCACGTATCGTTTTTCCTTCAGCTCTGCCGTTGATAAAACGTTCAACCTTTTCCGTGGATCGGTTATATGCAGTTACGGTATAGCCTTTACTGGCCATGTTTAGAATAAGATTTTCGCCCATTACGGCAAGGCCAATCAGGCCAATGTCAGATAACGTTTTCATATGTTAAATGGTTCTTTTGAGTGAATGGAGTTGCGTGTAAGTTAATAGTTTATTGGGTCAAACGTGAACACTTTCTAGTTTTGTGTCCCTATTTTTTTGATTCACGTAACAAGCAAAACATTAACATTTATCTTCCCTATAGGGAATTGCTTCGGTTTATATATACGATAGCTAATTTACGTTAAGATTCTAAGGAAAAACAAATCTAGTATTGTTTTGGGTGATTATTGAGCAACTTGTTCGCCCGAGGCTTAATTAGAGAAATCATCTATGATAATCCGCACTTTACTGATCCTTACCGCGCTGAGCATAATTTCATTAAATTCCCATGGCTTGGTGATTCTTCAATATCACCATATTTCGGATAAAACGCCTGCTCTGACAAGTACCTCGCCAAAACTATTCAAGAAGCATATGCAGTATTTAGATGAACATCAGTTTCAAATACTCGATATGAAAGATTTACCTAACCTGCTTCGCGGTAAAAAACCATTGCCTAATCACAGCGTAATTATTACGTTTGATGATGGCTTTAAATCAATTTATGACAATGCTTTTCCTATTTTAAAAAAGAAAAAGTGGCCATTTACCGTTTTTGTTAACAGTAAGCCCCACGATGAAAAAAATCATCGCTACATGACTTGGGAGCAATTGCGAGAGCTAGCAAAGTATAAGGCGACAATTGCGAACCATTCAGACAGTCATTTACATTTAATTCGGAAGCGGGAAAGTGAAACCAAAAGTGCATGGCACGAAAGGCGTCTTAGAGATATTATTTTTGCCGAGCAACGTATCTACAAAGAAATTGGTGAAAACCCTAAGATCTTTGCATATCCATATGGTGAATACGATGCCGATATTCAGAGGGATTTAAAAAAAGCGGGTTATATTGCTGTGAGTCAGCAGTCAGGTCCTGTTTCAAAATCTAATAGTCACCAAGCGTTGCCGCGATTTCCATTTGGAGGAAACTATGGCGATATGAAAGACTTTGCGATAAAGGTAAATAGCTTACCTTTTCCATTATTTAAAATAAAAACAACGACTTCTGATGGGCGCTTACTAGAATCTCCTGAACTTCCAAAATCGGAAAGCAGGCCAGTTTTACATATGCAGTCTGAAGCAATGAGTTTCATTAAAGGCATCTCTTGTTTCGCGACCGGACAGGGAGCGATTGAAACTAAAACGACGCGCAATACATTATCGGTTCAAGCAAATTCGCCCCTGCCTGTTGGACGCAGCCGCTATAATTGCACTGCTCAAGCGGGGGGTGGACGGTACTATTGGTACTCTCAGCTTTTTATAAAGCGTAAATCAGATGGAAGTTGGTATGACGAATATTAATTGTTTTCGTTTCATCATAGCTCCATGAATTAGCCATCCCAAAAGCCTGTGGGGACGATTTCGTGATAGCCCTCAAGATAGCTTTCGAGAGTATAGCGTTGATCTTCAGGGAAACTTTGGGGTAGGGCTTCACATATTTGTATTCGATCGAGTCGAAATGATCGGTAGTCATTTCTGAGAGTACACCAAGCTCCAAGAGTCCAAACAGAGCCCCAAAAAACTAAGCCTAGAGGATACACCTCTCGATCGCTTACTCTTTCTTCCGCGGAGGAGTAAGTCAGTGAGAGAATATTTCTTTGCTCGATGGCAGCACGTATTACGTCCGCAAATTTTGTACGATCCTGTCTACAATAGTCTGGTACTAAGAACTTGGTCGTTCGTTGATCAAGATCATGTAAAAGCTTGTCTGGTAGTGCTGCTTTAATTTTGTCCAATGCTGTATTAGCGGATTGACCAATCTCATCGTCCATCCAAGATTTCACGAGCCGAATTCCGAGCATAAGGGATTCTATTTCGTTTTCAGTGAACATAAGTGGTGGCACAGAGTTACCTGGTTGAAGCATGTAACCAATACCCGCTTCACCTTGAATATCGACTCCAGACAAAATGAGAGACTGTATATCGCGGTAAATAGTACGTTCTGATACCTGCAGCTTGTCGGCAAGTTGCCTGGCAGTGATGGCAGATCGTCTGCCGCGTAATACTGTAAGCAATTGCAGCAGACGCTCTGACTTTTTCATATTTCGGGTTAGTCGTTGTAACCAATTTCTGAAATGGATAGAACTCTTCGCATGTTAACCGATCCCTGTTCTATGAGTGATAGCATTTCTTTGGCCCAGGGTTGCTCGGTAAATTTTGCTTCCGCCGCTTTGGACTTTTCTTCCGATTCCCAATGGATGATATCCATATATGTACCGTCGATATCTTCAATTAGAGTTCGATAAAAAAAGCCTGGTTGTGACTTAACAAATTGGTTAAGTTGAGTTTGGATGTCATTGAATAGCGCCATATTTGCATCTTGCTTTAACTTAAATGTGACAAGCTCTATTGTCGATTGCATTTTATTTTCCTCTTAAAATTAAGATTTTGATTCATCCCAAACCGAAGCTTCTATTTTGTTTCCATCCAAATCTCTAACAAAGCATCCATAATATTGAGGGCCATATTGTGGGCGTGGTCCTGGTTCACCATCACAGACTCCACCCGCGGTAATCGCAACTTGATAAAACTGGTTTACCATTTCCGTTGAGTTGGCTAAAAAAGCGAAATGTACGCCATTTCCTGGTTCTGCTGGTTTCTTATTGTAAGGTGGATGAACCCAAAATTCAGGGAGTTGCTTGCCGTAGGCGACGGCTTCGCCGGGGAAATCCATCACGCGCTTCGCACCAACTGTCTCGAGTACTTTGTCGTAGAACTCGATTGCTTTTTCGAATTGGTTGGTGCCTATAGAAACATGCCCCATGATCGATGGGATTTCTGGCGAAGTTGTGTCAAAGTTACTCATTGTTTTCTCCTTTTTTGTCTATCATTAAAAACGTGTCCATTGTATGCTTTGCCGTTGACAGTATCTGTCAGGAGTAACCTATCACACAGAACTAAAATGAAAAGTAAATACTCCTTGGAAAGACAGTAGATCAAAAAAATACGAAAAAAGGTAAACAATTTAGGAGATAGTATTTGAACCTCTCTTTCATTTGTTAATCTGAAAAGCATTGAATTCGTACACTTTTTATATTCCATCAAACTAGGAGAACCCTATGCAAATTAAAGCTTTGACCGGCATCTTATTAGCAGCTGCCTGCACCGTTTTTTCAAGTGACTTGATCGCTCAGGACGCACCTGCAAAAGAAGCGGGTTGCCGTGCATGTCACGGAAAAGATGGCGCTGCGCCGATTTTGCCTCAGTACCCAAAATTGAACGGGCAAAATAAAGAGTATCTGATTTCAGCGCTTAAAGCCTATAAAGCGGACCAACGAAAAGGTGGCTTAGCGGCGGTTATGTCGGGGCAAGCTAAGTTGCTATCAGATAAGGACATGGAGGAAATTGCAGCATTTTACGCCAGTAAATAAAATCACAAGAGCAGCTCAATATGAGTTGCTCTATCGATGGTTTTTGTGATTGTTAAGAGAAAGAATTAATAATCAATTAAGCTTCTTGGCTGCGTGTTTTGCAAAATAGGTTAATATTCCATCTGCTCCAGCGCGCTTAATTGAAATTAGAGACTCCATAATTACATTATCAGAAAGGTAACCGGCTTCAATTGCAGACATGTGCATTGCGTATTCACCACTCACTTGATAGGCAAAGGTTGGTACACCAAATTCTTGTTTAACTCTTCTAACGATATCTAGATAGGGCATAGCCGGTTTGACCATTACCATATCCGCGCCCTCTTCAATATCCAGTCTCACCTCATGTAAGGCTTCATCGGTATTTGCGGGATCCATTTGATAGTTAAATTTATTGCTTTTGCCAAGGTTTGCACTCGAACCAACTGCATCACGGAAAGGTCCGTAGTATGAAGACGCATATTTCGCTGAGTAAGCCATTATTTGGGTATTGATAAAACCGCTTTCGTCAAGCTCAGCACGAATGGCTCCTACACGACCGTCCATCATGTCAGATGGGGCAATAATATCAGCACCTGCTTCAGCACATACTTTTGCTTGAAGTCGCAGGGCATCAACCGTTTCATCATTTAATACATAACCGTCATCGTTGATAATTCCATCCTGTCCATGGGTGGTATAAGGGTCTAGCGCACCATCACATATCAGGCCTAACTCTGGGTATTGACTCTTGAGTCTTTCTACAACGCGAGGTATGAGTCCCTCCGGATTGTGAGCTTCTTCACCATTGGGTGTTTTTCGGGCAACATCTACGTTTGGAAAGAGGGCAAGTGCAGGAATACCCAGCTCCAAGCATTCTTCTGCATCTCTTTCTAATTCATCTAAACTTACACGATCTTGCCCTGACATGGAGTGTATCGGTTGTCGAATGTTTTCTCCTTCTAAAACAAAAACAGGATAAATAAAATCTGCTGGAGAAAGTTGAGTTTCTCTTACTAGACGTCGGGAAAATTCGGCAAAGCGATTACGTCTTAGTCGAGTAACAGGAAAATATCGCGACATGTTAATTCTCTTTTTTTAATTACGTTTTAGATTCGGGCGTTGTTTTTCGCACTATAGGCCTAGAGCCAATTGCAAGCAAGCTCGAGCTAAATATGTGATCAGCGAATTTTTCTAAACTCTGTATTTCTACACGCTGGGCAAGGTGGAATATTTCCAGTCTTTTTAAAATTTATTTCTTTACCGCACTCCTTACAGCGCAGAACACCTGCTGAAGTAATCTGCCCAGTTTTGTAGGTTGCTTTCGAATCAGCCCACTGGCCAAGCTTTTCAAACATATCACTGGCGCTATGGGCTAAATGAGCTGTCAAATCGAGAAAACCGGCTTCCGCCTTGGCCATGGTTGGCTCAACTTTTTCTTTTGCTTGAGAGCTCACTTTTGCAATCTGCGAGGCAAACTGTTCTAGATCTCGCCGTAAATAAGATTTTAGGTTTTCACTTTCCTGCTGGGTTATCTCGCCCGCTTTTACAAGGTTTTCGCGAGAGGTTTCAATCGCTTTTTCTAGCGCTGATAAGGTTTTATCGCTGGAAACGATAAATATCTCTCGTGTCTTATCGGAAAGTTTTTCGTAGACATCAACGAGTTTGCTTTCTTTGGTTTCTGCCATAAGTTTCACCTAGCTATAAAAAAGGAAAGTGTCATTCTGAAGCGTGCTTTCAAATGGAATAAGTTGTTGATATTTCAACTATAGCTAAGTATTGAAGCGGCTGTGATGTGGTCTTTGTTTTTATGAAATAAGTCTAGAAATTTCTTTTGAAGATCATGCCTAATCCATCGCTTTGCGCAGAGTAATATTTATTCTTCTGGCGCCTAGCAGTGAATGAAAAGCGTAACTAACAGGTTCTATGCCATGAAAGTAAAAGCGTGAAGCCCCTCCCCAAACCACAACATCATTATGTGTTAAGCGAATTCGCTTTATGGGTGAATTTCTTTGTAATCCTCCAAACTGAAAAACCGCGGGAATCCCTAGAGAAATCGACACTATTGGCGATGTTGGATCGCGTTCGTCTTTGTCTTGATGAAGCGAAAGCTGTGAACCAGGGGTATATTGATTTAACAAACAGCTATCTGCAACAAAGCCTGGATAGCCTGCTTTTGAGGCTGTTTCTCTTGCGAATTCAATAATAAAACTTGGTATTTCAGGCCAAGGGGTATTGTTAGCGGGATCTACTTGCGAGTAGCGGTAGCCTTTACTATCACTTACCCAGCCATAGGGGCCACAACTTGTGCTGGTTACTGACATACGTCGCCCACCAGGGGTTGTCATTTGTCGAAAAGGTGAGTCTTGTTGCGCTTGCGCTATGAATCTAATTAAATCTTTTTCTAATGGTTCCGCATAGTTGTTGAAGTATGAGGCTCCATCTGCAACCTGTTCATTTTGAACAAAAGTCTCTTCTAGTTCTTCAAAAAGATCAAGCATAATAATTACTTTTATCTGTTTTTATATACAGTATTCTGTTTAAGCGGAGAGGTCAAGAATATTTTGTTGTGAGAGTAAGGAAGCTATTGGCTTCCTTACTCTGATTTTTGTTTTAATTTTTTTCGAGCTTAGCCTTTAGAGTATTTATTTTTATTCTTCCCCATCCAAGTTTGATATTTAAATTCTCCTGGTTTCGATCAACGTCTTTAAAATGGACATAGACGGGATTGGGTCCCTTTATTCGAACTCGTTTGGATTCACCCGCAAGTGAGATTTTTAGCATCCCATTGCTAAATTTTGAAGGATAAAGTTTTAGTTTGATATCTCCTAAAGTATCTACAAGGAGTTTAAAGTCAAGCTGGTCGCCACTCCCTAAAAATGTAGTTTCATTGATAATAGTATTTGGTAGCGTAAATCCTTTACCGCCATTTACGTAAATATCTTTTTGAAGTTCAGACTTAAAGCGATTTAAGATTTCATCGTTAGCTTGGACACGTGCGTCTCCCCAAAATGTACCGCCTGGACAAATGGGTGCAGTTGGGTTGCTGGGATCAAAAAATACGGCTTCTCCAGGCTCGGTTTGTGCTCCGGCATCACAACGCCACAATGGTGCTTCATTCCAATTTGCGTTGATATAGGCTACTGCACGCACAACGTCTTTATTTTCTTCGATAAAGTTAAACCAGTCTAAATGCCAAGCATTCCATAATTCTTCTGCACTGATGCTTTGCTCTAAACGAATAAAAATCGGGCTTGATGTAAGAGAACCAGTTGAAAAACCCTGTGGTGACGCTTCCGCAAGCATCAGCGGCTTGTTGTGTTTACGTGCAAATTCCACCATTTCATTTTGGAGTATTCGAGGTTCTTTACCGATAAAGTCTTCCGTTCCTGGTGCTTGATAACTTGTAAAATCTTTGGCAAGGAAAGTAGAAATTGAAACCCAGTCTACAAATTCATCACCTGGATACCAGCGATCCAAATGTCCGGGTTCCGAGGCGGAATACTCTATTCGCCCTAAAAAATCATCAAAGAAAAATCCTGCACTTTGCCATACCGTCGCTATGTTTGTGGCATCTAGGGCATTAATCCTTTCTTTAATGAATTTAAATGTAGTTTTGTAGAGCTCTGGTTCATAGCAATTCCATGGCCCATCAAATTCGTAACCTATTCGCAAGAAAACAGGCCGGTTGGTATCTTTTAAAAGTTCTATCATCTGATCCACTACCGCATGGTACTGTGGAGTTAATTCTATAACGTCATCGTCTCCCGTAGCTGCAATAGCGCGTAAGGGTTGCCGGCCGCCACAAAGATCGACGGCATCTTTCAAGTCGAGGCCGATGGCGATAGCGCTATTTGGATATTCAGACATTGAACGTGTTAAATTATGTTCATTGTCTCCCCAATTCCCGCTTGAAAGTAAACTATTGATAGGTGTCTCTTCAAATCCAGGAAAGAATACTTCTGGAGGAAAGATTTTGAGTGGTGTATAAATGGTAAAACCACCTGGACGTGGCATGCTAATGTCTTGATCGAGCACGTCAAATTTATAATCGGAAAGCGTGTCGCTATCTTGCCCCATAAAGAAAAGAATTTTTTCATCGCTGGGCAAATTTCTTGCACTCAGCTCTGGTATCGCTGCATGACTGAGATGAGTCGTAAATAAAAAGGTCGATAATATGGATGATGCGAGTCGTAAAAAATTAATTGAGTTTTTCATTTTTGTATCCTTGATGTTGTTTACGATTTGTTAACGTCCTCTGGCCATGAGTTGGATAAAATTTTACAAGGTCAATGTCAAACTAATGTTAGAGACAGGTGAATATAAAGTAAGTGGGGTTTAGTTTGACGACAAAAATCATTCAAATAAAATAACGAGTTAAACCAAACTTATTTAGAGTAGAGTGAATATGTTTTTACGGAAGAAAAGAAAACTAATTTGAATAAGAATCTGAATGTTTTATTACGGCTTACATTTTATGAATGCTTATGGAGAATGCTAGCGCGTCGAAGTTATTTTTTGTTGACGCGCTTTGACAGGTTTTCGGGACTTTCTTTTCTCTCTGAATAGCGATCGGTTAAATAAGATTTTTGATCTCTTAAAAGAAGGGTAAATTTCATTAACTCTTCTGCAACATCGACAATTCGGTCATAAAACGGGGATGGTTTCATTCGGCCATCATCATCGAATTCTAAAAAAGCTTTTGGAACAGACGATTGATTCGGTATGGTAAACATACGCATCCATCGACCAAGCACTCTTAATTGATTTAAACTGTTGAAAGATTGCGATCCTCCGCATACCTGCATAAGTGCGAGGATCTTTCCTTGAGTTGGCCGGATTCCTCCGAGTGATAGTGGTATCCAGTCAATTTGAGTTTTTAAAACGCCAGAAATCAAGCCATGTTGCTCTGGAGAGCACCAAACTTGTCCTTCTGACCAAATTGAAAGCTCACGTAATTCTTGTACTTTGGGATGGTTTGCTGAGTCTTCATCGGGAAGAGGTAATCCAGAAGGGTTAAATATTTTAGTTTCTGCGCCCATCTCGGTGAGTAGCCTAGCCATTTCTTCTATTGCGAGCCGACTATATGAACGCTTTCTTAATGAGCCGTAAAGTAACAAAATACGCGGTTGATGATTGCTCAATTCGGGAGTGAACAACTGTTCTTTATTGGGCGATTGAAATGCAGATTTTTCAATGTTTGGGAGTTGGTCGTCGGTCATATTTTGGCTAGTTTAGAATAATTTGGGCGGCGCAGTATATACCAGAATTTTGTTAAACCTAATAGCTTGAAAAAGAATTGCTTTTAATTTTGTAAATGTGGGTATTTTCAGTGGATTTTTCACCTAAATTTAATAGATTATCATTGTCATGATTTTCAACTTGCTATACTGATTTCGATAAATGTGCGTTTTGGCACATTTTTATAAGCTATAATTTATTTCTTAGACCGTATCGATTTTTATTCAAGCAATTTTCAATCGATATATAAAGCTAAACCTCGGGATCGATTTTAAAACTAATGCAGGGATTAGACTAGAAAGGCCATAGGTCAGTGTCAGATAGATTGGGCATAAAGTTTAAGCGGCAATTGATAGTTGGTCTTCTTAGTTGGGGTGTGTGCTTGGCCAACTTTGGCGTGTCCGCCGATCAAGACGCAAGGATATATGTATCGAATGTTGATGAAAGTCGTTTAAAAGCGGCTACTATCATTGGCATATTGCGTTATACCGAATGGGATCCCCCTTTGGGCAATACGATAAAGATATGTGTTGCTAGCGAATCTAATGTAGTTAAAAGGTTAAGAGATATCGTTTCTAAGCCAATCGTTCATGGCAAATCGATTGAGATAGAGTCTATAGAAAAACTTAATATGTTTCCTAATGATTGCAATGTAATTTTGTCTACAAGCAGCAAGGATGGAGAACGTCAGTTTATCGAAAGCGCTCAAAACTGCCTCGTTATTTGCGATGATTGCGGGGTCGTGGGTAAATTTACTTCAATTTTAATTGAAAAGCGCAATAACAAAATCATCTTCGAGGTGAACCTCGACCAAGCTAAAAAGCATCAGCTCAAATTTCGATCTGCATTGTTGGAACTTGCTATAAAAGTGAGAGGTAAGCCGTGATAAGGTTATTTTCTCGATGGAGTTCTGTTCAAGCGAAACTATTAAGGAGTATTGCGGTTGCCTTAGCATTAGCGATTAGTTTGTCTGGTGTTCTGCTGATATATCTTGGCAATAAAAATATGCAGTCAAATATGGCCCAGGACTTGGAGGTCATTGCTAAAATTATTGCTGACCGCTCAGGCGCATCTTTGGTTTTCAGAGATTCTGAGGCGGCTTACAAAAACTTATCTACAGCCAGTAACAAAAATGGTATCGAACGGCTTTGCCTCTATGACGATACAGGCTATTTATTTGCTGCTTATCGGGTAGTCGCAAGCTATCCTGAATGTGACCCAATATTACCCCTTTCTAACAATGTTCAATTTATTGCTCAATCTCGAAATTTGTTTTTGAAGGTTCCTGTGCTTGATCAAGGGGATTTGCTTGGGCAACTGACCTTAACCGCAAATACCTCAGAACTTCGAGAAACTCAAAACCTTTATGCATTCGCTTTAGTTTTTGCCCTTGTTATTTCGCTTTTTATTGCACTTTCGATAGGGCGTACTTTGGTTTCGCGTGCACTCTTGCCCTTGCGGGAACTCTATAAAACAGCGCGGGTGATCGCTCGAAACCCGTTATCTAACGAACGTGCACAAAAATTTAGTCAAGACGAAGTGGGCCGTGTGGTAGATGTGTTCAATAATATGCTTGACGCATTCAATGATGAAAACAAGGCACTTACGTTATCAGAAAACAGGTTCCGTTCTCTATCGGAAAACTCGCCTGTTGGCGTCTACTTGAAATCCCGCGAAAATGATTATCAGTATATTAATTCGACCTGGTCAGAAATTACTGGGCTAAGGGGGAAAGATGTCGAGAGTTTCGTATCTCGTATTGATGTGCGCGATAAAGCTCAGTACCTTCAAACTTTAGAGCAAGCGTATTCATCTGGTAAGCCTCAAGTAGTTGAATACCACTATATTGGTCCCTCAGGCAATAGAAAGGCGATGATGGAGTATATTTCCTGTGTTCCACATGATAACGAAGGATCTAGCTTTATTGGCTCTTTATTGGATGTTACCGAGTTGAAAGACGCGCAAATCGAGCTTGAGAAATTAGCGTTTTATGATCCCCTGACACAGCTACCTAATCGTCGATTTTTCCGTGATCACTTAGAGTTTTCAATTGCTCGCGCAAACAAAGATAAAAACAAAATAGCTGTTTGCATGGTTGATTTAGATGACTTCAAAAAAGTGAATGATTCATTGGGCCATGATGTCGGTGACGCGCTATTGGTGAAAATAGCAACTCAGCTACGCAGTTCTTTAAGCGATGAGGACGTTGTTTCGCGGATGGGGGGTGACGAATTTATGATTCTCATCGACAATATTGATGACATTACTTCCATAGAGGCCGCGTCTCGAAGAATTTTAGAGGCTTTGCGGACATCGATTCAATTATCGGGAAATTCAGTACAGGTTTCGGGTTCTATCGGGGCTGCTATTTATCCGACAGATGCAAAAACACCCGAGGAGCTCGTTCGTTATGCGGACATTGCGCTATATAATGCAAAGAGCAAAGGCGGCTCGAAGATTTCTTTCTATTCGAGAGATCTGGATCGAAAAATTAAAGAAAAATTACGCCTTGAACAAAAACTCCGATTAGCAATTGAAAATAAAGAGCTCGAAGTATTTATACAGCCTCAATACGTGGCTAGCACTCGAACATTGTTTTGGGGAGAGGCGCTAATAAGATGGCGTGACATGGAGGATGGCAGTATCCCGCCGGATCAATTTATTCCGCTTGCTGAGGAGACAGGATTAATTCACAAAATTGGGGACTTCGTGCTAGATACCGTATGTGCACTGTTGGAGGAGAGTCGCCAAGAGCTTAAGAATATTGGTATGGAAGGAATTTCAGTAAACCTTTCAGCAAAGCAGTTTTTCTCGGGTAATTTTATTGATTCGATTAGAGAAACCTTTGAAAAATATTCGATATCTCCGAGCCAAATTGAATTTGAGTTAACAGAATCCACCGTAATGGACGATGTCGATCAAGCTGTGGTCGTCATGGAGGCAATAAGAAAACTAGGGTGCCGACTTTCCATTGACGATTTTGGCACAGGTTATTCTTCACTTTCTTACTTGAAGCGTTTCCCGATTACTAGTCTAAAAATTGATCGTTCGTTCATACGCGACATACCTCATGATAAAAATGACGTAGAAATATCATGTGCAATTATCGCAATGGCGCACAGCCTAGGTTTAACAGTGGTTGCCGAAGGTGTCGAGACAGAAGAGCAAGCACAACTTCTTGCCTCATACAATTGTGAGTACTTGCAGGGGTATTTCCTGGGGCATCCAATGCCATCTAAAAAACTACTTTCCCAAGCAGATAAACCCGTTAAATTAGTGCCTTCGGTATCCAACAAAGCTAAAGGTGCTTAGTTAGATTGAAGCTCGAGCGGGTATTCTCTAATTAATTGGTAAAAAAAGCGTCATATAAGTTAGTTAGCCTTTTGCCTCCCAAAAGGTTGGTGTTATATTCTCCATCCGTTTTTAATTCAACTATTTATTAGAAGTAAAAGAAATAATATATGGCCTCGCAAAACCTTTACCACGAACCAATACCTCTTGATCGACAAGCCCATAAGTTTATGCGAATCAAGCCTTTAAACGACTTTAGTCATGCAAATCATCTGCATTCTTCGGTGTTGGGAGGTAGTGAATTTTTTGCTGCCAGTCACCACTTTCCGGTGGTATTTATTAGAAACAACCAAGAAAAAGTCACTCCGATAGCGGTGCTGACTCTGTTGAACAAAGGTCATACCTTAGGCAGCATGTGGGAAGGCGTTTATGTGCCTGCTTACGTAAGGCGCTATCCGTTCATTATGGATTCTAAAGATAGTATTTTATTTTTTGATAAGCATTGCGGGGCTCTGCAAGAGAACGAGGGAGAGCCGCTTTTCAAAGAAGATGGTTCGCCAACGGATATTCTCAACGAAATATTGTTGTTAAATAAACAAGTTGATTCTGTTTATAAAATGACCGAAGAATACGTATCGGCTCTATTGGAAAAAGACTTACTAAAACCTTATGAGGGTAAGGTTAAAGTTAATGATAACAATGTGCCATTGAGTCATTACCTGGTTATTGACGAAGGTAAATTTCATACCAGCCTATCGGATTCTGAGTTGTCTGACTGGTTTAAAAAAGGATGGATAGCATGGACTTATGCGCATTTGAGTTCTTTACAATCTATGCAAAAAGTTATTCAGCGCATAAATTCTTCTGAAAGTACTCCCGCAGAGCCTCAACAAGTCTAACTCTCATCAAGAGGCTTTCCAAATATTCAATTCCGTATGTGTTTTAGGCGCAGCCATACGGAATTTGCCCAAATTTCTAGAAATAAAACGTATCTAAGAAAGTTTTACTAAACCGCTGTTTTGTTTATCGGTTCATTCTCTTCTCAAAAATTTAAAACCATCAAAGAGCTAGTTACTAAATATCGGTTTCTTATACAAGAATGATCTGAGGCCTCAGGCTGGAAGAGGGTTAGTGGCAACTATAATGAAGTGTAGAGCAAAAAATATATGGATAGTTGTCGCCCTTTATGACCGATTCCCCAATACCAATTGTCAATTTTACTGTTGTAATTGATATTCAACAGATCGTAGTAACCTACTACGGGGAAATGTTTGATGGCGATGGCTGGCCTCCAAAAACATCGATTGTCGGTAAATCTATATCTAGTCTTCATGATCAGCACTTTATTGCTTTGTCATCTTTGGTCGATGAATTAGAGTCAATAATTTCTGGCGAGATTGATTTTTTTAGTACAGAGTTTATTTTTCGTGATCATGACTCATATCAAGTTTATCGTCTTGAGGCTGCACCTCGTGATGAACAAGAGCCTGGAGCGAAGATTAGATATTGTAAGCTGACTGTCGATCAGCTCGATCGAGATCAATTAATTAGAAAAACAAATTTGAATGAAAACCTCTTCCAGTTTTTGCCCACTGGAATTATTTTTCAAGATTATACCGGTCGTATTCGATTGGCGAATCCCGCAGCCGAGATGATTTTAGGGTTGCCAGAGTCCGAAATACAAACTGTAAGGAAAGATTCTATTCCTTGGGTTTTGAAAGACGTTCATGGTGATGAGGTGCTCTTTGATGACCATCCGGGCAATAAAGCAATTCGGTTGAAAAAGCCTTGTCATAATACTATTTTGCAAATCATTCAAAAAGAAACGAAAGCTCAGCGCTGGTTGAAGGTGAATTCTGAACCCATTTTTGATCATCAAACAAATCAGCTTCAAGGTGCTATTTCGTCATTCACTGATATTAACGAACAACAAATTAATAAGATCGCGTTACAGACTCTTTCAGATAGATCTAGGGTTGCAATAGAAAGTGCTGAACTTGGCGTTTGGGATTGGATTCCTAAAGAATCTGTTTTGCTTTGGGACAGTAAAATGTTCGCACTTTTTGGTTTTGAAAACGATCCTTCTGTTGGCCCTAGAGAAGCATTTTCAAAGGCATTACACCCTGCAGACAAAGAGGTTGTTAAAGCTAGCTTAAGTTCACTCTTGAAAGGTGAACAACATATCAAAGTCGACTATCGGGTAATATGGTCTGATGGATCTACTAGACATTTGCGCTCTCAAGCGAGAGTTACAAAAGGACAAAACCGAAAAGTATCTCATATTGTGGGTGTTACCCAGGATATCACTAAGGAGTTGGAAGCCGAGGCAAAACTAATTGAAATGGCGTATCACGATGAGCTTACCGGTGCGTTTAACAGAGGAGCAGTTCGTTCAAAGCTAGATAAATTGTTGCAAGAAAAAGATGCTCGAGTTGGTATTGTTTTGTTGGGTATTGATCATTTCAAAGATATTAATGATCATTATGGTCATCCGGTTGGAGATGAATTACTCAAAGACCTTGTCAAACGACTGCATCGCATCGTGCTGAGTGATATGTTTTTGGGGCGGCTTGGTGGTGATGAATTTGCTTTAATAGTAGGGAAAGTTAAATCTCCAGCGCTAATGACATCAATATCCGAAGTGCTTACTAAGGCTGTGCAAACTCCGTTTTATTTGAGTAAAGGTTTAGTTATTTCAATTAAAGCGTCAATTGGGATGAGCTGTTCTCCAGAAGATGGTACTGAGACAATGGATTTGTTGCGCGCGGCTGATATGGCAATGAATTCCGCGAAAGGAAATGAATCTGAAACCGTTGTCCGCTTTCAAAAAAGCATGTTGGAAGAAGTCTCCTCTCGATATAATCTGCAGTCGAAAATGATAGCCGCTGTGGCAAATGAGGAGTTTACCTTATATTATCAACCTATCATTGACCTAACATCTCGTGATGTAATCGGGTGTGAAGCGTTGATACGATGGCGAGATTCAGACGGTAAGTTCGTGCCTCCTATTAAATTTATTCCTGTGGTGGAAGAAGCTGGTTTAATTCATTCACTTGGAAAATGGATTTGCCGAACGGCGATTAAGCAATTTATTTTATGGCGCCACATAAACTCTAATCTGGAATATGTCTCGGTAAATGTTTCACCTTTGCAGCTAAAAGCTCCTTCATTCGTGGATGACTTATTAGAGTTGATCAAAATCTATGGTATTCAACCAAGCAATATCCAGCTAGAAATTACGGAAGGTACTTTTTTACAGGAATCCATGTATGGAGATGGTGGTTTAAATCGCCTGGCGGAAAAGGGTGTGCGTTTGGCGATAGATGATTTTGGTACGGGTTATTCGTCACTTGCTTATTTAAAGCGTTTCAATGTCGAAGTGATAAAGGTTGATCGAAGTTTTGTCATAGATATTGAAACAGATCAATCAGATAAAGATATCGTGAGTGCGATCGTTGCGATGAATAAGAAACTTGGTTTTAAGACTCTCATCGAAGGAATAGAAACAGAAAATCAAGCTCGTATCATTTCTGACATAGGTTGTGACAGCGCACAGGGGTATTTGTTTGGACGCCCAACATTTGGCGATGAATTTGCAGAGAATTATATTGCAAACTATCGCTTAGACGATTCTAAAAGAGCTTAAAATTAGATGGCTCGTGTTTAAAAAAATAGTTTTACCCAATTTTAGATTTTTTAATTGAAATTTTTGTCGATTTAAAAGCGGGAGTCTGGCTTATATTGTCGACGGTTTTGGGAATAACAACATTAGCCTCGGGATAATAAGTCATCACATTTTTAGAGCGTATATTAAAAGGTTTGACTTTCAAATTGTTTAACGTTCCTGTCGCACTAGAAATTTCCACTAGGTCATCTTCCTTCAAATTTAGATCACGCATATCGTTAGCATTCATCATTAGAACTGAGCGCTCTTTTTGATTTCGGTACGCATCTTCTTCATGAAAGATGATAGAGTTAAACTGTCCTTCACTTCGAACCGTGGATAGATAAAAATCGCCATCGATTCTCGTTGGGCTTTTCTTATATAAAAATTTTGCTTTTTTGTTTGCGGTGGGAAATTCTCGTGTATGTAATATTCTGCCGTCAATGTGAAACTCTTCTTTACTCACAAATAACGATTCTATCGAAGTAAATCCTGGTATGGTTTTACTTATTAATGAACGAGTATGGTTGTTATTTTCAAGTAAGGAAAAGTCGAATCGTGTTTTATCAATTATTTTTCCTCCAAGACGGCATATTAGCTCAGTCTCTGATATAAGTTGGGGTAGACGATTAATGCCGCCATCGCTTAATCGGACAAAATTAAACATAGATTCTTGTGTTGTGGCCTGATTTTCTTCATCCCGAACGCGAATAGGAAAGATCACACACTCCTGATCTACGCCTGTGAAGTGGCTGTGATTGTGCGTTGAATTTATAAAACATTTAAATGGAATTTTATTCAGAGCTTGTTCGGCAAATTTTGAATCTGGATTCGAACCATATAAATTCCCTCCCAACATAAGCGCGAAATCCATATTATTTGCATTTGCCTCTTCCATGCAGGCCATGGTGTCTAGTCCTGGCTGGTCAGGTAGTTGAAGTTGTAATTCTTTTTGGATTTTTTCTTCGATTTCAGATTTTAGTTTTGGTGTAAAACCCATAGAGCCAGTTCCCTGGATATTACTATGGCCACGCAAAGGGAGAAGACCTGCTCCTGGCTTACCTACCATGCCTCGGCTTAAAGCCAAAGCAACAAGAGTCTGAATGTTTGCCACTCCATGTAAATGATGAGTTAAACCCATACTCCAGCAAAAAACAGTGTTAATACTGTTTTTATATATGCCTCCTATTTTTGCAATTGATTCTACGGTTACTCCAGAATTCTTTTTTAGGGATTCCCAGTTTAAAGCTCGAATGTTTTCAATATAGGAATCAAAGTCGGTCGTGTGTGCGGTTATGTAACTTAGATCCAATCCATCATTCTCGTCTAACCATTTTATTATTCCCTGTATAAATGCTATATCGCCACCTAGATGTGGCTGAATATATTCCGTAGCAATCGATTCGCCGCCTTTGAACATAGATTTAAAATCGCTTGGTGCAGCAAATTTTATTAATCCAGATTCTTTAGCAGGATTTACGACGATCACCTTGCCACCGCGTCGTCGCAAACGAATTAATGCTTTTAAAAACCTTGGATGATTCGAAGCAGGATTTGCACCAAATAAAAATAAAGTGTCGCACTTGTCGAGGTCGGCGTATTCGATGGTCGCGGTGCCTGTTCCGATCGTGTCGCCAAGAGCTGCTCCTGAAGCTTGATGGCAGTAGTAAGAGCAGTTGTTAACGTTGTTGGTGCCATATATTCGAGCAAGTAATTGCAAACTATAAGCTGCTTCGTTCGAAGACCGACCTGAAGCATAAAAAAAACTTTTGTTTGGCTGGGTTGATTTTATGCGAGAGGTGACAATATCAATTGCGGATTCATAGTTGATTGGTGAGTAGTGACGATCCCCGCGCTTTTTGTACAAAGGAGTTGCTATTCTACCTAGGCGTTCTAATTCGCGACCAGAATATGCCTTCAGTTCATCAATTGACTTTTCAAAATAAAACGTATTACTTATTGGCTTTTGAGCATCACTGGTGTGCGCTTGGATATTCTTATTGCATATTTCTAGACCTTTTTTTTGTTCATTAAAAAGGCCCCCGTTCTGCCCTCCTGTTCCGAAAGCGCAGGCTTTACAGGCATTTTTTGATGTTAGAGTTTTATATAAATTGAATAGCCCTATTTGCCTAGTGTAGGAAGCCACACTACGAATTGCTTTAAAACCTCCTGCAACCATAAAAATACCCACTTTAATTGTGAACAAAACTTAAAATGTACCCTTATTTCTGTTTTGACGAAAGCGTTATACGTTATTCAACTTAGGGTAGGAGTCGAAATCTTTAACATTTTTATAATGATTTGCTCAAGCAGCTTTTTGATTCACTATTTAACTTGTTCCAGATAACGGGTTTTATCAATAAAATCATAAGGTTAAGTAAATGCAACTATGTTTGGCGCCTTTTTTGCATTTTTGTTTCACAAATATGAATTGTGTATGGCTTTAAGCCTTTGAAAATGTACCAAGTCGTTAAAAAGAGTTTGTATAAGAATGTTGCAATATGGATTTGTCGTTGCGGAAAATGAGCTTAATTTGAGTTATGACCATTCAAATAAGCACCAAATACGTGTTCCTCAAATAAAAATCAGAGAGCTAGAAAGTCAACGTTGTCCTACTATCGCAAGATGGAATAGTGAGATTTATGGAAACCGCTGCAGCACACCGATTTTGGAATACTTATCTGACGAGTTTTCCGAAGAGTCAAAGCAAAGTGCTTTTTACGCATTTGATAACCTAACAAACAAAAATATTGTCCCGGTTTTCATGCCACAAAGTAGAGAGTTTAAGGATTTAAATTCGGTCTTGTCAGGAGATGAACAAGAAAAATTCGTAAAAGTAGTCGCTTACCTTAGAAAGAAATATATAAAGTTAGAAAAACGTCACCCTGATCCAAACTTTATGAATGTTGAACCTTCGTTTTCTTCGTCTGAAATTTCACTTTCTGAAGATGAGATTATCGAACTATTTGGCCGTTTACCCAAACTTTCCGATTCACATATTCCAACTTTACGAGATAGAGTAAGTTATATCCCAGACAAGTTTGGCAGTAGCTGATTAAACTCTTTCATTTAGAACTATTCGAATGTGAATTAGCAAGATCGATAACTAAATATGGTTAGAAGCAAATGTGATTCTGGTCTATCATAATTGTGATCTAGTCGAGATGTTTAAATACAACTCAAACGAAATGGCAAACTCGTGGTAACACGAGGACGCAAAGCCAGTGCCCATAGGTTTATCCTTTTGGGTCGAACGGTTACCGAAAATGGGTGTATCTTCGAATGAAACCTCAGATACCCTGAAAATTGTATTTCTATTAAGGTAGAAAAAAATTAATTTAACGGGTGCTCAATGAATCAATTTCAGATTCAAGTTCGATCTACGCTTTTGAGCGTTTATGAAAAACTCTGTATATATAAAGATACTGTATTACATTCTCCATACTTTAAGACAGGTCTAATTGTAGCTGGATTTACGATACTAGTATTTCTAGCGGCCTCAATAACCTGGGCAGCCAAGGCAATGATAATGTCGGAGGAGGGTAATACTTATACATTGCCATCTGACATTTATCTAGCGTCGGATTATTGCCGAGAGAAAATGGAAAAAAAATTAGGAGACCGTCTCCTTCGTTCTTATATGGATGAAAGATCAAGCCGAGAGGAAGCCTTTATTTATCGTGTCTTTTTTAAAGCGGATGTAGGTACTCTCACTGACTGGGATGAAGTAACAATCTATTGCTATGTTGATCGATGGAAAATGGAGCTTGCTTACTTCAAAGAAATTAATCCAAATATCAAACAAATAAAATCTACGGATTTGCAATTTTTTAAATAAATATTAGTACTTAGGGGCGCTGCTAACGTCAGTCGCATTGCCGGTCACTCTTAAAATTTTTGATAAATATTAACTAAAAGGATTTTAATATGATTTGTGGTTTTGCGTTTTTATCTTTTTCTATTTTTGGTGTACAAAATAAAATTCTGGAAGAATCTATTTCTTGTGTGACGAGATAGGCTTTAAGATTTTCCTCTCGCGTAAGTCCTATATCGATAAGTTGTTGCGTTTGTGTTTCGTTTAATTCGCCAGATTGTATGTTCGCATCAGCAATTACGCTAATTGCACAGGTTTTAAATCGAAGTTTAGGTTTATCTTGAAGAAGTTTGACCAATTGTAATAGATATTCAGACTGGGTTTCATCTATTTCCAATTGACCTGGTGAGAACTCCATGGGTTCAAATCGAATTTTTAACAGATAATTTGCACCAGTTAAAGCAACCGTGACCACATTGGCGTATGGGACGAAGGTGTTTATGAGATAGCTCTTTGTTTGTCGCATTGCTGCTTTCCTTAGAATAAGTGCAGTGAAGTTACTTAAACCAAAGGAGGGGTCTGATACGTCGCCACTAATAGGTACCTTCAATTTTAAGTTATCATCGCCATCTTTTAAAAGATTTAAGGCCGTATTGAGCGGCATGGCGGTACCCTCTTTTATGGTGTTTTGCTCATAATTATTCGCAGAGCTCATTTTTAATCCGGCAATAAATAGTTTTGAGTCTCCTAAAAGTTTATTTTCCACAATTTTCATTTCTAAATCATTGTTCAGCTGCCCACTTTGTATTTCAAAACCCAAAGAATCTTTGATATAGCTTGATACGTCGGGGAGCGATATTTCCTTAAGATTCATCTTTAAATCCAAATTCAGCTTTTCTGTAAAGGGTTGAGCGCCGCCATCTAAAGAAAAAGTTGAATAGGTATTTAGTTTTCCCTTAATCTCAAACGGAGAGACTAAGCTCAAATCCTGATTGTTAATTGGACCTGTTTTTAACGTATCTACGTTTATGGTTCGTTCAAACGGAGGGTTGACGCTTTTATCGAGCAAATAAATTTTGCCCGGTGTAGAAAAGGAAAATTCGTTTAATTTTATAGAGAATTGATTGTCTTCTAAATTATCGGATTCTTTATCAAGTGGACGGGATTCATTTGTGTTTGTAGCTAACGTTGAGAAGTTGGGTAATGCTTGGAGTGTCTTATCTTCGTTTAAAATAATAGATGACTTTAGATCCTTAAATTCTATGGCATTTATATCTATTGATTTTTCAGTCAGAGCGACATCGTAAATTGAAAGTTTTTCTATATCGGATATAGGTGAAATATCTAAATTAACTTCTTCAGTCGTATTTATCGATTTTAAACTTACCAGTTTGTGGATGTTGAGTTCACCTATATTTAAATGAGGTTCGTCTGAATAGGATAAGGTTCCGTTATTTAACTCTAATAATTCCCAGGTTGAAAGTAGATTATTTTTATTATCTAACGCTAGATTTCCGTTGTTGATTGCAAGCGTTATTCGCCCATCCGCGGAGTTTAGTGAATTATCCTTCACAATTATCTTAGCATCTTCAATCAATAGACTATTACGTTCTGAAAAATAGAGCCAGGGTGATTGTTCGAGGTCTAAATTTCGAGTTTCGAGCTTAAGGTTGTTGAGCGTAATGGCTATTGAGTCTTTAGAAATGGTAAGTTTTGAATCTGTTTTGAAATTAAGTGATCCTGCTAAGTTTTTTAGTGGAGTATCTATAGTGCGAGTGATGTTTGACAAATCTAAATCATTCAGAATCAAGCTTGCGTCGACTACCCCCTCTTGATTTTTTAGGGTAAGGCTTGAGTAGATTTCAAATTTCGAAGTATTCAGATTTCCGTTTATATCTAAACTAAGATTTTGATAATCGTGGTCAACTTTAATGTCCTTTGCAGAGAATTTTACGATATTAAGTTCGTGAGATTGATGGTTTATCTCTGATGATATCTTAAAATCTGTGAACACAATTTCTGGTATTCTAAGTTTATAGTCCATTGGTTCCGGTTCTTTATTATCAACCTCTTCGATTGACTTTCCCGATTCAAAACTCGCTAGATCAAACCCTGCGATAATTTGTGCATTTCCATTACTTATTAACTCAATATGAACGGTATTTAACTCAAATTTCGATAGATAAATTTGTTTGTTAATCAATTTTGTTAATTCGATTGAGAGTAATGCTGAGTCGATACTTGCGTGGACATGACCCTCCGAATCAACTAAGGATAGATCTGAAATGCTTAGTCTCGATAAGAACGGGTTAAGGCGGATTTCAGAATCTTTCGAGAGTTGCAGTTTATGTGTACTCAAATAGTCATTGATACTCAAGCGAGCTATTAAAGGCGAAAATGCCCAAGTAAGCAGGAGAATCAAGACGATAACAGAAATAAAAACGAGAGCGGTTGTTCGCAAAATAGAGGGAATACTTATAGAGGTTTTGGTCATATCAAAAAGTTCTTAGTAATTCTTTTTTCCATGCTGGAAGTGTGATTTTTATGTATTTCCATATCAATCATCTGGGATGATATGTGTGCCAAATTTTTGACCTGTTTCAAATTTTCACTTTCAAAATTACTGTTTTTCAAAATTTGCGCTATTATTTGTGATGTTTGTCACAAAAATGTCGGCAAATTTTACATCAGTTTTACAGTTAGTTTACATTTAAATGGCTAATACTTTGATTTATATAGTAAAACATTTATTGGCATTTAATTTGCTTTTCTGTTGTTTATAAGATAATGCGCAAAATCAAGCGCTAACGTGGGGCTCCAGCTGTACGGAGTTTAAGTGAGAAAAATGCAAAATAGAAAGAATGAACTAGAAAAAACTTGGTTTCGCAGCGACCGGTGCTTTACTGTCGAAAGCAAGTGGTATTTTTCTACTCGCGAAGGTCAAGATGTAGGACCATTTGGTTCTCGAGCAAAAGCAGAGCGTGGCGTAGTTCGCTATATCGATTCTATCCGATTAGGTCGCACCAGTGGCATTTATGCAGCTAAAGTAGCGAGTGATGGCCTTTGGGCAACAACCGGTTTTAACTGATTCAGTAATAACCTTTGAAAACTAGTTTAGACTAACGTCTTTTTGCTTTCCGCATTTCCAGCAACTGTGAAATGCGTTGCCATTTTCCTCTCCACAACTCTCACAACGCCAATCTTCTTTTTCTGAAGCGTTTAGCAATGATTCTAGTAAGGATTTTGCTCGGCTTAAATCCCGTAAATCTACTATCCAAAGCTCGACCCAGCTATCGATTGCCGAAAGCTCACCAAGCGCTCCACCTGAAAATTCATTTTTCAATATTGCCTCAACATCATTTGCAGCCAAATAATTTTTAGCGTTCTCGACAAGAATCGGGTTTTGATGGGTATAAATCATAATCATACATTTATAGACTATTGCTCTCTTGTTTAATTCATTTTCGAAGTTTTGTTTAGTGGCACTATGATGGGTATTCCAATTGCTTAGTTAGGGCTCGTTTTATTTTGATAGTTATCGGGTTGGTGATTTCGATTAAGAATACCTTGATTTACTCAATTGTGAGTATGCGTTAGATAGCGACAAGCATCATATTCAAAAAAATGAAGATACAGATTCAGCTAGTGAGTCAGGTAAGTTCGTCATTTTTGCTTTTGCTTAAGCAACCCGTAAAGAAAAGTTTCATATAGGGGGCGTTATTAGGTTAGCGGCACGTTGTTGCTTTTTTTCTATCTTGTAAGAAAAACGATATAGGTGACAATTTTATTACAGTTATATTAATCAATTTTTTTTTGATTTAAAGTAATAATCAACTCACTAAAACTAACGAGGAATCACTGTGAAAAAGAGAGATCTTTGCTTTATATCAAGTTGTTTCATTGTTTTAAATTACATGGCTTTGGTGCCTTTATCTGCTGCTCAAAATGAGTCAAATGGAGAGGTTGTGGAAGAGCAGATCTATGTTGTCGGTAGTCGTTTGCCTGGGCGCACGTCTGATGACTTACCTGTTCCGGTAGATATTTTGGATGAAGATGCGTTGCAGAATACCGGTCAAACTGAAGTGGGGCGTATGCTACAACAAACTGCGCCTTCATTTAATTTTTCTAGTTCTTCAATAAGCGATGGAACTGATGCCCTGAGGCCCGCTACGCTTCGCGGTTTGGGCCCCGACCAAACATTAGTTTTGGTCAATGGTAAGCGGCGCCATCAAGCAGCTCTCATTCACATTAACACATCAGTAGGAAGAGGAACTGCCGGTACAGACATGAATGCTATTCCAGCAGCCGCTATCAAGAATATCCAAATTTTACGAGATGGAGCCGCGGCGCAGTATGGTTCTGATGCAATTGCGGGCATTATCAACATTAACTTAAAAGATGCCGATGATAGCGGCAGCCTTGATGCTTCTTACGGTGAATTCTCGGAAGGCGATGGAGAAACTGTTAATGTAGATTATAACCATGGGTTTGCTTTTGCTGACACGGGCTATTTAAATTTATCACTTAATTACCGACCGTGATCGAGGACACACTAATCGCGCAGCACCGCAAGGTGGGTGTCTATACGGCGGGTGCGATGATACAGATGGTAATGGCTTTAATGAACCTGCACCGGGAAATGAAGAATTAGAAGTAAATGGGCCGGGTAGAAATGGCTTTCGAATTGGAGATGCCGATTCAGAACAGTTTGCTGCGGTTATAAATACAGGAATTGAATTAGGTGCTGGTGAGCTCTACGGTTTTATCACCTATTCAAATAGAGAAAATGAATCCGGTGCTTTTTACCGAAACCCAACTGGCTCGAATGGTGTCGATAATGCGCTTTTAAGTGATGGTTTAAACCCCGCTGACCCTGATGGTTTTTTACCTATTATTGCTTCAGAGATTGAAGATCTATCGGTAAATATTGGCTATTCAATGGAATTTGATAACGAGGGAAGATTGGATATCTCCTACACAACGGGTGAAAACTCTATTGATTACACTACAAAAAACAGCGCTAATTATTCCTTTGCCAATTTTCTACAGTTTGGAGAAGGTCTAAGTGATTCTGAGATTAGAGCACAGATTCCACGAGATGCTTTTGCCTACGGAATTGAACTTGGGTTGCAGACGTTTAACATTGATTACGCGCAGCTTATAGAGGATTTTACAATTGCAGTCGGCGCTGAGTTCCGACAGGATGACTATACAATCAGTCCTGGGGAAGAATATTCTTACTTTGATTATGATACTGATCCAGATACGGGATTATCTCTTTTTGTTCAAGATGCAGGAGGGAGTATTCAGGGCTTTAATGGTATTTCTCCAGAGTCAGCGACTGATGAATCTCGCGAAGTATTTTCTATTTATTTTGACTCGAGCTATCAAGCTTCAGATGTCTGGTTAATATCCGGCGCTTTGAGGTATGACGATTATGATGGTTTTGGAAACACTATAAACTATAAGTTGGCATCGTCCTATGATTTCACCGACAGTTTTAAACTGCGCGCATCAGCGAGCACAGGATTTAGAGCGCCTTCAATGCAACAGCTCTTTTTCAATAACATAAGTACGCAAATTCGTGATGGTGTTGCATCTACTGTGGGAACCTTTCGAAACGATGCGCAAATTGTAAGAGATTTGGGTGTTCCAGAGCTTAAAGAGGAAGAATCTTTTAATTTAAGCCTGGGCTTTGTTGCACAATTGATGAGTAATTGGAGTCTAAGTGTAGATTACTACTCCATTGATATTGACGATCGAATTGTGATTAGTAATCAGCTAGATGAAGATGATGATACTGGAAATGGTTTGTTGACTGGTGCGCTAAACGACAATGCAATTGATTCTGTGCAATTCTTTTTAAACGGCGCCGATACTGAAACCCGAGGGTTTGATATCGTATCTACATACTCAGGTATTGAGTTAGGCGGCGGTAATCTGGATATAACACTTGCTGCAAATTTTACAGAAACGGAAGTGGTTGATGTTTTTGTCCCTGAGGACGGCGCTATTTCAACTCTGAGTTCTGACGTGGTGTTTAGTGAGCAAGATATTTCTATTATTGAAGAGTGGCAACCACAGGATCGTATAAGTTTAAATGGGCTTTATAAAAGAGATAGTTTGACTGTTAATCTCGCATTTAATCGTTATGGAGAATACACCGTGCTTGATTCGACCGAGCAGACCTATGGCTCCGAAATTCTAACCGATATCAATATTAGGTACGCGCTAAACGATAGTTTCAGTATCTATTTTGCTGGTAATAATATATTAGATGTTACGCCTGATGAAACGACAAATACTGGTTCTCGAGGTGGAGATTTTGAATCAGAGCCGGGAGCACAAGATTTGGCTAGCGATACAGTCTTCCGTTTTTCACGCCGATCAGCGCCGTTTGGGTTTAATGGGGCATTTTACTCTGCTGGAGTAAGATATAGTTTCTAAGGTTTAAGTCAGGTTCTGCCCTAAAGCTCTTATAGCAATAGGGCAGATTACCTCAATGTTTTTGCAAAAACGTCCAGCATTTTAAGTCAACTTTGATATCTTCTCATATCTGTTTTTTTGTAGATTTCTATGAGGACGATAGTAATAAATTCGAAGGCTACTAATCAAAATATTCTATTTCTCGTCAATGGAATCTTGTTCTATTAAAATCAATTGGTAATAATTTTGCTAGATCTACTTTACGTGCTAGTAATTTGCTTAATGTCCTTTTTCCTTTTATTTTCTATTGATGGTGGAAATATTCACTGCTTTTATTAAGGATGATTAAGTTCGAAGTTATTTTAATGAATTCTTAGTGTTTGATGAAGAATATAGTCAGTCTTTTACCCTGAAGTAAGTGATTTATCGAAATGTACTGGCTTAATGCTGCATGCCGAGAATTTAGCTGGAATCAGTGCTACAGCTAATAGCCCTTCTGGAAAATATTATAGGTAAAAACGTGATATCATATTTCGTTAGTTCTTTAAAGTCTTTGTGAGTGACTAGTATCTGAGTTAAATCAGCTGCAGGAGCTTGATTTTAAAATTGCATTCACATACTTGTGTATACTTAGAATCTTTGCAAAATTCCAATTTATTATTTTTAAGGAACTCTAGAATGATAAAAAGAATTAATTTAATTTGTATTATTTTATTCTTGCTGTTAAGTGGGCACGCCAATTCGAAACCTTCGTTATCAGACTACGCTGCATCACCTGAAGTATCGATGGTTAACATTTCGCCTTCAGGTGATCGTATCGCCTATCGTCAAAAAAATGATAAAGGTGATGTAGCGGTTGTTTATTCACTAAAAGACAATAAAATTATCGAAGCCTTTAGTTTAGAAGAAACAAATCCAGAATATATGGAGTTTGTGTCGGATGATAAGCTTATCATTCGAGCAGGCAAACAATCTAAAATTCCTGGTTATAGAGGCGAAGGCGAATTGACCAGTGCTTTCGTTTTACATATCGATTCGGGAAAGATTCACCAACTACTCACGCCGGGTCATGGTATTTTTCTAGGGCAATTTGGTTTAGGCAATATTTCTGGTATATCTGGGGATGGGAAATCATTATTAATGCCTGCATATGTAGGAGAATATCACGATCAAACACCAAAATACTCGCTGGTTAAAGCTAGTTTAAAAAAGAAACGAAAGCCGAAAGTAGCATATGGTGGTAGTGATAATTCTATTGGATTTATTGTTGATGCTAATGGTGAGGTCATTGCGGATGAACGCTATAACGAACGATCAAATAAATATCAAATTTTTTCCTTAGCAAGTGGTAAGAAAAAAGAAATTTATTCAAAGATTTCAAGTGTGCATCCTATTAGAATGATTGGAGTAAGTGAAGACTACAAGTCAGCCATCGTTACGGCAAGTAATTCAGATTCTGATAGCACTGCTTACTATAAGTTAGATCTTTTAACAGGAGAATTTTCCGACCCACTCTTTAAAAAAGAAGGCGCTGATGTTGAATCTTCGATTAGTGATATAAATCAGCGTGTGTTTGGTGTGCGCTATAGTGGTTTTTATCCGACTTATGAATTCTCAGATTCGAAACTACATGCTCGTATTGAAAACTTACTAGAAAAATTAAAGCACCACTCGGTTTACTTAATCTCTTGGACCCCTGATTGGAAAAAAATCGTTGTTTATGTCGAAGGAAATTCAATAGTAGGTGATTATTTTATAGTTGACGAAAAAAACCAGCTACAATTTATTGCTTCTACACGAAGACAAATTGCTACGGAAGATATCAACCCAGTAGCAACTTATACTTTTGAAGCATCTGATGGAATGAAAATTCCAACCCTATTGACTATACCTGTTGATAAGCTAGAAAAAATGGAAAACCTGCCGGCTATTATGTTGCCCCATGGCGGACCAGAGTCATACGATACTTTAGGGTTTGACTATCAAGCTCAAGCGTTAGCAACCGAAGGTTACCTTGTGATCCAACCTCAATTTCGTGGTTCGGATGGTTTTGGTGTTAATCACACGCTTGCGGGTCATGGTGAAATCGGTAAAAAAATGCAACAAGACTTGGCTGATGCGATTAATTCCCTAACGCGAAAGGAATATATCGATCCCTCTCGGGTATGCATTGTGGGTTCAAGTTATGGTGGTTATGCTGCATTGGCGGGTGGCGCTTTTGATAGTGATTTATACAAATGCATAGTTTCCATTAATGGTGTAACCGACTTCCCTAAGATGATTTCAACAGATAAATCTGACTATGGTAACAAGAGTTGGATAGTTTCATACTGGGGTAAATTCATTACGGGATCAGAAGATTATGATAAAGATAGGTTAAAAGAAGTTTCTCCAAGTTACCATGCTGAAAATTTTAAAGCACCGGTATTATTAATTCATGGTGAAGAAGATCTAGTGGTTAATATTGATCAGTCAAAAAAAATGTATAGAAAGTTAAAATCAGCGAAAAAGGAAGTTGAATTCATAAAGCTGAAAGATGAAAATCACCACCTAATAAACTTGGAAACGCGTAAGCAGGCTTTAAAAGCAACCATTGATTTTGTTAACAAACATTTAAAAGAAAGTTAGTTTAGTTTTAAATAATTAACTATTTGCATCTTCATGGCTACACCGGAGATGCAATTTCTTTAGTAAAGTTAATGATATTCTTCTTTTGCGTTGTTTTTAAGTAATAATATAAAATTGCGTGATCTGGGGTTAGCGCGGTTTTTTCTAGCCCCCGAGAACTCTCTTTTGATCGTCTTGAATTAGTTTTACAGCTGATTCGTCTTCGTGATGTTGATACTGATTTCCTGATTTTGCATGTAGCCTAATTCTTGCTTTTAGCTCGTTTTTATTTACTGGCTTATTAACAAAATCGTTACCACCGATTTCGAAAGCGTAAGCCATATCATCGTTTGTTCCTTTAGCTGTAGAGAAAATAATTGAAATATGGCGGTTTGGATATTTTTTCCGGATTAGCTTGCAGGTATCAAAGCCTGATAGTCCCGGCATCATTACATCCAGTAACAAAATATTAATTGATTCGTCATTTAATATCATTGACAGAGCTTCATCTCCAGATTCTGCTTCCGAGATAGTATAGGATTCATCTTTTAGATACGCTGACAAGACCATTCGATTTACTTTCTCATCGTCGACAATAAGAACATGCGCGTAGACATCTTGGAAATGGTTTGAAGCTTGATTTATATTTTCCAATTCTTCCTGGTGCGTTAGCGAATTAGATTGTTTAGATTGGTTTCTATCGGTTAAAACGGATAAACGATTTTTCTCCCGGTCGTTAATTTCCGTTGCAACTGATTCGTCTTCAGAAATTGGAAGAGAAAACGAAAATGTGGATCCTTCATCTACTTTTGACTCCACCCAAATTTTCCCTTGCTGTAACTCAATCAGTCTTTTCGTGATAGGTAAGCCCAGCCCCGTACCTTTTTGGTCTCGAGAATTTACATTGTCGAGTTGACTAAATTGTTCAAACAGTTCATCTATTTTTTCCTTTGGAATTCCCTTGCCTGTATCGGCAACACTTATGTGAATTTCACTGTTCGATTTAGTGGCGCTTACGATTACACTGCCTTTTTGAGTGTTGTGTATGGCATTGGCTATTAGGTTGATAAGAATTTGTTGTAAGCGGTGAGGGTCGGCATATACGGATGGTAAATTCTTATTTATGTCGCTTATGATTTTTATGTCTTTCGAATATATTATTTGTGTCGTTAGTGGGATTACTAGCTGACATAATTCATAGAGATTTATTGGTTTAGGTGATATTTTCAAGGCATTATTTTTAATTTTTGCGTAATCGAGTATGTCATTGACTTGGGTGATAAGTCGATTTCCACTTGAAATTATCATTTTTATATTATTTGAGTCACGAATGGAAAGTGTCTTAGATGCGTTCTCAAGTACTGTTTCAGCTAGGCCTATAATTCCGAATAAAGGTGTTCTCAATTCATGAGAGGTGCTGGCAATAAATTCATCTTTTATCTTATCTACTTCTTGAAGTTGTGTGACGAGAGAGTTTTGTACGGCAATTTTCTTTTGACTGTGAATATACCAAAAGATAATTAATGCAATGGCTACAAAATATAAAGTATATGCCCACCAGGTTCGCCAGGGTGGGGGAATAATTTCTATATTAATTGATATTCCTTCTTCATTCCATACGCCCTCATTGTTCGCTGCTTTCACTTTGAATACATAGGTTCCTGGATCTAGATTGGTATAACTTTTGTAACGCTTGTTTCCTGCTTGGTTCCAATCTTCGTCAAAGCCGTCTAGCATGTAAGCGTATTTGTTTTCGCTTGGGATTCGATAATTTAAAGCCGCAAATCCAATTGTGAATACATTTTGATTGTGGTTTAAAAGAATGTTTTTTGCAGTCAAGATATTCTCTTTGACTACATTTGAGTCTGTCAGATTCACGACCTTTTCTTGAACCGAAAGATTCGTAAAGACAATTTTTGGTTTTTCTAAATTTGATGTAAGCAACCCAGGGTTAAAGCGGGTATAACCTTTAGATCCACCAAAAACTAAATCACCACTTTTGGTTTTTGCGGAAGAACCAATAGTAAACAAGCTGCCTTGTAAGCCATTCTCCGCACTGAAGTTCGTTACTTTTTTTGCTTCTGGGTTGTAGCGAATCAATCCTCGGTTGGTGCTCATCCATATTGCTCCATCGTTGTCAATTTCCATAGAATAAATAATATTGCTGCTAAGTCCGTCATCTTGCTGAATTCTCTCGAATTGTCCGGATTCAAGATTAAGCCGATTAAGACCACCCCCATGTGTGCCTACCCAAATTTGATTTTTATAATCTTCAATGGCACTTGTCACCCAGGATTCACTGATACTGTTTTCATCGTGAGGGTCATGTTTAAATCTTTTGACGTTCTTAGTTTCAGGATTAAAGATTACAAAACCGTTATGCGTACCTATTAATAGATTCCCTTTTCTATCATGATTAATTGATGATACTCGTTCGGAATTGGTGGTGTTGTTTTCTGGGTCGTATTCAATATGATTGAATGTATCTGTTTCTTTATCATATAAGGCAATACCATTTCCCATACTACCAACCCAAATATTGTCTTGGTGATCAATGTGTATGGCGAAGTTGTGCAAGTTGTAAAGATGGCCGGGCTTGCCTAGTGCTACAGGGTAATTTGTCACTTTACCATCGCTTAATCTTATCTTACTAACACCGCCATTAAATAGCGCTAACCACAAGTATTTACCGTTTGACACCATACGCATAATTGAATTACTTGCGATGGTTGAAGTATCACCTGGTGAATGTCTAATAACGCTATATGTACCCTTCTCAGAATCAAAATAATTTAGGCCTCCGCCGTCGGCACCGATCCAAAGGTTTTCATGTTCATCTGCAAGAATCGCCGAAATATTATTGGCATTGATACTTGTATTATCATCTGAGATGTTTAAATGGGTTTCAAAAACAGCATTGTAACGAGTAACGCTATCGACACCTGCCGGATATAATCCAAACCAGAGATCTCCGGTTCGATCTTCAATTAGGGTTCTAAATACTGGGCTTTGAGGAGAAAATGGATTTCGGTTATTGGTGGGATAATTCAATATATTTTTGCTGTCTTTTTTTAAGCGGTATGCTCCGTTTCCATCCGAAGCAGCCCATATGTCTCCATTACCATCTTCAATGACTTTCCAGACAGGAGTCTTGGTCCCATTTTTGATATCGTTTGGGGATGGGTAGGATGTGAATTCAAAAGTTTTTTGATTAAAGCTCGCAAGTCCTCGCTCAGTTCCAAGCCAAACGGTTGAATTAGAGTCTACAAATACATCCCGAATCATCGAGCTAGGTAAATTTTTTGGTAATGGAATTCCCCAATTGCTGACTGTTCGGGTGGTGCGGTTCCAAATCGTTAACCCCGCTCCGCTTCCGAAATACACCTTGTCACTTTCGACGTGCAAACCCATTACATAGGTTGCTTTCAGCTGTTGTTCCGAATCAGAGTTTTCGTCATTGGGGTAACGGGTAATCCTCTTATTTACTAAGTCTAAAGATTGCAGACCACCATCGCCTCCCACCCAAAGCGTATGATCGTCCTCGTTGAACAAACTAATTACGCGATTGTGGATCAACGAAGCAGAGTTTTGTGGATCATGCTGATAGCGAAAAAATATCTGGTTTTTTCTATCAAAAAAATTGATGCCTTGATCTGTTCCAATCCAGATGTTGTCGCTAGAGTCAATAACGATATCGTTAACAACATTGTTTGATAGGCTAGTTAAATCATTTGGGTCATGACGATAGATTTTATATGCATATCCATCGTAGCGTGCTAAACCATTTTTTCCACCAAACCACAAAAAACCATAAGAGTCTTGAGCGACCGATAGCACTTCTCCGACGAACTCAGAATCAAGATTTATTACGTGTTTAAAGCGAACTTTATCAGGAATTTCAGGAAGATTTGTTTCAGAATAACATAGTTGAGCTATCAACATTATAAGAAACATAATTGATAACTTGATGTGAAAATGAATAAATTGATGCCAGTTTCGATGAAGATCCAATGGCATGATTTAGTCCTTTAAATTTAGGATTACACTGTAAATAATAGTCCAAAAGCTTAGTGTTTAAGTTAATTCGTTTCTGTTTTCGTGCGATTTCTAGCGTCTTTATTGTTTATCTATTTTTTATGTAACTTTTAATTCTGAAAAGATATGCCTATAGATCGAAAAATAAATAAAAATGTGCCCAAAATCAAAAGGGGATCATTAATGAGAAATCGATGCCTAGAGTTTTAGACGATTCATAGTCCGTAGAGTCGGACATCACGGATAAAACAAAAAATTTAGAGTGAATACCTACGGAAGTGGAGGATGTTGTAAAATCGTAAGAGCTGGAAAAATAGAAATGGGAATAGGGTTGAAATCGATATCCCAATCTATGAAAGGCTTTTATGGCATATGTATAGAGTTGATATTCCAAGAAGTGATTTCCATATGCGTTGTAAGCGATGTCTAAGGAAAATTCCCGAGGAATAATCTGATGACGTGTTTCTTCTGTTTCTAACCATGAAATCGCTGGGCTGACATCGACAGTCCCATCTTCTTCTAATGAAATGGTATCGGAGCCCGCTTCTGCATAGGTAACAAATTGATCCTTCCATGTTATTCTACTTATAAAATCCCTCGCAAAAAAGTTTAAATGAAACCTTTCGTTTATTTTAAAATCGAAGCCAAAATCAATAGAATAACCTTTACCTTCAATATCGTTTTCAGGCCGATCAAATATTTTATCTTCGGTGTAGGCATAGTCTAAAAACAATTCGCCTTCAATGTTATCAGGTGTTTCTGATGAGCGCGATAAATAGCCAACTAGTCTTCCGTCGACCATTTTTTTTCCAGTAATTCGTGAGTATTTTACGACGTAATTAATCTTTCTTTTCAAGTTGATATTTGCTATCTCTAAATCAAAGCTATTATGGAAACCAAATCTAATGCCATTTCCTCGAACATGGTTTGCGTAAAGATCAATATCATAGGTTCGATCGAAATCAAAAGGTTGATCATTTCTGTCTTGCCAAAATAATAGAGCCGTATCTGGAGTATGTTCTAAGTAATAATATAAACGTGCGAAGGCCGCTATTGAAAAATGTTTATATTTTATTCCCGATTCCAAATCGCTGGTGGTAAATGCGATTTCACCTTCATCTACTCTGGGTCCTCGTAGTTCGTCTACAAGTTGTTTAATGGGTGACATCTCAGAGTAGTTAAATGTCGTGGCATTAATGAATACTTTACTTTTTTCCTTTGCATCTACTACGGGTGTTAGAAAAAGATATATGTATATCGAAGTGATATAAAATAATGTTTTATTGATTTTTATGCCCATTAACACCAAGTGCCTTTTATAGAGTTATTTTTGGGGAAAAAAAGAGGCGAGCATTATGCTCACCTCTAGGCTGGAAGGATGAAAAAGGGTTAGAAGCTTTCGTTGAACCCATCATTGTAAGAAAAGATGATCGTCCCTAAATCTTCGCTTATCGTTGCGTAAGTGGTGTCATTCAACACTATTGTTCCGGTAATTTCTTCCGTTTGAGCATTTTCGGTTAATGTCATTACCGCACCAGCTTCATTTGTGATGCTAATCGTATTGTCGGTTGCTGTGTCATAGCTAATCATCAAGTTAGTGGTTCCGTTGATGACATCTATTTCAAGCGCAGCATCTTCTAAATCTGTACGTTCTCCAGAAGCCATAATAGTCACTTCACTATTGTCTAAACCATCGATATCCTGTGCAGCGGCAATGGTAAAGGTAACATCAACAAAACTCTGAGACGTTTCTTCAGTGCATTGGTCATTTTCACAGGTATATACCAAATCACCGCTTTCAGCGATAATCGCTATCGTTAGAGTTAAACTGCTTCCTGATTGTGATTCGAATGTGCCTGCGGCAGTAAAGGACAGTCTTTCGATGTCAAAACTATCGACCCAAGAATCGATCATATCAATAAGCTCATTATCACCCTCAAATTCATAGTCGGTATCGCCCTCTGCTTCAATGTCAATATTTGTGAAAGCGAGATCCACACCGCCAGTGAAGGTAATAGGATCTGTAACGTTATCACCCGATTCAGTTAAAGAAACATCTAAATCAAGTGCCAGAGTTGCAATTTCAGAGTCTACAGTAGAAGTCGAACCACCTTGATCTGTTGCGGATAAGTCAACCGTTGTTAGCGTGCCGCTTAGCTGAATGTCTACATCACCGTTAGTGACGGTTAAGCTAACATCTCCTGAATCAAAAGAACCTGATAGCGCGAGATCTATCGTACCAGTCGAGGTAGTTACAGTAGTTACCGAACCGTTGTCGCCTTCGACCGGGTCTGCCTCGGTAGAGGTGATATCAGAGGCAGTATCAACGGCAGTCATCGCCGAATCAACAGTCGCATTATCCACTGCAATGTCGGAATCAATTTCATAGGTGACGGTATCATTGGCGACAGAGATGCTCACAGTTAATTCAGAATCGGTATCGTTATAGCTCGTGATTGTGTCATCATCTTCATATGCCACAACCGCATTAGCAATGGCTGTGGTAGCAATTGCAAGGGCTTCAAATACCACGCCAGATTCATCATCAAAGGTTTCAGTTGCTAATTCGATTTCCTCAGCAAATATATCTGCTTCGTTATCGTCAGTGAATACCACGCCGAGTGTCCGGATATCATTGACCATCTCTTTCACAGCTTGTAATTCGCTTAGGTCACCGTCGGTTGGTATGCCATTGGTGGGTTCAGTCGAACCCATATCCGCTAACTCGCGATTGGTGTCAATGATTGTTTGGAGCTGGTTTAGGTTTACATCTATGCCAACTTCTGTGGCAAACTCATTGATTTCATTTATTATATTCGATGACTCTTGCAGTATCTCAGATAAGGTAATCGAGGTGGAGTCGTTTTCTTCTCTGTCTGCAATACCTTCGTCATTGGCAAATTGATTTGCGAATGTTTGAACAGCGCTTGTTATCGATAAACTACTATCATCAGAAATCAATGCTTCGACAATTGCTGCGTTGTATAGGTTGTATTGAATGGCATCGTCAGATGCTGCGGAAACGCTTGCCATATCTGTTAAGTCAACAACTGGTAAGGTGGTAACGTCACCTACTATTCCGAACCGATTAGCGACACTCGTATTCGCGTTTGAAATGATTTGGGCAATTTCCTCAGCAGCCGTAGTTGATTCAACCACTATAGTACTTAAAGCAACTTGGGTTGCGGTGTCAGTAAGTACTGATAGATTGATGTTTGCGCTGGGTTCACTTTGAGGTATGGGCGGAACCACCGCATCAAGGTTAAAAGCGCTATCTGTAAGAGGCACGTCGTCCCCAAAAGAAATACCGTCGCCGCATCCGCTTGCAAGATCACACCGCATGGTTGTTGTATCCGCGGTGGTTATTCTTACGACAAAGGGGCTTCCGTCATAGTCGTCAATAGTTACGTTGTAGTCGCCACCATCACCAGTCGTACTTGTAACGAATGTTGCGTTTGTATCGATTGCACCGTTTACAATTGGATGGACGTTGACTATACCTCCAACAACGATTCCTTTAGCTGCGACACCGCTAAGAGTTACTTCAAAACCCCCTGGTGGTGGTGTTGGTGTGGCAGTTGGAGTTGGTGTGGGAGATGCGGTTGGGATGCCGGATGGTCTACTGTTATTATTGCCGTTATCACAGGCACTGATAAAAATCACTAAAAGGCTAATCAAGCCAGTTGTTCTAATAAAATTTTTTTTCATACTAAATTAATCCTTTACTACAAGAATTTGTTGAGAGAGACAAGTAAAAGTGTAAACAATAAAATAAATTCAGATGCGTAAGAAATAGATAGATTTGTTATAAAAGTTTGGAATTTCGATGGTAAAAATGGCAGTAATAAAAACGCTTTTTTTTTAATTGAAATTTATCTAACGTTTTAATTTTTTACTGCTATTCTTTATCGCCATACTAATATTTTTGATTTTGTTTTGTGTCAAAAAAATAACGGATTATATTTTTACGAGAGTGCTAGTTTTTTGAATGTCGAATAAAATATTGAAAGTATTTTTTGGGTTTAATAAGCCTGTTGCACTAGAAAATTGAATCCGCGAGAGAATCTTACGCTGAATTTATTAATAATGCTAAATGCGCAGAATCTAAAAAAATGCATTAGCCAGTTTTACTGATCCGAGTCCAAAAGAGTTATATGGACCGAGAACTTTAGGTTCGAGTTCTCCTGGTGGTAGTTTCAAAAAATATAAAGATTTGGCTGAGCAAACATTTTATACGCTTAACTAAAAGACTTTGAAGTTAACCTGAATGTCTATTGAATAATATTCGGCCAACCCAATTGCCCAGAAAGCGTGTACGCGGTCATATAGCTTACAAGTGGTGATTTCGAAAAAAATAGGATAAAACAGATTCCGAATCGAGACTGCGCTGGTGTTATCAGACTGGTAAAAAACACGAAGAAAACTCGCAAGTGTCTGGTAAGTTAATACATGCCATTTTCGTAGTTTATGGTACTCGCTCATAACTAACTCAAGCCTGTCGTGTCGTGAAAGTAAATTGGCGAGTACAACGGCATCAACCAAACTCATGTTAATACCTTGACCCAGTTGTGGGCTTGTTGAATGGGCCGCATCGCCAATAAAAATTATTTTTTTCCCGTAGGGTGTTGCTAGCGTATGTTGGTAAAATTTTGATAGATACAACTGTTCGTGAGATTCGAGTTGAGTCAATAGTTCTGCCACCATTTGATAATTTGAAGCTATGTTGTCTTTCCATTTTAAAAATATATCTTTATTCCACTCAGGGCATTTTTTCCAATCAAGATTAAAAAACAAAGCTGCGTATTTCTTCGGTGATGAAGAGTCTCTCCCAAGAGGCATAATGCCTGCGCCAACATTTTTATTATCTGAATAGAGCTTCATTGTTGAGCTTAAGTATTCAGAATTTTTCGGTAATACTACTCTTGACCATAATGATCCATCACAGGCAAGGCCATATATTTAGAAAATTAACAGGACAGCAGTGAACTCAAATATAAAATATGCATTTTTAATAATGTAAATAAATTCGACAAATAAAAAATATACCCACTACAGTTTATTTTTTTTCAATACCCACTTTATATGTCACCTCTTAAACTGTAACAAAAAAGACATGATTCTTATCTAAAGTCTCAATCTAAGACTAAGTCAGTAATAAAAATTTATTTTTGATCGGGCACGAATTCTAAATTTAAAACGTCTTTTAGATTTTACACCTAGATTTTATAACAGAAGGAAAATTAACCCTATCGCTTTGCAAGCGAAAAAATCCACAAACAAAATTAATATTAATTTAATAATTTTTTACAAACATTAAAGGGCCAACAATATATGAAAAATATTCACTTAATTTTTATTCTTGTTCTATCGTTTAGTGCTACTACTGTAAAATCTGCAACCGTCTTTGTTACTGATGAGCTCAACTATTTAAATCTTTTTACTAGACATGGTTTTTCTCCATCTAGCGTCCAAGGTCAACAAGTTGCTAGTCAACTGTTTATACCGCAAGATCTTATTTTGAATGAGATTGTTTGGTCTGGCAGTGCAAACCTTGGGCTTGACGATTTGGATTTTACAATTAGATTTTTTGACAATAATTCAGATAATCTTCCTGATGATACACCCTTTCTTGAGAAAAATGTGACGGCAAGCGCCTCTCCGGATGTATATGTAGATGAAAGTAATTCTACAGGAGCTTACATATTCGCCAGCTTTGACGAAATATTTATAAACGAAGGTAACTACTGGGTTTCTATCCTAGACAATAGCAACGCACGTTTCGAATGGAGTGTCTCGACACGTGATTCATTTTCTGAAAATAGGGGTGTATTAAGATCCGGTGAAAACGGTGAGTGGATTATTCCTGATGACGACCTCTCGCCAAATGGGTTTAGTAATGGTAGAAGCCTTTTAGTTTTTGGGTCTGACGATTTAAACCCGGTTCCACTTCCAGCATCTGCATGGTTGTTTCTTTCAGGCCTAGCGGGACTTTTCGGTGTGAGAAGAGCAAACCAAAACAAAAAGCGTTAGATTCCAATATTTTATTGCTTCTGAAATTCACAGCCTCCAGTAAATTTCTTTTTTAATACTCAGAATACTGGGTGGCTGCGTGTTTTCACTTTGGGATTTGAAGTTCCTCAAAATCTCATCAAATAATAATTATGCAATTCAATTCCGTTACTAATAACTGGATCATCGATCTAACAAATGTTTACGGTTTAAATGATTGACTAAAAATTATCTCTTCAAGTTGCCTTTGCTACCCTATAGCATGAATAAGCCTTAACACCGATTCAATAAAGCCATTAATTGCATTTAAATCTAGAGAAATCTGAGCCTAACAACGAAAAGAAAAAAACCTTGGCAATGTAAATTACCAAGGCTTAGTGATAACGGTAAGTCAATTGACCCTTGTTCGTTAAAGGACGAATAGGCGTTGATATAACCAAACTAGTTTACCGACCTAAGATAAATCCATTGCTCTCAGTGACATAATTAATAAAGAAATCTCTTACCTGCGCACTTTCTTGAACTCGCGTATCCGAGAAGGTAAAGAAGTTGGCTCCAGTTTGGTCAGGCGCATTCCGCCATTGAGGCTGAGCACTCCAATTTGCATTAATGTAATGCCACGCCTTAGTCGAAGTGCGTGCAATCTCACCTTGCTTTTCATTAAACCACTGCAGATCATTCTGTATTGTCGTCTGCCCATTGGCAGCGATCCTCGAACTGTTAATAAATGGCAATTTAAAGTCATTTTGAAGTGCGTACCCAGGGGTATCTAACGATGTCGATATCGTGATTTCAGTTTAAGTATTTATAATACTTAATACTTACCACATCGAAAAAATGGGAATTTTCTAGGTATTGTTCTTAAAAATATGAGAAAGCTTCACCCACAGAAATTATTCATGGGCGAAGCTAATCAAGGAACTATCTTGAAACGCTTACCGCTTCACCTGTCTCGATGTTTAAAAACTCGAGTCCGTTTTGACCAAGATAAAAAGCATTATCTTGATCGATAGGTGTGAAACCGCTGATGAAGGAGTCAAACCTGTTAAGATTAACATTCGAACAAATAAGCGAATCAAAATCAACTTTTCTTATGAAGTCGTCTCCAATAAATAGATTATTCGTGCTTTCATCATAGGTTATCCATTGCAGGGTTTCACTCCGCCCGAGATTATCACAGTTAACATCTAAATTAGTTCTATCCCCGGTGGTTAGATCCACCGTTTGAATTGACTCAGATAGTTGATTTGTTACTACAACCTGATTGGTATCGCCCAAAAACGACATAGAATTGATATTTGCAAATGCATCTCCGGTTCCTCTCACTCCTTCAGCTGAGAGGATCTCTCGATCAAGATCATCTAAGGAAATGGAAATTATCATTTCTTGAGCAGCATCGGTAATTAATAATCGGTTGTTAGCAGCATCGAATAGAAGACCAGAGACACTCTCTACTATCGCCCCAGTACCCACGGTGTCAGACATTATTACGCGAGAAGCACCTGTTTGCGCATTTACTTCATATACTGTTTCGTAGCCAGAAACATATAACAATTGGGCTTCTTCATCAAACTCGATATCCGTTAAAAAGTCATTGGACTGATCGCCAATGTCATCGAGCCAAGTTCGGTCTCCTGTTATTAAATCAATTGCAATGATTTTTGCTGATGCATTTCCACCTGAATCTACCACATAGGCAATCGATAGATCCGAAGAAACCTCAAGATCTCGCCCTGCGATTATTTTGATACCCTCACCCACCCCTTCAGAAAGAAACTCGCTTTTTTCGCCAGATTCAATATCCACCTGCAAGATCAAATCCAAATCGCTATCACTAATAAGTAAACGCCCAGCTTCGCTATCAAATTCCACATCTCTAACTTGAGACAATTCGAACGGGTCACGATCAAAATTTTCACTGATTGGGGTTATGGATTTATCATTTGTATCAATAGCAAAAATTCCATCAAATTGAGCAACATAAAGAATTGTTGAGTCTGGATCTTCGACCAACTCCAAGACAAATGCGTCGTAGTTTTCAAGAACGACTGTTTCACTATAGTCAGAACGTGAGATTGATATTATTTGGTCGTTTACACGAAACCAAACATTTTCTTTACCTAATGAAATCACGTAATGGAAGTTATTATCTGCTTCATATTCGTAAACCTTGTTAACAACCTGAGGGTTATCGACACTAAAAGCATATAACTCTAAACGTTGTCTTGTTTCTGGTTGCTCTGAAGCATAAAGCACACTTATCAAAATTTCTTTGGATTGTGAATCACAATAAATTTGACCTCCGAAAACAGCATCTATAAAGCCAGCGCTAACGGGATCGAATTGATAGCTGGTAACGACTTCTTCAAGTTTTGTATCGAAATTAAATGATCTGTAACTCCAAGTATTTTCACCATGAAATTGGGAAAAATACAATAGGTTATTAACTGAATCAAAACAGCTATCAACTGATGCTATCCCCGATAAAGGTTCAGCAAAAGCTGAGGAATCTTGGGTACCATAACTCACAGCATGCCGATTAAAGTTATCGTCGACACCGATACCAGTAATACGACTGTTGAGAGGGTCTAAGTGAAACGTGAAAGGTATTATGTATTTGAGTACTTCCGTTGTCAGCGGCTCAGCGAGTTCATTTTCGGCCCCATCTTTCACCTCAACAACAATTTCATTTTGTCCGTTTTGCAGAGAGATTTCCGCACTCCAAGAAACTGTTTCACCAATTTGAGCCTTAAGGGATACCCCGTTAGGAATAGATGACTCTGCAATTGATGGCGTCAATTCCGCAATGACTCCGTTTACAACCACTGAAGCAACTTCAACATCATCACTTGCAAAACCACGCACAGTAACAGTATTACTATGGGTGCTCGATACTCCGTCCCATGGAAAATTGATTTCAGCGGTAGGCGCGTTGCTATCAATAGGAGCAGGGCTCGGGCTGTTGGTCGGTGCTGGCGAAGCGGTGGGGTTAGAATTCGGTTCTGAAGTAGGGCTAGAACTATTGGTCGGTGCTGGCGAAGCGGTAGGATTAGAACTCGGTACAGGCGAAGGGCTTGGTATTAAACCCGACAAGGGAGGAGAGTTTTCACCATTATCTTCTCCACCGCCACTGCCGCAAGACGAAATACCTAAAATCAGTAAAAAAGCTGTCAAATACCTGCTGTAAAACATAATTAAAACTCCTTATTTTTTTGTCGTTGAAGTAAACATGAAAAACTACGCCAACGTCAAGGCTAAGGGCAATATTAATGCCAATGATTTTCAACACGAATTGGTGTGGGAGGCAATGTATGTTTAAGTAATTATTGAGGCATCAAACATCGCTGCTCTAATGCTTGATATGTTCCTGATTTTTTAAGCTTATCTAGGGATTCTTGCCATTTCTTTAACAATATCATCAGAAAGCTAGTGGAAAAAAGTGATCCGCACTTTGGTGGTGCAGAGTTTTCCAAGTGTTTGTTTTTTACTCGTTCGGATGAGATTTCACTTTCTTTTAAATGGAATTTCTATTTTTTTGCCAACAATAAGGTCTTGAGTTTCAGTAACACCAAAGATTATAGTACTTACCTATTGCAAAGAGCTGTAGGAAAGGTCTCACAAAAGATGCTTGCTCAACAATTGCGAGACCTAGAGCGTGACGGGCTCGGCGGAAGATGCCCATGTCACTGGCAAGGAGCACCACCAACCCGAACAGACGCTGCTCTACCGGCTGCTTGAGCAGCACTACCCAGCCTTCAAGGCCTCGCTTGAAGCACAAGGGCAACATCTCCCACGCTACATCCAACAAGAATTCGACGACTTCCTCCAAATGTGGCCGCCTAAAATACGGTTTTTTGAGGGTTCGCTGCGAGGATTGTCATCACGAGCGCTTAGTCGCTTTCAGCTGTAAACGACGCGGCTTTTGCCCCAGCTGCGGCGCCAGGCGTATGGCAGAGAGTGCGGCCCTGCTGATAGACGAAGTATTCCCCAAGGAGCCCATTCGCCAATGGGTGTTGAGTTTTCCGTTTCAGCTGCGCTTTTTACTGGCTCGTCATCCAGAGCTGATGGGCAAGGTCTGGGGCATCTTTTACCGCACACTCTCAACCCACCTAATAAAGAAAGCGGGACACACTAAAGCGACGGCACAAACTGGCTTAGTGACCTTGATCCAGCGCTTTGGCTCGGCGCTGAACCTTAACGTCAACTTTCATATGCTGTTCCTCGATGGCGTCTACGCCGACAATGGCCACGGTAAGCGACGCTTCCATCGCGCTTCACGATGAGCTGAATACGCTCGTCCACACCCTCAGCCACCGCATCGCCCGTTGCTTAGAAAAGCGTGGGATTTTGGAGCGTGATGCCGAGAATACCTGGTTGACCCTGGAAGAGGGCGAAGACGATGCGTTGACTCAATTGCACAGCGCTTCCGTGACCTATCGCATTGCCACCGGTCCCCAGCAAGGGCGCAAGGTCTTCACGCTGCAAACCTTGCCGGGGCGTGAGGATAAAGCCGACTCAAGCAGTCGAGTAGCCAACCACGCCGGCTTTTCCTTGCATGCTGGTGTGATGGCCGAAGCGCATCAGCGCGATAAACTCGAGCGCCTGTGTCGCTACATCAGTCGGCCTGCGGTTTCAGAAAAGCGCTTAGCCTCGACCGCCAATGGACAAATTCGCTACGAGCTCAAAACTCCGTACCGCAATGGCACCACCCATGTGATCTTTGAGTCGTTGGATTTCATTGCCAAACTGGCCGCGTTGGTACCCAAGCCACGAGTCAATCTGACACGCTTCCACGGGGTCTTCGCGCCCAACAGCAAACACCGCGTTCAAGTGACACCGGCCAAGCGTGGCAAGAAACCCGACCCATCAGAAACGCCCGATACCGACTGGCACGACAAGAGTCCCGCAGAGCGGCATCGAGCCATGACCTGGATGCAGCGCCTCAAGCGAGTCTTCAACATCGACATCGAAGTCTGCGAACACTGTGGCGGTCAGGTCAAAGTGATTGCCAGCATCGAGGACCCCAAGGTCATTGAGCAGATTCTCAAGCACCTGAAGCAGAAAGCGGCCAAGGCGGATGCCGCCAAGCAGCACGAGTTCCCACCAGAACGTGCACCGCCACTGACTCCCAGCCTGTTCGACCCATCACAGAGTCGTCTCTTTGACTGACGACCCCAAATCCAACACTGTCAGCTTTCACAATGGCCGGTGGAGTAGCTTACATCCAGCGAACCATCAGCCAGAGTTTTTTCTGCCAAGCCGAACATTATTAGAGCGTATTTGGTTTGGTCCGACGGCGAAAATTGCGACTTAAATGGTAAATAAGTGAGGGGATTTCGGGTATGATGCTTCACTAGAAGGGCAAAAAGGTAGTTTATTCTTCCTATACCCCGCAAATTGTTGCCTCACCTTAGCCTTTTCCTTATTTGGAATGCCCGAGTGCATTGGGCCTGCAGGAACAAATACCGCCGGAATATGCGCAAACTGGAGCGCTCCTATTAACATTCTTGGAACGATTTTATCGCAAACACCCAAGAACATATTGCCATCAAACATGTTGTGTGACAGCCCAACCGCTGCCGCCATAGCCACAACTTCACGGCTGAACAAGCTCATTTCCATGCCCGGCTGACCTTGTGTCACCCCATTATACCCAGGCTTTATAAAGGCTCCGGGCTAGCGTTGAAAAAATTCAGAAAATTAAAGCTCGTTACCCTAAAGTCATTAATTTTAGGTTTTGCAAAGTATGATTCCTACTGCATGTGGGCCGCGTAAACCTAATCTACTTGGCGCCTAATAAATTATTTCTTCAGGTAATAATAAAAATAATATATATTCTCACTCTGGAATTTCCTTGTTGGGAGAATTCAAAGGAAGCTGCCAATTCTTCGCTTAGGGGGACTTAGAGTGAGGTGTTGGCGCGTTGAAATTTACACTTTTGGGACATAAAAATATGAAAATAACACTATTATTATCTATTCTGACTATTGTTTTTGCCTCTGGTTGCGCGGTTAATCCACAGTTGCCGGTTTCTTATCAAAGTGAAAGCTTAACGGCTGAAGACTCTGTTGTGGTATTGATGGATTCTTTGCCGGCTCCGACAATGACATACCCTGGTGCCGGATGTTTACTTTGCTTGGCGGCTGCATCTGCTGGAAATCAAGATCTAACGAAGCACGCTAAAACATTGTCCACTGACGATATCCAAAGCTTTGTGAAAGAAGCCGAAATGGCATTAAAGAATGCCGGTATTGCGGTTCAAGAAATTGAAAGCAATCAGATCGTAATTAAAGATTTACCCAAATTTTCGTCGAAAGAGTTAAATACTGCTAAGAAAAATTTTGGTAAATTGAAAGACACATACTCGGCATCAAAGTATCTAGTTATCGATATTAATTATGCAGGTATTCAAAGAACATATTCCAGTTATGTTGCAACGAGTGAGCCTCACGCCGTAGTGGCCGGAGCGCTATATTTGGTAGATTCTGCTACTAATAAGTACGACTGGTATGTACCGCTGTCTATCAAACGTTTCGCTGATGGTCCTTGGAAAGAAAAACCTGATTTCCCGAATATGACAAATGCCTATTATCAGGCTATTGAAGATGCGAGACAGAAGCTTATCTCTCCATGGGGCGGCGCAGCAACCCCAGAAGTCTCAGAAGCTAAATAATAAAATTACGGCACAATCTCAAAGTTGTGCCGTTTTTCTATCTGTAGTATGGGGAGGGTAGTTTCGTGTTTTTAAAATTATTGATATCGCTATGCATTCTTTTATTGGGCGGTATTCTTTCCGGTTGTAATTCTTCAGGAGTTAAGGAGATAGCGTCTGTACCTGAAGTTCCTGAAATTAAACCTGTAGACGATTCTCTGTTGTTTTTAAACTTTTCTGAAAGTCCTTCAATAGAGTTTCTTGGGACAATTAATACTGATCGAAGCCATAAAGCCGATGGGGCGATGTTGTACCCCGGTGATACAGTAGGTGTTTTTCTTGCTGCTATTTTCACTCATGCAGCAATTAATGCTGGCGCTAAGAACGGCAAGCAAGCTAAGTTACAAGCAGAAGCGGATAAAATTTTGGAGCCTTATTTCGAAGATATTGAGAAAGTGACGCCAAACTTTTTGGTTGATAAAGGTATGAGTCTACGCAGCCGTGGCGTTCATTTGTATGATTCAAATACACCTCAGTCTGAGAATGTTTTGGTCATGGATCTTAAGCCTACCTATTACTTGTCTCAGTCCGAAGATGCGCTGTCATTGAATCTTTCGGGACGCGTTTACGAGTCGCGAAGATCTGCTGAGGAAATTGATACGGTATCTATCCAGTATATTAGTACCTCTCCCGTTTCGAAAATGGATATACAAGGAGATGAAGATGACGCTGGTATGTCTATAGATATTTCTGAGTGGTCTAAAAATATCTTTGAGTTGGCGCTAGATTTGTATTGGTCGAGTTCTGATTCTCTCAGTAGTGCCGCACAAACAACTATTCGTTATCGCTTCGGCAGTGAGGCTAAGTCTGAGAGAGGTTATCTCATACGAAAAGATTGTGATCGTCTAACGTTTAAAACACTTCATGGAGATATTAAGTCCGTTCCTTTGGGTGGTGGAGCGGATTGTGTTAAGACACTAACGCGGATGAATTGATTAATCATTGGTGTTGGCGTTGTTCAGTTAGAGTTATTAAGGAATTGAAGTGCTTTTCTCAGCACTTCAATTCCTGCTCCATTTTTACAGGCTTCTTCCGTTAATTTCTTTCTAAACAACCTTGCATTAGTCTGACCTTGAAATAATCCGAGCATATGTCGTGTTATATGATGTAAACGCATACCTTCCGCGAGTTGACGCTCACAGTATTCAACATATATAGCTGATTCTTGATGCAGAAAAGGTAAAAATAGCTAAGCCGGAGAGGAATTGAGTTATAGTGGAAGTGAACAACATATCTTTTTTATAAATAAGACTGTATGTAAAAAAGACCGTCGCCCTAAGGAGATTCAAGGGATGGGTTCGGCGACGGCCGGTAAACTTTATAGTCTAGAGATCAGGTTTGATATCTCTTCCGTGTTTCCGATTGTTGTATCTCGATAAAGCTCTTTGTTCTTATCGACTATGACAAGTGTTGGGAAAGTCTTAATATCGTATTCTAAAAATGTTTTGTTACTTGTATCGACGTGAGAGGGTACGTTGATTTGATACTTTTTGTTGTAGTCCTGTAAGTCTTTTTCCGCAGTCCAAAGATGGGAAACCACAATCTGCCAATTTAGTTCTGGATGCTGTTTAACTAATTTGTTGAAGGCATTTTGGGAGTCTTCACAGTTCTTAGCGTCTTCAGGACGTGTGTCCACCAAATACCAATCGCACCAGGTTGCCGTAAAAAACAAACCGGTTGGTTTACTCTTTACATTAGCAATAGTGAGCTTTGCAATGTCTTCATCGAACACCGTCTGTGGTATGGAATCGGGAACGTTTTTTTGGAAAGCAATTCCAGTTTGTTATCTAAGGAGGCGTTTGACTCGATGAAATCAGCGATTACGTCATTAAGCGAAGATGACGAATACCAAAGAGAATATGGGCATTTTGTTGAGGCAATGTCCTACGCGGATGACGAAGACAATATTGGTTTTGATGAAGCGAAAGAAAACCTTGAAGAGATGGTAAGCTATTTCAGTTAAGAATTGAGAGGTGAATAGAAAAACCGGTAAGCATCGATACGAGATTAGGTTGAACTGTAACTGATACCACCTAAGAGCGAGATATTACGACCAGGGTGTGGGTCGTTTTACGCAAATGGATACTTGGATGGGGCGGCCTTGAATCCTGCCTTTTGACTAATCAAATAGGAGAGTTAGAGTCGTTGAGATATAAGCTCAGATAACGCGGGGCTTATTTATGTCTGTAATCCTTGTGGTGTCCAATATGGGCCGGTGCGTCCAGGAAATAAGGGGGTTGCTCTTTGATAAACTTTTTTATTAACCCTAAAAACATCAAAACTCTAACAAAATCAATTTGTTAGAGTTTTGATGTTTGGTGGAGCCGGGGGGATTTGAACCCCCGTCCGTCAGCACTCCCTCCGCGGTTCTACATGCTTAGATTCCGTCTATTGATTTAACCCTCTAGCGGCCCGGCGGGCAGGGCGTTAGTGGCGAGTTCGCTTTAAGTTTAACAATGCCATCACGATCTAAATGACACAGCGATCCAGTTCTATATGACAGTTGACTCCGCGATACTGGCACCTTGGAGAAAACCGTAGCAGGCTTAAGCTGCTAGAGCGTAAGAATCGTCGTTTGCAACTATTCTTGTACAGCTTTGGATTTACGTGATTGGCTGCCATCACGACATGCACCTTGGTCTTCGTTACCGGCGTCGAATCCTAATCGGCCCCGAAAATTGACTCAATTCAGATTTGAGTATTTTTTGACCTCAAATTAAATCAAGCGTTCCAGCATACCAGTTTGATCAGCGTAGTACTAGTTTTCGATTTCGGCTTCGGATTAAAAAGTTATAACCCGGACGCTTTTTAAAATTAATTTTCGTTCGAATAAAAACTTGAATGTTAGATGGTAGATTGTTTGAATTTTCGATCGGAATTCTTTTTATAAATTTTCTATGACATCTAAATACTTCACTATAATTAAGCTGTTTTTCGTTCCTTTAGACAGGTTGACCGTGTGTGAATTCAGCGCCTAATGTGCTTTTCGACGGTAAACTTCGCGATCGCTCTCTTAGTATAGGTTTGATATTGGTTGGTGCTAATTTGGTGCTAATTAGTGTTTATTTGCTATTGATCGTAAAGTTTGGCGCCAAAGTCGAATATATAGATCCAATTGATACGCTTTTCGAAGCCAGTTCTGCATTCATTGCATTGTTTATGTTTGTTGTGGTGGCGTTTATTCGCGTTAAGTCAGTCATTCGAATCCCTTTGTTAGCGGGGCTTTTACTGATTCAGTTTGGCAGGGCCACAGATTGCCTAGATGAGTTTATTATTTTTTCTATTGCACATTGGTCTGCTCTTGGTGATGGGTTAACACTTCTTGGGGAGATACTTGCTGCATTTGCCGCAACTTATTGGTTGAAACAAGCTTACAAAGTTTCTGTGACAGACGAGCTGACTCAGCTTTATAACCGTCATTATCTTGAGAGTGTTTTTGAAAAAGCATCTTACTTTCGACGAAATTCCGATGAGAGTAATATTGCTCTGATTATGCTTGATGCCGACAATTTTAAACGAGTCAATGATTGCTATGGTCATGCCACTGGCGATGATGTGCTTAAGGTGATGGCGAATCTTCTTCTAGAAAATACCCGAAAAACCGATGTTGTTGCCCGTCAAGGTGGTGAGGAATTTGAGGTTTTATTGCTACAAACTGATATTGGTGAGGCAGTTGCATTGGCTGAAAGGATTCGCTGCGCATTTGAGAACTATTCTAACCCTGCTTTACCTGCGTTTACTGCAAGCCTTGGTGTCGCAGAATATGTGTTTGGTGACGACATAAAATCGCTTCGCCGCCGCGCAGATATTGCCGTTTATCAAGCAAAGAATAATGGCAAAAATCAGGTAATTCTTGCAGATAAAGTCAGTCACTCAGCAGGTTTGATTTCCGCTATTGTTAATGGTGAGCGTGCCTCAGCAAGTTCCATGTGAGTTATCAAGCAAATAAAAGTCGATTGTGGTCAACCTCGGTCTCTGTTGTGGCGAGAGATTATCAGCAATGGATTGCGAGGAAATAAAGATTCGCGATACCATTGTTGGAATTGATGGTTGGTCTAAGGAATTTGGGTGAATCCACTGCTTTTTTTGTTTGTTTTTATGGGGTCTATCTTTTTATATCTCCCGGTTAATGCTTCAAACACCGAAAAAATCTTTTCTCAAAATAAAAACAGCTTATTTCAAATTCGTGTGGTTGATCGAGAATCAGACAGTAAATCTTCAATTGGCTCAGGTTTTCTTGTAAGAGACGAGTTCTCCGTTGCGACTAACTATCATGTGATTTCCACGGTCATTGCTGATCCAGAAAAATATCAAATTCTTTTTGTTCGTGAAGACGATTCAGAAGGCGAGCTGGAAATCGAAGACTTCGATATCGTGAATGATTTGGCGGTTTTAAAGAGTATAGAGCCGCTGGGCGTTCCTATTCCTTTCGCGTCGGAGCAGGCCAATAAAGGGGCGTTAATATACGCGCTGGGCAACCCTCTTGATTTAGGTATGACTATTGTACCAGGCACTTTTAATGGCCTCGCGGATCATGCTTATTACGAACGTATTCATTTTTCCGGCTCTATAAATTCAGGTATGAGCGGGGGACCTGTTTTAAATCAAGCGGGTGAATTGATTGGAATTAATGTAGCGACTGCGGGGAACCAGGTGAGCTTTTTGGTTCCAGCCTCTAAATTAAAAAGTCTGGTCGAAAGCTTTGATTCTGAAAAAGCACAAATTAGCCTATCGGAAAAAGCAGAAACTCAATTGTATGAAAGTCAGAAGAACCTAATTGGGAAACTGTTAGAAAAACCTTGGCCTACAGATAAACTTGGTCTAACGCAGGTGATTGGAGAGATACCTGGGCTCGTGAGTTGTTGGGGGCGCTCTTCACGAGACGATCAAAGAGATAACCCGATTGTAGAGATTTCTAAAGGCTGTTCTTTACAAGATAGTATTTATATCAGTCGATCTATGACAACGGGTAGTTTGGAATACGAGTTTTATTGGATAGAAGCAAATGGCGTTGATGATAAAAAATTTGTACGCTATTTATCCAAAAATATGGGAGGTTTTCCAGCAAATCGCGCTGGTAAAGACGATGTGTCTGAATTCCAATGTCACGAAGATTTTACGCAGATCCCTAGTGAGAAAAAGCTTTCTTCAGTAGCAAAGTCGGTTTTTTGTGTCCGGCGTTATAAAAAGTTTTCTTCTCTTTTCGATGTTTTTTATATTCGTTTAGCGCGGCGCAACGAAAATGCATTTATTAGTCATTTTACCCTTGCGGGCGTGAGTCAAGAATCGGCAAAGCATTTTTCGCGTGTATTTTTTGAGAGTGTCACATGGCCATAGTCGTTGAAGTTTTGAATTCTGGAAGGCGAGTGATTCAGCGATATTTGATAGAGAAAAATGTTGCAACGATTGGCCGTGCATACTCGAATGACGTAGTGCTTGACGATTTTCATGTCGATCTTGAGCATGCGATCATATCGTTATCAGATGATCAACAAAATCTTTTGCTGGAAGATAGAGGGTCATTAAACGGTATTCGTGATCAAAAAAAGAAAAAGCTAGGAGCAAATGTTGGGTTTACAGGTGAAACGGAAGTGGTCCTTGGAGAAACGCGATTGCGATTACGGGATACAAATTTTCCTCTAAAAGAAACGCTAAAAATTAAAGATGATTCTATTTTGCGAAAAGTGGTAAATCATCCTCTAACCGCGACGTTTTGTTTTTTGTTAGCAAATTGCTTGATGCTATATCAGCTCTATGTTGATAATGTTGATAAAGTCGAGATGGTTAAATATGTGCAGAATGCGGCTTGGTTTTCTTTGGCTTTGGTCGGCTTTGCGCTGTTAGTGAGCTTTGTTGGAAAAGTATTTCGCCGCGAATGGCGGTTTGTTTTTATTCTCTTTTTTCTGAGTTTTTTAGGTATTGTTGAAGATGTTGGAACTTTTATCTTTAGCGTTTTGGCTTTCAATATTTACTTGGTAAAAAGCCAATGGCTGATTGATGCCATTTGGATGACTATGCTATCGGCTTTTCTTGCTTGGGGTCTAACAATAAGTGCTTTTAAAATGCGATCAGTGTTTCAATACCTGTTGGTGGGATGTGTTGGAGTGATCGTTTTTAGCTTGTCATCGTTGCAGCATATCTATAATGATTCGCCAAAGTATTTACGAAGGCCACCTTTGACGCACATCTTTATGTCGCCCGAATATCAGCTAGCAAAGTCAAAAAGTGATGAGGTCTTTTTAGAAGAAGCGCAATCCGTTTTCGAAATTGAGGTAAAGGAAAAATAGGTTTGCTTGATTTAGACTGCAACGGTTTCTAACTAAAATCTCGCATTGTTCGCTGCTTTTGTAAATTCCAGTCTTTTTCTTTTTCGGTTTGGCGTTTATCGTGTAACTGTTTTCCTTTACCCAGCGCGACTTCACATTTCACCATATGTTTTTTCCAGTAGAGCGCTGTAGCCACAACTGTATAGCCTTTTTGATCCGCGGCTTCCATGAATTTATTGATCTCTCGGCGATTCATTAAGAGCTTTCTAGCTCTAGTAGGATCCGTCACATAGTGCGTACAAGCCTCCGGCAGTGGTTGAATTTGAACACCTAAGAGCCAGGCTTCACCATGTCGAAAATCCACAAAACTGTCTGTGAGTTGGCCTCGCCCAGCTCTAAGCGCTTTAACTTCCCAGCCAGTGAGCGCTAAACCTGCCTCTGTTTTGTTGTCTAAGAAATAATCGTGCCTTGCTCGTCTATTTTGAGCAATCGTATTGCTTGTATTTTGTTTTTTCTTTTTTGCTTTACTCATAGTGCTTATTATAACGTCGGTAACGAATACTGTCTTACACTTCTCTCTTTCTAATCGTTATGTGACAAATTTTTTAATTTCAAGGTAGAATCTGAAAAGAACAATTTTCAAGAAATTTCTAAGTAGCAAGTATATTGGGGCATTCAGATGAATCACCAGAAACTTCATGGTGTTTGGACAAGCAGATGGACATTTATTATGGCCGCTACGGGGTCTGCTGTAGGGTTGGGGAATATCTGGAAGTTTCCTTACATCACCGGTGAAAATGGAGGCGGTGCATTTGTTCTGGTTTATTTGGTTTGTATTGCTTTAATCGGTATTCCGATTATGTTGGCCGAGGTGCTTTTAGGAAGACGAGGTCGCCAAAGTCCAATTAACTCCATGGGATTTGTAACGAAAGAAGCAGGATTAAGCGGCCTCTGGACCGGAATTGGGTGGATGGGCGTACTCGCCGGTTTACTTATCATGTCGTTTTATAGTGTCGTAGCCGGTTGGGCAATTAAATATGTTTTTAATATGCTTTTGGGTAGTTTTGCAGGTGCGGATGCTGCTTATGCGGGTAAAGCATTTGATGAATTGCTGGCTAATGAAACGCAACTTATTTTGTGGCACACAGTATTTTCTATTATCACAGCGGTAGTTGTAATAGCTGGGGTAACTAAAGGCCTAGCGATGGTTGCTAGAGTTTTAATGCCGCTTTTAATGGGAATGTTGATATTACTTCTATTGTACGGAATGGTTAATGGCGAATTTGTTCGCGCAATATCTTTTCTATTCAGTCCTCAATTCGAAAAGTTGTCGTGGGGTTCCGTACTTATTGCCATGGGGCATGCATTCTTTACGTTGAGTTTAGGTATGGGGGCAATTATGGCTTACGGTGCCTACATGCCAGATCATGCAAAGATTGGTCAAACGGTTGTTACTGTAGGTATTTTGGACACAGTGATCGCACTTGTTGCTGGAATGGCGATTTTTCCCATTGTATTTGGAAGTGGTTTGGAAGCGAGTTCAGGCCCAGGATTAATGTTTATTAGCTTGCCGATTGCATTTGGAAATATGCCTTTAGGTTTGTTATTTGGTACTCTGTTTTTTATTCTAGTCACAATTGCCGCATGGAGTTCGGCTGTATCGCTGATTGAACCAGGCGTTGCCTGGCTAGTCGAATCTAAAAAGTTTAGCCGATTAAAAGCGACAAGCATTCTCGGTGGAGCTAGCTGGTTCGTGGGAATCATTGCAGCGCTTTCTTTTGGTGTGTTGAGTGAGTTTAAACCTTGGTTTTTATTCTTTAAGTCACCTTTTGATTTTCTGGATTTTGTTACTGCGCAAGTAATGTTGCCTTTGGGTGGTTTGTTTATAGCGATTTTTGTTGGCTGGTTACTTTCCAAGGAATTGGTAAGCAAGGAAATGGATGTAGATGGCCATGTGTTGTTTGATATTTGGCTATTTGTACTAAAATTTATTTCACCCGTTTTAGTCATTATTGTGTTCGTCACAACTCTCTATGAAACATTCAAGTCGGCTGGAAGCTGATTTATGGCGCGGGTTGAAAGAAGTGCGCTGGTGAATTTTTCGTCTTCGCAAATGTTTGATTTAGTTAACGATTTTGAGTCCTACCCGCAGTTTATGTATGGTTGCGTTGGCGCTGAGCTTCTTGCCAAAGGCGAAAATTGGCTGGATGCGAAATTACATTTATCACGCGGTGGTATTAAGCAATCTTTCTCAACTCATAATGAATTAGTTCCATCAAGTGAAATCAAGATGACGCTCATCGAAGGTCCATTTTCAGAATTTGTGGGTCAGTGGCGATTTAAATCCTTGGCGGATGATGCTTGTAAGGTGGAATTTGAAATTTCTTTTGAGATGAAAAATAAACTCCTGGGTTTAGCTGTTGCAAAACTATTGGAAAATATTGCTTCAGAACAGGTAAATAGTGTGTGTCAACGAGCTAAAGTCGTGTATGCTCGCTGACAATTTAAAGCTATAAAGTATATTTTTGATGACCGATATAGAGCCAATACCCGTAGAAGTGGCTTATGCGCTTCCGGAAAAACAAAAAATTATTTCATTCCTTGTTGAACCGGGCACAACTGCATACGTCGCGGCTTTGCAATCAAAAATTACTGATTTTTTCCCAGGTTTAGATATTGAGACCGCCAACATGGGGCTTTTTGGTCAAGCGTTTGGTACTAAGGGGCTTAAGCCTGCCAAAGAGCACGAACTTAAACCTGGTGACCGAGTTGAAATCTATCGGCCTTTAACGGCTGACCCGAAGGAAGTAAGAAGAAAACGTGCCGAGAAAAATAAAGCATCGTGATTGATCGCATTAATTACTAATTTTAAAATCGCTAGCTAAAAAGCTTTGAAAACTCTATCTATTAGATCGGTTGAGTACTTTGCTTTTCTTCTTTTATTTCCACGTCTTTCTCGCCTTCGCTTAGCTCTTCTTTCTCACTTTTGAGTGAATCTAGCGTACCATCCCATTTAGCAAGTGATTCATCTTCAAAGTAAAGCGTCAATCGATAATTGTAGAGATCCTTTTCTTCTTTCCTAATAGCAAAATAGTAGTCCCATCGATCGGGAGAAAAGGTATCTTCAATTAAAGGGGTGCCTAAGATAAACCGGACTTGTTTTTTGGTCATGCCTTTTTCAAGCTGCTCGACCATTTCTTTATCAATGATATTTCCTTGCCGTATGCTGATAGTGTATGCCCATGGAAATTTAAAGCTCGAGCAGCCCGTGAGCCCGATCAAAAGAGTAAAGAATGTAATAATTGAAAAAACTTTTTGCATTAAGGGGTTTCCGTAATTTAGCTAGCCGGGGATAATACCTGAAATTTTAGCAACCTGAGAAGACCGGAGACGATTAATAATGGCCATTGAAAACCAAGAACTTAGAAAAGTTGGTCTAAAAGTCACCCTGCCTAGGGTTAAGATCTTACAAATGCTAGAAAATTCCGAACAGCGTCACCTCAGTGCGGAGGATGTTTATAAGGCGCTTATGGAAGCCGGTGAAGACGTTGGTTTAGCAACCGTTTATCGTGTTTTGACTCAATTTGAAACAGCGGGTTTAGTCGTAAGGCATAATTTTGATGGTGGACACTCGGTATTTGAATTGGATCGTGGCGATCACCACGATCATATGGTTTGTATCGAAAGTGGTAAAGTCATTGAATTTCACAATGAAGAAATTGAGACGCTACAAGAACAGATAGCCAACGAGCATGGCTACGAAATAACCGGGCATAATTTGGTATTGTACGTAAAACCTCGAGCATAAATACTAAAGGAGCTCGAAGTGAACTCTCGGGCTCCGTTTTTATTGTTAAATGAAAATCTAGGCTGCTTTAAGCATCTGCTTTGCATGAGCTAGAGAATGTTTAGAATCAACTTCTCCTCCCATCATTCTGGCAATCTCTCTAATTCGATCTTCTCGAGATAAGGCCGTTAACTCCGATTCTGCACCTTGGTCATTTAGCCGTTTTTCGACGCGAAGGTGGTGATGAGATTTACTCGCTACTTGGGCTAAGTGTGTGACGCAGAATACTTGCCCTAACTCACCTAACTCTCTAAGCATTTTTCCCACCACATCGCCTGTTGTGCCACCAATACCCACATCAACCTCATCAAATATCAGCGTGGGAATTGTTGAAGTTTCGCCTATCACGACTTGTATGGCTAGGCTAATTCTAGATAGCTCGCCGCCAGAAGCGATTTTATACAGTGGTTTTGCTTCTTGGTTTGGCTGTGTTGAAATTAAAAATTCGACGAATTCATTTCCCATAACGGCTGGGTTGTTGGGTTTAGAGCTGAGATCAACATCAAAGCGAGCATGTGACATAGCAAGTTTAGAAAGTTTTTGATTTACAGATTCGATCAAGGTTTTGGCAGCTTCTTGTCTCTTATCACTTAGTTCATCAGCTGCATTTTGGTATTCTATTTGTGCTGCATTGAGCTCAGTTTCAAGATTGTCAATAAGTTGGTCATTTGGCAGTAGACCACTTAATTCGGAAGCTAAAGCTCGTGTGCAAATCAGTGAGTTCCGAGGGTTTAATTTTATGCTTTGCGGCCACTTCATATATTTGATTAAGTCTTTTTTCTAATGTCGCAAGCTGTTCTGGATCATTTTCAGCGTTGTCTAAATAACGATCTAAGTCTGACTGGGATTCATCAATATTAATTAGGGCAGCTTGTAAAAGCGATTCTGCATTTTCGAGTAAATCTGTTTTCCCGGGCAAATCATTCAATTGATTTAACGTCGAGCGTATCAATTCACTTACGCCATTCTCTTCATTACTTAATATGGTTAATGCTTGGCGAACTTTGCTTAAGGATTGTTCCGTATTTGAAAGAGCAAAGTACTCTTGCTCCAATTGAGCGAGTTCACCCTCTTGGATATCCAATAAGTCAAGTTCGTTCACTTGGTAACTCAATAGCTGAAAGCGTGCATCATTATCGTTATTTTGAGTTTTGGCAATTGCGAGCTTATCGTCCAATGATTTCCACTTGAAGTATTTCTCACGAACAAGCTTTGTCGTTGATAGGCAACCTGCAAATTCGTCCAATATTTGGCTATGGTGAGTTGTTTTAAGCAAATGTTGATGTTCATGTTGACCGTGAATGTCGACCAAAATTTGACCTATATCCCTAATTTGAGCGAGTGTAACTGACTTGCCGTTTATGTAGGAACGCGATCTACCGTCTTTAGTGACGACTCTTCGCAAAATGCATTCATCTTCTGTATTTAGATCTTGATCTTCTAGCCAGTTTTTAGCTGATGGTATATGTGTCAAGTCGAACTCAGCGCAAACTTCTGATTTGTTTTTCCCCGCCCTCACTTTATCTGCATCGGCTTTTGCGCCAAGAGTGAGTGCAAGTGCATCTAGCATTATTGACTTCCCTGCGCCGGTTTCTCCTGTTAAGGCTGTAAGTCCGCGGTTAAATTCAATTTCTAAGTTTTCTACAAGAGTAAAATTACTTATATGAAGATGGCTAAGCATAGCTTACCTCGTGATTATCTTTCGTCTGGACTAACTAAAATGGAAATATGTTTTTATATACAGTATATGTTTATACAGTATTTTTGGTCAAGTTAAATTCGCGTAGAGCCAGTTTTGATTTGTTGGTGTAGGTTCGTTTAAGGGTTATATGAGGAAGATAGAGGACTCTATTCAGAATGACCAATTCATATTCTATAAAATTTACTTTATACATCAATATATTACATATCTTTTTTGAGCTCATCGCTCGGCTCGGGTTGAATCTAGACTAGGTGTCCCCATATCTCAGCCAAAATAGGTGTTTGGGCCTAAAACCCTGGTAATTCAAGCGACTGGAGGCATTAACGTGGCAAACCAAGAAGAACCGGAAACTGTATCAGAGGATATGCTCGAGGAAGATCAGGTAACTATTGAGTCTGAGGCAGATCCAGAGTCGGATGCGGCTGAGATTTCAACAGAAGCGAGCAAAATAGAAGCGCTAGAGCAAGAGCTTGTAGAGGCAAAAGAACAGGCTCTGCGTGCTGCTGCTGAAGTACAAAATATGCGACGACGCGCTGAGCAGGACGTTGAGAAAGCGCATAAGTTTGCACTGGAGAAGTTTGTTAATGATCTACTTCCTGTGGCCGATAACCTCGAGCGCGCAATCGAGGCCGGCAGTGCAGAAGGAGCCGAGTTAAGTGCAGTGTCTGAAGGGGTGGAGTTGACATTGAAGTCGCTTGTCGACGCTCTAAAAAGGCACAAAGTTGAATCAGTGAACCCCGTTGGAGAACCTTTTGACCCTCAGTTGCATCAAGCAATGTCGATGGTTGAAGATCCTAATGTTGAGCCAAATTCGGTAATAAATTGTTTTCAGAAAGGCTACACATTGAACGGGCGTTTGGTTCGACCTGCTATGGTGGTTGTTTCAAAGTCTTAAGGCTATGTTAAGTCCGACCGCAAGGTTAAAAAGGCGGAATTGGCTTCATTTATCCCCTTGAAAAACAGGGTGTTGAACAAATATTAACTGTCAACGATGAGATACAGCGTTAAGCAAACAAAGAATTAAATCGAATTAATGGTTATGGCTCGATAGATCGAGTCCTCAGAATGAGAAATCTGGAGAAATTCAATGGGTAAAATTATAGGCATCGACTTAGGAACAACGAATTCGTGTGTTTCAGTATTGGAAGGTGATGGCTCTAAAGTAATTGAAAATGCAGAGGGCGATCGCACTACCCCTTCGATTGTTGCGTTTACTGACGAGGGAGAAATTCTTGTTGGTCAGAGCGCTAAGCGTCAGGCGGTGACTAATCCTCACAATACGCTTTTTGCGGTTAAACGTTTAATCGGGCGCAAATTTGCGGATGACGTTGTGCAAAAAGACATCTCAATGGTGCCCTATAAAATAGTTAAAGCCGATAACGGTGATGCTTGGGTAGAAGTAAAAGATGATAAAAAAGCACCACCTCAGATATCTGCTGAAGTTTTAAAGAAAATGAAAAAGACTGCAGAAGATTATCTTGGTGAGGCAGTGACTGAAGCCGTTGTAACTGTTCCTGCATATTTTAATGACTCGCAGCGTCAAGCGACTAAAGATGCGGGTAAGATTGCCGGCTTGGATGTTAAGCGCATTATCAATGAACCTACGGCTGCAGCATTAGCATATGGTATGGATAAGGCCAAGGGCGATAGAACAATTGCAGTCTACGACCTTGGTGGTGGTACCTTCGATATCTCTGTGATTGAAATTGCCGATGTTGATGGTGAGCATCAATTTGAAGTGCTTTCTACTAATGGTGATACCTTCCTCGGCGGTGAAGACTTCGATATGCGGTTGATTGAATATCTTGCTGAAGAATTTAAATCATCAAATGGTATTGATCTTCACAACGATCCACTAGCGTTACAGCGATTGAAAGAAGCCGCAGAGAAAGCGAAAATCGAACTTTCATCATCAGCACAGACAGAAGTCAATTTGCCATATATTACTGCTGATGCGACAGGGCCAAAGCACTTGGTGGTTAAGCTTACTCGTGCGAAATTGGAATCATTGGTTGAAGATTTGGTTAGCCGATCTCTTGAGCCAGTAAAAATTGCAATTAAAGATGCTGATTTGTCTGCAAGTGATATTGATGATGTAATTTTAGTTGGTGGTCAAACTCGTATGCCGATGGTGCAGCAAAAGGTTGCAGAGTTTTTCGGAAAAGAACCTCGAAAAGATGTTAACCCAGATGAGGCTGTGGCGATGGGCGCGGCGATTCAGGGAGCAGTGCTCGCAGGTGATGTTAAAGATGTGTTGCTTCTAGATGTCACGCCTTTGACCCTAGGTATTGAAACAATGGGTGGTGTAGCAACGCCGCTAATTGATAAAAATACAACGATTCCAACGAAAAAATCTCAAACGTTTTCAACGGCGGAAGATAATCAAACTGCGGTTACTATTCATGTAGTTCAAGGAGAGCGTAAGCAAGCGACGCAGAATAAATCACTTGGTCGTTTTGACTTGGCTGATATCCCTCCTGCACCCCGTGGCATGCCGCAAGTTGAAGTTACTTTTGACATCGATGCGAATGGTATCTTAAATGTGTCAGCAAAAGACAAGGCAACAGGCAAAGAACAATCTATTGTGATTAAGGCATCGTCAGGCCTTAATGATGATGAGATTGAAAAAATGGTTGCAGATGCAGAAGCCAACGCTGAAGCTGATAAGAAATTCGAAGAGCTAGTGCAAGCGCGCAATAGCCTTGAAGGTCTAATGCACGCAACGAAGAAAACGTTAGAAGAGGCGGGCGATAAAGCGACAGCTGAAGAAAAATCTGCTATCGAAGCTGCGATTTCTCAGGCGGAAGAAGCGTTGAAGGGCGACGACAAAGAGGCGATGGAAGCTGCGACTAAAGCATTAAGTGATGCTTCTGCTAACTTAGCGCAAAAGCTTTACGCTGAGCAACAAGCTGCAGGGGCTGCGGGCGGAGCCGATGCTGCTGGTGGTGGGACAACAGATGCTGGTGCAAGTGAGCAGCCGGCGGAAGAGGGAGTTGTTGATGCCGAGTTCGAGGAAGTTAAAGACGATAACAAGTAATACTGCTCGTCTTATGGGTTAAAAACTAAAAATTTTAATCCTACAGATTACTGAACGCGGGGAAGTGCTATTAAAGTCATCTCCGCGTTTTTGTAATTGATTATGTGAAAATAAATTAAGTGCAAGTGCTTTAAATGCGACTTGCTATGACCGCTTTAAAAGTAGATTTGGAACGCTATGTCTAAACGTGACTATTATGAAGTACTTGGTGTAGATAAAGATGCATCGGCACAAGAGCTTAAAAAGGCTTATCGTCGAGTGGCAATGAAATTTCACCCAGATAGAAACCCTGATAGTGTAGAGGCAGAAGAAAAATTTAAAGAAGCCAGTGAAGCATATGAAGTACTTTCTGATAGCCAGAAAAAAGCGGCATACGATCAGTATGGTCATGCTGGTGTAGAAGGTGCAGCTGGAATGGGTGGCCAAGGTTTCGGAGGTGGCAACTTTTCGGATATTTTTAGTGATGTGTTTGGTGATATTTTCGGAGGTGGCGGTGGCCGAGGTGGTCCCACTCGAGGGTCCGACCTTCGTTACACCCTCGAAATGAGTCTCGAAGACGCGGTAAAAGGCACAACAACAAAAATCAAAGTCCCTACACTGGTTTCTTGTAAAACTTGCGGAGGTTCTGGTGCTAAGCCAGGTACAAGTCCAACTACATGTACTACGTGTGGTGGCGTGGGTCAGGTTCGCATGCAGCAAGGTTTTTTCTCTGTGCAGCAAACTTGTCCGACCTGCCGCGGCTCCGGGAAAATCATCTCTGACCCTTGTACTGTTTGCCATGGTCAAGGTCGTGTAGAAGAAACGAAAACGCTTTCGGTCAAGGTTCCAGCGGGTGTAGATACTGGGGATCGAATTCGTTTAGCGGGTGAAGGTGAAGCGGGCGCAGATGGTGGTCCTTCGGGAGATCTTTATGTTCAGGTTTCTGTGCGCGAGCACGAGTTTTTTCAGCGAGATGGTAAAAACCTCTACTGTGAGGTGCCTATTAGCATTTTTGAAGCCTGTTTGGGTGGCGAAATCGAAGTGCCTACACTTGATGGTCGTGTAAAGCTAAAAGTACCTGCAGAGACGCAAACTGGTAAGCTTTTTCGCATGAGAGGAAAAGGTGTTGTACCAGTGCGCGGCGGTTCGGCTGGCGACCTTCTGTGTCGAGTGACCTTAGAGACGCCCGTTAATTTGTCTAAACGACAAAAAGAATTGCTAGAAGAGTTAAAAGACAGCATGAAAGGTAAAAAGCATTCTCCAAAGCAAGAAAGTTGGTTTGAAGGAATGAAAAACTTTTTTGGCGATATGAAAATATAAGTTTAAAAGACTGACTAAATTAAACAGGGGGTGCTTACCCCCTTTTTTAGTTCAAGGGTTGAGCGAGTTATAAAATGTCAAAAGTAAAAATAGCGGTCACCGGTGCTTCAGGGCGAATGGGTAAAGCGCTGATAGAGGCGGTGCATCTTTCCAGTGGTGCAGAACTAGGCGCGGCAATTGTGCGTGCTGAAAGCAGTCTAATTGGTGCGGATGTCGGAGAGTTGTGTGGCCTTGGGAGATTAGGTATTGATCTCGTTGGCGATATCAAGTCAGTCGTGAATCACTTTGATGTTTTAATCGATTTTACAACACCTACAGCGACATTAGAAAATGCAAAAATCTGTGCCTCGGCAGGTAAAGGATTTATTGTTGGTACGACGGGGTTTTCTGAGGAAGAAAAAATCCTATTTAACGAATCAATTCACAATATACCTACCGTGCTTGCAGCCAACTTTAGCACAGGTGTGAATCTATGCTTCAAGTTATTGGAGATCGCATCAAAGGTCGTGGGCGAAGATTCGAACATTGAGATCTATGAAGCACATCACCGACATAAGGTTGACTCTCCATCTGGTACTGCTTTGCGTATGGGTGAAGTAATCGCGGATACCTTGAATAGAGATTTAAAAGAGGTGGCCGTGTACGGAAGGGAAGGTCAGATTGGGCCCCGGGATGGGAACACCATAGGTTTTGCTACGGTACGTGGCGGCGATGTGGTTGGCGATCATACGGTTTCTTTTTTAGCTGATGGCGAGCGAGTCGAAATAACTCACAAGGCGTCGAGCCGACTTTCTTTTGCGAGAGGTGCTGTTCGTGCAGCGGTTTGGTGTGCGGGCGCTAAGTCGGGGCTTTACGATATGCAGGATGTGCTGGAACTTAAATAAGAAATATTCATTTTGTTTTCATTTCATTCCAGCATGCATTAAATATTTGGTTCAATAGAAATTGATAAGCGATTATTTTTTTGTGCTATTTGATTCCATTCTTTAGCAGTGATCGTCGAATCTTGATTAGGATAAGGGAAAAGCGAATCTTCGATTTCACTAATAGATATTAATATTTCTATTAGTCCATTGCGTATAGGCGCTGTCGTTTGCTCGAATTGCACATAGCTGTGAGTTATGAAATCGTCGATCGTGAGTGACTGAGATATGCTATTTGAAAATAAGCATTCTGTGACGGGTAAATTACCTTTGGCTAATTGCCAGTCGTTTTGATCTTTTCTTTCAAGACAAAAATTTCCAAGATGAATGTTAAGCGCAATGATGCCGTTGAAGCCTAAACTATTAAGTTGGTAGACTAAGTTTTGAAGCACCATTACTTGTTCTTCTGTGAGTGCTTGAGAATGGTAATCAAAGTTCAAGTTAGTATTCATCGCCCAACTCAAAATACTTGCAACGCCAAGTAGGCTTGGTTCGTCAGCGCTGCTGCCTCTTAAATTTGAAAATACCTCGTCGATATTGGTGTTATTACGTTCGCTAACGGTAGGTAAGCTTGCAAATTTTTCTTCAAGTTTGTTTAAATTGCTCTGAGTCCTAGATTGCTGTATTGCGATAAAAATTAATCCAATAAAGATCAAAAATAGCAAAATATTTGAGCTGCTAGTAAGGCTTCTCGTTTGTTCGGTATGAGTTTCACTAATACTTTCGGTTTGGCCGTCAGTAGATTCTTTTTCATGTTGAGCTGAGCGCTTGATTTCGCCAATAAGCTTACGCAACATAAATTTAGAGTTTTTACTAATTTGTGTGCGTACATCTGCAATATGTAACTCAAATAGCTTAGCAACTTGCGTTTTTATTTCGTCTGGGTGTGCCTTTCCGTCTTGGTCCTGCGCCGCTCTTTGTGATTTGTCTGGGTTACTTGGTGAGAGGTTTTCACTATCGGACAGTGTAGTGATTTCGAAACTTTGAGTTTGAGTAACTGGAGTTTTTATCGTCTCTCCAGAATAGCGGCTATCATTACTGGAGAGTGTATTGTCTTTATGTTGCTCTTCCGGCAGGTCTAGATCATATTTTGGTTTAGGAAGTATTCCAAGTTTTGCGAGAGATGACTCAACTGTTGATGGATGCATAATCTCTTTTGAAATGATATCCAATGCGCCAAGTGCATGGGCGTGTCCCGCATAAACGCCGTCTTGTTTTGAGGTGTACATGATAACGGGAATAGTCGATGTGCTTGGATTGGCTTTCAATATCTTTAGAGCCTCAAGACCATCCATTCCTTCCATGTGATGGTCCATAAATATCACAGCTGGCATATTATAAGAAAGGTAGCCTAATGCCTCCTCCGCAGATTTTGCCGTGTCTACTTGTAGGTCGTAACTCTTTAATAAACTCGAGAGTTTAAATTGGGCCGTTTTTGAGTCATCAACGATCAGCGCGCGGTGGATAGTCATCTCCAACCTATTTGTTTTTCTAGTTATATTGCATTTGAGTATAACTAAGAATACTCAAGTTTACCTAGCTGACAAGATAGTGTTCTGGAGCCATTATCGCACGGAACTTCTTCACTTTTTAGAAAATAACAGAATAATGGTCTTGGTCAATACATCAATAAACACAATTGAGGCATTTGGCGTGGACATGAGTTGTAATTTTACCGTAAAATTCGCCCTCAGATTAGGCGCAAGCCGTGACTCAGTCAGTGATTAATCACTCTTAGAGTTTTTAAGAATTTAAGCGAGATGGGGGCTGCTTCATCTCGCTTTTTTACACGCAGCCATATGACTTCTTTAAATTTTTTCTTATCCCAAGCATGGCTCGGCCGTTTCTTTCGAACTAAAAAAAACAGGGAAAGAAGTTTGGGAAAGCTGAATTTAGATAACCTGTCGCTAGATACGCTAATATGATTTCTTTGGAGGAAAGTCCCTTGCCTGAACAGTCCACGCACTCAATATTAGCTGGAAACAACTATAAACCTGCAATATTAGTCTTAGCAGATGGTAGTATTTTTCGAGGAAAATCAATTGGTTACCTGGGTTATGCTGCAGGAGAGGTGGTGTTTAACACTGCGATCACGGGCTATCAGGAAATATTGACAGACCCTTCATACGCAAAGCAAATCGTTACTCTTACGTATCCACATATCGGCAACACAGGTGTAAACCTTGAAGATGAAGAGTGCGAAAAAATTTGGGCGAGCGGCCTAGTTATTCGTGACTTACCTGCATTATCGAGTAATTTTCGGGATGAAAGCGCACTAGATACGTATTTAAAAGAAAAGAAAATTGTTGGAATTGCGGATATTGATACGCGTCGACTCACGCGTGTTTTACGTGATAAGGGCGCGCAAAAGGGATGCTTAATGGCCGGCGATATTGATGAACAATTAGCTGCTGCGCAAATTGAAGCTTTTTCTGGTTTAGAAGGCTTAGATCTCGCACAAGAAGTTACCACTGACAAGGTTTATCCGTGGAAATCTGGTTCATGGTCGCTCGGAGCTGGTTATTCAGAGTTAGATTCGTCAAAGTACAAAGTAGTTGCATATGATTTTGGAGCAAAGCGTAATATCTTGCGTTTACTTGTTGATCGAGGTTGTGATCTGACCGTTGTTCCAGCTAAAACTTCAGCAAGTGATGTATTAGCGATGGAACCAGATGGTGTTTTCTTATCGAATGGGCCGGGTGATCCGGAACCTTGTGATTATGCCATTGCTGCGATAAAAGAGTTGCTTGAAACAAAAATACCCATTTTTGGTATTTGCTTGGGACATCAACTATTGGCGCTTGCTAGCGGTGCAAAAACTCAGAAAATGAAGTTTGGTCATCATGGCGCAAACCATCCTGTTCAAGATCTCCGTACGGGTAGTGTCTTGATTACTAGTCAAAATCATGGTTTCGCTGTTGATGCTGATTCATTACCTGAAACGGTTGAGGCTACTCATGTTTCTCTCTTTGATGGTTCATTACAAGGCATCCATCTTAAAGATAAGCCTGCGTTTAGTTTTCAAGGGCATCCAGAAGCGAGTCCTGGTCCTCATGATGCTGCTTACTTGTTTGATCATTTCATCGATCTGATTGATCAAAATAGATAAAAATGACAACTTAAGAAAATTTAGTAAATAAAGTTTTCTAGTTAACCTAATTGATTAAAGCGAAATTATCCTAATGCCAAAACGTACCGACATAAAAAGCATTCTAATTATCGGAGCTGGTCCGATCGTGATTGGGCAAGCATGTGAGTTTGATTATTCAGGTGCTCAGGCCTGTAAGGCACTGCGCGAAGAGGGATTTAGGGTTATTTTAGTTAACTCGAACCCCGCGACCATTATGACCGATCCAGTTATGGCTGATGCTACTTATATTGAGCCTATAACTTGGGAAACCGTGGCAAAAATAATCGAAAAGGAACGCCCTGATGCAGTACTGCCTACTATGGGTGGTCAGACTGCCCTAAATTGCGCGCTCAAACTTCATGAACATGGAGTACTTGAGAAGCATGGTGTAGAGTTAATCGGAGCTAATCAAGAAGCCATACACAAGGCGGAAGATCGACATTTATTTGATGAGGCTATGAAAAAAATTGGCCTTGAATGCGCGAGAGCAGAAATTGTTCATTCCATGGAAGAGGCTTTGGAAGTACCAAAGCAATTTGGTTTTCCTGTCATTATTCGACCTTCGTTCACTATGGGTGGATCTGGCGGGGGCATTGCTTATAACTGGGAAGAATTTGAAGAAATCTGTGCTCGTGGTTTAGACCTGTCCCCAACTAATGAGTTATTGATCGACGAATCACTCCTGGGTTGGAAAGAGTTTGAAATGGAGGTGGTGAGAGATAAAAATGATAACTGCATTATCATCTGCTCAATCGAAAACTTCGACCCTATGGGGGTTCATACCGGAGATTCTATTACCGTTGCTCCTGCACAAACCCTTACGGACAAAGAATATCAGATCATGCGGAATGCATCGATTGCAGTTTTAAGGGAAATCGGTGTTGAAACAGGGGGATCAAATGTGCAATTTGCAGTCAACCCTGAAAATGGTCGATTAGTTGTAATCGAGATGAACCCGCGGGTTTCTCGATCTTCAGCACTAGCTTCAAAAGCAACGGGTTTTCCTATTGCCAAAGTCGCTGCAAAGCTTGCCGTTGGTTACACTTTGGATGAGCTTCAGAATGATATCACTGGTGGTGCTACACCTGCATCGTTTGAGCCATCTATTGACTATGTCGTGACTAAGGTTCCTCGTTTTACATTTGAAAAGTTTGGTGATGCTGATGCACGACTAACTACACAGATGAAGTCAGTCGGTGAAGTGATGGCAATTGGTCGCACATTTCAAGAATCACTGCAAAAAGCTTTACGTGGTCTAGAAGTCGGTTCCGCTGGTTTTGAGCCGCGTCTGAATTTAGAAGATGATGATGCGATTGCAAAAATACGGCGTGACTTGTCGACTCCAGGAGCTGACCGGATTTGGTTTGTTGCGGACGCTTTTCGTGCAGGAATGAGTTTAGATGAAGTTTTTGATCAGTCGAAAATTGATCGATGGTTTTTGGTTCAGATTCAGGACATAGTGGCGACAGAAAAAGCATTGGCTTCGTTGCCTTTATCCGATTTGACGAAAGATATTATGTTTCAATTAAAGCGCAAAGGTTTTTCAGATCGGCGCTTGTCTGAGTTGCTCGCTGTCAGTGAGAAAACACTGCGCGATCACCGGACTAAACTTGGTGTTCATCCTGTGTTCAAGCGTGTTGATACATGTGCTGCAGAGTTTTCTACGTCCACTGCCTATATGTATTCAACTTACGAAGAAGAATGTGAGAGTGATCCATCATCGCGTGAAAAGATCATGGTTATTGGTGGTGGTCCCAATCGCATAGGTCAGGGAATTGAGTTTGATTATTGTTGTGTACATGCTGCTCTCGCTGCACGAGAGGGCGGTTATGAGACCATCATGGTCAACTGTAACCCAGAAACTGTTTCCACAGATTATGACACTTCTGATCGTTTGTATTTTGAGCCAGTTACCTTAGAAGATGTCCTTGAAATCGTAAGAAAAGAAAATCCAAAAGGCGTTATTGTGCAGTTTGGAGGCCAAACGCCGCTCAAGTTGGCGAATTCTCTGGCTGCTGAAGGCGTACCCATTATAGGCACGAGCCCTGAAGCCATTGACCGAGCGGAAGATCGTGAGCGCTTCCAACAAATGATAGAGCGTTTGGGTCTGCTTCAACCGCCTAATGCTATATGCCGGTCTACCGAGGAAGCTATCCATGTAGCCCCTAGTGTTGGCTATCCGCTTGTTGTTAGACCATCCTATGTTCTTGGTGGACGAGCAATGGAAATCGTTTATACCGAAAATGAGCTGCGAACCTATATGACTGAGGCTGTGCAAGCATCCGATGATTCGCCAGTACTGCTTGATCATTTTCTCAATAATGCGATTGAGGTGGATATTGATGCTGTTTCTGACGGTGATACTGTTGTTATCGGCGGTATTATGCAGCATATCGAGCAATGTGGTGTACATTCAGGTGATTCGGCTTGCTCTTTGCCACCCTACTCATTACCTCAAGATGTGCAAGAGGAAATGAAAGCGCAAGTACGTAAGATGGCTGTTGAATTGGGGGTTGTCGGATTAATGAACACTCAGCTTGCCTATCAAGATGGTAAAATTTTTGTTATCGAGGTAAATCCTCGGGGTTCGAGAACAGTACCATTTGTTTCAAAGTGTATTGGTCGTTCTTTGGCCAAAATTGCCGCACTTTGTCAGACAGGGAAGACATTAGAGGAACAAGGGTTCACTGACGAGATCGTGCCCAATTATTACAGTGTTAAAGAGGCAGTATTTCCATTTAATAAGTTCCCTGCAGTGGATCCAATACTAGGGCCAGAAATGAAATCCACTGGTGAAGTAATGGGAGTTGGCGAAACTTTTGCTGAAGCATTTGCAAAGGCACAAGTCGGCAGTGGCTCAGCGCTGCCTGAAAAAGGTAAAGCTTTTATTAGCGTGCGTGATTTCGACAAAACCGGAATAGTTGTGGTTGCTAAAGAGCTTGTTGATTTGGGTTTTGAGATTGTTGCAACACGCGGAACCGCTGAGCACTTGAAAAAGGCGGGGTTAGAGGTTCAAATAATTAATAAAGTTGCGGAAGGACGTCCTCATTCTGTCGATATGATTAAAAATCGCGAAATAGCGTTGATTATTAACACCACCGAAGGAAGACAAGCAATTAAAGATTCAGCTTCTATTCGACGAAGTGCTGAAAATAACCATGTCTATTACACGACCACACTAGCAGCAGGAAACGCTCTCTGTATGGCGTTAAGATTCGGCAGAGCACAAGACGTAAGACGACTCCAGGAACTTCATGAACGTCTTCCAATCAATTAGTATTGCAAATTCTTTATTTCAATTGAGTTAATCCATTGAAATAATCGCATCAAGAAAGTATTGATATTAGCAAGATAGGCCAGTTAGGTAGGATATAAATATGCAGAAGTTTCCCATGACTGTTGAAGGTGAAAAAGCTTTAAGAGATGAGCTAGAAGAATTGAAAAAAGTCACTCGTCCTAGGATCGTGTCTGCAATCGCAGAAGCTAGAGAGCATGGTGATCTGAAAGAAAATGCCGAATACCACGCGGCGCGAGAGCAGCAAGGTTTTTGTGAAGGTAGGATCCAAGAGATCGAAGCTAAGTTATCAACTTCGCAAGTTATTGATATTAAATCGATGCCGAAGACGGGTAAGGTCATATTTGGAACGACGGTAAATTTGATTAACACCGAAACCGACGAAGAAATTACTTACAAGATTGTTGGTGAAGATGAAGCCGATATTAAAATTGGAAAAATTTCAGTTACATCGCCGATTGCTCGTGCTTTGATCGGTAAAGAAGAAGGCGATATTGTTGTTGTTAAAGCGCCTGGCGGAGAAATAGAATATGAAATTGATCTTGTTGATCACTTGTAATCTCTAAATTAATTTTACTTATTTTTAATCGCCAAAAGGATTTGGTTTCCTGTCTTTATCACTCCATAACACTAAAAGTTGTCAGAAATTTTAACAATTCAAAGAAACATTTGTAATTTAGTTTGTTCGAAAATTTAAATGGTTTTCGTTAATGCTCATATCCTGAGTGAATTTCAGTCATTTAATTAAATTTATAATATTTTTCGCGCCAATAAGTTGATATAAGTCATTGATTTCGTTTTAAGTTAATTGTTGGCCTAATGTTTGCTGTGTTATGTTTGTACTTACTAATTTTTTTAGGGTAACTCACAGGCCCGAAATTGAGAAAAGAAAATATGTTAGTTGATAGAGTAGAAGAACAGGCAAAAATAAATGCTACTTACCTAGAGCAAATTAAGGGAAAAGTTTCGCTCTTGGGTGCGTTAAATGAAAAACAAGTTATGAGTCTACTTTCCTATATGGAGCGCAAAACATTTGCCCCTGGGGAAACTGTATTTAGCCAAGAAGACTTGCCATCAAAAATATACATTATTTCATCTGGGCGGGTTCACCTTACCGTTAAACGCAATGACAGCTCAATCGTAGCAGTCGATTATGTTCCTGGTGATTGTTTTGGTGAAACAGCAGTAATTGGCATTCAACCACAAATGGGTGAGGCGGTTGCTCTAGGTTGTGTAGAGACGCTGGTATTGTCCAAGAGCAGTTTGATGGAGTTGCTTGAAGATGACGTAGACTTATTTGGAATTCTTATGATGAATATCGCTAGAGATATCAGTCGACGTTACCAGCATTCTATGGTTTCTCCCAATAGCAGTATTGACCATGCTGTTACCATGACACATTGATGTCATGTTTGTAGCTCATCTTATCCATCTGTTGGATTTTCAAATTTGTATCCAACGCCGTAGATAGACAGGATGAGCTCTTTCTCTGGGTAAGCCTCGTGAATTTTTTTACGTAGCTTTTTTATATGGCTATCAACCGTTCTGTTGCTCACCACTCGGTAGTCAGTATAGATACTGTCTAAAATTTTCTCGCGACTAAAAATTTTACCCGGAGCATCAAATAATAATTTGAATAAATTTGCTTCTGTTTTTGTTAGCTCAATTTCGTTGGTGTAAATTTGTAGCGTCAAACGTTCTTCATCCAATACTATATGTGATTCTTGGTGGGAGTTTGTTTTTTGAATGTTAATTCGTCTTAAGATTGTTTTGATGCGAGCAATCAGTTCTTTTGGGCTGAAAGGCTTACAAAGATAATCATCTCCACCAAGTTCTAGTCCCAGTAATCGATCCACTTCTTCCACTCTGGCTGTAATAAAAATAATTGGAACGTTGCTCATTCCTCGAATTTCTTTGCAGAGATCAAATCCGTTTACTTCTGGTAATTGAACGTCGAGTAATATTAAATCGACAGGTTGTTGTTTTATATAATCAATTACGTGACCACCGCGACTAATTATGTGGTTACTGTAGTTACTTGCAACTAAGTAGTCTTGAATTAAGCTCGCTAGATCGGGTTCGTCTTCTACAATCAGAATGTGCTTTTTTATTTCGGTAGTCATTTAATTAATCCATAACTAGATTTTTGGTAAGTAAATGCTGATTTTTACTCCCCCAAAATGAGAATGGTTGGCATGAATCGATCCATTATGCGCTTCGACAATATTCTTACAAATACTCAAGCCTAATCCAGCACCTCCTTTTTTACGACTACGAGAAGTATCAATGCGATAGAGCCGATCAAAAATTTTTTCTAATGCATTGTTGGGAATTCCAGGTTTGCTATCGGAGATATGTATAGCAATTCGGTTATCTTCGATCGACGTAACTATTTCGATATTGCCTGGGGTATCTGTATATCTTAAGCTATTTTCAAAGATATTTTGAAGTAACTGTTTGAATCTCTTACGATCGATATTCGCTTGTTGATCTGAAAGTAAAGGGGATGTGGAATGTTTAATAGCTATATTTTTTTCGTCAGCCTTTACTGAAAAAGAATCGGAAACTTCTTCAATTAACGTTTTGATTAAAGTCGGTTTTTTATCGTAGGAAATCGCTCCCATATCGGAGAGTGATAATTCGTAAAGATCTTCAACTAAAAAATTCAATGTATCTATATTGTTGTGAAGCAACGATAAATTTTTTGAGTTTGCTTCTCTAATTCCATCTTCCATGGCCTCTATTTGTGCTTTTAAAACAGAAAGCGGCGTTCGTAATTCATGAGAAATATCAGCTACCCATTGTTTTCTCGCTTCCTCATTTTTTTCAAGCGTGTGTGCCATTTCATTGAAATCTGCACATAACTCGCCAAGTTCATCGTTGCGAGTGATGGGGGTTCGTGCCGAAAAATCTCCCTTAGTTACACGTTGGGCGTTTTTTGCGAGTATAGAGAGAGGTGCAACAAGCCATCGTGAAGCTAGGCCCGCGATAATCAAAGAAGTAAAAATCATCGCCACGCAAATAATTGCAAAAGATCGAAATTGTTGATCGACAAACACTTGATCTACGGGATTTAGAAATGCTTTTGGCCTTACATAGCCAATATGCGCAATTATTTCCCCTTGGTAATACACCGGCTTAAGAATGTAGCGAAATTCGTCTAGAGGCTGTCCGGATAAGAGTTTTCGATTTGCATCATGAAGAGTAAGATGTTGAAAGAATATACGTTGGTTAGCCTCGATGTCCTTACTTTTGTTTTTATTTAAACTGTCGGGAGATACGTAAAATAAACCAGTATCTTTCTGTACACGAAGATATTGTCGATAAGTGGAATCTCTCAGTCTAATCCACTTCTGCGGCGAACTAGAAAATGAAGAAAGCGAACCTGTTTGTTCGTGTATTTCTACTATTGAAGTTTCTATGGGTTTTAGTCTCTCGAGAATTTGTGTTGTAGCATAATCTAAAAAACGGTTTTTAACGCTCAATTGCGTTAGCAATAACATTGCAACCAAACTAAGTACCAGGGTTACAAATATGACGATCCAAATTTTAAAATTAATGCTTTTTAACATAACCATCTATCTTCCCGTCTAAATTAGTATCGAGATAATTTGAACGGGTAACAAGCTTGATTGGATGATTACTCAATGTTTTCACATTTTATTCTCGATTTTCTATGTCCATTGCGGCACGATTGATTCGTTGCTAGCTAGCTGAGCGAACTGGTGAATGATTTAGCGAATGTTTGATGTTTTTATTTTCGGTTTGCGAGCCTCTCGATACAGCAAAGCAACTTTTCCAATTTCTTGAATGAGCTCTGCGTGCAAAGTGAGGCAAATTTCTTTTGCGATTTCTTTTCTAAGATCCCTATCGGTGAGTGCTATTTTAATTTTTACCAATTCGTGATCTTCAAGAGCGCGATTCAGTTCGTTTAATACTGATTCAGTTAAGCCCTTTCCTGCGACAATGACAACTGGCTTTAGTCCGTGCCCAAGGGTTCTTAAATGTTTGGTAAAAGTGTTATCTGACGGCATAGATATTCTATTTATTTGTTAGGATGATCCATATTATAAGGGTATTATTGAGAGTGATGATATTGCTTTGCGCATAAATAATTTTGGTAGAAATTCCTGATGGCGAGATCTAAAAGTAGCAACCGATGGCTTGATGAACATTTTAATGATAGTTATGTCAAAGAATCACAAAAATCAGGTTATCGTTCTAGAGCAAGTTTTAAGCTAATTGAGCTGGATAAAAAAGACCGATTATTTCGTCCTGGGATGTTAGTTGTAGACCTTGGAGCTGCGCCTGGAGGCTGGTCTCAAGTGGCCCGTGAGCGCGTAGGTGATAAGGGAAGAGTTATTGCCTCAGATATTCTTGATATGACACCAATTGCTGGTGTTGAGTTTGTTCAGGGTGATTTTACTGAGGAACAAGTCTTAGATGTTTTATTAGATTTAATGGGTGAAGATAAGTCCGATCTTGTAATCTCTGATATGGCCCCAAATATGAGTGGTATAGTGGAAGTAGATCAACCTAAATCCATGTATTTGGTAGAGCTAGCACTTGATATGGCGAAGACAGTATTAAGACCTGGCGGAGGTTTTGCTTGCAAAGCATTTCAAGGTGAGGGTTTTGATCTGTTTGTCGCAGATTGCAAGTCTGTTTTTGATAAGGTTGTTATTCGAAAACCGGATGCTTCAAGGGCTAGATCCAAAGAGGTCTATATTGTTGCAAAAGGTTTTGCTAACTAGTTATTGTAATGCCACTTGCTATTATGCTTAATTATAAAAATGAGTTATCACGTTGATAAGTGGCAAACATAGGCCCTCCAACGCTATACTTAGTTTTTAAAAAATACGAGAAATTTAAAGAAGAGCGTTGATTTAGCTCAATAATGAGAGGAGTTTATCCTTGAACGATATGCTTAAAAATTTGTTGCTTTGGCTTGTAATTGCAGCAGTCCTATTTTCAGTTTTCCAGAATTTTAGTCAGCAAGAACCGAAAAATGACCTCGCCTACTCCGAGTTCGTTCGAGATGTACGCGATGGCCGCGTAAGAGACGTCGTTGTTGAAGGGCGCATGATTTACGGTACCTGGATGGACGGAAATAGCTTCACTGTTGTTCGCCCCGATCTTTTTGATACAAAACTTGTCGATGAACTTATCGAAAATAATGTAGATCTTAAGGGATCTGAGCCACAACAAACCAGCCTTTGGGAGCAGCTCTTGGTTGCTAGCTTCCCAATACTCCTATTTATCGCAGTATTCATCTTTTTTATGCGGCAAATGCAAGGCGGTTCTGGTGGCCGTGGTGGTCCGATGAGTTTTGCGAAAAGTAAAGCAAGATTACTAGGTGAAGATCAGATTAAAACTACCTTTGCGGATGTTGCTGGGGTAGATGAAGCTAAGGAAGACGTTCAAGAGCTTGTTGAGTTTTTACGTGACCCTTCTCGATTTCAGCGCTTAGGTGGCAAAATTCCTCGTGGTGTTTTAATGGCGGGCCCTCCGGGAACCGGTAAAACCCTTTTAGCTAAAGCCATTGCAGGCGAAGCAAAAGTACCGTTTTTCTCTATTTCTGGTTCAGACTTTGTAGAAATGTTTGTTGGTGTGGGTGCTTCTCGCGTTAGAGATATGTTCGATCAAGCCAAGAAAAATGCTCCCTGTATTATATTCATAGATGAAATCGATGCTGTTGGTCGTCATAGAGGTGGCGGTCATGGTGGTGGTCATGACGAGCGAGAGCAGACCTTAAATCAGCTATTAGTTGAAATGGATGGTTTTGAAGGTAGCGAAGGCGTGATTGTCATTGCTGCGACGAACCGCCCAGATGTATTGGATAAAGCTTTGTTACGACCTGGACGTTTTGATCGTCAAGTATTTGTTGGATTGCCTGATATTCGTGGTAGAGAGCAGATTCTTAAGGTGCACATGCGTAAAGTCCCATTAGATGACCAGGTCCAACCAGGAATCATCGCTCGTGGTACTCCTGGGTTTTCCGGCGCGGATCTAGCTAACCTTGTAAATGAGGCTGCGCTTTTTGCTGCTAGAAGCAATAAACGTTTGGTGACTATGGATGAGTTCGAAAAGGCCCGGGATAAGATTCTAATGGGTGCAGAACGTAAATCTATGGTGATGAGTGAAAAGGAAAAAGAAAATACCGCATATCACGAAGCCGGTCATGCAATTGTAGGACGATTAGTTCCTGAACATGACCCTGTGCATAAGGTGAGCATTATTCCTCGTGGTCGTGCTTTGGGTGTGACCCAGTTTTTGCCTGAGGAGGATAAGCACAGCTTGAGTAAGCGTGGTATTGAATCGCAGCTATGTTCATTGTTCGGCGGCCGGATTGCCGAAGAAATGACGCTAGGTTTCGAAGGGGTCACTACCGGTGCCTCCAATGATATTGAACGTGCTACTCAGCTTGCTAAAAATATGGTGACCAAATGGGGGCTTTCGGAAAAGCTAGGGCCTTTGCATTACGGTGAAGATGAAACCGCTGCTTATCCTGGTGCTGGTGGTCCTCAGTATTCAGGAGAGACCTCTAAAATTATTGATGAAGAAGTAAGACGCTTGGTTGACGAAAGTTATGCTAGAGCTTCAAAAATACTGGATGATAATAGAGATATTTTGGAATCTATGAAAGATGCTTTGATGGAATATGAGACAATTGATGCAGAACAGGTTGATGACTTAATGGCTCGACGTAAAGTTCGTCCTCCTAGAGACTGGCACAATAATGACGATGGCTCCAGCGGTGGTGAGCCTGCAAAAGCGGCAGATCAAGAATCAAAAGAATCAGATAAGGCTCCAGTTGGTGGTCCCGCTAGCGAACATTAGCTTGCAGTGTATTAATAATAAAGGTCGAAAGTGAATTCGACCTTCCCTTTGAAATTCCTCAATTAAACAATTCTAAACGAAACCCATGAAATTTGGTGATAAGTTTCTTGATCTTTCTCGTCCTCATGTTATGGGGATATTAAATATCACTCCTGATTCTTTTTATGATGGTGGTCGTTTTTTGGGTGAGAGTGGGTTGGTTAAGCATGACGTATGTTTATCTAATGCAGAAGAAATGATTAAGCGAGGCGCGAGCATATTAGATGTTGGTGGAGAATCAACAAGACCTGGGGCAGCCAAAGTCTCGTTGCAAGAGGAGCTTGATCGTGTAGTTCCGGTGGTCGAAGCGCTTTGTATAAATTTTGATTGTGTTGTATCTGTTGACACGAGCCGACCGGAAGTAATGACTGCTGCTGCAAGTTTTGGAGCAGGACTAATTAATGATGTAAGAGCTTTGCAGTTGGAGGGTGCTATGGAAGCCGCGGCCAATACGGGGTTACCTGTTTGCTTAATGCATATGCAGGGTCAACCGGAAAACATGCAAATACATCCTCAATATGAAGATGTTGTAAATGAAGTCACAAATTTTTTAAAAACACGCGTTAGCATTTGTTGCGAGTCGGGTATAGATCGGGACAAAATACTTTTAGATCCTGGTTTTGGATTTGGCAAAAGCGACAAGCATAATCTTCTATTATTAAAGTACCTATCTAAAATGCGCGATCTTGGTCATCCAATTTTGGTAGGACTTTCACGAAAATCTATGATTGGTCGTCTATTGGCGCGAGAGTTACCAGAACGCTTGCCGGCAAGTTTGGCGCTTGGGTTAATTGCACTTCAAAACGGCGCCAGTATACTTCGCGTGCATGATGTTCAGGAGACTATGGATGTTGTGGACTTGTTAAGAATAATTCAGGAAATCTAGAGAATTTTATGTCAAGAAAGTATTTTGGTACGGATGGTATCAGGGGTAAGGTGGGCGAGGGCGCGATAACGCCTCAGTTTTTTCTTCAATTTGGATGGGCGCTTGGAAAAGTGCTAGCGAAACAACACTCTGGAGATAAGCCCTGTCAGGTTTTGATCGGCAAAGATACTCGAATTTCTGGTTACATGTTTGAGTCAGCGATAGAAGCTGGAGTAATAAGTGCTGGAGTTGATGTTCTCCTTTTAGGACCGATGCCTACGCCTGCGGTTGCCTATCTCACGAGAACTTTTCAGGCTTGTGCGGGAATTGTCATTAGCGCATCTCATAACCCTTTCTTTGACAATGGAATTAAATTATTTAACTCCAAAGGGATGAAGCTAGCCGATGAGATTGAGCTAGAAATAGAAGCGCAAATTGAGCAACCGATGGTGCTAGAAGAGCATCTCGGTAAAGCGCAAAGGCTAAATGATGCTGAAGGGCGCTATGTTGAGTTTTGTAAAGGGTCTCTCCCTTGGGGTTTCAGGCTGTCCGGCCTAAACATCATTTTAGATTGCTCTAATGGTGCTACTTATAATATCGCAACGAAAGTATTCCAAGAGCTTGGTGCAAATGTTACCACTATCGGTGTTTCACCTAATGGGCTAAATATCAATTTAGATTGTGGAGCCACCCATTTAAATCAGCTACAAAAACGAGTGCTTGAAGACAATGCTGATATGGGTATCGCATTTGACGGTGATGGCGATAGGGTGATGTTTGTTGATCACAAAGGGGAAGTGGTTGATGGTGATCAATTGCTATACATTATCGCATCGCATAGAAAATCTCACCTAGGGGATTGCTCAGGTGTTGTTGGGACTCTAATGACAAATTTTGGATTTGAATTAGGCATGAGACAACTGGGTGTTCCATTTGAGAGGGCAAAAGTTGGCGATCGTTACGTTTTAGAAGTAATGGCCAAAAATGGTTGGTCGATCGGTGGAGAGTCATCAGGCCATATTGTTTGTAGTGATGTGACCACAACAGGTGACGGCATAATTTCGGCGCTTCAGGTCCTCAAGGCTATCCAAGATCAAGACGGTACTTTGCATGAAATTAAGCATAATATGCAAAAATTTCCTCAAATCATGATCAATGTACCTATTAAAGAAAAGATAGATTTGGCGAAAAACGCTGTCATTCAAGATGCTATTGAAAGCGCAGAACAAAAAATGGATGGCAAAGGGCGAGTTTTATTACGCCCGTCAGGCACAGAGCCTCTAATTAGAGTGATGGTAGAGGGTGAACAGCGTAATCTGGTCTCTAATATTGCAGAGCAATTAGCAGAGGTCGTCGCAAAAGAAGTCTCGTAGCAGCAATTCATAGTATAAATTGCTTAATATTCTTGTAACTCATTCTGTTCTTCGCTACCATTTGCGCCCATTTTCTAAGGCGCCAGATAAATTAGTTGGAGATAATGCGCTATGCGTCGACGCATTGTAGTTGGAAATTGGAAAATGAACGGCGATTTCCACTCAGACCATGACCTTCTTGTAGAGTTGGCTAACGAGTGGGTAGGTGTGCATTCAGCTGAAGTGGTAGTCTGTCCACCTTACCCATATTTGGCTATGGCATCTGAAGTGCTGGAAAACACCAATATCGGTGTTGGCGCTCAAGATGTGAGTGAAGAGAAAAGTGGTGCTTACACAGGTGATGTTTCGGCAAATATGCTTGCTGACTGTGGTTGTGGATACGTAATTGTTGGTCATTCAGAGCGCAGACAGTTTCATGGAGAAACTTCTGAGCTGGTTGGTAAAAAATTTAAGTCAGCAGTAAAGCAAAAGCTTATCCCAATATTATGTATTGGCGAGACAATTGATGAAAGGACGCAAGGAAGTACATTTGATGTGATTAACGAGCAATTGTCACGGGCTGTTGACGTGTGTGGACTAGATACTCTGGCAAAAGGAATAGTTGCTTATGAACCTGTTTGGGCTATAGGCACCGGTCAGGCGGCTAGTCCCGAAATTGCGCAGGATGTGCATTCTTATATTCGAGAAGTATTGGGACCAGAAGGGGACCAAGTAAGAATTTTATATGGCGGCAGTGTTAAGCCTGATACGGCGGAACATTTGTTTAGTCAAAAAGACATTGATGGCGCCTTAGTGGGTGGTGCCTCGCTAAAAGCCGAAGATTTTGTCGCTATTTGTCGTGCGGCAGAATTGTAAAAAGGCAAAAAATAAGAGAGATATTGATGGAAAATTTAGTATTAGTTTTGCACCTGTTAACTGCAATTGCCATAATTGTTTTAATTTTAATGCAGCGTGGCAAGGGTGCTGAAATGGGAGCCTCCTTTGGTGGTGGTGGTTCTCAAACTTTATTCGGGGCGTCAGGATCCGGTAATTTCTTTTCTCGTGCGACAGCTGTGCTTGCAACTGTATTCTTTGTTACAAGCTTTAGCCTTGCTTATATTGCTAAAAATGAAGCTGATATCGATATTGACATTCCTTTACCTGAGTTGGAGATCTTAGATCCAGAAGCTCCAGAAATTAATATTGATGATGGTGACATCCCTGTAATTGAAGAAGCCATTATTGAAGATGAAATACCGGAAATTCCTGTTGAATAACTAGGAATTCCCTTTAGTTTTCCCTTGCCCAAGTGGTGGAATTGGTAGACACGCTATCTTGAGGGGGTAGTGGCGCAAGCCGTGCCGGTTCAAGTCCGGCCTTGGGCACCAACTTAGTAAAAGGCACTTCGTTTGAAGTGCCTTTTTTATTTCTATATTTTTACTTTTAGCCTTTGGTTTAAATTGGCAGCTCTAAAGCATCACAAATAAATTTTACCAGTGGAAGTATAGCCCTGTAGGTTTGCGCGACTTGTTTAAAAAGCGGGGTGTATTGGCTTCATTTTGCTTTGCTGCCTTCATGTCGAAACTGACAGGCTGAGTGATCTTTGTAGGGTGTTTTATCTTTCGAAAATCTGACGTCGCGGTAAATTCTAAAAATTGATTCCCTATGTGTTCGAGGATCAACGACATAATGATCAGAAATTATTTTTAGGGGTGCATCAACTACGATAATAAAATCAAGAAGAGGATAAACAACTCGTTTTTTGTATTGAGCTCTATTTTCGTGAAGCCATCCCATATTGTTATGCAATTTTAACTCTTCAAGAAATTGAAAAAACGTTGAATCAAGGTGATCAAATTTCTTGGTGCTGGCCATGATTTCTTCGGAGTCATCAAAAAGTTAAGTTTCTTGCAGAAGAAATGAATACGTAATTAGAAACACGTTTTCAAAACTGGCGCTTGTATATCTATTCTTGGGCGAGACTCAATTTAGTATCTAGTTTCTGCATACTTATTGGTTTCCTCTTAACTACACATCTTTTAACCATGTCGTTTGAAAGCGATAAAAACAGACCATTTTTTACAAATATTTAATTGTACATAAGATATTTCCCATCTGGGTTCTAACCAACTAAAAGCTTTAGAACTAAAAAGCAAAAGCCTAGGCTTTTCATGATTTAGTAACCTTAAAAGACATCTATTTATTACATTTAATTCAGCAAGAGGAATCGATTGTTTTTTGATCTATAATTTTATTTATAAAGTTCTTCGTGGGAAATTATCAAATGGCGTTGGCGCTAAACTATTCGCAATTATCTGAAACTCAACAACTACAAGTGTTACATGTGGAAGATAATCACTCTTATAGCAGATTAATCGAAGAGCTTTTAATAGATGCTTCTCCGTTTAGATATAAATTTTCACGATGCGATAAGTTAAATCTAGCAATTGAGCATATGGAAAAACATCATGTAGACATTGTTCTATTAGACTTATCTCTTCCAGATTCTGATGGCATACAAAGTGTAAATAAAATTCGACGTATGTTTCCAAATAAACCCCTAATTGTGCTAACTGGACTGGCTAACGAAGAAATGGGACTTGATGCAGTTAAGCTGGGCGCACAGGATTATCTTGTGAAGGAAGGATGCAGTGGCAGTCTATTAGCGAAGTCTATTACATACTCCATTGAGCGACAAAAAATAGATTGTAAATTTCGAGATCAAGCGTTAACTGATGAGTTAACAGTAATGCCCAACCGGGCAGCGTTTATGGAAAATGTTGGCAAGTTTATTTCTCGATGTGATCGAACTAAATCGAATATAGCATTGTTGTATTTAGATTTTGATGGTTTTAAGCAAATCAATGATACTTTTGGGCATGCTAATGGCGATTTGTTTTTACAAAAAATTAGCAATCGCTTGAAAAACACAATCCGTAGTACCGATTTTTGCGCTAGATTGGGTGGTGACGAATTTGCCGTTATCGCAGATCTTCACCTGCAAGAAGGAGGAAATGCGATACCGCTAGCAAAAAAATTACTACAGAATTTACGCAAACCTTTGATATTAAAATCAGGAAACGAAATCTATCCTATGTGCAGTATTGGTTTGGCGGTATACGAAGGTAGAAATAATAATCTTACCCAAGATACTTTGATTCAAGCTGCGGACGAAGCTATGTATCGCGCTAAGCGTGAAGGTGGCAATTGTTATCGATTTTATGATGAGACTCTGGCGCATGAGTATTTACAACAGTCTTTGCAAGTTGTTGAATTAAGGGCCGCAGTGAGAAACAAAAATTTGAGTGTGGCGTTTCAACCTATCGTAAATTCGTCTGATGGTGTTATTGCAGGACTTGAAGCATTGGCCAGATGGAGCAATAAAAATAATGAACCAGTCTCACCTGAGGTTTTTATTGATTTACTAGAAAAAAATAACATGATTTGTGAAGCTGGTGAGCACATATTTAATATGGCATGTAAAGAATTTTTAAATATGAAAAGACGATCCAATGGTAAAGAATGGCTCTCAGTAAATGTTTCGCCCGTGCAACTTAACAGCAGTGAATTTGTAAAACATGTCTGCAGTGTTGTTACTCGCGCCAAGCTTGATTATTCATGGTTAGTAATCGAAATCACTGAGAATACCCTGCTTAGTGAGACAGATAAAGTTGTTAAAAACATCGAAGAGCTGGTTTCTTTTGGGGTTAAAATTGCGATTGATGATTTTGGAACAGGTTATAGTAGCATGAAGTATTTAATGGAATTGCCTGCTGACCTAATAAAGATCGACCGTGTTTTCTTAAAAGATATTGGTGAAGTTTCAAATCAGCAAATTACTAAAGGGATGGTCAGGCTAGCTCAGGCTTTAAATAAAAAAGTTATTGTTGAAGGTGTGGAAAACATTGAAGCTACGCATTTTTTTAATGAACTTAATACGGACTATCTACAAGGATTCTATTTTTCCAAACCGCTGAATGCAGAAGAGGTGACTCAAAAATATTTTACTAATTCTTAAATCTTAGCGATGATATTCAATCTCGAGCAGGAAGCTTAACGACGGAAAACCAAAAATACTCGATGTTATGCACAACATCGATGAAGCTTGAAAGATCCACGGGTTTTGTAATATAACAATTTACATGAAGATTGTAAGATTTAAGTATGTCTTTATCTGATTCTGAAGTGGTTAATATAACGACGGCTAAATTACTAATTGATTTATTGGAGCGTATAAACTCTAATACCTCCATACCGTTTACTTTCGGTAAGTTGATATCTAATAGTACAAGATCTGGCGTTTTTACATTTTCGTAAGGTGAGCATTTAGATAAATAATTTATCGCTTGTTCTCCATCTAAAACGTGATGAACGTCTTGATAATTACATAGTTTTCCATCTTTTAAGGCTTCTGTTGTTAAGCGAGCGTCGGCTGGATTATCTTCTACGAGTAAAATATCAATTGATTTCATGGTGCGCCTTTTTTTATCTGTTATTTTGTGCGCCATCTATTATCTATCTATATTTAACCTTTCTTCGATAGCGTAAAATGAAAAACCGATCCAGTATTTTCCGAGGATTCGGCCCAAATCTCCCCTCCATGTAATGATACTATTCTTTTGCAAATAGCTAGGCCTATTCCCGTGCCAGAATATTCTCCAATTGGATGAAGACGTTGAAAAATTTCAAATATTTTTTCCAAATACCTTTCATTTATACCGATTCCATTATCTCGAATGGATATCTTCCAGTGAGAATAGGTGCTTTCGCCTTTCAAATGTATTTTAGGTATTTGGTCTTTTTTGGCATATTTAATACTATTACCTATTAAATTTTGGAAGAGTTGGAGAAGTTGGGATGGGTTTCCAACGACAGTTGGAAGATCGTCATGTTCTATTATTGCCGCCGTTTCATTGATTAATTGTCCGAGAGAAAGGTTGCAAGTATTTATTAACTCGTTAAGATTGATTTCGGTTTTATTGAGTTTATCCTCTTTTAGGCGTGAGAAAGCGAGTAAATCGTTAATAAGTGACTGCATCCTTTTGCATCCGTCCACTATGTACTCTAAAAATTCGTCTGCGCCAGAATCGAGTTTGTTTCGGTAGCGCTTGTCAATTAGTTGTACATAGCTTGAAATAATTCTTAGTGGTTCCTGAAGGTCGTGCGACGCAACGTAAGCAAAACGCTCTAAATCTTGGTTTGATTGCTTGAGTTTTTCGATCGTATCTAGTAGTACGATCTGCCTTACTTTTTCCTCATGAATATCTTGGATAGTACCTACCATTCGTCGAGGGCTGTCATTGTTGTGACGAGATGCATACCCATTGCCTCGAAACCAGCGATAATTTCCAGACTTTGTTTTTAAACGATATTCCAGGTCAAAAGGTTCCATATTTTCAAGGTGTTTTTTAACTATTGAAAATGTTCTTTCTTGATCTTCTGGGTGCAACATCGCAGAAAAATTCTCTAACGAGGCTTCGATTTCTTGATCTTCATATCCTAATAATTCATAAAATTTGCTGGTCCAAAATTCCTCATTTTTGGTTACGTCTAACCAGTCCCATATCCCAACGCTTGCGCCTTTAGCTGCTAATTCGAATCGTTCCTTTTCTCTGTGATAGTTTTCCTCGGCGACTTTCAGTGCAGTGATATCTTGGTGAGCTCCCAGCATTCTGTATGGCTTGCCCTGTTCGTCGCGTATCACTAGTCCACGACATCGAATCCACACGGTAGAGGTGTCTTTGTGTTTATAACGAACTATTTGATCATATGGGTGGTCTGGGTTAGCGCAATGCTTAGAAAAGTTCTCAGTGGCAAGCTCTAGATCTTCGGGGTAAATCATATCTTGCCATTCTTTAGCGAGGTGCTGTTTTTCTATATTTGAGTAACCAAAGGTTTCCCAAAATTTTTGGCTCATCCACTCATTTTCGGGTTTTTCTAAATCCCAATACCAGATGCCATCTAAAGAGCCTTCTTGTAAAAACTCAAAAATTTTCGGATCTTTTTTGACGAGTGCAGTTAATTCAGATTCTAAATAGTGTGCACTTGAGGTCATCCGCAACTCCACTTCTTTGTTTATTAGTATTGCATAGGAGTATAGCCTTTCCTCGACCGAGGTATACTAGCAGAGTAACTTTGTCGCGTATTTTTATATTTAATGTCCGTTTTTTCTCACAAGATATGAGTTTAAATGTCGTCTATATACTTAAATAATTTTGTGGTAGGTTAGTGTAAAACCAAATAACAATATTGAGGGACCTTAATATATGAAAATTTTATTTCATTTTACTATTTTTATCCTGTCTTTTTCGACTTTTGCAAATCCTCCTAAAGCGATTAATTTTGCTAAGCCTTTTGAATATTATGACGCCGTCATTTCCCCCGGTGGCGATTATATTGCAGTTGAACGTTCTGCAGATGAAGGAAAAGCGCTTGTTGCTATAGTGTCCTCAAAAGATTTAACGTTACTTAGTCACGTACCGGCACGTTCAGACGTTTCTCCTTTTAACCCCGTATGGATTAATGGAGAGAGACTCGTTATGCAGTTTTTTGAAGATTTTAAAAGTTATGAACACCATTTTGCTAATGGGGAATTATTGGCTATTAATGCAAATGGTAAAAAAGAACGCCAAATAATCGAACACCAAAGATATATTAATAACGATACGCTTAATACTCTTCATGGGTTTGCTAATGTAATTCATCATTTGCCTGATGAAAAAAAGCATATTTTGATTAGTTTTAGGGATTATAAATTTACTCGAACAGGTATTCGACCAAAGGTTTATAAACTAAATACATTCAGTGGCAAGATTAAATTAATTGCGGAGGCTCCTTCATATAATGCGTATTTCACTCTTTCTCCTAATGGTGAGTTACAGTACAGCGTGGGTCTAGATAAAAATGATATTAAAAAAGCAAATAATTTCGTGGTTCATAAGTTCGATAATGGAAAATGGATCCCGCTCGATAGTATTAAAATTGATTCTGATGGTTTTGAAATCGTTGCAGCGACCTCTGTTCCTGAGGAAGTATATGTGCGCACTGAATATGCAAATAATCCAGATAAAATTTATCGTTACAATCTTAACTCTGGTGACAGAAAGCTCATTTTTAAACACGCTAACGTAGATCCTGCCTCACTCGATATTGATTCTAAAACAGGAGAGTTAATTGCTGTACATTTTGAAGATGGCTATCCCAATATTCATATTGTTGATCAGAACCATTTGTACGCTCGATGGTATCCAGCTTTATTTCAGGCCTTTGATGGAAATCGTGTAAGAATTACAAGCGCTACGGATGATGGGTCCAAGCTAATTGTACATGTTTCGGGAGCGGCAGAACCAGGTCAGTTCCATATCTTTGATACTCAAAAGAAAAAACTAAGATACTTATTTAATGCGGCTTCCTGGATAGATTCTGAAGTGTTATCAGAAGTACAACCTATCAGTTTCGAAAGTCGAGATAAAAAGAAAATTCACGGTTATCTTACCTTACCCAAAAACGTTGATGGAAAGTCCCCTTTGGTTGTGCTGCCGCACGGAGGACCTCACGGGCCGAGAGATTGGTGGAGTTTCGACAGCGAGGTCCAATTTCTTGCTTCTCGAGGTTATGCAGTCTTGCAGGTAAATTTTAGAGGCTCTGGTGGATACGGTTATGGATTTGAAGAGGCTGGAAAACGTAAGTGGGGATCCGAAATTCAATACGATATAATTGATGGCACAAAGTGGGCAGCCGCTCTTGATTCTATTGACGAAAATCGAATTTGTATCATGGGAGGTTCCTTTGGTGGATACTCCGCGCTTATGAGCCCAACTATTGAACCCAATTTGTATAAATGTGCGATAGGTTTTGTCGGTGTCTATGACTTGAACTTAATGTGGACTACGGCTGATATTGAAAAATGGCGAATAGGTGAAAATTTTTTAATGGAAGCAATAGGTAAAGATAAGGAGGAATTAAATCGATTCTCTCCATTGTACAATATAGATAAATTAAAAGTACCTGTTTTTCTAGCTCATGGGAAAATGGACTGGCGAGTTGATGTTAAGCACTACGAAAAGATGAAAAAAGCGTTGGAAGATAAAGACCATCCGCATGAAACTATGTTACTCAAAAAGGAAGGCCATGGATTTGCTAACGAAAAGAATCGAGAAAGATACTTAATTCGTGTTGAGAAATTTCTTGAAAAGCACATTGGTGATAAAGATTAATCGTTAATACTTTATTTTCAATACCAATCTACCCTTTGTGTTTACTTAATTCGTTATCAAACTGAATGTGAAATGTAGTACCAACGTCTGGGTCAGATGTGACTGCCATTTGGCCCTGATGGTGTTCCGCTATGATGAAATACGAGAATGACAGTCGATTTTCGGTGAGTACAGCTTTAGGGTGCTCTTCCGCTGTATGCTGAATAATGGGTTCAAAAAGATCATGCTGTTCGTCAGCAGATAAGCCAACACCATTGTGCTGAATTTTAACCCAAACATTGTCATAGGCATTCATCACTTCAATAGTAAGAGTCGGAGTATAGTCTGCTTTTGTTTCAGCTTTTTTCGCCGCCATGTAATGGCTCGCATGCCGAAATAGACTTAGAAAAACCTGTTGAATTTCCACTGAGTAACAATGTACTTTGGGAATGTCAGTTGCATATTGTTTTTCTATGACAACATTTTTAAAGTTAAAAACCTCAGATTCGGCGAGCATACTAGAGCCAAGTTCGATACAGTGTTCCAAAATATCTATGATCGATTCTTCTTTTTTCTCGCTTGTTCTACTTTGCGAAAAGCTAAGAAGGTTTTCGATAATTGATGATGCCTGCTCTCCAAATTGAATAGAGCTTTCTAGTAGAGTTTGATTCTCGTTAGGCGTGTTGACATTTTTTTCCTGCCTTAATAGCGCTTTAACATTTGAAAGCATTGCTTGCAGAGGAATATTAATATCGTGTGCCATAGTTGACGCTAGCTCACCAACGGACGTCATCTTATCACGTTGAATGAGCATTTTTTCTGCGAGGCTTCTTTGCGTGATATCTTCGATAATGATTACAACACCATCGTTGTCGGTAAGTGGATAAATACTTATGTCGAAATAGTATTTTCCTCTTTGGCTATGCTTAATCTCTTTTGGTTTTTCTGATCCGAGTACCGTATTTACTTGATCTTGTGCAATGGTAATTGACGGATAGGCCTCCCATAAATTTCTTCCTAGAGCCTGCTCACTTGATATTCCTGTAACTTTCTCGGCGGTATGATTCCAGTGCGTAATATCATATTTTTCGTTTAAGCAAATAAGCATTGATGGCATTGAAGTGAGAATGCTCTTCATATAATTTTGTGAAGAGAAAAGTCGAGAAGAGGTTTCTTTATGCTGTTCGATTTCTCCTTCTAATAGTCTATTCGCTTTTTGCAAGAGACGGTTTGATTGTTTTAGGTTTTCGGTTCGTTCCAATACTTTATCTTCTAGTCCCTTTTTGATTTCGCGAAGCTCTAGGTTTCTCGCTCTTAATTTAAATTGGCTAACAGTAAGACTTATCAACGTAATTGTGAGAAGAACAATGAAAACTGAACCAGTAAAGTTTGCAATATTTTGCCATTTAGTTTTACCTCTTTCGTCTTTAAATACATCAAGTATTGAGGCGTCGACAATTTCACTAGCGAAAATAAATATTAGTATTGTGATTATGATTTTCATTCTATTTTTCTTTAGTTTTCGTTAATCTGTATTGAGCTTTGATTTGCACTTGCTTCTTTTGAATATCCTAAAAATGTAGTAACTCTGTATAAATGCACGTTTCTTTTAATCTTCTCAGATAATTTGTGTTCAAAATAGCCTAAGTATTCATTCTCTTTAAAACGACTTAGTAGTTCGGGGTTTTGATATTTACTTAACACTAAAAAGCTATATTTGTTTATATTCTCGACTTGCTCCAAATTGTTTTTCAAGTCGTAGTGATTGTCAATATGGGTTTCTTTATTTGGGTTCCAGTACACGAGATTTGGAAATTCAATGTCTAGGTAAAAGCCAATGTATGCCAACATATCGCGGTGAGGACTTAAGATTTTTTGATCTTTAGGTAAAGTATGTAAGGGTGTAATCTTATCAGCCAATTGCTGCCAGCCGCTCAGCCTAAAATATGGAGAGTTTTTCTTTGTTTGCTCTATGGAAGCAGCTTCTAAAAAGACTGGCCAATGATAAAAGATTGATAGCAGGGCAAGGTGTAATGATATTGAAATTGCGATAAGTTTTGCTCGAAATTGTATGGCGGCGGTAGCGGCTAAAACGCTTGCGCCAATTAAAAATGGGCCTGCCCAGTTTGCAAATGCTCGCGATAAAAGTGCTTGAAATCCAATAATTACCAGAATTGGTAAGGTCGCCCAGATTATCAACAATAAATAACGCTTACTTTTAAAAGCGTCAACCAAGGTTTTGTGTTTCTTTATTATTGCGAAAGACCAAAAGATGCCAAATATAAGAACTTGGGTAAGTAAGAAAACGACAAGAGCCACTGGATCTAGTAGCGGGCCGTCGAGTTTTGCGATTTCTTTTGTATGATTAAAAGCAATGAAATCGAATTGTAAATTCCAGAGTATATTAGGAAGGAATGTGACAATAGAGATTAAAACACTTACCCATGCTCTAGCGTTTAAGAACAGATTCCGTTGGTCGCCAAAAAAGGCAAATAATAAAAACCCAATGGGCAAGGCCGCAAATGTATATTTGCTTAGCATTCCCAATCCCATTGTAAATCCTAGTAATACCCATGAAAGCCATTTATTTGTTTCTAAACAATTGATAAATATGTACAAGCTGAGCGTCCAGAAAAAGAACAATGGTGTATCCGTCGTAATAAATAAGCTGTTGAAGCCAACAAGGAGCGTTGTAGAAAAGATGAAACTGGCTAAAACGGGCACTAATGGATGATGGGTTGTCTTTCTGGATATTAGAAATATTAGCCAAGCGGTAAAGGCATAAAATAAAGGTGATAAGAGTTTTACACTAAATTCGTAAGTTCCAAAAATCGAGGTTGCAACAAATATGAACCAGGCAACCATTGGGGGTTTTGAATAATAGCCCCAACTTAGGTCTTGCGCCCAATGAACATAATAAGCTTCATCATAAAACAATCCCATGTGCCCCTGAAGTAGGGTTAACATTCGATATGTTGTGATAAACACGAGCCATATAATAAGGATGTTGTGTGGAGCAAGGGGGAGGGTGTAGCCTGAGTTTTGTTTCACAAGAGGGCGTCGTTAAATAGAATTGTTGATGAAGGTTCGATGAAAAGCGGCAAATTATACCAGTATTAAATAAAATGATCCGTATGCTTATGGATAGCTATACCTATTGTTTCTCGTTGTCAGCGTCATGATCTTATGATCTAGGTGTAATTTATATATTTGTTGATATAATGCGCAACCTTGCGATTTGAGGCCGGCGAATCCTGTCTTCCTTTGCTGTGTCATTTGTATATTTATTAAACTCAATTTTACTCAATTAAGCATTTTTAAGTCATTCTCTTTGAAATTGGATATTTATTCGCCAAAAGCATTTAATAATGCTGCTCTCCTTGTCGTCGTGACCATCATTAGTGTTGTTGGTTTATCGCCGTTTTTACCTCTCTTTGATTTGGATGAAGGAGCTTTTTCTGAAGCCACAAGAGAAATGCTCGAGAGTGGGAATTGGGTGTCAACGTTTCTTAATGGTGAACCTCGCCATGACAAGCCGATTTTAATCTATTGGCTTCAAGCGATTTCAGTCAAGGCTTTTGGGGTTCATCCTTTTTCGTTTCGTTTACCCTCAATAATTTGCGCATTTGCTTGGATTTGGTTGATATACCGCTTTACTTGCGAATATGTATCTACTCAAGCTGGAGCATTGAGTGTCTGGCTTATTAGTTGCTGCTGGCTTAGTACGATTATCTTTAAAGCGGCAATTGCCGACGCGCTACTTAATCTTATTCTTTGTGCCACTTTTTTTGAAATTTATCGTTATTCGGTATCTCCCAGTTCGAAAAAACTATGGTTGATTGGCGCACTTTTGGGGCTAGGGTTTTTAACAAAAGGCCCGATTGCACTTGTTTTGCCCGCGGTTTCGTCTCTAATTGCATATGTCCTTTGTGGTCGTACACGAGACTGGTTGTTAGTTGTATTTCATCCATTTATTTGGTTAATGTTCATAGTGATTATTTTGCCTTGGCATGTTGCTGTGTATTTAGATCAAGGATTGGAGTTCTTCAAGGGGTTTTATTTGGGCCATAATCTCGGACGATTTAGCGATACCATGGAAAGTCATGGCGGTAGTGTTTTTTATTATGTTTTGATGCTGCCACTTATCTTATTACCCTTTAGTCGTTTATTTTTTGTCGATCTTAAAGAGCTTGTTTCGAGTTTACGCGGTGGAGAAAATAACCTTTTCGATGCTTTAATGTGGTCCTGGTTTTTCATTACTTTTGTGATTTTTTCTTTGTCTCAAACGCAATTGCCACACTACTTGCTATATGGTTTAACACCTATCTTTATTCTTCTTTCACGCCGTATAGCGCGAGATGGAGTTCAAGTATTTGATTTACTACTTGGTGTATTCTTCATAATTCTATTTGCTTTAGTACCACTTCTTGCCAATTTCGCCATATCAAGTATTCCAAAAGCTTTTGACCGGGCTGTTGTTGAATTATTGGTGAACAACTACTTTTCAGGTTTTTACATTGTAAGTATTGCGCTAATCGTTTTTGCAGGTATTTTGGTATTTCTACAGAAAATACCGCTGCTTAATAGAACACTCACGGCTAGCTTTCTGATTGTATTTAGTTTTAATTTTTTGTTGGCACCATTGATCGCTGGTGCTCAGCAAGAACCTGTTCGTCGGGCAGCAAAGTCAATTTATGGTACCGATAGAGATGTTATCGCCTATCGTATCGATATGCCGAGTTTTAGTGTTTATATGAATCGAATTATACCTAAGTCCGAGCCAGAGCCTGGCCAAATCGTTTATACCCGCGTTGATAAGGTAGATAAGTTACTGGGTTTAGATAAACAAATTGTGCCCGAATTACTCTATCAGCAAGGTGGTATAGCTCTTTATCAATATGGTTTACCGGGCAGTGAAAAAGAGCAAGGTGTCGAAAATGTTAAATAAACCCATTAGCCAAGCGGGTGTTTTGTCTAATGTTCAAAATTACTTTAATAATTCCCTGGCTTTTTGGGATAGTCAAAAATATTTTGATTCAGTATTGCTTATTATTGCGAGCATTCTTTTTGTCTGTGGTGTTTTGTTATATTTGATCGATGGATTACACACGGCATTTTTTCCGTTGCACAATTTAGGGCAACAAATTTTTCCGAATGTGATTTGGGCTCATATTACCTTTGTTGGTGATACGGTTGTCGCCTTGACCTTTGCATTAATTTTATGTGTACGATTCCCTCGGTTGACGATTGCTATTTTATTTTCAGCTTTAATTGGTACATTGATAATTCATGGATTAAAAAACTTCTTTGCAACCCCAAGGCCGCCGGGCGTTTTTGAGGAAGGTGCGATTAATATTATTGGTCCTGCATTCAAACGCAACAGTCTTCCTTCGGGTCATACCGCTACGGCATTTATTTTAGCTGGTCTTGTGGTTCGGTGCGCATCGAATGTTTATTCAAAAATAGCTATTTTATTTATTGCTTGCTTGATTGGATGGTCACGCGTTGTATGCGGTGTTCATTGGCCAGTTGACGTATTGATTGGGGCTTCTTTAGGGCTTTTGTCTGCCTGGATAGGGCTATTCATTTCAGACAAAATAAGGCTAAACATTTGGTGGTATTTCTCAATTTCGATGATTTTATTACTAGCTGCTATTATGCTATTTGGTTTTGATGGAGGGTTTGTTTCCACTATCTTGTTGGCTCGTGTTTTATCTTTTGTTGCAATAGCCTATTGGGTAGTATTCTGGGGTAAGCGTCTTTATGAATTTCGTCAATAAATATAAAGGATTGTAGGCGAATCATGTCACGATTAATTCGCTGGTTTATTGCTGCTGCTATATTTCTAGCCGTTATTGTATGGGTTGAAATTGAGTTGTCTTGGCGTAGCGTTTTACTTGCGTGGTCAAACGTATCTGCAGTTAGTCTTATTGGTCTCACGATTGTTACATTTCTCAGTTATTTTTTACGGGCATATCGAGTTTATTTCTATTTTGACCGAGATAATAATCATAGCCTTCTCCTCTACTGTCGAATTAGCCTCTTCCATAATGCTTGGAATAACTTCTTGCCTATGCGGCTAGGAGAAGCATCTTTTCCTATTATGATGAAACAAGCCTTTGATTGCTCTATTGTAAAAAGTAGTGCGGGGTTATTATGGATTCGTTTGATGGACCTTCACTGGTTACTCGTGTTGTTATTTTCTATAGGCGCTATCCAGCTCAATGTGTTCTTTGTCTTCGCAATTATTGGGCTGATCGTCGCTCCTCTTGTTGCATGGCGGTATATTGGTTTTATCTCTATTGAATGGTCTTTGATGCAAAAAATAATGAATACCTTATCAAAAAATAGCCCCGGTAGTTTCGTGATCGCTCTAAAGCTCTATATACTTACGGCCATTATTTGGATTGCAAAACTTAGTGCTTTGACTGTCATCATGCTAAGTTTCATTGATTTGCCTTCGCTAGAGGGGGTATTTGCTGTTATTTTTGCTGATCTTAGCAGTGTACTACCGATTCACGGATTGGCTGGAAGTGGAACATATGAAGCGGCTATGCTGGCTGCACTTTTGCCCCTTGGTGCGGAGTATGAGGCAGTTTTGACGGCCGCCATCAATGTCCATATTTATATCTTGGTAACGACGCTTTTGGCTGTACCCCTCGCGATCTTATTGCCTCGTAGAACAACTAATAAACAAAATTAAATTAAAATTTAAATTATGAGCGACCTTATGTCTCAAGATTACCCATCTATCTCTCTCGTTATTCCCATGTATAAAGAAGAGGACAACGCAAAACTTCTCGTTGAGCGTGTCCATGAAGGCATGGCCAGCTATCCAGGCGTATGGGAAGTAATTTGTGTGGATGATGGCAGCCCTGATCAAACGATAGCCCGGTTGCACGACGCACAAAACGAGTATGGGCGGCATCTACGCGTTGTAGAGTTGCAAAGAAATTACGGCCAAACAGCGGCGATGCAGGCGGGTATAGATGCGGCAAGAGGACAGCTTATTGCAACAATGGATGGTGATTTGCAAAACGATCCTATGGATATTCCGAGGATGGTAGAAGAGCTTCTTGAACGCGATTTGGATCTCTTGCAGGGGTGGAGAAAAGATCGTCAAGATGCCGCGATTAAACGAAAGCTGCCATCTAAGATTGCCAATCGCATAATCGCTAAAGTCACGGGCGTAATGTTGCATGACTATGGGTGTAGTTTAAAAGTGTACCGCGCGAGTGTACTAAAACAGGTTAGGCTATTTGGCGAAATGCATAGATTCATACCTGTTTGGGTGGCGGGAGTGACTTCTCCACACCGAATTGGAGAGACGGTCGTTACGCATCATGCTCGACAGTTTGGTGAATCTAAATACGGGATTAGTCGCACCTTTAGAGTTATTATTGACCTCTTGTCTGTGTTTTTCTTTTTACGTTATCGCGCAAAACCTGGCCACTTTTTTGGTTCCATAGGCCTAGGTTTAGGTTTTTTGGGAACCCTAATTTTAACTTGGTTGGGGTTTGTAAAATTTGTTTTAGGCGAAGATATTGGTAACCGTCCACTGCTTATAGCAGGTATTTTTCTTGTGATTATGGCTCTCCAATTTATTACCACTGGTGTTTTATCCGAAATGTTAAGTCGAATATTCTTTCAAGGCACCGACGGGAAAAACTATGTTGTAAGGGATAACGCTGAGCGAGATGAAGATGAATCTTGGTATAGTAATCCTGGGTCCACGAATGCGGCTCCCGAAGCGGAAGAGCAGGGTCAAGTAGATGGTGATGAAATAAGTGTATAGATTATTGACAGCAGTGCGGATTAATTAGCCGGTTTGTCTTTGTAGAATATGTCGTTTTCTTTAAAAAAAACTGTGAAATTAAGATACGTAGACATAGTGTTGTTTATACTCTGCTGCGTCATATTTATTGTTTTTCCTAATCTTGATCTCGCGACCGCAAGATTTTTTTATGATGATATTCAATCGGACTTTGTTGCAAAACAATATCCCTGGATGGAATTTATCTACTGGTTGTTTGCGAAGATAAAATTTCTGTTACTACCGCTGTTGATTGGCTTGGCAATTTTTTTCTATCGTAAGAATCGTCATGGCCCAGCGAGTAAAAAGTGGCTTTACACATTTTTACTTTGTTCTTTGATTTGTGGTCCTGGCATATTGGTTAACGTGATTTTAAAAGATAACTCTATTGGGCGAGCTAGACCTGTCCATATTGTTGAGTTTGGTGGTGAAAAAACGTTTACACGAGCATTCGAATACTCAGGTCAGTGCCGAAAAAACTGCTCTTTTGTGAGTGGTCATGCTGCCATGGGCTTCTTTTTTATTGGTCTTGGGTGGGTTTTTAACAGCCGTATTGCTTTTTACCTTGGATTTGTAATTGGCATTGTTGTCGGTGGTGTCAGGGTTGTTCAAGGAGGCCACTTTTTGAGTGATGTTGTGTTGGGTTTCTGGGCAGTTTACTTCGTTAATATGGCGTTGGCCTATTGGTTTGGTCTTGTAAGTCCTAGGGATTTCATTTTTGGGGTTGCAGAAAAGCACCAGCCTCTACTACCTTAATAAAAGCGCCTTAAAAAATGTGTAAAAAAGAGCTGCTTTTCTCTAATAATTTTATATTTAAGGTTTTGATAATCTATATCTAGGCCAGTTTTTTTTAAGCTTAATAATCGCTATTAAAAAATTTCTACTTTGTCATTAAGTATTCATAATATTTTGATTTAGTAGGGGAAATGTGGTAAAAACATCAAACTGCATATTATTAGTGGTCAAAAAGTTAATAATTAGTACTCTGGGTTTCCCCCGTTTAGGAACAGAGACTAGTATTGTTAATGTTAAATAAGTATTAATCGATTGCTGCTGCAATCTCATACTTAAAAGAGGTAACCGCCTTCATACATTTTTGTAGGGACATGAAGGAAGCACTCGGGAATTGGGTGCATCCTAGCTCAACAAATTACGATGACTTGATGCCCTCACGGGCGACAAGACGGCATTCTTCTCCGCTAAAAATAATCAAAAAAACCTTTGTAAAACCCGCTTGCCTCCATAGCAGCGGGTTTTTTTATGCCTGTCAAAAAGTGTCTATAGAGAGGAATATTTAATGGAAGCTCAAATCCTTAGATTAAATTCCGCCGGTCAACCTATAGAATGGCTGCATTGGAAAGAATGTGTCTGTCTATTTGCTCGAGGACTGGTAGAGTGGTCGCTAGGTGGTGTGGTTAAACGTGTTCATGGTGGCCGTTCTAGAATCACGAGTACACCGACGATTATGGAATTGCCGTCTATTGTAGCTTGTGGTGGTGAACGCTTAGCTCCGGTGAGATCGAATCCGCCGCTAACGAATTCGGCGCTTTTTTACAGAGATAACTGCCAATGCTTATATTGCGGGAATTATTTTTCCTTCGATCAATTGTCACGAGACCATGTTCATCCAAGTAGTCGTGGAGGCGAAGACAAGTGGACTAATGTAGTCGCTTCATGTAAGCGTTGTAATCAACGCAAAGGCGATTCTCTGCTGGATGAAATTGATATGGAGTTACTCGCGTTACCTTATCAACCAAATCCATACGAGTATTTAGCATTGATAAACAGTACGAGAATTCGTGATGATCAAATAGAATATCTACGCCCAGCCTTTTCTAACTACTCTCCACATCGAATAATGATGTAACAGTATTTCTGCTCGATTGGATGATATAATAGTTCTCTTTGGTCGCTTTGCCTTGCAAACATGTGAAGCAAGACCGACAGAATAATCCAGAGTGAACATTAATTTAGTTGGATAAAATTCAATTATGAGATCAGCAAAGAGAGCGCTAGCCGCAAAAGCTAATTTGGCCGAGTGTCCGCGATGGGACGAGAAAGAACAGCTACTTTACTGGATAGACATTAATCGCTTCCAATTGCATCGGTTTGATCCGAAAACAGAGAAGGACGAATTCATCACTTTCGAAGAAGAGATAGGTTGTTTCAGTCTCCGTGAAAAAGGTGGCTTTGTATTGGCTATGAGGAATGGTTTTTTTACCATTGATGGCTGGAATACTGAAGTCACGAAAATTTGTGACCCCGAAGAGGGGCTAGATAAAAACCGATTTAATGATGGTCGTTGTGATGCGAAAGGTCGATTTATAGCAGGTTCTTATTATCCTCCAAAAGATCACGACGGTGCTAATCTTTGGATGTTAACCGAAAAATTAGAACCTAAACTAATGTTTGATCAAATGCTGACTTCTAACGGGGCTGCATTTAGTCCTGATAATAAGACATTTTATTTTTCCGATACACCAAAACATGTCATTTACAAATGTGATTACGATTTAGAAACAGGTTCAGCTACTAATCGCTCCGTATTTCACCAATTCCCAAAAGGAAATGGTCGGCCTGATGGTGGTGCAGTAGATACGGAAGGCTGTTATTGGACCGCTTTATTTGAAGGTGCAAGAATTGCTCGTCTAAATCCTGACGGTGAAATTTTGGAAGAGATTTCGGTTCCGGCAAAGTGTCCGACTATGGTTGCATTTGGTGGCGATGATTTAAAAACACTCTATATTACAAGTGCTGGAGATCGTCCTGATGCAGAGCTTGAGGAGTATCCAGAATCTGGAAATCTTTTCAAAGTAGAAGTAGACGTTCCAGGGTTAATAGAGCACAGATTTGTTAAGTAATCGTTAAATTCGGACTGGTAAATTTTTTACCCATTATATAATTCGGATTTATTCGGCAAATCATCTGTGAATGTCAGTGACGTAAATTCGCCGTCATCTGAATTGAAATCGCCGGTTAAAACTCTATAGGGTCTGATTTTCTGGCGTTTCAGAACTAAAACCTTTTCTGAATAGTTCTGCGTAGTACCCTTTGCGGCTTATTAACGATTTATGGTCGCCGAACTCGACGAGTTTTCCTTTGTCTAGTACGGCGATCTTGTCGGCATTTTCTATGGTAGACAACCGATGCGCGATGATAATTGTTGTTCTCCCTGATTTGAGCTTGTCTAGCGCAGCGTGGACTTTCTTTTCTGATTCGTTATCAAGTGCCGATGTAGCTTCATCAAGTATGAGTATTGGGGCATTTTTTAAAAATGCGCGCGCAATAGTAATACGTTGTTTTTGCCCGCCAGAGAGAAGATCTCCGGCTTCCCCTATGCTTGTTTCAAATCCATTTTCTAACTCTTCAATAAATTGAGATGCATATGCATTAGTGGCCGCAAAAGAAATATCTGCTTCTGCTTTATTTTCAAGGCCCAAACCATAGGCAATATTGTTTTTAACTGAGTCGTTAAATAACACGCTATGTTGATCTACTAGCGCGATGTTCGCTCGTAAATTACTTAGAGGTAGTTTTTTTATAGGAGTATCATCGATCAGGATTTCTCCAGAATCAATATCGTAAAATCGAAGTAGTAAACTAGCTAGCGTTGATTTGCCACTACCTGATTGGCCAACTAAGGCAATAGTTTCGTTAGGTTCAATTTTGAAATTTAGGTTCTTAATTGCCTTGTCGTCGAGGTTGTTATAGCTGAAATCGACATTTTTAAATTCAATTTTCCCTTTAAAATCTACAAGCGGTTGAACGCCCTTATCCTCTTCTCTTGGCAGGTCTAACGTAGCGAAAATAGTTTCCGCAGCTGCGACACCTTTTTGAATCACAGCGTTTAAGGTCGTTAAAGAACGAAAAGGTTTAGCAATAGCGCCAGCAGCTGAAATATAAGCAATAGCTGCGCCTGAGCTATCCTGCCAAAAAAGCAGTACAAGAAGCATGATCACCGCGATAGCAGAAGCGATAATAATGTGTAATATTGGGGTCTGCATGGCTTTAACGCGTTCGAATTTGGTACTAAACCTTAGGTTCTCATCGGCCGCTTGGGCGAAACGTTTATGCTCATAACCTTCACCTAAAAAACTTTTGACAAGTCTAATACCTTGAATGGATTCGGTAGCAATATGGGTGACACGACCAACTGCTTTTTGAATCTTGCGGCTTACACGTAGAAAGTATTTACTTGCAATGTAAATTAAACCCGCAAGGATAGGCGCAACAGCGAAGAAAACCAAAGTGAGCTTCCAGTTTAAATAAAGAAGCAGCGCCAAATAAAATGTCACCGAAAGTCCATCTCGGAAAAAAATCTTAATTGCTTCCGTGACCGATTTTGTTACCTGCTCAATGTTATAGATAATTAGAGAGATGAGCTCGCCGCTATTCCGGCTATCGAAAAACGATTGAGGTAAATAGATCATATGCGCAAAAACCTGTTTACGCAGGTCATTTACGACATTTAGTCCAACGCGACTAATAAAAAAGTTACCGAGAAAAGCACCTATACCGCGAACAATGGCTAATACAACCACCAGCCCAGGTACGAACATAATATTTTGCGCAGTGGATTCAGGAAGAAAACTTAATCGATTAGAGGTTTCACCTTGCAATGCATCAAAAAAGAATTCGGCACTTAAAACCAAAAGACTTTCCATGGCTGCGAAAAGCAAAAAACCAAATAAACCTATCACAAAAAAACTTTTGTATTGGAAGGCGTAGGTTAATAGTCGTTTATAGGGGTGTGAGGCCGGTGTTTCCTGAAGAGTCATTTGGTTTTCGATTTAGAAAATACAGAAAAGCACCTACTACTTGTCAGTAAGTGCCTTAATTGGATAATTAGTTTACGGGTGATAACCATTCGGCATGGGAGTCAAGTTCACCTTTAACTGCAGCGAAATACAAGGTTTGTAATTTTTCCGTTATCGGGCCGCGCATACCGGAGCCAATTTGTCGACCATCAAGCTCGCGAATAGGTAATACCTCCGCCGCCGTTCCAGTGAAAAAGGCTTCTTCCGCTACATAGACTTCATCTCTAGTAATGCGCTTTTCGTTAATTTTGAGATTGCAATCTTCTGCTAAATCAAAAATTGTACGTCGCGTAATTCCATCAAGACAAGATGTCAATTCGGGCGTATAGAGTTCACCTTCTCGAACGATAAATATGTTTTCGCCGCTACCTTCGGCAACATACCCTTCGTTGTCTAGCAAAAGGGCCTCTTCGCAACCACAATCCAATGCTTCTTTTAACGCCAGCATCGAATTTATGTAGTGCCCATTTGCCTTGGCTTTACACATAGAAATATTTACATGGTGTCGCGTATAGCTCGAAGTTCTAACTTTAATGCCCTGTTGTTTTGCTTCGGGTGACATGTACGACGGCCAGTTCCAGGCCGCTACTATAACATGTGTTTTTAAATTATCGGCGCGCAGTCCCATTCCTTCTGAACCGTAAAAAACCATAGGTCGTAAGTAAGCTTCGTGAAGGTCATTGCTTTTAACCACGAGTCGCTGTGCTTCGTTAATCTCTTCTTTCGAATATGGCATTGCCATATTCATAATGTGAGCGGATCGAAACAAGCGATTTGTGTGCTCTTCTAGCTTAAATATGCAGGTTCCTTGGTTTTGCGTTTCATAGGCTCGCACACCTTCGAAAACACCCATTCCATAATGTAGCGTATGAGTGAGTACATGTACCTTTGCATCACGCCAAGGAATCATTTCACCATCAAACCATATCAAACCGTCGCGGTCTGCAAACGACATAATTTTTTCTCCACCTATATTTGGTAATTATCTATTATTGTGGCCCTACCAGAAAATCCAAATTCTCGCATTTGCTCCCAGTATTATAGGGGCTTAATCGCCATTAAAAATGCTATCCCAAATTTGAATCACTATTTCCTTTTGAGCTGCAAACATTTTTGGCTCCACGGTAGGAGGCAGCTGCTGTAAGGTTAAAAGGTGACCAAACGAGCGATAGGTTTTGTAGGCGTCGATTAACTGATCTGCCTTATGAGCGGACAGCAGGTTGGATTTTGCGAGGTTTTCCAAAATACGAATGTTGTCCGTATAGGTAACCAAGGTTGGATCTGAGTTTGACCAAGCTAATACCATATATTGAACCATAAATTCGATGTCTACGATACCGCCGGGGTCGTGCTTTAAGTGAAATTGTTTGATCCCGTCATTTTCTTTGTCGCTTCCAAGGTGGTTACGCATTTTTAAACGCATGTTTACCACTTCTTGTTTCAGTTGAGTCTGGACGCGCTTTTGACAAAGCACATCATTTCTAATATCGGCAAATCTATCCCCTAGTTGGCCATCTCCGGCGATTACTCGAGTTCTTACCAGTGCTTGATGCTCCCAAGTTGAAGCATTTTCCTTCTGGTATTTAGAAAAAGCATCAAGCGAAGCCACAAGTAACCCGGAATTTCCTGAGGGTCTAAGCCGCATATCTATCTCGTAAAGTAGACCTGTATGGGTTCGTGTACTTAAAATGTGGATGATTTTTTGGCCAAGTCGAAGGAAGAAGGTTTGGTTGTCGATTTTCTTTTTTCCATCTGTTGAGCCGCCAATCGTTGATTGGTGCACAAACACTAGATCCAAGTCTGATCCGTGGCTCAGCTCAATGCCGCCCAATTTCCCATAGCCTAAAATGATAAATGGCGGCACTTCGCGTTCTTGTCCGTCGGGGTATCCGTATTTTTGTGTTAATTCGTCCCAACACATTTGTAAGACAAATTTTAAAATGGTTTCGGCTACGAAGGTAAGGTAATCACTTACATTCATTAGCGGCAGAGTACCGGTAGTTTCACAAGTTGCAACGCGGAATCCATGAGAAGAGCGAAAATATCGCAAGGTTTCCATTTGATCTTCAATATCGTTTTGGGGAATGCGCAGCATCATGCGTCTAAGCTCATCATCAAGTGTGTTGCGATTAGGCAGTGAATAGAGGGTGCGGATATCGATCAATTCATCAAGCAACACAGGGTACTTCGATAATTGGTCAGATATCCATGGACTCAATTCAGTTAGTTTAATCAGTCGAGTCAGAGCTTTAGGGTTTTCGATCAATAGAATAAGGTATGCACTTCTGCGTATGATTGCTTTTACAAGAGTATGCAAACGCTGGAGTGTTTTGGTGGGTGTCGCCGAGTCTTCACTTACGGCTGCAAGCATTATTGGGACAAATTGGTCTATTCTCTGTTTGCTAAGAGGATGTAGGTTTTTATTTTTGACAAAGTTCTTTAGGTCTTCTAATACATATAGACTCTGTTTTGGATTCTCATGAAGGTTCGTTTCCAATATTTGTATACAGTCTTTCTGATTTAAATTGACTTGCCAGAATTCCTCCCAAACTCTTTGACTGGTGTTAGGTTGAGTGTCTTCTAAAACATTTGAATCAATAATTTTTAAGAATTCTTCGTTGACTATTTTTCTATGCTTTTCCAACGTGACGTAAAACGTGTCCCAGCTGTCGAATCCCATTAGCTGAGCTAAGTTGTTTTTTCTTATCGATGATGTCGGCAGCCTGTGTGTTTGCTCATTGTTATATCCTTGTAAGCCGTGCTCGGTATTACGCAAAAAAATATATGCAGACATCAGTTCCCTAACAGATTTTTCTGATAAGTAATTAAGCTTTGCGAGTTTAGGTAGAATATTTAAAATTCGCCTGTCTTGTAGTTCCGAATCCTTGCCCCCGCGGACGAGCTGAAAAGTCTGCGCAATAAATTCGATTTCTCGAATTCCCCCTTCGCCGAGTTTAATGTCGTCACCAAGTTTCCGGCGTTGAACTTCTTGGGTTATCATCTTTTTTAAATTGCGCAAAGAATCTATAACTGAATAATCGATGTATTTTCGGTAGACAAAATTCTTTTGCAGCTTAGTAAGCTGAATAAGGTTTTCATTTGTTGCGTTATGAGCAATGATATTTGCTTTTATCATCGCAAGTCGTTCCCAGTCTCGACCTTGATTCAAATAATATTCTTCTAGTGCCGCGAAACTAGATACAATTGGCCCACTTTGTCCGAAAGGACGTAAACGCATATCCACGCGAAATACAAATCCTTCGTCAGTTTGGTGGTCGAGTGTTTTGATTATTCTTTTGCTTAGTTTCGAAAAAAAACCTTGATTATCAATAGTATTTTCTTGGGAATCGGTATTGCCTTTTTCAGGATAAGTAAAGATTAAGTCAATGTCTGAAGATAGATTCAGTTCATTCGCACCTAGCTTGCCCATTGCGATTACAATAAATGCTTGATGCTCTTGTTTATCGTTAAGGGGAATGCCATGCTTTTTGGTAAGTTTTTCGTAGTGGAAATCTAACGCCATCTGTATGCATGATTGCGCGAGATACGATAGTTCACTGGTTGTTTCATTCATGGTTACAATTCGATTAAAGTCCCGCCACATAATTCGAATTATCATTTCCGCGCGAAATAATCGAAGTTTCCTGTCTAACGCCTCCTGTTCTTTTACATTTTTTAAGGCTGTTTCAATTTTTCTTAAGTAATCTTTATAAGCAAAATTTTTATCTAGCGAATCGTCACGGATAATTGATGTTAAGAAATCCGGGTGGCGCAGAATTACTTTTTGAGCGTAGATGCTGTGCTTTGCTAACTTTTCTAGCTGCTCTATGAGCGCGGGCTTATTTTCAAATAGGCCTAATAAGTTGGAGTTGGAATTTTTTTCAAGTTCGCTAAAAAAATTGGTCAACTCGTTGTTCTTTTTTGCTCGATTAAAGATTGTTGAAGTCATATCTCTATTATCGCGTATCCTTGGGATAGCTTACAAAGACATATTTATTTAGATCATAAAATGTTTTGAGTGTCTTCAATCAGAATAGCATTTAAATGAAATGGTTCTTTAGAAGTACTTGAGGTATGTGACTAGATATTAAAGTTATCCATCTGAGCTTTTAGCTCTTTACTTTCATCGGAAAGCTCGTTCGTGCCAGCGGCGACCACATCTGCGTTTTCAGCCACTCTTTCCGAGAGAGCGTAAATTGCAGTAACTATTTTGCTGACCTCATTAGCAACCGAACTTTGTTCACTGGCGGCTGTTGCAATTTGATGGTTCATATCATTGATTGTGGAAACACTATTACGAATTGAGTCGAGTGAACTCTCGACGCGAGAAGAGGTTTCTATTGTTTCTTGAACGGAGCTAATGCTCACATTCATCGATTGATGCGCTTCGTCTGCTGCTTTTTGCAGTTGCGTGATAATAGTATTTATTTCTTCGGTAGAATTTTGCGTTTTTTGTGCAAGAGATCTCACTTCATCTGCTACAACAGCAAAACCACGACCCTGTTCTCCGGCTCTTGCGGCTTCGATAGCAGCATTTAATGCCAGAAGGTTTGTCTGTTCGGCGATAGAGCGAATTACTTCCATCACCGATCCAATATTTTCACTGTTGTCTTTCAGTACCTGAATTTTATCGGCAGTGGACTCAATTTGGCCTGTTAGTCGCTGAATGGTCTGGCGTGAAGAATTCATCACAACTGTACCTTGTTCTGCCGATTCGCTCGCTTCCTTTGTTTTGGTGGCTGTTTCACCAGCGGAAGACGAAACTTCATCTGCTGAGGCGGCGAGTTCATTTAAGGCTGCGGCGATTTGTTCAAATTCGGTAAGTTGCTGTTTGGTTGAGGTGACGGTGTTTTCTGTTGCTGAAGACATTTTATCGACGTTTGAACTCACTTTATCTGTAACCACAACGACGTTTTTGATGATTCCAGCAATTTGGTCTAATACATCGTTAAAGTTTATAGAGAGAGATCCGATTTCGTCTTTTCTTCGTGTTGAAAGCCGAGTGGCTAAATCACCGCCGCCTTCCGCTATTTTATGCATTCTTTCCGATACATTTGAAACAGGTTTAACAATCAAGATGTTTGTTAAATAGTAAACGCTTATCAAGATAAAAATAAGCAGAGATACAACCATTATAATGCTTGAGTTGGTTTGCGAGCTAAGCACGTTTTCCATGGTGTATTTTGAAAAAACAATGTCGTAGATTCCAATAAGTTCATCGTTTTTCCAAATTTCGATACCCGTTTCTGAAATTTTTTCAGCTTTATCGTTAAGCTCGTCTGCGGCCTTTGTAAACGGCTTACCGCGATGGTCAGTAATGCTAATCTCTGAAATGAGCGCAGTGTTAACGAGTGATTTTGCTATTGTTTCGATTTGTTCGAAATCGTAAGTGTAAGTTGCTTCTTGTAAGGCGGAGTTAATAAGCTTTTTCTGAGCCTCTATCGCGTCATCAAACTCTTCTTGTTGATGATTGGCGGTCAGATTGTAGTTTACAAACAGAATGATCGTCGCAACGGCCAGAATGACTAAGGTCAATTTGACCATCAATTGGAGTGTTACGGATCGGCTCATTAATAATTTAAACCTTGAACTTTTCTAACAATTTGATTTTAAAGCCTTTTTATTTTGCTTAGGCACGATAGGCCTGACCTTTTCGGATGCCAAAATAAAGCTCTGTTATAACCTGTACTTTTAAGTGTAGTCCAAATTATTAGAGTCGAATGCCAGTCTATGTAGAAAATTTAGTTATAGTTTTAGTGTAAAAGTGTGGAATTTGGCGAAAAGCCTTGAGAGATTATTGTTGGAAAATAATGCTGTTATTTCGTCCCGATTGCTTCGCTTCATAGAGGGCCTTGTCTGCGTTATCAATCCACTGGGTTCGATCCGAGGTTTTTCCATCAAGCTGCGCGATACCTAAACTTACGGTAAAGTTGATGTCAAAGCTCTCATATTGAGCAGTCGTTTCTTCGATGACCTTTCGAATCCGTTCGGCGACCACTCTAGCGCCCGTTGCATCAGTATTGACAAGTATGACCACAAATTCTTCGCCGCCATAACGACCAGGTATATCGATTTCTCGGACCGTTTCACGCAATAGTCGTGCTGTTTGCCGAATGACCTCGTCTCCTGCCGGATGGCCATAGTTATCATTTATTTTTTTGAAGTGGTCGATATCAAATATCAATAAACTACTCGTATGATGGTATCGAGTAAATCGCTGAAATTCTTCCTCAAGCTCTGATTCCCAGGTTTTTCTATTCAGTAAACCTGTTAAGCCATCTGTTCTACTGAGCTGTCGCAGTGTCTCGTTCGCCGCTTGAATCTGAATCCTGTTAACCGCCATTTCCGTCACATCGTAAACAATTAAACAGATATGATCGACTTTGCCCGAGCGATCTTTTAAGGGAATCAGGGTGCAGTTCTGATACATGTACTCGGCGATACTCGTAATTGGCCGATAACATTCAAAATGAAACAAGTAGGGTCGTTGTTCCCAAGTGGTAAAAGCACTGTTGTGCAGGGTAAAAACAGAATCTGCTTTGCGCCGAAACCATTTTTCAGGCACCTCTGAAAACTCTTCAAATAGATTTTTACCCATCATTTCATCGGGCCGACGAGCACTGTGGTTTTGCATGAAGCTGTTCCACACACAAACGTCGTAATTTCTATCCAGCACCACCAAGCCAACATCGATATTCTGGAGAATATCCATAACCCAGTGAAAGTCTGTTAAGAAATTTTCAGAGTTTGCCATGCGACCTAATCCAACAAGTAGTCCAGCTTCCGAAAGAGTAATGGTAATGACTCGTTCGTGATAAGTATCAATAAATCACAATTAACGTTATAGCCTTCTAATTGATAACTAATTTCAATGACCAGTGAGCTTCCCCAGCGTGCGTTTTCCATATTAAAGATGTCTGATATTTTTTGATGCTGGCCGAGTACCATCGGTGGGCCAAAGCTAAATTCCATATCAATCTGTTCAGCAATACCTCTTAGACACGCGCCAAAAAGGATGTTTGTCGTATCCATTAGAAGCTCGCGCTCGGCTTGTTCGTCGACTTCATCCTCATAATTCATAAGCTTGGCGAGATCAACAAAGCTCGTGTCGTTAAATAGCAGCATTGCTTCACCAGCAATACCGCCGCCGATAAAACCCTGGCAAACTCCCGATACAGACTCATTGCTATCAATCACGTGCAAAGCCATAACAATGTCTGAGGCGCGCATTACTTCTACATGTGGAATTGAAAGAACGACAAAGGCGTCTAATAATCGTGCTAAGCGATCGCCAGCTTGACCCATGGCGACGTTCGAGATTTCTTGTAAAGCGTCTCGATAATCTTCTTTTAACGTTGTCATGTTTGTCATTGAGCTGTTTCTTAAAATACGCATTTTGATGATTTTGAGGACATCAAAATGCCACGATATCTATGTTTACTAAGGCCCACAAAATAGGAATGACCTTGAATTCTAAGTGTAGTTGAGGAATTTGGGGTGAGCACGAAACTCGTTAAAGTTTCCCAAATAGATGTGGTTCCCTAAACGCTTCATGTTGTTAACAACGAAATTTCGCAATAATTCGTGTTGAAAAGTGACTTTGGTCGACAATGTTGTGGTGATATTTGTGTAAGTCCCACCAAGATCTCAGTTAAAATTTAACTTTAAAGATTTACCTAATATATTGTCAGTTTAAATTAGTTGCCTTTGTAGAAATATTATCTAATAGCAGTGGGGAAGTTCATGGATCTTGGTGATGATTTTGACGAAAATTACGATGTTTTCATAGCTGATGCAATCGAAACTGGCTGTGTTTGGGGATTGGAAAGTGAAGAGGGGTGGGCTTTGTGTCCCTCAATTAATAATGAAGAGATTAATGTTATTCCGCTTTGGTCCCAACCAGAATATGCTCAGGCTCATTGTGTTGATGAGTGGTCGACTTATCGTCCTATTCCAATTTCATTGGAAGAGTTGCTCGATGACTGGCTTCCGGGCATGCATGAAGATCTAATTTTAGTTGGAGTAAATTGGAATCAAGATATGGAAGGCTTAGAAATTGAGCCGCTAGATCTAACAGAAGATATCGATCAAGAAGCTGCTCAATAACTCTCCTGTATAGTTAATTGGTGTTCAACTACTCAAAGCGGCTATTGTCAAAATCTGTGAATCTGTTGAACCTCCATGGACCTTCTGCTATAACGCGGCAATGAAAAATTCAATACATCGTGCTTGCTCTAATCTGCTAGAAGAAACTTCTAGTCTCTTGTCGTGATGGTTTATTTGCTTCTACAGGCCTTAGTATGACTGAAATTCAATCTCCAGAATCGCTGGAAGTGCTTCCCCTCAAAGAGTTCACCGAGAAAGCGTACCTTGATTATTCAATGTACGTGATTCTTGATCGCGCACTTCCGCATATAGGTGATGGTTTAAAGCCAGTGCAACGCCGAATTATTTACGCTATGAGTGAGCTTGGTTTAAAGGCGTCGGCAAAATACAAAAAATCCGCCCGAACCGTTGGGGATGTGATTGGTAAATTCCACCCTCACGGCGATAGTGCAGCCTATGAAGCCATGGTGTTGATGGCTCAGCCCTTTTCGTACAGATATCCACTTGTAGACGGTCAAGGTAACTGGGGCTCTCAAGATGATCCCAAGTCTTTTGCGGCAATGCGTTACACCGAAGCGAAGTTGAGTGCGTTTACCGAGGTTTTATTGAAAGAACTCGGACAGGGTACTGTTCTCTGGCAACCTAATTTTGATGGGACCTTGGATGAACCTAAGGTCTTACCCGCTCAGGTTCCGAATTTACTTTTAAATGGAACAACGGGTATTGCTGTAGGGATGGCGACGGACATACCTCCTCATAATTTAAGAGAAGTTGTGAACGCTACCATACATGTTTTAGAAAACCCTAAAGCGAGCATTGATGACATTTGCGAATTTATTCCTGGCCCGGATATGCCAACTGATGCAGAAATTATTACGCCTGTTAACGAAATTCGCCAAATTTATCGCTCTGGGCGCGGCTCGATCAAAATGCGCGCTGTGTGGCAAAAAGAAGATGGCGATATCGTTATTCATGCATTACCACACCAGGTAAGCGGCAACAAAATTTTGGAACAGATCGCGGCCCAAATTCAAGCCAAAAAACTCCCTATGGTGGCTGATCTTCGAGATGAATCCGATCATGAAAACCCGACTCGATTGGTCATAGTACCGCGTTCTAATCGAGTGGATTTGGAATCGGTAATGGGGCATTTATTCGCCACGACAGATTTAGAGCGTAACTATCGAGTGAATCTTAACGTGATTGGAATCGATGGTAAGCCGGGGGTGAAACCTCTAGACAAGATTTTATCTGAGTGGCTAAGTTTTCGCTTAGTCACAGTACGTCGCAGGTTGCAACATCGTTTAGATTGGGTTGAGCGACGTTTACACTTATTAGATGGATTATTAATTGCTTTTTTAAATTTGGATGAAGTTATCCATATTATTCGCACAGAAGACCATCCAAAGCAAAAGCTCATGGAGCGATTTGAGTTATCTGAAGATCAGGCTAATTACATCCTCGATACGCGATTAAGACAGCTTGCTCGATTGGAGGAAATGAAAATTCGGTCTGAGCAAGAAGCGCTAGAAAAAGAACGTGATGACCTGCAAAAAACGCTGGGCTCAGCACGCCGATTGAAAACTCTGATTAAGAAAGAGCTGGAAGCCGTTGCCAAAGAATATGGTGATGAGAGGCGGTCGCCAATCGTCCAGCGTCAGGAAGCTCAGGCATTTAGCGAATCCGATTTACTCACGAGTGATCCGGTCACAGTAGTTCTTTCCGAAAAAGGGTGGATTCGCTCAGCTAAGGGACATGATATAGATCCCACAAGTTTAAATTTCAAATCAGGCGATGGGTTTAAATTTGCAGTGCGCGGAAAATCCAATGAAACCTTAGTTTTGCTTGATTCTACAGGACGAAGTTACTCGCTTGGAACACACTCGTTGCCATCAGCTCGTGGGCAAGGAGAACCTGTTACAGGTCGACTTAACCCGCCAAGCGGTGCTTCAATTTCAGGTCTTCTAATTGGCGACGGAGATCAGCAAGTTTTATTGTCCTCCGATGCGGGATACGGTTTTATTGCCAAGCTTTCTGATTTGCACTCCAAAAACAAAGCCGGTAAAGCGGCTTTGACCTTACCTAAAGGCGCACAGGTGTTAAGTCCTGAAATTATTTCCAGCAGCGACGAAGCTTGGTTAGCCGCGATTTCTAACGAAGGTCGAATGCTTGTATTCCCGGTTCGAGATTTGCCAGAGCTGAGTAAAGGAAAAGGTAACAAGATAATCAATATCCCAGCGGCGAGAGTGCAGTCACGAGAAGAGTTTGTTCTCGCAGTCAAAGTCATCGATCAAAAGAAAGTATTAAAAGTTCACTCCGGAAAACGTCACTTAGGACTTAAGTTCAAGGATCTTGAACATTACATGGGTGAGCGTGGTCGAAGAGGTAATAAGCTTCCTCGAGGTTTTCAAAAAGTCGATTCTGTTGAGGTCGTGTGATGCAGTTTGAAAAAAAAGCGATTTTTATAAGTTTGAGTACTTAATTGAGTCGTTATTATAAAAAATTTCTTGAATGAATTCAGATTGCGTGACACACTCGAGTCGTAGAAACAATACATTTTGGCGTTAAATGCAACTATTAGTTTGATGTAATACTAAAGAGTAATTGCCATTAAATTGATTAAGTATAAAGCATCATAAAGAGTGTTATGCAAAGTTTTAGAAAACATGGCCGTGAACTTGTTAAGTTTGCTGTTACTTTTAAGCATCGGGAATTAGGTGATATAACTGTAGAAACACGAGACGTGTCGGAAACAGGTGTTTTTGTAAATTGTAAAGATCTAATACCCCATTTTTCAATAGGTGATGAAATTACTGCGAAGTTACATCGAGATTGTGAAAATGAATCTCAGGTGGTAGCTAAGGTGGTTCGACTGACAAATGATGGGATTGGATTGGCGTATTAATTATTCAGGTTTTACTCTAAGTCATTGATCCTAATCATAGTCCTAATTTCCTCGATATAATCTTCCCCTCGTTCTGAATACTTTCCTAAGCCCGCAGCTAATAAATAACCTGTCACCGGTTGATTGTTTTCAATTGCGCTATTGCGAAGTTTTCGTAATTCGGAATAGGCATTATGTGTGTTTAAATTTTTAAAATACGAAGCAACCGATTCCGTTGCTGAATCAAATTTTTCTACTTCATGAATTGCTCCAGGGTTTCGATTCTCTGGCACTATTCCACAACCTTCAGAGAAACACCATTCGCCAAAGTAATTGTTGGCCGTGACAGCAAAACGCGATGTTCCCCACGCTGATTCATTCGCTGCTTGGACTAGGGCAAGTGATCGTGGAATTGTATTAACTCTTACAAGAAGAGTGTCGATAGCTTCTTCGTTGGTTGCTTCTTCAGAGACGCGAAATTCAGAGCGTAGGTAATTAAGCAATCTTTTCGATCGCCCCTTAATTTCTCCATGTTTGGAAAAGTTCTCCCGAACAGTTAATAAGGCTTCTCTCTGATCGAGAAGCCGCGCATTTTGTTCGTTGACTATCTCACTGAAGTAGTCAAAAAAAATTTTTTTCTTTTTTTTTACGTCTTGGACGTTTGCAAATATTGGTGTGCTTCCTGAAGATGACACTTCAGGGAATGAAAACAAGTAACGTGTATTACTCAAAATTAATGCTATTGCAAAAATACCAATAACATAAAGTAAAATGACATACCCAATAAACTTCTTACCTTTCATAAATTTTCCTATTTTGCTTAAGTTAAATGTTTAATTCGTTAGCTAGTGCGGTTATACGTTTTTTATTTTCTTGGTTCGACAAAGGGCTTGGTTCTTTCTTTTCAATTTTAGCGTAGCTTATTGCAGGGATATTTTCTCCTGCGTGAATTTTAGCAACCCATTTTTCATACTCTTTTTTATAAACCGGATAAGCAATACTTTCAGCATTATTTTGTAAGAAAAACCAGTCGCAGGATTTCGCGGCGTGGTAAACAATGGGGTGAGACCAATTATACTCTGCTTTTGGCGATGTCGCGCGACATGCTTCAATATAGGCTGAGTGGGTATCTGGAATATTTAGATCGTTAAGTTGATCGCAAAAATTCAGCATGGTATGAAGTGTAGGAAGATACTCACTCGATTCGATAACTTTTTTTGTTGCGGCGAGCATCGTCTCTGATGAAAAGCGTTTAAGAGAATCAAACCACAGCCTTTTGGTTGCGTTTAAGTCAGTTTCATTTGCAAATGCTTTGAAAAATTGATTATGATAATTGCGCTTAAACACCGCAAATATTTGGTTTATTGCATCAATTTTTTCATTTGCTTGTTGGTCAACCTTAGCTTGCCCAGCTTCGGTCCGTAAGTTCTTCTTCAAGACTAATTTCTCTCGTTGATCGTTCGCCATCTGATGAATTTGCGACAGCGGAATTGTGTTGTCCAGCCCAACGACGTTTTACATATTGTAAATATCGCGTGTTCCAAGATGTGTGCACCTGATTAGAATCTCGCCAATATAAAACAAATTCGGGAATAAGCTCTCTTGCAAAAGTAATATTAATATTAGCCAGTTGTAAAACATCGAATACATCTGCCGAGGGCTGCCAATTCGGTGTAATAGGTTTTGGGTCAGTATTGCTTTCAATTGTTGAATTAAATTTTTTCCACTGTAAACGCACATGTTGGATGAATTTGCTGTTCCATGTTTTGAGTTTATCGCCCCGTTCTTGCCAATAGAGAATAAACTCAGGAATAGCATCCTCTATAAATGCCAATGGAATCTCGGCTTGCTGCGTCATTATTTCGATGGCATCAATACTTGGTTTCCAGTTAGCGTGCATTCTATATTCAGTGAGTTCTTGGTGGCGCTGTGTTTCAAACTCTCGCCATTTACGTATGGTTTGGTTAATAAATTTAGAGCCCCAAGAGTGATGTGCTTCACCGCGTTCACGCCAATAGGTTACAAATTCTGGTACTTGTTGTTGTGCAAATGACTCGGGAATATTGTGTTGAGCTAATTGAGCAAGTGTGTCTGAATCAGGCTGCCATTGGTTAGATATAAAGTTTTTTCCCAAAAATAGTGGTGTATCTACCGATGGAGCGTAATTGGGTTTATTGGCTAATAACGATTTAGCAGGTGTCGCCACTTCTCGTTGATGTGTCGTTGCCGATCTGGTTTGTCGAGCAGGCTCTTGTGTTGAACTTGCTGCCGCTTCTACCTTTTCGTTAAAAGCAAATTTTAAATCGTCACTTTGAATTAATGGGGCAGATGCAACTATGATTATGCCTTTTTCTCGTAAGTTTGTACTTACTCTTTGCAAATCTCTTGGATTCCAAAATGGCATAGCATCCAAAAGCCGTTCAACGGTAATTCTATACCACGCATACTGGTTCCTAATGTCAGGTGTCAGTGGGTGGCTGATGTCTGTGAGTGCCGCAAGCATTACAGACTCTTCCAAACCGAGTGTTGCGGCGATAGAAGGGTAAACGAGAATGGGTTTTTCTGGAATCAGAGAGCTTTTCATAAGCGCAGCACTTTAACATCAAATTTTTTTGATCGCACCGAATCTTTCCGCGTTATTGCTGTTCTTGTGTTGATTTTTAAGTTGATTAAAATCAGTTTTCTCTGACACTTAAACCTCTGGGGTATGACGAGACTGAGTCGTGGTATGATGACTCATTAGCATCGCGACAAAATAACGATTATTTTAAATCATGTTTACACCTAATTTATCTATTGAAAAAGCCTATCGATTTTCACGTTTTGATCGAGAAAATGTTTTATCAACGGCGTATCCTCACGAAATTGAGCTTGAGGATGAACGCTGGGCGACAGCTGAACACTATTTGCACCTTAAGCTTCTTTTAAATGAAAACGTGAAACAACGTATTCGTGATACGACAGATGCACAAAAAGCGTATGAAATTGCGAAGCCGTGGTACCGTCGACGTGTAAAGAATTGGAAAAATCTCAGGCGTGTTTTAATGACAAGAGCACTCTATACCAAGGTTCAAATGTACCCTGATGTAAAGGAATTGCTCTTGGCGATTGAAGAAGAAAAAATCGTGGAAGTTTCGCTCTATGATCATTACTGGGGAATAGGCCGTGATCAACGTGGCGAAAATATGATGGGAGTTATCTGGATGGATATCCGCAACAAAATTCGAAAAGACGAAGGATTAATTCTTGATTCATAGTACTACTGTCCTAGTTTTTCGTGTGTTATCTCAAAATTTAAACAAGGCTCTGCATAGTTTTGGCTAAGCAAAAAACAGCATATGTGTGTCAGGATTGTGGTGCGGAGTACACTAAGTGGCAAGGCCAGTGTTCTGAATGCCGAGCTTGGAATACGATTCGTGAAATAAAACTTGGTTCAGTTAAGACCAATTCAGGTACCTTTCAGGGCTACGCTGGTGGTGAATCATCAAAAGTGGTTCCTCTATCGGAAATAAACCTCGAGGCCCTACCTAGATTTTCTTCTTCGATGCAAGAATTTGATCGAGTGCTTGGCGGTGGTTTTGTGCCTGGTTCCGTGGTGCTTATTGGTGGTAACCCAGGAGCGGGAAAATCCACACTGCTACTTCAGACTATGTGTAGTCTAGCAGAGGCGTTTGATGCCCTCTATGTCACGGGAGAAGAGTCTCTGCAGCAGGTTGCCTTGCGCGCGAACCGTCTTGGATTACCGACGGATAAGTTAAAAATGTTATCGGCGACGGACATTACGCAGGTTATGGCTGCGGCGCAGATTAATCAGCCAAGAGTGATGGTGGTTGATTCCATTCAGGTGATGCATCACCCAGAAATTCAATCTGCACCTGGAAGCGTTTCTCAAGTGCGAGAATCTGCTGCCTATTTAACCCGTTTTGCTAAGCAGTCTGGTGTTGTATTGATTTTAGTGGGGCATGTGACCAAAGAGGGCAGTCTCGCGGGGCCAAAAGTACTTGAGCATATGATCGACTGCTCCATTATGTTGGATGGGGGGCACGACTCTCGTTTTCGCACGCTTCGTGGTAATAAAAATCGTTTTGGAGCGGTGAATGAGCTGGGCGTGTTTGCTATGACCGAACAAGGCCTAAAAGAAGTGTCAAATCCTTCTGCGATATTTTTGCAGCGGGCTGAAGAGGTAGCCTCTGGTTCTGTGGTAATGGTCGTGTGGGAAGGCACGCGACCATTACTCGTTGAAATTCAAGCACTAGTAGACAGTTCAAGCCAGGGCAATCCGCGAAGAGTCGCCGTGGGATTAGAGCAGAATCGCTTGGCCATGTTATTGGCAGTGCTGCATCGACATGGCGGAATTATGGTGGGAGATCAGGATGTATTTGCCAATGTGGTTGGGGGTGTAAAAATTGTTGAAACCAGTGCAGATTTAGCATTGCTATTGGCGTTGGTTTCCAGTTTTCGTGATCGATCGCTACCGCAAGATCTAATTGTATTTGGCGAGGTAGGGTTGTCTGGTGAGATACGTCCGGTGCCAAGCGGGTTAGAAAGATTAAAAGAAGCGGCGAAGCATGGCTTCAAAACGGCAATTGTTCCAGAGTCAAATGCTCCAAAAGAACTGATTCAAGGTTTAAAAGTGATAGCAGTGAAAAAATTGAGCGATGCATTGGATGCTATTTAGCTTAGACCGCTTGATCATTCTCAATATTCTGTGATTGGCTATTTTCCGCAATGAGTGATTCCAACTTAGATTGATCATCGGAATTTATTGGACTGGCCATCATTCCAACAATGTGTTCTTTTACGTGCGCCACCTGTCCGTGAAGCGTTACGGTTTCCTCATTGCCAAGATCGATTTGCAAAGAAATTTCTTTGCCAAACAAGAGGTTGTGGGGTTCTAGTACTGCGACTTTAGCACCGCGCATAGAAACATCCAGCAAATGGCACTCAAATGTATCTGCCTCGAAGTAGATATAACCATAGCCCCTATGGCCGATACGTTCGTCTTGTCGTCTTTCTGATTCGGAGTTCATTTTTTTATTTTGCGTGTTGTTCGATTAATTCGTTGAGTACGCGCTCTGACGCATGGTCACAATCAATATTGAGTTCCACCAAGCGGCGCAAGTGACCGATACTTTCCATATCGATGGAAATGCATTTAAAGCCTAAGTGTTTATCACTACTATGAATAAGTTCTACTGTCATTTGAATTTCAGTTTCATCGCCGAGGATAATAGACGTATCGACAGGGATGTCCGATTTGAGCGTATATTCGCTTGGGGTTTGCACTAATATGCCTTTAAGCGAAATATCAATTAAATAGGTATGGTAAACCGCACCGTTTTGGCAAAGGGTTATACCGGTATCGAAATGGATGCGTGTAAATTTTCGTCTTTCTGAATTAGCATCAAGCATGCGATATTAAATACAATTATTTCACTGGTGTTCTAAGTGTAGACGCCGATTTACTGGGGCTCCAGGTCAGTTTAATAAATTGATCATTATTCATTAAATGCAGGATCTTATAGAAACTTAATTTGGCGTAAAATACGTTTTTTGTGATGCCCGACAATTTAGTTGAATCGAATTAGTGCAAGCCCCAAAATGCTAAGGTTCTTAAATATCAATCATGGAAATTAAAAATAGGTTATTTCTTGAAAAAAATAGAAGGCCAAAAGGGGCAGACTCCATTGAAATCTAGTTTTTTCAGGGTGTGAACGGGATTAGAGTGAACCAATATTTATCAGAGATTTAAATGGTTGTAATGTGTTTTTTAGAACTCCGAAAAAATAAGAATGTCCAAAGGAAATTAAATTGGAACCAATTCGAAATGGTTGACAGAGTTCTATTGTTGAAAGTTAAAAAAGAAGCGGTTATTGAAATTCCATCAGGTTCTAGAATTGAAGGTGGTCATCTTTGATGAGACTGTAATAAGTTTTTAAGCATGTCTCGTTTAGAAATAAATTCGGTTATTACTGCTTATCCAAAAGAGTTTTAGAAAGTATGTATTTTGTGAAAGATGATTGTTATTTTTGTTTGTCGGGCCCAATTGGCTTTGTAACTTTGACAAAGTCTCCACTTAGCTTAGGGTTTTGCTGTCAGGAATGTGCTTCAGTTTGGTATAGCTATTCTGACTTGGAAAATAAGTTAAATGATGATTATCCAGACCAGAAAGGGTTTCTTTTGACAAATGAAAATAAGTTAGTGAAGTTGAAGGATTGTGGATGGTCTACTTTAGAGGAAATTGAAGAAGCGGGTTTAAAAAAGCTAGTCGCCGGAGAACAAAGGCGTAGGAATTGAGCCAAAAGGGTCAAGACTCGATTGAAATCTCGTTTTTTTAAAATTTGATCCAAGCATACCAAGAGTTAATTTCCTATTTTAAAAAGATGATGAATGAATTTATATTAGATAATGGTTGGGTAGTTAAAGAAACAGAATCCGGTAACGGAATCCTATATGTCACTCCAATTGCTAATTCCATTTTCCAAATTTATCAAGAAGTAGAAATACATCATGATATTTTACTCGACATAGAAAAAGGAGAGAGAAACATCAAAGATTTATTTCGAAAGCATAAGCTACATAATTTGATTTTTGAAAATGGAAGCAAGCTAGTTATTGGAAAAAATAATTCTGTTAATACTCCTCACACATATACGAGTAACGATTTTATTGCTACTAAAGAAAATGAAGGCTATTTCTTAGAGTATGAACGTGCCGCACATGGAGGAGGACATCGTAAAATACAAATTACCAAGGAAATATATAATGATGCTTGTTCAGGAAAATATAATTTACCGAAGTTATTTGAAAAGTATAACCTTTATCATTTAGATAAGTAGCTACATATAACGGTGTGAATTCATGAGAATGTAATAACATCGAGCAAGACCAAAATTACCTGATTAAATTTCTATCCTTGCCAAGCAAAGCGATTAGGAAATACAACTGAATAGACACCCATGAATAGAACGAAGTCTTTAAATAATTAAATGAAGAGGGAAAGTTTCATGTTATTTTTAACGATTACCTCAGCCTATGTTTATTCTAGGCCGATAGCCCATGGAGAAAAATTGAAGAAGAGCGGCCAGAAGCGCTCTTAGATAAAAAAGAAGTTAAAGTAAGTATGAAGCTAAAATATTTTCCTCCGAGATCAAGCTTTCAAAATAGAACGAAACGGTTTATTGTTGAATACAACATTGGAGAAGAATTGGTGAGACAAGTATTTCAAAATCAAGCTGGTGGTTAGATGGACGACAAAGATATTTACCAAGAAATTGCTCAAGCATTGTTTAACTCAGCTCCAGATATTTCTGTACAGAATACAGTGTTTGCTTATGTCACTGATACTAGTACTAGCATTTGTGCTTGGATCGGTGATAAGAAGATAAATAATAACACTTATTTACCTGACCGAAATACAGGAGTGTTGCTAGATGATTTATTTAGAAAGTTAAGAGAATACTATATTGAAAATAATATGGGAGAATGGAATGTCGCTCTCTTTAAGTTAGCTCCTAATGGAAAATCATTCGAAATAAGTTTTGAGCAATCTCTTGAACTAGATTCTGGTTCTATAACGGTAACGAAGTTTAGGAAAAAATATGAGTAAAACTGGTGTTGTTAAACTCAAAAGACCAAAGGGCTCAGACTCGAATTCCACTAAAAATCAAAGGGGTCAGACTCGAATGCCACGCCTGCTTGGAGTCCCATATTTGAAAGGTTCTTTAAGGATGTGGCTTTAGATTTAGACGAAGAAGTTCAATAAGATTGATATCAATGGTCACCGGGTCAGACATTCTCAAGAGTACTAACAGTATGTGTATTCTAGGTTAGAATCTTCGACTTCAAGGCTTACTCCCAATACCAGCGAATACATGCGAGCAATTACTGATACTTTAAATAATATTGGCGCTGAAGCTGTGACAACGGTTAGCCAAGTCAATCGTTGGCTAACAGGGTAATAATTGAAATATGAAGTTTTTTCTTTTAAGGGATGATATTAACTTTAAACAGCGTTGGTATTTGGGCTCGATAAAATATGTGAATAATTGGTTTTTTATCGAGCCGCCTGTTGAGTTTATGGAACCTTGCACTTATGAGATAGAAATTTATCGCGAAGGCAAGACAATGGATTTTACGAATATTGAGTCTAGCGGAGCGCCTCCGGTTGTCTCTAAAAAATTTGTAGATTCTGTTAAAGGTTTTAAAGAAATCTCAAAACCCTATTGTGGTACAGTTTTTCAACCTCTCAAATTTTCTGATCATGAATTTCTAGATCAGCAGTTTTATGTAATGGTAACGGAAACAACGTTAGATGCAGTAAATGAAAGAGATTCTGAATACACAGTGTTTGATAAAAGTCATTCGATTAGACCTGACTTAGCTGGAAGATATGATGTGTTTACTTGCTTGATAATAGATCCCGAAAAAGCTGCTAATACTCATATTTTTAGGCTTAAGAAAAAGCCGAATGTTTTAATCGTTAGTGAAATTTTTAAAAAAGCATTACAAGAGAATGATATTTCGGGAGCGATTTTTGAGCCAGTAAACGGGGAAAAGAATGTTATTGCTTAAATCAATGTAAATCAAAGAGCTAAGAGGCGAATACCACTAAGATAAGGGAGCCTAGCCCAGTAATACCTTACTCCGAACTTAGGTTTTATTTGAATTTGTTTTTAAAAAAACAGTCCTAAAAACGCCCAATTTAGTGGAATTCGGGTCAGACTCAATTGAAATATGGCATTCATAGCATTACCAAACATAGTGGTCGAACTACTTTGGTCCCCGGGAATTACTAAATAAAGTCGGAGGTGGTTTTCAGTGATTAGCTTTAAGTCGGGTACATCCGGTTCTTCTATTTATTTGGATTATATTCAAGATGTTGAGGGGGAAATAGGAATTTCCTTTCCTGCTTCATTTCTTGATTTGATGAAGAAGGGGAATGGAGGAGTTCCAGTTGAGCAATATTTTGATCTGAAAGGGAATGAAAAAGTAGTTGAGCGCTTTTTATCTTTTGTTCCTAACTATAAAGAGAGTGAAATTGGTTGCTATGACATCGAAGTAGTATGGAGCCAAATAGAAGGAAGGTTAAATGATTATCTTTGTCCATTTGCTGCTTTATTTGCGGGTGATTTTTTATGTTTTGATTTTGAAGGTCGAGATGAGCCTAGAATAGTTTTGTGGGATCATGAAAAGTCTGAAGAGGATTCGCCTGTTTTATTCGAAGTGTCTAAAAACCTTGAGAGTTTTTTGAGTTTGTTGCATAGCTAGTTTAGATAAACGGAGCCAGGCCCGATTGAAATCTAGTTTTTTCAAAATGACATAGTCGCGTCTTTAAAAATTGATTAAATGAATAGAAGTTTTTTGTAATTGTATTTTCAACGATTACCTCAGCCTACGTTTATTCTAGGTCGATAGCCCATGGAGAAAAATTGAAGAAGAGCGGCCAGAAGCGCTAGTAGATAAAAAATAAGTTAAAGAAAGTAAGTATGAAGCTAAAATATCCTCCTCTGGGATAAAGCTTCCAAAATAGACCGGATCGGTTTATTGTTGAGTATGAAATTGAAGGAAACTTAAGAAAAATTCCATTTGAGAGTAAAACGGGGTGGTTAATGAACGATATTGATATTTTTAAACTATTTGGGCAGCATTTATTTAATATTGCACCCGAGGAAGACAAAGATGTTGAACTGCTGATTTCAATCGCGAAAGGTGTTCCTGAAATTACAGTATGGCAGTCAAAAAACGGAAAAAGTGAGAAAACGTTTCGATACTCAGATGAGGTTTGTTACGAGTTTGGTCGACTAGTGAAGAGTCTCCACAAGTACTTTCTCGATAATAATATGGGTGAATGGAATGTATTCTCACTATAGGTTAGACGTTAGTGATAAGAAGTTCTATACGAATTTTAAGTTTTCGAAAAGATTTACACGATGCGAAAAATTCCATATTGGAAATATTCTGACAAAGTCATGAGTTCAGCCACTAGTATACAAGAGCTAGATTAGAAATAAAAACCAAAGGGCTCAGACTCCATTGAAATCAATCACTGCTTATCCAAAAGAGTTTTAGAAAGTATGTATTATGTAAAAGATGAATGTCCTTGTTGTTTTACTGGCCCAATTGGTTTTGTAACTTTGACAAAGTCTCCACTTATCTTAGGGTTTTGCTGTGAGGAATGTGTTACAGTTTGGTATAGCTATTCTGACTTGAAAAATAACCTAAATCCAGATTATGGAAACCGGGAAGGGTTTTTTTTGACAAAAGAAAATAAGTTAGTGAAGTTGAAGGATTGTGGATGGTCTACTTTAGAGGAAATTGAAGAAGCGGGTTTAAAAAAGCTAGTCGCCGGAGAACAAAGGCGTAGAAGTTGAACCAAGGGAGTTAGGCTCGATTGAAATCTAGTTTTTTCAGGGTGTGAATGGGATTAGAGTGAACCAATATTTATCGGAGATTTAAATGGTTGTAATGTGTTTTTTAGAACTCCGAAAAAATAAGAATGTCCAAAGGAAATTAAATTGGAACCAATTCGAAATGGTTCCCAGAGTTCTATTATTGGAAGGTAAAAAAGAAGGGGTTATTGAAATTCCATCAGGTTCTAGAATTGAAGGTGGTCATCTTTGATGAGACTGTAATAAGTTTTTAAGCATGTCTCGTTTAGAAATAAATTCGGTTATCACTGCTTATCCAAAAGAGTTTTAGAAAGTATGTATTATGTAAAAAATGAATGTCCTCGTTGTTTTACTGGCCCAATTGGTTTTGTAACTTTGACAAGGTCTCCACTTACCTTAGGGTTTTGCTGTCAGGAATGTGATACAGTTGCCTATAGTTATTCTGACTTGGAAAATAATGTAAATTTAGATTTTCCAAACCCGGAAGGGTTTCTTTTGACAAATGAAAATAAGTTAGTGAAGTTGAAGGATTGTGGATGGTCTACTTTAGAGGAAATTGAAGAAGCGGGTTTAAAAAAGCTAGTCGCCGGAGAACAAAGGCGTAGAAGTTGAACCAAGGGAGTTAGGCTCGATTGAAATCTCGTTTTTTCAAAATGAAACAGTCGAGTCTTTAAAAAAATTGATTAAATGAATAGAAGATTTTCGTAATTGTCATCTCGATGGTGGAATCAACTTTTGTTTATTCTGAACCTGAAATAAATAGAGGGTAGATGGCTCTTGGAGAAAAATAGAAGAAGAGCGAGCCGAAGCATTCTTAGCAGGGAAAGAGATTGCTTAAGTTTAAACGGGTCGGCCAACGATTTTGTAAGTTGGCCGACCGTTGCAATCACGTAGCATTCTTCACACGGTAAAACAAAGCATATAAAACAGGCACTACCCCAAGGGTCAGTATCGTGCCGACACCTAGTCCAAAGGCCATAGCATTGGCCATTCCGTAAAACAAAGGGTCGCGTGAAAGTATCAACGGCAGCAAACCTAAAACCGTGGTGATGGTAGTCATTACTATCGGTCTGAGTCGTAACACGGCGGCCGAGATAATGGCATCGTAAGAAGATTTTCCAGACTGTTCTTCTATTTCAATTCTGTCGATCAATACAATGGCGTTGTTAATAATAATTCCCGCGAGAGAATATAAGCCGAGCATGACCATAAAGCCAAAAAACGAGCCTGTCACTATTAGGCCTATAGCAGCACCAATTATCATTAGAGGAATAGTGAGAAAAATAATAATTGGTTTACGGTATGAATTAAATTGCAGTACGAGCAACACCAATATAATGCCAATAACCATTGGAACACTGGCTGATAACGCCTGCTGGGCTTCAACAGATTCAACGACAACCCCATCGTATTCAACCGCGTGATTTAGTGGAAGCTGATCATTAATGGCTTGTATCTGAGGATCAACTAAAGCAAACATGTCTTCCGCCGTCATGGCCGTGTTTTTGCCTTCAATGGTAATGGTTCTGAACATATTTTCGCGATCAATCTTTGCATATTCGTTATATGGATAAAAATCGGCAATTTGAAAAAGCGAGACGTTTGTTTGTCGAGAGGTGGAGAAAACACTAAGTGTTCTAACACGATCTAAATTAAATCGTTCTTCTTGACTTGCGCGCATGATAATAGGAATAACATCATCATCATCGCGGAATTCGGTGATTTCCATTCCATTGAATCCGGCTTGCATAGTCTGCGCTATATCGGTTGACGTTACGCCTGCTCGTCGAGCGCGCTGCTGATCAACTTCGACCAATACCTTGGTGATGCGGTTTTCCCAATTAGATCTTACATCGATGGTATTTGGGATAGATCGAAAAACTTCTTTTATTTTTTCGGCATTGGCAAATAGCACATCTGCATCGGGACCTTTTATTTGAACTTCTAATTTGCTCGAATCGCTTGGACCCAAAAACATTTTACCTACGCGAATAAAGCTATCAGGAAACTGTTGGTAAATATTGTTGCGTATGCTATGTATCGTTTTCGCTACATTTTTTACTTCATCAATATTGATAACAATGAAACCCTTATTTTCGGCTGGATCGTCTGGAGACAGGGAAAGTACAAACCTTGGGCCGCCATACCCGACATGTCCAGAGAAATTCTCAATATGCGGAAACATTTCCTTGTCATTCAAAAAGTGAAAAATATCGCGCATTCTCGCGTCGGTTCTACGAGACGTTGTTCCCGCTGGAAACTCCACATTCATTAGGATTTGCGTTCTGTCTGAGTCGGGGAAAAACTGGTTGGGTACAAAGCCCATTAGGCCAACGGACAAAAACAAGAGACCAAACATAATTGACATAAAAATAATTCGCCGCTTTAACGCCCAGCGCAAGAAGTGATCGTAAGGGCCATAAAAGCGCGACATAAAATCTTTGCCCTCTTTTTTATTTGATTTTGAATCGACCTTTAAGAAGTAATAACACAGTGTTGGTGTGATGCATAAGGCGAGTACCCATGAGGTTAACAGCGAAATGATAATGACGTATGAAATAGAGCGTGTGTATTCGCCAGCAACATGTTGCGCGAGCATTAAAGGTAAAAAAACTAAGATGGTTGTAAGTGTTGATATCAGAAGAGGGATCGCCATATCACCACCACAACCCTTAAGCGCATCAGGGCGTGAAGCGCCTTCTTCTAGCCTTCGTTTAAAATCTTCTGCAATGACGATGCCGTTATCAACCAGTAAGCCCAATGAGATTATAAGCGTCGCAAGACTCATTCTTTCTAGTTCCATACCAAAGATATTCATAAACGCAAGCGTTGCGAGCATAACAAACGGAACGATTGTGCCCACAATAAGCCCGGTTCGAATTCCCAAAAATAGCATGACAACAACGAGCACAATTACGAGTGTTTGTGAGACAGAACTGGATACACCGTAAACGGTTTTCGCGACCTGGTCGGCTTGATAAGTCGCGATATTTAAATTCATACCCACCGGAAGTGTTTGTTGCACTGAGTTGATTTTGTCTTTGACTCGAGGAGAGAACTCCAGAACGTTATAGCCTTCGAGCATAGATATACCAAATATGATCGCAGGCTCTCCGTTAAAATACGAGGGTTGGTTCGGAGGGTCTATATAGCTTCTTTTAATCTCGACAATATCGCGTAATGGAATTACATCCGTCGTGCCTGGTATTGCAATTAACGTGTTACCTATATCTTTTAAGGTGTCGAAGTTTCCCGTCGGTTCGACAATAAAACTAACAGCACCTGTGTCTACGGTACCACCGGGTTGGATGATGTTCTGGTTTTGTAAAATGTTAAGGAGTTCTATTGGTGCTATACCGAGTTGGGATATTTTTGCGTTTGAAATTTCCAAAAATATGCGTTCGTCTTGTACTCCAAGAATCTCGATCTTTTTTGTGCCTGCCACGGTATAGAGGACATCGCGCGTATGTTTGGCCATATCATGCATGGTTTTCATGCCAAAATCTTTCGCTGTTAATGCCAGTGTTATAACGGAAACATCACCAAATTCATCATTGATTTGAGATGGACGCGTGCCTACTGGCAATTGTGGCTGTGTTTGGTTAACTTTATTGCGTAGGTTTTGCCATATAGGTTTTAAATCTGAATAGCGATCCAGTATTTCTACGTGAATGATTGAGAGCCCTGTAGAGGAAGTGGAGCGGATTTCTTCTACTTCTGGAATATTTCTTATCACGCGCTCTAATCTTTTTGTGATTAAGTTTTCTACCCTTTCGGAACTGAGGCCTGGGTATTGAGTAATCACTAGGGCTTCTCGAATGGTAATTTGTGGGTCTTCGCGAGCGGGTAAAGTAAAATAACTGGTGAACCCATAAACTAATAGCGCAGCCAAAATTAAAAAAAACAGTTTACGGTATTGAAAAGCAATTTCCGTCAAATTCATTTTTATCGCCCCCTAATTAAATTTCTTGGTTCCGACATCCAAAAGAGTGACGGCTTGCCCGTCGTATAGGTAGGTGACGCCTGCAATGGCAATAATTTCTCCTGCTTTTAATCCATTGGAGACTAATACTTCATTGTTAAAGATGTTTTCTGTCTGTATTTTGCGTTTACTAACGGCATTTTCATTTTCATCGTAAACGAAGACATAGTTATTTTGTCCATCCCCTGCGAGGATTGCTGATAAGGGAATACGGACGGTTTCTCCTGTATATCCGGTCAATCCGCGACCAGAAAAAGTAAAATCTACTTCTGCAGTCATGCCTGCGCGCAAATTTATGTTTTGTTCGTTGATTAAAAGCGTTACTGGGTAAGCGTTAGCCGTTTCGGCTTGAGAGCCTATTTCTGCGATTTGTGCATCCAGAAGTAAATCTGGTAAGGCGGGAAAATGAGACTTATGCGTCTGCCCATTTTCAAGATAACCTATCATCGTTTCTGGCACCATTACGGAGATCTCTAGACCTTGTTTACCTTCAATGTTGAATACAGTCTGACCAGCTGAAATTTGTTGCGAAGGTTCGATCAGTCTTGCCGTAATCTTTCCATCATAGGGCGCGAGCAGCCGTGTATTTCGCAGGTCTTTCTGAGAAAGTTCCAGTCGAGATTGAGCGACCTCAACAGCACTATTTGCGCTATCAAGCTCGGCTTTTGCATTGTCGAACTCGGCTTTAGATGCGAAACCTTGTTCAAGAAGGTCAGATATTCTTTGATATCGCTTCCTTACTTCGTCTTGTCGGGCTTTGGCTTCTTGGAGGCTGCTATCGGCAGAGTTATTATTAAGCTGGTAACTACTTTTATCCAGCTCTGCCATTAACTGTCCTTTTTTAATGGAATCGCCTAATTTTACGCTCACTGATTCTACTTTTCCGCTTACTTCAAAACTGAGACTTGTGCTTTCTTGAGCTTGCAAGATCCCAGATATGCGTCTAACTTGCGATAAGTCTGAAGAAACTGTCTTTATCCAGGCTATGGGTCTTGGTGGCGGTTTACTTTCAACCTCGTTTTTTTCGCAGCTGGTTAAAAAGGCCAATGAGAGGAGTGAAAACGCGGACAAAAATCGAATATTTTTCATAAAACCGCCTGATTATTTTGAAGATTAATAAATAGGTATTGAATACGAATTGTATAGCTTCTGTATAAAACTTTTTGTATCTGTAGAATCGTGCCGTGGTTCGCAAGTGAACACAAGCAAACTTATTATTATTCTGATAACAAGGCAACCCTCAAGTCTCGCTTGAGCACCAATAGCATGGTTTTTGGCGCACGTGGCAGGGTTATACTAAGAATGTCTGTTTGCTGAAACTTGGCCAATGTCTATTAGCAAGTGATTCTTTTATTTATCCCTTGCTCCACTGCGGGTTATTTACCAATCTTTGTTATAAATTGGCCAAAGTGCGGAATCTAATTCCATTCTTAGTTCTTCGCTTAAATTGGGCTGGTTTTTTTCAAATGACTCAAGCCATCTTTTCCATTGTTTGATGTGTGTTTTATTTGCCGATCCAATAAGAGTCGTTGACATACGTAATTGTCGTGCTTGTCTAATCGATTCTTGAATAGCGATTTGCTCAATTGAAACACCATGTTTTTTGCAAATAGAAACGGCTTCTTTTGCTGCAGAGCGCATTGAACTTGTGGCTGGGTGCCAACTAATTGGTCCAATATCTGTAAGTAAACCCATCACCAGAGGAGAGGCATTAATGATTCCTATCTTTTTATCATCCATTAATTCATTTAGTTGATTTAATCTATTATCAACGAGAGTTCCGCGGCAAAAAGAGAGTAACGTATCCAGGGGATAATTATTGGCAACCTTCGCCAGTATCTCAATTTTTAATCCGGTAATACCTATTTGTCGAACTTTACCTTGTTCTTTTAATTGCCATAAAGCTGGTAATGTTTCATTGATGATTTGTTGGTGAGAAGCAAAATCAATATCGTGAGCTTGGTAAACATCAATGTAGTCGGTGCCGAGTCTTTTACAGCTTTCTTCAAAACTATTGAAGACTCGCTTGGCTGAAAAATCAAATTCATCGTTGTGAAATCGACCAACCTTGGTCGCCAAGATATATTTATCTCTCGGAATATGCTTTAGCGCTTTGCCCAATCGGGTCTCCGCCAAAGTATTGCCGTAGAGTGGTGCTGAATCAAAATAATTTATTCCAATATTAAGCGCCTCGCTTACCGCATCCATTGCTTGTTTTTCAGTGACAGGATGGAACACACCGGCTAACGAAGAGGTGCCAAGGCTTATTTCTGATATCTCAATCCCGGTTTTTCCGAGCGTTTGATAATGCATTTTCGTTTTTTATTAATCTTTTTAGTTTTTGTGTAAGCAAGCCTAAAATGGATAGTGATTCTGTGCTAGGGTATGTTTAATTATTAATAATAACTAAATTAGGGCTCTCAAGCTCGGAAATATTTTTCTATGGTTTCATATGGATACTGAATTTCGTGTTATCAGAGCCGTTGACTTAATAGAGAAAAACCTTTGTGCTTCTATTACTTGTGACGAGATTGCTTCACAAGCAGGTTTATCACTTCGTCAATTGCACCGCGTATTTTTAGAACATACCGGCGATACCTTAGCAAATTACATCCGTTTACGACGATTGTCTGAAGCATCTAAAGAGCTCGTGCTCACTCGAGATAATATTCTTGATATCGCGCTAAAATATGAATTTCATTCAGCCGAAGTATTCTCGCGAGCGTTTACGCGAGTGTTTTGGAACTCTCCAAGAGAGTATCGCAACATTGGCAGTGCCTATAATGCTATCCAGAAAAAGCCTATCGATGGCTCGCAATTTGAGGTCGTAAGAGAAGGGAATGTGACTTCTCCAGAGATTATTTCACTACCAATTCGCTATATGGTCGGATACAGAGTAGTGCAACCATATTATGGTTTGCGAGTTGAGGATAACGTCGATGAAGGCGAAGATTTGGGTGCTAAACTCCAGAATCACTTGCATTCAATAAAACAGTTAAAAGACGGAAGCGAATGGAATATTGCTTTCAGGATGAAACAATTAGATCATCTCCACGATATTGAAAACTATTTTGCAGTAGAAGTGAAAAAGCCATGCGTGGTTCCAGATGGAATGGAATGCTTAACCTTGCCCTCCAGTCAGTACGCGGTTTTCCATCATCGTGGGCCAGGTTCTCTAGTTGATTGTACCATTGCGCAGGCATTTCATTGGTTTACTCGAAGTCCGTATTGCTTAGGCGATGCGCCTTCTATGTTTCGTATGCATTCGGACCAGGTTTTTTCAGGTAGCTTATACATTCCAATTAATACTATTTTTACGCCTGAACTTACTTGGTGGAAAGGTTTCTCGCAAGGCTATGTAAAAAAATTCAAGTCACTTAGATAGATTGTGACATTTGTCGTGCTTTTCGAAAATAAATATCCGTCAACGCATTTATTTACAAATTCCATTTACGATGTCAAAAATCGTCAAGAATCCAATGAATTGATCTCTTAGTATCTCTCAAGCTGCTTCGCAGAAGTATGGCTATTGGTTTAAACGGGTTTTAAGCTTCTTGGAGATAATATGATTGATAAAAATAAGAATGTTAAATTTAGAAATTGGATAGCGAACTCACTCACGCAAATAGGAATTTTGGCCGCACTGGCTCCAGCCGTTTACGCTCAGACGTATTACACGGTCGAACATAAGCCGTCAGGTAAAAAACTTTATTCGTGCGAAACGCTCGACGGAAGTGCAATATCTGCGTCAAATCCCGCAATAGAAGACTCCTGTGGTCATTGGGAAATGCGAGATGCTGGTGATAATTACTTTTATCTTGTAAACCGGTTTTCGGTAAAAAATACCCGACCTGCGCAAGCGGAAAACGGTTCCGAGATCGTTATCCGTCCAACGGGATGGAGTGGGAATTGGACGCAGTGGTCTTATGATGATCGTGGCGATGGTTATGGACATCTGGTTAACCGTGCGACCGGAAAGTATATTTTTTATTCGGGAAATGGCACCGAGGTTCAGCTGCAGCCAAATAAATGGCGAGGCGACTATACAAGGTGGGCGTTCAAGCCTATTTCGTCAGTGATTCCTTCACCAACACCCACTGCTACAGCTACAGCGACTCCAACCGCGTCGCCCACCGCCACTGCTGCACCTACACCAACAATAACTCCCACGGTAGCTCCAACACCAACGCTCACACCCACTCCGACAATAACGCCGACGGTGACGCCCACACCAGTAATCACTCCGACGCCTTCTGTAACACCATCTCCTTTGCCAGAAAAAGTAAGGTTTGAAGCTGAATCCGGTGAGACATTTGGGAGTGCATTGCCATACGAAGATGATCTTGCGTCTGGAGGGCAGGGTATTGCATTTATCAGTAGTCTCGGCGCTGGATTTAGTGTGACAAATTTACCTGCTGCGTCTGATATCACAATTAGCTACGCATCCGAGTTAGAAGGTGAAATTTCGCTCAGGTTAAACAGTGAAGATGTAGGCAATGTTCCTTTTGTATCTACCGGTAATTGGGTGGCAAATTATTTCGAAGTAACTGCGCCTTTGGATATCACAGAAAATTCGACTTTGGAGGTTTTCTTTGATAACGGTGATGCTGCTATGAACGTTGATTACATTGACTTGACTGTCGTTCCATCGGTACCAAGGTTGAGAGCCGATTTTGAATTTAACTGTATTGAATTGCGCTGCTCATTTGATGCTTCAACTAGTAAACAAGGTGAAAGCCCAATAATCTCATATGAATGGGATCTTGGTAATGGCGTAGTTGAAAGCGGAGTTTCATTTACCTATGAATACACAGAGCAGGCCGGTTATATAGTTTCGCTGACTGTGACTGATGAAGACGGAAATATTGATGAGGTGAGCAAGCAAGTAATGAATGAACCAAGCCAAGAATTAAACATGTTGGTGTTTTCGAGAACGGCAGGGTTTCGCCACGATTCGATCTCGTCAGGTGTCGCTATGATGCAAAACATGGTGAATGCTAACGAAAATTGGACCGCAACTTTCAGTGAAGATAGCGCCTTGTTTGACGGGAATCTCTCTAGGTTCGACATCATTATTTTGCTAAATACTACCGGAGATATTTTTAATAATCAGCAACAGGATGCTTTCCGTAATTGGCTGGAAGCTGGTGGTGGTTTGTTAGGTGTGCATGCTGCTGTAGATACTGAGTCAGATTGGCCTTGGTATCATGACACGCTTTATGGTGGTGCAAACTTTGACGCTGGCCATCCAGATAATACCCAAACTGCGGATTTGATTTTGGAGGCTCCCAGCTCGCAATTCTTATCCCATGTGGGGGGTGACGGAGACGTTTGGCGTTATCGTGATGAATGGTACTTCTGGAGTGTTGATTTGCGTAAGGCGCCAAACCTTGAAGTTATAGCAAGGTTGGATCGAACAAGTTACCCCACTACGGTTTTACCTGCAGATGCCGACCACCCAATCATTTTTACTAATCTGATTGAACAGGGGAAAGTGTACTACACCAACCAAGGGCATCTTCACGAGACTTTCAGAAATCCGGATTTTATCAAGCAGATTGAAAACGCAATCCGCTGGCTTCAATAGGATTGGTTTTACCCCGAGGGAATAATTTTTATTCCCGATTGGGCGGTGTTTTTTCACCGCCTTTTTTATTTTAATCAAAAATGTCCAATTATTAGGTTGTGTTAAATATCTTCCGCTTTAGAAAAATTTTTGTCGACGATTCAGTTAATAATTAACGTTAAAAATTCTTATTTGATCAATTCCTAAAATATAAATCATTTGTTTTAAAACTCTGATTAATCATTGCTATCTTTATTTTTTGTCGCCTGATTTAGTGAAATTTTCGCGTCAATTCTCGTCCATAAAACAATTTATAGTTTTGTGATAATTTCTATTTATCGCTCTCCATTTTTTTATACTTTCGTGATAATTACTCGAGTAACGTTAATTATCATGCCTGCGCAATTTGAATATCTAAACTAGAAAAACGTAGGGTGAATAAAAAATTTTCTCTGGTTTATATATCTCAAACCAATATATTTTTTGTTGCAACTTTCATTATTGTGTGATCGAAAATATTCGGTTGTTGCACTGTTAAGCCTTTTTAAAAATAAGAAGCCACGTTTAAAAATAAAAAGTCAAGAAGGGCGTTAAAAAAACAGTTTTTTTATTTGGGGAATAAACCAATGAGAACTTCTTCTGAAAGAAAGTTTTCAAATATCTTGGTTATTTGGTCGCCTATCATTTTTAGGGCGTGTATTAGAATTACTACACAGGATAACAGGAATGAAATTTACTCCCCGGTCGCTAAAATATCAAAATTGGATCAATGCAAAGCATACGATTCGATCTTCACCTTTAATTTTATCTCTATTTATTCTCGTTGGTTGTGGCGGGGACGGATCAGGGCTTGATGCCAATGGTCAACCTTTATCAAATGACAACGTCGTGTCAGAAAATGACCCTTTTGCTCCGGTTCAGGCTATTTTTAATTCTCGTTGTGTTGAATGTCATAACAGCGTTAACACATCGGGCGGGCTTAACTTAGAACCGAGTGTGAGTTTTGATAACTTGGTAAATATAGCCAGCTCCCAACAACCTGATCTAAATCGCATCGAACCAAATAATGCAAATAATAGCTACCTAGTTAGAAAAGTTCGTGGAAGCCAAGATGGGGCTATTATTAGCGGTGGACAGATGCCTCTAGGTGGACCCCCTCTGACCGCCGGACAAATTGCCTCTATTGAAAGTTGGGTTAATGACGGAGCATTACCATCTATTCCTATTGCCGCTCAGGCTGAATTTATTGCCGAGTTAAGTGATATGGCCAATTATATGTCTTGGGATGAGGTGGACTATTCCATAGGGAATACGAATGAATTTCTAGCAGGTATTCATCAAGGGAATGATGATACTTTCTCGCGACGTGTATTCAGCAATCCATTAGCGAGTAATTTAGGAGCAGATGGTGAGTACCCTAATGGTGCTATTTTGGTTAAAGAAGTCAAAACCATCAGTAGCGGTAATGATGAGTTCGCAGCGGATGGCGGGTTGCTAGCCATGGTCAAGCGTGGCGGAGATTTTAATACTGAAAATAATGGCTGGGAGTGGTTTGCCTTGTCATCCGATATGAGTGAAATTTTAGCTCGCGGCGCAAACGTGATGGAAAATGGTTGTAACTCTTGCCATGCTGCGGCGGAGTTTCAAGAAGGTGGTGCAGATTATGTCTTTTTGCATCCCTCCGAAAAAATTGCAGAAGCCGTCGATTTTTCAGGTTATCAAGACTGGGCTGTAATTGATGATCGAACTGACCGCAATGTGCTTTTAGGTCAGGCTCATGGCGTTACTATTGATGGTTCAATACGTCGTGTGTACCAAAAACAATTTTATGCAAATCCAATATCTGAATACCCAATAGGTACCATTCTCGTTAAAGATGTGATCGTTGATGGTGAAATAATAGAAACCACTGGAATGGTGAAACGTGGTGGTAATTTTGCAAATTCAGGTGGTGATTGGGAGTGGTTTGTTCTTGAATCTGTTACTGGCGAAATTGCTCTTGACGATAGCGGTGACGCCCGACGTGGTGCATTGTTAAACAACGGTGGTTGTGTTGGCTGCCACACAGGTGCTTCTAGAACTACTGGCGAAGGTATTGATTTTGTATTTAAGCACCCTGGTGCGCCAGTTAACAATAACAGTGAGTTTTTTGCTGAGCTAGCTGATTTCGAAGAGTATTTATCTTGGGATGAGGTCGATTATTCTATCGGTGATACTAATGAATTCCTCCTTGGTATTCACCAGGGTAACGACGATACCTTCTCTCGTCGTGTATTTAGCAATCCAACCGCTATGTTGGCCGATGGAGGTGTTTATCCGAATGGTTCTATTCTGGTCAAAGAAGTGAAAACTATTAGCAGTGGTACCGATGAGTTTGCTCAAGCGGGTGGATTACTTGCTATGGTTAAGCGCGGTGGCTCTTTTAATCCTGATAACAATGGGTGGGAGTGGTTTGTATTCGCCACCGATCTGAGCGCTATCGTGGATCGCGGCGTAGGTGTAATGGAAAATGGTTGTAACAACTGTCATGCTTCTGCGGATCTTCAAGAAGGAGGAGGTGATTATGTATTCTTGCATCCTTCGGAAAAAGTTGCCGAAGCAGCTGATTTTGCAAATTTCCGCGATTGGACTCTTGTTGATGAACGTGATGATCGCAACCCTCTTCTCGGCCAGGCTCACCAGATTAGTGTAGAGGGTTCCGTACGTCGTGTTTATCAAAAACAACTCTTCGCTAATCCCAACCCTGAATATCCTATCGGTACCATACTAGTCAAGGAAATCACGAGTGGTGATGAAGTGCTCGAAGTGACAGCAATGGTGAAGCGCGGGGGCAACATAAGTAATCAAGGCGGTGATTGGGAATGGTTTTTTATTGATGATTCAACTGGCGAAATTGCCTTGGATGATAATGGCGAGCCAAGGCGTGGGCCGAACTTAAACAATGGTGGATGTGTAGGTTGTCACTCAGTAGCGGATTCGCAACCGGATGAAGGAATAGATTTTGTCTTTAAACATCCAAACGCACCAGTAAATACTGATGATAACTAATAATTTTTATTAACCTAATTACCATTAATTATGAAATAGAGTCCATATTAATTTCCTTAGGCGAATATGGATTCTATGAGGAACCATTCTATGAAGAATACAGATAAATTTTCCAAATTAAATAGCTTTATCAAGGCACCTATTGCAGGTATAGGTGCGCTAATTATTATTTTGTGTGCGTCGGTTTTTATGTCCGCAAAAGTTGTGGCTGAACCCTATCTCGCAGTCCGTTATGGCGTTAAGTGTTCTGCCTGTCATACCAATATTACCGGTGGAGGAAAACGTTCTGCTGCGGGAAACGCTTACGCTTTAGGATTAACCAGTAACCCTAGTAGTACCAAATTTTCACCGCAACTCAATGAAGCAATATCGACCGGAGGAAACTTTCGTGTTGATTGGACCGATAGCACTTTCGACGAAGCAGATTTGGAAGAAGGTGATAATAGTGAACCTTTAGATGTGGAAGATACCAACGCATTTAACGTGAGTAACGGTACGATTTATTTGGAGTATAAGTTAGATGACAGTTTATCTTTTTATGTGGATCAGCAAGTCGCTCCTGAAGGTGGTAGAACTCGAGAAGCTTTGCTGATCTATAAAGGTATTTTTGGTGGCTCAAGCTATTTGAAAGCCGGGCGCTTTTTCTTACCGTATGGTTGGCGTTTGCAAGATGATGATGCATTTATTCGCCAAACTACCGGGTTTAATTTCGACAACTCTGATAACGGTATTGAGATAGGTTGGGAGCCAGGCGCCTGGTCTTTTTCGGCTTCTGTCACTAACGGTACGCAGGGTGGCAACGAGAACAACAGGGAAAAACAAGTGTCGCTGTTGGGGCAATATGTTCATCCAGTATTTAGAGTGGGTGCTTCTTTGAGTACTAATGAAGCTCCGGGTGATGTTGCTACGACTTCAAGTAATGTTTTTGGTGGTTTAAAACTGGGTAAATTCGCATTTTTGGGCGAGGTTGATTTAATTGATACTGAGGTAGGAGATGCCGAGACCACACAATTTATTACGTTTTTATCGGCTAACTATTTAGTTCAACCGGACTTAAACGTGAAGTTGAGCTGGGATTTTCATGATCCCAACGATGATGTTGATGAAGATGAGCGATCTCGTATCAGCCTGTTGGGTGAGAAATTTGTAAGTCAGTTTTTTCAAGTACGTTTTGGTGTGAGGATACTCGACGGTATTCCTCAGAATCCATTTGACAACCAAGAGCAGGTATTTACCGAGCTGCACGTGTTTTATTAATTCTAATTACACGAGAATTTGTTTAAGTTAAGGTAAACAGATTCTCGTGTAGATTTTTCTCAGTTGGATTTAAGGTATTTCTGATTTGAATCTAGTTGAGTTTATTTTCTTGTTAGTTTTTTAATGGTTTGTACTTCATTCTTTTTGGCGCTGCGTTATCACCTTTTCTTGATATAAAGTCTTCGTGGTATTCTGTGTAGTTGCCTTCGAAGAAAACCACCTCACTTTCACCTTCGTACGCTAAAATGTGTGTGGCGACACGATCTAAAAACCAGCGATCATGGGAGATGATTAAAGCTGAACCAGGAAAAGTTTGGATCGCGTCTTCTAGAGCTCTTAGGGTTTCAACATCAAGGTCATTAGACGGTTCATCCAGTAATAAAACATTCGCGCCTTGCTTTAATGTGTTCGCTAAATGCAGTCTTCCCCGCTCTCCTCCAGAGAGATCGCCAACACGTTTTTGCTGATCGGTTCCTTTAAAGTTAAATCGGCCAACATAGTTTCTAGACCCAACTTCATAGTTACCGATTTTAAGTACATCTAAACCATCGGATATGGCTTCCCAAACTGATTTGTCATCATCAAGGTTTTCGCGACCTTGTTCAACGTAGGCAACTTTAACTGTTTCACCAACCTCTATTTCTCCAGAGTCCGGTTTTTCTTTCCCCTCGATCATGCGAAATAGCGTCGATTTACCGGCGCCATTTCCACCGACAATTCCGACTATTGCGCCCTTAGGTATTGAAAAACTAAGATTGCTAATTAGGCATCGATCACCAAAACCCTTGGTTACATTGTTGAACTCAATAACCTTATCTCCCAGCCGCTCACCAGGTGGAATATAGATCTCGTTGGTTTCGTTACGAGTTTGAAATTCTTGAGATTGCATTTCTTCGAATCTTGCAAGTCGGGCTTTATTCTTTGCTTGGCGGCCTTTCGGGTTCTGCCTGACCCATTCAAGTTCGGCTTTAATTGCTTTCTCTCGAGATGCTTCTGTTTTTGCTTCTTGCGCAAGGCGGGCTTCTTTTTGTTCTAGCCAAGTGGAATAGTTTCCTTCATATGGAATGCCATGTCCCCGGTCCAGTTCTAAAATCCAACCGGCGGCATTGTCTAAAAAGTAACGATCATGCGTGATGGCAACAACAGTTCCTGAAAAGTTTACGAGAAATTGCTCTAGCCAAAAAACCGATTCTGCGTCTAGATGGTTAGTCGGCTCATCAAGTAATAGCATATCTGGGCGAGACAAAAGTAAGCGGCAAAGTGCGACTCGGCGAAGTTCTCCTCCAGATAGATTTTCAACGTTTGCATCCCAAGCGGGCAATCGCAAAGCATCTGCGGCAACTTCTAAAGTATGATCCAAATTATGTGCATCCCAAGCTTGAATAATATCTTCATACTTGGCTTGTTGCTTTGCGAGTTGATCGAAATCGGCGTCAGGTTCTGCATAGGCGGCGTAGACTTCTTCTAACCCTTTAAGTGCATCTACTGCTTCTTGCACCCCTTCTTCGACATTTCCACGAACGTCTTTATCTGGATTTAGTTGCGGTTCTTGAGGCAGATATCCTACTTTTATGTCTGGCATTGGGCGTGCTTCACCCGATATGTCAGTATCCAACCCTGCCATAATTTTTAAAAGCGTAGATTTGCCAGATCCGTTTAAGCCGAGGACGCCGATTTTTGCGCCAGGGAAAAATGATAGGGATATGTCTTTGAGAATTTCACGCTTAGGTGGAACAATTTTACCTACGCGGTTCATTGTATAGACGTATTGCGCCATCGAATTTTTGCCTCGAGGAGAAAGTTATTGAAGGCGGCAGGGTAACCATTCACCTCAGATAATTCAATCGCTAAACGATGAGTAAAACGCACTTAGAATGTTTCTGATTGCTTTTTAAGCGAATTATCAGTGAGAGTTTATAAATAATTATATTAGCGTAGCGTCAGGTTTTGAATTTACTCAGCAGTTCGCCTTGTTCGTTGATCAAGCTAGTTAACACTTCACTTGCATGGTAGGTTTCTTTTGCGTCTCCGGCTACTTTTCCTACGACTTCGACAACATCATTTAGGTTTGACGTGACTTCGTTACACATTGCCGTTTGCTGTTCGGCGGCACTGGCTATTTGCCCTGTCATATCGCTAACGCCGACGATCGCATAAGAGATTTTCCCAACGATTTCTTGAGTCTCTTGTATTTTATTCACCGTTTGTTCGCCAGATTCGCGACCTATTCGCATGATTGAAACCGCTTTGCTAGACGCCGTTTGAAGTTTTTCTATCATGTCCTGGATTTCCTGCGTGCTATCCTGCGTCTTACTAGCTAAAGATCTGACTTCGTCTGCAACAACTGCAAAACCGCGACCTTGTTCGCCTGCCCTTGCAGCTTCGATCGCCGCATTAAGTGCAAGCAGGTTTGTTTGCTCGGCGATGCCTCGTATCACGTCGAGCACCGACACAATATTCGATACATCGCCTTCCAATGCATTAATTACCTCTGCTCCTTGTGCAATATCTTGGGCGAGGGTTTGAATTGTCCTGGTCATTTTTTTGAGTTCTTCGTCAGCAAACTTAGCATTTTCAGTCACCTCTCTTGCATGGTTTGCCGCTTCGGTTGTGCCTTGAGCAACTTCCTTTGCCGCGTCAGCCATATGTCGCATAGATTCAGTCATATGGTTTATTTTCTTGTGTTGAAGTTCAGCGCCCATTTGGGTTTGCTTGGAAACCAGATTCACTTGCTGAATTGGGGAGTTCATTTGATAAGAATTGTTTACTACTCCTAAAATGATTTTTCTCAAACTATCAATAAATTCGTTGACCGAGCGGGTCAAGAGCCCTATCTCTCCTAAATTGTTCGGAGGCAAACGTTGCGTTAAATCGCCATCGCCTTTGTTAATATTGTTGAGGGCTTCGTTTACGCTATGAATAGGGTTGTTAACCAAGTATCTCAAAGTAAAAACAATGATGGTCACGAGAACCATAGATAAAATTATGGTTTCAATGATGAGTGTGTAGACCTGCCTTTCAAGTTGATCATAAACCATGGTTCGATCGATCAACAAAAGCGCTTCGCCGACCTTTACCTTTTTCCCTTCATCATCAAAGAAAATATCTTCTCGCTTGTTAACGTCTCCTAAAGCTTGGTAATCATCAACTAGTTCGATTTGGTGATTAGCATTTCTTCTGGCACCTATTACTGTTTTTTCCGAATCGATAACAAATATACCTAAAATATCGTCCGACTGAGCGAGTGATATAAGGAGATTTTGTAGTTGAGCCACTTCGTAATCCCACAAAAGCAGTGGGGCGTTAAGTTCAATCTGCTTCATTATGAGACGAGCTTTTGTTTCTTGTTGCTCGTAAAAATGACTTCTTTCAGAAGAGTAGTGATAAACCCCACTTATTCCTAAAACCAAAACGATTGTAATGACTGAAACGATAGTAAATCTCAGCGAGATGGAGCTTGGCATTGAAATTCCTCTGTAAAATAAACTGCTTCTTGTATAGAACACCGCGACATCTTGTGAATGCTCGAACTTTTGCTCAGGTAATTCTGGTGGGTATTTTTTTCAAATACAGCATTTAAGTGTTCAGAATTACGGCTATTATCCAGTGAGCTAAGCTATCGTATTACTGGGCAAAGCATAGGTTCTTTAGTTCGGTAAGGAGTTCCGGTAATTGCATATAATCACAAGGCCGCCTAAAACTATTCCTCTTAAATAACTCTAGATCATTCCTTTGATATTGCACATAAAGCATTGAATTAGGTTTCGGGGCTTTAATTTTTGATTCCCGGCAATTCTTGCTGCATATTTAGCATCTTCTAGTGTAAAATTCGCGTCTTTTTCTGGCCAAATTGAGATTAGTTTTCGTACAAATCATAGGCTTCAAGAAATTTTAGTTAGAGGAAAGTTATGTTTGATAAGAGTCAGTCCATTGCGTCATTTGATCCGGAAATCTGGGATTCTATTCAAAAGGAAGGGGTTCGTCAGGAGGAGCATATCGAGCTCATCGCTTCAGAAAATTATACCAGCCCGCTGGTTATGGAAGCTCAAGGCAGTAAATTAACGAACAAATATGCTGAGGGTTATCCAAGTAAACGATATTACGGTGGTTGTGAATATGTTGATATCGCAGAAGCATTAGCGGTTGAACGCGCAAAACAGCTCTTTTCAGCAGATTATGCGAACGTGCAGCCTCATTCTGGCTCTCAAGCTAACAATGCGGTTTATTCGGCATTGTGTGCCCCAGGTGACACTATTCTTGGCATGAGCTTAGCGCATGGCGGACACCTCACTCACGGTGCCAGCGTAAACTTTTCGGGCAAAGTCTATAAAGCTGTGCAATATGGCATAAATCCAGAGACAGGAGAGGTTGATTACGAGGAGATTGCTGCACTTGCTCGTGAACATAAACCCAAAATGGTGGTTGCGGGCTTCTCTGCTTATAGCCAGGTATTAGATTGGCAAAAATTTCGTGATATAGCGGACGAAGTGGGAGCTTATCTCTTAGTTGATATGGCGCATGTCGCCGGGCTAGTTGCTGCAGGTGAATATCCTTCACCGGTACAGATTGCGGACGTGACCACTTCAACAACTCATAAGACGTTGCGTGGCCCTAGAGGCGGTATTATTTTGGCGAAAGCGAATGAAGCGATTGAGAAAAAGCTTAATTCTGCGGTTTTCCCAGGTGGTCAAGGTGGTCCTTTAATGCATGTGATTGCAGCGAAAGCGATCGCGTTTAAAGAAGCGATGAGTGAAGATTATAAGGAATATCAAAAACAGGTTATCGTTAACGCTAAAACTATGGCGGATACTTTTATCTCTCGAGGAATAAAAATCGTCTCAGGCGGTACTGAAAACCATCTGATGCTCGTTGATTTAATTGGTAAAGAATATACAGGTAAGGATGCGGACGCTGCGCTCGGCCAGGCAAATATTACCGTGAATAAAAATGCAGTTCCTAATGACCCTCGTTCACCCTTTGTAACAAGTGGACTGCGCGTTGGCACTCCGGCGATTACTACAAGAGGGTTTAAGCAAGAGGAGTGTGTGACCTTAACAAATTGGATGTGTGATGTTTTAGAGTCTCTTGAGAATGGAACTTCTGAACAGAAGATACCTGAAATTAAGGCACAAGTTTTGGAGCTTTGTAAGGCTTTTCCTGTCTATCGGTAACATGGCTCTTGTAGAGAAGCTTTTGGACTGAAGTTTTTCTACATTTTATTGCTTTGAAAATCTCTCAAACTCGAGCAGCAGATGTTGAATGCCAGATATATCGAAGCTTTCTATTTTTTCTTCAAGCGTAACAGCGAGTTTATTTAATGGCTCGCTATTATGTTTTGCAGCTGCAACGCATAGTTCATTGTGAAAATTTTTAATATCTGAAATGGAATTGCTATTTTGTGCCGTGTTAAATAGATTGATAAGTGGTTCGGAAAGCAATATAGATGATTTAAGGTCGCTCAATTTATTTTCTTTTTTTCTTGGACGCCTTTCGTTTTTCGGAATTTCGTTAACGCTACAATCTAAAAATCGACTGAGCGATTGCAGCAGAACCTGCTTCATAATTGGTTTTCTTAGGTAGTCGCAGAAAAGCTCTTTACGTTTCGATTCATGTTCACTTCTCATTACAGATGCTGTTAATGCGATTATTTTTGCATTGGGATCTATATTTTTAATACGCTCAGATGCTTCATACCCATCCATTTTAGGCATGCGAATATCCATAATAACAAGGTCTATTTTTTCTTTTTTATAAACCTCAATTGCTTCTATGCCGTTTGAAGCTTCGTGGCAGCTTAACAATGTTCCTTCTAAAGAGTTTAAAATTAAGGCTCGATTATTTTCCACATCATCCACGACCAGTATTTTTGCCGGTAAAAAATCAAATTTAATTGATTCGTTCTCCTCCGCACCAATGTAAAGGCTTGTTTTACTAATATCTGTGAGTGACGCTATATCAATATTTGGAATAATTATTGTAAATGTCGATCCTTTGTGAGGGGTACTGTCGAGCGTAATTTCTCCCGACATTATTTCAATAAGTCGTTTAGAAATTGACAGACCTAAACCGGTACCGCCATATTTATCTGCATCTTGTCCTTTACTCTGTTGAAAAACGTCGAATATATTTTCCTGGTCTTCAATTGGGATTCCTTTGCCTGTATCAATCACCTTAATTTCGATATCTACTTTACTCAGATGATCATCAACTCGAATGGCTCTCGCGCTAAGCTTAATGTACCCAGAATCTGTAAACTTAACGGCATTACCTAGTAAATTTACAATTATTTGCCTTAGGCGAGTTGAATCAATCAATATAGAATTTGGCAGTGCCTCGTCGAGTTCCAAATAAAAATCAAGCGCTTTCTGTTGAATACTCAACATGAACATGTTTTTTATTTCGTTAAAAAGCGTACCTACATGTGTCGCTTTTTTATTGATAGAAATCTTTCCTGCTTCAATTTTAGATAAGTCTAAAATATCATTTATTAGTGTAAGTAGTGTGTTTCCAGCAGATTGAATGGTTTGAATAAACGATTTTAATTTCGGGTCACTAACCTGTTCATTGATGAGCTCGGTGAATCCCAAGATAGCATTCATTGGTGTGCGTATCTCATGACTCATATTCGCTAGGAATTCTGATTTGGAGCGGCTTGCCAATTCTGCCGCAACCTTTGTTTCGTTTAAGAGGCGTTCGGTTTCTATACGCTCGGTAACATCTAATGCGATTCGAAGAAAGGCTGATTTATTGTCATAACTTATAGGCAATATAGAGATCATTGCTGAGCGTATTCCTTTGGCTGCTAGATTTAATTCCACAACCATTTGGTTTACTTCTCCTTCCTCTCTTAATATTTTAATGACGCTCTCACGCTCATGCGGGTTAACATAAAAGTTTCCAACGTTCTGTCCCTCGATTTCCACATGAGTCATTTTTACATCATTAAGTGCCTTTTTATTTGCTGATAAAATATTTCCTTCAACATCGGTAATAAAGATTATCAGAGGAATGTTGTCAAAAAGATATTTTAGCTGTTGTTGATTTTGCGTAATTTCATTTTGTAGTCTTTTCTGTTCGTCTATATCTCTCATAGAAACATGAATAGCATGTTTTCCATGATAGTGTATTGCTGTAAGCGAGATATCAACCCAAAAATCTTTATTTTTCTCTCGATTTAACACCCACTCAAACCGCTGATGACCGTTTTCGAAACAACGATTAATCATCGCCGGAGCTTTCTCTATTGACAGTGTTCCGTCGGGTTGACGCTCTGGTGACCATTCATAGGGTTCTCGATCAACTAACTCGCTTTTGTCTTGAGCATTAAACAGTTCAACAGCCGCCTCGTTACAGTCTACGAATCGCCCTTGTCTGAGAATTAACTGAGCGTCAGCGGATTTATCAAACAGGATTTGGATATTTTCTTTTTCAAGTCTAAATTTTTCTTGGATCAATTTTCGTTTTTTTATTTCTTTAAATAACCTTACGTTCCAGTAGATAAATAACAAAATTATTATTAAGGCACCACCGACAATTCGCCCAATGAGTATATAGTCAGTTTTGGGTGCAAACTCAGGGTTGTTCCAGTCTCCTAGAATTTCGTGCAGGATATTACCCTGAGTGTTTTCAACGGCCTTAGAAAGAATGTTATAAAGTTCTGGTTGTGAGTTATTAACATAGAAAGTAGAATCTAAAAAAGCCTTGGTTTTGCCCACTATTTTTAGATTGTGATATTGGCCTTCCTCGATAAGATAAGTTGCTCTGTTAAGTGGTATTAGAGCAAGATCAAACTTCCTCAATGATAACTGTTCTAAAACCAACGAGTCTGATTCTAATCTCATGAACTGTAGATTCGGATATTGTCTTTGTAAGTTTGAATGCAAGCTATTCGTTGTAGCGATTATCTTGTCGTTGCGGAAATCGATATCATCAATAAAGTTCGAATCGTCGTGAGATACTATCACTATTGGTGAATGAACAATTTTTCTTAAAGGTCGATAGCCACCAAGAGAATCATATGGGATAACATCTCCAGAGATAACATCAAATTCTGGCGTGGGATTTCTCAATTCCTCTTGTGTACTTGAAAGTTGAGAACTTGCTAATTGAATATTTATGAGTGAACTCAGAGCGTATAGATATTCCGCCAATATGCCTGTTGGCTCTCCTTTGCTGTTCAAACCCTCTATGGGTAAACGATCAGGTTGCACACCATAGTTGATGCTCGAGTTTTTTGAAAGCCAATCTAGTTCGGCTTTAGTGAACTCAAGTTTTGTATCTGTGGCGATGGTATTTAGATTTTTCGTCCAAAGGTTTCGAATACGCCGTTTATCCTCAGAGCTAATAGCTGCTAAAGATTTATTTATAATTGATGCAAGTTTCGGTTTGCTATTTGAAACAAGCATATGCACTGCACTATATTTTCGTCTTAGTGGTGAGCGGTAAGGAATAATCGACTTAATATTTTCTTTGGATGTAACATAGTTGACTACAGCAAAACTTTCGAAAACCATGTCGGCCTTACCTGATGCAACGAGATTAACAGCATCCGTTAAGGAGTTCGTTTCGATTATCTTTACATTTGGAAACCGTTTCACAAATGGCATTGTGTAGGCATATCCGGACGGAATGGCGACTTTTATTCCATCAAGAGAGGAGTATGGTGATATTTTTAAATCGCTACGAACAAACAAATAGTTTAATGTTTGAAAATAAGGATCGGTGATGATGCTATATTCTTCTCTTTCTTTATAGTTATAGGCGGCCGGAATGAGGTCTACTTTTCGCGATTTTAATTTCTCTATATTGTTTCTCCACAAATCGGGTTCAAAATTAAATCTAAGTCCGCTAACTTCCTCTATCAAGTGAAGATAGTCTTTGACCATGCCGGTATAGTTTCCATTTTCGTCAACGAAATCAAAGGGTGCCCAATCAAATTCTACAGCGACTGTAATTTCTCGATTGTCTTTTATCCATTCTGCTTCTTCAGAGGTAAATTGAGTTTGATGCGCTTGCGACGCAACCAACCACTTATTGTGAAATTGATTCAAGTCATTTGGTGAGATATCTGCAACTGCTTTGTTAATGATCGACGAGAGAATCGGAAGATTTTTATCGATTGCGATTGCCGGTTGGGTGTCCAGGCCTTTTATTTCTTCAATAAGAGAAATATTAGATAAAAACCTCTCTCCAATTGTGTAAGTGGCGACTGCGATATTACCTATGTATCCGTCTGCTTTGCCGAATGAAACTGCGGATAGCGCATCATTATTTGAAGATGTTAAATGTAAGTTTACATTAGGATAATTTTCCGTTAGCCATTCATGAAGGTAAGAACTCTTATTTATTGCGATAGTAAGTTCAGATTGAAGAAAATCACTGAAGTTGGAAATAGAAGATTGATCTGACCGAATAAATAAACCTAACGGTGTTGAAGCATAGGGTTCGGAAAAATTTAAGTACGTTTGTCTTTCGGGCGTTTTAACGGCGCAGACAAGACCATCTAATTGCCCCTTCTGAATTTTGTCCATAATGAGTGACCATTTATCACTTACTATGTTGAACTTTATTCCAGTATTTTGCGATATCAGTTGAATAATATCTGACGATAGACCTGCATGTTGCGAATTCGCATCGATGAAATCAAAAGGTGGCCAAGAATAATCTGAGCCGAGTGAGACTTCAGGGTTGTTCTTTATCCAATCCTGCTCTTCTTGGGTAAGCTCTATGGCCTGGGCGCAGAAACAGCTAAATAAAAATAGTAAAGAAAAAGTGTTAACTGCTAATTGCGATAGCTGTGATGTCATCAATATAGTTTGTAAAGATTTCCACAACGCGAGGGTCAAATAAAGTACCCTTGTTTTCGCATATGTAATCAATCGCTTTTTCTGTTGGCCAGGCAAGTCTGTGAGGGCGATCGTGTGTGAGCGCCTCGAACACATCTGCAACCGCAACAATCCTTGCATAAACGTGAATTTGTTCGCCCTTAAGTTGATTTGGATAGCCACTTCCGTCCCATCTTTCGTGGTGTTGACTCGCGATTATTCGCGCTCCGTTAATATACTTCCTACTGGAGTTCATGAGAATATTGCCAGCGTTAAGGGTGTGGGATTGGACGATTTCCCTTTCTTCTGGAGTCAGTTCCGCTTTTTTTAAAAAAGGTTCTGACGGTAAACCAATATTTCCTATATCAAGAAGGAGTGAAGCATGATGGATAACATTATAGTCTTCATCCATTAATCCTGGGTAATAATAAGCAAAAAAACGAGATAGATCTGAAACTCTTTTACAGCGTCTATCATTTTGAGGTGACGCCTTTTCCGCTAGCCCCATCAACATAGAAATAATTTCTTTTTGATTGTCTTCGAGTTCAGTAATGTAGCGGTATTCTTTAATGCGGCTCGTTTGTTGTAATTGTAAATTTTGTCTTTTAAGTTCTCGACGAGCGAAATGCAATTCTAAATGGGCTCCGACGCGAGATAAAAGCTCTTCAGCATGGAAAGGTTTTGTAATGTAGTCGACCCCGCCATTTTCAAATCCCTTGCTAATTGAATCGACGTCACTGCGCGCTGTTAAAAATATTACTGGTACATCGCAAGTGTGATCCATCGCCTTAAGCCTTTTACATACTTCGAATCCATTCATTTGGGGCATCATTATATCGAGTAAAATTAGGTCAAATGCGGTGGTATCAGCAAGTTCTATTGCTCTTTGACCATCTAGAGCGAATGAGAAATCAAGATCCTGTTCTTTTAGGATATTCATGGCGACTTGAATATTATCTGTCACGTCATCGACGATCAAAACATGTGCTTTCCACTTCATCTGTTACTCTCCAACCCCTTGAATAAGCGTTGTAAATTTACTCCTAAGCATTTTTCTGTCAAGGAATAAATAGCAATTCTCGGTTCAAATTTGCTTTCTTTTTATGGCACATAACTTATTTTAACTTTCAAAGGATCGAATTTGTATTTGTTCTACGTCATTTAATAAAAATATAAATAGATTAGAGGTTTTTTGAAATGGCATATAACAATGCGGCTATCTTTAAGGTGTTTTTAATTTCATTATTTTCTTTAGCTGGGTGCGGTGGTTCGGACAATGAAGAAAGCGATCCAATCTCGGTTGGTTCTTCTCCATCACCCACTCCAACTCAGTCACCTGATAGTGGAGCAAACTTGCCATCTGAATCAATTCGATCAGAGCTAGCTCGTCTAAATATGACTGGAAAAGTCGTAGCGCGTGTTGAAACTAGTAATCAAGAGTATGAAGTTTTTTATACTGATGGTGAATCGCAAAAAATTGGAGAAGGGCTTGTTGAGTCTATTATCGAGGATTCTAATAACTGGCTGATAACTATCCGGTTTGAGGACTCTATGACGAGCGAATTGAATTTCGTAGGAAACAGTATTGGCTTGAACCAAACCAATATTGAACTTGATCCAAATGGAACAACGCCTTTATCCGCTATAGCCCGTTTTTCAACACCTTTTCCGGGTCAAATTAGATTAGTTGTCCCTGCAAAAGGCGAATCGGGTATAGCAATAGAGAAAGTCTTTATACGTGAAGGCGACACTTACGAGATTCCCGTCTTGGGGCTTTATCAGGATTTCATTAACGCAGTTGAATTTCACTTTATGGACACCGCCGGCAATATACTTAGTACTGATGTGGTTAACATTGAAACAGAAGCAGTTGCAAGCGAGCCTAATTTCGTCATTTTAGAAAACAACTTGCCGGATGACGAAGATAAAGTTTACATGGAAGTGGGGTTAAAACATGCTTTTGACCAACGAGGGGAATTGCGTTGGGCTTATACCGGTAGCGATTTAGCCCAGTTATTCGATCGTTTACCCAACGGGAATTGGGTTTCAAGTACGGCGGCAAATAATGTTGTCTATCATTTTCCAGAGTTTGTGGAAGTGGATATGCTTGGAAACATCGTTGAGACTTACAGCGTACCTAATCTAGGTCATCATGAAATTCGTGCCATCGACAATGGCCAGGTATATCTCGTTGGGTCAAACAGCGTCTTAATGGGCCCAAATGGTTTTAACGATGATCTAGGTACGCTTCAAGAAGACACCGTTGTGGAAATATCTGCCGATACTGGAGAGATAATCCGAGAATACGATTTTAATGTGCTTTTGGATAATACGCGAACACCTATCGTCAATAATATTTTAGATGATTGGTATCACATAAATTCGGCTGATTTAGATATTGGGCCTGATGGAATATCTAACACGGATGATGATGGGATCGTGGTTTCAGGCCGTCACCAGTCAGCGGTTGCCAAAGTGAATCGCACCTCCGGTGAGTTGGACTGGATTCTGGCACCTCACGAACTTTGGCCTGAAAACCTACAGAACAAACTTTTAACTCCTGTAGACGAAAATGGAACACCCATTGATATTACTGACGCAAATTTTTGGGCCTATGGACAACACTCAGCGGTTGTTCTACCTAACCGTAATATTTTGATGTATGACAATGGCACGCAACGCGGGTTTTATAAAGAAACGCCTCGCGATGAAAATCTTTATACGCGCGCTATTGAATATGCCATAGATGAAGAGAATATGACTATACGAAAAGTCTGGGAGTTTGATTACATGCGCGCCATATTTACGGTTGCAACTGGAGAAATCGACTATTTACCTGATACAGGTAATCGACTAATCAGTTTCTTATGGTTCACAACAGGGGATTTGCCTACCCCAAGAGTTGTGGAGCTCAATAGTGATAATGAAATTGTCTTTGAATATCTCGTCAATGAGGGGACCAGAGGATATCGATCCGATAAGTTCGACCTGTACGAAAACATCGAATAGCGAATGCTGTAACAAGTCCGCCTTAGAGCCCTCAAAATTTAGTTGGGGGGTGTATGATTTATAAGCGGAATTTTGGGTTAGCGTATTATTAGCACTAATTGCCGTATCTATGCCTTAGATATGATAATATTGCGCCCATTTTTTGTGTAAGCTAGAAATTATGCATTGCCCATTTTGTAATCACGGAGAAACGAAAGTGATTGATTCCCGCCTTGTTTCAGAGGGCGGGCAAGTTCGTCGACGCAGAGAATGTGTTGCCTGTCATGAGCGTTTTACTACCTTCGAGGCGGCTGAGTTACTCATGCCGCGAATCATCAAACACAACGGTTCACGAGAGCCTTTCAATGAAGAGAAACTGCGTAATGGTTTCATGCGAGCGCTTGAAAAGCGACCTGTAAGCGTTGAAAGTATCGAGTCTTCAATTAACAGCATAAAACATGATCTTCAGGCTCTGGGCGAGCGTGAAGTACAATCTATGATTATTGGCGAAAAAGTGATGGGAGAGCTGCGTCGCCTAGATCAAGTGGCTTTTGTGAGGTTCGCTTCTGTCTATCGAAGTTTTCAAGATATTAGCGAATTTCAACAAGAAATTGACCGCTTAAAAGAACAGCAAGACAATTAAGCTAAGCAACAGATGGAATTTACCCTATTTGACCGACAAATGATGCTAAGGGCCTTGCAGTTAGCGAAAAAAGGGTTAACGACCACAACTCCTAATCCGAGGGTGGGGTGTGTACTTACTTCTTCCGAAGGTAAGATAGTCGGTGAAGGCTTTCACCTTAGAGCCGGTGAAGCTCATGCCGAAATTAACGCTTTGAATGATGCGGGCAGTAGTGCACAAGGTGCGACTGCATATGTCACTTTAGAGCCTTGCAGTCACTACGGAAAAACAGGTCCTTGTTCTCAGGCTTTAATTCGAGCCGGTGTGGTAAGGGTTGTATATGGGATGATGGATCCAAATCCTGAGGTTTCTGGTAGGGGCTTAAATCAGCTGAAGGAAAAGGGTATAGAAGTTTCGGGGCCGCTTTTTGAGGATCATGCCTTAGATCTTAATCCCGGATTTATTAAACGTATGAAAACAGGGCTACCTTTTGTTCGTGTGAAGTCAGCCATGAGCATAGATGGCCGTACGGCAATGGCAAGTGGTGAAAGTAAATGGATTACCGGCCCCAAGGCACGTGCGGATGTGCAAAACTTACGCGCTAGAAGCTGTGCAATAGTGACCGGTGTTGAATCAGTTATTCACGATAATCCTGCATTGACTGTGCGATTAGAAGGCCAAGATCGGCAACCGATAAGAGTGATTTTAGACACCCATGGGCGATGTCCCAAAGAGGCAGAAATTCTCTCACAACCAGGCGAGACAATTATTGTTTGTGGTGAAAACTTCTTGCCGGGCCCGAGTGATAGCCGAACCTTTTGGTCTTTGCCTGAGCGACAAGGTAGGATCGATTTGCAGGCTTTGTTAAAGAAGTTGGCAGAAAAAGGCTGCAATGAAGTTCTCGTAGAAACTGGGGCCACCTTGGCTGGCCGATTTGTTGGAATGGGCTTGGTCGATGAACTCATAATTTACGTGGCTCCTAAATTAATGGGCAGTGAGGCGCGACCATTATTCGACCTGCCAATTAAAACAATGAGTGGTGAGCTACCCTTAAAGATTAAAGATGTTCGTGCCGTAGGAGAAGATTGGCGAATTACGGCAGTGCCTGATCCTGAGAGCTAGACTCACTTTTTGAAGAGATAAATTACAAATTTAATTGTTGATATTGTGTTTACTGGAATTATAGAAACTATTGGTACTGTTCGATCTTATGAAAAAGTAAGTGGTGACGTGCGATTGAAAATTGAATCCTCGGAGCTCAATTGGGATGATGTTGCTTTAGGAGATTCTATTGCAACCAACGGTATTTGTTTAACTGTCGTCGAAAAAATAGAGTCGGGTTTTGTTGCGGATGTATCCCAAGAAACTTTGAGTGTCACCACATTAGCCGATTGGTCCAAAGGAAAGCGTGTCAACCTAGAAAAAGCCTTAATGCCACAATCTCGATTGGGTGGACATATTGTAAGTGGACATGTCGATGGTATTGGTGAGGTTTTAAATCGGGCAAAAGATGCGAGATCAGAGAGGTTTAAGTTTAAACTGCCCAGCTCACTGGAAAAATATGTTGCACAAAAAGGTTCTATTACTATTGATGGAACAAGTTTAACAGTTAATGAAGTTGGGCAAGGTTATTTCACTGTTAATATAGTTCCTCATACTTCGAGAGAGACCGTCATTGGCGACTATAAAGAAGGTACTCAGGTAAATTTAGAAGTCGATATCATTGCCCGCTACTTAGAGAGACTCCTGTTAGGTAAAAAAGATGATGCTGATAAAGCAAAAGAATCTCAATTAACGGCGTCTTTTTTAGCCGAAAATGGATATCTAAAATAAAATTAGTGTTATTCGACTAGATTAAAACTAATTTTCAAGTTAACCGATTAAATGAAGGCCTTTATGGAACTTAATTCAATTCCAGAAATAATTGATGACATTCGCCAAGGAAAAATGGTGATCCTTATGGATGACGAAGATCGAGAAAATGAGGGCGATCTTGTTCTCGCAGCTCAGCAAGCTCGACCCGAAGATATAAACTTCATGGCGAAATACGCTCGCGGTTTAATATGCTTAACACTGAGTGAAGAGCGTTGTAGAAAACTCGATTTACCGTTAATGGTGCGTGAAAACCTTGCAGCTCATAGTACTAATTTTACTGTATCCATTGAAGCTGCTGAAGGCGTTACTACGGGTATTTCGGCAGCGGATCGCGCGCGAACGGTTAGAGTGGCCGTGGCGAATGATGCAAAGCCTTCAGATTTGGTTCAGCCAGGTCATATTTTCCCTTTGATGTCGCAAAATGGTGGTGTGCTTAGTCGAGCAGGGCATACGGAAGCTGGGTGTGATTTAGCGCGTCTAGCAGGCTATGATCCCTCTGCAGTAATTGTTGAGATTATGAACGAAGATGGCTCTATGGCGCGCCGTCCAGAGCTTGAAAAATTTGCTCACGAGCACGACTTAAAAATTGGAACTATCGCAGATTTAATTGAGTATCGCGCGCTTCATGAAAAAACAATTGAATGTGTTAACGAGCGCAAAGTGTTAACACAATATGGCGATTTTGTTTTGCGCACCTATCAGTCGAATGCGCAAAATGAAAAGCACTTTGCATTAATAAAGGGAGATATAAACCCAAAAGAGCCTACACTTGTGCGTGTGCATGTAGCTAGTACAGCGAGAGATGTACTTACAATTCAGCGTCATGAGCAAGATTACATCTCTTGGAATTTTCAATCAGCAATGAAGCGAGTTGCTGACGAGGGCTCCGGCGTGTTGGTATTAATTTGCCACAATGAAACAACACAAGAAATTGAAGAGAGCATTGATTGGTTAATTTCTGGCAAATTGCGTCGGCCAAAGCAAAACGTTGCTTACAAACAGACAGGTACCGGATCGCAAATTTTGGCGGATCTCGGGGTTAAAAAATTGCGCTTGATGAGCGCGCCTTTTAAATTTAAAGCGATCTCTGGATTTGGACTGGAAGTCGTAGAATATATTACCAACTCAGAATTTATGGGAGAAAAAGAATAATGGCGATCAAAGTCATCGAAGGTAACTTCAAAAATGTTACAGGAAAATATTGCTTATTGGTTAGTCGCTGGAATAGCTTCGTTGTTGAACATCTTAAAGACGGGGCAATTGACACTTTAAAGCGAGAAGGCATTGAAGAAGAAAACATTGAAGTGGTTTACGCTCCTGGTGCTTTTGAGTTTCCTTTAGCTGCAAAGAAAATAGCGGAAACAAAAAGATACGATGCAATTATCGCTCTTGGTGCAGTTATTCGTGGTGGTACACCCCATTTTGATTATGTTGCTGGAGAGTGCACAAAAGGACTTGCCCAGGTTTCTTTGGATAAAGGATTGCCAATTACTTTTGGTGTTCTTACTGTAGATTCTATTGAGCAAGCCATTGAGCGATCGGGAACCAAAGCTGGCAATAAAGGTGCTGAGGCTGCTCATACCGCCCTGGAAATGGTGTCATTGCTAAGTAATCTATAATCTTTAGTCATTTTATTAGTCCCTATAAGAGTTTAAGTCATTTTTTATTATGAAAGTAAGTGCAGCAACCCGTAGCAGAGCGCGCCATTATGCAATGCAGGCGATTTATCAATGGCAAATGGCGGGTAATCCTATGTCTACCATTAAAGCCGAGTTTCATACCGATAACGATATGTCGAAAGTTGACGTGGAATATTTTCACGAGCTTGCCGACGGGGTGGTTGAGGAATCGGTTGAGCTAGACGAAATGTTTTCCCCCTACCTAACCTCAGCAAAACTTAAAGAGTTAGATCCTGTGACACGAGCGTTATTGCGTATGTCTTGTTATGAGTTTAAATCTCGAATAGATGTGCCTTACCGAGTAGTGATTAATGAATCTGTAAATTTGGCGAAGAAATTTGGTGCTGAAGATAGCCACAAGTTTATCAATGGTGTGCTTGATAAAGTTGCTGCAAAAGCCCGAGCTATTGAATTTTCAAAATAATAATATTATCGGCTAATTAACACGCCAATCACTATTAGTAGCCCAAACCATATCACTAGTGCGAATGACCAGTACAGCCAATTTTTTTCCCAATGCGTGACTGGTTTATGCCAAATTATTTTTTCCCTCTGCAGATGAGTACAAGTCACCGCGATTAGTACAGCAGTGACAAAACCAAAAACATTCCACCAAAGCCAGGAGACCGAAGGTGCGTATAACCACAAAAGTCCGTTTAGTGTTATTCCGCATGCAAGACCGAGTAGGGCTGCTCTTCCCCGGACGCCCTGAGTAAATAGTCCAATCAAAAACACCGCTAGCACAGGACCGTTTGCTAGAGATCCGATCTTATTTATTGCTTCTAATACTGTTGGCGCAATATCATCAACTAAAAATGCTAAAGCAATTGTCACGATTCCCCAAAAAACCGTAGTCGCTCGAGCTAACCAAAGTTCCTGAGATAATGATATTTTTTGTTTTAAAGCTGGACGAACGAAATCCTCCATGGTTGTTGCGCTCATTGAATTTAAAACAGAATCTAGTGATGACATGGCCGCAGCGAAAAGCGCTACTAAAGCTAGACCAACCAACCCAACGGGAAGCGTCGTAATCATATAAATCGGTACTGCTAGGTTATAGTTAGGTGAGGAACTTCCATTTACAAACAAGAGTGAAGTAAATTCATTTGAGTTGGAAGCTAGCCATGCAATTCCAACACCTACAAAACAATAAAGCAAAACCAACGGGAAGCGAAAGAAACCATTAATAACAAGTGTCAGGTTTGTCGCGTTAATATCTTTAGTGCAGAGCTCGCGTTGGACTTGGCTTTGGTCACAACCGTAATAAGCGAGATAGAGAAAAAAGCCGCCAAAAAGCATTGGCCAAAAGGCAAAGGTTTCTCCATCAGTAATGCCATTAGCGCTTAGGTTTATGACCGCTCTTCTCTCCGTGCCGAGGCTATCAAGCATGGGAAACAATCCGCCAGCATCATGAATTAGTAGTGCTAAAAGCATTATTAGAATAGTGACCAATATTGCCATTTGGATAATATCGCTATATATCACGCCTTTTATTCCACCTATTGTGTCATACACAACGGTAATCACTGCCAGTAATACAACGGCACCGAAAAAACCAACGCCTGTTAGCAAATCAACCACTAAAGCAATACCATAAACCGTAACCGCGGTAGCAAATGCTCTGACAAAGAGAAATAATAATGAAAGTGTGACACGTGTATTTCGATCGAATCGTTGCTCTAAGAATGTATAGATAGATATAAGTTGCAATTGGCGAAAAACCGGCATGACAAAGAGCATTAGAAATATCATCGCCAGTGGCAGTGCAAATTCATATTGAAGCCAATTAAGCCCTCCGCCAACTGTAAATGCGACAAAAGCTGGAGCGCCCAAAATACTATTGGTGGAGCATTGAGTAGCCATTACAGATATTGCTGCTGGCCAAGCTCCAAGTTTTCTGCCCGCAACATAATAGTCTTCGTTAGTCTCTTGTTTTCGGCCCAGGTAGACAATAAATAAAAGTAAAGCGACCAGGTAGGAAAAAATGACAACCCAATCTAGCCAGGCTACAGATAAAGTATTATTTGAGCTGTTGTTTAGCATTGAGTTTTCTATATGCAGATTGATAATCTACTCATGACCTTGCATCAAGTTGAACTTATTGTCAAACCACGCCAAACTTTGATCGCTAACTAAGTTTTGGGTTTTTCTACCGATCTAAATAATCGGTTCTAAATATACCTAACGTCTTAATAGATAAGACACAATGGGGCTTATCCCAGCAATAACATGTTAATTGTATGCATGTTTTTTGATATGCATCACAATTCAAGTGTAAGTGATTATTTTTCCCGAAGATGTGATTATTTTTAATGGCTAAAAGAGTAGCCTAGATTTCGATTATTAGGCTGTGACTCAAAAAATTGATTTAATTTGCTAGGTAACTGATGCGTTTTTAATGCGTACCAAAGGATTTATTAGCTCTGAACTTGTGAAAGCTTTGATTGGCTAAATAAGTGAATGCATATCGCCAATTTAAGATAATCTGATGTATCGGCGCTGAAGTGATTAGTATCAACTGTAAGACGTTGTCACGATTGTTATAAGCAACCTGCGTGAAGGGAGAAATCCCTTCTCTTTGGGGCGAAACTCGCCCCACTTTTTTACTTTGAAAACGATTAAAATTTGAATTGGTTTAATTTTACGTTCCGTAAGATGCCAGTAAATATACTTTTATTGCCTGTAAAGGTATGATTCGATCCTATATTTCCGTAACTGTCATTGGTTTTACCTTTGAATGAATTCGAGCTGATTAAAGCTTATTTTACTCAGGATTCTCAAGATTTAAGCGTTCTTGTGGGCGTCGGTGATGATTGTGCCGTACTAGATGTTCCTGTGGGTCAAAATTTGGCCATATCAATAGATACGCTTGTTGAAGGTGTCCATTTTCCCTCAGGTGCGAAAGCCAGTGATATAGCCCAAAGAGCACTCTGTGTTGCAGTGAGTGATTTAGCTGCCATGGGAGCTAAACCTATGTGGTACACCTTGGCTTTGACGTTACCGAACATGGATGAAGACTGGCTCAAAGGTTTCAGCGATGGGCTTGCCGTTGCTTCAACGGAGTTGGGTGTTAAGTTGGTTGGCGGAGATACGACGCGAGGACCGCTATGTATTTCTGTTCAAGTGCACGGTCTAGTGCGAGAGAAAGGTTTGACCCGCGATAAAGCACAAGATGGTGACCTTGTTTTCGTAACGGGACCTCTCGGTGATGGCGCAGCTGCACTTGAAGCTATACTCTCGAAGCCGGAACTCAATGAGAAGGATAATGCTTATTTACACGACCGCTTTTATAGGCCCCAGCCTAAATTGGCCGAGGGAATGGCAATAGTTGGTATTGCTAGCTCGGCGATTGATATTTCGGATGGTTTGCTTGCAGACCTCGGTCATATTGCTAAGTCGAGTAGATTAGGAGCAAATGTAAACATTGAGCAACTCCCCTTTTCCAATGCTGCCAAACGAAACTTTGATCAAGGTTCTCTCGTCAGTTGGGCTCTTTCAGGCGGAGATGATTACCAAATTTGTTTTACTGTGCCACCAGAAAAAAAGTTTCAACTACTTGATCTTGCCGAAAAAAACCGCTTTAGTTTTTATGAGATAGGGGCTATGACATTAAGCAAAGAAGTTTGTTGTTTAGAGCATGGTAAGCCTTTCGAATCAGCGGCAAAAGGCTTTCAGCACTTTTAATTTGTAAATAGTGAGATCTGGTTTTGAAGAAGCCCATAAAGATAGATAATCCGAGTCAAATTTTTAAATCACCGAGTATGTTTTTGGCATTTGGGTTTGGATCCGGGTTATCTCCAATTACACCAGGCACCGTTGGTACTCTTGCTTCCATTCCTGTTTATTTGATGATGGTTCAGTTCAATTGGTTGGTTTATGGACTGATTACTTTTGCTGCAGCCGTTGTCGGGGTGTTTATATGTGGCGCGGTAGCTAAGAAATTGGGTGTGCCAGATCATTCAGGCATTGTTTGGGACGAGTTTGTTGGCTTCTGGATTACTATGATGTTTGTACCTTTTTCTTGGACTTGGATTTTGGTTGGATTTCTTCTTTTTAGGTTCTTCGACATGGTTAAACCCTGGCCCATATCACTTGCAGATAAACATATTCATGGAGGATTTGGTATTATGTTTGATGATGTTCTTGCAGGATTTGCTGCCTTAGGAGCGTTGCAACTCATAATATGGTGGTTTGTGTGAAAAGCAATTTTAACCGTTTATTATACGTATTTATCTTACTTGCTCTCTCTCAGGAGTTAATCGCGCTTGATGTTATTGTAAAAGGTTTGACTAAAAATAGTGCTGTTATTGAGGTAAATGGGCAACAAAGATTGTTGCGTGTGGGAAAAACTTCTCCCGAAGGTATTACGCTACTAGCAGCGGATTCAAAAAAAGCAGAAATAGAATACGAAGGCAAAAAAAAGACCCTATATCTTAATAAGCGGATCGGCGCCCAGTATGCTGCTCCGGAAGTTAATGAAGTTCGTTTGCTTTCCACTCATGGAGATCACTTTATTGGTAGCGGTAGAATTAACAATCGATCCGCATCGTTTATGGTCGATACTGGGGCGACAAATGTGGCGATGAATTCAAAAGTTGCTAAATCTTTGGGTATTGACTATTTAAAAGGTGATGTAACTGCGGTATCAACAGCAAATGGTGTTGTAAAAGCTTATAACATTAGCTTGAAAAACGTTACGGTCGGCAGCATCTCACTAAATAATGTGAAGGCATCCGTAATGGAGGGTGATTTTCCTGAAATAATTTTACTCGGTAACTCGTTCCTTAGTCGCCTGGAATATCGCGTAGAGGGAAATATGATGTTGCTAAAGCAAAAGTTTTGATTGAAACTTTCCCTTTATTTTAAGTATTTTTAAACGCAAATCGAAGCGTGCTTTTGCCTATCACCGTCACAGCTGCCAATCTTGTTGTTGTGATATCAAACAATTTTATTTTTATTATTTCTAGATTTTTTCTAAAGGTTGGTTAAGTGGCGGTTACCTACGTCGAATCATCGAAATTACCTACTTCCTGGGGCATGTTTGCAATGCACGGATTTGTCGATACTGCTTCAGACAAGGAGCATGTGGTATTGAGTATGGGAGATCTTTCTCAAGACTCTCCTTTATTAGTGCGCATCCATTCTGAGTGTTTGACGGGAGATGCACTATTTAGTCTGCGATGCGATTGCGGAGCACAACTACAGTCAGCACTGCATAAAATTGCACTGGAAGGCAGAGGTGCAGTGTTTTATCTGAGACAAGAAGGTAGAGGGATTGGATTACTTAATAAAATTCGAGCTTATAATCTTCAGGATAAGGGCGCAGATACGGTTGAAGCAAATGCGAAACTTGGATTTGGCGCTGACCTCCGCGATTATTCTATTTTAAAGCCAATGTTCGAGCATTTTGGAATCAAAAAGGTTAACCTTCTTACGAATAACCCCAAGAAAATATCAGCTTTAGAGTCCTTGGGAGTTGAGGTTAGTCAGCGTATTTCTCACGAAACTGGGCGCAACCCTCACAACATTAATTATCTTGATACTAAAAAAGGTAAGCTCGGCCATATGCTTAACAGTGCCGACGATTGACTTTACGACTCCTCACCTATAAAGTTCGCGCCCTACATTGGGTTCTTTAGATTGCCTACCTGTTTTCTATCGATTAAATGGGAAGTGAGTGAAATGCTTACACTGCCCCCGCAACGGTAAATCAGTAAAACGCTGATAAGTCCGACACCAGCCTTATGTAGTTGCGTACGATGTAGCGGAGGGCTACTATCCAAGGCAAGTCATGAATTCGCTCTTAATACACTGAAAATGTTGTCGTTTTCGGTGTGATGTTTGGCGAAAGCTCTTTCCTTGTTTCCCTTCGCTCTAGCTCTATTTCTTTTTTTATATTGAGTTGAGAGAACTGATTTGCGACTTTACTGCACCCTAAATACACCTTTTATTTGGATTATTGTTATTCCAATGGTGTATTGGATGTTTTTTCAATCGAGTCGAGCTAACGCGCTTTCGAAAGATACAGAACAGGTAGAAGTCGTTGGTTCGCAGCTCCCAGTTAATACGAGCATTACTCAAGTTGATCTTGATGTTTATACTGGATTTCCGAAAATTCTTGAGCGGTCCGCTTTTGAAAATAATTTTTCAGAGCTTTCAGACCTAATTGGCCACCTAAACGGTGTTCAGGTGAATCAAACTAGCGGCGTTGGATCATATTCTAGTACCTCAATTCGAGGTGCGAGCGGTAAGCAGGTTAATTATTTTCTAGATGGAATGTTATTAAATTTACCCAACTCCGGTTTTGCGAATGTTTCAATACCCACCTCGTTGATCGAAATTGTAGAAGTATTTCCGGACTTTACCCCTATACAACTACCAAGTGCTAACTTAGGTGGCGCTATTAATTTTAGATCGCGCTACTTTTCTCCTGAAGAGTTGGGAGGGCAAGTAAAAATGGGTGTGGGTTCTTTCTCAGAGAGAAATTTCGAAGTTAGTGGTTGGGCAAGTTTTTCAAATTGGCAATCATTATTTGCTGCCTCTTCAATCGATGCGGAAAATGACTATCCTGTTGATGAAGACTTATTTGCCACTAATAGCCGCCGTCGAATTAACGATGGTTTCTCTCAAGATAGTTTTATTCTTAAATCCGCTAAAAATTTTTCGTCACTAAAAATTAATAATTTAATTCAGTACATCTCTAGCGAAAAGGAAATACCTACAGAGAATAATCGACTAATCGATGATGCTAGAACAGAAGATCAGAATTTTCGAGTGCAATCGGTACTAGACTACACATTATCAAATTGGCACTTTTCAAATCGTTTTTTTTACCTAAATAGCTATTCTCGGTTTACAGACTTATCTGGCGTTTCCGGTACTGTAGGGCTTAGTCGAGATGAAAATAAAACCTCAGTTAAACAGTTTGGGCTTTTTAATTTAATTGCAAAACCCTATGGGAACCATCTTTTTCAGGCGAGTTTTGAAGTATCCGAAAGTGAGCTCGATCAAGAAGATCAGCTTAGGTCGCGAACTCTTTCGCAAGGTGAACGTAGGAGCTTTCTGGCTGGGTTGTCTAACGATTGGCGTATAACGGAGTGGTGGTTATTTAATTTAACGTATCGTTACTACCTCGTTAATGACGATATAGATTTTCTTGATCGCGGAACTGAACCCGAATCTCGGATAAATACATCATCTTACCAAATTGGAATGCAGTGGGAACTAAGCCGCTCTTTTAAGTTGTTGACAAACTTTGCAAAACAGGTGCGCGTTCCAACAGTGTATGAAAAATATGGTAGCCAAGGAACGTTCGTAAGCGATCCGGAATTGCGTCATGAACGTGCAACAGTTTTTGATTTTGGTTTTCGATTTTCAGGCAATACCTTGTCTGCAGATATGGGAGTCTTTTATAAGGAAATAGATGATGGAATTTTCTTTATCTATTCACAAGGTGTGGCGAGTCCAGAAAATGCCGAAGCGGTTGAGCTAGGTGGCATCGAGTCTAGGGTTACCTGGACCCCAATTGAATGGCTTAGATTATCAGGACAAATATCGTTTCTTGATAGTCAAAACAACTCCGCATTGCCAGATCGAAGAGGTAATGAAATTCCTGGTATTTATCACCAGGAGTTTGGTCTTGACGCAAATATTTTATTCGATCGGTTTAGTTTTGGAATCGCATATTTTCAGTCAGACGAACTTTATTTTAATCCTCAAAAAAATGAACGCGCTGATCAAAAGCGAGAATTAAATGTAAATGTTTTGTATCACACAGATCGCTACACCATCGATTTTTTAGCTCGAAATCTCTTTGATGAAAATTATATCGCATTCTATGATCTCCCATCCCCTGGTCGATCATATCAATTAACTTTAAAAATTAACTTTTACTAAAAAAGGTAAAGCTGTGAATAATTATTTTAAAAAATTAAGTATTATATTTTTGGCTGTCATCCTGGTTGCTTGTGGTGGTGATGACAATAACGAAAATGAAAACAATGGCAATGGCAATGGCAATGGCAATGGCAATGGCAATGCCAGTCAGATCGCAGTAGTGCAAACGGTTGCTTCCGATTTTTCTGGCAGCAATGTACAAACAATCGATATGGAAACCTTTGAAGTAAGCGAAGGGCTTTTGCCAAGAGTTGAAAGCGATTACTTTTTAGAAGCCAGTGAAGACACTGTTTTCCAAATTGGTCGTTTCAATATTGACGTGATTAGTGCTTATGATGAGCAAAGCATTACCGCTAATTCTGAACTCTATGAATACTCATTATTAGAATCACCGGAAGATTCAACATCAAATATTCATGCTATGGCGATAGTTTCAGACACCAAAGCTTATCTTATTCCGTATGGCACAAACACTGTTTGGATTGTGAATCCCTCGGCGGAAACTGAAGAAGAATTTCAAATTGGTGAATTGGATCTATCTCCCTATGCGGATTCTGATGGATTAGTTGAAGCCGAAGACGCGATTATTGTCGATGGTTTCTTGTATATTGCAATGCAACGTTTAGATCGAATCAACGGTTTTTCTCCTGTGGCTAATTCTACTTGGGTAGCTGTTTTCGATACTTCTACGGATGAAGAAATTGATACCAACCTTAATGACAGTGCAGATAATTTAAAAGGAATTGAATTGGATATTCAAAACCTACAAAATTTTTCTTATCAAGAAGACGCAGGGTTATTTTTGCAGGGGCTCGGAGATGCTTTCGGAGGATTTAACGATCGCCCAGTTTCATACGAAGGTGGTATTGTTAAGATAGATACGATTGATTTTTCAGTGGAGCTTATTATTGATGACGGTACAGCAGACGAGCATCTATATGATTATATTGCAAATGCGGTAGTTTCGGGCGAGGAAGTAGGTTATTTCGTAGGTTTAGCCGGTTTTCAAAATACAACACTTTATCGTTTTAACCCTCAAACTGGCGATGTATTCCGCGTAGAGGGCGACCTATTTAATAATGTGGATATCACTGCGTTGCAAGTCGCTCCAAATGGCGAACTTTGGGTTGGTATTGGTTTTCAGCCAATTCAAGATGCTGATGATATATTACCTCAGATAGTGCGTTTAGATACGTCTGAAATTATTATTACAGACGGCGCTGAAGGGGAAACACCTACAGTGTCGCATCTTAATTTAGAAAGTATTTTGTTATTGCAAAACCCAACTGTTGTTCGCTTTCTAGACGTTGAAGAAGGTTAATTGTTATGTCGCAAGACGGTATCAATAAAAACGAAAAACACAAAAGCGCGATGCAAAAACAAAAGGCTAAAGTAGATGCAAATATTGAAGCAGCATCTACTGAGCGTGGAGTATCCATTTTGTTAACCGGTAATGGTAAGGGAAAATCCAGTTCGGCATTTGGTATGGTCATGCGAGCGCTTGGTTATGGGCAAAAAGTTGGGGTTGTTCAGTTTATTAAAGGTCAACAGCTATCTGGTGAGGAGATCTACTTAAAAGATTATTGTAAACAAGTCGACTTCTATCAGATGGGGACGGGTTTTACTTGGAATACACAAGACCGAGAAGCTGACATCGCAGCTGCAAAAAAAACCTGGTCAGTGGCGTTACCTATGCTACAAGATTCAAACTACCAGCTCGTTGTTCTTGATGAGCTTACTTATATGATCGCTTACAGTTATTTGAATGAAGACGATATTATAAGTGTAATTCAAAGTCGCCCGGTAGATCAAAGCGTCGTGGTCACAGGGCGAGGTGGAGGGAAAAAATTACAGGATATTATGGATACCGTCTCCGACGTTAAAGAGGTTAAACATGCCTTTAAAGCTGGAATCAAAGCGCGAAAGGGGGTTGATTATTGATGAAGCAACAGTTGATGATTCAAGGCACAACATCCGATGCCGGAAAGTCAACGCTTGTTGCGGGTCTTTGTCGTATCTTACAACGGCGATCAATTAAAGTTGCCCCTTTTAAACCTCAAAATATGGCATTGAATAGTGCTGTCACATCTGATGGTGGAGAGATAGGTCGAGCTCAGGCTCTGCAAGCGCTAGCTGCGTCTATTCCACCAACAGTGCATATGAATCCTATTTTATTAAAACCATCAACGGATACAAATGCGCAAATAATTGTGCAAGGGAAGGCGTTGAGTCACATTGAAGCCAAGCAATATCAGGACTTCAAGAAAAAAGCATTGCCCTACGTTTTGGATTCATACTCAAAACTTAAAGAAGAGTATGAGGTTATCATTACTGAAGGTGCGGGTAGCCCAGCGGAAATTAACCTTCGTGAAAATGATATTGCTAATATGGGATTTGCTGAAGTGGTCGATTGTCCAGTTGTCATTGTTGCGGATATTGATCGAGGCGGTGTTTTTGCACATCTAGTGGGAACATTAGAATTACTATCAGAATCTGAACGAAACCGAGTGAGTGGATTTATTATTAACCGGTTTCGTGGTGATATTAGTTTACTTCGTTCTGGATTAACTTGGCTTGAACAAAAAACGAATAAACCAGTATTAGGCGTCGTTCCCTATATTAAAAATTTGTATCTGGACCAAGAAGATGCCATCGAAGTAGAACAGCAGCTTGAAAAAAACTACGAAACCTTGCAAGTTGTGGTCCCAGTACTTTCTCGGATAAGCAACCACACAGACTTTGATGCGCTAAGATATAATCCGAGTGTAACACTGACGTTTTGTGATTTAGATAATTTTCCTAGACATGCAGATTTGATTGTATTACCTGGTACCAAGAATGTAAGAAATGATCTCCAGTTATTAAAAAATAGCGGCTGGGAATCTTTACTTCGAAGGCACTTGCGTTATGGTGGAAAATTGATGGGAATTTGTGGCGGTTATCAGATGTTGGGAAAACGTATCTCTGATCCAGAAGGTGTAGAGAGCGACCCTGGTGATTCTTGTGGTTTTGGCTTTTTAGATTGCGAAACCCGTTTAGAGTCAGAGAAAAAGTTATCTAACACCAATGCACAATTATTAATAGTGAGCGGCGAAAATGAATTTCACGGTTACGAAATACATTGCGGTGTGACTCATTCAAATGAGAAACCCTTTGCCAAATTACTTAAGAATAAAAAGCTGGATGGTGCTGTTTCTGCCGATGGTCAAATTATAGGAACCTATTTGCATGGTGTTTTTGATGATAAAGAAAGTGCAGATGCACTCCTTGAGTGGGCTGGATTGCGCAGCTCAACCTCAGTTTCTATGGGCAGCTTAAGAGAAAAAGAAATAGATCGCTTAGCTGATACACTTGAAGCCCATTTAGATCTGAAAGAAATGTTCCCGAGATACTTTGTTGATTAACTTCCATGAAAGTCAAATCACGTCGTCAATATCATGCAAGCAGAAGAGAAAAAAACATTACGATGTATTTCTCTATACTAATTTTGGTACTACCCATACTTTTTTTCGTATCTATATCTTTAGGTCCTGTTAAAATCCCAATCAGTGACATGGTTTCCGTGTTGATCGGTTTTGAAAACATAAACGAGCAGTCTACACAAATTATTAAAGAAATTCGTTTGCCTCGCGCGGTTCTCGCGATCTTGGTCGGTGCGACGCTTGCGATCTGCGGTGCGGCTTCTCAAGGGTTGTTTCGCAATCCTCTCGCCGACCCTTCATTAACCGGTGTTACGGCTGGTGCTTCTTTGGGCGGAGCTTTCATCTTTTTTGCCAGCGCGAACTTTGTTGGACTTTATTCTTTTTCAATGTTTTCTTTGGTATCTTTTGGCGCTTTCATCGGTGGTATGATTTCAGCTTGGTTGGTATATCGATTCTCAACCTCTCCTTTTGGGACATCCGTGGCTACCATGTTGCTCATAGGTATTGGGCTGGGTGCACTGACATCCAGTGCCATAGGCTTTATTCAATTTTTTTCGAGCGATACTGTTTTTCGCCAAATAAGTCTTTGGCAAATGGGTGGATTACAAGGCGCAAACTTTTTTCAAGTGATTATGGCCGGTGTGATATTGTCAATCATTGTGAAGATTATTTATAGCAATGGAACCGCGCTTAATGTTTTTCTTTTGGGAGAGTCAGAAGCGCGATACTTAGGGATTAATATTGATGGGGTAAAACGAACGCTTTTAATTTGCATTGCGCTAGGTATGGGGATTTGTGTCGCGCTTTCTGGGGTGATTGCTTTTGTTGGTTTAGTTGTACCGCATATTTGCCGCTTGCTCATTGGACCTGACCACAAAAAATTAATTCCTCTTTCTGGATTGATGGGGGCTTGTTTGTTGCTCGTATCGGATATTTTTGCGCGATTTCTATTTGCGCCAGCCGAGATTCCTATTGGGCTGATCACGGCAGCTTTTGGAGCGCCAATTTTTATTTTTCTCTTGATGCGAGGGGGTTTTAATTCTAATCAAAGAGAGGTGGGGCTTAATTAACTGCGTATGTCTCTACTAGAGTTAAAAAATGTTTCTGTTCAATTGAGCGGGAATAAAGCACTTTTATCTAATCTAGATATTTCTTTGGAGTCTGGCGGTTTATATTGTGTTCTTGGTCCTAATGGCGCAGGCAAATCCAGTATATTAAAAACTATCGGGGGCGAGTTTTCCAAAAACATTGTGAGTGGAGAAATAACCTATCAAGCTAAGACGTTAGATCTCTGGTCTGTTGATACCTTGGCAACCCAGCTAGCATTTTTACCTCAATTTAGTTCGCTCAATTTTCCATTTTTTGTGGAAGAAATTGTTGCAATGGGTAGAATTCCTCATAACACGGGTAAGAATATTGATCAATTTATTGTTGATAAGTGTATAAAAATATTTGATCTGGATTTTTTACGAGGCAGAATTTATCCATCCTTATCTGGAGGGGAAAAACAACGCGTTCAATTGGCAAGAGTGCTCTGTCAGATTTGGTGTGACGATCAGTATTCAGGACAACTACTCATGCTAGACGAACCGACTTCGTCATTAGATATCGCTCATCAACACAGTTTGTTGTCGCAGTTACAGAAGTTGTCAGATCGAGGGTTATGCGTTTTAGCTGTAATGCACGACCTTAATCTGGCGTTCCAGTATGCGAATAAAATTTTACTAATTAAAGATGGTCATTGTATCGCACGTGGTGATGCTAAGTATTTAGTCGAAGATGGTACTGTATCTTCTCTATTTAATATTGATGCTCGAATTATAGTCGATGAAATATCTGGTGAAAGTCAGCTAGTAACTTCAAGTTGCAAGGAAAGGTAGAATGAATAAAGTTTTTTTAAATTTACTTTTTGTCTTCTTTTTTTACGCTTCGAGCTTAGCATATTCTAATATAGAGGTGATGGACTACACGGGTAAAAAAATTCAATTAAATAAACCTGCTATGCGTATTATTGCGCTCGCTCCTCACATTGTAGAAAATACCTTTTCAGCTGGTGCTATTGGAAAACTCGTCGGTGTGGTTGAACATAGTGACTTTCCGTCTTATGCGAAAACATTACCAATTGTTGGTGGTTACAATAGTTACAATATTGAAAAAATGCTATCGCTAAATCCCGATTTGATTTTAGCTTGGCGATCTGGAACACCAGTATCTGTGTATGAAAAACTCAGAAGTTTTGGTATTCCTGTATATATTGATGAGCCCAAAACCCTAGAAGACATTGTAAAGTCAATTACTGATATTTCAGTTTTAGCTGGTACAGAGAGTCAAGCGGAAAAAGCTATAAGAAAATTTGAAGTTGATCTCAATCTTCTCGAGTCTAAAAAAGATAAAAGGGACGTGCCTGTTTTCCACCAAATATGGTCCAACCCCCTGCAAACATTAAATGGAGATCATATAGTAAGTGATATCATTCGACTCTGCGGAGGGGTTAATATTTTCAATGATGCAAAACCCATTGCCCCTCAAGTCAATATTGAATCGGTTTTGCGATATAACCCTCAGATAATTTTTTCAAGTGCTTCTACTTCGGAAATAGATTGGAAGAGTCAGTGGCAGAAATGGCCAAACCTCTCGGCGGTGAAACATAATCGCCTGTACGATATTCATCCTGATCATATTCACAGACATTCTGCTAGGATATTGCTTGGCGCCAGTGTGATGTGTGAAGTCATAGATAGTATGTAACTGATGAAAAACTGTTATTTAGATCTCACTTTGCAAATAACTTAGAAGCTGGACTTTATTATCGATTCCCTAGTATTCTTTTAGTAAATACAGTCGTAATCTTTAGATAAGAACATACTTTGAGTATTCATTAATTTAAAAGGGACAACATGGCAAACCTCACTCTAACGACCGGTAAGATGAAATTTTCTTCAAATCAACCTGAAGATGGAGATCAATCGGCTTCCCGCCCAATGCATATTTTGTTAATTGGGAATTACAGTGGCCGTTCAGATAATTCGGTATCGTCTTGTAAAATAAGAGAAGTTGATAAGGATAATTTTGAAGATGTTTTTAGTGCGTTAAATGTTTCAATACGGCTTCCATATTCAGATGATCGAATCTTATTTGGTGAGTTTGAAGATCTCACGCCTGATTATTTATATTCTAAGATTTCACTATTTAAAGATTTAAAAGCATTGCGAAAAAAGCTGCTATCGCCCGGTAAGTTTAACGAAGCGGCAGAAGAAATAATGCAATGGGCTCAATTTAAAGAGGAAGTAAGTAAAGAGCAAGTTGACACAAGAAGCGATCAAGAGGCTAAAAAGTCGGGACTGCTTGATTCGATTTTATCCAGTGCAGAGTCATCAGAAAAAATTATAGATTCAAATTCCGATGTTAATCGATTAATTCGAGATATTGTAAAACCGCATATAAATCGTACTGACTCTAGGCAAAAAATGTTTTTAGATGCAGTCGATCAAGCGAATTCCAATTTAATGCACCAAATCTTAAAAGACGATGCATTTAGAAAGATTGAGTCTGCGTGGCGTTCGCTGGATCTTTTGGTTCGCAGAATCGAATTAGGAACAAACCTTAAACTATTTGTTTTGGATATAAGAGAAGAGGAGCTTCAGGCTTATTCGAATTTAGACAAAGATGCTTTTCAGGTTTCAGGGCTATACCAAGATGTTGTGGAAAAAAACACTATTCCTGGAGCAAGCCACTTTTCCATTATTCAGACTGATTTTTTTGTTTCGAACAACGAAGCAGACAAAAAAGTGATACAGTGTTTAAGCCACATTGCCGATGAAATTGATGCTTCTGTTCTATTAAGTTCGGAAATTAATGAAAATGAAATCAAAGATTTGGATCATTCGCTCGAATGGAAAAGTATTCAAGATTTAGACGCAGCGCAACGGGTGGCAGTATTTACTCCTAAATTTTTACTTCGTCTACCTTACGGTATTGAAAATAATTCAATTGATAGCTTCAAATTCGAAGAAGTCGTAAATCAAAACGACCCTGAATCTTATCTATGGGGAAAAAGTGCGTATCTAGCAACCTTGTTACTGGCTCAAACCTATTCTGAGTTTGGCTGGTCGTTTAATCCTGGAGAGAATCAAGAAATTACGGATATGCCATTACTTATCGTTCGGGAAGATGGAGAATCCGTCGCTAAACCAAACACTGAATATTATGTTACTGAGCAATTAACCACAAGTATGAGAAAAGTAGGAATTCAGCCTGTGTCCGCTGTGAAAGGCTCAACGTCGATCATTGCGCCTTATTGGGGCAGTATTCAACCAGAAAAACCACTCAAAGGCCCTTGGAGTGAGTTTTAGTAAAAGACACGATGTGCAACTTGAGTTTAATTGTGAAGTGAAACAGATTTTTCAGATTGACGTGTTAATATAGAGCGTCAATTGTAAATTTGTTTTTAATTAGGGACTCTGATTGGGGGGGAAAATGTCAGAGCGTAAACTTCGTGTGTTAGTCATAGCTGAGGCAGCCAATCCAGAATGGACGAGTGTGCCTCTCGTAGGTTGGTCACATACTTTAGCGTTGAGTAAAGTGTGTGATGTTCACCTAGCAACTCAAGTAAGAAATAAAGAAGCGATAGAGCGATTTGGCTGGCAGGACGGCAAAGAGTTCTCTGCGATCAATACGGAAAAAATTGATGGGCCAATCTATAAGCTGGCAACATTTTTACGTGGTGGTAATAACTTAGCCTGGACGCTTCAAACTGCAATGAGTAGTCTGACCTATCCGTATTTCGAATATCGAATATGGAAAACGTTTCAGGCCCAATTAGAAAAAGGTGAATTTGACTTAGTTCATAGAATTACCCCTGTTTCTCCTACCTCTCCAAGCTATATTGCCAAAAAGTTAAAAAACATTGATGTTCCTTTTGTTGTAGGTCCTTTAAATGGTGGCGTCGCATGGCCCAAAGAATTTCCTGAAATGCAAAAGAAAGAAAAGGAATGGCTCAATAATGTTAGAAACGCCTATAAGTTGTTGCCTGGTTACAAGGGTTTGAGAAAGAATGCTTCTGCTATCTTGGTTGGGTCTATGGCAACCAAAGAGCAAATGCCAGATTGGGTATCTGATAAGTTATTTTACCTACCGGAAAATTCCATTGATAGGAATCGTTTTTCTTTAAGAAACACATCGAATTATGAATTGCCAGTACGCGCAGCATTTGTAGGCCGACTAGTACCTTATAAAGGTGCAGATATGGCTATAGAGGCAATGGAAAACTTGGCGAAAGAGGGCAAAATAGTTTTCGATATATATGGATCTGGTCCAGAGGAAGAAGCGTTAAAACAGCTTGTCGAATCCAAAAGCTTACAAGGTAAAATTAATGTCCATGGTTTTGTACCTAATAATATCTTACAAGAAAAACTGGTCACTGCGGATATTTTTGTCTTTCCAAGCATTCGGGAGTTTGGTGGTGGTGTAGTGCTAGAAGCCATGGCACTGGGTGTTGTTCCCGTTATTGCAGATTACGCAGGCCCTGCTGAATTGGTAAACGATGGCTGTGGCTATCTCATTCCTATGGGAGACAGACAACAGCTAATTAAGAATGTGCGTACTTGTCTCGAGTCTATTGTCGCGAATCCAAAGCAACTTGAATCTAAACGACAAGCGTGTTTTGATCGAATTGAGAACTACTATACTTGGGAAAAGAAAGCGGAGCAGATCTTAGAAGTTTATGCCTGGTTGCAAGGCGAGGCGGAGAAGCCTGATTTTCAGCAACCTTTTGCTTGATTAAAAGTTACTTGGAATCGTATCGGTATTAATTTTCTAGTTAAGCACCTATATAAAAACGCTTACCATTCTTTTATTTATAGTTTTTTAAGTTAATCAGGGGTTATTAGTTAAGGGAGTGTGTGAGCATCCCCTTAACAAGCTATCCAGCGTATTTTTCATTGCGACCGCATTTTTATTAGGTAAGTCATAGTGAGAACATTAAACCCATTCAAGTTATTGATTGCGTCGTATGATTACGACGTATCGCGGATTGAAATCCCTTTTTTATTTACTAGCTAGGGATTTTTTTGATCACAAACGACACTTAGTTCTCTAAACTGATTCAATCAAATCTATATCTGCTTGATCAAGATTAACGTCTACTGCACCCACTAAACCATCAACCTGAGCCGGGCTTCGCATACCTGTAATCGCACCCGTTACCGAAGAGTTTTTTAGTACCCAAGCCAATGCGATTTCAGTTACTTCGCATTGGTGTTTAGTGGCTACCTCACGAAGTTTATCAACCACAAGTAAATTACGAGTCAGTTTAGGTTCCGTGAAATCTGGTGCTTCTTTTCGCCAATCATCTTTGAGTTCTGCAATTCTCTCACGTGTCATTTTTCCAGTGAGCATGCCAGACGCCATTGGAGAATAACAAATTACACCGGTTTGATTGTTTTTACACCATGGCAATGTTTTTTCTTCATAGTCACGATTAAGCAGACTATAAGGTGGTTGTAGTGAAGATATGTGTGCTATTTTCTCAAGTTTTTCCATCTGATCAACATTATGATTGGATACACCTATGTAGCGAATTTTTCCCTCTTTTACTAAATTTGCCATAGTTTCCCAACCTTCCTCAATCTCCTCTTCTGGATTAGGCCAGTGAATTTGATAGAGATCGATGGTTTCAATATCGAGCCTTTTAAGACTAGCTTCAACTTCTTCTCGAACTTTTTCAGCTTTCAGTGATGGAGTGATTTCACCTTTTTCATCCCACGTAAAACAACACTTTGTAAAAATCAAAGGCTTTTGAGAAATTCCCTTTATCGCTTTCCCGACCACTTCTTCTGAATGACCCAACCCATAAACAGGAGCGGTATCTATCCAGTTGACGCCTTTATCTAGCGCATATTGGATTGTCTCGATTGATTCCTTGTCGTCCTGCTCTCCCCAGCCCCATTGCCACTTACCGCCTATTGCCCAGGCTCCTAGTCCAATAGGTGTAATATGAAGGTCTGAATTGCCAAGTTGATTTGTTTTCATATTTCAATTCCCACTTGATGTATTGAGGGTTCTAGGATGCTTGTTCTTTTCTTTCTGCAATTGCTGTGTGTATTTCCGCTAGGCGTTTGTCATCCAGCGTGTAAAGTCGGCCCAAGAAAAATACAACTGTAGCACAAGCTGCTGGAATCAATGAAAATATCAAGAGAATGCCGTGAAGCGACTTTTCTGATTGAACTTGCTCGACGCCGTCTACTGGCGCTGCATATTCGAACGCAGCTAGTAACCAACCTACTAGAGCACCACCAAGGGCAACGCCTAATTTAAGTGCAAAAAGGTGAGCGGAGAATGTCATGGCTGTAAATCGTTTTCCGGTTTTGAATTCTCCATAATCAACAGTATCTGCAACCATGGCAAACATATTGGATACCAACATAATTTGAAAATATTGAGTTGCCATAAAGAATCCTAATGAAACGAAAACCATCTCTTTCGGAACAAAATATAGCGCAGTTGATGCAGCAACAATCATGACTCCGGCAAATTTAAAAATGCTGACTTTACAAAATTTCTTAGTCAAGAATATGGTTGATACAGCGCCCAGAGCTGCGGCAACAAAACCAAGAGTTAAAAAAGTAGTGCCCAATGTATCTGGTACACAAAATTCTTGCATGCTAGCCCAAAATGGAAGCGCGACATTCATATTGGGCATATCGCAGATAAGATAATACTTTGTGTAAAAAAGGGTTACGCCACCTCGCATTATGACTAATAGTAGAAGGAATATAGCGACTAAAGCCATGATCCCCCATTGGCTATTTGTTCGCATTAGCAAGAACAAGTCTTTCCAAATGCCGACAAAACTATCTTTAATGCTATTTTCGCCGACTATTTCTGTTGGTTTTACTCGTTCTTTGGTCGCGAAGAAACAAAGAACAAAACAGAAAAACGCTATCAGCGACAAAACTGCCATTGCGTATTGATAACCTTTAGCATCATCGCCATTGCCGAAAGTATCAACAAGCCAAAGCATTGAAGACGTAACAATAAAACCTCCGACCATGGCTAGAGCAAAACGATAGGCTTGAACTTCTCCTCTCTCTTTGGTGTTTTCAGTAATGACTCCACCTAGTGCTGAATAAGGGATATTGACAGCGGTATATGCTGTCATTAAAAGTGCATATGTGATGTAAGCATAAATAAGTTTCCCGCCGTCACTCATATCCGGCGTGGAGAATGCCAGTACCGCGAGTATGCCGTATGGAATTGCAGTTAGTATCAGATACGGGCGGTATTTCCCCCAGCGGGTTTCTGTTCGGTCAGCAATGCCGCCCATCAGTGGATCGGTGACCATATCAAACAATCGAACAACAAGCATTAATGTACCGGCAGCTGCAGCACCTATACCAAAAACATCTGTGTAAAATATTACCATGTAGTTGACAATTACTTGGAATACGATGTTACTGGCCGTATCGCCTAATCCGTAGCCTATTTTTTCTTTTACTGATAATCGATTTGACGACATTACTACTCCAAAATTTTTTATTATAAATTAAGCACTTGTATGCATTTTGCAAGCGTTTATTTGCGACATACAAAGGCTGTTTTAACGCTTTACCCCATTTAAGTCGCCGAATACTCTAAACCAGCCGTATGGCTATTTCAATTCTTCACCAGGTTAATCTTTTAAATAGAAAATTTCCAAGGCCCTTAGTTTGCTAGTTAAAGAGTTTGCTGGTTAAAGAGCTTATTGGTTTAACGTCATTATAAAGATCGGTATTGCCTTCGCATTTAATCCAACTTTGTATATCGGAAATAGAGGTAAGTCTCCTTTGCTTAATGGTTAGGTTTAAGCAGGCTACCTCATTTTAATGTTTTGCACCTATTTGCTAAGGCAGTTTCTAGTTATCTAAATCTAGGACAATCTCTTAAAACCAGGTTTACCAACTTCCTTGATTATCCATACTAAGCCAGGGCTCTTCGGGAGGGAGGCTTGGTCCTCCCTGGAGAAGCTCAATGGATATGCCATTGGGGTCCTTAACGAAGGCCATATTGCCGTCACGAGGAGGTCTTAGTATATCAACACCTATCGATTTCAGTTTTGCACAGGTTTCGTAAACGTTATCCATTCGAAAAGCGAGATGACCGAAACTGTCGCCACTGGAGTATTCTCGATCATCCCAATTATGGGTCAATTCGATTTGTGGTCCATCTTCTGTTTCACCTAAAAAATAGAGAGAGAATCGGCCACCTTCAAAATCTTTCCGGTTCAAAAGGTTTAGCCCTAGGCCTTTTGTGTAAAACTCGATACTTTTTTCTGGGTTTCGTGTTCTTATCATCGCATGCAGGTATTTAGTCGACATTTGTGCCTCGAAGGAGAAAATTTAGGTGATATTTTGTTCGTACTATTGTAATCCCTTAGCAATGCTGGCTAAATGCGCAGCTCTTATGTATTAACTGACGCAATTCTCACGTAATGCACTGTTATGAGTCAATCCGTTAAAGTTGGCGGGGATCAAGATACCCCAATCCTTGAGTTTTACCCTGAAAGTGGCGGGTTACTTAATCAGCTTAATTTTAAGACTCAAGAAGGCGGATATATTAATGTGCTTGCGTCAGTTTTAGATAAAAATGATCTCCAAAATAATCCTTCTTTTAAAAATATTCCTTTATTTCCGTTTCCAAATCGTTTGGATGCAGGTCGATACGAATTTGAAGGTAAGGCCTACGAATTTCCCATAAACGAAACGGAGCTAAATAACAATCTCCATGGATTTGCTTTTGATGAGGTTTTCCATCTTGAAAACACCGAAGTTTCGCAAGATCTCGTTAAAACCACGCTAAAACTCGTGTATAATGGACGGTTTGAGTATTTCCCGTTTCCATCGTTAGTTGAACTAGAATTTGTCGTCAGGGAACAGCGAATGCTTGAGATATCGGCTGCTGTGACCAATGCGTCGGATGTGGCAATGCCTTTGGGTTTCGGTTGGCATCCGTATTACACGCTTAATGAGCAAGTCGATGATCTTCTGCTCAAGTTGCCAAGGGTAAAACGTAAGATATTGAATAATCGCGCGCTACCTACTGGTGCGGAAGAAGAATTTCAAGAGTTTTCTAAATTCACATCCATAGGCGATACATTTCTTGATGACTGCTTCGAGCTTGTTGAACTGTCAGAAAAGGCCAGTGTTCGAATATGGTCTAAGACCAAAAATATTGGTTTAGATATTTGGCAACAAGCTAAGGATGGTGAATATTCGTTTCTGCAGGTGTTTACCCACCCAGATCGTAAAAGAATTGCAGTGGAACCGATGACATGCAATGTCAATGCATTTCATTCCGGCGACGGTTTGAAAGTGTTGCAGCCTGGGGAGCGATTCCATGCAAGTTTTGGTGTGCGTCTTATTTCATCCATGGATGAATAAGGTTTTAGTCGCTACCGCATAGTGTATTCACAAAGAATGGGTAAACTCCAACTTTGGAATTTGATAATTTATTTTTAAAAGAGAGAGGCTTTTCAATGAGCGTATTATTAGGAGATAAGGAATACTTTCCTAGTGTTCCAGAAATTAAATACGAAGGTCGAGATTCTGATAATCCATTTGCGTTCAAATGGTATGATGCAGAAAAAGTAGTAGCTGGTAAGACCATGAATGAATGGTTGCGTTTTGCTGGTTGTTACTGGCATACATTCTGTGGCCAAGGTCACGACCCATTTGGTTTTCCTGGGCCACAGCGTTTCGAGTGGAACAATGCAGATACTGCTGAGCAGCGCGCTAAAGATAAAATGGACGCGGCATTTGAGTTTTTCACTAAAATGCAACTTCCATATTACTGTTTCCACGATACTGATTTAATCGACGAAGAAAGCTCAGACGTTGCTGATTTTGAGCGTAAAATTCAATTTATTACTGATTATGCTGCAGAAAAGCAGTCTGCATCAGGCGTTAAATTGCTTTGGGGTACTGCTAACCTTTTCTCTAACCCACGTTATATGAATGGTGCAGGTACTAACCCAGATTTTAAAACTTTGGCTCGTGCTGGCGCTCAATTGAAAATTGCAATTGATGCGACAATCAAGCTAGGTGGTGAAAACTACGTATTCTGGGGCGGTCGTGAAGGTTACATTTCTTTGCTAAATACGAATATGAAACGTGAGCAAGAAAACTTTGCTCGTTGGTTGCATATGGCAAAAGATTATGCACGTGGACAGGGTTGGAATGGTACTTTCTTCATTGAACCTAAGCCAATGGAGCCTACTAAGCACCAGTATGATTTCGATACAGCGACTGTTGCAGGCTTTTTACAAAAGTATGGTATTAGTTCAGATGACTTCAAGGTAAACATTGAAGTTAACCATGCGACGCTTGCTAGCCATACTTTCCAGCATGAATTACAAGTTGCGGCTGACAATAATATGTTGGGTTCTATCGACGCTAACCGTGGTGATTATCAAAATTCTTGGGATACAGATCAATTCCCAAATAACATTAATGAAACTGTTGAAGCAATGTTGGTGTTTTTAGAAGCTGGTGGTCTTCAAGGTGGTGGTGTTAACTTTGATGCGAAAACGCGTCGTGAATCTACTGATATGGAAGACATTTTCTTAGGTCATATCGGTGGTATGGATACATTCGCTCGTTCACTAATTATCGCTGATGAAATCATTAGCAAGTCGAAGTACTCTGAGTTGCGTTCCGCGCGTTATTCGTCTTGGGAATCTGGTCAAGGTAAAGACTTTGTTGATGGTAAATTGTCTCTTCAAGACTTAGCTGCGATTGGTACTGAAGTAGGCGAACCAGAACAAATATCTGGCAAGCAAGAGTTGTTTGAAAATATTGTTAATCAATATATCTAAAAAAACGCGCTTGTAAAAAAAACCCGGCTAATGCCGGGTTTTTTATTTATAAATTAAAGATAAGCTGTTGGCTCGAATTTAAAGTGCTCTATTTCGTTTTTGAAATATTCAGCAACTAAATCAATTGTTTCTTGCGTGTATTCAAAGTTCTTCTTGCGAATTCCACCTTTCATATGCGGCATATCTAAAGGTTTTTCATCGAGCGGGTAGTCAGTATTGCTCAGGGCTTTTTTAAGGTTACCTTCTAAATCAGCAAAATCAAAAACTTCATCTACGATCACTTTTCCATTGTGCGCGTAACGTCGCCAGTCCGATGGTAATGCTTGATCGATTGTTTTTCCGCCTTTCAGTTGCTTAATATATTCGTTAAAGTCACCATAGTTACGGCCCATACGCGACTGCCAATAATAAAAGGAAATACATTTATCCCAAGGATTGCGTTCAAAAGCGAATTTGTAATATGAATCCCAGATTTTTTTCGGAATGCGTGACTTAACAGAAATTGCCGTCATGTGATTATAAAATTTTGGTCGAGTTAGCCAATCGCGCGTGATTCGAGCGGAATCAAAAAAGCTTTGCGAATGCATTAGTTCTCTAAAAGGAAGCCAGGAACCCTGATAGTTTTTTGCATACTCAGCCAGTTCATCCGTTTCAGATTTGTGTAAATGGTCCAGTGTAAGCACATCTTCATCCCCACAATGAAGATTAATTGCTTTTTCAACAGAAGTTCCACCGGTCTTCCGCGTTTTTATAAAAATAAATTTGTGCTTGTGAGAAATAATCATAGTCAACTTTTTCCGCTTAATTTAACTAGCTTAAATGCAAAGCGTTTTAACTTGCCCCAATAAAAGATAGGTGTCTAAAACTGTATTTAAATAAAATATTATTTCCAGTCTGTGCCATTTTACACGACTCTGATTAGCAAAAACCTTTCCAAACTAAAAAAAGTCTCATATAAACCTGCTATGCCAATGCGATTAATCGCTGAAGTGTAAAAAATATGCTGTCTTGGGCTTCGAAATGGTTGCAATTTCATCAAACTCTCAATAGAATACGCCGCCCTTAGCGGAGCCCATTTTGCTTTGTTAAGCGAGTACTCATTTTTTTTAAGTACTCGAATCAAATATCTCCTTGCTTCACCTCAAATTGAGGGAGGCTTAACCCGTAGGGAGCAATAATGCGTCACTATGAAATTGTGTTTCTGGTCCACCCTGACCAGAGCGAACAGGTGCCCGGCATGGTCGAGCGCTATTCAAATACTGTTACCTCCAGTGGTGGTGCAGTGCATAGAATGGAAGATTGGGGTCGTCGTCAACTTGCCTACTCCATAAATAAAATTCATAAAGCGCACTATATTTTGATGAATATAGAGTGTACTGAAGAAGCCCTAGAAGAGCTTACTACCAATTTCCGTTATAACGATGCTATCTTGCGTAATATGGTTATTCGAACAGATGAAGCTATTACTGGTGAATCGCCAATTATGAAAGCGGAAAAAGAAAGTCGCGAACGTAAGCAGCGTAATGATCGCCGTGCTGAAGAATCTGAAGCAGTGCGAGAAGCTCCGGAGTCTTTTGAAGCGACTGATACTGAGACTGAGCAAACAACTGAAACTGGAAGCGAGGAGGTTTAATCATGGCACGTTTTTTCCGTCGTCGTAAATTTTGTCGTTTCACAGCTGAAGGTGTGAAGCAAATTGACTATAAAGATTTAGATACTTTAAAAGCCTATGTTTCCGAGACTGGAAAGATTGTTCCAAGTCGCATAACTGGAACCAAGGCTAAGTATCAACGCCAGTTGGCTACTGCAATAAAACGTGCTCGTTATATTGCACTAATACCATATACAGATAGTCACGATAATTAATAAACTGAGAGCCTAATTTATGATTCGTCCTCTGGCCGAATTCATTATGCGAGGGCGTGTATCTGCAATATCTATTGCTCTTATAGGTAGCTGGGTACCCATTTTGACTCAAGCAACGCTTGGGTTAGTGACGCTTCGCAAAGGCTGGCAGGAAGGAATACTTATAACATTGTGGGCGGTTCTGCCTACATTAGTAGGGCTTTGGGTAGGGGATGTTGGCCGCACTTTGGTTTATGCAAGTGTCGGTGCAATACTTGTTTCCTACATAGTTGCGGGAGTGCTGCGGGCCACCATATCTTGGCCAGCAACTTTAACTGCACTAGTCGCATGCAGTACCTTGGCTTCATTATTGGTATATGTATCGGTTCCTGATATTTCAGGAGAAGTGACCGAATTTTTTAAGCAGCTAATCAGTGGCGCTAATGAGCAATCTGATGCGAAAGCTGAGGCAAAAATTCAAGAGTTGCTTACTTCTTGGAATGCGCAAAAGATTACCGGTATGGTGGCCTTTTGGATAGCCATTAGCGCGCTACTAGGAGTTTTGGTTGCGCGTTGGTGGCAAGCAATGCTCTATAACCCGGGTGGTTTTAGAGATGAGTTTCAAAACATTCGACTTACGCCGTTAGTATCTGGCGTCAGCTTACTCGCTGCACTTTATTCTATTAATAGTGGTAGTGACTACGAGTTTTGGACCAACCTGTTTATATTGCCCCTTCTTGTGGCCGGGTTAGGATTAGTGCACTGCGCATTAACAAAATATAACAGTAATACTGGGGTTGTCGTCGTCGTTTATTTGGCGTTGCTCCTTATACCACCTTTAGCGCTCTTCGTGGCATTTGCTGGAGCGACCGATGTGTGGCTCGATTATAGAAAACGATTTAATTTGATGCAGCGTTAGCTGTTTTTGCAAATAAGAGGAAAACGAGATGGAAGTTATTCTGCTCGAGAAAGTAGGTAAGTTAGGTACTGTTGGAGATAAGGTCAATGTTAAAGCGGGTTTTGGCCGTAATTACCTTATTCCACAGGGTAAGGCTGTGGCTGCTACGTCAACAAATCTGGAAGAATTTGAAGCGAGACGTGCTGAGTTAGAAGCGGCTGCAAGCGATAAATTAACGTCAGCGCAGGGTCGTGCGAAATTGCTTGATGAACTTACGGTAACTATTACAGCTAATGCTGGTGACGAAGGTAAGCTTTTTGGCTCAATTGGTACGCGTGATATTGCAGATGCGATTACTGCTGCAGGCGTTGAAGTAGCAAAAGCTGAAGTAAAGCTTCCAGAAGGTACTTTGCGTGAAGTGGGTGAATTTGATATAGATATCCAGTTACACGTGGAAGTGATTCAATCTGTAAAGATTATTATTGAAGCTGAATAAACTACATTAATCTATTCTTCCTCTCCGGTAAAATAGGTGCATTTTCAAAGCGATGCTTTGTTTTGCACCTGTTTTTTTGTGTATGATAATACGCAAAAGAGTTAAACCAATTTCAATTCTAATCAACTAGTTTATTCAATGTCGGAAACGGAATCGGGTAGTTCGTTAGACTTAGCCGCTGATACAGAACTACCTCAGCCCACTCAAAGTAATCCACCGCCTCATTCGATTGAAGCAGAGCAATCGGTTCTGGGAGGGCTATTACAGGACTCTACAAATTTTGATTCCGTATTGGAGCAGGTTTCAGACGTAGATTTTTTCCGGGCGCCACATAGTCAAATTTTTCGCACCATGGCGCTGTTGGTAGAAGAAGAATTGCCAATAGACGTTATAACAGTATCCGAAAAACTCCAGTCAAGAAATGAATTAGAGAGTGCTGGAGGCCTAGAATACCTTACCGATCTCGCCACTAATGTGCCTAGCAGTGCAAATGTTGTCGCTTATGCAAAAATCGTCAGAGAAAGAGCGACTTTGAGACTTTTGATTTCCGCGGCGACGGAAATTAGTCGTGCTAGCTATAACCCTTCGGGAATGGGCTCGAACGAGTTACTCCAATTTGCTGAACAGCGAGTTTTGGAGATCGCAGAAGAAAGGCCAAAGGAAGGAGGGTTTGAAGATGTCACAACATTACTCAAGAAAACAGTAGAAAAAATTGATGAGCTGTTTAGTTCCGATGGCAATCTCACAGGTATTCCTACGGGGATTTCAGATTTAGATGAAAAGACTTCAGGCTGGCAAAGTGGTGAACTCGTTGTGTTAGCTGCGCGTCCATCAATGGGGAAAACCGCGTTGGCGCTTAACTTTGTTGAAGCAGCCATAATGCACTCGCAAAAACCTGCTCTTGTATTCAGTATGGAGATGCCTGCAGACTCGTTAGTCATGAGAATGCTTTCTTCGATTGGTCGCATAGATCAAGGGCGGCTGAGAAATGGAAAACTCACCGAAGAAGATTGGCCCAAGCTCGAAATGGCGGCCAGAAAAATTAAAGACACAAAGTTATTTATCGATGATACCGCAGCACTCACGCCAAACGAAGTTCGCGCCAGAGTTAAACGCGTAGTGCGTGAACACGGTGAGCCATCAATTATTATGGTGGATTACTTGCAGCTTATGCATGTTGGCGGAACTAATGAAGGCCGTACTCAAGAAATTTCCGAAATATCGCGTTCGATGAAAGCGTTAGCAAGGGAATATGAATGCCCTGTGATTGCACTTTCGCAGTTAAATCGTGGCGTAGAACAACGGCCGAATAAGCGTCCAATGAACTCCGATTTAAGAGAGTCGGGCGCTATTGAGCAGGATGCTGACGTAATACTATTTATCTATCGTGATGAATATTATAACGAAGAAAGCCCCGATAAAGGAATTGCCGAGCTGATTATCGGTAAACAACGTAATGGCGAGATAGGCACTGTTAAAGCCGCATTCGTAGGCAAATTCACTCGATTTGATAACCTTGCTCCAGAGTACTTTCAAGATATGCCTAATTAATGTAACAGGTGTCTATTATGGAACTCTTTCACCACATTAAAAGCCTAAAATCCGTATTACACCAACAGAGATCTGAAGGTAAGCGGATTAGCCTAGTTCCGACTATGGGTAATCTGCATAACGGCCATATTGAGCTTGTTAAAACTGCCCGTGAGAATGCTGATTTTGTGGTCGCAAGCATTTTTGTTAATCGTCTTCAATTTGGGTTAAATGAGGACTGGGATCGATATCCTCGTACGTTGGAAGAGGATGCAAGGAAACTAAAAAACGTGGGTTGTGATTGCTTGTTTTGTCCTGATGAGCAAGAAATTTACCCTAATGGGATGGATGAGCAAACTCGCGTCATAGTACCTAGTATGTCGAGTATTTTGTGTGGTGCTAGTCGTCCTGGACATTTTGAGGGCGTAACCACGGTAGTGACAAAGTTATTTAATATTGTGGAACCGGATAACGCAATATTTGGTATTAAGGACTTTCAGCAATTGGCTATAATTCGACGTATGGTAGAAGATCTTTGTATGCCGGTTGAAATTATTGCAGGAGATATTGTTCGCGAGAAAGATGGATTGGCCATGAGTTCCAGGAACAACTTCCTAATGCAAGAAGAGCGTCCGCGTGCAAATCAATTGAACCGTTCAATCAATTGGATTGCTCAGAGGCTCGGAGACGGGGAAACTAACTTTTCTGAGTTAGAGCAAGAAGCGAAAACGCAAATTGAAGCGGCTGGTTTTCGCTCTGATTATATAAGTATTCGCAACAGCAAAACGTTGGAATTGGCGGCTGTTGACGATATTAATTTAACAGTGCTTGGTGCCATGTACACCGAAAAAGCGCGATTAATTGATAATGTTTCTGTTAGCATTAGCCGCTAATAGTTGTTGAGGTTTACATCATGCAAATTACACTATTAAAAGCAAAGCTGCACATGGCTTGTGTAACGCAAGCAGAACTCTGGTATGACGGATCCTGTGCAATAGATGCCGAGTTGTTAAAGTTGGCAGGATTGCGCGAGTTTGAAAAAATTGAAATATATAATGTTGATAACGGCGAGCGATTTTCAACTTATATTATTTTGGCTGAAGCTGGATCTAAAACAATTTCTATGAACGGTGCCGCTGCCAGGAAGGTTCAAGTGGGTGACCGTATTATTATTGCGGCTTATGGCCAACTCGACGAAACTGAAGCAGATAATTTTAAACCAAAATTAGTTTATCTTAACCCTGATAATTCAGTAGAGCGCACTACCAATACCATCCCTGTTCAGGTTGCTTAGAATCTAGATATTTATTAGTTTTTATCTTGAATTGGATTAGTTCTTCTTTCTATCATTACAAGTTTACCCTTTTAGTTTTTTCCATGGTTTAATATTGCGAGATTACGACTTTTATCCACTTTGATCGTTCTGTTACTTCTGTTTACGCTTTTTCTTCTAAATTTATAATTTGTTTGATTCCGTCTTTCTACTTTCAATTCACGTCAATAACTCTTTTGCATTTTAGGAATCTCCGATTAATTGTGATGGCTTTAACTTTTTTTCTAGCGTTAGTTGGATGATTGAATTTTCAATTAGAAAATCCTGACGTTTGTCCAAAATGAATGTTAAATGCATCACTCATTTTGACTAGATTAGAACTTAGTATGTAAAAAAATAAAAACCTTGTGGGAATACATTCAAATGAATCTAAAAAAATTCATAATTATTTTTTTCTTTTTGGTCTATTCAATTAGCGCCGCTGCTCAAGAAGAATTCTATATCGTACACAAACCTACTCAATCAAAAATGCAGGTTTGTGATGGCGTAAATGGTCGACCAGTGACAAGTCGCCCATTTACATTCACTGGTCCTTGCGTTCGATTTTTACAAGAAGTTAATGGTGAGTATTTCCATATCAGAAGTGTTCATGCCAATAAATTGTTAAAACCAGATACTGTAGAAAATGGATCAGCAATTTCGATTCAGCCTGCACACTGGCGTGGTAATTGGACTCAATGGTCTTATATTGATCGCGGTGATGGCTATGGGCACATTGCCAATAGGGCAACAGGTAAGTATATATATTTGAGTGCTACTAGCCGTTCGAATATTTCTCAGCAGCCGTCAGCTTGGCGTGGGGACTATACCAGGTGGGCATTCCAGTCGGTAAATAGCGCTACCTCTGCACCTGCGCCCACGTCAGAACCCACTTCCTTACCCACTAGCGAACCAACTTTAGCACCGACTGAAACTCCGGTTCCTGTTACGCCAGCCCCCACAACAGAGCCAACACCGATAATTACCTCTACTCCGACTCCAACTATTGCTCCTACCGCACTGCCAACACCTTTCGCCACAAGTACTCCTCAACCAACTCCAATTGCAACACCGACTATGGCTCCTCCTGCAGATAATCATACGGTACTTGATTGCGGTCCACCACGTGGAGGAATAACAGGTAATCGTCTCGACAATGAAGCGAAGGCATACCTTCTATGTTTGCATAACCAAACTCGATCAGAGGTAGCTTTAAATCAGTTTCAAGGTGTATCCGGCTTACTTCCAGCAGCTAGTAATATGATTCGTTTGCAATGGGATCCTAAACTTGAGCAGGTTGCTCAAAATTATGCTGAGCGTTGCGTGTTTGAACACAATCCTAATCGCAGCGCTGAATACAATGATCTCAATCCTACCGATATAAACGGTAATCTTTACGTAAGAGACGTTTCTGTAGGTGAAAACCTTGCTGCTGCTGGATCATCCAATTTAAGTTCTGCCAGTATTGTTCAAGCAATGAATGGTTATGCTAACTGGGTTGATGAAGGTGGAAGCTACTCTTATGGTCAATTACAAGTGAACGATTTCTGTGATGCAAGGACCTGTGGTCACTTTACTCAAGTGATTTGGGCTGGAACACATAAAGTGGGTTGTGCTGTGAATTATTGTCGTCGGGGCACCGTATTTGATCGTTTCGATAGTACCATCTTAGTTTGTAATTATGCTCCAGCTGGAAATTTCTTACGAAGGGTGCCTTATGAATCGGCTTCTTCAGCGGAAGAGGTCTGTACTACTTCGCCTTCAGAACAAAGTGATTGTTCTAATGGTTTAAGTTCTTCACCCAGTTATACAACTGGCTTGTAACATTCTATTTTAGGCAACAAATTTCTTGCATCTTAATAGTGCGATATGGACATCGCGCTTTCTAATTTTTGTTTCTCTTAGGTGTATCTATCATTAAGGTGTTATGCGATCAGCGCTTTAATGGCTTAATACTCTAATAAAAATTACGCTAGTTTTTAGATTTCTGTTAAAGCAATCTCCGATTGTCATATTGATTCCCTGTTAATAATTTTTTATTAGCTCTTTCTTGGTTTTCTCTACTTTTGTTAATTGAATTACTTTGAGATTTATTGTTGTTTGGATTTCGATGTTGTGTCAGTGAGCCTTTTTGAGATCTTGGTCGACTAAATAATTTTAACTTATCCGTTTTATTGTGATGCTCTGAAGGAGTTTTATCTTTAAATTCTCCTTTTTTATCTTCACTATGCTTAAATTCCTCAGAAGTAACTAGTGATTGTACTGGTAAATTTTTCTTGTCTATTTGTTTGGATTTATCGTCTGTATATTCAGTGTTATTAAGTAACCTTAAACATTCTTTTTCAATATTTTTTATCGAAAAAAATATAGCTTGAGTATTGCAGTAAAAGAATGATTTTCAAGAAAGCAAAAAGAAGAACAGGGCTGTAAAAAAATATTTGAAAATTTTTATGATTTTTGGGAATTATCGAATAAAAATATTAAATGCCACTTTCGAAGAAAAAAGAATTTAGATGCAATGCGTTGTTGTATTTAATGCAAGAACATATTAATTGGAGACACGGCAGCAAGGTTTTATGAAAGTATTATGAATGCACTTAGATTAAAACCGTCTATACCAAATTAGCTAGACGGTGACATTTAATTCGTCGTTTGAGAAAGTTTACGAAACAGTGTCTCAAAAAAATACAATTAGCTTGCATCAGGATGGATTAACTAGGCTGATATTTTACAACGATATTGAACTTTAGACTAAAGGAAGGTTTGTATTATCTGTTTGATTTTTTTATCAGGATAGCCTCGGTTTTGTTATCGTTTTAGGTCAGGTACTTTGTAACAATTTCACTTTAGAAAGTGATTATTGCTTGGTCACGTTGCTTGTCGCATTTTTAATTATTGTGGTTCCAAGGTCAATCCTGCATTTACTCGTTTTTATTCATGCTATACAGTTCTACCTGAAAATAAAAATTCCTATTTGGTGCTAATAATAACGATTGGGGAGTGACCCGTATGTCTGATTCCAAAGTTTATCCCGTCAATGACGCCTTTGCGAGCATGGCTCATATAAATCAAGAGCAATATACAGCAATGTATAAATCATCTATTGAATCTCCCGAAGCATTTTGGGCAGAGCAAGCGGAGTCCTTCTTAGACTGGATAACGCCCTGGACCGAAGTGCGCTCATTTGATTTTTTAAAAGGTGAGGCAAGTTGGTTTAAAGGCGGCAAACTTAATGTTTCAGCGAATTGCATTGATCGCTATTTGCCGAAGTACGCAGACCGGGTGGCGATTATTTGGGAGGGGGATCAGCCTGGGGACGATAAAAAAATCACCTATCAAATGCTGTATTCTGAGGTTTGTAAGCTCGCAAATGGACTAAAACAGCGAGGTGTAAAAAGGGGTGATCGAGTCTGTATTTATATGCCGATGATTCCAGAAGCGGCTTTTGCCATGTTGGCCTGTACGCGTATTGGCGCGATTCATTCAATTGTGTTTGGTGGATTCTCTCCAGAGGCTTTAAAAGACCGGATTAACGATTCTGATTGCTGTGCCGTGATCACAGCTGATGAAGGTGTTCGCGGAGGTAAAATTATTCCATTAAAAGGCAATACAGATAAAGCAGTTAATCATTGCCCTAGCGTCCACACTGTTCTGGTTGTAAAACGCACGGGTGGTGCAATCGAATGGAATGGCGATAAAGACGTTTGGTATCACGAATTGAAAGAAAAGGTGTCGAGCGAATGTGCCCCGGAGCCGATGGATTCAGAAGACCCGCTTTTTATACTTTATACATCTGGCTCAACAGGTAAGCCAAAAGGTGTATTACACACTACGGGCGGTTATTTGCTGCAGGCCGCGATGACGCACAAGTATGTGTTTGACTACAAAGATGGCGAAGTTTACTGGTGTACGGCAGACGTTGGTTGGGTCACTGGGCATTCCTACATTGTATATGGGCCTTTGGCAAACGGTGCGACGACGCTTATGTTTGAGGGTGTGCCCACCTATCCAGATGCATCACGCTGCTGGCAAATATGTGATAAATATAAAGTTGCTCATTTCTACACAGCTCCAACCGCTATTCGCGCATTGATGGGACAGGGTAATGACTATGTCACCAATACATCAAGGTCGTCTATCAGGGTTCTTGGTACGGTAGGGGAGCCAATTAACCCTGAAGCATGGGATTGGTACTATCGTGTTGTTGGCGATTCGAGATGCCCTATTGTTGATACCTGGTGGCAAACTGAAACCGGCGCGCACATGCTTACCCCCTTACCGGGCGCGCACGATCTGAAACCTGGTTCGGCATGTTTTCCATTTTTTGGAGTAGAGCCCGTTATTTTAGATGCAAATGGTCAAGAGCTGGAGGGTGAAGCGGAAGGTAATTTAGCAATTAAGGCGTCATGGCCAAGCCAAATTAGAACAGTTTACGGCGATCACGAACGATTAGTACAAACCTATTTTTCGGCGTATCCAGGCTATTATTTTTCTGGGGATGGCGCCAAGCGAGATAAAGATGGATATTATTGGATAACCGGTCGAGTTGATGATGTAATCAATGTTTCCGGCCATAGAATGGGCACAGCAGAAGTTGAAAGCGCACTCGTGCTGCATGAAAGTGTGGCTGAAGCCGCGGTGGTGGGTTTTCCTCATGATATTAAAGGTCAAGGAATATATGCCTTCGTGACCCTTATGACGGGAGTTGAATCTTCAGATGCGTTACTAAGCGAGCTCATTAAGCAGTGTGTTACTGAAATTGGTCCAATCGCTAAGCCTGATTTAATTCAATGGGCTCCAGGGTTACCAAAAACACGCTCAGGAAAGATTATGCGGCGTATCTTACGCAAGATTGCAGCAAATTCTATCGATGAGCTTGGGGACACCTCTACATTGGCGGATCCTTCTGTTGTAACAGGACTTATCGAAAATCGATTGAATAAATAAAGTTTCTGGGATACATTCAACGATTATCAATAGACCCTAAGGGGTGGCTTAAAGCCACCCTTTTTTATTTACCCAATGAATGTTGGGGCTGAGGTGGAGGAGCCTATGAAAGTAGAAGAAAATAAAGTTGTATCTATTCACTACACGTTGACACTTGAAAGTGGTGAAATCGTTGACTCAACCGAAGGTGCCGATCCTCTAGATTACATAGCGGGGGTTGGGAACATTATTCCTGGTTTAGATTCAGCGTTAATGGGCTGCGAAGTGGGTGATTCAAAAAAAGTGACGGTTCCAGCTTCGGAAGCTTACGGAGAAGTTGACGAAAACCTAATTCAAGCACTCCCGAGAGACATGTTTACAGGCGTCGAAAAAATTGAAGTGGGCATGGAATTTCAAGCACAAAACGAAAGTGGGGATGCACAATATGTTGTTGTAACGAATGTTACTGAAGAGGAAATCACAGTCGATGGTAATCATGAATTTGCGGGAAAAACCCTAAATTTTGATGTGACCATTGATGCAATTCGAAATGCAGCGGAAGATGAGCTTGATTAAGGTAAGCTCAATTAATAGAAGTACCTCTGGTTTAAGATAGAAAAATAGGAGTTTAAGTGGACGAAAAAATTTCTTGCAAAGTTACGCCTAAGCACACTCTAGCGATACTCTCACAGCATGAAGTTTCTCGCTTGGCAGAAATTCAAGATGATAAAATTTATGAGACCTTTCGCCGTTGCGCGCTTGCGGTATTAAACACAGGTGGTGAGACAGATAGCACGCACGAAGTTTTAAAAGCATTTGAAGATTTTTCGATTTCGATAATTCAGCAAGAACGTGGAATTAAGTTAGATATAGAACAGGCTCCTGCCAATGCATTTGTTGATAATAAAATTATTCAGGGAATTCAAGAACACCTATTCTCTGTGTTGCGAGATATACTATTCGTAAACAATGAACTTCAGCAAAATCGTGATGTAGATTTTCAAACCTCAGAAGGTATCACCAACGGCGTATTTCATATTCTACGCAATACAGGTTTGATGAAACCGAATTCGCCAGTCAACTTAATCGTTTGTTGGGGTGGTCACTCGATCAATGAAATTGAATATGATTATTGCAAGGAAGTCGGTTATCAAATGGGATTGCGCGGCTTAGATATTTGCACTGGTTGTGGCCCTGGTGCGATGAAAGGTCCAATGAAAGGTGCAACGTTTGGGCATGCAAAACAGCGTCGACAAGGTCGTTATATTGGAATAAGTGAGCCAGGAATTATCGCGGCCGAGTCTCCAAATCCAATAGTAAACAACTTAATTATTATGCCCGATATTGAAAAACGTCTAGAAGCATTTGTGCGGGCGGGGCATGGTATTATTGTTTTTCCGGGTGGTGTTGGTACCGCAGAGGAAATTCTTTATTTGCTTGGGATTCTTCTTGATCCAAACAATTTAGACCTCCCTTTTCCTGTAATATTTACAGGTCCTGCATCGGCTAAACCCTACTTTGATCAAATTGATAATTTCATTAGCGCTACTCTTGGTGAAGAAGCGCAAAAAAAATATGAAATCATTATTGATGATCCAGTTTTAGTTGCTCAGAAAATGGTATCGGCAATGGAAGTTGTGCATGATTATCGTAGGTTGACCCAAGACGCTTTTTATTTCAATTGGGTATTAAATATCGATAAGGATTTTCAAGAACCTTTCAGCCCTAATCATGAAAAGATGGCTCGTTTAAACTTACGACAAGATCAGCCAATTAATGAACTTGCGTGTAATCTAAGGAAAGCCTTTTCAGGCATTGTTGACGGAAATGTTAAGGAGCATGGCGTAAAGGCTGTTGCAGAAAAAGGGCCATATGAAATTACCGGTGACGAGGAAATTATTAAACCTCTCGGAAAATTACTTGAATCTTTTGTTGAACAAAAGAGAATGAAGATTCCTACTCAGGAATACATTCCGTGTTATAAAATTGTTGGATGAGAATAGCGTTTTGAGATTTAATTAATCTCATATGCTTTCTGGTATAGGTTGAGTTATTACTACATGTCTGATAAAGAATCATTCGAAGGTTTAATTGGAGACGATGTTCAGCCAATAAAAGTTGATGCGCGAGCTGATCTTAAAAAAAGCGCAGATTCTAAAATTAGCCAAGAGAATCGACGCAAGTCTGCAACTGATACAATCGAAACAAAAGAAGACCCTCTGGACTCTGAACCCATCAATATGGTCGACCCACTAGACGTGTTAGAGTTTAAGCGACCTGGTGTTCAAAATGGTGTTTACCGAAAGCTTCGTTTAGGCCAATATGATATTGAAGCGAGATTAGACCTGCACAAGATGACGGTTGAGTATGCGCGAAAAGCGGTTTATCGTTTTGTCAGCGATTGCATGGATAACGACGTACGAACGGCACTTGTAACCCACGGCAAAGGAGAGGGGCGTGATACGCCAGCTTTGTTAAAAAGCTGCGTCGCTCATTGGTTGCCTCAGATAGAGTCAGTTTTAGCGTTTCATACAGCCCAAAAGCAACACGGAAGTTATGGAGCCACTTACGTTTTGCTCAAAAAGAGTGAGCGCAAAAAGCGAGAAACCAGAGATAGTAACACCTCTGGGAGATGACCTGATTAATAAGCGTCGAGATCCCTAACTCCTTTCTTGTTCTCTATGTCTCTGTCCCGAATAGACTCCGTTTTTGCTTCGTTTTCTTAAGTAAGACAGGAATTTTTGTTTATTTTGCTTATCGAGCTATAACTTAGAGATAGCATAAAAAACAGGAATTCCTCGGTATATGGCGCATGGTTTTAAGAAAGCACCTTTTTATTTAGTAGGGTTATTATTGTCAGGTCATAGCCTGTCTCAAGATATTACTGCAGTAGACATGATTGATATTCCATTGGAAGCATTGATGCAGATGGAGGCGATTGTGGAGACGGCTTCAAAGAGCGATGAGAAGTTATTAGATACGGCGGCGGCCGCTTTTGTAATAACGCATGAAGATATTACTAGACTGGGAATTCGTTCAATTCCAGAAGCTCTGCGGCTGGCTCCTGGGATTCAAGTGGCACGTATTGGCAGTAATTCTTGGGCGATTGGCTCGCGAGCGGTTAATAGCTTTTTCTCACAATATCTTTTAGTGCTCATTGACGGACGAAGTATCTATTCATCTCTTTTTAGTGGTGTTAGTTGGGATGAGCAAAATCTCACTTTGGAAGATATAGAAAAGATTGAAGTGATTAGAGGCCCTGGCGGCAGTGTGTGGGGAGCGAATGCCGTCAATGGTGTTATTAATATTCTGACAAAGGATGCAGGGCTTAACGTTGGGGTCGAGCTTGTTGCTGGGGCTGGAGAAGGCGTTAATAAGTCTTACCTTGCGGGTAGGTTGAGCCGTAAGCTAGAGAATGGAGCTTTTAGTATATCGATGAATCGGACTGAAAATGGTGAGCTTGATGGCACTAATTTCGATATTCAGGATCAAGCATGGGACAGCCAAAGAATAAGTTTATACTTCGACCAAACCGACGATAAATATGACCTTCAACTCGATGCAACTTATTCTGAAGTGGAGTCAAACCCTTTATGGCCCGTCATATCTTTGGAGCCACCATTTTTTTCCAGCGCCGCTCCAGACGAAAATAAAAAGCACTATTATATCCAATCAAGCTATGCTAGAAATATTGGGGAAAATACGAGATTTCTTAACCGAGTGTCGTTTGACAGAACGACAAGGCAATCTAATTTATTGGATTGGAATTCTCAAAATACCGATATTGATATTGAACTATTATTTTCCCCGTTAAAAAATTATTCTATTAATCTTGGTTTTAATACCCGATTCGCAGAAAGTGAATATATTAACAATGGTGATTTTGTTGTCACGTTAAGCCCTCCTAAAGCAACCAACGAACGTTACAGTTGGTTTATACAAAACAAAGTTGATGTAAGCTCGAAATTACAAATTTTACTCGGTGCGCGTTTAGATCAGGATTCCGAATTTGATACCGCATTTCAACCTTCGTTTCGGTTTTTGTATAAAAGAGATGCTAAACATAGAATTTGGGGCGCGATTTCTCAAGCGCAAGGAGCGCCGTCTAGGATAGTTTCAGGTGATAGTGTGACTGAGCTTTTCGCCTTACCGGGAAGTGCTGAAACTAACTTCTTGCCGATTTTAGTGACAACCGCCCCCTTGGATGATGAATTGGAAAACGCCGAGTTGACATCGTATGAAGCAGGTTATCGTTTTATAAATTTAAGTAAATTTGAATTGGATTTTACGATTTTTCATAATGAATATAAGCGTTTATTAGGTGATGGGGGGATTGCAGATCCGCAACCAAATTTTTCTGGACCAATCCCCTTTGTTGAAAGCCGAGCTTCTTTTGATAGCAGCCGAGAAGATACGATAACAGGCGCTGAGCTCATTATGAATTGGCCTATCAATAAGCATATTAAAACTCAATACGCGAGTACTTATACAGATGATCCTATTGATACCGACATTGTTAGTTCTGGCACCGGGAATATCACCCAGACCTCCCCTAAGTGGCAGCACTCATTGAGAATAGATTGGGAAATCTACAACAATCTATTTTTATCAACTTGGTACAAATATGTGGGTGAGCTTGATGGAACGCCTGTTGGAAGTCGAGAATCATTTAATATCAATTTTATATGGTCAATAACCGATGATATTGAATTGTCTTTAATTGGAAAGAACTTGACGAATGAAGGGCGTATTGAATACCAGCGAGAAGTTGCTCGTGTAGAGGATTTCGAAATTCCTTCCTCTTGGTTTGCTATATTGGATTGGAAGATTAACTAGTCGAGTTAGATTTTGAATTTAATCGTATTACGTAAATTGCGAAACTTGATCATGTTAATGATATTAATTGGGGCAAGTTCGCTATTTTTATTTTCTAACTGCCTGATGGCTCAGGGAAAAATAGAGTCACTTAAGGCAGCATATATTTTCTATTTTGTAAGATTTACTGAGTGGCATTTTTCTGTAAAAAGAAACGATTCTGAAGAAATTATATTGTGTTACGACGGCAGTAAAAAGTTATTGGAAAGGGAGCTGCGATCTATAGCAAAAAAGTCGAAAGATAGTAGTACAAAATTAGATCTTATTGTTTTAGATGAAGTATCACGTGAGAACATCAAAGAATGTGACATGACGTATTTTTCCGATGAGAATTATAACCTGATACTTGGTGAGGGGCTGGACACTTCAGGTTTGTTGGTTATCACTCATACGAAGAATGATAAAATCAAAGGTGTAATTAATTTTTCGTTGGATCGCTCTAGACTCAGTTTTGAAATTGATCGAAGAAAAGCACGCCGTTCAAAATTGGAGATTAGTTCTAAATTGCTCACGTTAGCGAATAAGGTAAAAAAATAGGTTTGATGAGTGAAGAAAATATTTGATATAACTCGGCTCGATCGTATCAAAGTTAAACTTGTTTTTATTATTATGATTTCGTCCTCTATTGGGCTTGTACTATTTTCGGCGATATCAATAGCATATCAAATTAACTCTTTGAATAAGCAAATACGGTCACATATTCAATCTCAAATTGATTTGTTGGCAACTAATCTGGTTGCACCTGTTTTGTTTGAAGATGAAGAGTTTACGGTAGAAATTTTACGCTCAATTGAAGTAGATCCGAACGTCGTATCTGTGGAAGTCTATTCAGATAATTCTGACTTTGAAGTATTTTTGGTTAATACCAGCTCTAGAATTCGATTAGAACGTGCTGACTTAAATCCTGTAGCTCGAATCTTTGTAAAAATGTTTCGGAATGTTTCGGAATATGAAAAAAATATTGTTGATAAAGGTGATATCTTAGGTATTTTAAAACTTTATGTAAATAATCAAAAAGCCGTATCTCAAATAACAAATCTTTTGCTTTCTTTTATTTTCTTACTATTGGTTACTTTATTTGTCGTGTTTTTAGTGAGTTTAAGACTGCAAAGGCTAATTACTCAGCCCATTGAAAAACTGGGTGAAATATCTAAAAAAGTCTCTACAACTAAAGATTATAGTTTAAGGGTCAAAATTGATAGTAATGACGAAATAGGTCTTGTTTCTCAAGATTTCAATATTATGCTCGACCAGATTCAACAGCGTGATCTTATGCTGGAGAGCAAGGTTCAGAATCGCACTTTAGAGTTAGAGCAGCTCGCAGAGGAATTTCGACATAGAGCATATCACGATTCTCTTACGGGCTTGCCCAATCGAGCCTTGTTGACCGAAAAATTTCCTAAAGCGGCTGTTCATGCTAATCGTATTGGCAAAAAGATTGGCTTGTTACTGATTGATGTAGATAACTTTAAAAATATCAATGATACCATGGGACATGAATTTGGAGATGAGTTATTGAAAATTCTCGCTTCTAGATTAACACGGAATTTACGTGGAGAAGACTTGGTCTGCAGATTGGGCGGTGATGAATTTATTATTTTAGTTGAAGAACTAAAGGATATTACTGATCTGGATATCATTGGTAATAATTTATTTAAAAGTTTAGATAAGGATATCGTTGTTAAAGGCAAGAGACTTGAGGTTGGAATCAGTGTTGGTGGTGCCCTTTATCCAGACCACGGTGAAGGTTTAACAAAAATTAAACGCGCCGCAGACATTGCTATGTATCATTCTAAGGATGCTGGGAAAAATCAATATCATGCATTTGAACCAAAGATGGAAGAAGCGGCTATACATCGTCTTACCGTACAAAACGATCTTAAAACTGCGATTTTGAAAGAGCAGTTAGTCATCTATTATCAACCTAAGATTGACAGTAAAAAGAAAAAAGTGGTGGGCTGCGAAGCGCTTGTGCGTTGGGAACATCCTCAGTTTGGTTTGTTGTTTCCAGATACTTTTATCCCTTATGCGGAGGAGTCTGGACAAATGCAGCTTGTCGATTACTATGTACTGGAAAAAGCATTCGAGCAAGCTGCCATTTGGGCAAAAAACGGAACACCCTATGTGGTTGCGATAAATGTGTCTGGTGTACATTTTCGTAATCACAGATTAACAACAAAGATTGTTCATTGTTTGGGTAAATATAAATTGGACCCGTCGTTGGTCGAAATAGAACTTACTGAAGCCGTTTTAATTGCAGACCCCAAAATTGCTTTGGAGATAGTGAAGGTCATTAAATCGTTGGGAGTTCGTATCGCTTTAGATGATTTTGGAGTTGGTTATTCTTCTCTAAGTTATTTACGTACTTTCCCTGTTGATACCATAAAACTAGACAAGTCATTTGTTATTGGGTTGTTGCAAAATGAGCAAGATAAAAAATTAACCAAGGGTATTATTTCATTAGCCCGTGGCTTGGAATTAGACGTAATTGCAGAAGGCGTTGAGACCAAAGAGCATGCTGACTATCTGGCCAATATCGGATGTGATTGCCATCAAGGCTATTTTTATTTGAAACCCTCGCCTCTAAAGCCTTTTGAAACATGGGCAAAAAGTATCAATTTCGAAAAATAAAAATACTACTCATTTGCTTTGTTATTTCAAAAAAAGCGTCAGGTGGTGTCCAGCCTTAACTCAACGTCGTTTCATCGATATAACGCTTTCTTTTGGCGATTTTTAGTCGAGTTATATCTGCCATACAAAGTCCATCGAGACAGTCACCAAAATCTGGATCTACACTAAACACCAAAGATGTGAAACCACCATCTTCAAAAATTGCGGCATATTGTTTGAAAAGAACTGGGAGCCTATGGCCCATCGCTTTAAACTGCGATTGCATTTTATCGAATGCATCGTCTCTCTCAAGATTGTTAAAAAAGCCATTAAGGTTTTCTATCGTTTCTTCGGACAGTAGATAGGGGTGAAAAGCCTCCGCCATGGTTTCAGGGCTTTTATGGTAAGTGCGATAAAAGTGAGCGAGCATGTCTTTGAGCTCTTTTGGATAATCCGCGCTCATACTCACCGGGCCAATTAGGTAGCGAATATCCTGATTATGAGCGAGATATGACCCAATACCTTGCCAAAGATAGTCTAAGCTTGCTTTGCCCCAATAATTAGGGTTGACAAAACTCCTACCTAATTCAACGCCGTATTGAAGATATTTTTCAAAGTCGTGTTCAAATTTGTAAAGTGTGCTGGTGTAAAACCCCTTCATACCGTGATTGGCTAATATTTCTTTGCCAATCCCTAAACGATATGCTCCGGCGATCTCGAGGTTTTTACTATCCCACAAAACGAGGTGTTTATAGTATTGGTCAAACTTGTCGAGGTCTCGCTTGCAGCCAGTGCCCTCACCAACTTTACGAAACGCGAGTTCGCGCAACCGTCCGATTTCATTTATAACGCTAGAATTGGGCGAATAATCAACAAGATATATCCGATTACCATCTCGCGTTTCTCCAAGAGATTCAGCATTATTAAGTTCAGCTAAAATCTGTTGTCTATCTTCCGGATGCGCTATCGTCTTTACCGTTTCAAATAAAGGACTTTGTCTACGGCCTATTTTATAAAGGTGACGCTTTAAGCGTTTCACTAAGGTACGATCATGTAGCCCTTTGGTTTCGAGAGATTCACTTGGAATTGGCTCTCCGATCCGAAATTTAATGACTCTTGATCGCTGTTTGAACATCTCATGAGCAAGTAGAGCAGTTCCTAATGGCTTGTAAACCATGGATGCACTATAGAATAGTAAAGAGTTCTTAGCATTTATATGCACTGGTAAAAGTGGTGCTTTTGCACGGCGGGCAAAGTTTAAAAATCCTGGAAGCCAACGGTTGTCTTTGACACCGGTTGCGTGCGCGCGTGATACTTCCCCAGCAGGAAATACTATAATCGCCTCTTCATGTTCTAACGACTTTAGCACTTGTTTGTAGCTTTTTCTGGCACTACCACCCGTCATATTGTCGAGGGGAATTAAGTACCTATTGAGTGCAGAAAAGTGATTAAGCAGATCATTCGCGAGTATTTTAACGTCGGGCCTAACCTCGCAAATTAGCTTAATAATAGCTAAGCCGTCTAATGACCCTATAGGATGGTTAGCAAAAATAACTACTCGTCCTATCGCAGGAATGTTTTGTCTGTCTCTTTCTGTAACGGTATAGCTGAAATTAAAATATTCGAATACTCGATTGATAAATTCCAGCCCTTCGGCATCTTGATTTGCATCCAAAAACTCGTTGATTTGAGGTTCGTGGATGATTCTTCGCAATAGTGATATCGTGGGTTTTCGAATGAGGTCGGGCTTGCTTGCAAAACTCGGAAATTTCTCATTAACAGCGCGTTCGATATTTATCATGTTACACCTTGTTATTAGACGGCATCTGTTACGTTTGGCGATTACTCGCGGCTGTTGATATTTTACACAATAGCTGTGCAAAATTTAAATAAGGCTAGACATAAAATATGACGCTTTTGTGAATTTAATATAAAAACTGGAAAACCAGCTGTAAGCCTATGTCTGAATTATCAACAACGAAATTGATACCTGCTTCTAAAATTCTTGATTTTTGGTTTGGGCCGAACTTTGACCAGACGTCATCCCTGGAACGCAAAAGTACCTGGTTTAGTGGTGATCCTAGTTTGGATGCTATGTTAAGGCGGGATTATCTTTCATTGTTTGATGTTCCTGCGTTACAAAACCCAAGCCTGTATACGGCTCCAGATAATGTTTTGGCAGCCATTATTCTGTTTGACCAATTTAGCCGCAATTGTTTCCGTGGATCTGCAAAAGCGTTTGCTTTTGATAAAATTGCTTTAAATTTCATGGATTTAGCAATTCAAAAAAAGTGGCATAAAGCCCTTCATCCTGTTAAACAGAGCTTTTTGTTGATGCCGTTGCAGCATTCCGAGTCTTTGGCAAGGCAGCAGCAATCACTCGAAATGTTCGAGCTGTTGATCGATCAGGGGGTTGGTGAGATCAAAGCGCTATTGTCAAATACATTTGAATACGCTAAAGAACATCACGATTTGATTAAAAGATTTGGACGTTTTCCTCATAGAAACAAAATATTGGGTCGAGTTTCCACTGCTGCAGAGCAGGCATACCTGGATGGCGGTGGAAAAACCTTTGGGCAATGAACTAGAGTCGCTTCTAGGATAGCTGAAGTAGTTGAATTAGTTGATTTCGTTGATTTTCCAATAACGTATGAAATGGTTCTTCGAATCCGGAGACTATTTTTTGCGTCGCGGATTCACTTACTTCTATTAATTTGATTCTATGTGTTAGATGCTCCCTTAAAGAAAGATGATCTTCGATATGCAATCCAACTAGTGAGCGGTGATTAAACACATGAGTATCTTTATCTGAGATCAATGCGGATAAATCCAGTGGAATGTTATTGACGATTCCTCCCAATTCCAAAACCAAAAAGGCACTACATACAGCTTTAAACATAACATCGTCAATCTTTGACTCATCGTCATTTGGATCGTAAGAAATGCAGAGTTTGTAATTCGATCCTTCAAGTTCAAAATGCGAACCGCCATAGATAGCAAGTACATCGCTTAGTATTTTTTCAAACTGTGAGATGGTCTTTCTAAAGTTTTCGCCACTTAATTGCTGTTTGGTGACTTCTAAGTTTTTAACTGAAATTAGCGCGTAAATGTAGTTCTTTACCGCGTGAACTTCGTGTTCTTCTAGAATTTGATCCGGTTTTGCTTCATCAGCTTGTTTTTCTCTTTGAGTTATTTTTTTTAACGATAACATGAGGGTTTGATTGCGAATTAGACTCCAGCTAAGTAAGGACCCTAGTAACAGCGGAAGTAAAATTAACAATAAAAGCTCTGTCTTTGCAAAAATCGGTGTTTTCCCCATGGACACACTTATGTAACCAGCAATCGTATCTTCTAATGAAATTGGTTCTATATGTGCAATCTGCTTTTCATGAGTGGTTTTTGGAGTAGATGCTTGTGCTAATAAGTTGTGCTCAACATCATAGACAGAAGCTCTCGATGCTTTAGTTTGCCCTTCTATCTGTTGCATTAACACCTGTAGTTTTATTAAATCAGAACTAAAAATAGGTTCGATCGCTTTGGACGATGCTAGTTTTGTAATCGCCTCGAGGTATGCTTGTTCTTTTTGTCGAATTTCGCTACGTAATTTCGAATACGAAAAAATCAATATAAAACTGAACGCTAAAAGTCCTCCAAGACAGAATGAAGCTAGAGGAGGAAGAGGCTTTATGGTAATGGGCAATTTGACATCTCATTTATCTTGGTAAATATTCTATTTTACATTTATTAAATAAATGATCGACACAGAAAATTTAAATTCTTCGTATGGAACAAACATTATGATTTCTTAAATAATAGTGTAAAACCTAATATTTAATTTTGAAGAAGTTATAATGGCTTCAAATTAGAAAAGAAAAGTAGATTTGTTGTGAGTGAGCTCATTTTAGTCAATGTATCTGGTCCGGATAAACCGGGCGTAACCTCAACGGTTAGTCGAATTCTTGCGCAAAATGGTGCAAATATACTGGATATTGGTCAAGCTGTAATTCATGAACGGTTGTCTCTGGGAATGCTCGTGCAGGTGCCAGAAGGTTTTGATTCTTCCCCTTTAGTAAAAAATATTTTATATGCTATGCATGAAGTCGCTATGCAGGTGCGTTTTCAACCCATTACTGAATCTAGCTACGAAGAATGGGTTACTCAGCAAGGAAAAGCTCGCCATATTGTTACGCTGCTTGCGCGGCAGATAAAAGCAGAGCAAATAGCAGCTTTAACCGAGGTTGTCGCGAGTCACAGTTTGAACATTGATAACATCAGCCGGCTCTCGGGGCGTGTACCACTTCAAGGTGTTCAAGACAAAAGTAACGCCAGTGTTGAGTTTTCTTGCCGCGGTTATGTTGAAAATATTTCTGTGTTACGAACTCAGCTTGCCGAATTGTCATCCAAGTTAGATGTCGATATTGCGTTTCAAGAGGACAATATGTATCGTCGTAACAGGCGCTTGGTCTGCTTCGATATGGATTCTACGTTAATAGAAGCCGAGGTAATCGACGAGCTGGCGAAAGCGGCTGGAGTGGGCGCAGAAGTGGCTGCCATTACTGAAGCCGCTATGTCTGGCGAATTAGATTTTAACGAGAGCTTTGCGAATCGAATGGCGCTATTGAAAGGGCTCGATGAATCCGTACTCGCCGATATAGCAAAAAAACTGCCCATAACAGAAGGTGCCGAGAGGTTGATCACCACACTTAGTCATCTTGGATACAAAACTGCCATTTTATCTGGTGGATTTAACTACTTTGGCCGATATCTTCAGCAAAAACTTGGTATTGATTATGTTTTTGCAAATGAATTGGAAGTAGCAGATGGAAAAGTCACTGGACGAGTTTGTGGTGAGGTCGTTAATGGTGAGAAAAAAGCGCAGTTATTGAAAAGCCTAGCGGAACAAGAAAATCTAAATCTAGAGCAAGTTGTGGCTGTGGGTGACGGTGCGAATGACTTGCCGATGTTGAGTATCGCAGGTCTCGGAATTGCGTTTCGCGCAAAGCCTCTTGTTAAAGCAGAAGCAAAACAGTCTATTTCCAATTTAGGGTTGGATGCGATTCTCTATTTAATGGGCTTTCGTGATCGAGAAATAAAACACTAAAATTCCAATTAGATTCCCATATTTACATTTAAGTTGGGCTACATCAGAGATTAATAGTGCTTATTTAAGATTCCATATCAAAATCATAATTCATTTTATCGACGGGCTCCTGAAGATAATACCCTTGGATATAATGCACGCCAGATTGCCAAAGTTTAGATAGCACACTCGCATTTTCAACGAAGGGAACAATTGTTACCTTGTCCATTTTATGGAGTTCACTCACAAGATCTTTTAAACCGTCCGCTTCGTCCATATTTTTCTGCAAGTCTTCAGTAAACGAGCCATCTATTTTGACATAATTTGCCGAGATATTTTTAAGAGCATTAAAGGGGTTTAACGCACACCCAAATCGATTAATACTGCAGTCGCAACCTAGATCAGTAATATCTTTTGTGAAACTTGACGCGACATTTAGGTGATCATTAATGTCGATTTCATTCAGTTGAAATATAATTGCCTCTGTCGGCAATTTTGCGGCTTTAAAGGCGACACTTAACCAGGGCGCTAATGTTGCATCGAGCATAGATTCTCGACTCAGATTCACTATAAGTCGAGTGTTGTGTCCTTGACTACGATGTTCTGATAGTACTTTTATCGACTCTAATATTACCCATCGATCAAGCTTGGTGGTTGCTGCGATTTTAGAGGCCGTGGCCAAAAAGTCATTCGGTGAAACCTCCTCTCCGTTTTCATCGAGCATTCGGAGTAGGGCTTCATAATGCTCTTTGTTCGATCCTCTAAGGCTGAGGATCGGTTGAAATAGAAGCTTGAATTTCCCATCGTCAATAGCGGTCTGAACCATCTTGGCGATATCTTTTTTACTTGCTTCTTTCTTATCCTCTTCTGTCTCATAAAGCTTTACGAGTAGTTGAGGGTTTTCTTTCGACTCACTTTTTGCTAATTCCAGTGCTTTCATCGAACGCTCGATAGGTGCGTTTGAGCTGGTGGTCGTATCTGTTATTAAGGCAACACCAATGTGGTAATTGAATTGTAGAGTTGCACCATCTATATCGACAAAATGATCACGTAATTTACGACAAAGATCTTCGGCTCTTTTGATAGCGAGTGAAGCATCAATATTTTCAATTAACAAAATAAAAGATTCTTCGCCGTAACGGCAAAGTAAATCATTTGATGAAATTAAGGTATTTGTGTGTGCCGCGACGGCTCCAAGCGCGATATCGGTGGAAGTCACACCCAGTTTTATTTTTACGGATTCTGTGAAGTTATCAATACCAATATGAAGAAGCGCACTATTTTTGTTGGAGGTAATTGCGTTATCAACTACTTTTTCCAGCTTCTCAATGAGGTAGTTTTTATTAAATAGGCCTGTTGCGACATCCTGATTTTTGATCTCTTCAATTCTGGCTTCTAATTCTTCAGAATTGATATTGGATTTGGCTCTTACAATAAATTGAATGCAAGGTTCTTCGTCATACTGAGATTTTCTAACTTCGATACTAACGGATTTTTGAGCACCTTCTTCAGTTAAGGCGAGGATTTCAAGATTGCTTGAATCATCCTCGTCAGCCTTGAGCATATAATTTTTCAAGAAACTCTTTATTTTTCCATGCGCTGAATCATGAATAACATCGATGACGGGCATACATTCGAGATCATCGCGAGATTCGTACTCTAGCAATTCAGAGAAAGAGTCATTTGCATAAAGAAACATGCCGTCTTGTACAAATGCTATTGCATCTCGAGAGTTATCGAGAAGCTGCTGATTGCGACGAGAAATTTCGCGAAAGCGTCGTTCCGCCATGCGGCGAGCACCTCTTTCTTCGCGGTTTTCAAGTTCACGTTGAATGACTAGTAAAAGATGTTGGTCTTCATCAAGTGTTACCACATCAACTGCACCATGTTTTATCCCTTCCACAACAGCTTGGTTTTCCACTGTGTCGGTTAACAAGATAAGTGGTACATCTTTATTGAATTTCTTTATTAATTTAACAGCATTGGTTGGAGTAACATTTTGAGTCTTATCCAGACCAATCATTAAATCCCAGCTTTTTTCTTGGAGTAGTTTTGATAGTGCTTCTTCGCTCTCAACATGCTGCGCACGTACTGGACGTCCAGCATTGTTAAGCATGCTTATGAGCCTCTCAGCTTCAGTAAACGAATCGTTTAATATGAGTAGGCGAAATGTTGTATTGTGAGAATTCATACCGCTTTTAATTAAGTGCGCCTGTGATCGCTCGTGCTATGTTTTTCTTAGGCCTATCTAGTATTTAATTCTAGTCGACAGTGGAGTTTTAAACATTATGATTTTGAATGGAATAACCTTAAACCTTATTCTTATTCCCACCGAGAATTAAAATTGTCGTTACTATCGTTATTCGGGTTGTGATCTTCTGCGTCATCATTAAGGGGCCTAAAAGCGAATTGTGCAATACTACCAGAAGAAAACAGATTTCTTTCAAGTTTTGCTGAATATTCTTGGTCTCCGTCTAAGATTTTAACATTTGAAAACGCCTGGAATGGAACCGCCGGGGTTAGAATCGAAGATGAAGAACTTCCAAACCGAGACGAAGGGATGTAAATCGAACGACTAAAATCTGCGTAACCGCCCATTTCGTAGGTCTGCGCAATGCCATAGGGTTTGGGGTTTGTACTCAAAAGTTGAATTCCAAGTTGTGAACCTTGATGTACCTGTTTGATCCACCTAACAACGCCGATACTCCATGTGCGTCTTCCAATCTCTTTGATACCTAGTAGCTCACCACCTTCGACTTTGACCTCTGCATCTCCCTTCCATAAAAGACAATAACCACCTGCACTCGCGTTTTGCAGTGCGACGCGAAATATCGGGCGTGATGATTCGTTGCTTTTCTCGACACGCATATCCTGTGGAGTAAAAGCGTTAATATTGTGCTCGTGTTCATCTTTCCCTGAATTTTTTATGAAGAAGTTAAATTCTTGACCATTACAGAGGTTATAATGGCAGTCGACTAAGCCGACGCAAATCTCCGCTGCGCCTTGGATCTCTCTCCTTTCCAACTGTCTTGTGGAAATTTCACGCCAGCACTTTGCTAAATGATGATATAGCTTATTAGGAAAGTCCTTAGGAGCAATGATTTCTGAAGTTTGCATCAATTCATCTTGCTCGTCTTCATCTAGATAACGTCCAAGATGTCGTATCAAATTAGAAAAATTAATCTCCTTGCAGTTTTCCGGAAGGGCGTCGAGATTAGATTTATATCGTGGTGGAGCATCGGAAATCATATCGACACCAAAAAAGTTATCGCTATCGATTTGTAATGTGTCAATTTTTACGTACTGGCTCCAGTTTTCAAAGACTGTAAAAATTGAAGAAATATCAATTTGACTTATTTGATTGCACTTTGAAGTTGCCATCATAAGAGCACGGATATAAGCCGACTGCACTGTTTGACCGCGGCTGTAATTCAGCATGGGGTCGTTAACAGAATTATTGGTTAGCTCGAAATATGATGCCGTTAAATATAGCGTGTGGAGTTTTTGCCAAAGCCCTTTTGGGGTTTGAGAATACATTTGGTAGCTTCTGAGAAACAGGTAGCTAATTCCGGTGATAGCCCGGTGAATCGCTTTCGATAGACTCTCGAGCGTATTGGGGTTTGCTTTTCCTCTGTTAACGATTTCCATACAAGCAAGGAAATAGGCGTCGACCATATTCTTTTGCAAAGATTGCGCAATAATAGCTGCATGCTGTGCATCTTTAGGTAATACAAGCGGTTGCTTCAAGAAGTGCTTAGAAAGACCTAAAATGGAGCTTTGAACTATAGGGCGAAAAATCTCAAGAATTTCAATGCGATTTTTATAGTCCGTTTTTAATCGGCAAATTTCGGGAATAGCCTTATACAGTGATGCACTGGTTTGCATGAGTTGCGTCGCTTTTAAGCTATCAACCCATTTTTGCACGTCACTTGCCTTACTGCCACTGCAAAAGGACAGTTTTCCTAAATCTTGTTTGTGAGACTGTAATTTTAAAAGCAGTTCGCTTGGGCTAATCGCTTTCGTCATCTTTATCCTTAATAGCAGCTCTCGTAAGCCGCTTTATCGTTTTGATCTAACCTGTCTTCTTTGCAAGTTTGCCGGTCTGAAAGCCCTGCCGTGGCTTCAAATAAATTGTTTAAAATTCAAAAATCCAATTATTTCTCTTTTTAAGGGCTTTGTTTGTGCTTTATTCACGACCAGTTATATAAAGTTTAGACGATAGGTGTTTTTGATGAGGCGTATGGCTTTTCTCTAACCAACTTGGGGACAAGATAACCCGGAAGTTGCGAGAGTAGGTCTTGGTAAAGTTCTTTTGCCTTAGCTTCGGGAACTTCAAAATGTGCGGAGCCAGTCACCCTATCTAGTAAGTGCAAATAATAGGGTAGTACGCCACATGAAAATAAAGACTTGCTCAAGTTGCAGAGCGTCTCCGCCTGATCATTGATGTCTTTCAAAAGAACCGATTGATTCAGTAGCGTTATTCCCGCTTCGCCTAGCGAGTTGAGCGCTTTTTTAACACGAATGTCTATTTCCTGTGAGTGGTTGCAATGTACTACAAAAATGGAATTAAGGCGACTTTTTGTCAATAATTTCGACAGTTTTGTCGATATTCTAGACGGTAAAACGATTGGGAGACGAGAGTGGATACGAAGCCGCTCTATGTGTGGAATTTCCGAGAGCTGGTTTATTAACCAATCTAGTTGGTTGTCTGCCAGGACCAATGGGTCTCCGCCACTTAATATGACTTCCTCTATCGAGCTGTCATTTTTGATATGTTGGATTGTCTGCAACCATTGATTACGTGACGGGTTGTTATTTTGATAGTCGAAGTGTCTGCGGAAACAATAGCGACAGTTAATAGCACACTGGGTGGCTGTAATAAACAGCACCCGCCCTTGATATTTGTGAATAAGTCCGGGCATTTCATTCGTCGATTGCTCGTTTAGCGGGTCAGATGTAAATCCGGCGATATCGTCAAATTCTGCACCGATTGGTAATATTTGCCTAAGTAAAGGGTCATTAATATTCCCTTTTTCTATTTTTTCCAGATATGACCTGGTGGTTCTTAGCGGAAATAGTGCGGTGGCTTTCTTAGCCGCTTGCAGCTGTTCAAGCGGTAATCCCAGATATTCAAAAAGGTATTCTGGTGTGGTGATTAGGTTGCTTAGTTCGTCTTGCCAGGTTTCCGTTAGATTTATGGTGGATGTTCGATGTATCATTAGCGCCTTTTTGGAACGGTATAAGATTGAATTAAACTAGAGGTCAAAATGGGTACCTATACTACCAATGATTTTCGCAGTGGGTTAAAAGTTTTATTGGACGGTGAGCCTTGCTCCATTTTGGAGAACGAATTTGTAAAGCCTGGAAAAGGACAAGCTTTCAACCGTGTTCGTTTAAAAAACCTAAACACTGGGCGTGTTTGGGAGCGCACATTTAAGTCTGGCGAAAGTTTAGAAGGCGCGGATGTCATGGATACAGACATGGAATATCTCTACACAGATGGCGAATTCTGGCATTTTATGGAACCAAGTTCTTTTGAACAGCATCAAGCAGATGAAAAGGCCGTGGGTGAAGCAGCAAAATGGTTACGAGAGCAAGATACTGTCACTGTGACTCTCTATAATGGTTCCCCGCTAGCGGTAACACCGCCTAATCATGTTGAACTTGAAATTGTAGAAACTGATCCTGGGTTAAAAGGTGATACGGCACAAGGCGGTACCAAGCCGGCTACCTTATCAACCGGAGCTGTTGTCAAAGTCCCTCTATTTATTTCTCAAGGCGAAGTGATCAAGGTTGATACTCGAACAGGAGAATATCTAGGGCGAGCTTCAAAGTAAAAAATCTTTCTAAGCTAGGTTGCTTTCTGAATTGAAGGAGCAATAGGCTTTGCCAAAGCCCTCCCTCTATTATCTAAAGGAACGCGCACAGCTCAATTCTGTTGTGCGTGATTACTTTGACCGTACCGGCGCGATAGAAATTGAAGTGCCGGTGTTGGGTGCTTGTTGTGTGACAGACCCTTATATTGAATCGATAGGGGTAAATCTAAAAAATCGCAGCTATTATCTTCAATCTTCCCCAGAATATTTTATTAAGCGTTTGTTGGCAAATTTCCCTCAGTCGATGTATTACCTGGGAAAGGCTTTCCGTCAAGACGAGAGTGGCGTTAAACATAATCCTGAATTTACGATGCTTGAGTGGTATCGTCCAGGTTTTAATGACCGTGATTTAATCGAAGATGTTCTATCTCTTTTTCAATCACTAAAACCGAATCTGCCAGTCACAAAAAAAAGTTATCGTGAAATCTTTTATGAGACCTTTAAGTATGATCCACACAGACTAAATGCTGAAGAACTAGAGGAAATTGCCAATCACTATCTTTCTTTCAGTTTTGAAAGTACCGAAAAGAATATTTGGTTAGATTTATTGTTTAGCCACTGTATCGAACCTAATATGCAAGCGGGCATAACCGTTGTCTACGACTATCCAGCAAGCCAAAGCGCGCTATCAAAGACACAAATTTTAAGTGATGGGATTGAAGTAGCAAAACGCTTCGAAATTTTTTGGGATGGTATAGAATTAGCCAATGGTTATTGGGAGTTAACGGACTCAAAGGTTCAGAAAAAACGATTCGACGAGGACAATAGTACAAGGCTGAGGCTAGGACTTCCACAAATAGAAATTGATGAACTATTGTTGGATGCACTTGAGCAAGGTATTCCTGATTGCGCTGGTGTTGCTCTTGGTATGGATCGGTTGCTTATGTGTCTATACAGTGAAAACGATATTCGAAATATATTGCCATTCAATTTCAACCGGTTGAATAAAAATACTTAATGAATTGAGATTTTATCCAAAATCGATGAAAAGTTGTCTTCCATCGGATAATGTGATTTCGTCCAACCAAGTCTAACAATCACTATTCTTTCTGATGGAAAAATCATGACATATTGTTTTCGGTTACCGGACATTAAAAAAGCATCTTTTGGCAATTTTGGCCAACGGTGTTTTTCGCCTTGATTTAGCCAAAATTGGTAACCGTAATTATGGTAGTTTTCACTATTGTTAGGTTGGCTAGCTTGCTTTACCCATTCTTCATCAAGAATTGTTTGTTCATTCACTTTTCCTTGTTCAGCCATTAACATACCTAATCGAGCCCAATCTCGCGCTGACCCATAAATGTAAGAACTTCCCACGAATACACCACTTGGATCCGGTTCGAATATGGTGTGATACATTCCAAGAGGTTCAAAAATTTCATTGTAAAGAAAATTTACGCTATCTATTGGGCTTCCGCCGAGTTGTTCCTGCATCCAGCGTTGAAGCAGGTTTGTAGTACCAGAAGAATAGGAATAGTGCTCGCCAGGAATGTTCTTCAGTGATTTTTTAATCGCCACGTCTGACGCGCTATAAGAGTAAAAGAGCATTTTTGTAACATCGCTTCCGGGTTGATAAAATTCATCGAAATTTAGTCCGGATGTCATGGTTAATAAGTGAAGAAGCGAAATGTTTTTTCTATCATCGTTTCGCCATTCATCAAATAAATCGTTTTGGGTTAGGTCAACCATTCTTAGTTGTTGCATCCGTCCTAACATAATCGCCGTAACACTTTTTCCCATCGACCAGCCCAGTAGTGGGGTATTATAAGAAATACCCGGAGCGTAAGATTCGGCGATAAGTTGGCCATTTTTAACGACTGCAAGTGCTCGAGTGTCATAGCCTTTTTCGTTATCTGTCGACAAGATTTGATCTAGTTTTTGTTGTAATTCACGATCAATCGTCTCGACGATTTCACCAATCGGCCAATGATCATTCGGTTGAATGCGATTTACTAAACTGGGATCAAATGCTTGATCTAATTTGGTGTTATCACCATTTCTACTATCAATAAAAAGCGAGCAGCCCAAGCCATCTCTGTAGTATGCGGAGCTTGTTTCAATATTCAAAAATGAAGCATCGACACGTTTTTGTTCTATATCGTAGTACAAATCAAGTAATTTATTCGCAGGGGAATAGGATGCCAGGTCATCTAGAATTTTTGCTTCATCAAAGCCGCTAATAAACTTGGCAGAACACGCAAGTTTTGCTCCCATACCTGCAGAGACCTTCATCGCCGAATGCAGTTGCCAGAGCGAAAAACCTAAGAAAAAAGGCGGGATTACTGCAAACAGTAAAGTGCAAATCGCAATTATCAGTACGGCTTTTTTCATTAGTCAAAAAGTCCCACTACTAGTAAATAAAATAAGCGGTATTTGACTACAAACAGGTGAACTAAATCAAATAATCAGTTTACTAATTAGATATGTCTAACAAATTAATCTCTATTACGGTGTTTTTTTCATATTACGAACACGTAGGAAAATAAAGATTAAGGCGATAAAGGTGATTGATAACGAGACTGGAAACCCTGCGTATGTGATAAAAAAGCCTGAGTATTTAATGGCGTAACCCAAAACAGTTAATAGAAGTATAATTGCAGTTGTTAAGCGCAAAAAATCACAGGTTTTACTTGGGTTACCATAATAAATAGCCAAGCCAATAGTTCCACACAAAGCTAGCCAAAAAACGCTTATTAATACAGAACCTTCAAATCCTCCGGTGATGGATAAAAGCATAGTGAGGGATAAGGTTGCTGGAGTTCCCCAGGTCACCGCTTCCCACTCAGCATAAAGTTCAATTAAATGGTTGTCGGGTGAATAGTGGGTTACTCAATGATAAGGCGTGGCGCTCCAGAAATTCTTCTGCTGTAATTATCGAAAGCGAGCGCGGTGTTTCTAAAAGTGGGATTTCTGATTCCGTTGCACTTAATGTTGAAGGCTCTCCTACTGCTTCGACCTCTTCAATTATTTCATCAATATTGGTGTTCTCAGCATTAGCCTTAAGCACGCCAATGGCCGTCGCCGCAACTGAAGCGCTAAATAAATATCTACGTATATATACCCCAAAAAAATAAGCGAAAACCTAATAAACTTTTATATTGATGCAAATAATATAGATTCGTATTTATATTTGTAATAATGAATGCAATAAATTTATATGATGGGGTAAAAGGGATTTGCGTCATGAGTAGGGTGGACCGTAATTTGATTTGTATTAAGTGCGGGGCAGGAGGAAGTTGATACTGGTTAAAAGCTGTTTGAAACACCTAGAAATATTGGTTGCGGGGTTAAATGGTAAAAGTAGTCCGCCTTCTTAAATAAATTTCGAGCTTTGATGAAAAATGCTTGCAGTTACGTTTACTACTTTGAACGACCATTAAAATATTAAATTAAGTGATTGAAATAAATTTTTCAGCTTTATCAATTAGTCTTTTATACGGCCAAGATCAGTAGAACTATTCTCTTGATCAGTTTATTATTCGCTAAGTTATTGAAATTAAAAGAATAGATAATTTTGATCAAGGGAAAGCAAAAGTTTCAATACTCCACTGTTCTCTTGTTATCAAAATATATCAACCGAAGACTCACATCTAACTAGTTGTTTTTATTGATAAAAAGCTTTAGTGATTGTCACTATTTATGTTGATCAAGAGAACGGCGATAAGTGGAACGAGTCTATTGATTAAACTGTTAGTGGCACCACTATGGTATTGCACCACCACCTATGATTAACTTAGTAGTTATACTCCATTTTCAGCAGATAGTTGAAGTTGCTGTGAGATTTTATTCGAACCTGGGTTTGCCCGTATTTTCAGGTAAAGAAATTAGCATGGAAAAGGTCGGTCTCAGAGCATTATGCGTCTAGTGTGGATGGTTATCGTTTTTGAGATATATCCTCTAAAAGAGGATCGAGTTGACACCAACTACTAGATGTTCGTTTGGGCTTCGAAATTGCATACGAGTCGATGGTTATATGTCCGGAAATTTCCGAGCTGGGGGGTACTGTTGTAACAGACCTCCGTATGACAGCCCTTGGGGGCGAAGAGCTGTAATCAAAGATCCAGACGGACATACTCAATTGAAGCTATGTTTGTAAAAATGGCACTTAACAAAGCCATCTTGCATCGCCAGCAAGCTGGCTGGACAAATTTTACGTTGGTTCGTTGCATGTGCATTTAACGATTACGCTAACACAAATCGCTCCACTGAAGCAAATTTGCCGCAAGATTGGCGAGCGTTATGTGGCAAAAGTCTGAATTTTCGCTATGAGTTAAATAAAGCGTATAGCCTTCGTAACATTTAGTTTTCTTCCTTCTTCTGTCCCACTTGGTTAAGTAAAAAGCTTTGCTCTTTACTTTTTCAGTCTTCGTAAGTTAAAAACGTGTCATAAACTTTTGCTAAGAGGAACTTATGCTAAATATGTTTAGCCTTGGTTGGGCGCGTGATTCTACATTAATAGTTTCGCTCTCCGATGCCCTTAAGTTGGTTTGGTGGGGTGGTTAGCGTTTACTTTTTGCGGGCACTAAAAGTTTTTGGGTTGCCTGAAAAAATCGCGCTTCGGTATGACTGCGTTGTAGCAATGGTTTGTACTGTAGCAACATAACCAACATAATGCAAACACTGCGGGGCTGCGCCCCTCCGTTGTGGACGCCGCTACAGCGGCGCCGTTACGATCTTGGGCAGTTATGTGTAACCTAGAGAGTATGGAATTTCAATCGAATACAGATCTATTTGAGACAATTGAGAAGGCTAACAACGTAGTCTTTCATCGAATCTGGAAGCGACGTAGCCAGCGAATTGCTCGCGGAAGGCATGTCGAGCTTAAATGGTCTTACTGATGGCTGGGCCTTATTAGCTTGAGTCAATAAATTCGGCGCAACAAAAATTACGGCGAGACTAATTCTCACAGTGCAGTTAAAGCGCCGAGCTAAATAAAATTCAAAGTGCAGTGTATAAGGTGGTGCATCGTGCGTACAAACACATAACAAAGTTGTTAAGTTAACTTCGCGCCTTCGGCGCCGGACGCTCGAAAGCCTCGCGCCGGTTGCTTGCGGCGTTACATTTACAGACGGAAGTTATTGGAGAATATTTTCAAGTATGAAAAAGTTAGGATTGGGTAAAATTTCAGTCCTAAGCTCAAAGAAAGATCTCTGTAACTCGACCAAGCTGTCCATTATGAGAAGTTATGGTTTAACTTCATATTCTTCATGGTTTGTTCATTGCAGTGGTCTTCGTTTACTTTTTTTCAAAGTAGTCAGGAGTTTAGCTGGGCTATTTTGGTCTGGCAATCGTTTCGTTTTTCTTTATATTTATATTTGCGCAAATTATATTAAACGGTATAAAGTTTAAAGGTCTTTGTGCACCCTCGGAAAACGGAAGCTTTATCGGTGAGCATCGGTTCAAATTCGATGACGAAGCGATTCATACGGAGGGTAATGGGTATAAGGCCTCTCATGATTGGCGCGTCGTGAAACGTATAAATAAAACAGACGAAGCAATATATCTTTTTCTCGACAATGCATATGCCTATATATTTCCTCTGTCTCAAATTGCTGATGTTGATTCATTTTATAGCTATATAAACTCAAGAATAAATGTAACAAAAAGCTCAGAAGTGGCTCATCTGACGAGGATGAGTCTCGCCTAATCTACCTATTAGATTACTTGGCGTTGGAAATGCATCGAGTCAAGCCTGATGGAGGCTATGATGGTGTCGAAATTCCAGAGAATGATTATCCTGCTATTCGCAAGGCGGCTGAGCAAAGGTTTCCTAACTGGGGCTACTACAACACAGCCAAGGATGTCACGGAGAGCGTGGCTGAATCAGAAGTAGTCACTGGAGACGCTATCGATGACATAACGGATATAGTCAATGACTTAAAAATGGTTATGTGGTCATACCAAAACGAGAATGAAACAAACGCATTGTGGCATTTACATGACAGCTACCTTGGTCATTGGCGTTGGCACATGCGTAATTTACAGGTCTATTTGCACTGCCTAGCCAATGAGATTTAAAACGTATAACAAGTTTATTAACCATCGCCACTTCGTGGCTGGACAGTCAAAGCGCTGCTTCTTTTGTGCATTTGCTTCGCAAATTATCGCACAAAAGCTTCATCACTTTGCCTGCCGGTTATAAAGGCGTTAGGGTATATCATTAAATGAGAAATAATATGAAATTTATTGTTGTGTTTTTAGTTTTAACTTTTAGTTTAAGTACTAATGCGAGTCGCATTACAGGAAAAATAGAAAATATTTCTATTTCTGGGTTTTCAGGAGGTAAGGCTCTCATATTGGTTAAAGCTAATGGTGCTGTTGAAGGGAGCAAACCCACGTGCTCGACAAATACTAATTATAATTTTGCTTTTAACGGTAGTACGGATGAAGGAAAGGCAATGTATAGTGCAATCTTGGCAGCTCAATCTGCGGGTAAAGAAATTTACCTTAATGGTTCAGGTTCTTGTAGTACTGACCTTTACGAAACGCTTGAGACGTTAGCTCAAGTTGTTACACAGCCCTAACAAGTTTGTCAAACTTCGCTACACACCTTCGGTGTTTCGCTGGACTCCCTCCTGCGTCGGTCGCCGTTTACAAAAACGTTATTGGGCTCTTTCTTTTAGTTAATTCTTTCGAGTTTGTGCTAAGCCCAAAGAAATATTTTTAGCCAAGTATTCCACTTTTCAAATGTAAAATAAAATTCATAATCGGCAGGTTTGTTCGTGGTGCTTTCGTTCACTTCGGCTAACGTTGCTGTACTTTTCTTCGTACTTTGGTCTGCCAATCAGCTAATGCAATTTGTCTTCAAAATCGGTATCCTTAACCCTATTTATCGGGCGGTGTGCTTCGCTTTCGCTACGCAAACTTTCTTCGTAGTAAAACCAACGTATCGCCTGCAATAACAAACAAATCAGCCCAAGTCGCCGGCTTCGCCGTCAAGGATTCGCAAAAGCGTTGCTTTTGCTCACCGGCTATTTAGGCGTTATGTGTAAACTAGGATTCGCAAATGGGAAATACAGTTTGGATCTTGAGTGAAAGTGAAGATTCTGATGATTGGGATCATACTTTCATTTTGAAATTTGAAAAGTCCTTGAATAAATTGTCAAAGGAAATCGACGTTGGAAAAATCAGCGATTATTATGATAATTCCATTTTGTCTGAGGAGTTTGGTGTTGAAGTTGAACCAAATTTAACGGACCCGAATGAATTAGAAAAAGTACTATCTTCCTTAATTTCAGCGATAAACGAAGGGAAATCGGAGAAGTTAAAAAATGAGATTTCTGTGATTGAAGAGCTAAAAGATTGTCTGTCTAAGACTATAGCGGCGAAAAACAGGGGAGAAAAGGTTCGTGTTGCGATTGTGCCGTAGAATACGCATAACAATGCAATCTACAGGACGTCCACTGCGTCGCTTAAAGTGTGCTTAAATAGCACACTTTAAGCAACTCCGTTCCCGCCCGTAATTGCGGCGTTATGTGAATCCAATATGAAGTATATAATCGTTACGATCTTGGTAGTTTTGATTGGTGGGTGTGCTACCTGCATAGCGGATAAAGAAAATTTCGAAGCGGAATTGATTGCGAACTTAAAACTAGGTGATAGTAAAGAAAAAATCATTTTATTCATTAAAAAAATGAAATGGGATTGGGGTTACAGTCCAATAACAGGTTTCACGATCTCTGATCCTAGTGAGGGTTGTGAAAAAGGGGGGACGCAAATAAAAATATTCGTAGATAGTGAGGAGCGGTTCTTAAGTTACGAGATTAAGCAATTTACGGATGTCGAAGTTTGGTTACCTTAACTATGCAAAAACTACTATCACATAACAAGCCGGTCAATGCACAGCAGCTAAAGCTGCTTGGACCTCCTCTGCGTCGGCCATTTTGTGCTTTAATAGCACAAAATAACCAACTCCATTCCGGCCCATTACCGGGGCGTTATAGCTACAAGTCGTAAAGGAAGTTACGAATGTTAAACGAGCTTTTAAAGAAATATGATTTAGATGAGTTTAAGGATGAATTTGAAATTCTCGTTAAGGAATGCTGGGCCGGTGAAGCGTATAAAGAAAAACACGTTAAGGGGGAGTCGAAAGTCGGAGGGTTGCCTGACGCACCTGCAGATTTCGATTGGCCGATATTTAAAGGCTTTCCGCTTGAGTTTATTTGTCAAATAAAATGCTCAGATGTGGGTCTTGATAACTTTCCCGAGGATGGACTTATCCTATTCTTCGTATGTGATGGTTACTGGACCGACAAAATAGAAGACAAAGACTATATTCGTGTGATTTATGTTCCAGAGAATTCCAGTCTAATCGAAACTAAACCTCCCTTTATATACAAAAAAAGATTATTCGGGCTGTTAAAACCAAGGGAAATACCTAAGGTCTTTGATGAGGCCAGATTGAAAATATCCAAAAGTATATCTTTGCCGGACCCTGAATCTTTATCACCAGATTTATCTAATAAAATGGATCTAAAAGATGAGTGTGAAGGATATTGTGAAATTAAAGAAGAGATAAGTGGTGAACGTTTTATCCAGATAGGGGGCCATCCCCATCCAGTACAATACGACGGTATAGCCGAAAGTGCTGCAAAAGCTTTTGGAATTGGAGAAGCCAAAGATTGGCATATGATTTTAGAGGTGTCATATAGCCCACATACGAATATGATGTGGGGAGATGGTGGACGAATTCATTTTTTTGCGTATAAATCAGAGATTGAAAATAAATCATTCGATAACGTATGGATGGAATTCCAGTGTCATTAACCAGCTATAACAAAACAATCAACCGGACTCCGCTAAGCGTGGTTCGCTTTGCTCACAATACCACACTTAGCTCCGCTCGGTTATTGTGGCGTTATGGTTCAATTAGATGAATATTGAAGAATGGAAGAGTAAAACTGATGAAGAAAGGAGTCAGGTGATTTCTAGTTTAGACTCCTTCAATCCGTATTCTGATGAGGCCTATGAGTTAATTCGGGAGCTTGGCTGGGAATTAGCTAATGGCATTGTTGGGGAAATAAAGGATGTTGGAGTGGTGAATAAACATGGTCAGTTGATCATACATCTTTGTAGTGATGCCAAAGTTTCTGCTCCACAAAAATATATGGGGTTTAGTGTACTAGTCAGCAGTAGTTCGTCATGGTTCATGCACTAAACCATAACAAGGCAAGCCAAAATCGCGCCTTCGGCGCTGGACTCGCTAACGCTTGCCTTTGCTTGCGGCGTTATAAGCTTTCTCGGAAATAAGGAAATTTACATGCTAAAAACTATATTAGGATTTATTAGCGGGGTAGCACTGGGAGGAGTTGTAGTATTTATAAGTACAAATAAAGATGCAAATCTAAATACGGCTAATACAATTTCTGCGGCTTGGGAGCTGCGCCGAATGGCTGAAAGTTTAGCCCCTGGAATTGATACTAGATGTGAAATTGCTAAACAAGCATCATTCCGAATAAATCCAATAATGCAAGCCGCAGAATATATTGAAAATAACCCAAGCGAAAATCTTGATTCAGATATACTTGCAATTGAAAGTGTTCTAGAGGCTGTAGAAATATTTGAACAGCATAAAGTATTCGAAATCGAAGAAAAGTGCCTAAATCAAAATAACTTATAACAAGCCACTCAAACAATGTGCAAAACTACGTTTTGCACTGGACTCGCTTGACGCTCGCCGTTTAGTGGAACGTTAGGCACACAAATGAAATACATAGCTATTTTCATGAGCTTTATATTAGCTGGGTGTTCAACTAGTCTTATTGGGCAAAAAGTACCTCCTTATCCTGAAGGCTCTTTTTCGCAGGCAGGAGCCTGTATTACCGGACATTTGGGTTATGAAAGGATGTGTGAGTACTCTATTGGCATTCTTGAAACTGATAAAAAAGAAATTGTTGGCCTTCTTGCTAAACGTTCTTTAAAGAAGAAAGAAGATGATCCAAATACCTGGATAGTCACAGACCATATTAACTATCCAGATATACAAAAAGGGTATTGGTTTGCTTTCGGCACATGTCGAATCAATGAAAAGCGTGATGAAACAGTTGTAGCCATAGTAAAAAACACTGAAACTGAATATCAGCAAGCGCATGGCTGGGCGCAAAAGATAAACCTTGAAAGCGGAAAGTTTGAAAAGATCAATCCCTCTTTAGTTACGTGTTTTAACGAAGGTTGGGGTTTATAAAGCCTAACAAACGCCTCAAGCATCGCGCATTTCATGCGCTGGACTCGCAACAAGTTGCTCGCCGTTTAGGCGGGCGTTATTGGGCTTTGTGATGGATAGTTCAGAACAAATACAAAACATTCCAACATTTGGTGACTTTTATCAAATGTTTCTAGGTTGGCCGCAACAAACTCAAATTGGAATAGTTATGTTTGCAGCAACATGGCTGATCGGTGGAAATATCTTAATGTACTTCAGCATGAAGCGAAGAGGGATTCCTTATTGGAAAGTATTAGTACCATCATTTAAAACTACTTTCGGCCTAAGTGGTAAAGAGTATCTAATATTGGCTGTTTTGGCTTTCACCTCATTAAGCTTTGCAGTGTGGGGCATAAGTGCACAGTAAATATCAGCCCTATAACAAGGTGCGGCACGCACCGGCAGCAAGCTTTGTTCCGCTCGGTTATTACGGCGTTACATGCTCTTCGAGATTAATCGTAATCCGAGGTGTTCTGAGAAAGGTATAAAGTCTCTATCAGACTGAAGTAGAGGTATCTGCTTTTCGATGCAGTATGTAGCTATTAGTACATCAATTGTTTTTCTAACTGTCGTACCTTTTTTCCTTAGTAATCTAAAGTTATTTGCAGATTTTATTGCCAACTCGGGACTCACTAGATGAACGACAGTTAGAGAGGTTAGGAGATCTTTTGCTAAATCATAGTCTTTATCTGACCTAAAACCCTGAAGCACTTCGGCTAGAATTAAATCGCCAATTACAATTTCTTGGGTATCAAGGCAAGAATCGAGGTAATTACTTTCTATAGTTTCATTACCGTTGAAGTAGTCAATCCAAACCGATGAATCTACTAGAATCATTTATCGGTTCTCATTTCTTCTAAATTACCTTCCCACTTTAAACGGCCACGAAAACTCTTTATGTTTTCCTGTTTTTTTAATTTAATCAATACCTTAAGGCCTTCTTCTACGGCTTCGCGCTTAGTGTTGTAGCCACTAAACTTCATAGCTTCGGCCATTAAATCGTCGTCTATTACTATATTTGTTCTCATAGCACACCTATGTGTATAATTTTACATATTTATACACATTATGTACGCATGTAACAAAGTATTCAAGTGGACTCAGGTTAGCATGGTTCGCTGCGCTCACTTTACCATGCTAACCTTCACCACTTAATACGGCGTTATGCAAAACCAAACGAACAACTAATCAATACTATTTAAGGAAGAAAAATGTCAAATTTTGAAACTCTGTGGAAGAACTTTCCTGATAAGGAAATTATGAAGAAGAAATGCACCAATAAACAGAGGGATAGTAATAAACCGTTTAGCGATTACTGTGCCATTCTACTTAGCGAGTGTTTTAACAAATCTGGCATTGATATTAGCCTAATGAAAGGCAATCGTTGTTGGTCTCATCCAGGCAAAAAGCACATTTTATTAGCTGAAGATTTAGCGAATGGCCTGAAATCTCATAGACCAGCAAGTTTTGGTAAACTAGAAAAGGTGGTTCCTGGATCTTTTCAAGATGTATTATCCGATAAAACTGGCGTCATTTTTTTCAAGGATTATTGGCAAAGAGGAAAAGAGGCATTCGAAAATAGAAGCGGTGACCATATTGATTTATGGAACAAAAATGAGATTACAGGTAGCGGCATGTTTATGCGGTCTGTATACGAATTTTTCGGTGCTGTTTCTGATCTGAATAAGAGCAAAGAAATTTGGTTTTGGGAAATGAAATGAAATCTGTACTTTTTTTATCTTTTAGTATTATTTTTGGCGTAGTTTTAAACTTTTCTATATTTATGGTTGCATACAACAGGTTAATTTTTCCTTTAATTCACGAAGATCAGCGAATGGATATCGCTCCCTATTTGTTTACTCATGTTTTACCAAGCTTCTTAGTGTCCACATCGATATTGGTTTTGCTAACATATATAATCGGAAAAAAATTACAAGCATAACAAAAAGCTCAAACAAGGACGCCGCAAGCGGCGCGGTTTAGCTTGGCGTTAGCAATCAAAATAAACTTGGAGTAATTCTATATGGATCAAAATCCCTATACACCAGGAAGTGCTAGTTTGAATGAAGACCAAAATTAAAAAGGTGGTTTTTTCTCCATTCTTAAAAAAATACTTATTGGTTTAGGCATATTTTTAGGAATTATAATATTGCTTCTGATTTGGGCAGGATTATCAACTTCTAAAACTTATGATAAATTTAAAGATCATGCAGATACATACGTTAGAAATTTTCTTGAAAAACAAAGCCCTTGGAACTATGAATTAGCAAAGCCCAATCTTAGTTCCGCGTGGATAGAGGTAACTACAGAAGAGCAAGGCAATAAGCTATTTAATTTTTATAATAAGCTTGGAGCGCTAAAATCTATTGATTCTATTGAGTGGCTGCGTTGTTCCAATCAGACTCATACTTCAACTGGAAAAATTGAGCGTTGTGATTACGGTATATCTGCTCAATATGAAAGAGGTTTTGCTCAGATCTACATCGGGTTATCAATTGAAAATGATGAAATAAAAATTCTACAACTTAGAGTAAATTCTGATGCCTTTATGGAGTAAATTGCTAACAAGTAAATCAAAAAGAACGCAGCAAGCTGCGCCCTCTATTTAGACGTTAGCAGTCAATAAACAGTCCAATGCAAGATTTAGCTGAAAGTATAAAAAGAGAGCCAAAAACTGTTCCCAAAAGGCCTTGGGTAAAAGTAGGTGCATGGGCGATTGGAGGAATGAGAGCTATAGGTTACTCTGACTGCTCTCGGTATATTCTTGTAGAAACTTCAGATGGTAGGGGACTATTTGACTGTGAAACAGGTGATAAGTATTTACGTGACCGAACAGAATATGTAGATCAGGAGCTAAAGCTATTATGTGAAGGTTTTGGTCCGTTAATGGGGCAATCAGTTCGCATGGCTGGCCTACATGGTGGTGGGTTACCGACGTTTACGCCAGATGGTTGGCAAATAGAAGTGATTTCCTCTTGGCCTAAAAACGAAATTCTTCTACTAGAGCCTGGTTCTTGGCTGCACGGTGCAAAATACGGAAAACCGCATAATTTTCAAAAAATTTGGACAGGTTTTGAGATAAGAGGTTGTGGGTTTTCATTTGATGGAAGGACGCTATGTATAGGAGAGTCTAGTGATTTGGTTATATATTCTCGTCAAAACTGCTAACAAGAACGTGCACCTGATCGCCAAACTTCCGCAGCGTTTGGTCCACTTCGCTACGCTATGTCGTCAGGTGGCGTAGGCGTTAGGTCTCACCAAAGTTAGTGATCATCGTAATGCCCACCAATCGCAAAAATATAAATTGATTCATCATCAAATTTATAAATAAGTCGGTCTTTTTGTGATATACGCTTAGACCAAAAACCTGTGAGATTATGTCGTAACTGCTCAGGCTTTCCTATTCCTTTACTTGGGTCTTCTCGCAGCATTTCTTTTAGTAATTTACAAAGCGCTTTATGTAATTTTTTATCTTTTTCTCTTAGCGCTTCATATATTTCCCAAGTCCTTCCTTCAAAGACCAGTGATCTCATTTAACTCCTCACTAGTCGGGGTATATCCACTTCCTTTGCTATGTGTAACAACGGACTCCGAAATCTGCTTCATTAAGCTACTGTTTTGCAATACGTACAAGGTTTCTTGCTCTCTCTCCCAGTCATCTGCGCTTATAACCACAAAATCTTCACCGGCTCGCCGAGTTACCTTTAAAGGGGTATGGTTCGTAACTACTTGTTCTACAAAGGTTTTTAACTTGTCTCTAAATTGATTTACGCTTACAGTATCCATAATTATATACTCATGTACGGCATTTCAGTACGATTATAAGTATTAAACCCTAACAAAGCAATCTACCGGACTACCATTGCGTTGTTTTGTTCGTGGCTTCACGCTACGCTACCAAAAACATCAAACAATTCCGCTCCAGCAGGTTAACTTGGCGTTATGAGAAAATTATGATTCGAAACCCATTTTTTATCTTAATCCTATTGACCTTGTCCGGGAAAGTATTGGGATGTATAGCTGATCCACACACTCTTTACGCCTTAAATCCGGTCGAAAGAATGAAAAGTTTCGACGTTGTATTTTATGGAAAGTTAATCGAATTTAATGACTTTTTAGATTCGGAACAAATAGTAACATTTGAAGTTATTGAAACTTACAAGGGGCTAGAACATAAAAATATAGTGATTCATAATCAACTTGGATCGAGTTGCTCGAGGATTTTTAAAAATAAAGGTAGTTTCTATTACGTATATACTTCATTAAATGAAACTAAAGATAAATTTATAATAAGTCAGGGGACTGCTAGTTTTATTCCAAATAAAATGGCTAAAGATAAAGGCGTTAAACTAGAGATATCTCATAAATAGCTCAAAAAGTTGTTATGTAAAAAACCATTAACTCAGCATCCCAGGAAGATTAAATGTCTGAATTATTACAACTTAAATGTTTATCAGATGTAAAAAAGCTAATCTCTGATATTCAAACATACAGAGCTAGGCCTGCAATTCGGGGGCAGCATCCTACACTTTATCCTGAACGAGCAGAGGGAAAATATCGAACTATACAGGGTGTTCGTATTTGCGATTATCAATTTTGTATCGACGAGAGGTGGGTGTTACCAAATCCAAATATGGGCTTATCTTTTTCCGCCACATGGGATAATCTTTGCTTTGTATTTGGGATGTATAAAAAAAGGGCAAAGAAAAAGCCCGTAGATATTCATTGGGTTCTATCGGAGGCAGATATACCTCATGGTTTAAAGTTCGAGCCAGATAAAGATAATCCCGGGCACTACTTTTTGGCCGTTACAGAAAAAATGCTAGTTGAAACCCTGGTTCAAAAATTAGAAATGGTGGCATACCGAATGTCAGTGATTCAGGGTGGAGGAAAAGTATTATGGTAAATTTTAAGCGCTACCCACACATAAATGATCTTTTTACACATTATGTTCATACTTTAAATGCAAAAGAGGTTGCTGATATTCTGTATTATGGCGTCACCTCCGAAGAAAGTGCAACACAGCTGTGTCGCTTTGTATGGCAAATGGTGGAAGCAATAAACGAAGACGAAGAAAACCAAATTGAAGTTCTGGGTAGTTGTGATAATACAGAAATGTTACCTGATCTTAGCTATGAAATTACTAAATTAATGCGTGATACAGGTTACTACCCCCTTTGGGAAAAAATATCACGAGAAGAATCAGAGTAAATTTACATAACAAAGCTATCTACCGGACTCCATTTCCGTCGTTTGGTTTTTGTGCTTGAATAGCACAAAAAGACAACCAACTACAATTATCCGGTAATAGCGGCGTTAAACAAAACGACCTCAAGAACACACAACTAAAAACATATGGAAACATTTTTTTGTTAAAGTTCTGAATGGCTATAATACTGCTTATTCATCAAGCCTAAGAAACATCTGTCGAAAATAAAAGTTTATTTGTACGAGCATCACGAACGACAACACGGCGAAGCTGTATTGGGCTTCCTTGATAGTTCAAGGGAACTACAAGAGACCATTCGACTTGCCCATCGACGGGTACAATTTCTAATCCTCGGTTCTGTTTTGGCCACTCTTCAGCCTCTAGAGCTCCAGGGTTATAAACGAAGAAATTAACAGATTGTTCTCCTTCTAGTGTCACTATCCAGTCTCCTCCTTGTCTTGCAAAAACCTTCGGAGCGGTCGAATTAATGAATCGTTGTGACCTCACTCGAGCATTCATTAATTCTCCTTTTTGAAAATCGAGGAGATATTTTATAACAACGACCTTTGCCTCTTTCGGCTTTTGAATTGGTTTTTGTTCAACCGGAACGATAATTGTGCCGGGTGATTCAAACCCAGGTCGCTCCGATACTTGCGCAAGAGCCATAAAAGGAGATAGGGCAACTAAAACTGTAAATGCGTTAAGTAAATTATTTTTCATTGTCTTGTTCCTTTTTATTTTTACAGATCCAGAGGTGGTGGTACATCATAGCTCCAGCTCGCTGGAGCAAAATCTTCTGGGGCCGCAATATTTGGTGCAGTTGGGAGAGTTAAATAAGCACGGCGCATCAATTCCCAATCCGCTGGACCAGACTCCCAAACTTCTGCTCCGGCATTTAACATAATTAAATTGCTTGTGATATTGCCTTGAGAGCGCCAAGCACCGCTGCTACCGATTTCACGACAATCTCTCCAACTAGCATTATCGGGATCGCTCTCGCAGTTGGCTTCACTAGAGTAGGTTACGGGTGGTACAATTCCCTGGTTCCAACCGGCGCCATATTCATATTCATCGGGCAGTCCAAAAATAGCATGGCCGCTTTCATGAATAACCGTTCGGAAGCTGGTGGGTTCAGACGTAGCTCGACCACCGCCGCCACAGTCTCGTAATTCGTTGGTGTGCATGAGAACTAACATATCTGCAAAAGCGCCATCCGTATCCGCTTCATCAGGCCAAGTAACTACTGGGCACTTGAATACTTCCGGTGTGGAGTCTGGGTGTTCAATGACTGAACCTGTTGCAGCCATGTAGTAATAGTTAAAATAAAATAAACCATTAAAATACGCCCGATTCTGCCAGAACGCGTTCTCGATCACGTTAGTCATATCGTCTATAAACGCTTGTCGATTCGCCGTCAAACTCATATCGCCATAAGAAGTATCTGGTACGAAAACGATATTGAATGCATTGTCTTGGTTTTTTTGTGCGATGAATAATTCATAAACTGTTGCACCTGACACAGCTTCATCTTCATCCGATGCAGTGCGCGTAATCTCGCATGCAGTTAAAGATGTTAATATTGGAATAGATAGGTAAGTAACGAGTTGTCTAAGCATCTTAAATATCCTTTTTTTATATTTATAAAGATGTTAGAAATGTGAATCAATTAGTAATAGCGAGAATTCACTTATTTCGTGTGATTTTTTCACTTTAGCTGTAGACGAATTTGTAAAAACCGTCACCAAACTCTTATATTATATCTTTTGTATCTTGCACAGATTGCTCACTCTTGTTGCGAGCATTAAACATAAAACCTGACTTTGTTCATTGCATCTATTTTTGTCGGTGTTTTAGATAAATGTATATCCAGAAAATACACGCGAAAACCCAGTTAAAGCTATTATCTAAATAGCTCTGGGTATTTTTCTCGTTGTTTTAAGTCGTAGGTTTCTAATAAGGTTTGAGTTTTATCGCGAACATCATTTGGGGTAATTCCTTTTCCTGAATTTGGAAGTGTATCCAACCAGGCGATGATTTCTTTTCTTACACTTCCGGAGTTTTCAATACAATAACCGGAGTTTTTAACCCAAATAGTTGGGCTCATCATTGATGGTGATGAAAACTCCCAACATTTTGAATAATTTTTACCTGCTAGAAAATTCGAAACGGCATATCCGTAAGGGATACGCACAACAATCGATATAGCGGCAAATATTAATGCTACGTTGATGCAGGCTCGTATACGTGAATCTTGATCCTGATCGATTAAGCGTAAAACTAAAGCGAAAATCAATGCAATAAAACAAGGTAACGCAATAAAAATTGGAATATCCCAATTAGATGCTTCTATAGCAATTGCTTTTTGATTCAACTTATCCAAATTTTTAATAAAACTTGAACCTCGAAGAACAATAATTGCAAATACGCTAGCACTTAGCGCGACGATAAAAAATAAAATATTTAGGCGATCAAAAATTGATTTTTCAGTTTTCTCAAAAGCCATTGCTAACGCCCAAAGTAATTTGGTCCGAAGTAAGGAACGCCAAATAGTTTATGCATGAATCCTACTGGATCTTCGTCTGCGTAGTTTAATCCTCGTCGGATTTCCTCTCGCATTTTTCTTGTGTTTTCTTTCATTCTGGCTTCTGATTCTTTTAATAGCCCTGCTATTCTTTCGGTAATACTATAGTGATCAGCTACGGCGTTTAGTGCGTAGGTTATCCCCGCACCCACAACAACAACGAGCGCTATTGGACCTACTGCAGCCATTGCTGTTGCTCCGACAACAACGGAAACGGCGCCCCAAGCGATCGCTCCTCCAGTTAAAGCAGAAACGACATCGACGGAAACTCCCGCGACAAAATCATGCCATGTGGCGCGTTCGTTTAATAATTGATCCAAAGCGTGAAATGCGACTGAGAACACAATAGAAATAACAATACCACCTTTAATGGCATTTGCGGCGCCAAGTTTCCCAATTCCAAGACTGATTACTTTTGGGTTGCTTGCTAAGTATCGTGTTCCTGTGAGGTGCGTTCTTAAGCCTGGATAACCTTTAAACACAACGTAAGCTTTACCCAGGTGTGTATTCACACGGTATTTCGTGAAAACGCTTCCGCCTTTTTGTAGATCTCGGGCCAAAACAATGAGCGTTTTAGCGTCTGATAACACTGGTAAATAAGAACCACCATTTTTTAATGCAGCTTTGTGGTTGTTCCATTGTTCTTTTGCTCCTTTAGATATTTCTTGAGCGTTATTTATAAGCCATCAGTGTGTGTCGAGCCAATCAAATGCTTGGCTGTCGGTCATTCCTCCTTGCTTTTTCACGGATAAAGCAAAGTTAACAAATGGACCAAGCTAAGATGTCTCCTGAAGTCATAGCCATCAGTGTGTGATCATTTTTATTTAGAGCGGTAGCAAGTTCGGTAGCTTCTTTGTTTAACTTTTGTTTCTGATTTCCGATAGGGTTACTCATGACACATTAGCGAATTAACTTTAATAAGTGTTGAAGAAATGAGCTTAAAATTAAACAAAAATTCAGCTTTTATCTATTTTCTTCCTAATTGTCAACGTCTTGTATTAATTATGACCAGCGGGTTTTAAAAACTAATAATAAACAAAGAGAAGTTATTTCCCAATACAGTTAATCACAGTTTTTTATTTAAGCTCGAATATTTTAATAATTGATCAAATAAATGGTAATTGATTGTTACAAGAAAACTCAGTTTTAATTATTGCAATACGAAATTTGCATGTATCTTTCATGTTCGTAGGATGAATAACATGACAATTACTTTATCAGTTACGAGTGGACCAAGCTAAGATAATTCTTTTAATGTAGCTTGGACTAGTGGAATGAATTCACAACAGGCAATGTAGTTCGCAGAACATGCGCTTACTTTCTGAAAACCTCTCTTATTGCTTTGGACGTGGGATTAATATCCATAGGTGAAAACTATCAGAAATCGACCAATTAGTAGTTTCTTACTTTTAACCTGTAAGCTATATAAAGAAAAGGGGCGAAGCGCCCCTTTTATGTTTTTTACTTTATTCTTTCCCTATTAATCCAAACACTTCAAATTAATACTCGTCTGAACCTGGAATTCTGATTTAACTGTGTGGCGTTCAGCGAAGAATAAATCAAAGCTATAAGTATTGCCTGGTTCGATTCCTATGGACTCTGCCAGTTGATCGAGGTCTATGGTGCGTTGAATTGCACCATGAACACCACCTATATCGATAACTAAGTGACCATTGATATATACCCATAGATCGTCGTCGCCGATAAAGGTGAAGCGTTCGCCGCCAATATAATCAAACTCCAAGTGCATTTCTAAGGTGAAGTAGAAGTTGTGGCGTTGTCCTCGTGTATTGCCAAAACCTAAGTTGTCTAGCGGGAAGAAAGTCCTATCGGTAAATCGCCAGATTGTACTGTCTTCTTCGCGAGTAAGCGTTAAGGATTGTTCAAATGTTAAGTTTACGCCGGGAACATCACGATACCATTGATCGAAGTATTCTTTGCCATTTGTGGTTCTTGTAGTGCCAAATTCATTGGCATATACGGGTTTGCTATCGCTACCGAGTAGTGGTTCAACAATACCTTCGTCTAGCTCAACGCGATATTCGAAATCTGGATGAGATCGTTTAAAGTCGCGCAAGGTAATTGGGAAAGCCCGTGACAATGTTTGATCTTTGGTGCACGAGCCAGACCCGCCGTCATCAACACTGATGAGATGAGTAGCGGGGTCACTATCAACCTGGCCATCATTTACAATGAGCTGTACTACATAATCGCCACCGAGATCTGGCACAAACTCGGGCTCTGGAGCTGTCTCTGAACTTAATGTTGCTTCACTATTTTCTGGTCTGGATATAATGCTCCATGAGTAGGTCAATGGGTCATTGTCGTCATCAAAACTTGCTAGCCCACTCACATTCACCAATTGTTGTGATTCTGCTGATTCGATCGCATTGATTACGGCAACAGGTTTCACATTTTGTGTGGTAAAGGTCACTGTGTCTGGTGCACTCTCAAGACTTCCGTCAGAAACAATCAATTGAGCGGTGTAAGTTCCTGGTCTATCAATTCCCAGTGAAGCAATACTAGACGTGGGCTCATTAATCAGTGAACTACTATCGTCGGGCTTCGCAATCAGCGTCCAAGAATAAGTGAGCGGATCATTATCTGCATCAAAGCTTTCTCTTCCGTCAAGTTCAACGGTTTCTCCTGCAAAGACAAGTCGATCTTCGCCAGCATTGGCCACTGGACGCGTATTTTGAGTACTTACTGTGACTTCATCTGGCGCACTATCAACTTCGCCGTCGTTGACCACAAGCGAGAATATGTAATCGCCGGCGACATCAGCGATAAAGCTTGATGAAACCGTGCTTGGATCTGTAATGGTAGCTGAGCTGTTTTCCGGCACAGAAACAACCGTCCAGCGATATGAAAGTTCATCGCCATTGGCATCTGAGCTACCTGATCCGTCAAGCGTTACCGTTTGATCAAGTGTTACAGTCTGGTCCGGACCAGCATCTGCCACTGGCGCGATATTCGGTGTCGGTGTAGCCGATGGCGTTGGACTTGGCGTCGCCGTAGGTGTGGCACTTGGCGTTGGGCTAGGAGTTGCCGTTGGTTCAAGTGTTGGTGTGGCGCTTGGCGTCGACGTCGGTTCAGGTGTTGGAGCATCTGTGGGAACAGACGTAGGTTCTACCGTCGGTGCTAATGTCGGTTCTGGAGTAGGCGCTAGCGTTGGCGCAACGGTTGGAATTGCCGTTGGCATCGGTGTTGGCGCAAGCGTAGGAGGTGCTGTCGGTGCAGGTGTTGGCGGCACATATGGTGTTCCAGTTGGTCCAGGCGTCGGTGTGTAATTTGGTGTAGGCGTATAGTTCGGAGTTGGAGTGTAATCCGGCGTCGGTGTGTAGTTAGGAGTCGGAGTATATCGTGGTGTCGGCGTTGGTAACGGATCACGGCAAACAAGAGTACTTAGATCTTGATCATCATCGAAATCTGTATTGACCGGGCTGTATGGCCAAATTTGCTTAATCACAGGGCGAACTATAGTGAGTTCTGTGAACACAGTGTCATTCTTCGCTTTAACGATTGCTAAGCGACTATCTGAATTGGTGTCATAGGCCCAAATACCATACTTGCTTTCTAATTCATCCGATACGTCGCCGTCAAAACAAAAACTGCTTATCCCGTTTTCTTCTGTTGTACAGGCAGACCAGCTCATTAGCATGCGACTGCTTCCATCGTAGTAAGGCCAAAGTGCGCTAAACCAGCCGTCTTGTGATGATTGATTCGGGTGCAAATTTACATCCTCTGCGACAATTGCAGTAGGGGCAAGCTCTGAGAAGGGGGTAAATGCATTTCGATTATCCGGTGCACCGAGCAGCAAGACATTCCCACCTAATTCTGTGGAGTACTCGTGTTTAATTACGCTAGCTAGGTTACCGTTTTCTAATTGGGTCAGTTTGCCGAAACCTAAAAATTCATCAGAAGAAGGGTTAAATTCGATTCGGTTGTACATTTGGTCAATTTCGAAGGCTGTTTCTTCGTTTTGGCCGTCGTCGTTAAGCTGCAATATCGTATAGCTATTCGAGGCTAACGCCGGTCCTGCTGGCGTGTCTATGGTATAGCGACAAATTTCTTCTTCTAGCCATAGCGGCGCAACCAATAAGCTTGAGGGGAAACTGTTACTGAATGCATCTGCAAAAGGATTGTTTGATGAAAAATTTAGATCCTCGCAAGCCGGTTGTAAGGTATAGGTTTGTGAAAAACGAACAAAAGCAATTGATTCATTCGTTAAAGCCAACGTATTTAAATCGTGGTTATTACCGAAGGTAAGTTGAATAATATTTGCACCTGACGCTGTCATCGAGTGAAGTAACGACGGTTTTACGGCCGGTTTTACTTTGAAACAAAGATCGTTTTCTGCGGCTATGCGATCGACTTCTTGTATGGGATTTCCCGAGGAGCGATCCGAAGAAAAAACGATATTACCATTAGCGGAATAGCTTGGGCTGGTGTCTTGTCCAGCATTGGCCAAGCTGTCGTCGATAATGATTCGTCTGATCGTTCTCGTCGAAAATTCAAGTTCATAAATGTTCCACGTGTTGTGTGACTCATTCCCGATTGGGCCGTGAGCTGCAAAGAGGAGTTTCTCTCCATCTTTTGACAGATGCAAATCCTTAACATCATAAGATAAAAACCCAAAAAAGCCCTCTAATAGGTCTTGGTTAGATGCATCTACGTCTAGGCTATTGCGATAGATAAGCTTTGCGCCTGGTTCAAACGCATAGGGCGAAATCAGGTCGAGTGGAGAAAGATTGCTATCAGCTACGGAATCGTTGAATGCTGTTTTCAAAGATGAAGCTGAGTCAGAGATTGGGCGCTCAATGAACACAAATGGGGTATCTTCAGTTATTAAGCGATCCTGTGTATTTTCATTCGCTCTCGGGGACTCTTCAACCGCAATGGGACTTTCAGAGCTTTCCGTATTCGTGTTGTTTCCATTAGGTGAAAAGTTACTGAGGGTGCTTACCGATGCTTGATTAGAACTTCCGCCAGAACACGCTGTTAATATGCTTACTAGCAGCGTTGTCGCAAATAATTTTGATCTGTCGTATCTCATGACTTAGCCATATTTATTAGTATTGGTCGGTCTATACCCAAACTAAAGTTGGCCGTTTATGATGCATTGCCTTGTGGTAAGGTTCCTTGATTTGAGTCTCGCGAAACCAAAAAGATCTAAGCGCCGTGTAATTTTTGTGAATAAATTAACAGAAAAGCCTGCTAGAAGTCCCAATTAATATGTTATCAAAGTTGGTACTTTATTATGAAGTTTATCGCAATTAAGCTCTGGTGGATCAAAATGCAATCCGTCATAGTCGCTGAGGGTTCTTTAAAGCTAAGAATCAATTAACTTGGTAAAAATACAAATTTATATTTGACGGTCGTCGCGATAACGTCTGCTTCGCCAAAATTTACTTTCTCCAGTTGTCTAAGTATTTGTCGTTCTAAATTTTCTAGATAAAGCTCGCTAGAAATAAGCTCAAGTTCAGAAACCGTGCCATCAGGTTCGATGATTAAAGAAAATGTGAATTTGCCCGAAAGCTCAGGGTTATCCAAGAGTGCTTTTTGGTAGAGCGCGTAAACCCGACTTTTGGTCGATTCCAGTGTACGTCGAATGCTTTCCATATCTCGGATTCCACGTTTTAAAGAACCGTAGTTTTCATTTCTTCCAGTTGGTAGCCCAACACTGATTTCTGGACCTTCGACATCTGCGACTTGATGTCCTGTGAGCGCTGAAGCTTGGGCTTTCATATTTTCATCGTCAACAACGACACCGCTACTCCGCTGAGTAACGGTGTCTTTACTTAAGCGCTCGTAGTTTTCATGGGCGATCTTTCCTCGATCGCTATCCGTAACATTCTTTTTACGGAATTTTTGAGTGTTAATTGCACTGCTTAGCGATGCCAATTGGCTTGAAAGATCATCTAGCCCTTGTGACGCAACAATATCTTCCTTTTCTTTTTTTGGTGCTACTTTCTTTGGCGTGTCTTTTTTAGTTTGTGCGATTTTCTTGGGGATTGGTTTGGGCTTAGGTTTAACCGGTTCGGGTATTTCTGGTTCCGGCTCAGGTACTTTTTCAGGAGTGAGAATTACTGTAGTGGTAATTTCTTCCTCTAGTGTTTGGTCTAATTCGAATACGGGAAGAAACTGAGCAACCATTAAGAATAAACATACCGCAATTACGCCACGTCTTAAATTGCGTTTAAATTTCCTTTCATTTTCTTCATCGACTGTCCAAGGAAGCCGAAGGTCTAGCGCGAGTGGATCCACGTTAGAAATGTTATTAAATGCAGAGCTATTCACTTTCAAGCTCCTTAAAAATACTTATTTTTGCTAAGTCATTTGCCGAAATCGGTTCTACAATTTGATTTACAGCTAAAGAAATATTTCGATAATTTTGCTCTCGACAAGTCTCCATTACGGATTTAAGTATCTCATAACTTACGGATCTATCTGCTAGTATTGTGATGGCAAAGCCACGATCTTTTTGCTCTTTAGATACGTCACCGAAGCTTGCAGCATGCTCCATCAAAATCTCTGAAAGTGGTTCAATTTTATTTTGTGGAGTTTTTAAGATATCTTCCGTTGTTACGATAACTTCGTCATTATAAACCAGATGGTCCTTGTCTATGAGAATACTAAGTTGGTCTTGAAATGTCGTACCTGAAGAAGAGTCCGGAAGCTCAACAAATCTATCTACATCTATGTTTTGTGTTTCTCCAGAGTTCAACATTAGAAAGAACACAAGAATTGTAAAAATATCCATTAGCGAAATCAGGCTAAGTTTTGCGACAATGGGCTCTTTAGGACGCTTATATAAACTGGTTTCACTAATCATGACTTCCTCGCATCTCCCAAAGATATCTCTGGGAACAACTCCACTTCAACCAGGCTAGCAACATGAACAGTTTTAAATGACTTTACCGTATCCATGGTTTTTACGATATTTTGATAATCGGTGTCTTTTTCTAATCGAATAACAATATCACGCTTGTCTTGATGTTCATCTTTAATTGCGCGCAAAACTAGCGACAAGGTCTCAAAGTCATGGCTATGTTTGCCTTGATCATTCGAAACTGCTGGAATGTTTTTGATTAATGTATTTTCTGGAAAGTAAACATCAATACTGTCATCTTTAACATTTACTTCTAGTTTTGATTGCGAAGTCGCTGCGGCTAGTTTACCGCCAGTGAGATCTGGAAGTTTAAGTTCAAGCACAGTAACTTTTGCGAATGTCATGCTTAACAATAAAACGGGAACCAAGACAATCATCAGATTCATAAAGGGAGTAACATCTATTTCTGAATCGTCGGTGCCATTTTTTGGCATTTTCAGCGCCATTCTTAAGCTCCTTGTACCACGCCTTGAGGAGCTGAATTATTATCGGTGTTATCGGAGCTATTTGAAACTATAGATTCAGCCGGTTGTGGTTCACCTGCGATAAGTTGTTCTGCAATGCTTGCTGTCGATGCTGGTTCAACTGGTTCGGGCGAAACATTTGCTGGCGCAACAGGCGCTTGCGCAACTGCTATTGGTGCTGCTGTAGCAACCGATTCTACGTTGGGAGTTTCAACTGTCGGGGCTACCGTTTGTGACGGCACAATAGGACTGCCAACTGGCGCTGTCAAAGCAATTTCTCTGGGGCTTGCGGATTCAATTAATCTGTTAACTGTCATTATATTTAAAAATTTAACAGCTGCCATTTCAATACTATTTGTGATTTTTTGTGTTTTATTGCGCAACACTGCATGCATTACGAGTAAGGGTATTGCAGCCATTAAACCGAAAGCTGTCGTGTTCATTGCAACTGAAATGGATTGAGAAAGTAATTGAGATTTTTCTGCTGGGTTCGCATTCGCAACAGCCGTAAATGCACTGATTAAACCAATAATGGTTCCAAGTAATCCAAGAAGCGTTGCTACATTAGCGAGGACTGCAAGATAGCCCGTTCGTTGTTCAAGACGAGGAACAGTTTCTAGCATGCCTTCACTCATAGAGTTTTCGATGTCACCCCGTTGTTTAGACACCTTCATCATGTCTATACCACAACCTATAATTCGAGTAATAGGCGCTGTGTTTTCACGAGAAAACTGCTGCATCCTCTCTATGTCTGTCGTTCGAAGTAAGGGTAAGAAATCATTAAAGGCCTTCGAGTTTCGATATTTTTCTCGTGTTAAAAATAACCATCTTTCTATGCAAATTACAACTCCCACAGCAAGGACAATTCCAATAGGGAAAATAAACATACCGCCGTCTTGAAAAAAACGAACAATTAAAGTGTAGTTGTCTGACATTGTATTTCTCCGATTCCGTTTATTTTTATTGCGACGGATTTTCTATTTTCATTTGTTTGTAGATTGTCATTGATCTAAGCATGACATCTCGATCAACCACGTCCAATGTATTGTCGTGTTTTTTATCGATCTCCCATTGAAGTTTGTCGGGCGTGCCGACTCCTTTCCAAGGAATAAAGTAGCTCACGGCCGGCTGTTCTTTATCGCCAACAATCACGGATTCTAGGTTGACCACATCATTTACTTCTTCAGCATAAATGTATTTGCTGAAAAAATAGACTGTTAAAAAAATAAATAGTGACCGGTTTCTCATTTTAATTGCCTCCTGTGAATGCTTGGGTATATTCAAGCTCGGTTGGCATGCCTGTGCGACTTTTTACGTCATCAAGCCACTTCGCCACTTCTTCATTTTCGCCTTTTGTTAAAAATTGAAATGCTTCGTAATGACGCTGTGCTCGAATAGGATGATTTAAATACAGATCGTAAAGTATGGCTATATTCAGATGAGCTTCAGGGAAATCCGGCCATATCGATAACAGTTTGGCATAACTATTCTGAGCTTCTAAAAACTTACCTTGCTTTCTTTGCGAGAGAGCCAAACGTAGATAAGCATTGACATTTTCTGCGTTTGATTCGATTGCACTTCGATAATGTTTTTCTGACAACAAATAGTCTTTTTGTTGATCTGCGATCTCGCCAAGATAAACGAAAGAACCAGAAAGTTTAGGGTAGCTCTCTGATAAATTTTTGAATTTTATCAATGCGGAATCAAAATCCTTTGCTGTGAATAGTCGCTTAGCCTTTATGAATTCCAAAATGGCTTCTTTTTTTATTCGTCCTTTTTGGTTTGCATAGGGGTTTGTTTTTGTCTCATAGGGAATAGGTACGCCGTTTTTATCCTTTTCGGCTATGGGAATATATTCCAGCGTAGACATAAGTCCTTGGGGAGCAATTTGGGTCTGAGTTTTAGTTTGTGTAGTGCCACAACCTATTAACGTTAGGATTAGACCAATAAGAGCGTAACGTCGAAGAGTATTAACGAATGTCATCACCGTAACTCACTATATATTCTGTTTTATCAAAGCGGTTTGGTTGCAGGATTTTAAGTTGTTCATAACTTCTTTCAATCCATACGTTAAATTTACCCTCCCATGCATGTTCTATATTTGCAGAGTGGAGGTCGATTGCTGTTTGTTTCAGTGGAATAGCTTGCTGGGCCAAAATTGCCGCGTATTTTTCTTTATCTTCTTTCGAAAAATTCTTAGGAATAGATGAGGCGTTAATGGCGCTTGCTAATTGAGTATAGAGTTTCGCAATTTTAAAGCTTGACTCATTTACTATCTCAAGAAAATTGAAGTCAGCTGCTTGTTGATAGTGCCCAGAGGCTTCTTCAAGTTTCTTTTGCTTTTTAGGTAAACTTTTTATCAAAGGCAGATAAAGTGCAGTTTTACGGTACTCTGAAGCAAAGTAATCGCCATATTGCATATGTGCCCAAGCTGCCAACCAGCGACTTCTTTCTGTTTGTGCAGTACCAGCCTCTTTATTTCCAGCAATAATTCTACGTAGCCAGTAGAGTGATTTTCCGGTTTCACCAATGTTTGCGTAATTCGAGGCCAGCTTATATCTCGCTTCCATGCGAGGTGCAAAAGGTTTTTCATGCCGATACGCATAAATTTTATAGTGCTCGATTGCTTTTTCTATCTTATTTGCTTTTTCAAACATAGTTGCGGCATTAAATAAGGCTTCTCGTTGGATTTCCGCATCGTTATCATTGGCCACCAAATCTAAGTAGGCACTGGCTGCATCGGTCCAAGATCGATTGGCTTCTAATGCAAAAGCGAGCTTTCTAGGGAAGTCGCTGGCGAGTTCATGCTTAGGATAAAGTACAATAAGTTCTTTGATCTCAGTTATTGCCTCACTCCAACGTTCATTTTTTAAAAGTAGACTTACGGCGTCATATTGCGCGATAGGACGCACGGGCGACTCAGGAGTGAAGCTTTTTACTTTTAGTAGTTCAGCAATTGCTTCTGATTCGTTCTCTAACGACAATAAAACTTCGGAGTATTTATAGGTGGTTGAAGCTATTTGTTCAGATATGATATCGAACTCTTCAGAGTCTTTTTCTGTTAATTCTCTTTGGTGTAAATAACTATCTCGAGAATTAGCATAATCTTCGAGTTTGAAATATGAGTGTGCCGAAATTCCAAGTGCAGTTTTCTTTAATTTAGGGTCTAAAGATGCATTTCCAGCTATTAAACTACCCGCAACGTCTAGTGCTCTTTGGTACTGATTTAATCCATATAAATATTCAGCAGCGTTAGTGAGCACAGCTGGTGCCCGATGATCTGCATGAAATTTGTTGGCAAAGCGCAGCATGCTTTCAACAGCATTGGTTTGCCAAAGTTTGACTTCATCTACATTATTTTGATTTATTATTTCTATCTTTTTTTGATAAGAAATGATTGCTGCATAGCCTGAATTAGATTCGTATTTCTTAGCGCTATTGCCAACGGGGTTATATGCAACAAGTTCATAACCTTTGATTGCCTTTTCGTATTTCGAGGCTAGAAATAGGGCATCTGACATTAAATAGTATATTTCATCAACTCGCTCGTCTTGCGGGAATGTTTTCACGTATTGATCGTAAAAATCTGCCGATTTTAGAAACGACTCATCGCGATCAACTATGGTTAATCTCAGTTTTTTGGGATCCGGGTTTTTCGTTTTCCGTAACTCCGAATGTAAGTCATCAAACTTTTTCCCTGCATTATAGTGGTATGAAGCAAGCTCGTTTAGGTATTCTTTAATTTCTTGAAATGTCGTGTCGTTATAGCCATGTTGTTTGTGAAACTCAGATTCAATTCCAAATCGATTGACAAAATCTTCCTTCTCATTAAGTGCTTGTCGAGGAAATCCACCTTCGATATATGTGTCAATAATTCTCTTATGGAACAGTGGCGCTCGGCTTGCCATTGGGTTAGCGCGCAAGAATAGCCTAAACGTATCAGCAGATTGTTCGTATAGTTCTTTATCGAAGTAGTAGTCACCTAGATCTGAATACAGCATCCAGACATAAGGTTTTGAATTTATAAGTTGATTTGTTTCGATCGTAGCTGCGCCACCTATCTTGTCGAGCGTTAAACTGAGTGAATGAATGGTGTCTTCGGCTAACGGACGTTCTTTTTTTGATAATGATTCAATACTGTCGTTTTGTTTTAACAGCTCATCTAACACAAATGAAAAAGAAGAAAATGCTTTTTGGTATTCTGCAAGCTTATATCGTGACCAACTAAGCATGTAATAAGCATTAAGATTTAATGAGCCCAGCTCTTTAGTTGTGACTGCAAGGTATGCTTGCTCAGCTTTGCTATACTGCTGGGAACTAAAGTATATGTCGCCCATCCTAAAATAGGCTTCAATGATGTTTGGGTAATACGGGTGTCTTGAAGTAAGTTCTTCAAGCATTTTTAGTGCTTTTTGCTGTTGCCCTTCGATATCATAGGCTTTGGCAAGCTGGTAAAGAACTTCAGCGTTATCAGGGGAATCAGGATATCGTTCAAGGATATTTTTATAGGCTTTTATTGCATCTCGGTAGTAGCTAGGTTTTTCCTTATTAGTGTTTTGATCATGAGTTCCTTCGAGCATATATACGTCTGCAATTCTACGTTCAATTTGCTCTTTTAATTTTTCATCCTCAAATGCGTCTAGTAATTCTCGATATTCCTGCCTTACTTCTTTATGATCAAGTTTTTCGAATGCGATCTCGTCTTCTTCCTTAGCTGAATACTTTAACGATCCAAGGGTTTTTTGTTGAGCACCACTGCATGCGAACAAGATTAAACTGGATGATAATAAGGCTAATCGATACATTGCTATTATCCTAATTCTCTTTTGGTTTTTGAACACGATCACGTGCATTGTCTAATGTGGTTAAAGTGGCATCATAGAGCCGCGCTTTTGCAAGTCGGGATTGAGCTGCGTAGTACTGCATCCTGGATTCATGTTTATCCAGTTCTTGGTGAACGAGTTTTCGCATGATTGTTTCAAGCTTGGAAATTAAATTTTTTGTTTTGGTTAGAGAGCTAGATATGCGTTTATGCCCTTGATTTAAATCATCGGTGAAATGCAATGGGGGTGCATAGGGTGTCGTTATTGTATTGATACTTTTAATCGTATTTTCAAGCTTCTCGATTTCGAGGTTCGTTGTTTCAAACAAGGTGCTAAATCGATCTTGATCCGCTTCTTCGAGGCTTAAAGACAGGAGTTTAAACTCGTCCTTTTGTAATTTGAGTCTTGTCTTTAACGCATTACTTTTTTCGATGAGTTCCTTAGTTTGTTCTGTATAGGATTTTTTTTCGCTTTCGCGCAAAATAAGTAGATGTTGGTCGGATTGGCGTTGCCATTGTAGAAGGTTGTCTTCGATCGAATAGAGGTCTGCTAGTTCTTTTAACGTTTCTTGAAAGCTATTAGATGCCAAAAGGTCAATTAAGAATGGCGTGAGGTTGTTGTAGTCAACATCTGGGTGGCTCGCATACCAATCAGTTTCTCTCACAAGGGTCTCGAGATTTTTAATAAATTCCCGAGGGATATCCTGTCTTGCAATTAATTCTCGCGCGACATCAAGTTTTATCAGTCCTTCTTTAAACGCTTTTTCGGCGATGATATTTTGTTTGAGCGCTTTGCGCTGGAGTTTGTCTTGTTCGTACAGGTGAGCTAGTAATACTTTCGCTTCTTGAACCTCAGGAGCCGCGATAGATCGACTGTCCAAAATTTCAAGTGCTGGAACGGCTGCTTGGAACTCTTTTAATTTTATCGCTGCCCACGCGTAAGATAAAAGTGCCCGATTTGAATACAATCCTGATGTTCTCACTCCTTTTAAAACCTCCCATGCGCCTGCCGTGTCCTCTCTTTGTGACGCAATGAGAGATAAACCGTGTTTCGCTCTATCTGAAAGTACGGCATATTCTTCGTCTATGGCCGCATATTCAGTTACTTTTTCAAGGTTTTGAATGGCCAGGTCGATATTTTCACCTCGAAGTTGAGCAATGGCGGTGTTGAACAGGAAATAAGGATATTGCGGCAGATCTGTTTTGAGTTTCTCCAGGTTTTTGAGGTTAAGTTCAAGTTGTTTTTCGTCTGTGTGGACCAGCGTTGCCAAGTAGTGATATTCAATATTTATATTTTCTGGAATTCTACCCTTTACTTTTTTGATGGATTCAAGCGCACTTTTATGGTCGTATTTGTTATAAAACAGCTTAGCTAAGTAATACCAAGCAGCATTGCGAGTTAACTCAGATTCAGTAACGTCGAGTAAGTCTTCGAATATTGGCTTTGAAGCTTTTGGAACCCCATAAGAAAGTAGCATTCCTCCATACAGCACTCGGCCATTTTCTGATATCGCGAGTGAATTTTCTTTTTCCTCTACTGATGCGTAATTAACTAGCGCTGTGAAATAGTCTTTTCGATAAAAATCGAAAAGTACTGTACCGTAGTCGAGTGTCGCCCTCGCATTTTCAACTTTAGAAGTCGGAATTGCATATATTGGCGCTGCGATAAGTAAAATAACAAGATTACTTAACATCTTATTGATTCTTGTTAAACCCATCTAACTATCTCTTTTTGTTACCACTGTTTCAAAAGAAACTCAGGTTCTTGAATATCTCCGTTGTCTTGAATTGAAATTTCCATATAGCCTTCACCGGATCGCTTGTTTAAAGTAACCTCGGAAGCTCGTTTAAACGGGGTATTATTTGGACCTAAGCCTGTGAAGAACACAATAACTGTATGCTCACCTTCACTTAAATTGGTTGTATAGAGTTTTTGTACGCCACCGCGTGACAAGGCTTGTCGACTAATATCATCGTACAAATGACTTGTGACCTGAGTTCCATTAAGCTTGATTTTTATGCTTTCTACAGAGAAAAACTTTCCTCTTTCAACGGTTAAGAAAAACGTATATTTGCTGCTAGACGGAAATAGAAGTTTTTCTTCTAGAGCACGTAAATCTTTATTTAAAGTGACCACCTCTTGTTTTAGGTTTTGAATATTTTCCGATAAAGCTTCTAATTCATTTTGCGGTTCAATTGTATTAGCTGTTGTGTTTCCAATAGCCAGGGCGAAGCTCAATGCAAAGGCAAGACGAGGAAAGTTTAGAGACTGCCAAAGTTTATGGACAGCTTCTTTCGTTAGAATAGAACGACTACTTAACATTTAACTAATCTAATGTTTTATTGTTTATTATTTTGAAAGGCAATTCTTAGGGAATCGAGATAAAAATTCTGGAAGTGGTTATCAGTTTTTGAGGAAATTAATCAAAAAGACGTACAAAAATTAATCATTTTTGTCCTGTACTTGCTCTAGTTCACCTTTTTGATATTTTTATTAAACGATTAAATTTATATAGTAGTTGCAGGTTTAGGTCGTGAAAAGGCGCGATATAGCTTGATCTTTGATGGGAATGAGTAGTTTTTCAATATTGATTTGCCTGCCATTTGGTATAGTTTTAATAATAAATAATAATGAGATAGCAAAAATGTCCAAGAAAGTAATTCCCCATTTAATCTCTATTGCCATTGCTTATTTTACACCGGTTGTTTCTGCTCAGACGACGATCGGCGAAGCCAGTGGAGAATCAGTCGTAGCCATCTCGCCAAAAAAAGCGGTTCCAGAAGTGAAAACAGCGAAAATAGATTCTGAGCGTTTTGAGCTAGGTGCTTACCTAGGGATGTTGTCGATTGAAGATTTCGATACCGTAAGCGTTTATGGAATTTCACTTAATTACCATATCAATTCGCGGTTCTTATTGGCGTTTAACTATGGGCAGTCAGATGAAGCGGAATCCAGTTTTGAAGAGGTGCTCGATGCGGATTTTCTTGCTAACCGAGAAGATGGGTTTCAGTATACGAGCATTTCCGGAGGTTATAAATTGTTTGATGGGCGCTCATATTTGAGCAAGAGGCGAAAATACAATAGCCATATATATGTCTTGACTGGAGTTGAAAACGTAGAGTTTGGTGGCGAATCAAATATGGGGTTAGTCTTGGGTGCGAATTATAAAGTTGTGTTTACCGATTGGCTGACTGCTGACTTAGCTTTTAAAAACCACATAGTACAGCGTGAGTTCTTGGATGAAGATAAAACAACGCAAAATCTTGAATGGGTAATCGGTGTGAATGCTTTATTTTAATCGAGTATTAGGTTTACCAAAGATATCCTAGTCCAATGGAAAAATAGGTATCAGTTACCGATTGTTCTCGTTCCCCTAAAACGAGGGAGGAATCGTAAATATAATTACGATAATCCAATCTGAGATTTACTTTACGTGTAAGTGCAACTTTGTAGCCTAGGCCCCAGGTGATTGTTTGCACCTCTTCGCCACCAAACTGATTGCTTCCAACGCCACCAACAAAGTAAAGAGATGAAAGTGTTGCTATGCCATCGCCGCGAAAAATTTCTCCATCAAATATATTGTATCCTGCAAGCAAGTCGTAGTGACTATAATCTCGATCGCTACCGCTAAATTGCTGTCCAATGCGTTCTTCAAATGACGAATTTCCAGCGTTCGCTTGAAGATAGTTAAACTGTAAGAAGAATTTTTCCGAGGCAGAAAAAGTTGCCTGTAAGCCTAATCCTATTTCACTAGTGAAGTCTTGGATATTTACTATGCCAGTGTTTATTCCGAATTCTAAGAACTCGTTATCCAGTTTTAGCCTTTTTTGCGCGTAAGAGGCATTTACAAAAAACACCAATAGGCAAATTAAAAGAAGGTGTTGAAACCTAAGTTCCATTTCCTGAGGTCCTCACTGCCGTCGTCAGTTGAAATAGAAAGCCAGCGGTGTTCACCGCGGATCACAAAATTTCGTCCCAAATAGTAATTCAGTCTAAGGCCGAATAGATCATGATCACCTTCGTCAAAGTTTAGTGGTTCTAAGCGAGGTTGCGTACCTATGGATGTTCGGCCTCGCCCGATAAAGAATGCAGGTGATACTCGCCATTTTGAAAAGGGTTCGACTGCAATGTTAAAAGACCATTGATCGCCGCGTATGTCATCGCCAAAAAATTGACCAAACTCGATCTCAGTTACAAGCCAGCTTAGTGGTTTATATCCGAGATTTGCACTTATTGTTTCTGAGTCTTCTAATTCACCGCTACTAAATACACCTGTAGTAAAACCAAAGCTCCATCTATTTTTAAGAAAGTCTCCAAAGCTCACGCTGGGTAAGTCAGCCGGTTCCCCGCTTTCGTGCAGTGTCCTTGCAATTTCTTTTGCTGGCACCCATCCAATTTCCCCCCTGCGAGTTTTAACCTCGTACCATCCGGGTCGGCGAGTGAGAACTTCAATTTGTTCTCCTTGTTCTACAACATAGAAGACGGGATAGCTTTCACCCGGTCCTTTGTGGAGTTGTGCGTATGAGTCTATTACTTCAAGCCGCACATTTTTTTGGAGTTTCTCTTTTGCAAGGCAGGTATTAATAAAACACGCCAAGACTAGTAAGGCGCTAATAGAACTTCTTAAACTCACCATTTTTATTATTGTGCCAACATGGGTTAATTACTGTCGGTGATTTTATCGATAAAATCTCGCGCCTAACCGAGGCAGGCATCACAGAACGATAAAAATATGTTTATCTATTGTTCAAAAAATCTTTAATTAACTCCGCAGTTTAATCGTCACAATCGCAATTAATACCGTGATTCATGTCGAGTGCTGGTGATTGTGTTCGAGGGGATCCAACCACTTTTGAAGGCACTCCTACTACAGTTGTGTGTGGCTCTACGGCTTCCAATACAACACTTCCAGCTCCAACTTTTGCTCCTTCGCCGATTTCAATATTTCCTAAAATTTTGGCTCCTGCACTTAGAAGGACACCTCGACGGATTTTTGGATGGCGATCACCACCTTCTTTTCCCGTACCACCAAGGGTAACGGCCTGCATAATGGAGACGTCATCTTCTACAATGGTCGTTTCGCCAATTACTATACCTGTAGCATGGTCGAACATTATGCCTTTGCCAATTTTGGCTGCTGGGTGAATGTCTACGCCAAAAATGAGCGCTATATGGCTTTGGAAAAAGTAAGCGAGCGACTTACGACCTTGATTCCATAAGCTATTTGCCACTCGGTAAGCTTGTAATGCATGAAAACCCTTAAAATACAGAAATGGCAAAAAATAAAAATCGCACGCGGAGTCCCGTTCATAAACGGCTCTAATGTCTTCCCGAATGGCTTCGCTTATAGAATTGTCATTTGAAATAGCTTTTTCGATGATTTCTCTGAATTGCAGCGCTGAGATCGCAGCATTTCCAAGTTTATTTGCAAGATGAAAACTCAATGCGCCTTCGAGCGTACCATGGTTTAGAATAGTAGCGTGAAAGAAACTCGCTAAAGCAGGTTCCTGCTCGGCTTGTTCACGGGCTTCTTTGCGAATTGTTTGCCATACGGGGTCTTTAAGAATTGGTGAAACGGATTGGTTATTGGCCATATTATGCTCCATAACTCATATATTGGGGTTGCTTGCCTTTATGCTCCGAAGTAACTGACTTTCAACTTTGCACTTGGTTCATTACATTGGGTTTATTTTACCAAGTTTAAAGCAAAAAATATTTTAATTCTTTGAGCCCCATACTTTTGCCACGGCCCTATCGGAGCCTAGCGAGCCAACGGTTATTGCTACAATTGCGACGCCATAAAAAGCGATTACCGGAATAAGAAAACCAAAATCTTCTTTTGGGGCGACAAGCAAAACGGCTGTGGCTAAACCAGAAAATAAAATGCCAATAACGATCATGATCACTCTATGAGATTTTTTATAAGAATAAGGGGCATCACCTGATTCAAAAGGGGTGAGAATAGGAGAGAATAATGTTCTCAATATTTCTTTCATAACACATCTTCTAGTATGATTTGTCTTGTTTTAATTTTGACATGAAACCGCGTAGACTAAAAGTAACTTATTTTAGTGTTAATCAAAGGTTACTCATAGGGTTAGACATAGAACGCGATATTTACTTAGTGGTACATATCTTCGTCTGGTGCTTAATATATGGATAGTATTAAAAATTATTTACTTCGAAAGCCGGCTGCAGAAGAGTCTTACCCGTTTGGTGAAGATGTTTTAGTGCCGAAAGTTTGTGAAAAAATGTTTGCTACCTATTCAAAAAATAGCGACGGTTTCTTTCATATGAATTTAAAGTGTGACCCCAATGAAGCTTTAGCATTGAGAGATATTTTTGAAGCGGTAATCCCGGGCTATCACATGAATAAGAAGCATTGGAATACGGTTATTTTAGATGGTTCGATTCCTAGTGGCGAGATAGAAAGGATGATTGATCGTTCATATGGCTTGGTAGTCAAAAGTCTCAAAAAAGTACAACGACGAGCCCTCGAAATAAAATATGGCGAAGCTGAGTTATATAAATAGTTTTTGCATAAAAAATTGAAACGAGACTTACAGATAATAATCAGAGATTACTTTAATTATTTATCTGTTCTTTAAACTCTTTTAAAAATGTAATCAATTTGAGCCTGTTTTCTCTTCCCATACGAATTAATAACTTTTGTGCGCTGGGGAGCTTTTCTAGATCAGGATTTGAAAATTTATACATAACTGTTGGTTTTATTAAAGTAAAATCGTCTGGTATATCAGGCGTTATAATAGCGATATCGATTGCCTTGATGAGTGTTTCCCTAAAGGAACCTGAGCCTAGTCCTAGCTCTTGGTAGGCTTCCTCGAGTAAAGACGAATAAACTCGATAAATTTTCTCAGCAGCTTCGGGACTAATATTTTCGATTACATTTATGTATTGATTGTAACGATCAAAATTTTTAGGGCTAACCTCGTAGACTTTATTCTTATTTTTTGTTTCGGATATTGACGCAGATATAAATTTTCCGGTGGGTGAACTAATAGGGCGAAACTGTTTAACAACATTGCCTAGACTTAGCTGGTAAACGGCTCTTACTACTTTTCGTATTATCTCTTCGCCTGCAATCAGTTTTAGCAGCTCGTCATTATAAAGTAGATTCAATGATGTTTTAACGTGATTATCGCTTTCGTTTAAGCGTGGTAGAGAAGGAGTAACAACTGGTTCCGGTGCAGCTTCTTCGCTATTAATAGTAGAAGGTGACGTTGTTGGCATCGGAGTAGCAGGTACTTTTATTGTTTGAGCCGTAGCGATCGGAATCGCGATAGGTTGATTCTTTGTTGATTCTGGTCGGCTTAAATATATCCAGTAGGCTACGAGAGCCGCAATTACTATGAAAATAATTGTATAAGTGGCCTTTAACTTAAATTGAGTTTTTGAAATTGTCTCGGTCATATCTCTAGATTTTTTAGATCAAAATTTGTCTTTGTATAATGCTTACTAGACATTAGATATTAAATTCTGTTCCTCGTTTGGCGCTGACTGTTTATTATGTTTTTTATCCTCAAAATTCATAGAAGGCTCATCCTTGAATCTTAATAACTGGAGAGTCGAGTAAACTAAATTGTTCTTTTAGTTCAAGAATATGTTCTGCCCAGTAGCGTTCAGTATTAAACCATGGAAATGCCATTGGAAAAGCAGGATCATGCCATCGCATGGCCAACCATCCGGAGTAATGCATAATTCTTAAAGTGCGCAGTGGTTCAATGAGTGCCAGCTCTTTTGAATTAAAATCACAAAACTCCTCATAACCTTCTAAAATCGCTGAAAGTTGTGCTCTTTTTTGTTCATCTTCACCACTAATTAACATCCATATATCTTGAATTGCCGGGCCATTTCTTGCGTCATCCAAATCGACTAGATACAAGGAATCTGGTCTACTTAAAATGTTTCCTGGGTGACAGTCACCATGCAGACGAATGATTTGAAATTCGATATCGGTATATTGGTTTTTCAGTTTTTCAATTAACTGGGCCGATATTGATTCGTAAGCGGGAATTAAATCGGTGGGAATAAAATTATTTTCTAAAATAAAGCGTCGGCTCTTTTCGGCAAAGAGTGCAATTGATATCGTTGGTCGATGTTCAAATCTTTTGACTTTTCCTAATTCGTGTAAACGCCCAAGATGTTGCCCAAGAGTATATAGGCAATTTAAGTCATCAAGGTCGGGGGCATGACCTCCTCGTCTTGGGTAAAGAGAAAAACGATATTCGTTAAATTCAAAAAGCGATTTGTTGTCTAGTCTTAATGGCGCAACAATAGGAATTTCTAATTCTTCTAGGGCAAAGCAGAAATCATGCTCCTCCATAATTTGATCGTCTGACCAGCGGTCTGGACGATAAAACTTTGCGATAAGTGGTTCTGAGTCCTCAATTCCTACTTGATAGACCCGGTTTTCATAACTGTTGAGGGGAAAGTTTCGCAGATCTGAAACAAAGCCCAGGCTCTCTATTGCGTCTACAACGGAATCGGGTGAAAGTTTTGCATACTCATGTGTTTCCAAATTTCGATTCTCTTTAATTTCTAAGAATTCCCCCTAGCATAAAGGTAAGTGGTCAGCATGGGAACCAAAGTCCGAAGATTATCTGTGATTATCCATAAAGCGGCGGATAGTTTTTAACGCAGGTAAAACCTCTCGAAATATTTCCTCTCCTAAATGCGCTGATAAATCATCAAATCTCGGTCCTAAGCAGCCTATTGCTTTGAAAAAAGCTTGTTCGCCTTCGGATGTAATCCAAACCAATTTACCACGACCATCTTTAGGGTCAGGAGCAATGTTGATGTATTTTTTTGCATCCAGGCGTTGAAGTGTGTTTGTCATTGTTGGTCTTGTAACCTGGAAATTACTTGCGAGTTCAGCAGGTGTTTCTTTTGATTGAGTTGTGATCAAATGACTTAAAACAGCAAAGTGAGGTGCTTTCATTCCATCTGGCAGGACTTGTTCCATACGGTTTCGGGTAAGGTGCTCTAATATTGAGATTTCTCTAAAAAATTCTTGAAGAGGACTAGAAGGGGTGGTGTGCTCGTCAGGTTGTGTCATATGCCGTGTTTTAATTTCAAGATTTTAAAATTCAGATAACCGAAAGTATGCGCGCTTGTTTGGGATACTAAACCGGCGCGCTTTTTAAACTTTTGATAATTGCCTCCAGTAACTATTTTAGGTTGATTTGCGTTCCTAAAAGTTGGTTAACTTGGGTTTGAATATAACTACTTATTTTTGAATTAATTTGGTCCGCAAATTTGCGAAGGTTTTGTTCCACTTTTTGGGTAATTGCTTTCGAGGCGAGAAGGTCAATATCTTTCACCTCATTTTCAGTTGCTAAGCTGCCCTGAATATTGATCGATAGTATGATAACTGCGCAAGCAAAAGCGCTTTTAGTTTTTCCACTAGGGATATGGTTTGTTCTGATACTCATTTTAGCGTCTCCTGTAATTTTATAATGATAATGGTTAGATGTCTAACTATATGTTTCAAAAAAAATTGTTAACGGTTGGTAATGCGATTAAGGCTTTCGCTAACGAATGATTGAATTTGCAAACTAATGGCATCATTCACATTGTCAGTAATCGTTTTTATCTTTTTATCCACTTTACTTGCCAAGCTTTTTGACAGTTTGCTGTCCATAGTCATGTAATCCGTTTCGTTTGCGATGCTGAAGTTGGTACTTACTGTTATTGTCATTCCGGTAAATATAGCTAAAGCCTTTAGAGTTTTTTTCGTTTGTTTGTTAAATTTCATGCTTAATTCCTTGTTTAGTTAGAAGTCGAATTAAATATAGTTAGATATCTAACTATATGCAAGTGTTTTTGTGTAAATCTGAAAATTAATCATGATTTTTGATAAAAAATGATCATATAGAGCTATTTGTGATCGTTATCCCGGTTTTCCAATAGGGGTATTGCGGCGTTCATCGTAATTTGGGAGTCCGCGCTAACGTCCATACATCTACTTTAGAAGCGCCTTTTTCTTTGAGTGCTTTTACAAGGATTTCGGCAGTTACCCCTGTAGTCATTACATCATCGACGATGGCTAAGTGTTTTCCTGTAAGATCGTCAGAAACCGAGAAAGTGTCTCTGAGATTTTTTAACCGTTCATTGCGTTTTAGGGTATGTTGGGGCGTTGAATATACTGTTTTTTTTACAAGGTTTTTGACAGGTAACTTTAACTCTGAGCCCAAGCATTGCGCAATGACAGCGCTTTGGTTGTAGCCTCGTTTCAAAAATTTCCTCCAATGCAGTGGCACGGGGACTAACGCGTCGGGCAGTTCTGTTTTGTCATAGTATTGTTCAATTCTCTCTAGAAGCTTATTTAATAATAGATCTACCCAATGGTAATTTCTCTGGTTTTTCAGTTGATGTATTAGATGAGATAAGTTGTTGTTGTAAACATAGGCGCAAATGGCTTTGTCGTAGTTTGGCAGTCTGGTTTGACATTCGCTACAGATTTGATTTTCTGTACTTAGCGGTAAATCACATACTCTGCATCCTTGGTTGTTTTCCATGAAATCTAAAGTGCAGTCTGTGCAAACGGGTTCAGTAGAAGGTGCACCGCAGAGGTGGCAATAGCGAGGAAGCGGTAATCCAACACCGAGTTTTTTAAATAAATTGTCCATAATCTTTCCTAAAATTAGTAAACCAGGCTGCTCTCCCTAAGTTGACAGCCATTGCTGGCACATATATTGTGCCCTCAAAATATTTCTTAGTCTAATTTTGCACGTTATTTAGGTTATCCCATGACACACCCTTCTGATTTTATGGCTAACGCTGGAAAAATTCGCCACGACTGGTCTCGGAATGAAATTCTGCAACTGTTCTCAATGCCGTTTAATGATCTTTTATTTTTGGCGCAATCCGTTCATAGAAGATTTTTCGACCCAAATCAGGTACAGGTGAGTACTCTTTGCTCTATTAAGACTGGCGCTTGCCCTGAAGATTGTGCTTATTGCCCCCAGAGTGCGCGATATGATACCGGTCTTGAACGCGAGAAATTAATGGAAATTGAAAAAGTGGTTGAGGAAGCGCGTCAGGCTAAAGCTTCGGGAGCAACACGATTTTGTATGGGGGCTGCTTGGCGCTCACCAAAGGATCGTGATTTGGCCTATGTAACTAAGATGGTTGAGGAGGTTAAGGCGTTAGGGATGGAGACTTGCATGACCCTGGGCATGCTTTCTACCGAGCAAGCACAAAACCTTGCGTCGGCAGGGCTTGATTATTACAACCATAACCTAGATACGTCACCAGAATATTATGGAGATATTATTACCACTAGAACTTATCAAGATAGGTTAGATACATTAGCGAATGTTCGTGATGCTGGAATGAAAGTTTGTTGTGGTGGTATCGTTGGTATGGGCGAGGAAGAAAGAGATCGTGCTGGCTTACTTCTGCAACTTGCGAATATGTCTATTCATCCTGAGTCAGTGCCGATTAACATGTTAGTCAAGGTCGAAGGAACACCTCTTGAGAACCAAGAAGATCTAGATCCATTTGATTTTGTTCGAACTATTGCGGTGGCGCGTGTTCTTATGCCGAAATCTTATGTTCGTTTATCTGCGGGTCGTGAAGAAATGAACGAGCAAATGCAAGCTATGGCATTTTTTGCCGGTGCCAATTCTATTTTTTATGGCGAAAAATTGCTTACTACGCCGAATCCAGAGGCGAGCAAGGATATGCAACTTTTTGCTCGATTGGGGATTAGGCCAGAAGAACGCACTGAGACTGATGAAGTTGATTCGATCGAAGTCGATAACGATGTGGGTTTGTCGGGCGTTAACTCCCAAAACAATGCCACGTTTTACAATGCTGCTGCTAACTAAGCTAGATTTTTGATGACCCTAGATACTGAGCTAGCTAAAGAATTACTTAGCCGCAAAGAATCTTTTAATTATCGCAAAAGGCAAATTATTGAATCGCCGCAAGGCGTTTCTGTGGTGCGTGGAGGAAAAAAGCTTTTATCATTTTGTAGCAATGATTATCTTGGTTTAGCAAATCATGAAAAAGTGAAAGAAGCTTTTATCTCCGCAACGCATCGCTACGGTGTTGGAAGTGGCGCATCTCATTTAGTTTGTGGTCACTCTGAAGAACATCACCGATTAGAAGAAGAGCTAGCCGAATTTGTCGAGCGTCCTAGAGCGATTTTATTTTCTACCGGATATATGGCAAATCTCGGCGTTATAAACGCGCTAGTGGATAAAGGTGATGCTGTTTTTGAAGACAAACTTAATCATGCGTCATTAATTGACGGTGGGTTACTTTCTCGATCTGAATTTGTTCGCTTTCGCCACAATGATATGGAGCATCTAGAAAGCCGGCTTTCGAGAACACAGGCTAAAAGAAAATTGGTGGTTACTGATGGTGTATTTAGCATGGATGGTAATTTAGCCAATTTGCCAAAGCTTTCTGCAACGGCACATAAGTATGGTGCCCATGTGATGGTGGACGATGCACATGGTTTTGGATGCATTGGCGATAAAGGAAAGGGAACAGTAAATTACCACGGTGTTAATGCTTATCAAGTCCCTATATTGGTAGGAACTCTTGGAAAAGCATTTGGGACCTTTGGTGCTTTTGTCGCTGGATCTAAAGCTCTTATTGAATCTCTTATTCAATTTTCTCGATCGTATATATATACCACCGCGATTCCACCAGCTTTGGCAGCTGCGACTCGTACAAGTTTGCGTATTTTGGAATCTGAATCCTATCGAAGGGAAAACTTGAATGCTCGAATAGCACAGTTCAGGAATGGTTGTGCCGACTTGGGATTGAACTTATTACCTTCACTCACACCAATTCAACCGCTATTAATTGGCGATAATAAATTAGCTTCAGATATTTCCGCTATACTTGAAAAAAAAGGAATTTGGGCAACAGCAATTAGACCTCCTACTGTGCCGAACGGAACCGCAAGAATTAGATTTACGTTTACCGCAGATCATACCGAATCTCATATAGACCAGCTCCTAGACTGCTTGGATAAGCAAGTCACCAATTTAGTTGTTTAAAATGTTAACTGAATATCTCTCGTCTTCGAATAGTTCTTATAGATCAATTCCTCTCGTACTCTTAAATGGCTGGGGAATAAATAAGTCGGTATGGACTAATCTGTTATCTGAGTTAAGAATTCATTTTGATGTTGTTATTATGGATTTTCCCGGATTAGGTGAAAATCAATTATTGGATTTTAACGACTTGGAGGAGTTTGAATCTCACATTGAAAAAGCGTTACCCGAAGCTTGTCTGTTGGTAGGTTGGTCTTTAGGGGGAATGATCGCAACACGCTTGGCTGCTCGTTTTCCAAAAAAAGTATTAGGCTTGATCACTTTGGCAACAAACCAAAGCTTTGTTGAAGATGAGTTTTGGGAGAGAGCAATGGAAGTGGATGTATTTGAGAATTTCTATAAGAATTTTTTGGAAAACCCAGAAAAGACGCTCTCTAGATTTGTGTCCTTGCAGGCAAAGGGAGATGAAAATCGAAAGTCTATTTTATCCGAGCTCAGTGATCATAAAATCGCGTTAAATTCCGAAAGTGTTTTAAATTTAACGAAAATGCTGAACTTCCTTCGAGACATAAAAAATTATTCGATAATGTCCAAACTTCATCAACCTTGTTTATGTATTTTTGGAGATAAAGATCAGTTAGTTCCTTTTGAATCTTCTAAATCTCTTAATAGGAGTAATCAACGCGTTTTGGTACTGAAAGGTGTTGGTCATGCACTACCAGTTTCCTCTCCCAAGTCTATTGGTGATGCAATGAATCATTTTGTAGAGAGCATAGTGAACGAAACTAAAAGAAAAAAGAAGGTGTCTTATGCTTTTAGTCAAGCGGCAAAAAAGTACGATGAGTTTGCCCATCTCCAAAAGTATGTTGCGCAAAAACTTTTTGAAAAAAAAGAATCTTATACAGGTATTATCTTGGATTTGGGTTGTGGCACAGGATGGTTTGCGGAGAGAGTCAATAAAAACAAATCGAATGCCCGAGTGCTGGGTATTGATCTCTCATTGGGAATGTTACAAACGGCTTCTAATAAAAAAAACTATGATGCAAGATGGGTTTGTGCAGATATGGAAAAATTGCCCATATCAAGTCACAGTGTCGATTGTATTTATTCGAGTCTCAGTCTTCAGTGGGTTAATTATCCTAAGTCGACTTTCTCTGAAATGTTTAGAGTTCTAAAACCGAAAGGTAAAATTTTCATTGCAACATTGGGCCCGAAGTCCTTGTATGAGCTGCGAGAGGCATGGGAAAAAATTGATAAGCTGAATCATGTTAATCAATTTTTTGAATATGAACATATATGCGATCAGCTTACAGAGACTGGTTTTGACCTCTTAAAGGGAGAGCAAGAGCAAGTTGTTCTTTCCTATGGTTCTGTAATTGATCTAATGCGAGAACTGAAAACCATCGGGGCGAATTCGTTAAATTCAGAACGAGTGAAAGGATTAACGACACCTAAGAAACTTAATGATTTAATAAAAAACTATGAACAATTTCGGCTAGAAACAGATTTGGTGCCTGCAACCTATGAAGTCTACTATTTCTGCGGTCAAAAAGGCGAGTAGCTAATGAAAACCTATTTTGTGACCGGCACAGACACAGGAATTGGAAAAACATTTGTTTGTTCTTCGCTTCTTTCATCAGCGAAAAATCTGGGATATTCGACTCTGGGATTAAAACCGATAGCTGCTGGGTGTGAAGAAACAGAGAATGGACTAAGAAATGAAGACGCACTCGCGTTACAAAAATTTTCTACAGTAAACCTTTCTTACAAAGAAACAAATCCGTTTGCTCTAAAAGAAGCGATCGCTCCACATATTGCCGCTGAAAAAGAAGAGCTGCAGTTAAGTGTTAAAGATATTTTGGTGCATGTAAAAAAATCAACGGCAAGCTTTGCTAATTTGTGTGTCATTGAAGGAGCCGGGGGTTGGAAAGTGCCCATCAACGAAACGGAAACCATGGCCGATTTAGCGTTGGCTTTAGGCTTTCCAATTATTTTCGTTGTAGGTATTCGGCTTGGCTGTATAAATCATGGAATGATATCGGCGGAGTCGTTAATAAATGATGGTGCTGAAGTGGCTGGGTGGATAGCAAATGTCGTTGAAAAAGATATGCCTGCAGAAGCTGAAAATGTTGATACATTGATAAAAAACCTACCCTTCGAGTTTTTAGGTAAAATTGCCTATTCTCCTGGTTTATCGTCTGAAAAAGCCCCAAGCTTTCCTAATATTCACCGTTTGCTTTAGTGGAAATATATATTACTTTCAATGTAAATCAGTTGTTTGAGAAATATTAATTAGAGCTACAACTTTCCAATATGAAAAAGCTGATCTATTCTAAAAAATAGGCTCCCCCAACTGAGGGCTTGTTTGAACTGAGGCATCAAGAATAGTTCAAACATCAAAAATTCTATATGTTTCATTGAGAACTCTGGAAATCCTGGTTAATCGCATGGCTTGGTTTCGACTTTCGACATTACTTTATTGTTTCACCTTTCAATGGATTATGTTCGCGATTTTGGCAGCAATTTCTGAATCCTACATCGTTTTATGGGTTTGGGCTGTTTCAGCTTCTGTACTGGGATTGATCTTTATTGCAAATGCTAATGTCAAAAATAGGTTGTTAGGAAATCAGCTTGCGCAGATAGGGAGCTCGCTATCAAACTATGATGCAAGTAAATTTTGCCTCAAATATATGGACGGTGTCGAACTTGGTTTTTTACAAGGTCTTCGTACCATTAAGCGCTCAGAGCAGAAATTTCAAGATGCTCTTTCTGAGATGGAGTATTCGGCCAATGAACTCGTTAAAACTACTCAAGCATTTGCTAAAAATGCGACAGAACAATCTCAGTCTGCATCCTCAACTGCTGCTGCAGTAACTCAAATTAGCCATAGTACCGAAGAAGTCTCTACTAGAATAAAACAGACATATGCGTTAGCAGAACAGGCCAGAGAATTAAGTCTCCAGGGTAAAGAGTCAATTGTTAAATCTCGTATAGAGGTTGAACAAGTCGCTGATTTGGCCACCCAAACTATGGATAAAGTGAATGACTTAGCGATAAGGTCTCAAAAAGTTACAGATATGTCGAAAGTAATCGAAGAAATAGCGGAGAAAACCAATTTGCTTGCCTTGAATGCCGCTATCGAAGCAGCAAGAGCCGGAGAAAATGGACGTGGCTTTTCAGTTGTTGCAGACGAGGTGAGAAATCTAGCGAATCAGTGTCACGGCTCTGCTATCGAAATTACGAAAAACATCGAAGGCGCCAATGATTATATGGAGAGTGTTTCGTCAAGTATGGAAAAGGTGATTTCTAGAGTCGGAACCTGTATTGATCAAACTCGACGAGCAGAGGAGCACTTAGTCGGTATTGCCGAAAAAAACGATTCTGTCTCTGATGAAATCAATTTGATTGCTAGTGCAATGGTTGAACAGGGACATGCATCACGTGAAATTTCTTCTCATATTGAAATAGTCTCGGTTAAGGCAGAAGAAAATAGTTTTATGGCAAATCAATCTGCGAACTTAACAGATTATTTGCATCAATTAGCAAAGCGATTGAAATGAGCGAATTGTTAATATTTTCTGCCTTATTCACAATCCCTTTAATTTGTATTGCTTACATGTTTTTTGAATCGTATTCGAACCGATTGAAAATTCATAATAGACAACGAGAAGGGCTTATTTATATTCTAGAGCTAAAGAAGGTTTTGGACTTTGGGCAGAAACACCGTGGCCTTACCACTGGTTATCTTAAAGGCGATAGTTCGCTATTAACTGAGATTTCAAATGTTCAAGAAAAATTAAATTCATTATTCCTTGAGTTGAAATTCGAAAGTGACTTAGGCTTAGCATGGAGAAAAATAGTCGATGATTGGAAAATATTAAAAAGTACCTATAAAAATGAATCTGTTGCAGTCAACTTTGAATCTCACGTAATCTGGATAACCCAGGTCCTAAACTTTATTGAAGAAGTTGCAGAAACTCAATCGCTGTTAAGTGTGGAGACTTTTTCCAGTTATAAACACGATTTTTTATGGACCGACATGCTTCAAGCTATTGAATATATGGGGCAAGCACGCGCACTAGGAACCGGGGTTGCTGCTTCAAAAGAATTTAATAGTATTGAAAAGATTCGCGCGCAATATTTGTATAATAAAATTAGTTATGCAGTAGAACAATTAGAGGGAATTCTCGAGCTGTCTGATGAATTAAAAGAAAAAGTTCGGACCTTCCAAAAATACCTGTCTATTGAATTGCACCAGACGCCAATTAAGGTTTCATCACACGAATTTTTTGAAATTGCAACTCAAGCGATTGGTCTTATGTATGAACATTTTGAACATGCAATACAATCGATTGAAATTTAATTTATCATTTTTAACTTAGATTGTTTCGCGCAATGTCCAGAAAAGGGTTGTCCGTTTTCAACAAGATATTTCAAACTGGCGAGAGATTTATTTCTTGTTCGCATTGAAATCATCGCAATCATAGGCTCGAACATTCGCCCGAACGCACCGTATTTTATTTCCACTTCGGCATTAGTTGTTACCAGAGTCTTCCCATTGCATTGTTCTACCGCCCAGGTATTTTTGGCCTTTCTTACAAAAGGAATTCCTGTCGCCAGATAAGAAAAACTCACGCCATCACTCCAGTATACAATTTCTTCATTTACAACAACACTGTTTGTAAGAGTACATTCCCTTATGGTGCCAATTCCTTTTTTAGATTGACTTACACATATAGAAGAGTGAACAGGCTCTGACCAAAGCGAGTTATTTTCAAGATCTGATAATACATTCCACGTATTTTCTTTCGTGGCGTCAATACAAACAGAAGCTTCTAATTTTAGCATCTCTGGTTCCTTTGTAGTAATACATCCAAGATAATTTAAAGCTGGCAGTATAGACGATTAGATGGGAGCTGTTGTCTAAGAGCCAAGGGTGGCTATAGTATAGATTTGAATTTTGCGATATACAAAGAGAAATTTTAAAAAGTGATAAACGTGAGAACTGAATTGAGTTTTAATTAAACATGCATTCTTTAAACTGGATAATATGTTAATTAAGCTTAGGCTAAAACGAAAAAATATTAGAGTTAACAAGAGGTTTCTTTAATATGCACTGCGACCTGCCACTAAAAACAAAATGCAGATGGCGGCGCTTAATATTGTTGTAAATGTTAACGCCATTCCTATAACCCTGTACCGAAAGTTTTCTGGTACGCGACTTAAGCCGATCGCATGGATAATTCGTCCTAAAAGTAACGTTATACATAAAAAATGAATTAGAATAGGTTTGGATTGCAGGTATTCCAAAAAGAATATTAGGATAAGACTAATCGGGACATATTCACTAAAATTGGCATGGACACGCATCGCTCTAAGCAAGGCTTTATTTTCGCCATGTCCTATAGCAATTTTTTCTCTTCTCCTTGTTAGAAGTGTTCTTACACTCAAAAATACGAATATTATTGCAAGTATTGCAGCGTAAAATGCCGTAATCATTTAATAATTCACACCACCATTTCGTTCTAGTTAGTTGCCAATCAGGGAAAACAGGTGACAATTGTTGACTTAAATATACTATTTTTGCCTTAGTTTAATAACCCTCATTTTAAACTTTATTTGTTTTTCTTCGTAATCGCTTGAAAAACAAGGCCTAAGATAAACAATATTATATAGGCCTTAAACTTGCTTAGATTATTGTGTCGATACTATAAAGATAATTAACGAACTGCAATTCAACCAAATTGTAGTTTTATAAACCTTGACCAAATGGTTCAGGCCGTGACTCAATTTAATTTGAAGTACGCGAAGCTTCTATTTTTAGATTGATCTCACGAAGGGTTAATTAATGAAATTATTCACTACACTCATATTATTATTTGCTATTTCAGCTTGCGGTGGTGGCGCGAGTGATTCAGATGGTTCGAGCGGAAACGGCGGTTCTTCACTTCAACCTACGACAACTCCTACGTCGACTCCAACTGCTACGCCAACACCCTCAATTACCCTTGATCCTACACCAACAGCGACTCCAGTACCTTTTAATAGCCTGATTGATAATGATGAGGCTCGCGAGGCAGTAAGGTTTTTAAATCAAGCGACTTTTGGAGCAAAGGAGGAAACGGTTAGAGCATTGTTAAACTCTGATATGGATACCTGGTTGAATGAGCAAATGGCGATTCCTCAAACGGTACTGCTGCCTTTGGTCGATGTGCGTATTCGAGAGGTTGGGTTGGACCCCTTTGATAAAACGGATGACTCTCATGGGTATATCAAAGACTTGCAACATAGTGACATTTGGTGGGACACGATTGTTAATGGTGATGATCAGCTTAGGCAGAAAATAGCCTATGCGTTAAGCCAGATTTTCGTTATTTCAAATGTTTCCGACACTCTATTTCACGACGCGCGTGGCGTCACAGATTACCACGATATGCTCGCTAGAAATGCCTTTGGAAATTTTCGTCAAATTTTGGAAGAGGTGACTTTACATCCGATGATGGGAGAATATCTCAGTATGATTCGGAACGAAAAAGCCGACCTGACGAGAAACATCCGGCCTGATGAAAACTACGCTCGAGAGCTTATGCAGCTTTTTAGCATTGGTCTCGTCATGCTTAACAATGATGGTTCGGAGATAGAAGATTCAAACGGCGACCCTATCCCCACTTACGACCAAGACATCATAAAGGCCTTTGCTCGTGTATTCACTGGCTGGATGTATGGAAATGCACCAACCTGGTATTGGTTTGAGTGGTTAGCAACCAGTGAGGTTATACCTATGATGGAGTTTAATGACTTTCATGATATGGACGAAAAAACGCTCTTAAATGGCGAAGTCATACCAGCGGGTCAAACAGCTCAAGAAGATTTAGAAGACGCTCTCGATAACATATTTACACACCAAAATGTTGCGCCATTTATCAGTAAGCAACTAATACAGCGATTAATTACAAGTAATCCCTCAGCGGAATACGTCGAGCGGGTAGCGGATGTTTTTAACAACAATGGCAACAATGTTAAAGGTGATATGGCCGCAGTCGTAAGAGCGATTTTCTTAGACCAAGAAGCTCGCAATGGTCATATTGTTTCGCCAAATACTTTTGGCAAACTAAAAGAACCTGTGATCAAATTATCAATGGTTTTGCGCGCATTCGATGCGTCGGGAATTCCGACTATCGATGATGATGAAAATATTAGTCAAAATGCTGTTTTACGTTTTTATGGTACCGGAAGAGAAATGGGACAAAGGCCTTATGGTTCACCGTCGGTGTTCAATTTTTATCGGCCTGAATTTAGTCAAACAGGAGAGATTCGAGAAGCGGGTTTGCTATCACCTGAATTCCAAATTCTAAGTGAAAATCACATAACCGCGATTACCAATCGTATGAGTGCTCTTGCGTTTAATGAAGCTATTACGCCGGAGAATTTTAATTATCTGTGGGATGTAGGCTTTGTGCATCTCGATTTTTCTGACGAAAAAGCGATAGCGAACTCGACACAAGATTTAATCAATCATTTCAATTTATTACTTATGGCTGGTCAAATGAGCGAGCAGATGGAAAATTTATTGTTCAATTACATCGAAGCAATTCCGACAAGCGAACAATCATTAATTGATTTGCGGGTGTTTGAGATCATGCAATTGATAAGTATATCACCAGAGTTTGCAGTACAGCGATAAAGGCATCGAAATGAAAAATAAAATCAATCGTCGTACGTTGAATCGTAGAAACTTCTTAAAGAATGCTGCTCTCTTATCTCTATCGAGTTCTAGTATGTTCTCGGTCCTTTCAGGACTCAATCGAGTCCAGGCACAAACCGGATCGTTAGACGACTATAAAGCTTTAGTTTGTATTTTCTTATTTGGCGGCAATGATGCGTTTAATATGCTAATACCGCACTCACAGTCAGAGTATGACACCTATCGGGCGACAAGGTTAGATCTAGCAGTTGAACGACAAGCGTTATTGCAAATTGCCCCAGTGAACTCTGTTCCCGCAGATTATGGTCTACATCCCAATATGCCAGAGTTGCAGGCACTCTTTGAAGATAGAAAATTATCGTTTATTGGTAACGTTGGAGCACTAGTAGAGCCAACATCAAAATTACAATATTCCAATAATAGTGTTTTGTTACCGCCACAATTATTCTCACATAACGACCAGCAAAATTTTGTTATGAGCTTGCAAAGTACCAAACCGCAGCAAGGCTGGGCAAGTCGAATGGCAGACATGTTAATGGATGTAAATGGCGATGCAGATCTTTCTATGAATATTACGCTCACCGGCGCGAATACTTGGCAATCAGGCGGAATGGTTAACCCCTATTCATTGAACTCGTCTGGAGTAGAAACCCTTTGGGGATTTAATCCAGACACAACTGATGAGTTTGAGTTAGCGAGGTTAGAGACATTTAATGCGTTATTAGCGCAAAATCAATCCCATTTATTCGCGAGAGAACATGCTCGTGTGCAAACAAGAGCAATTACATTAGGTGGGCAGGTATCTACTGCGCTTCAAAGTGTTTCCCCGATAACAACAGAGTTTAATTCTGAAAGTCGATTAGCCAATAATTTGAGAATGGTAGCTCAACTGCTTGGTGCTCGAAGCTCTCTGAACATGAATCGTCAGATTTTCTTTGTCGGAATTGGTGATTACGATACACATGGCGATCAGGCTCGACGCCATCCGCTATTAATGACGGAATTAAGTCAGTCGCTTAATTCTTTTTACAGTGCATTGGTTGAGTTGGGTTTGTCTGACAAGGTAACCACTTTTACTGCCAGTGATTTTGGTCGAACACTCACGAGCAATGGTGATGGAACTGACCATGGCTGGGGAGGACATCAAATTATACTGGGTGACCACATTGATGGTGGTAAGATATTTGGTACCATGCCTGATCTAGCTATCGGTAGTGATGACGACATTGGTGAAGGTCGAATTATTCCAACAACCTCAATGGATCAATATGCGGCAACACTTGCTCGATGGTATGGGCTATCGCCTTCAGAAATAAATGAAACCTTTCCTAATTTAGCTAATTTCTCTTCAAGTGATTTAAGCTTTTTTGTATAACATTTTTTGTATTGATGGCAGTTTTAAATCTAGAAAAATGGGTTTAGAAAACCGTGGGTTGCTTCAAGATAAAAAATGGAAGCTCTTATACCGAATCAATTATTTTTTTAATTTTGGTATGGTGATTGTAAAGGATGTTCCTTCGTTTAATTCAGATTCAACATGAATATTTCCATGGAGCAATTTTAATAGTTCCCAGGTTATTGCTAATCCAAGGCCGCTACCACTACCTATCTTGAATTTTGAATTTTCGTCAAACTGCTCAAAGCGTTTAAAGAGGCGAGATTTATCCTCTTCTCGAATTCCCATTCCAGTATCGGTGATTTCTATGATTATCTGTGTATCTTGTTGAGATAGCTGGACTTGAATCGCCCCTTCCTTAGTATACTTAATCGCATTACTAATTATATTGTTCAGGATTTGCTTTAATCTTGTTTCATCGGTAAAAGTTGTAGCTTCTTTTGATAACGCAACTTCCATGATTAAGTTTTTTTCTTCAGCGTGTATTTTGTTTTCCATATAAACTTCTTGAACAAGTTGTCGAACGTCAACAAGCGTCACATTAAGTTCAAATTTTCCAGCATCAATTTTGCTCAAGTCAAGAAGATCGTTAATTAGGGATAGTAGGTAATTACCACTTTTGTGAATGGTTTCTAATCCTTTTGCCGCCCGTTCACTTAGGTTTTTTTCTGTCTTTAATATTCGATTTGAATAACCTAGAACCGAATTTAGTGGTGTTCGAAGTTCATGTGACATATTGGCAATAAACATGGATTTTGCTTGGCTACTCTTCTCAGCTATTAAAGACTTCTCCTCTAGTTCTTGTTTAATTTTTTCATGTTCTGATATATCCCAATTCACTCCTAACATCTTTACGGGTTGATTATTTTTATCATGCATAACAGTTGCTATTGCAGCAATATATTTCACCTTGTTCTGCGCTGTTATGATTCTAAAGTTGGTAATAAATTCTTTTTCACCTGATAAAGCCAGCGCTAATTCCTCTTCACTTTTTTCTTTGTCATCGGGATGCACACTATCTCGCCAGGCTTCATAGGCGCCAGAAAAATTTTTGGGATTTTTCTCGTATATTTCATACATGCTCTTATCCCAAATTAGGTTGTTATTTGTTAAATCGTATTCCCACACGCCAATTCCAGATGCTTTATGCGCGAGCTCAATACGTTCTTTTAACATTAAGTCCTGTTCTCTCTTTTTGATTTGCTCTGTAATGTCTTCAAATAGTCCAAAGAGTCTTATTGGTTTGCCGTTTTTGAATTCACTATGTGAAGAGGCTTTAACCCACTTGTGATTTCCTTTAGCGGTTATAAACCTGAGTTCTAGATCATAGGGTTCACCTGTTTCCATTTGACGATTAACAGCGTTCGTTAGAATGGGTATTGACTCTGGGTGGTAAAAATTCAGGCCGTCCTGCAATTTAGGTTTATAGTTTTTTGGATCTGTTTCATGAATAAGGTGAACGTGATCACTCCAGAAAAGCTTTTCGGTATCTAAATCTATTTCCCAATAACCAATTTTTTTAAAATTTGTAAGTACTTCCAGATAGGAAGACTTGCGCTTCGAATCTGTTATATCTGCGGCACTTGCATATATACAATGATTTTGTGGGTCCGATGTGATTTTCCAGTTGAACCAATGATAACTGTTATCGAACTGTTTTAAACGACAACAAAAAGACGCTGAGCTTGTTAAATAATTAGCATCTGAGATGGTATTTTTTATTGAAGAAATTTCATCCTGATGTATAAAGTCAAAAAGGGACTTTCCAATTAAGTCAGTTGGAGCATAACCAAGACAACTGGCACAAGAATGATTGGCTTTTATAAAATTTCCATCGCAGTCGATAATACATAGTAATTCCTGCGATATGTCAAAAAATGGGTCTGGTAGAGCTGACATGACTTTTAATTGGATTATCGTTTGGGTTACATTAAGTGTAGTTAATGATTAACCTAGTGTTGGTAGGTTGTGGCTTACAGTTAAAGTTATGGGTATTTGAGGTTTGTAAATTATCTTGTTTAGAGCTTTACGGGTTCTGGTATGACATATGCTTCTTCATCTATTTATTTTTACTGGTCTTTAACGAATACTCAGCACTGCTTGTTGCTATTGAACATTTTGTGCACAAACTCTAACAATAAAACTCAGATTTGACGTACATAAAGGGGACATATGAAAAAGTATGATTTGGTTGTTATCGGAAGTGGGCCAGGGGGCCAACGCGCGGCTATTCAAGCAGCAAAATTAGGTAAAAATGTTGCACTAGTTGAAAAACGCGAGATTGTGGGAGGTGTGACTGCTCATACAGGTACTATCCCTAGTAAAACTCTCCGAGAAGCCGTTTTATACTTAAGTGGTTGGAAGCAGAAGGGCATTTATGGGCAAAGCTATAAAGTAAAGGATGACATTACTATCGATGATCTATTGCACCGGCTAAACAAAACGGTAGAGCAGCAAATTGAAGTCATTCGTCATCAGTTGGAACGCAATGGCGTAGATTTGATTAATGGATTTGCTTCTTTTAAAGATGCTAACACAATCAAAGTCACTTCCGGCGATACCGAGATTTTAATTTCAACTGAAAAAGTTGTTATTGCAACAGGTACTTCGCCGCGTCGCCCACCTGAAATACCCTTTGATGATACGAGTATTATTGATAGCGATGGAATATTAGAATTGAAGACTTTGCCGAGAGCGCTTACCGTGATAGGCGCTGGTGTGATCGGAGTGGAATACGCGTCAATTTTTAGCGCTTTGGATTGTAAGGTCACCCTAATCGATGGGCGTAAAACCATGTTAGATTTTGTTGATACGGATATTATCGACGATTTCAAACATGACCTTACTTCTAGAGGCATCACATTACGATTTGGTGAGCGGCCGGAGCGAATGGAGAAAAACGCAGAAGGACGTATCGTGATCCATTTACAAAGCGGTCGCAAGGTGATTTCAGACTTGGTTATGGTTGCTGCAGGCAGGGTAGGCGGAACGGCAAAACTAAACTTGGATGCTGTTGGTATTGAGCTGGATGATAAAAACCGTGTTGTTGTGGATGATTTTTACAGGACGTCGGTAGAAAATATTTACGCCGTTGGTGATGTTATTGGTTTTCCTGCGCTAGCATCAACATCGGCAGAACAAGGGCGCCTGGCGGCTTGTCATGCCTTTGGACTCGAAGCGAAATCATCACCACACTTATTTCCATTTGGCATTTACGCGGTGCCGGAAATCAGTATGGTGGGTAAAACTGAACAAGAGTTACAGCAAAACAGTATTCCTTACGAAGTGGGTATTGCTAGAATGCGAGAGATTGCCAGAGGGCAAATTCAGGGTGGTGCTGATGGCATATTAAAACTGTTGTTTCATTTGGATACCCGCAAGCTTCTGGGTGTGCACATTGTTGGTGAAGGCGCGACCGAATTGATCCACATTGGGCAGGCTGTTATTGCATTTGATGGTGGTCTAGATTACCTCGCGGGTGCGGTTTTTAATTATCCTACTTTTGCAGAAGCCTATAAAGTCGCCGCATTAGATGCTTGGAATAGAATGTAGTTATAGCGCTAACCGGTTTCGTTAGAATGCAATTTGGTATTGTGCTTTTTTATGATTTTTTATTCGTCAATAAGTTAAGAATCATTCATATAAAATTGCTACACTTTCTATCTGTGAGAAATTAGTAACGTCAATTGAATTCTATTTTGGTGTCCTCTCATATTTCAGCTAACAGATAAAGAATAATATTATGTCGAGTGATTCTAAAGAAAAACGCCCACTTTATATCCGCTATGCAGGTCCCGTATTACTTGAGACACCTTTACTTAATAAAGGAAGTGCTTTCACTCGAGAAGAAAGGCATTACTTTAATCTCGAGGGACTGTTGCCTCACAACATTGAAAGTATTGAAGAGCAATCAGAGCGTGCTTATCAGCAATTTTGTGCACACTCAAATGATATGGATAAGCATATCTACCTCAGAAATATCCAAGATACTAATGAGACTCTTTACTTTAAACTCGTTTCGGATCATCTCGAAGAAATTATGCCGATCATTTATACCCCAACGGTAGGGGCGGCATGTGAACAATTTTCTAAGATTTACCGTCGTAAACGCGGTTTATTTATTAGTTACCCAGAAATTGATCGTATTGAAGATATGCTTCAAAACGCCACAAAACAAAACGTCAAAGTCATTGTTGTAACCGATGGAGAGCGAATATTAGGCTTGGGTGACCAAGGTATTGGAGGAATGGGAATTCCAGTGGGTAAGCTCGCTTTGTACACGGCATGTGGAGGAATTAGTCCTGCATATACCTTGCCTGTCGTGCTTGATGTTGGTACCAATAACCCCTCTTTGATAAACGATCCTATGTATATGGGATGGCGCAATCCTCGAATAAGTGGTGAGGACTATTACGAGTTTGTAGAAAAGTTTATCGATGCGGTAAAACGCCGCTGGCCAGATGTGCTTTTGCAGTTTGAAGACTTTGCTCAGGCGAATGCAATGCCATTATTAGAGCGATATCGCGATGAACTTTGTTGTTTTAATGATGATATTCAAGGTACTGCTGCCGTAACAGTCGGGACCTTAATGGCTGCTTCTAAGGCAAAAGGTGAAAGCCTAAAAGACCAAAAAATATGTTTTGTTGGCGCGGGTTCTGCCGGCTGCGGAATCGCCGAGCAAATCATTCTAGCTATGCAAATGGAAGGTATCTCTGAAGAGCAAGCTAGGAAGCGGATCTTTATGGTCGATCGCTTTGGGTTGTTAACGAATAACATGCCAAACTTACTACCATTCCAGCAAAATCTTACTCAGGATGCGAGTTTGGCGCAAGAATGGAGTGTTACAGAAGAATCGATTGGTCTGTTAGATGTGGTCAAGTGTGGCTTGCCGACAGTGCTTATTGGCGTATCGGGTCAACCAGGATTATTTACAGAAGAAGTAATTCGTGCTTTAGCACAAAATGCGGAAAAGCCGATTGTATTGCCGTTAAGTAATCCAACTTCTCGCGCGGAAGCGCGTCCTGTCGATGTTATTTGTTGGACCGAAGGTAAGGCGATTGTTGCAACGGGCAGCCCGTTTGCTCCTGTGTTAATTGAAGGCAAAGAATATAAAGTTGCTCAATGCAACAATAGTTATATTTTTCCAGGAATTGGCTTAGGAGTCCTAGCATCGAAAGCCAAACGTATTACGGATAACATGTTAATGGCCTCGAGTCGCGCATTAGCTGATCAATCGCCTTTACTCGCTGCAAAAGATGGTTCGTTGTTACCGGAACTAAAAGATATTCCGGAAGTAAGTAAAAAAATTGCATTGGAGGTTGCTAAGCAAGCAATGCGAGATGAGGTTGCAACCGAATTACCTGATGATGCGATAGCGACAAGAATTGAACGAAACTTCTGGGAACCAGAGTATCGGGGCTATCGAAGGACATCGTTCTAGTTGTCTTATACTTGAGCAAACTCTAACGAAGCAACCCCTTCTAATTTTCTGCTTCGTCCAAGATGCTGAATGAGAGAAAAGTATTAAATAAAAACAGAAATACGACCACATGAAGGAGTGGGAATGCAATGAGAATTGCACTTGAGAAACACCAGAGGTTTTTGACTAAGCCCTGCCGTTGCTTGTACTCGGCGTGATAACGCCGAAAAAAAGGATGGTTTTTATCTGTTACGAATTCTTGAATATAATATTGCGACAGAAAAAATCGTCCTAACATGTTCCAGTAAAAGTTTAATATTCTTAAAAGCACTTTTTAATCTCCACACTCTTTATTGAAGTATAGGTATCAAACTCGATTGAATTTAGCGCCGTAAAACCGTTTTATAGATCAATTGAATCTAAATTTCGCACACTTAGAGTTCTTTGTACTTTGTTTTTTCTTAGGATTGTGCTTATCGGTTCGAGTTTAAATATTGGATTTAGTAAGAGCGTGATTGTTTCATTTAAGTCGGATCACATGGAGATAAGTTATCGAATGTTTGCGGAATATCAAATTAATGGGAAAAGTGGTCGTTACAACTTTCACTAGGAATAGTTCTTGCCCGTAATTATTTCTTTAGAATTACAGGGTAATAAAACTATAGATGGTCTAGTGATGCACAATTTTTGTGCTAATCGCGTAGAATTGAAATTTTTATATTTTATAGATGTTAACTAAATTTGATTAATAAATGGGGCAAATATGCACGAAATTCCAGAAATGCTGCGGGATAACGTTCGGCTTTTAGGTGAACTATTAGGTGAAACAATAGCAAAACATGAAAGCGAAGAACTCTTGCATAAAGTGGAGGAAATCCGGCGAATATCTAAGCAGTTAGCTGTCTCTGAGTCGAAAGATTATGCACCTCTAAAGGCATTGTTGCAGGGGTTAAATGACAAAGATGTATTACCTATTACCCGCGCGTTTAATCAATTTTTGAATTTGGCAAACATTGCCGATTTAGAGTATTTTTCTAGCGTACATACGCAAGCTAAAAATCACTTACCAAATTTAATTGAAGAGTTTGCCCTAAATTTGGGCAAGCAAGCTGTTTTTGATGCGATAAACGGGCTAAGAATCGAGTTAGTTTTGACGGCACATCCGACAGAAGTGACAAGAAGGACGCTGATAAGAAAATATGAGGCGCTTTCATATACCTTAACTGATCGTAACCGTAATGATTTGGTTGAGTATGAAAGAGCAAAAATTGTGGGGCGTTTACGTCGTTTAGTCGAAGAAATATGGAATACGGACGAAATTCGTACTACTCGACCCACTGCGGTTGATGAAGCTAAGTGGGGTTTTGCGGTTATTGAAAACAGCCTTTGGGATGCTGTGCCAGATTTTGTGCGTTTCTTGGATCGAATCTGCAGAGAATCTCTCGGCGAAGGTTTGCCTATGGAAACCAAACCGTTCAAGTTTTATTCTTGGATGGGCGGTGACCGTGATGGTAATCCGAATGTGACCCATGATGTGACCCAAGAAGTCATATTATTAGGCCGTTGGAAAGCGGCTGATCTCTATATACAAGATTTGTTAGAGCTTGGTGGGGATCTAAGCATGAATAAAGCAAATTCTGATCTGTTGGCTCTCGTTCCCGATGGGTGTGTCGAGCCCTATAGACATGTATTGAATGCTTTACGAAGAAAACTCGAAACTACGAGGCAATGGGCAGAAGATTGCATTGCTTCGAAAACGATCATTGCGACAGAAGATGTAATCGTTTCGCGAACCGAAATATTAGAACCTCTAATGGTGTGTTACAACTCTTTGTGTGAAATGGGATACGAACGAATTGCTAATGGTCCGCTCACTAATACACTTCACCGTGTTCATGCATTCGGTATTAATTTAGTTCCGCTTGATGTTCGTCAGGATGGTGAACGACACGTAATGCTGCTGGATGAACTCACCGAATATCTTGGCATTGGGCGCTATGCTGAATGGGATGAAGCACAGCGACAAGCGTTTTTGTTAACAGAGCTCAACAATAAGCGACCACTGCTCCCTGCTGATTGGAATGCAAGTGCTGATTCTCTAGAGGTCTTAAATACTTGTCGAGTTATTGCTGCTCAGCCAAAAGAGACGCTAGCTTGTTATGTTATTTCTATGGCTCAACAAGCATCAGATGTTTTAGCAGTTGCCCTTTTACTTAAGGAAAGTGGTGTTTCTTGGAATATGCCAATTGTTCCACTTTTTGAAACACTAGATGACTTAGATCGTGCTCCCGTGGTCATGGAAAAACTTTGGCAGATGGATTGGTACAAGGGCTACATTAGTAGCTACCAAACTGTAATGATCGGGTACTCGGATTCGGCAAAAGATGCCGGCAAGTTGATGGCAACATGGGCACAGTATAAAGCGCAAGAGAAACTCATTTCGCTATCCGAGAAATATGATGTTGAGTTAATGCTCTTTCATGGCAGGGGCGGAACCGTTGGTCGCGGCGGCGGCCCTGTTGAAAAGGCTATGGCATCGCAACCTCCAGGTTCTGTGAAAGGCAAAATTCGCGTGACAGAACAGGGGGAGATGATTCGTTATAAGTTTGGTTTACCTCGACAAGCATTTACGAGCTTGTCAAATTATGTCTCTGCTATATTGAAGGCGACGTTAAACCCTCGTCCAGAACCAAAAGAAGAATGGCGTTCACTTATCGAGAATATGTCTCAAGCGAGTTTAAACGGCTACCGAAAAATTGTTCGTGAAGATCCGAGGTTTGTTCCCTATTTTCGTAGTCTGACTCCAGAGCAGGAATTAAGTAAACTCGCACTAGGTTCTCGCCCGGCAAAGCGAAAAGCCACTGGTGGGGTCGAAAGTTTGAGAGCAATTCCATGGGTATTTGCTTGGATGCAGGTTCGATTAAATTTACCCAGTTGGTTGGGATCGAAACAAGCATTAGATTTTGCACTTGAAAACCAGCCTGAAGTTCTGACTGAGATGCTAGAAAATTGGGATTTCTGGGCTAGCTTTATTGATTTATTGGAGATGGTTGTCGGTAAGGCTGATCTTGAAGTTTGTTTGCATTATGAGTCAGAGTTGGTTGAAGGCAAATTAACAAGCCTTGGTGACACATTACGGCAGGACTTAGCGGAACTTGAAGGTTTACTTAATCAAGTCAAACAGCAAGAAAAACTGTTAGATTCTGACCCTGTATTGCAGCGATCACTGGAAATTCGCAAGCCTTATATAGACCCTTTAAATTATCTGCAGGCTGAACTACTAAAGCGTGAGCGGAAGATGGAAACTATGCCAATCGATTTAGAACGCGCACTCAAAGTGACGATGGCAGGTATCTCAGCTGGTATGAGGAATACTGGTTAATAAACATTCGTGTCCATTCTTGTTAGCAACCAGGTCTTAGTCGACCTGGTTTTCTTCTTGTAAAACAAATCTTTTTTCCCTTGCGTGTTAGCGCACACTCTTTGTCGTTTTGCATGCTTATCATCTAGCTGATGTTTAAATTTTCGTTTTATTAAACAAAACTATCGATTCGACCAATAATATTAATTAGATCGATCGATACTTGTCCGAGTAAACTTTGTTTGTACCGTCGTTAACAGCAGCATTTTGAATAAAGCTAACCCGAGATTGCTATATTTAAGATGCATCATGAACACGCAAATTCATCAACAGGAGATAAAAATGGCTGACAATAACCAAAGCAAGTGCCCGTTTTCAGGTGGTCAAAGTAACCACACTTCAGCGGGATCGAGATCCAATAGTGATTGGTGGCCCAATCAGTTAAATTTGAAAATCCTTCATCAAAACTCCTCTAAAAGCGACCCCATGGGTGAGTCATTTAATTATGCGGAAGAATTTAAATCTTTAGATTTGAATGCAGTCAAGCAAGACATTGTTGATTTGATGACCGATTCGAAAGATTGGTGGCCAGCAGACTATGGTCACTATGGTCCATTTTTTATACGTATGGCCTGGCACAGCGCAGGTACCTACCGCACGGGAGATGGTCGCGGTGGTGCCAGATCTGGAACTCAACGTTTTGCGCCATTAAATAGCTGGCCTGACAATGGAAACCTGGATAAAGCCCGACGCTTGCTATGGCCTGTTAAACAAAAATACGGCAAAAAATTATCGTGGGCTGATCTGATGATCTTGGCAGGTAATTGCGCGTTGGAATCTATGGGTTTCAAAACGTTTGGTTTTGGCGGTGGTCGTGAGGATGTCTGGGAGCCAGAAGAAGATATTTACTGGGGTGCTGAAGACGAATGGTTAGGTGATAACCGTTACTCTGGAGAACGTGAACTTGATAATCCTCTCGCTGCAGTGCAAATGGGTTTGATTTATGTAAATCCTGAAGGTCCGAATGGTAACCCTGATCCGGTCGCGTCTGGCCATGACGTTCGCGAGACATTCGCTAGAATGGCGATGAATGATGAAGAGACTGTAGCATTGGTTGCAGGTGGACATACTTTTGGTAAGGCGCATGGTGCGGGTGATCCAGATTTAGTGGGCCCAGAACCTGAAGGTGCTAGCATAGAAGAGCAAGGCTTTGGCTGGACGAGCAGTCACGCAAGTGGAAAAGGTGTCGATACTATTACAAGTGGCTTCGAAGGCGCGTGGACACCAACACCGACAACCTGGGATATGAGCTATTTTGATGTTTTATTTGGTTACGAATGGGAATTACACCAGAGCCCCGCAGGTGCTAACCAGTGGCGACCAAAAAACCTTGAAGATAAAGACCATGCACCTCAGGTTGATGGTTCAAACGAAAAAGTTAGTATCTTCATGACAACAGCAGATATGTCGCTGCGCATGGATCCTGCTTATGAAAAAATTGCACGTCGCTTTCATGCGAATCCAGAAGAATTTGCAGATGCCTTTGCAAGAGCTTGGTTTAAATTAACGCATCGTGACATGGGACCTAAAGCACTTTACTTAGGATCAGAAGTTCCGAGTGAAGACTTGATTTGGCAAGATCCGATTCCAGCCGCGGATCATGAACTTGTTAACGACCAAGACGTTGCTGAATTGAAAGCAAAAGTACTTAATTCTGGATTGACAGTATCGCAACTGGTTTCTACTGCGTGGGCGTCTGCATCGACATTTCGTGGTTCTGATTTACGTGGTGGTGCTAATGGTGCTCGTATTGCCTTGGCTCCGCAAAAGGATTGGGAAGTGAATCAGCCTGAGCAGCTATCTACTGTGCTTGAAACTCTTAGTGGAATTCAAAGCGAATTCAACAGTGCACAAACTTCAGGTAAAGCGATATCTTTAGCGGATATGATCGTTTTGGGTGGCTGTGCTGCCATAGAAAATGCAGCGAAGGCTGCGGGTCATAATGTTACAGTGCCTTTCTCTGCTGGAAGAACCGATGCATCACAAGAACAAACCGATGTTGAATCATTCAATGTATTAGAACCTGCAGCTGATGGTTTCCGAAATTATCTGAAGGCAAAGTACAGTGTTTCTGGAGAAGAATTACTTCTTGATAAGGCTCAACTTTTAACTCTCACCGCGCCAGAGATGACGGTCTTAGTTGGAGGCATGCGAGTCTTGGGTGCAAATTTCGGTCAGACTCAACATGGCATATTCACAGACAGTGTTGGAACTTTAACAAATGACTTTTTTGTGAATATTCTTGATATGAGTACGGAATGGAAAGCCACTTCTGAAGATGATGAAGTTTTCGAGGGGCGAGATCGTTCAAATGGAAATGTGAAATGGACAGGGACTCGAGCAGATTTAGTATTTGGTTCAAACTCTCAATTAAGAGCGATTGCCGAAGTCTATGGCTCGGATGATGCAAAATCGCAATTCGTAAATGATTTTATTTCTGCTTGGAATAAAGTCATGAACTTGGATCGTTTTGATCTAGCTTAAATTTTAGTTTTTTCTGCAGACAAAAGCGCTTTATTTTAAAAGCGCTTTTTTTGTTGATAAGTTACTCAAATCGACAGGTTAATTTACAAAAAAAATCTTATGCACAGTGAGAAATAATGCGCACGCGCAGGTTTATTCGAAACTATATTTCAATCCAATTTTCTCGCGTATTGAATCCATCAGTTGCATATTTGCTAGTGTATCGGTATGAGTCATTTTTGAACTTTCCAGCGCGCCGTCTCTAATGCAATTCATCGCTTCTTGAGTTTCATATTCAAAACCGGTTGCGTCAAAGCGTTTGGTCACAGTTTTCTCCGTTTCAAAGTTAGATAGAGTTGCCGAAATACAGTCCCAGAACATAGCATGAATACGAATAAATCCTTTTTTGCCATGAATAAAAAAATCGTTATTTTGAAGTGAAATAATACTGGCTGTAAACTGCGAAGTTTTGTAGTCACCATATTTCAATGTGACTGAAACCTGCTCGTCTACATTCGTTTCGCCAACTTTTCCCGTGGCTAAAAAGTCTGTAGGGTTACAACCCATAACCCATTGTGAAATGGCTATATTGTAAACGCCCATATCCAACAATACACCTCCAGCAAGCTGCTCGTTATACATGCGGTCGTCAAGATCTTTGGGAACGCAAAATCCGAAACTTGATGTAAGATTTTCGATATCGCCAATTTCATCTGAATCAATCCAATCCCTGATTACTTGGTATATTGGGAGGTAGCGCGTCCACAAGGCTTCCATTAAAAAAGTATTGTTATTTTTTGATAATTCAATAAGTTCTTGAGTTTGTTTTGCATTAACCGTGAGTGGTTTTTCGCATAGAACCGGTTTTTTTGCTTCTAGACAAAGTTTTGCCTGTTCATAGTGAAACCGGTGAGGTGTCGCAATATAAACCCCATCGATGTCATTATCCTCAAGCAATGCTTGGTAGCTGTTAAAGGTTTTCTTTGCACCAAACTTATTTGCAAAATTTATTGCGCGACTTTCGTCCCTGCTAGCGACGGCATATAGTTCAGCATCGTCTAGTGCTGACAAGCCGCCAGCAAATCTTTCTGCGATTCTACCTGGGCCAATGATTGCCCATTTAAAGGTTTCTTTTTTCATATTAGCGCATCCGTATAATTTAAATTTTATTTTAAGGTTGAGCTTTTGAAAGGTCCAAAAAGTCGCTCTTATAATTGTTTAATTTGTAAATGGTTTTAGCTTTTTGCTTCTCTGTTCTTGAATCGAGAAGTTCCGTGAAGAGTTGGAATGTTAACTTTTGATTGGTATCGGTCGCCGCCTCGTATTCAGGTATCCACTCGTCGGCTCTATAAAACATTAAGCTTCTGACAACTCGTTCCAAATTTTGCACGTCATTGCGTATTGCTAAGGCTTCTTCTAAATCATTTGCAGAAATTTCTTGTTGTCTCAACGAAAGATGTTCGTAAACGGCAATATCATTGCCCCATTTTTTTATTAATTCTTTTTGTTCTTTCGTAAAACGACCAAAAAAAGGTTTTACATAATCTTTAACATCGTCTCTATGTTTTTTTATCACCTTACTACGTTTTTTATCAACATAATTTTTTTTGTATTTCTCTCGTTCTTTTTTTAAATTACTTAAAAGCTCTTCCACTTGTTGGTCGTTTAGCTCCGACAGTATTTTCACCATATGTGGTATTAACTGCTCAGCAGAAGCGTCTAAAAACTCTTGTACTTTGTCGCTTTCTTTGTGCAGTACTTCCGCACTCGCAGGCGATTTATTAACAATATTAATTAAGTTGTCAATGTAGCTTGCATATAAGGGAAGCTGTTCGCTTCTATGCCATTGGTGAAATTCTTTTATTACTTTTTTCGTATATTGCTTTTGATCTTTAGTTAAAGTGACGTAACTACTCACTTGCCATCGTAAGTATATTCCTAAAAAATTGTAGGCAATTTTGGTGGTGCAACCAGAAACTAAAAAAAGCGAAATTAATATGACGAGAACTATTTTCATGATTTTTGGCTGTTAGTCGATACGCTTATTTAAAAGAGGTTTATTCATCGGATTTCTCTGTTTCTTGAAACACAGTTTTTAATGCTGGAATCATAGTTGTTCCAATGAAAATAAAACAGATAATAACAATTGGGTATGAACCTAAAAGTGAAAATGGTGTAAAACCGGCCCTTTTTTCCACATTTGCCACAAAATTTTCCTGAACAAACTGCGGCCCAGTAAATAAAATTTTGCCTTTCGGATCAACTACACCACTGACTCCAGTATTTGTCGCTCGGACAAGAAATCGCTCATTTTCTAGTGCTCTCATTTGCGCCATCTGCATATGTTGTAGTGGCCCTATAGAATTACCAAACCATGCGTCATTGCTTATAGTGACCATTAGGTCGGCGGATTTTGCACTTTTGGCCACTAAGCCAGGGTACACAATTTCATAGCAGATAAAAGGAGCGATGCTATGTTTTCCCACAAGTAGCTTAGCTTGTGTTTTTGGGCCAGGATATATAAAGGAGTTTGGTAAATCAAAGAAGCTGATTAAACCCCTTAACCATCCTTCGAGTGGTACATATTCTCCGAAAGGCACGAGCCGTTGTTTAAAATAGGTACCAGTGCCATTACCTATACTAATGATACTGTTGTAAACCTTCCCGGTTTCAGGGTCATCGTGTAGCATCCCAGTAACAAGGCTTGAGTTATTCTCTCTAGCGAGCTTATCAAACTCCTTTAAAATAAGCTCTGCATCTTGACGTAGAAGAGGAACAGCTGCTTCAGGCCATAGTATGATGTCTTTACCCCAATGATCTTGAGATTCTGTTCGAAGTACCTCGAGAATATAGTCTCGAAAATTAGGATCCCATTTAATTTCTAGCGGAATGTTGGGTTGTACTATGGCTACTGATATAGGTTCGTCATTTGATTTATGTGTCCAAGTGATCTGGTGAAGAATTAAACCTGTTAACCAAATCGTGATGATTACACCTCCACTGGTCAACAAGTGTTTTTTTTGTCTAAGGGTTTTAACAATAAGCGTTCCGCTCAATACTGCTAAAAAGCTGAGGCCCATGACACCGAGTACAGGTGCCCATCCTGAAAGCCAAGTGTCAACATGGGCGTAGCCCAAATAAAGCCAAGGGAATCCCGTCAAAAACCAGTTTCGTGTCCACTCTCCAATTACCCAAAATGCAGGAAATGCAAGATATGAATGGCGACTATTGGTAAAGGTGACATATTTTCCATATAGTAAAAATGGGATAGCAAATACAAGACCCATTCCAGTCACAAATATACCAGTCAAAACTATTGCGAGTGGTATAGGGGTGTACGCAAACTCGTGAATGGCGACAAAAACCCAGGATGCGCCACTCAGATATACTCCAAGCCCAAATAACCATGTAATGCCAAGATATTTTTGAGGTCGCGATTTTTCGAGAAAATAAAAAAGTAGGCTAGTGCCAATTACCCCCAAATACCATTGGTGGTAAGGCGCTAGGGAATAGGTAATTAAAAAACCCGAAAGGAAAATTCCAAGATATTTGAGAATTCGAATTGCGAATTGCAATATCATTTTTTTCCATTTCATAAATTAGAGTAAGGTCGTTGTTTACGTTTTTTCTGATTTATCTAATTTTTTAACTCGAAGTAAATGAATTTTTCTACTATCAGAATATAATACTCGAAACGAGAAACCTTGCACTTTTACTTTTTCGTTGCGCTCTGGCATTCGTCCAAAGGCTTGCATGATAATTCCACCTATCGTATCGAATTCATCGTCTTCAATATGGGCTTCAAAATACTCATTAAAATCTTCAATTGGCGTTAAGGCTTTCATGATGTAGTCGTTTTTTGCGACTTGACGAATCATATCTTCGCCTTCTTCATCCGTTTCGTCCTCAATTTCACCAACGATTTCCTCAAGAATGTCTTCAATTGTTACCAGTCCAGAGATACTGCCATATTCGTCGATAACGAGCGCCATATGATAACGGTTTTCTCGAAACTCTTTTAAGAGCACATTAAGCCGTTTACTTTCGGGAATGATGTTTGCGGGGCGAAGAATCTTTTCTAGATCAAATTTTTCGAGACCTCCTAGCAAAAGCGGAAGTAAATCTTTTGCAAGAAGTATCCCTTTTAAATCATCGGTTGTTTCTCCAACAACAGGAAAACGAGAGTGTCCTGAGTCGACCACTTTTTTGATGATTTTGTCGATGCTTTCATCTTGGTCGAGCATAACCATTTGTGCGCGAGGCACCATGATTTCACGCACTTGTTGTGAGGATACGTCTAACGCGCCTTCGATTATGTTGAGAGCTTCTTGATCAACAACTCGGTTGTTCGCAGCTCCTTTTATTATGTCGAGCAGTTCTTTGCGAGATTTTGGTTCGTGTGCAAAACCGGCAAACAATTTTTCTAGCCAAGAACGAGGTTTGCTATTCCCCAGTTCTATTGGCTTAGTACTCGGAGGTTCGGCGGAAGACATGTTATTTTGGCTCCATGAAATTAATTCGTGTTTTATTGGTAGGGGTTAGAAAAACCAAATTGAGATAAAATATCGATTTCCAGGTTTTCCATTATTTCTGCTTGTTCATCGTCAATGTGGTCAAAGCCCAAAAGGTGGAGAGTTCCATGAATAGTCAAATGAGCCCAGTGGTCAATATCTAATTTTTGTTGATCTTTTGCTTCTTGGATCACTAATGGAGCACAAATCACAATATCACCAAGAAATTCGTATTCTACATCGTCAGGCAAATCACATGGAAATGATAAGACGTTTGTCGGTTTATTTTTTTTTCGATACTCAAAGTTTAGCGATTGGCTTTCGTGCTCGTCTACGATACGAATGCTTACTTCTGCGTCATTTTTCTCATTTTTTATGCAGGCATTTACCCATTCTGTAAATTCAATTTCCGACGGAATTCTATCTTGTTCGCAGGCGATCTGAACGAGCACTTGAGCCATGGCGCTATTTATTTGTTTGATCGTGTTCGGATTTTAGTTCGCGTTCAGCTTTCAGTTTTTCGGATCTGGCTTCAGCCACTTCATAAGCGTGGACTATTCTCTGAACAATAGGATGTCGCACGACGTCTTTCGCGCCAAAAAAAGTGAAACTTATTCCATCCACCTTTTCTAAAACATTCACTGCGTGCTTTAATCCAGACGCCTGCTGCTTTGGTAAGTCCACTTGCGATGGATCTCCGGTAATCACTGCAGTAGATCCAAAGCCAATACGCGTGAGGAACATTTTCATTTGTTCTCTCGTGGTGTTTTGGCTTTCGTCCAAAATAATATAAGAGTTATTCAGCGTACGGCCCCTCATATATGCAAGAGGAGCGATTTCAATGATGTTTTTTTCAATGAGTTTTTCTACTGTTTCAAAACCCAACATTTCATAGAGGGCATCGTACAGTGGGCGTAAATACGGATCTACTTTTTGCGATAAGTCTCCTGGTAAAAAGCCAAGCTTTTCTCCAGCTTCAACTGCGGGTCTAACCAGTAGAATACGTTCAACTCGATCAGTAACCAGGGCTTCAACCGCACAGGCAACCGCTAGATACGTCTTTCCTGTTCCCGCTGGTCCAATTCCAAAATTTATATCATTACAACGTATTGCGTTGACGTAACCTTGCTGGTTTTCACCCCTGGGTCGAACCGTCTGTTTTTTAGTTTTTATCAAGCTTGCTTCTTCAGCTGCAGCGGCGATCTTTTCAGCTGAATCATTTTGTTTTGCTGCCATAGCAGATTCTTGTATGACTAGGTGAACTTCATCTGGCGTAATTTCCTGACCGGATTCAGTTTCTGCGTATAGTTGTTTAAGTATGTTCGCTGCTTTTTTCGCGCTTTCAGGTTCAGACTTTCCTTTAGAATAAAACGAAAAAACATTGCCTCGGCGATGTATTTCAATGTTTAAACGTTTTTCAATCTGCTTGATATGACTGTCTAGTTGTCCGCATAGAGCGGCGAGTCTATGAGCATCGTTAGGTTCCAGGGTAATCGCCTGGGCGTTCGAAGTGTTCAAAAGCTTAAATTGCACCTATTTTGCTTAAATTACAATCAGCCTACCTGATTCTTTTGTGGGATTAAAGCATTCTTTTATTAAATTTAATACTTTGAGGTATCTTTTTCAAAGTAATTATTACACCCATTTTAGCTATCCAGTTCTGACCCTAAAAGCGTGCCTCGCAGGGAGTTTGGTAGGGCTTCTTCTATTAATATGTCGGCAAACTTGCCTATTAATTCAGTTTGATCACAGCGAAAATTAACGACTCTATTGTTTTCCGTTCTACCTGAGAGTTGTCCCGGGTCTTTTTTGCTGTATCCTGTTACCAGTGTCCTCTCAGTATTTCCCACCATTCTTCTCGCAATATTTTGCGCTTGTTGTGTAATTCTTGTTTGAAGAATACTTAATCGCTGCTTTTTAATGGATTCTGGCGTCTCATCAGGTAAATCTGCTGCTGGAGTTCCAGGCCGGGGGCTGTATATAAAGCTGAAAGATAGGTCAAACTCCATTTCTTCGATCAGTTTCATAGTTGCTGCAAAGTCCTCTTCTGTCTCTCCGGGAAAACCGACGATAAAATCGGAAGAAAAACAAATGTCTGGTCTAATTGATTTGAGTTTGCGCAACTTCGATTTATATTCGAGCACTGTATGGCCGCGTTTCATCGCGGATAATATTCGGTCTGATCCACTTTGCACTGGCAAATGAATATGACTAACTAATTCTGGTGTGTTCGCATAGGCTTGAATTAAGCTTTCAGTAAACTCCACTGGGTGCGATGTTGTGTAGCGGATTCGATCGATTCCGTCGATTTCTGCAACTAAGGCGATAAGTTCTGCAAGGTCTACTTCACCTGTTTCACTGAATCCTCGATAGGCATTGACATTTTGACCTAATAGATTGATTTCTCGAACATCCTGTTTGGCAAGGTGCTGAATTTCCTCTAATACATCGGCTACCGGCCGACTTACTTCTTCACCTCGTGTATAGGGTACTACACAAAAGGTACAATATTTGGAACACCCTTCCATCACAGAGACAAAAGCCGAGCAACCGTCTGCTTCGGGTTCGGGTAAACGATCAAATTTCTCAATTTCTGGGAAGCTAATATCAACAACCACAGCACCATTATCTTGTTTTTGCTCATTGAGCATTTCAGGCAACCGATGCAAGGTTTGCGGCCCGAAAATCAAGTCCACATAGGGTGCACGTTTGGCTATAGCATCTCCCTCTTGGCTGGCCACACAGCCGCCTACTCCAATCACTAGCTCTGGTTTTTTATCTTTTAAGTGTTTCCAGCGTCCAAGTTGATGGAAAAGTTTCTCTTGCGCTTTTTCTCGAATAGAGCAGGTATTGACGAGAAGTACATCAGCATCCTCCGGATCATCTGTTGTCACCATTTTATGGGAGCTGCCCAAAAGGTCTCGCATTCTCGCAGAATCATATTCATTCATTTGGCAGCCGTGAGTCTGTATAAACAGCTTTTTGGCTGGTGTATTAGAATCTGAGCTCAATTCAATCCTCGTTAAGTGGTTTTTTTGCCTAAAAAATGAGCGCGCATTATACCGATGCTATTGTAATATTCCTAATCTTTCTTCTTGCAATTTGGGGTATGAGCCCTATATAGAGTTGATACCCAAATATATAATTTTTACGTTTTTTTAGCTGTCGAATTAGACAAGCTGTAACTAGTGAGTTGGCGCATCATTAAATGGTAAGTTCTTCTATGTTTAAGGTGGTTTTTTACAACCAAAATCAAATTTACGAGGTATTTGCAAAAGCAATTTATCAAAGTGAAATGTATGGGTTTATTGAAATCGAAGAATTTGTTTTTGGAGAGCGTACTCAACTTGTTGTTGATCCCGGAGAAGAAAAGCTAAAAAGTGAATTCGACGGTGTCAAACGTTCTTACATTCCTGTCCACAACATCATTCGTATTGATGAAGTTGAGAAAGAAGGTGTCGTTAAGGTGACCGAAGTAAAAAGCGGAGATAAAGTCACGCCAATTACTTTTCCTGCAGGTGCTCCAAGCCCTAAATCGGATTAATGTCGCTCCATTTTAAAAAGTATAGCGATTCCGGAACGCCTCTTGTACTGATACATGGATTATTTGGTTCGTTAGAGAATCTAGGTTTACTTTCAAAACATCTATCGAAAAGTTTCTGCGTTTATGCTTTGGATCTTCCCAACCATGGGCGATCTGAGCATTCTGATGATATGAGCTTGGCCTCGATGTCTAAACAAATTTCTTTTTGGATGGATCAACAGGGGTTAGATTGCGCTCATTTCCTAGGGCATTCTCTGGGTGGAAAAGTCTGTATGGAGTTAGCTCTTACCAATCCCCAGAAAGTTCAAAGCCTGGTTGTGATTGATATCGCTCCGGTAAAATATGCATCACGTCATAAAGACGTTTTTTCGGGTTTGCTCTCTATCACGCCATCAACTCTCGCTAGCAGAGGGGTAGCTGATAAAGCGCTAGAAGTGCATATACCAGAGGCTTCAATAAGGAGTTTCTTGTTAAAAAATTTATATCGTAATGAAGTCGGGCAGTTTTCTTGGCGTATGAACTTATCTGTTATTCATCGATGTTACAACAAGCTTGTCGATAAAAATATTCTTGCTAATCCTTTTGATGGGAATACACTTTTTTTGAAAGGTGAGCATTCTGATTATATTCAAGAACATTATCGAGACGAAATTTTAGGGCGTTTCCCAAAGACATCATTAAAAGTGATAAGTAATACAGGGCATTGGCTTCATGCTGAAAAACCTGACATAGTTGCCAAGATTGTTGAAAAATTTCTCTTGGGTGGACAGACTCGATGACGGACAAAGAAGAAGAGATTTTCTGGGATTTAGTTGACAAGTTTATTGAGTATGCCAACGAGGCTTCGCAAGAAAAAGACCTTGGAATGGTTAATGCTGCATTGATCAATGCGTCTGCTCGTTTTAGTGCTTTTTACCTCGCTATTAGCGCCGAATCAAAAAAAGATCTACAAGCTGATAGTGAAGATAGTATTCGCTATTTGGTGGATGAATTTAAAAAACAATTAGTTTTAAATGTAGATGATTATGTGGAAAATTATAAATTATTTACTAAAAACTAGATTGTTTCATTTATTCTTTCAGAACTATGTCCTCCGAATTTGCTCCAAATATAAATAAAGACTTTCGCTTTCTTAAAATAATTTTAGTTAGGCTGATATTTAAACTAAGCTTTAATAGGAGTTGTTTGGTGTAAGCCGCTCATTAATGTATTTGATGAATCATTGATTTTTTTTGTTTTCAAGTGCTAGTCAGGTGTAAATTCGAATGTCATTAGATAAAACCACAATAAGAGATATTCGAGAGTCCCTAGCAAAAATAGACTTTAAATTTGTGGATAAGTCTTCAAGCTTTGATTCATTCTATTTGAAATACCTTAAGCAGTATGGGTACCTTCCATTAATCAAACTGGAAGCTTGTTGCTATTATTATGGCTCCGTTAACTTTGAAAGAGAAAAAATTTTTCTACAGTACTTTCGGAATGATAATCCTCAAGGTACGGTCTTGATATGCCACGGCCTTTTTGACCATTCAGGACTTTATAACAAACTTACTAAGTGTTTGCTGGATAGCGGTTTTTCTGTTGTAATTTTTGATTTTCCATCACACGGGTTAAGTTCGGGATCAAAAAATTTTGTTAAGAGTTTTGATGACTATGGGAAGCTAATTGCAACGATTCTAAGTGTTTTTGAGGACTTAGGAGAATCGATTGATTTTGCAATTGGTCAAAGTACCGGAGCCGCTGCGCTTTCCAACTTTATTTATACTCAAGAGAGAAATAAATTTGAAAAGTTGGTATTTTATGCACCTTTGTTACGAACCTCGGGATGGAGAAAAATACGCTTAACGTATAAATTACTGCATAAACATATTCACTTTGTTCCAAGATCATTTGATGCATCTTCTAATGATCAAGAATTCTTAAATTTTTTAAAAGACGCTGATAAATTACAATCTAAGCAAATCCCTGTTCATTGGGTGGGAGCCATGATTGAATGGGAAAAACAGTTTCAAAAATTAGAATCCTATGATGTACCCTTGTTGATATTGCAAGGTGACGCAGATACCACAGTGGGATGGAAGCATAATCTTATTAGGTTTCAAGACAAATTTAGCCACTCAAAAGTGAAAATGATTAAGGGCGCAAGGCACCATCTTGTAAACGAGGCAGACCCATGGCGCAGCCAGCTTTTTGAGGAAACTCTAAGTTTTCTATAGGCTTTGCTAGCTAGTCTTTAAAACAAAACACGGCATTTTATTGTTTCGGGGATTGCACTTAACTGTTTTAGAGCAAGATCACTGCATTCGGAATTCACGTCAATAACAACATAACCCACAGCGTCGCGAGTTTGCAGGTATTGGCCGCAAACGTTTATGTTTTCTTCAGACATAACGTTATTAATGGCACTTAGGACGCCCGGGACATTTTTGTGGATATGTAAGAGTCGATGCACGTTTCTATGTGCTGGAAGAGCCACTTCTGGGAAGTTAACCGATGATAGCGTCGTACCATTGTCCGAGTACTTTATAAGTTTCTCTGCAACTTCAAAACCAATATTTTCCTGAGCTTCCTGGGTAGATCCACCAATGTGGGGTGTCAAAATGACATTATCGTATTCGCGAAGAGGGCTGATAAATTCTTCCGTGTTACTTTTGGGTTCTTGAGGAAACACATCAATCGCGGCACCTGATAAATGTCCTGAAGAAATGCTTTGCGAAAGAGCTTCTATGTCAATTACTGTTCCGCGAGAAGCGTTGATTAGAATGCTGCCTTGTTTCATTTGCGCCAGTTCTTTTTCTGCAATCATATTGTGTGTGTCAGGTGTTTCTGGAACATGCAGGCTAATAATGTCCGATTTCGCTAAAAGCTCGCTTAAGGATTTGCACTGTACGGCATTGCCTAGTGTTAGTTTAGTGACGACATCGTAGAAATGCACCTTCATGCCGAGGGACTCAGCCAGCACACTGATTTGACTGCCAATTGAGCCGTAGCCAATTAGACCTAATTGCTTTCCTCGAATTTCAAAAGAGCCTTTCGCTGATTTTTTCCATTCTCCTCTGTGACAAGCGGCATTTTTTTCAGGAATGCCGCGCAATAGTAATATGGCTTGAGCAATTACTAATTCTGCAACACTACGTGTATTTGAGTAGGGTGCATTGAATACCACCACACCGTTTTCTTGCGCCGCAGCTAGGTCAACTTGATTGGTTCCGATACAAAAGCACCCCACAGCAACCAGTTTGGACGCAGCTTCGAATACTTCTCTGGTAAGTTGAGTTCGCGATCGAATTCCCACAAAATGCGCATCTTTAATCTTTTCAATTAGTTCTTCCTCTGACAATGCTGTACTTAAGTATTCAACATTGGAATACCCAGCGATGTTGAGGCTATCCACTGCAGATTGGTGAACGCCCTCAAGTAAAAGGAATTTGATTTTTGCTTTGTCTAGTGAGGTTTTGCTTCGATTAATCATAAAAGTAGAGGTTTAATCAAGGTTGTTGATATATTTGGTTTGGACACCGGAGTCGGTGCCCAAAAGTAGAATGTCCGCAGGTGAACATGCAAACAATCCGTTTGTTACGACACCGCTGATTTGGTTAATTGCGGTTTCAAGCTCTTTCGCGTGATGAATCTTTAGTCCGCTTACGTCGAGAATATGACAATTATTATCTGTGAGCACACCCTCACGAAAAACGGGTTTACCACCCAGTTTTACTAGTTCACGAGCTACGTATTCTCTTGCCATTGGAATAACCTCTACTGGGAGTGGAAATCTACCTAGTGTATTCACCCATTTACTTTCATCGGCAATACAAATGAACTCTGCTGCACATGCGGCGACAATTTTTTCCCGAGTTAAGGCTGCTCCTCCACCCTTTATGCATTCCAAATTTTCGTTTATTTCGTCTGCACCATCAATATAAACGCGAATACCTTCAACCTGGTTGAGATTTATAACCTGAATCCCATGGCCAACTAGTCTTTGTGCTGAGGCATCTGAGCTGGCGACGGCGCCGCGAAATTTTTCCTTGTGATCGCCGAGCATATCGATAAAGAAGTTAGCAGTAGATCCTGTTCCAATACCAATATAGTCGTCTGGAGAAACTTTAGGCAAAACATAGTCTATTGCAGCAGCAGCTACGGATTTCTTAAGCTCGTCTTGGTTCATTGGAATATTTTCTATTGTCATGGCGTCGAGAGCGCGTATTCTATGAAAGAAGCGTGTCAATTTATAGATTTTTACTCGAATAATTACATTTTTTCTTGGTAATCATGACTTGACTCCAACTATCGATTAGTATTCGTCATTTTCCCAGTAGTTTTACATTAATGCCCAATTCATACATAAAACGAATTCTAAATGCTCGCATTTATGATCTTGCTGTCGAGACACCGTTAGATCTCATGCCCTTGATGTCTGCAAGAACGGAAAATGAGGTCTTGTTAAAGCGAGAAGATTTGCAACCCGTGTTTTCTTTTAAGGTGCGGGGGGCTTACAACAAGCTTTTAAAATTAAGTGATGAGCAAAAGGCCGGAGGCGTTATAGCGGCGTCCGCCGGTAACCATGCGCAAGGCTTGGCGCTTGCCGCGATGCACCTCGGAATTAAGGCCATTATTGTCATGCCTCAAACTACGCCATTGATAAAAGTAGAAGCTGTCAAAAGGCGCGGTGCTAGCGTAGTCCTAGTGGGAGATGCTTACGACGATGCTTCTGCTTATGCTCACAAATTGGTGAAAGAAAAGGGCATGACATATATTCCACCATATGACGATGCTGATGTTATCGCGGGGCAAGGGACCGTTGCGGTGGAATTATTGCGTCAATGTACGAAAGATATCGATGCCGTTTTTATCCCTGTTGGCGGCGGTGGTCTTTGCGCTGGGATGGCGGCTTACATCAAATATGTGCGTCCAGAAACTAAAGTTTATGCGGTTGAATCTGACGAGTCGGCTTGTCTAAAGGCGGCTCTTGATGCAGGAGAACGCGTTATTTTGCCTCAGGTGGGCATATTTGCAGATGGTGTTGCGGTAGCCCAGATTGGCGAAGAAACTTATCGGGTTTTGCGAGAGTCTGTTGATGGTGTCATTACAGTTAACACAGATGAAATTTGTGCCGCGATTAAAGATATTTTTGAGGATACTCGTTCAATTGCAGAACCTGCGGGAGCACTGTCTCTTGCCGGTTTGAAGAAATATGCAGGAGAAAATGGCGCTAGAAACGAAACCCTAGTAGCCATTAATAGTGGTGCCAATACTAATTTTGATCGTTTGAGGTATATATCCGAACGCACCGAAATTGGTGAAAAACGTGAAGCGATTTTTGCTGTTACTATTCCTGAGGAACCCGGTAGTTATAAAAAGTTTTGTCGACTTTTAGGGCGTAGGGCGATAACAGAGTTTAATTACCGTTATGCTGACAATCACGACGCAAATATCTTTGTTGGTTTGCAGGTGACGCCAGATAGTGATGATCGAAATGAAATACCCAAAACACTGAGAAATAATGGCTACGATGTGGTAGACATGACCGATAACGAAATGGCAAAGCTTCATATTCGTTATATGGTTGGTGGTCGAGCTCCAAACGCCGAAAATGAATTAATTTATCGATTCGAATTCCCTGAGAGACCTGGAGCATTGTTAGATTTTCTAACTTGTATCGCAGGCAGATGGAATATTTCGATGTTTCATTATCGAAATCACGGTTCGGCTTTTGGGCGTGTTTTGGTTGGGTTTCAGGTTCCAAAGTCGGATCGAGATGATTTGGAAGCGATACTAAGTTCGCTCAATTACACTTACTGGGATGAAACAGAAAATCCAGCATATCGTTATTTTTTAGGTTGATACTACTCTCCAAATCTAAAATAGAGGATGTGTTCTAAATTGGTATTCAGTCTGAAAGCCACATATAATCACGAGCCGATGAATGATTGGTATTAATAAGCATTATTATGGGTGTTTTAATGTTACAAGATAGTCGTTTACGAATAATTCTATTAAGCGTTGCTTTATTTTTGAGCTCTCAGGCGGGTTGCCAAGTAAAGAGTGAATTACATTCTGAGGCCAAGGTTTCAAGCCATGACACTAAGTTTGCTCCTGCTGATGGTGACATTATTATGATTATTGGGCAAGACTTGGGCTCTGTTCGAGATTATTCGAAAAGTGATTGCTGCCCAGTTCCTGGTGGTGTAACAACCTACATCGGGCTCTATAACATATTTTCTGAAGGGCACAAATATGGCGGAATGGGGATTGATGATAAAGGAAATCCGCTAGATTATTATGCAGATTGGGGGGGCGGCATATCGAGCCTCTATTCGCTTATTCAAGAGTACCCAAGCTCGGCAATAGCCATTGGATTATCCATGACAGAGAATCAACACCCAGGTGGACTCTCTGACCTTATTGCCGGAAAGTTTGACGGCGAAATAAAACACCTCGCGCAACTAATGAAAACCCACAATAATCCTGTTTATCTTCGGATCGGATACGAATTTGATGGTATGTGGAATGCCGGTTATGGAAATCACAAAAATTATATTGGAGCATACCGCAGAGTCACTGACATTGTTCGTGCAGAAGGCGCTGATAATGTAAGTTTTGTTTGGCAATCGAGTACTTCTCCCACGGATGATTCTATTGAAGGGCGTAGAGAGAATATTCGAGATTGGTATCCCGGTGACGAGTACGTAGATTGGATGGCGATTTCTTGGTTTTTAGCGCCGGACTATATTGGTGAAAAGTCAAATTTTCCTTCAACTCAAAATGGCTTAGCAGATGAGATGTTGGTATTTGCTAGGGAAAAAAATAAGGCGGTTATGGTCGCAGAGTCGGCTCCTGTTTCCTATGACCTAAAACAGGGCTATAAAGCGAATCACTCTCCGGTATGGGACGGTAAACCCCATCAAGAGAAGCAGGAAAAAAGTGGTAAGCAAATTTGGGATGAATGGTTTAAAGCTTACTTCAATTATATATATGAAAACTCTGATGTGATTAAGGCTACCGCTTATATTAATGCTAATTGGGATGTGCAAGGCATGTGGTCTGGTAATTATGAATCTGGCTATTGGGGTGATTCTCGTGTCGAAGAGAATGCATATATTCTTAGTAAATGGAATGAAGAAATTGGTCAAAACAAATGGATTCACAGCTCGGAAAATATTCACCAAAAGTTAAATTTCAAATAACTACCTTCCTTTGGCACGCATCTTGATTTGAGATGCGATGCCTTTTCAGATTAGCGTGTTTCGTATTTCAGAACTATTCTTATCTACTGGCAGTCAAAACAAATAGCCGCATTTCGAAAAATACATCTTGAACTGAGTAATGGCGCCTGAAAGTCGCTCTTAAGTCCAGTTTTATGTGAATTTGTGTGAATTAACGTGTATTCATTGATAGCGGTTTTATTGTAAATTTTTTGCTATTGCTCTTGTTTGTTAAGAGCGGTGTAAGTTTGGATAAAATTAAGTACCACCTTTTTATTAATGGTAAAACTAAATATGCGAAATGGAACGCCTCTAATTATAGATATTGAAGCTTCGGGCTTTGGACCTAATGGTTACCCTATTGAGGTCGGTTTAGCTCTTGAAAATAAAAAACGCTACTGCAGTCTGATTCGCCCTCACGAATCCTGGGTAGATTGGAATGAAGATGCAGAAGCCCTGCATGGTATATCCCGCGAATCCTTGTCAAAGTTTGGCTCTTCGATAATCGACGTTACAAAAATCCTCAATGAAATGCTATTTAACAAAGTCGTTTATAGCGATGGATGGGTGGTTGATGAACCCTGGATTATCAAGCTATTCGCTGCTGCAGGAATCCAAAGACAATTCTACATGTACGATATCATGACAATTCTTGATGAGCGCTCTATGGCAATTTGGCACGAAGTGAAAGTTCGTGTTGAGCAGGATCTTAAACTGGGTCGACATAGAGCGAGTAACGATGCCTATATTGTTCAGGAAACCTATAGGCGTACATTAAATATCGTGCGTGAGAGCTCACCGAAACCTAGTTTTAGCTAAATTAAGTTGTGTTTGCTTAAATTAAAATTAGTCGGTAAGACTAGGTGTCTTTAACCGACCAGTTAATGGCGTTTAGACCATTTAATGAGGTCTCTAATGTTATTTTTTTGTCTAGCGCAAGTTGTCGTAGGTCGCTCGTAGTATAAACTCTTTCAACGGTCGCCAATAAACCAAGCCAGTTTTCTGAACCGGAACTCTTAGCAACTTTTAAGGCAAATTCAGCGAATGTGAGATTGGTTTCCCAAGTATATTGATCTGGCGCCTTCGGATTAAAAGGGAAGCTAGAAAATCCAATAGAACACTTAATTTCCAGTGGTGTTTTGCTGTCGAGTTCGAAGTGTGCACATTTTATGTTTGATTTTATACGCTCGGCTAAGATATTCGCTTTATAGCGAGATAAATGCCTTGATACTATCAAGAAAAGTGATTCCTTCCAGCGAATAACAAAGTCAGAATCTCGCGCAGAATTTTTGAGCTCGTATGCAAAATCAACAAGAAGGCGGTCATGTTGTTCTTGAGTAAGATTTTTACTCAGGTTTTCAATATCGTCGATTTCTATTACATAAAATACAATATCTGCATCTCTTGGAAATTGTTGCTTACCATAGGTTAACCAAGTATTGTACTTTCGTATTGAGGAAGCAGTATCACTCACTAGTACATGCTCTAACAAGCGATGATTACCCAAACCTGTTTGTAAGTCTTTCACGACCAGTTCTTCTAGTTTTGTATTTGCATCAATTAGAGCTTGAGTGCGTGATTGGACTTCGAGTTCAAGTTTATGGTTGGTGTGTTTTAATGACCAAAAATATCCTGCGATAAGGCTCGCGAACAAAAATGTGTAAAGTGCGTATGCCCAAGTCGTTTGCCAGATAGGTGGAATGACCCTAATTGTCAATGAGGTTCCCAATTCGTTCCAAACCCCATCATTATTCGACGCTTTAACCTTGAACAAATACTCACCGGGATCTAGATTGGTGTAGGTTGCTTTTGACTCGTTTCCAGTGTAATGCCATTTTTCGTCGAATCCTTCGAGTATATAAGCATAATTATTCTTTAATGGATTTCGAAAATTCAGGGCCGCAAATGAAAGCGTGAACATATTTTGTGAATGTTGCAGTGATATTCCACGTGTGATGTAAATTGCTTTGTTCAGTATAGAATCCTGAAAATTAATTAATTGCTCTTTATGTTGAATTGCGAGTTTCGTAATGTGTACCGGGGGGATGAATTTATTAGTACTAATTAGATCAGGGTTAAATCGAGTTATGCCGTTGGCTCCACCGAACAGTAGATCACCGTTTTGTGCTCTAATAGCCGCTCCAATATTTAATGTGCCAGATTGCACTCCGTCATGTTTATCGTAAGTCTTAACTTCTTTTGTAAACGGGTTGTAGCTTGATAAGCCTTTGTTTGATCCGAGCCATAGCACGCCGTTTTTGTCTTCAGCGATAGAATTTACAACATCACTTATAATTCCGTCGGCAGCTGTTACTGATGAGAAAGACACACGATCAAATAGGTTTAGACCACCCCCATGGGTGCCAATCCATAATTGATTGCTTTCGCTGACGTACAGTGAGAGTACTCGATTAGATGATAATGATGTTGACTCATTTTCTTTATGTCGGAAAACAGTAAAGTCGTCCGTAGCTTTGTTATAACGGCCTAGTCCATTTTCGGTAGCAATCCACAAGGTACCATCCAAATCTTCGGCCAAATCCCAAACGAGATCGTCTGGAAGTGAAGATGGGTCGTCACGGTTGTGTACGTAATTCGAAAAGTTATCCTTTTCTGGGTGATAGCGGTTTAAACCACTGCCAATGGTAGCAACCCAAAGTGTTCCATCGCTCGTGTTAAGTATTTTCCAGGTGTGAGTATTCGATATGGAAGTTGGATCACCGGGAACATTGTCGTAGTGCCGATAATTGCCCGTTTCTGGCTCAATAACGGAAATTGCTGTTTTCCATTTGGCGACCCAAATATGCCCTTTCGAATCGCGTTCCATATCGATAATGTCATCAGATCTAAGACTATTAATATTACCCTCTTCATGGCGAAGTGTGAGATAGTCATTTTTTTCTTTATCGAAATAGTTAATTCCACCGCCGTCGGTTCCGATCCAAAGAGTCCCATCTTCAAATTCAAAAAAACTTCTCACATTTGCTTCTGTTAAGCCTTTTTCTGAGCTTTTACGAATCAAACGAAAGGCAGAGCTATAGCGCTCAAAAACGTCTACCCCTCCAGAGTGAGTACCCACCCAAATATCGGTGGTGCGATCTTCGTATACGCGGCGAATAATATCGTCGCTAATGGAATCAGGAAGTTCAATCTGGTATCTAGATGTAACTATCTGATTTTTTTCTTGGTCTATATAACCAACGCCTTGTCCATCTGTTGCAACCCATATATAACCTTCGCTGTCTTCAATTAAATCCCAGATTGCTGCTCCATCAATAGCATTTTGAGGTGAAATATCTGTTCGGTAGTAATCGAAATCTTGCGTTTTTCTTCGATATCTCATCAATCCCTTTTCCGTACCAATCCATACTCTGTTTTGGCTGTCTACAAGAACCACTCTGATTAGTCCAACTTGCAGCGCTCTGGGGTTGTCATGTTGACTCTTATGATAAGTCACCTTATTTAATTTTGGATCCCAGATTTTTAGGCCGTAGCCAGTACCTATATAATAAATTCCGTCCTGATCTTGAGTGATATCCATTGTATAAGCCGTGTAGAGAAGAGGGTCATCCTGTTCTCTTGGGTACCGAGTAAAATCGTCTGTATGAGGGTTATATAGGTCGAGTCCATCACGAGTGGTTATCCACATTTTTCCGTGTCGATCGAAGCGGATCTTATAAGTGATATTGGCACTTAAGCTAGTCAGACTCGATGATGAGTGTTGATAGGTGTGAAAAGTCTCTGTTGCAAAGTCAAATCTAGACAGTCCTTTTATTGTTGCTATCCAAAGCCTGCCTCTTTGATCAGCTACAATATCATTAATGGTATCTGATGGCAGGCTATTCGGGTCGTCTTTATTATGCCGGAAAACTTTGAAGTTTTTTCCATCATATCTGGCTAATCCGAGCTTTCCACCGATCCAAATAAAACCATATTTGTCTTGTTCGAAAGCCAATACCTCACCGACAGTAACTTCACTGTCTTGCATGAAATGGCGAAAACGTAAGTTTTCAGGTAGTGGTAGTGAATAAACAAATGTGGAAAAGAAAAAAAATAGGCAAATTAAGCTGTAACGCATGAGATTCCATTGTCAATTGTATTGTTCGCGTTTGCGTCCAATGCTTGTTTGAATGACTTTACTTTTACCAGCAATGAACTAGTGTACTAACTTCTATTAATATTAAAAAATTAGTTGTAACTCATAGGTATATTTATGAAGCTACTCAACCAGCGAATAATTATAAAAAAACTTTGTTTTATTTTTCAGTTACTTATTGTTGTTTTTAGTTTTAATCTTCACGCGAAAGAATACTTTGTCGCTAAAACTGGCAATGATAATAACGATGGCAGTCGCGCTCAACCATTTCTAACTATAAATCACGCAGCACAGATAGCAAAGCCCGGCGATACGATTAATGTTAAAGCGGGCGTTTACAGAGAATGGGTGAATCCTAAAAATAGTGGTAAGAAGAACAAGCGAATTGTATATCAAGCGGATCCAGAGGGTGAAGTCATCATCACTGGCTCGGAACCTGCTAACGGCTGGATAAAAGAGAATAATTTGTGGGTTTGGCAAGTTTCAGAAGATTTTTTTGGCGATATAAACCCTTTTAATACCTTATCGAAGCATCCTGAATACATAGAAGAAGATGAAACATCTAAGGGATGGGGGTGGCTAATTTATGGTCGGTGGACTCATCGTGGTGATGTATTTCTAAATAGTGAAGGTTTGACGGAAAAAGAAAAACTTTCCGAGCTAAGTCAGGCTTTTACGTGGTATACCGAAACCGAAGAAGGACAAACAAAAATATGGGCAAACTTTGCTGAATTTGATCCTAATAAGGAGCAGGTTGAGGTAAATGTTAGAGGACAAGCGTTTTTTCCAAGTAAAGCCGGGCTTTCGTACATTACGGTTAAAGGTTTTACAATCAAAAATGTGGCAAATCACTGGGCTCCACCAACTGAATTCCAACCTGGTGCGATCGCACCCAATGGAGGATCTGATTGGGTTATCGAAGACAATATTATCGAATATGCTCGGGCTGTCGCAATTTCAATAGGGATTCCATCAAGCTCCCTTTTTTCTTCCAGTAAAAAAGGCCGCCATATTATCCGTAACAATATTATTTGGCGGCCAGGTCAGGCTGGAATTGCTGGTCAAACTTGGAATCCTTACACCAAAGTAATTGGTAATATAATCGAAGGTGTAAACTATCGAGAAGAGTTTGGTGGTTGGGAAACCGCTGCTATTAAATTTCACAACTCGAAGCATGTTTTAATAGAAAACAATCTGATTCGTGGTGTTTACCGGGATGTACCTGACGAGGGTGCCGCTCACGGGATTTGGGTAGATTTTAGGAATACGCATTTTCGCGTAACTAAAAACATTGTTTCGAATGCAGAAGGAGAAGCGATTTTGCTTGAAGCCAACTGGAATGGCCCTCATCTCATAGACAATAACATTATCGATGGGGGCCAAGTTGCTGTTTTTTCAACGCGCGATGATGCTTGGGTCCACAATTTATTTTTAAATGTCGGTACGCGCTGGGAAAATCAAGACTATGGTGGGCGCCCTAGTGTAAAAAATGCTCGCTGGTATAACAATATCTTTGTTGGAAAAGGATTAAAAGATATGCCTGAGGCTGAAAATTATCGGGCCAACTCCAATATCTATTTTGATGGAGCAAAAATGAACTCAATTGAAAAATCGAGTATTGTTTCAGACAAGTTGCCGGAAATTCGTATTTTAGATTTAGATCAAAAAGTTGAAATAGAAATTACTTGGCCAGAAAAATTAAGTACCATGACGGAAAGTGTTTTATCAGCGAAGTTTTTAGAATTACCGATAAAAAATAAGAAAAGAAAAAAGTTAAAACATCTTTTCGATTTCAATGGAAATAAAATCAACGGACAAGGTTTTTATGGCCCATTTATCATTGAAGACTCCAAAACAAATCGATTTACACTAATTGAGTACCCTGAGGTCTATTTGAATTCGTTAAAACGTCGTGAAAGCTTAGCTTTAAATAATCAATACCAATACAAAAAATAAGAAATCATATTAGCTTTACTTGATTTTCTAAGGTTTCGAATAAAGAGAGTAAAGCTGATCCATTCTTGTCACCGGTCCGAGAAAAGTGATTCGATAGTCTCCACTTTTTAATTTTCTCATCCAAACGTAATTATGCGCTTTAATATTGCACACATGAATTCGCACTTTTAACAGTGTATCTGTATATAGAAGTTTAGGGTTTACGCGTAATATGTCTAGGTGTGAATTGACGGACTGTATCATTATTTCCGTTTCTATATCAGCGTTAACACGACAATTTGCTTTGTAAGCATAATACTCCGAAATTACCTTCTCCATTTTGGACATCTCATCAGCCAATATCATTGGACTGGAGATTACACTGATTAGTATCAGCAATGATATGTATCTTCTTGTTGTTTTTGTCATTGGTTTTAACTTCGTTCTAAATAAATAACACTTTAGATGTCATTTTAACTGAATTTGTCACCACAAAAATCGATTGATTAATAAATAAATGGAATAAGTTAACAAATTTTATCACCAGGCTTCAAGATAAATATTCGTTGCTATACTCCAAATAATAAACATAAATAGTTATATTCTGGGTACTTGATGAAAAGTCTATTTAGTACAGTATTGATATCTTCAATTTCCTTTATTTCGATAGCTGCAAATGCAGAAAATGTAAACTTTCGAAGCTCGTTAGGTTTTCAGCTTAAAAATCTTAGTTTTGATCAAGAATATAGCACTGATGGAAGTGTTTTAAATCAAGCAGATTTTTCTGCGACGTTACCTGTGATTTCTGGCAGTATTACCGGAATCTATGAGCGATTCTTTCTCACACTAAAACTAGAGAAAAGTTTCCCAAACACCACCACAACGGATGAGACCGATCGTTCAATGCCTACGGAAATTAGTGCAAATTTGATTGCGCTTGATGGTAGTAATTTAGAAGTGGAGCGCCAAGATATTAGTCTTACTATTGGTTATAACCTTTGGGATCGTTTAAATGTCTTTATCGGTTACTTGAGTGGAAAAACAAAACTTACACCACATCCTTTCTGCTCAAATCCCACTGAAGATTGCACTCGTTTGAATCGCGCTTATCAGCAATTTACGGTAGATGATTTTTTCCCGGATGCAGGTGTTCCAGATTATGAGCAAAACTATTCTGAAAGTGGAGTCTTTCTTGGATCGAGCTATAGCTGGGCTATGGGCGAGTATGGTGCGATATCGGTGAGTGGTGCATATGCAATAATGGATGGTGAATACGAAGATAATGCAAGTGATCCGATTTTCTTTTTCGATGAGAGTCTAGGAAGGGAACGGAATGTTTGGGACAACTCCCTTGTTCAATTTAAGTATGAAGGCGACTCTTCTGGCGTCAGTTTGGGTTTAACCTGGAGTGGTGCTTTAGGTTCAAAAGCAGAATATTTTCTCGATGCGAGATTTCAGAAGTATTCAATGGATGGAACTGACGTAACTGGACAAGCGATTTTACAAAATGTGGATTTAGAAACTGACGAAACCATGACAAGCTTTACATCAGGGATAAGGTTTTATTACTAATATTAGAAATTGGCAGGTAATTTTTTTTGAGTAGCTTACTAAAATCCACCCACAAAACTTCTTTTAGGTTTATTTTTCTCATTGTTGGTATTTTGTTGGGCAAGTTGTAATTCCGTAATACGATTACTAGGCCAAACAACTCCTTTCGTATCATTAAAGTATTCTGTGCTGAGTTTTTTGTTTTTTTCCGTGAGTGCGCGACTAATTTCGGTGATGTAGGTATTTTCTAAAAGAGAAAGTGTTTCGACAAGTTTGGGATGTTTTGGGTCGATTTCTTGAACTTTCATTACTGCGTCGCGAGCTTGTCGTAGTCGTTTGGGTTTGTCGTCAGCTGAAAGTGTTTTTATGATATTTTCAGTATTTTTAATTAATTGGTCGGATTTTTCAGCGGATTTTAACGCTTTAGCGAGTTTTAGTTGAGTGTCTTTTAATTCTGCAATATTGGGAGTCATTTCCTTAACAATTCGAATTTGTTCTTTAGCACGTAGAAAGTCTCGGTCATTTATAGAGATATTTGCAATGTTTAGGTCGAACAAGCTTGTGTCAATTAATCCTTGACTGGCGTTTTTGTTGTTTTTCTCAAGGGACAATACTCCTTTATATAAAGAGCGAAGTTCATCATTGACAACAATGGTGCGTTTTTCTCTTTTTAACTGAGATATCTTCGAAGAAAGTAGAGACAGTTGGCTATGCCTTTGTGCCTTTGACGTTGCTTGGTTAAGATCCTTTGATAGTGTTATAAACTTTGTAGAGCTTGGGTAGTAATTTTCAAGCTCAACTAATTGATTTTTTGCCTTTTTATATTTCCCATTCTCAATGTTGATGGCAATATTTTTCTCAAGTGAAGATTGCATCTGCCCATATAGTTGGTTTGCCTTGTGGTTTTGCTTGTCGAGCATCAAGACCTGTTTTAACTGAGTATATGCGGCAACTGAAAACCCGTTGTTTTTTTCTAAGTCACTTTTCGCTAGGTTTAAAAGTGTCGTTATTTTTTGCTCTTTTAGTTCATCATCGATTTGCTGCTGTAAGTCTTGTGTCCGGTGAGATTTAATTTTATCTCGCAATGCTTGAATCTTTGGATTACTGGGTGTTACCTGAAGGGCATAGTTCTGAAACGTCTCTGCAGATACTAGATTTTCTCTAGATATCGCGTTTTCAGCTTCATTAATAAACTGGTCGCCCAACTCATTTAGTGAATCTTTCACTTTTGAATTTTCTGGGTCCAATTTTAAAACTTCAAAATAGTTAGCCAATAGTTCGTCAATTGCATTGGGCTGATCTAAATTCAATGAGGCTCTTTTTCTGTTGGCTTTTATTAGTAAATTCGCGATTTTTTGTTGAATTTTTAATTCTGAAGCTTTTATTCTTTCTTCTGCCAAACGCTTTTCTTCTGGCAAAATAAGGAGCTGATGATATCCAAGATAGCCAAGAGCCAAGAGTGTGGCAAATGAAGCAGCAAACATCATATTTCGAGTTCTTTTTGCTTTTTTTGCTCGTGACTCTGCTGAGTGATCTTTTATAGTTGCTTTAGCGCTATTAAGTACTAAGGTAAGATCATCGTCCTCTGTTTTACTCGTTGGAGCAGGAGTGCGTATGTGAGAGGGGGTTGGTTGATCTGCCGAATTTTGATTAATGACTATGGTTGCATCGGAGTGATTCGTATTCGCTTGCAATCTTTCCAAATCCTTTAACATGGTTTTGATTGATTTTTCAAGCGACTCTATGTGCTCAATCATATCCATGCCACGGGTGTATCTCTGCTCTTTATTTTTGGCGAGTGATTTATTTAACACAGGTTGTAAAGCTGAAAGATAGATTGGAAGTGGTGGTGGTGGTTCATTCACATGGCTAAGAAGGGTAGCTATATCAGACTCGCCTTTAAATGGCGGTGCGCCTGTTAGCATCTCGTAGAAAACGACTCCAAGGCTATAAATATCTGATCGCTCATCTAAAGTTTGCGCCTGAGCTTGTTCTGGACTCATATAGGATGTGGTGCCGACAATCATTCCCGTTTGAGTCATGTTGGCTCCGCCGGTATCTTTTTGCTTAACAATACCAAAATCTAGAATGACAGGTGATCCGTTTTCCCGAAACATAATATTGTCAGGCTTGATATCTCGATGAACAAATCCTTTCTCACCGGCAAAATCTAATCCGGCTGCAATTCCCGTGATAATTTTTAGACTAGAGGTGATTGCGAGACCAGTTTGCATTTTTTCTTTCAAGCTTCCGCCGCTTATATGCTCCATGGAAATAAAAAACTTGCCGTTATGCTCTCCGACATCGAATACAGGAACTATATTTGGGTGTGAGAGTTGCGCTATCACTTGTGCTTCTTGCAAAAATCTTTTTGCCCAAACCTTATCGTGGCTGAGTGCTTCAGACATAACTTTAAGTGCAACCTGGCGTCCAATACTTTCTTGTATTGCCAAGTAAACTTGAGCCATTCCTCCTTGGCCGATGGCAGAAATGATTTTATAGCCTGGAATATCTATATTGGTGTCCATAAATTGTTGTATTGTTAGTCGAATAGGTCGGGTAAATGAAATTATCGATATACTAAGTATAGAACCCAGGAGCCCAGACTCCAGGTATTTTCATTTTAGAAATTGATAAGCGATCACAGTTTGTTAATAATTTGATTTCAACTTGATGTTCCATAGACTGTGTTTCATGCAACACCCCATTTCAGTAACTGCTCTTTTCAGCGCTACTGAGAGAGACCATACTAAAATCGTTTTTTTAAAATGATTAGATTAATGGTGAAAGTATGTTATCTGAAACCCTTCCAGGAAAATTTAAGGTGTCCTATGAGACTGTTATCGATGCAACTAAGGAAGTGTGCTGGGAAGTGCTACGAGATTTTAATAACGTTTACACTTGGGTACCTGCAGTAAAGGTTTCGCACGGGATTGGATCCGTTGATACGGGGGTCGGTGCAGGACGTCATTGTAAAATTGAAGGCTTTGGAAAGATTGATGAATATATTCAAGAATGGCAAGAGGGAGATGGTTTCATTTACGACGTTACTCCTTTGGGTCCACTAGGAAAGTCTTATAGTCGCTGGTTGTTAACAAGTTTATCTAACGATAAAACACAGCTATCAATTGTGTTTTCTTATGACATCCGTTTTGGTGTATTCGGGATGATTATGCATAAATTGGTTATGCGAAAAAAACTTGAGGCGTCACTTCCAGAAGTTTCTAAGAGTTTCAAAGAGCGAGTTGAGCAGGGAAAGCTTGTCCGTCCTTTGATCCGTGAAAATCACCTAAAAAACCAAAAACTTGCGTAAGTCACCATTTATTGTTTTATCATAATTTATGTGAAGATATTACCATCATTCGATAGTTGAACTTTCTTCTTAATTTCAAGAATAGGTTTATCAGACGGTATGGTTTAATTTGTGACTAGCTGGCAAGTTTTAGGCTAAATTTTTTGTTACTAAAAATATTAACGGATTGGGGGGGGGGAACTGTGATTTCAATTAAGGGGCGTGTGACAGGAAAAGTTCAAGGAGTCGGTTTTCGATATTTTACACAACAGCACGCAATTGAATTAAACGTTGCGGGTTATGCAAAAAACTGTAACGATGGAAGTGTTGAATTCTTACTAATGGGTAATGAACAATCTGTAAATAAAATGTTAGAGTTTGTTAAAGTTGGACCACAGCATGCGTTGGTTAAAAACGTTCAATTTGAAAAACTTGAATCAATTGAACTGGCAATCGGATTTCAAATTGGTTGAATCAATGTCTATTTGGGTTATTTGTTGGTTAACCAAATAAATCCATATGGCTTGAGTTCAATTTCGGCGGTTAAATCTTCTATGACATCGCCAGAAATTAAATCTCGCCAAGTATCCAATCCAATAAGGTTAATCGAAGCCAAGCTAAGTGTAAATTTTTTATTTGACACATTGTGAATGCAAAAGATACTTTGGTCTCTAAAGGCACTTTGCCTCCAATACGCAAAAATTTCGTCTGCTACGTGCAGCGTGAACTGAACCGCGTTTGGATGAAAAGCTTTTTGTTCTCGACGAACTTCGAGTAGTTTAGTTATTCCTTCGAATACTCTATGATGATGCCACTTCTCATCACGAATTTTCTCTTGTAGATCAGGGTAAAGCCATTTGTATCTATTAATCGTTCGATTGTGACTGGTGTGCTCAACCCCTTCATAATAATTTTCGGTTCCAACAAGGCTGTGGATGTAAACTCCGGGTATACCTTCAAGTGAAAACATAATGGCATGTGCACATAAGAAACGCTGCACTTGCCATTGATCTTGTCCGCTAGAGGTGCCTTTGAATGCATCGAATAGGGTTATATTCAATTCATAAGGTTTGCGCATATTATTTGCAGTACGCCAGGAGACTTTCCCTCCAAAAGATTCCATCGTCGCTGCTAGTTCGCCAATTTCTTCTTCTGAAAGTAACCCTTCGGCAGGGCGTAATCCAATTCCATCGTGTGAGGCGAGAAAATTGAAATAGAAGGTACCTACCTGAGCAGGAGGCATACTCATTTGCCATGTTTTTAAGTGCTTGCTTGTACCCGTTGTTAACGCGTGAAGAATTAGCGGAGGCAATGAAAAGTTATAGACACCGTGCGCTTCGTTGGCATTTCCAAAATAAGAAAGGTTTTCAGTATTCGGGACATTGGTTTCCGTAATAATTACGGCGTCCTCTGTGTGGTATTCAACAAGCGTACGTATCAGGCGGATAATTTCATGTGTTTGTGGCAAATGTAAACAAGTAGTACCTAGTTTTTTCCACAAAAATGCAACGGCGTCTAGACGAAACACGGTAATGCCGCGATCCAGGTAATATTTTACAATGCCAATCATTTCCAATAGAACATCAGGGTTGGCAAAATTTAAGTCAACTTGATCGTGACTAAAAGTACACCACACATGTTTTTTCCCATCCAGAGTTTCCACTTCTCTAAGAAGAGTGGATGTTCTGGGTCTGACTACGAGCGATGTGTCTTCTTCTGGGTCGGCTTCAATAAAATAAGATAGCCCCGGGTCTTTTCTGTTTTTAAAATTATCAAACCAACGACTTCGAGATGAGCAATGGTTAACAACTAGGTCCGCCATGAGACGGTATTTAGTCGATATCGATTCGATTTCGGGCCAATCACCCAGAGTATCATTAACCTGTACGTAATCAATTACGGCAAATCCATCGTCGGAACTATATGGATAAAACGGAAGTATATGAACACCATTTATCAGTGACTTTACATCATTGTTTAAAAATTTAAGCAGTGTACAAAGTGGTTTTTCATTTTCCTCTAGAATGCTGTCACCGTAAGTGATGACCCAAACGTCTTTTTCATCCCAATGGTTTTGATGGTTCTGAGGAGCTTTGATTGGCCCATCTAATTCCATTATTTCAAGTAATCGGTTGGCGAATACTGGAATATCTATTTCAGGATAAATTACAGCAATATGCTGCTCTATAAGCTGTGTGAGATGCTCAGATTCTATGGCAGTCATAAATACCTCTAAATAGTGTATGACCTAGCAATTGATTAAATTTATATATCTTAAACCAACAACTAAATGTAAATATGTTATTTAAATTCAGACATATCCTGCGCTACAGCTTCCTGTATTTCATGTAAAACGGTTGGAATAGCACTTGTTACACGATTCCAGCTCGGCATAAAAGGTTTTTCCATTGGTCTTTCTAAGAAGCTGTTGCCCGCCCGTATAATATTTTTGGCAAACATTTCTACGGCTTTCTCTTCTGCATGTATATCAAGATTCAATCCGTTCATCTTTGCATCGTTATAATATGTTTCAATAAAATCTAGAGCAATACGGAAGTAAGTCGCTTTTATTGATCGAAATGTTTCGGTATTAAATACAACACCGTTGGTTGCGAGCTTTCTAAACAATGCCTTAGAAATATCGATCGACATTTTTGAAAGACCTTTCTCAGCATCTTCAGGTGATAGGTCTTGGTGTTTGTGGTCATACGAATCTGCAATATCGACCTGACACAATCGGTTATTCGCGTAATTTCGATTTAGTTCTGAAAGAACACCAATTTCGAGACCCCAGTCACTTGGTAAACGAATATCATTGATTACATCCGTTCGAAATGAAAATTCACCAGCTAGTGGGTATCGAAAGCTATCGATATATTCTAGATAGTCGTAGTGTCCAAGTGTTTTCTTTAACGCTCTTATGAGTGGAGTCACCAGCAGGCGACTAACTCGTCCGTGTATTTTTCCATTGGAAGCTCTGGCGTAAAATCCTTTACAAAACTCGTAGTTAAATGTTGGGTTGGCAATAGGATAAAGTAAACGGGCTAGCATCGAGCGGTCGTAGGTGAGTATGTCACAATCATGTAAGCCCACTGCTTCTGCTTTGCCTGAGCCAAGAACAAATCCGAGACAATACCAAACATTGTATCCTTTACCAAGTTCTTGCGGGGCTAACCCTTCAGCGACTAGCCGATCATTTATGCCTTGTAAACGAGGCCCATCATTCCAGAGCATTTTAAAATCTTGACCGAGAGGTTCGAAAAAATCAAGCGCATGTTTGTATTGATCTTTAGTGGCTCGATCAAGCCCGATAACGACTTCTGAAAGATAGTCTACTCGGCTTAGGTGAGACACGATATTTTTTAGTGCCGGCCCCTCTAATTCAGAATATAGGCAAGGTAAGACGAGTGTCATAGGACGAATTTTAGAAAATTCTCTCAGTTCATCTTCCATAGATTCCAAACTGCGTTGTTTAAGGTTATGCAGTGTTGTGATTATTCCGTTTTGGTAAAAGTCCGCCATGGGTGTTTCCTCTGACTAATATATTGATTTGGGCAGTATTTTTATAATTGCTTCGTTCCAACCAAGTGGTCCTAGCCCCTCTGTATGGTAGGTGATTCCTTTGGTGTTAAGTCTTGGAAAATTTCCCGTAGGTGACTTTACACAAATTGCATGATCGGCGATATTTAGCATATCAATATCGTTTGGGCTATCGCCCAAACAAATTGATTGTGTGAGTTTAGAGTCGTAAATTTGATTCATCAAGAAATCGATCGGATTTGCCTTGTTTGTTTTTCCAAGGATATGAGTGAAACGCCCACCTTTTAATAATTTGTATCCTTGTGCCTCTACTAAGGAAGAAAACAATTCATAGTTTTTATTGGAATCGTCCCATACAATTGGTTCGGAGTAATTTCGTTGCATAGATAGATTCGCCGAGGCTTTGTCTAGTCCAGTTATTTGAATAAGTTTTTCGATATCCCAGTCCGAGTATCCGGAAAACTTGAATCCATATTCTTTACGAATTGCGTAAACAAGTTCGCAGATTGAACTTCGTTTAGCTCCAAAAATTATCTCGATCAGCCCATCCGATATACCAGCTTCTTTGAATACATTAGATTCAATTTCAGTGGTGTAGTAATTTTGAGGAACCAGCAGCGCAGACCCATTCTCAATAATAAAAGGCGCAGTGATATTCATGCTAGATTGAAGTTTTTCAACTTCTTTTCTTGTCTTACTTGTATTTATTATTATTGGAATATTTAAATTCTTTGCATGATTCATTGCGGGTAATGCAGCTTCCCAAGAGTAAGTGTAATGATCTAATAATGTTCCATCTAGATCTGTAATGATAATAAATGGAGGCGTTTCTTTTTTGCAGGTTTTTTTTATGATTTTTTGATTTTCATTTAAATGTAAGCACCAATCTGCTTGTCGAGGGAGTGAAACCAATGCATGTTCGGTCAGTCTCTCGAAGTGAGCGATAAAACGTCTTACTTCCCTAGGAGAAAGAGTTTTAACATCTGGCGAGTGGCTCTTTTTGTTATTACTTGCGTTTAATGACGCAATGAGCTTTTCTTCCTGATTCAGCCTCCAATGGTAAATACAATCAAAAGAGGGTGCTTTTAAAACTAATAGCTTGTCTAACTGTTTGAAAATTGCTTGATAAAGATTGAGCTGTTGGTGCACGTAGGTGCGCCAAACTTTATCTGGGTCTTCATTTTCCTCTAACTCGTTAATAGGGTTGTCCAGAGTCTTTAGTTCAGGGCAAGTTAAGCCGATGAACCAACCTTCGAGGATAATGATGTCGACTTTCCCAAATATATAATCCCATTCTTCTCGCGGTTTTCTATCGTCGAAAGCCTTATCAAATCGGGGAATTGCAGTATTTGACGCGTCATTAGCTGAACTCAACGCATTTATTGTTTGCAACGTGAGGTCGATATCGTGTGTCCCTGGCACTCCTCGAGTCGCTAATAGCGGATGCACTCTTTTGGATAAATCTTGGCGTTCCTTATGCGTTAAATAGAAATCATCAATCGAGAGTACGGCTGTTTTTAGGCCAAACTCGTGTTCAAAAATTGCCTTAAAGAACTCCGAGCACGTACTTTTGCCACTTCCTTGAGCGCCTTGCACCCCAAAAACCACTGCAGAGCTGAATTTGCTCTTATTTGGTGCGTGTAATGCTGTGTTTTTGCTGCCTATTTCTTGTGCGATAGGTCGAAGCCAATGGTTTACCGTTTCAAGATAACTGGTAGGTAACTTATGTTCAGAAATCAGTTGGTTGATTGCTGAGCTATTCGCTGATTCGGTCATCGATCAACTGTGTTCCTCGATATTTGGCCAAGTAGGTTTTTTCCATCATTGGCGTTTATTCTGTCGCTTATGAACAATAAGTTCAGCAAATACTGTTCCGAAGTTTGAGTTTAGTCTGTGGCTTATGAACTCGCTGTCCCGGATAACTATAAATTCTATGTTTTTTTGCATAAAATCATCTAATCTACTTAAAAATACAGCGCGTAATCATTTCGTGTTGTTGAGTTCAAAGATGAGTCTGGTTGTCATAATGTCGGAAAAAGAAATTTCTAAGATCCCCGTTGGAATAAGTGCTTGCCTATTAGGGGAAAGAGTTCGGTACGATGGTGGCCACAAACAAAGCAGATTTTGTTTAAATCATCTCACAGAAGTATTTGAATTTACGTCGTTTTGCCCTGAAGTGGCTATTGGAATGAGCATTCCTCGTGAGCCAATCAGGCTTGTTGCACCTATTGAAAGCCCAAGGGTAGTGGGAACTGTCACTAAAGACTTAGATGTGACAGAGCCTCTTCAAGAGTACGCGTCGAAAGTCGCAAAAGATAATGCGCATCTTTGTGGCTATATTTTCATGAAAAACTCTCCAAGCTGCGGTTTGTATAGTACAAAGGTCTACAAAGGTGAGCACAACTTACCAGGTAAACACGCTGGAATGTATGCCAGAACCTTGAGGGAGCTGCTTCCATTGATGCCAGTTGAAGAGGAAGGTAGGCTGAACGATGCTGCTTTACGAGAGAATTTTATCGCTCAGGTTTTCGCTTACCATGATTGGCGTAATCAAGTGGAGCATAATCCAACACCGCGAGGACTAGTGGAGTTTCATAGTCGGTATAAATATCTGATCATGGCTCATGGCCAACTGCCCTATAAGAAGCTGGGTCAAATGGTTGCGGGTTCAGGAAAAGGCGATATTCATGAGCTGAGCAGGGAATACATTAAAGAGTTTATGTTCGCGATTAAGCGGCCGGCTAATCGCAAAGGGCACGCCAATACGCTATTTCATATTCTTGGTTATTTGCGAGAGCATGTAAAAGGGGAGGTTCGACAGGAGATCGCTTCTTCGATAGACGACTATCGTAATGGGACGGTTAACCTTGCAGTACCAGTTACGCTACTTAGTCATTATCTTAAGTTTTATGGTAGCGACTATATTAACAGTCAAGCGTACTTACAACCTTATGCAAAAGATCTCGGGTTAAGAAACGCCATCTGATAGTGCAAAACTCTCCTTGACCCGCGTAAACCTAGCTCCTATAATGCGCGGCCTTCTTGAGACGAAGGTTAGCTCCCTAAGAAAGATTAAGTGATTTTTTGTATTTTAATTTGACTTGATTTTCTGTGTTGGCGGCTCAAAGGAAGTCACGTCCTTTGAATTATTAGTTCAGAGTAATGTTCTGAATTAGTGGCAGTACATAACGTGCAGGTGCGGGGTGGAGCAGCCTGGTAGCTCGTCGGGCTCATAACCCGAAGGTCGTTGGTTCAAATCCAGCCCCCGCTACCAATTTTAGAAAAGCCTTCAAAGCTATGGTAAATTAGTTTTGAAGGCTTTTTTGTTTTGACTGGTATTTAACGTCGATATTTGAAGGTCAAGCGAGCTAATTATGCGAAGCTTGTTTCTCACTTTGATACCGTGGAAATATTCTAGCAGGTTAAGTAAAGCTTTGATTCTGCTATCGATTTATTAGACTACTATTTTTCCTCAAAAAAGGTTAAAATACTAACTTGAATCGAAATTGGGCCCTAGTTGAGGCCCTTTTTAGTATCTGGCCTTTAAATGGATGTTGACGGGCTATTTAACTGATTTACTAGAAGTGTCGCAGATTTGTTGCTTCTGGGTAAAATATTGGAATGGGCTTTATGCCCATTTTTTGTTTGTGGCCGAAATTCAATGAATTTGGATTTTCTCAGGCTAAACTAAAGAATTTATGCAAAATAAACAAACGCAACTTGAAGCTTTGATTGAACCTGTTGTCGAGTCTTTCGGCTGTGAACTATGGGGAATTGACTATCTCGCGCAAGGGCGGCGAGCTATGTTGAGAATCTACATAGAAAAGCTACCTGATGGCGTAAAAATTGAGGATTGCGAAAGAGTAAGTCGTCAAGTGAGCAGTGTCTTGGATGTTGAGGATCCAATCGCTGGTGAATATTCACTTGAAGTCTCTTCCCCGGGAATGGATCGGCCTTTATACAAAATTGAGCAATATGAGCGTTTTGTTGGCGCAAAAATCGCCATAAAACTGCGCATTGCTTTTGAGGGCAGAAAAAAGTTTACAGGACTTTTTAAAGGCGTGGAAAACGAAGAAATTATTTTGGAAGTAGATAATGAGGAGTATTTACTTCCTTTTGAACTGGTAGACAAGGCGAATGTGGTTCCTACTTTTTAGGGCTCTCGCGACGTTTATGGATTTAGAGGCAACCTAATGAAAAAAGAAATATTGCTGGTAGCTGACGCGGTTTCAAACGAGAAAGGCGTTGAAAGCGAAGTCATTTTCCAGGCGATTGAATTGGCTTTAGCATCGGCGACCAAGAAGCGCTTCGATGAAGACTCAGATGTTGTTGTGAGTATCGACAGGCAGTCTGGAGATTACACCACGGTTAGGCGTTGGACTGTTGTTGATGACGATGTCCTTGCAGAGCTGGGGACGCAATTTACAACAGAAGAAGCTGCTGAAGTTGATCCCAATCTAAAAGTTGGCGATGTTCATGAAGTTGTAATCGAAAATGAAGAGTTTGGTCGAATTGCTGCGCAGACTGCTAAGCAAGTCATCGTGCAAAAGGTGCGAGAAGCCGAGAGGGCTCAAATTGTTGATCAATATCGTGATCGTGTGGGTGAATTGATTTCTGGTGCAGTTAAGAAAGTTACCCGAGACAACATCATTGTGGATTTGGGTGGTAATGCAGAAGGATTGTTGCCGAGAGAAGAGCTGATCGGTCGTGAAGTATTTCGAATGAACGATAGAGTGCGTGCATTGTTGGTGGATGTTCGACCTGATGCACGCGGTCCTCAGTTATTTTTAAGCCGCGCTGCGCCAGGTATGTTGGTAGAGCTTTTTAAAATTGAAGTACCAGAAATTTCAGAAGAGGTTATTTCTCTTCGCGCGGCCGCTCGGGACCCTGGTTCGAGAGCAAAAATCGCGGTATCCACTAATGATGGTCGAATGGATCCTGTAGGTGCCTGTGTTGGAATGCGTGGCTCTCGAGTTCAAGCGGTGTCAAATGAATTGGGTAACGAGCGAATAGATATCATTTTATTTGATGATAATCCCGCCCAATTTGTGATCAATGCGATGGCGCCTGCTGAGATCGAGTCGATTGTGGTTGATGAAGAAACCCACTCGATGGATTTAGCTGTTAGTGAAGATAACCTTGCCCAGGCGATTGGTCGTGGCGGTCAAAATGTGCGACTTGCTACCGAACTGACTGGCTGGCAAATCAATGTTATGAGTCTAGAGCAATGGAATGAAAAACAAGAGGAAGAGGCAGGGTCATCCAAAGAAGTATTTATGAATGCTCTAGATATTGATGAAGATGTTGCAGATGTGCTTGTTGACGAAGGCTTTACCACGTTAGAAGAAGTGGCATATGTTCCGATGGAAGAGTTTTTGGCAATTGATGGTTTCGACGAAGAAATTGCTGAAGAGCTTCGCAGTAGAGCAAAAGATGCATTGCTCACGCAAGCGCTTGCCTCTGAGGAGAAAGTAGGTGATCAAGCTCCGGCTGAAGACCTGATTACTATGGAAGGTATGGATCGTGATTTAGCGAATACGTTGGCATCGCGTGGTGTGATAACAATGGAAGACTTGGCTGAGCAGTCTGTTGATGAGCTTATGGAAATAGATGGCATGGACGAGGAGCGTGCTGCGGCGCTGATTATGAAGGCTCGCGAACCCTGGTTTGCCGACGAAGAATAGCCGAAAAGAATTTTTGTCCTTCACATAGTGTTTGGCTGAACAAATTAATATACATGAAAACCCAATCTTAATGGGTAAATAGGAAACTGAGACCGAATATGGCTGATGTAACAGTAAGTGAACTTGCCAAATCTGTTGGTGCAACTGTCGATCGCATACTCATGCAAATGAAGCAAGCTGGGCTTGCTCATACGTCTGCGGAAGACAATGTCTCTGCAGAAGAAAAGCAAACGTTACTGACTTTTTTGAAATCGAGTCACGGTGAAAGTGCGGCTCCACCGAAGAAAATTACATTAAAACGCAAAACAACTACGACGTTGAAAACAGGAAGTGGCAGTGGCCGCAAGACGGTAAATGTTGAAGTTAGAAAAAAGCGAACGTATGTAAAGCAAGAGGTATCTGATTCAGCGGAAAAAGCGGACGAGCTAGAAACAGAACTTGACTCGGTTGTAGATACCGATGCGGAAACAGTTGACGAGACAGTGGTTGAAGTTTCAGCAGTAAGCGAGGCTGTTGCTGAACCTGTTGAAGAGCCAGATCCTGTGATTATAGAGTCTAGTGAACCAGAGCAAGAAGCTGCACCAGCAGAAGCCGCTGAAGATCTGGATTCTCTCGAGACTCCGAAAGACGAGCCAGCTGAAAATGCGGAAGTAGTAAAGCCTTTGGAATCACGCACTTCATTTGTTGATGATGCTGAAATTTTGCGACAAAAAGCCACTGAAGCTCGTCAAAAGATGGAAGCAGAAAAATTAGCTGCTAAAGAAGAAGCTGCCAAGGTAGCAAAAGAGGCTGAAGAAGCTAAAAAAGCCAAGACTGAGGATAAATCGAAGCCGCAGAATGGCGCTGCTAAATCAGATGCTGCCGCTGAATCGAAGGACGATGATGATAAGCCAAAACATCATCGTCGTGCACGCGAATTAGGCGAAGCTGGAGATGAAATAGAGGAAGAAAAATCTAAGCATAATAAAAAAGCGGGTAAAGCGGTTAAGAAAGTAAACGCGCCTAAGAAAGTAGCATCTGCGCTTGATTATGTTGAAGATGAGCAGGAACTAGAAGAAGTTATTCATTCTCCAAAGCCCAAGAAGATCGCATCCAAACCACTTAAAAAGCCAATCAAGCTTGCCAACAAGCATGTATTTAAAAAGCCTACGGAAAAAATCACTTACAAAGTGGAAATCCCTGAAGAGATTACTGTTGGCGATTTGGCAATGCGGATGAGTGTTAAATCTGGTGAAGTTGTAAAACATCTTATGAAAATGGGTGTAATGGCGACGGTCAATCAAACCCTGGATCAAGAAACCGCTCAGCTTGTGGTCGAAGAATTAGGACATGAATTTGTGTTGGTGAGCGCTGATGCAATCGAAGAAAATTTGCAAGAAAGTGTTGCTGAAGAAAATGCAGAAATGGTCGCTCGCTCTCCAATTGTTACGGTAATGGGGCACGTTGACCATGGTAAGACTTCTCTGTTGGACTACATCCGAAAAGCGAAAGTCGCTTCGGGTGAAGCTGGCGGTATTACTCAGCACATTGGTGCTTACCGAGTTAAAACCGATCATGGTGAACTTGCTTTTCTAGATACTCCAGGCCATGCGGCGTTTACCGCGATGAGGGCGCGAGGCGCTCAATGTACGGATGTTGTTATTCTGGTTGTTGCAGCGGATGATGGTGTCATGCCGCAAACTGAAGAGGCCATTCAACATGCCCGCGCAGCAGAAGTTCCTCTTGTGGTTGCTATTAATAAAATTGATAAGGAAGCTGCGGATCCGGAAAGAGTTAAAAATGAATTAGCGGCGAAAGATGTGATACCTGAAGATTGGGGCGGAGATACTCAATTTATTCCTGTGTCGGCTCATTCTGGTGAAGGTATTGATGCGCTTCTTGAATCTGTCGCGCTACAGGCTGAATTGCTTGAACTGCATGCTCCTATAGATGTTCCCGCCAAAGGTGTGGTAATTGAATCTCGAATGGATAAAGGGCGTGGCGTTGTCGCGACGGTTTTGGTTCAGGGTGGTAATCTAAAATCAGGTGAAGTTCTTCTAGCTGGTCAAAGTTTCGGTCGTGTGCGAGCGATGACAAATGAATTAGGCAAAAGTGTCAAGGTAGCAGGGCCTTCCACGCCGGTTGAAATACTTGGGTTGGACGTTCCTCCTAATGCAGGTGATGAGTTTGTCGTTGTTCCTGATGAAAGAAAAGCACGTGAAGTTGCAGAGTTTAGATCAGAAAAAGAACGTCAGGAAAAACTGCAAAGACAGCAAGCGGCAAAATTAGAAAATATGTTCGCTGGAATGGATTCAAGTGAGAAAAAAATATTACCTATTGTTTTAAAGGCGGATGTAAGAGGCTCCCTAGAAGCGATTCAAGCGGCGTTATTAGATCTAGGAAATGACGAAGTTAACGTTAATTTTGTTGGGGGTGGCGTCGGAGGAATTACCGAGAATGACGTGAACCTTGCTTTGACGTCTGGTGCTATTGTCCTTGGCTTTAATGTTCGTGCCGATGGTTCTGCGAGAAAACTTGCAGAGAACGAGTCAGTGGAAGTGCGATATTACAGTATCATTTATCAACTTATCGACGAAGTAAAAGGCGCATTGGCTGGAATGCTAGAGCCAGAGCGAGTGGAAGAAATCGTAGGTATCGCCGATGTTCGTGATGTATTCCGTTCTCCGAAATTTGGTCAGGTTGCTGGTTGTATGGTGGTTGAAGGTTCGGTTTATAGAAACAAGCCTATTCGTGTTTTACGTGATAACGTAGTGATCTTTGAAGGCGAGTTAGAATCGTTGCGTCGTTTTAAGGACGATGTCAACGAAGTTCGTAATGGAATGGAATGTGGAATTGGCGTCAAAAACTATGACGTTAAAATAGGCGATCAAATCGAGGTGTTTGACGTTAAAGAAGTGGCTCGCGAGCTATAAATTAAATAGCTAGGAGTTTTTTGTGGCTAGAGAATTTCAGCGCTCAGAACGCGTTGCAGATGCTATTCAACGTAGTCTTGCGAATTTAATTCGAATGGAAATTCGCGACCCGAGAATTGGCATGGTAAATATCAATTCTGTGACAGTAACCAGAGATCTCGCCTACGCAAAAGTCTATGTCACATTTGTCGGCGTGGATGAAAATAAAGAAGGCGATGAAGCCGCTGATGTCTTGAATAACGCGGCTTCTTTTTTACGTACACTTTTAGCTAAAGATGTAAAAATGCGAGTCACTCCTAAGCTACAGTTTTTTTATGATAAGACAAGTATCCAAGGGCAAGCGCTTTCGCAGCTTATTGATCAAGCGATAGAGTCGGACAAGTCATTACATAAGCCTGATTCCGAGGGTTAAACTTGGGAAAAAGACGTAAGTTTGGGCGCCCGGTGCATGGAGTGGTTGTGATTGATAAACCAATTGGCGTGACTTCTAATGACGTTGTTCAACGCGTAAAGCGATTGTTTTTTGCAAACAAGGTTGGTCATACGGGAAGTTTAGACCCTTTAGCAACAGGTGTATTGCCGATTTGTTTGGGTGAAGCAACCAAGTTTTCTCAGTTTTTGTTAGATTCTGACAAAGCTTATATTAGTGAATTTGTTTTAGGTGAAACGACAGATACCTGTGATTCCGATGGGCGCGTTATTGAAGTCAGAGATGCCAGCCACATCGATGAGGCTGCTGTTCGGTCGACACTTAGTAGGTTTACGGGAGAGATAGAGCAAGTCCCACCGATGTACTCGGCGATTAAACAAAATGGGCAACCTCTATATAAATTGGCGCGAGAAGGAATAGAAGTAGAACGTCAAGCGCGAAAAGTGAGCATCTATGAGATTGAGCTTCAATCTTTTGAGGTGGGGGCTAGAGCAAAAGTCAAAGTCTTTGTTCGTTGTAGTAAAGGAACTTATGTACGCAGTTTAGCGGATGACATAGGTCGGGAACTTGGCGTTGGTGGTCACGTGGCAAGTTTGAGGCGCATTCAAGCAGGGCAATTTGATCTATCTCGATCTCAAACGCTTGAAGCATTAGAATCCGAACGTGGTGAAGAAAAAGCCTTGGTTTTAGATCATCATTTGCTACCTGTTGATTCTCCTGTTGCTGTTTTGCCAGAAATAAACTTAGAAACAGATAGTGCTTTTTACTTTTCGAAAGGTCAGGCGGTGGCAAGTACAGAATCCTTTGCCTTAGGCGATGAAGGTGATAAAGTGCGTGTTTTTGATCATGGTGGACAATTTTTGGGCGTTGGTGAGCTGACTGGAGACGGTATGGTCGCGCCAAAAAGGTTAGTTGTTTACCAATGATTGTCCAGTTTTAGGCTTGTCGAAGGCTAGTTCCTCAGGCAAGTAAAATGAATTAAGCCATCTGGGCTTAATATGACCCACCTGTAAATATGCGCGGTTGGGCCATTTTTCGAGACAAAATATCTCTTTTTAGAGATTTTGTTGGGCATATTCTTAGTTGAGGAAATAGTTATGGCACTAAGTGCAGAAGAAAAAGCAGCGATAGTTAAAGACAACCAAACCTGTGAAGGTGACACTGGATCTCCTGAAGTGCAAGTTGCATTGCTTACCGCAAATATCAACAAGCTCCAAGGACATTTTGCAGAAAACAAACAGGATCACCACTCTCGTAGAGGGTTGATACGAATGGTTAATCAGCGTCGTAAACTTTTAGATTATCTAAAAGGTAAGGACGTTAACCGATATGCCAGTCTTATTCAAAAGTTAGGTTTACGTCGTTAGTCGTAAGATGCCCGCCATTTGTGCGGGCATTTTTAATCTTACCTTATTTAAAAAGGGATATGATTTTATATTTTTCGACGGTTTTTTAGTTTAATTGTCGAAGCAGGAGCTATAGATCTAAGAAATACTCGTTTGAGCATCTATAAATTGTCTAGAATTATTTTATTAGTTGTTAAGTTAAGTAAATAAAGGCGTAATCGCGCCGTAAATAAAAAGGATAAAAGAGTGAATCCGGTAATAAAAAAATTTCAGTATGGTAAAGATACCGTAATATTAGAAACAGGGCGCATCGCACGGCAAGCCACAGGTGCGGTTTTAGTAAGTATGGGTGAAACGTCTGTATTGTGCACTGTAGTAGGAGCTAAAGAAGCGACTGCGGGACAAGACTTTTTCCCGTTATCAGTACATTATCAAGAAAAAGCTTATGCAGCAGGAAAAATTCCTGGTGGTTTTTTAAAGCGCGAAGGTCGGCCTTCAGAGAAAGAAACTTTAACCTCAAGACTTATTGATCGTCCAATTCGCCCATTGTTTCCAAATGGATTTCTAAATGAAGTCCAAGTTATCTGCACAGTTGTTTCTGCCGAGAAAGATGTTGATCCTGACATTGCAGCTATGATTGGAACCTCTGCTGCACTTGCTATTTCAGGCATCCCTTTTAATGGGCCCGTTGGCGCAGCGAGAGTTGGTTATTCCCAAGAAGATGGTTATTTGCTGAACCCCACGTACTCGAGCTTAAAAGAATCCGAATTGGATATGGTTGTTGCTGGCACTAAAGATGCAGTTCTGATGGTGGAATCTGAGGCGGAAGAGTTGCCAGAAGATATTATGCTTGGTGCTGTTTTGTATGCACATCAAGAAATGCAAGCTGTGGTTCAAGCAGTAAACGAATTGGCTGCAGATGCAGGAAAAGAAAAGTGGCATTGGGAGCCACCCACCATTAACGAAGAACTTCATTCAGCTGTTGCTAGAGGTTTTGAAGATTCAATTGGTGTTGCATATCGAATTACTGACAAAGCAAAGCGTTATGATCGATTAGATGAATTGCGCACTCAAGCTGTTGAAGAGCTGGTATCTGAGGAAAATGATATTGCTGAAGAAGAAGTCCGCGAGATATTTGGAAAAATTCAGAAGAACATAGTACGCACGCGTGTGGTGGCAGGTGAGCCAAGAATTGATGGCCGTGATAATAAGACGGTTCGTCCACTTCAAGTTGAAGTTGGTGTATTACCAAAAGTACATGGTTCCGCTTTATTTACTCGTGGAGAAACACAGGCATTAGTGGTTGCAACTTTAGGTTCTGCACGAGACGCTCAGATAGTCGATGCTTTAGAGGGTGAACATCGTGACCCATTCATGCTGCACTATAACTTCCCTCCATACTCTGTTGGTGAAGCAGGGCGCATGGGATCTGTAGGCCGCAGAGAGATTGGGCATGGTCGGTTAGCCCGACGCGGTGTCGCCGCGATGTTACCGAAAGAAGATGAATTTCCATATAGTATTCGTGTGGTTAGTGAAATTACCGAATCTAATGGTTCGAGTTCGATGGCTTCGGTTTGTGGTTCGAGCTTAGCATTGATGGATGCGGGCGTTCCACTAAAAGCACCGGTTGCGGGTATTGCAATGGGGCTGGTTAAAGAAAGTGATGGATTCGCAGTCTTGACTGATATTCTTGGTGATGAAGATCACCTTGGGGATATGGATTTTAAAGTCGCCGGTTCGACAAGTGGTATCACTGCACTTCAGATGGATATTAAAATAGAAGGCATTACTGAAGAAATCATGGAAATCGCCTTAGAGCAAGCGCTAGCGGCGCGTCTGCATATCCTTGCTGAAATGAATAAGGTGATCGATCAATCTCGTACAGAACTTTCTGATACTGCACCGCAATTCCATACCATGAATGTTGATCCTGAAAAGATTCGAGACATTATTGGTAAAGGTGGCGCAACTATCCGCGCGATTACCGAGGAAACGGGAGTGTCAATTGATATCGATGATGACGGTTCTGTTAAAATTTATGCCGATGATGGAGAAGGTCTACGTTCTGCCATCCTTAAAATTGAAGAGATTACAGCAGAAGCGGAAGTCGGTACTACATACAGTGGTAAAGTTGTTCGTCTCGCAGATTTTGGTGCCTTTGTTAACTTCCTTCCAGGCAAAGACGGTTTAGTGCATATTTCTCAAATTGCGCACGAGCGTGTTAAGAATGTTGAAGATTACTTAGAAGTTGGTCAGGTCGTTGATGTTAAATGCATGGATATCGATAACCGCGGACGTATTAAGCTTTCTATTAAAGAACTTTTAGAAAAGCCTGAAGAACCTGAGACCAAAACGGAAGATACAGGCGAAGCATCCAATACAAACGAAGTGGTTGAATCAAAAGATTCTGAATGATTGAAATAAATAATCTGTCAAATCAAGCCCGCGTAATGTGGGCTTTTTTATGCGGAAAACTATTTTTTCCGGCTTTTTTTATTTTGCTTTTTGTGGCGGTTAGTCCTTTTGTTGATGCAAAAGAGGACGCAAAGCACAAACCCAAATTTGAAGTAGGAGTGCTTGGTATTGGTCAATATCTTCGTGAGTACCGTGGCTCCAAGGCGACCGAGTTTAGAGTATTACCGTTGCCATTTTTTTTATATCGCGGAGATTTCTTCAAGGTTGATCGAAATGGAGCTAGAGCGGAATTTTTAGCTAATGACCAATATGAATTTAAATTAAGTGGTGGCGGTTCGTTAAGTGGCGGTGGATCCGAGTCTGAAGCTCGAAGAGGCATGCCTGAGCTTGATTCCGCTTTTGAGTTGGGCCCATCATTTAACATTAACCTCACAGGGAAAGGATTTAGTCGAGGTTTAGAAGTTAATTTTCCTGTACGGGCCGTTATCAGCTATGACGGCTTTTCCATGACTCATCGAGGTTATCTTTTTAACCCTAAATTCACATATAAGTTTGCACCATTTGCAAAAGGCTGGGCTACCCGAGTTCAATTAGGTGCGTTATATGGCACTCGTTCTTATCATAGCTATTACTATGATGTGGCTCCCGAATTTGTTACGGAAAATCGTGGAGAATTTTCATCAACTTCTGGATATAGCGGAACATTTTCCCGAATTACTGTTCGCAAGCGAGATGAAAAATACTTCTATGGATTTAGTTTAAGGTATGACAATCTCTCTGGAGCGGTTATAGAGGATAGCTCTCTTGTAGAGACCAACGATTATTTTTCTATAAGTTTTGCTGCTGCATATATCTTCTGGACGCCATAGCTTGATTAAAAAATAGAAACGTTGTTATAGAAATAAAATACTGATTCCCGTCACTAGAAGTATCGCCGCGATTAAGTTGGAAACTTGTTCTGAGAGTGCTGCTATTCCAATTAAACCCGCAACCGCAATAATTTTAGCGATAGTTCTGCTTAGCTTTTCGTTTCGATTTTTTTCAATGGCTAGGCTGGCTTTTTGAATGTCAGGCACAGCCTCTGAAACTTTTTTTAAATGATTAAAAGAATCAAAAGCAAGATAAGGTAGTTCTGGCGCCCTTTCCAACCAGTCTGGTGAGTGATATTTAAATTGTTTCCATAGTGTCTTTGGGTGATATCTCTCTTTAATCCATCTTTCTAAAAATGGGTGAGCCGTATCCCACAAATCCAAGTCGGGATAGAGCTGGCGTCCAAGCCCTTCGATATTTAAAAGCGTTTTTTGTAGTAAAACTAATTGTGGTTGCACTGGCATATTAAAACGGCGAGCCGTTTGAAATAGTGTAATAAGTGCTTCTCCGAAGGATATTTCTTTTAGGGGTTTTTCGAATATTGGTTCGCAAACGCTGCGTATTGCTGATTCAAACCCACTAATCGATGTTTCTTGCGGCACCCAGCCACTTGTGACATGAAGTTCAGCCACCTGACGATAATCACGGCGAAACATCGCAATAAGGTTGCGAGCTAAATAATATTGATCTTCTTGTGTTAGTGAACCAACAATTGCGAAATCAACGGCAATGTAAGTAGGGTTTTGAGGGGTTTTTTTTGAAACAAAAACATTTCCAGGGTGCATGTCTGCATGAAAGAAATTGTGTTCGAATACCTGAGTAAAAAAAACCTCTACTCCTCGTTCAGCAAGTTTTTTGAAATGAGTCCCTTGATCTTTCAGTTTATTGATGTGAGTAACGGGAATACCATAAATTCGTTCCATGACCAAGACGCGCTTATTGGTATACTTCCAATAAATTTGTGGAATATATAAATCGTTATTTTCTTCAAAGTTTCGCCTTAACTGTGAGGCATTTGCGGCTTCGCGAGCTAAATCAAGTTCGTCAAATATGGTTGTCTGATAATCTTTAACGACTTCTATTAGGCGAAAGCGTCGGCCCTCTGCGCTGATTCTTTCAACCCAATTAGCTATTCCAAGTAATAGCTTAGTATCTTTCTCAATAATTTCGTCTATACCAGGACGGATACTTTTTATAATCACTTCTTCGCCAGTTTTAAGAACTCCTGTGTGAACCTGGGCTACAGAAGCTGAAGCTAGAGGGGATTTATCAAATTGTTCAAAAATTTCTTCAACTTTACCACCCAGTGAGTGCTCGACAATAGATACAAATTTTTCTGAAGCGAAAGGAGTAACGTTATCTTGTAATTGGCTGAGTTCAATAACGATATCGTTGGGAACTATGTCTGGGCGCGTCGAAAGTAACTGGCCAAATTTGACGAATATAGGGCCAAGTTCTTCAAACGCAAAACGCAGCCGTTCGCCTCTATTGTTGTTGTTTTGTGGGTAAAGTTTAAAAAAGTAAAATGGTATTCTGTATTTAAAAGGAATCGCTGAAATATTTACGAGCTTATCGAGTCGATATTTGCCGATTACTCTAATAATTTCGTAAACACGTTTTAAGCTAGACACCCAGACTTGTCCTTAATTAATTGTTAGAGATTTTTTGTTTTATTTGTTGCACTTTAGCTAAGACTCGGTTTGCATCGCTTTTTATTTGATCAATACTATTGTTAAGAGTTTCCAGTTCGATATTAGTAGGAAGCAGTTGAAGTTCTTCCGTCAAAATATCGGGTAAATGTTTTAACGAATGAGCTGTGATGCTTCTAACTTGATTCGTTTTAAAGCGAATTATATTTGCAATATTGTGGCCGATCACTGGGCCTAGTTTTTCACTAATTGCATCTTCCCAATCGATATCTAAGTGACTAAAAGCATCTCGAAATTCTTGCAGTACTCCGATTTTGCCCGATACCGAAACGCCGCTACCAGTAACAGAATTTTCTCCATTAAGTATTAACCCAATAAGATCTAAAAATTTTCCGTTGATCTCGACATCGCTATAGGTTTCACTCATGTTTTGAATTGAAACTTTGCCATCGACTATATTTATGTACGCGACAAAGTCAGGTTGAGAACAGTTTAATTTTAGCTTTTTATCTTCTAGGTTAGTGAGTTTTTGCCGTGTCCCCGGATCGTACTTGAGTGCTTCGTTAATGATAAATTCTGCAGAACTCAGAAATTGGTGCTGAGAAAATTCTGAGAAGTCAAAATTTAACATATTTAGACTTTGATCCCCTTATGAAGTGCGACTATGCCACCGCTAAGATTGTAGTACTGTGTTTGAGAAAAACCGGCATCATCCATCATTGATTTGAGTGTGGATTGATCTGGGTGCATACGAATACTTTCGGCAAGATATTTATAGCTGTCGGAATCGTTAGCAATGAGCTTGCCCATCATGGGGAGTACGCTGAATGAATAGGCGTCATAAGCTCTTTCGAGAAGTTTATTTTGTGGTTTGGAAAATTCTAAAATCAACAATCGACCGCCAGGTTTTAATACTTCCAGCATAGACCGGAGGGCTTTGTCCTTATCGGTTACGTTTCTTAGTCCAAAAGCTATTGTGATGCAGTCAAATGTGTCTGATTCAAAGGGTAGCGATTGAGCATCTGCTTGAGCGTAATAGGTGTTTCCCGCAATCCCTTGATCAATAAGCTTGTCCCTACCAACATTTAACATAGAGTCGTTAATATCTGCGAGTACAACGCTTCCTCGTTCGCCGACAATTTTTGAGAATTGTTGTGTGAGATCCCCGGTTCCGCCGGCAATATCAAGCACTTTCTGTCCGGGGCGAACAGCGGAAATTTCAATCGTAAATTTTTTCCATATGCGATGGATTCCACCTGACATTAGGTCGTTCATCAAGTCATACTTTGAAGCCACCGAATGAAAGACATTGGCAACGCGCTTCGCCTTATCGGATACATTGACTTCTTCGTAACCAAAGTGGGTGGTTTTTTCTTCTGTCATAGAATTAAGAAATATCCAGTTACTGTAGTTTGAATCTAATTGACGTATACATAACTGCTTATTGTACGCCATAGCCGTGTATTGGCCAATTGGAATCCATAGAACGAAATATTTATACTTTAGCGTTTATTTTTTATTCGAAGGAGAGGTGGCAGGATTGACCCATTTTAAATTGGCGGTATATTCTGATTCCGAAAATGACTTAACTTTTTCTTGATACCTTTTCCAAAGTATATCCTTATTCTCGCCGAGTTCTTTCAGATATTGCCAAGAGTAAATACCGCTATCATGGCCGTCATCGAAAGAAATTCTTATAGCGTAATTACCTTGTACGCTAATATCTACAATATTAACGTTTTCCTTATTTAATTGAAGAATCTCCTGGCCTGGACCGTGTCCCTTTACTTCAGCCGAAGGGGAATGTGTTCGCAGGTATTCAGCGCTTAGTCGATATGATGATGAATTAAAAACGATCTCTAATTCTTGCGATTTTTTGTGTAGTTTTATATCTCTCGGCGCTTCATTCATCTTTAAAAGAAATTATTAATTTTTGCTGTGTTTCTTACAAAATAAATCTACTGAGATCTTCATTTTGAGAAAGTTCTCCCAATTGAGTATCGACGAAGTTAGCATCTATTTTTATATGTTTATTTTCTAATCCCGTTTCATAAGAAATATCTTCTAGTAGCTTTTCTAGCACCGTGTGAAGCCTTCTTGCACCAATATTTTCAGTATTTTCATTCACATTAAAAGCAGTTTCAGCGATACGACGAATACCATCTTTTGTGAACTCGATGTCTATCCCTTCTGTTTTCAACAAGGCTATATGCTGTTTAGTGAGAGATGCATCTGGTTCTATTAAGATGCGTTCGAAATCATCAGGACTCAAAGCCTGCATTTCGACTCGAATCGGTAATCGGCCTTGAAGTTCGGGAATGAGATCAGATGGTTTCGCTAAATGGAAAGCGCCTGAAGCTATAAATAATATGTGGTCTGTTTTAATCATTCCGTGTTTGGTGCTTACTGTGCTGCCTTCAATGAGTGGTAGAAGGTCTCTTTGTACGCCTTCGCGCGAAACGTCGCCCCCGCTGTTACCTTCACGTTTACATACCTTATCGATTTCATCTAAGAAAACGATACCGTTTTGTTCAGCGGCTGAAATTGCTAGAGATTTAATCTCTTCTTCATTCACTAGCTTGGATGCTTCTTCATCTGTGAGCTTTTTAAACGCTTTTTTAACGCTCAGTTTTGTTTTTTTCTTTTTGTCTGAGGAAATATTGGAAAACATGTTCTGCAATTGGCTTGTCATGTCTTCCATGCCGGGAGGAGCCATAATTTCTACCCCAACCTGTGGTGCAGAAACTTCAATTTCAATTTCCTTATCATTTAGCTCGCCCTCGCGTAGTTTTTTTCTGAAGATCTGACGAGTATTAGATTCTTGGGGCACCTCGTCGACCCGGGCAGGTGGCAAAAGTGCATCTAAAATACGATCTTCTGCTGCTTCCTCTGCGCGAAATTTTACTTTTTCCATTTCTTGCTCTCGATGCATTTTTATCGAGCGTTCTACCAGGTCTCGTACAATAGATTCGACGTCGCGTCCGACATAGCCCACCTCGGTGAATTTAGTGGCTTCAACCTTCATAAAAGGGGCATTTGCTATTTTAGCTAGGCGTCTAGCGATTTCTGTTTTGCCCACACCTGTAGGGCCTATCATAAGAATATTTTTTGGTGTAACTTCATTTCTCAGCGGTTCATCTAGCTGCATTCTGCGCCAACGATTTCGCAATGCGATGGCGACAGCTTTCTTTGCGGATTCTTGACCAACAATATGTTTATTTAATTCGTGAACGATTTCACTTGGAGTCATCTGTGACATGGTCTGCCTTAGGTCTATTTCCCTTTAAGGGATTAAAAATGGAGTTCTTCTATTGTGTGACTATGATTTGTATAAACACAGACGTCGCCTGCTATCGTCAGGCCTTTTTGCACAATGGTTTTAGCATCAAGCTCGGTGTTGTCTAGAAGTGCTCTTGCAGCAGATTGCGCAAACGCGCCTCCAGAGCCTATTGCAATCAAATCGTCTTCCGGTTGAATAACATCGCCATTACCCGTAACGATTAATGACGCTTCTTTATTTGCGACCGCAAGCAAGGCTTCAAGGCGCCTCAATGCTCTATCAGTTCTCCAGTCTTTCGCTAATTCCACGGCAGCACGGACAAGTTGGCCACTATGAGTTTCTAGTTTCGCTTCGAAACGCTCAAAAAGGGTGAAAGCATCTGCCGTTCCACCTGCAAACCCAGCGATTACTTGATCTTTATATAAACGCCTAACTTTACGAGCGTTTCCTTTCATAATCGTATTGCCAAGCGATACTTGTCCATCTCCACCGATAACGACCGAATTATTGCGGCGGACAGAGAGAATAGTTGTTCCTCTATATTGTTCCACTGTTAGTCTCTTTCAAAAATTATTGGGCCAATACTGGGGGAGAAAAGGTAAAATTCAAGTAGGGTCCATTTCAAAATGGGTCTATAACCTCTAATACACGCAGAAATCGATCTTAATATGCAATTAGACTGCATAGGCATTTATTTGTGGTTAATTAAAGAGAAGTTGACGATGCCTGAATCTAATTTTTAAATAGGATCTGGTCGCAGCCTTACTTTTGTTTCAAAACAAGTGCTTCTAACTTATTGTCAAGCAGCGTTTTCCGAGTGAACTCTAGCTGAGTCTTTGTGGACAACGGACCTACAAGAACTCGGTGGCGAGTATCATTGTCAGCAATTTGGGCAGCCCGTGTATGAGCTTCGGTGAGACCTAGCATTATTAGTTCAACGCGCAGTTGTTCAGCGTCTTTAGCGCTTTTAAACGATGCGACTTGCACTAGAAAAGATGATGGCTCTAATTTAGCTTTTTCCAATTTTTCTTTTGAGTTTAATTGGGGGAACTCAAATTCAGTGCTTTCCTTAAGTTTTTCGTAAAAAGTGATTGGAATCATTTTTTCAGATGTCTCTTCGATTTTCTCGAGTACGGTTTTTTGCGGCTTATCATCATTACTCTCAACATCGGATAAATGAATTAAGAACATGACAAACGCGCCGAGTACAGCGCCAGTGAACAGCCAAACCCATCCGGGCACTTGAGATTCTGCTTTCATCCTATTCGTATGATGGTTTTTTTTAGTTGCGAGTTCGCGGGGCATATTGATGTTTCTTTGTTTTACACGCAAGTGTAGTTGTGTTTTTTCAGGTAATTCAATTGGTAACAAAAACAATTGCAGTAAAACTTGTTTAGCCTATCACAAGATGCCGCATAAATATCATTTTTTGTATAAATTATATTGGCTTAGGAGTACTTTCTAAGCTATTATCGAGGTTATATACCTAGCTGTTTCGCGAAGTTGGCTTTCAATTTTGGATTAGTTCACATTACAGCTGATTTTGCGCTTTCTGGGAAATTATACAAAAAATAACAGTTTACCTGATGCTATGCTTTTGTTTAATTACCAAGCTAATTGGCAAATTTAATTAAAGTTGCAGTATAGACAATCAAAAAACTAACTGATTTTAAGTAGCTTTAACACGAAAAGCTCAAGCAAGAGTGAAGACCTTATGAATGCAAAAGTTTCCTCTCCAATCTCCTTCATATTTTTATGTTTAGCGTCTTTGTTGATCGTCTCATGTGGCGGCGCTCCTGAAGATCCTAATTCGACTGATGCAAGGTGGTAGTGGAGGTGGACCTTAATTAATATTCAAGGAGTTCTTACTCTTTTGTCTGGTTCGATCGAACCTAGTTCCAGGCCCCCTGGATTTTGATAAATTGAAGTTCTAATTACTGCAACGGTTGGAGGGCTTGATTGGAAATCCAGTTTCTGGAGATATTACAGTTGAGTTCGCTTCGCCAGAGTATGGAGTTTTTGCCGAAGATACCTGTAATATTCCAGCTGGGTTCGGTAGACTTGTTCTGTTAGTTGGTTAGTGCGGGTGACATCTGCCTTCGATGATGGGTTTGCATCAATGGTGGTCGTTATTAGAGATGGCGCTGAGAATTTGGCTGATTTAAATGGAAATGAGCTTTATGATGATGGAGAGCCCATTGAAATAACTTAGAGTGAGCCGTTTGCTGATGAGAATGGCGATAGTGGCGATTACGAAGGTGAGTTTTTTCATAGATGTAAATAATAATGGCGCTTGGGATAGGCAGAAGATCCTGCAGTATGGGATGGTCCTAGTCGCTTTCGAACTGGAATCAACAGGACGAGAAGTCGGTCTGCTCTTTTTGCGATTAATTCAATTTCCTCATTTGTCCAATGGAAGAGCCAAATATTGAATCTTGTTACGCTTGAGGATGAAGATGGTAATCTAATTGTGGATGATGAACTAATTCCAACCTGTTTTATCGTTATCGCAATGCCGACTGTACCTGCTGTATTTGTACTCCTTTATTATAACTAACTTATCGGATCCACATCCACTGACCAGCGTGTTCGTTTAGAGATAGGCTGCCGGTCGATTTCATCAATAATGTTACGAAGTGTTTTGTGAAGAATGAGCCGTTTAGCGGATATTATTTGAAAAACATATCGGTAGCGGTCATTAATCTTCTCTACTTTGTCTGCAATTGGACCAAGTGTATCAATTAGTGGTTGTTTATCTGCCGATTTTTTGGCTAGGCGTTTTATGATATGCAGAAATTCAACGGCAATTTCGGCTCTCTTTGATTCTGCTCGTATTGTCGCCATATGCCAATAAGGTGGAAGATTTGCCTTGAGTCGAGTGTCTAACAATTGATTTGCGAAGTCTGTATAACCGCGGTTGAGTAAGGTTTCTAGAAATGGGTGATCAGGATAATGAGTTTGGATTAACACAGTTCCAGGTTTCTCCGTTCTACCCGCTCGGCCTGCTACCTGAGTAACAAGCTGCCCCATTCGCTCTACGCCTCTAAAATCATTACTAAACAAGCCCTGGTCCGTATCTAATAGGATCGCCAGCTGCAAATTAGGTAGATGATGCCCTTTTGCCAGCATTTGAGTTCCTATGAGGATACAGGGTTTTCCCTGATTAATTTCCAAGAGTTGGTTTTTAAAGCTGTCTTTTTGACGGGTTGAATCTCTATCAATTCTATATATTGGGAAATCAGGAAATAGTTTTATTAAGTGTTCCTCGAGCTGTTCTGTTCCTATCCCAAAAGTATTCAAATGGTTACTGTTACAGGTTGGGCATGCATTCGGTAACCGTTCAATTCGATCACATTGGTGGCATATTAGTCTTGCGGAAGATTTGTGATACGACAATGAACTACTGCATGATCGGCATTCGGCAATCCAGCCGCAATTATGACATTGAAGAATCGGGGCAAAACCTCGGCGATTTATAAAGACAAGCGCTTGTCCAGATGCTAAAAGCGTCTCTCTGAGAGCCTCAATTACTCTGTTTGCCATGCCTGCTATTAAGTTCTTGTCTTTTAGATCTACCTGCTCTGTGCGCGGAAGGACGGCTTTTCCTGCCCTGACAGTTAAATTGCACGCAATATATCGTTGCTCATTTGAATTTTTTATTGATTCTAGCGAGGGCGTTGCGGAACCCAGGACGATAGGGATGGATTCTTGTTTAGCGCGGTAGATACATAAGTCTCTGGCGTTGTATTTTAGACCATCTTGCTGTTTGTAAGATTGATCGTGTTCTTCATCGATGATTATAACGCCAAGATTGGCAATGGGTGTTAGCGCAGCTAGCCGTGTTCCTATAACAATTCGCGCTTTTCCTGAGACCGCGTAAATCCAGTTTTGTCCGCGCTTGGTCTCTGAAACATTAGAGTGCAGCTCAACAATGACAGTGCTAAATCTGTTTTTTACTCTAGTTAGTGTTTGATGTGTAAGACCAATCTCTGGCACAAGGATGAGTGCGTTTTTTCCTAATTGAAGAGCTCGATCTATCAATTGGAGGTAAATTTCTGTTTTACCACTTCCAGTGACCCCATTGATTAAATAACAGTTAAAAATGTGAAATGCTATTTTTTCATAAACGCTTCGCTGCTCTGAGTTCAGTGTCTTTGGGGATTCGAGTAAATATGAATCGACGCTATTAGCCGCTGGATCTAATTCAAGTGTCGTTTTTTTGATTAATTTTTTATCAGATAGCGATTTTATCGCAGATATAGAAAATGATTCTTGTTTTATTTGTTCTTGGTTAAGAGATTGGTTGTTGAAAATATAGTCGATAATTTCTTTTTGTCTTGGGGAGCGTTTAAAACTATCTAGGTGTAAGCCTTTTCCTTCAGTTGTTAGTGTCCAGACTTGAGGTAACTCAATGGTTTTTCCTTGCCTTAACAAGCTAGGGATTGCCGTAAAAAGTGTATCGCCAAAGGGGTGATGGTAATAATCAGATAGCCATTCACATAGCGTTATAAGCTCGGGAGGGATCAATGGGCAAGTGTCGATAATTTCTATTATTGGCCGAATATTTTCAATGGGGTGAGTAGAAGTATTGGTTGTACTTAGGATAATACCGATTAGCTTTTGGTTTCCAAAAGGCACTAAAACCCGAGCCCCAGCAACATATAGACCACATTCATGTGTCTTGCTCACAGGTAAGTAATAGAAAATTGTCCTTAAGGGAACAGCTAAGGCAACCGTGACAAAAAAGCCGTGTTTGGACATAGAACTTATATTAATCGCAAAATAATCTAATAGATTACACGAATTGCTTGCCAAGCGGAGGTTTTCTGTTAGTATGCGCCCTCAAATTTTTACAGCCATGTTAATGAGACTGTGTATGGTGCTCGGCTTTGATCGGGTGGCGATACAAAACAGGAGAGAGGCGAATAATGCAAGCAGATATCCAACCAAACTACGGCGAAATGATCGCTAAATGCAGTTGTGGAAATGTTATTAAGACACGTTCTACAATGGCAAAAGAAATCAATATCGACGTTTGTTCTAATTGTCATCCGTTTTACACTGGTAAGCAAAAAGAAGCCACCACCGGTGGTAGAATCGACCGATTCAATAAGCGTTTTACTCGCCGCGGTAAGTGATTCATTAAAAAGATTTTTTGAAGCCGTTTTGCTAGTGTGCAACTCGGCTTTTTTGTGTGTGTCGGTTTTTTGTTTGGCTGACCGTTCAGGTGTGTTTAAAAAAGCTCCTCTTGAAGAAGTTCATCGTTGCTGTAAGGATCTTTAATATCGGTCTCTGTTAACTCCGGTACATTTTGTTCTCTAAATATCTCAAAAATTGCATCAGGATCCTCGGTTCTAGCTCTTTCTCCGGTTTCTGGGTCTATGCGAACCATAACCACTCCGCTTGGTTGTTTTGGCGAGTATATTGGTACGCCTCGAAGTGCATTTTTCATGAACTCTATCCAAATCGGAAGCGCAGCTGAGCCACCATATTCCCCTTTGCCTAATGGTGAGTTTTGGTCAAATCCAACCCAGGTAGTCGCAACAATATCTTTCTGATAACCAGAAAACCAAGCGTCCGTGGGCCCGTTGGTTGTTCCTGTTTTACCCGCTAAGTCATTTCGACCTAAAGATCTTGCGCGTTTTCCTGTTCCTCTTGTAATAACATCCTTGAGCATATCGTTAATAATAAAAGAGATTTGGTCGTCCAGCATTTTGGGAGCTCTAGGGAAGTCTTCAGGTTCTAGCAGGCCAATGAGTTTTTTAACTTGGTAATTCAGCTCAAAAGGTTTGAATATGAAATCACTCGGATCTTCGATATCGTCAAAATGTTGATCAAAATTTTCTTCTGTAATTAAATCGTCTGGTGTTATTTCGAGTAGGTCTTGGTCGCCGTTTTCTTTATCTTCGCAATCGACACATACGGTTTTTGGTAGAGCTTGATAAATAATATTACCTTCTGTATCACGGACTTGTTCTACTAAGAAAGGATCAACTAGGTATCCTCCGTTTGCAAAGAGTGTATAGCCTCTTGCCACTTCAAGTGGCGTAACAGCGTGGGAACCGAGAGATAGAGACAGGTCTTTTGGCAATGCTTCAGAGTCAAAGCCAAATTTCTTAAGTGTTCTTATTGCATTGCCAATACCAATCTGCCGCAATACCCTAATTGATACTAGATTGCGTGAGAGGTAAAGCGCTTTACGAAGGCGCGTGTTCCCATAAAACTTGCCACTATCGTTTTCCGGTCGCCAGGTTCCTTCGAGTAGGTCATCATCAAATACGATAGGCGCATCGTTAACTATGCTGGCCGGTGTCATACCGTTTTCTAACGCTGCTGTGTAAATAAAGGGTTTAAAGTTTGAGCCAGGCTGCCTGTTAGCTTGAGTTGCGCGATTAAAGTGACTATGTCTAAAGTCAAAACCGCCAACTAGTGACAATATTGCGCCATTTTTAGGTGAAAGAGCGACCATAGCTGCTTGTGCTTCGGGTATTTGGGAGAGTATCCAGCCTTTGCCTCCTTCGAACCTTAATCGCACAACATCTCCTATACTCACTACGTCTTGAGCACTTTCCGGTTTTGGTCCTCGTGAATTTTCACTGATGTAACTTCGTGCGGAAGATAAGCCGTTGTCCCAAAAGATCGTTGCTCGCTCTCCATTTGCGAAGATGGCAGTAAAATCTTTTTCTGAAACCCGAACGACGGCAGCTGGCACAAGCGCGCCATAGGTTGGAACCTGTCTTAAGTATTCTTGCCATTGTTCTATGGTGTGGTCGGTTAACTCATCTATCAATTTGTCTTCTTGTGAGTTTCGGTTTTCCGAAATCAATTGGTGTTCAGGGCCTTTATAACCATGCCTAGTATCATATGCAATTAGACCTCTCACAACGGCGCTTTGAGCTTCTTCTTGCATGCCACTGTCAATCGTTGTGTAGATTTGGTACCCATTTGTATAAGCGTCTAAACCAAATCGCTCGATAGTCTCCTTTCTCGCCATTTCAGCCACATAAGGTGCATCCACTGCCACCCGAGCACTATGATAAACGGCAGTAACTGGTTCTGATCTGGCTAGTTGATAATTTTCTTCAGTGATAAAATCTAGTGAGCGCATTCGCCCTAATATCCAGTTTCGTCGCTTTATTGCCCTCTCAGGATCAGCGATTGGGTTGTAAATGGAAGGGCCTTTCGGAATTCCTGCAATCATTGCTAACTGAGCAAGATTAAGCTCGTTTAAAGACTTCCCATAATAGACTTCAGCTGCTGCGTGAATACCATAGGCTCTCTTACCTAAGAAAATGACGTTGACGTAAAGCTCAAGAATCTCATCTTTACTTAGCTCTCGTTCAATTTTAAGTGCCAAAAGGATTTCGTTAAATTTACGTGCGAATGTTTGACGGCGAGAAAGAAAAAAGTTTCTCGCAACCTGCATGGTTATCGTGCTTCCTCCAGATTGAATGCTTCCAGTAGAGATTAGCTCTGTGGTCGCTCGAATTAAGCCTTTAATTGATACTCCGTTATGGTAATAAAATTGGTCGTCTTCCGCGGCTAAAATTGCTTTGACATAGGTTTCAGGGATTTCTGCCCGCTTGATTGGTGTTCTGCGTTTTTCGCCAAATTCTCCAATAAGTTTTTTATCTGATGTATATATTCTTAAGGGAGTTTGGAAGCGAATGTCTCGTAATGACTCAACGGAAGGTAATTGAGGGCTCAAATACAAATAAAACCCTGCTGATGTGGCGAGTAAACCTCCAATTATGAAAAGTAGTACCCAGGTCAAAATATAAAGAGATTGTTTGTTTTTTTTCATTAAATTTCGGCTGAAAAGATAAATATTGGCTAAATTTTATAAGTAATTGCCATTATAAGAGGTTTTTCACACTTTATATATGTATTGCCATGTTGCAGGTTGTAGTTAAAGTGCTATAACATAAACATAAGCTAAGTAGCGGATATAGATAGAAAAATGGGTTTTCTCGATATATTAAATAAAAAGTCAAAACCAATGCTGGGGATTGATATCAGTTCTACTACGGTAAAGCTGCTAGAAATCAGTCAACAGGGGAATGGTTATCGGGTAGAAAACTACGCTGTTAAGCCTTTGCCTGCCAATGCCGTGGTTGAAAAGAATATCAATGATGAAGAAGTGGTCTCCCAAACAGTTAAGGCTGTGGTCCAAGCTTCTCGAACTAAAACCAAAGATGCGGCTGTCGCAGTGGCAGGGTCGTCTGTGATCACGAAAGTGATTGAAATGCCTGGGGATCTGAATGAAGATGCAATGGAGCTCCAAATCTCGTTAGAAGCAGATCAATACATTCCTTATCCTCTTGAGGAAGTATCCATTGATTTTGATATTCAAGGGCCATCCGCCAAAAACCCGGATCAAGTGGAAGTGCTACTTGCTGCATGTCGTCGCGAAAACGTAGAGGTTCGTGCCGGCGTTTTGGAAGCTGCTGATTTGGTGCCTAAAGTTGTGGATGTTGAAGCTTACACAATGGAAAGGGCATTTGGTTTGATTCAAGAGCAGTTAGAAGATCAAGATGAGCAAATTGTTGCGGTTATAGATATTGGTGCAACAATGACGACTCTTAGCGTGTTAATTGATGGTAAAACTATTTATACGCGTGAGCAATTATTTGGCGGCAAGCAGCTTACCGAAGAGATCCAGCGACGGTATGGTTTGTCAGCTGAAGAAGCTGGTTTAGCTAAAAAACAAGGCGGCCTGCCTGACGATTACGAACCCGAGGTATTAGAGCCATTCAAGGATGCTGTGGTTCAGCAGGCCACTCGTTCATTGCAATTTTTCTTTTCGTCTAGTCAATATAATGATGTAGATCATATCGTGCTTGCTGGAGGTGTATCTTCATTAATGGGGTTGGCAGGTTTAATTGAGGAAAAGTTAGGAACCCCGGCAACAGTAGCTAATCCATTTGCTAATATGGCGATTTCATCTCGTGTTAATGCTGCGGCACTTTCTAACGATGCTCCATCCTTAATGATAGCGGCGGGCTTGGCGATGAGGAGTTTTGAGTAATGGCTCAAATAAACCTACTTCCATGGCGTGAAGAGTTTCGTCAGGAAAAGAAAAAGCAGTTTGTCACGCATATTATCGGTGTGATTATTTTGGCAGTTATTGTTTCTTATCTATGGGTTAGCTCTGTCAATGGACAGATTGAGAATCAAAGAGAGCGAAATAATATTCTTCAGAGCGAAATAGATAAGCTTGCCAAGCAGGTAAAAGAAATTGAAGAATTGAAGAAAAAACGAAAGGAATTACTTGATCGAATGCGGGTGATTCAAGACCTTGAAGGTAAAAGATCTATTATTGTTCACTATTTTGATGAATTTGCCCGTTCAGTGCCTGATGGTGTCTATGTTAAATCTTTAAAGCGGGTAAATGATGTGCTCACTATTGAAGGTGTGAGTGAATCGAACAATAGAATTTCAACCTTTATGCGGAATCTAAATGGTTCCGAATGGTTCTCAGACCCAAATTTAAAATCAGTTGTCGCATCGCCCGAGTTGGGTGATCAGTCTGGCGTATTTTCAATGGAGCTTATGATGGTGCTTCCAGAAGATTCGGAGGATAAAAATGGCTGATATCAATGAATATATTGAAAAGTTACGTGAGTTTGACATCAATGATGTCGATTGGGATCGTGTTGGTGTATGGCCACTCCCTGGTAGGATCTTTTTATTTGTTTTGGCTGTTATTGTCATTTTAGTTGGATGCCACTTCTTAATTGTAAGTGATAAAAATACGCAGCTTAAATCCGCTAAGTCGAAAGAGCAAACTTTGAGAAAGTCGTTTGAAACCAAAGCTTATGATGCCGCAAATTTGGAGCGATATCGAATTCAAATGCAAGAAATGGAAGAATCTTTTAGTGCTTTGGTTGATAGGCTACCTAGTGATACTGAAGTTCCTGGCTTGATAGAAGATATTGACGATAAAGGAGTTGAAAGTCGTCTTGCAATCCAGAGTATTGATTTGCAAGGGGAACAGGCTACGGAGTTTCACATCGAGTTACCAATTAAAATATCTGTTACTGGTGGCTATCATGAGTTTGGTGCATTCGTGAGTGGTGTTGCTGGTATGCCTCGTATAGTCACGCTTCACGATTTTTCTATTTCGGAAAACTCTAAAGAATCGGGATTGCTAACTATGGAAGTGACCGCCAAAACCTATCGATATAAGGCGGCAAACGAGTAGTTATGAAAATATTCAAACGTGTATTACTAATTGGGTTTGTGCTGATTTCGATTGGTTGCAGTCAGGGTGGGCAACACAGAGATCTTCGGCAATATATCTCTCAAACTAAAGAGAAACCCGCCGGTAAAATTGATGAAATTCCGGCGTTTAAGCCTTATCAGGCTTTTATTTATAGTGCGGCCAGTATACGCAGTCCATTTGACAAACCCCTAGATATTCAGCAGAGAATATTTGCTAAATCACAAAAAGATATTCGGCCAAATTTAAACCGAACAAGAGAGTATTTAGAGAGCTTTGATTTTAATTCATTGTCGATGGTTGGGACATTAGAGCAAAACGGGACTTTGTGGGCATTAATTAAGGATCAATCTGGAGGACTTCATCGCGTAACTGTTGATAACTTCGTGGGAAAAAATCACGGTAGAATAGTTGAAGCTACACAAACAAAAATTGAAGTAATTGAAATTGTATCTGACGGCTTAGACGGCTGGTTAGAGCGACCTAGGGTGCTTGCACTATCCGAGAAGGATTAACATCTATGAAAACAATTAAAATGAAAATTTACATGTTAATTTTACTGGTCGGTTTGGCTAGTGAGGCTGTATTTGCGAGTACGATTCAAGATATCTCGTTTTCGGAACTGCCTGGAGAAAGAGCCGAGATAGCATTGACTTTTGATAGTCCTCCAAATCTCCCGAGCGGATATACAATAGAGAAACCAGCAAGGATTGTTTTGGATTTCGATCAAGTAGAAAATGCTCTTCCTAATAAAAAGTACCTTATGTCAGTTGGTCGAGTCGACAGTTCGGTGATTGTCTCTGGCGGAGGGCGCACTCGTGTTATCGTAAATCTCAATGATTACGTCCCTTATTCAACTCGAGTCTCGGGGAATCAAATACTTATTTCTGTAGGTGCTGAAGTTAATGCATCTAATCAGGTTTCTAATGAGTCAAAAAGTGTTTCACCATTAAAAGTATCTAATGCGTCTTCTCGAGTGACATCTCGTCCAGCGGGTTCTGCTATTACAAATATTGATTTCCGCCGCGGAGAAACAGGTGAAGGTAAAGTCATCGTTTCGTTAAGTGATCCAAAAGTAAATGTCGATATCGAAGAGGTTTCCAATGGTGTTGAAGTTCGATTTCATCAAACTGAATTACCCCAAGGGCTAATTCGAACGCTTGACGTAGTCGATTTTGCGACTCCGGTTAAACTCTTATCTAGCCAAAGAGAATCTGGTAGCGCAGTGATAAAACTTGAAGCTACTGGAGAATATGATTATTTAGCTTATCAAGCCGACGACGAATACGTTGTTAGTGTTAAACCACTTACTCAGCGTGAAATTGAAGAAAAGAAAAGGCGTTTTGCTTATGTTGGTGAGAGGTTATCTCTTAACTTTCAAGATATCCAGGTTAGAAATGTTCTCCAACTAATAGCGGATTTCACGGAGCTTAACCTCGTTGCGAGTGATACTGTTACTGGTAGTATTACACTTCGATTAGAAAATGTGCCTTGGGATCAAGCATTAGATATCGTTTTAAAGACAAAAGGTTTAGATAAGCGTAAGGAAGGGAATGTGCTTATGGTTGCTCCGGCGGCAGAAATTGCTGAACGTGAGCGTCAAGAAATAGAAACTAAAAAGCAATTAGAGGAATTGGCGCCGCTGCGTACGGAGTATATTCGTATTCGATATGCAAATGCCTCCGAAATGTTTAAATTGTTTGTAGGTAATGGTGCAGGAGGCGCAGGTGGAAGTGGCACTGGGGGCCAAGGCGAAGTTGAAGCAGGTGAGCAAGCGACGACTGGGAGCATCTTATCTGATCGTGGTCGTGCGATAGTTGACGACCGCACTAATTCTATTATTTTGACTGATACAGAAGAAAAGATTGCTGAGTTCAAAGAGCTTGTCGAGCGTGTTGATGTGCCTATTCGCCAAGTTATGATTGAAGCTCGTATCGTAGTTGCGAACAATGACTTTAGGAAAGAGCTTGGGTTTAGAATGGCGGGTGATGCCGTTGAAACGTCGAACAGCGGCAGAAATAAATTTGAGTTTACCGGTCGGTTAGAAGGTTTGACCAATGGAGATGGTGGTGGGCCTGAAGTTGTATTTGACGATGGTGATGGTGATGGAATAACCGACGATGAGCGAAGTCTAGTCAATTCAAATCTCGTTGACCTGGGTGTGTTTCAACCTGCTGGTGCATTTACTTGGAATGTGATTAGTTCAAATTTCTTATTGGGAATGGAGCTGTCAGCATTAGAGAACTCAGGTTTTGCAGAAATTGTTAGTCAGCCCAAAATTATAACCGGAGACAAACAAACTGCTGTTATCTCATCAGGTACCCAAATCGCGTTTATTGCTGCGGGTGGAGAAGATGCAGAAATTGAATTTGAAGATGCTTTATTAGAACTTGAGGCTACGCCTCAAATAACGCCAGATAATAAAGTGATTATGGACATTATCATAACTCAGGATTCTGTCGGACAAATTATTGGTGGTCAGCCTTCTATTGACAAAACTCGTTTAGAAAGCCAGGTTTTAGTGGCTGATGGTGAAACCATCGTTCTTGGTGGAATTTATCAGAGTGAGGTTGTTAATGGTGTCACTAAGGTGCCGTTGTTGGGAGATATTCCTTTTATTGGTCGGCTGTTTAGAAACACTGTAAAGTCTGAGAATAAACGCGAGCTTCTTTTGTTTATTACGCCGCGTATCATGGCTCAAACTATCGTCAATTAAGCGTGATAAATAATATTATTCTTGTAGGGCCAATGGGAGCGGGAAAGTCAACTATTGGCCGACTGTTAGCTTCTAAGCTCAATTTTGCTTTCGTCGATACTGATCAAATTATTGAGGATCGGACCGGCGCAGATATTCCGTGGATTTTTGATGTCGAGGGTGAAGACGGATTTCGTGATCGAGAAACAAGCGCTTTAACGGATGCAATGGATCTCACTCACACTGTAATTGCAACGGGAGGAGGGATTGTAGAGCGGGAAACTAATCGTCTCTTGCTTAAAAAGTCTCCGTTAGTTGTTTATTTGACTGCAACTATAGAGCAATTAGTCCAAAGAACTTCCCGTGACAAAAAAAGGCCTCTATTACAAGTGGATGATCCAAAATCAAAAATCATCGAGCTTTTCGAGAGTCGGGACCCTTTATACCAAGAAGTTGCGACCCATACTTTGATGACAGACAATTCAAGTCCAAAAAACGTTGTACAAAAGATTGTAGATATATTTGATCGCGCATAAAATCATTTTTAATTTCCTTCTTTAGAAAATAAGACAGAAAATGGCGCATCTTAATGTTGATTTGGGTGATAGAAGTTACCCTATTTTTATTGAAACTGGATTGTTATATGATTCAGAAAAATTCCTTCCATATATAAAGGGCGAAAAAGTACTAATTGTTTCAAACGAAACTGTAGCGCCTTTGTTGTCTGAGCAGTTAATAAATACTCTTAATAACCACAAGATTATTGACCAAGTTGTGCTGCCAGATGGTGAGCAATATAAAGGTCTGGAAACCTTAAATCTTATTTTTGACGCTTTACTTGAAAAAAAGCATAACCGAAGAACGACTCTTATTGCACTCGGTGGCGGAGTTATAGGTGATATGACTGGTTTCGCAGCCGCTTGTTATCAGCGCGGTGTTAATTTCATTCAAGTACCCACAACTCTGTTATCACAAGTTGATTCTTCAGTAGGTGGAAAAACAGGTGTTAATCATCCACTAGGGAAAAACATGATTGGCGCTTTTTATCAACCTCAGTCCGTCGTTATCGATATTGATGTGTTAGATTCTTTGCCTGAAAGAGAATTATCCGCAGGCTTAGCAGAAGTTATTAAATATGGGCTAATATACGATTCAAGCTTTTTTGATTGGATTGAAAATAATATCGAAAAACTACTAAATAAAGATGCGGAAGCTCTTATTTATGCTATTGAAACTTCCTGTTTAATTAAAGCAAAAGTTGTCGCCGAAGACGAAAAAGAGAATGGTATACGGGCAATATTGAATTTGGGGCACACCTTTGGCCACGCTATTGAGGCGTATCAAGGATATGGAAGTTGGCTTCATGGTGAAGCAGTTGGGGCCGGAATGGTTATGGCCTGCGATCTGTCAGTAAGGATGGGTTGGATCGATATGGAGCTATATGATAGGGCAGTAACCCTTATCGGTAAGGCAAGGCTACCTGTCAAAGCTCCCGAAAATATGTCCGAAAGTATCTTTCTTGACTATATGTCTGTAGATAAGAAAAACATCGATAACGCGATTCGTCTTGTACTATTAAAGGCCTGTGGTAAGGCGATTGTCACCACTGAATACTCTAAAACTTTGCTGTCTGAAACCTTAACCGGTGTGCCTTTAAGATAATTTATAGTGCCATATCTTGAGTTCGCTATGTAGGCTTGAGAAGAATGAAAAATAATGATGACTCCTCTAATTCAGCCACTGAGTTGGAGATGTATTCTAGCCAGGATTATTTCCCTACCCCCGCGAGGAATGGGTTGATCCAGCAGCTTTCACATCTTGCTTTTTTTGGTGATGGTGTTTCTGTGGTCATTGGCAATGATTCCAGTGGTAAATCTAGCATTTTAAATGAACTCAAAGGTTCGCTCCAAATTGCACCTTTTGCCAGTTATATTGCTTTAAGTAAAAAATCTGATATTGCTGGTTTTATTAATGATGTAGTAAGCGATTTTGAGCTTCCTTCCCAGCCTATGAGCCACTCTGAAACTTCTCTTGGTGAATGCATTGCGGAGTTAAGGCATTTTAATCAGTCGCTTTTGCTAGAAAACAAGGCTGCTGTTTTGGTCGTTGATAATGCCCAATACCTTGACGAGCAGGCCTTAGCTGTTTTGCTTAGCTTGTTTCAAGGAGCAACAAGTTCGGGTTCTGGTATTAGGGTTATTTTGTTTTCGGAGAAAGGAATTCTAGAGAAAATTGACGCTCTTCATTTAGTTGATGTCTCTGTTTATGACTTTGATATCCCAAATTTATCTCTATCAGAACTGGAAGATTTTCTTGAGTTTTATGGCAAAAAAGAAAATTTAGAATTACCAGAAAATTTAAATATTCAAAAAATATGGTCTTCAACTAAAGGACATGTTGGGAATTCGATTTCCATGGCGTTTGGAGAAATTCATGAAGACGCGCCTTTTGACGAGCTCGAAGAAGAGAAAGTCAGCTTTCTTCCTGTCGGGCATGTTGTTGCAGTGATAATATTATTTGGAGTCTTAAGTTGGGCTTTTTTCATAAGAAATGGAGATTCAGAGCCTGTTCGAATCGTTTCAAATTTAAAGCCGAGCGAGCATGAATCAGGTGTTGTTTCTGCTATCGATCGAGAATTAATCAAACCTAACGATTTTAAAGAAATAGAAGATGATCCAGTTGAACCTGAAATTTATCCCTCCGTGGGTGAAGATGATGGACAGGCCGAATCTGTCGAAGGCTTTGAGCAGATAGATGAGCAAGATCTAAATCTGCTTAATTCAAAAGAAGTTAATGTACCCGAAGCTGAAAAAAAATTAGGGGCTATTGATGTTGATTATCAGCAAGTGGATGAACCTGAAGTTATTGAATCTAACGTTGTTGAAGAAGTTTTACCTGCTAAAGTCGAGGAACTGCCCGTTGTAGCTAAGAACAGCCTTAAAGTTATAGAAAAAAACTCCGAGACTCCAAAAGCGGCGAGTGAAGAGATAATACAAAATAAGGGCGCGACTGTTCGAATTGAACCAAAAACCACAATTCCAATAAAAAAGCCCCAATATACGCTCTCTGATGATGAGTCTTTTTTGATGTCCCTACCACCAAGCAATCATGTGTTACAAATTGTGGCTGCGAGTAAAAAGGATGCGCTGATCGAGTTTGTAAGAAAGCAGTCTATTAAAGACCGTCTTTATATTTACCATGGAGAACGGCAAGGAAAACTTTGGTACATTGTGGTCGAAGGTCCGTACAAAGATAAAAGTTCAGCGTTATTTGGCAGAGCAAATTTGCCTGATGCGCTTGCCAAGTCAGGCCCATGGCCACGTGAGCTAGTATCTATTCAGGCAGAAATTGATTCTGCAAAACAGTTCAAATAATGTCTGTTTTGTAAATATTTCAGCTTTATATCATTCGTATTCTGAGTCACAGGCTTGCCATACTGATAAACTGAGGTTAAGATTCTGCGCCCAAATCGTGGAGCAAGCCCCTATATTCAGGGGCTTTTTTGTCTAGAAACGCTACGATAATTCATTTCTGGTGCAAAGGTTGCTATGGTTTTAATCTTTTGTGCCCAACGATTAGTCGCGATATTAAGTGAAAACGCTGATGAGTAAAGGTTTATACAAGCTAGATGAGTTTAAAGATAACTGTGGTTTCGGCTTAATTGCCCATTTAAAGGGCGAGCCGAGTCATAAGTTATTGGAAACGGGCATTGAAGCGCTTACATGTATGACTCATCGTGGTGGAATTGCCGCTGATGGTAAGACGGGCGATGGATGTGGCCTGTTAATTCAAAAACCAGATGAGTTTTTGCGTGCTAAGGTGTCTGAAGAGTTAGGCGAGACTCTCTCAGATTCTTATGGTGTTGGTGCGGTAATGCTGAACCAAGATGAGGCGGCTAGACAAGCATCAATGGAGGTGGTGGTTGAAGAATTAAACGCCGTAGGTTTCCACAAAGTGTTATGGCGTGAGGTTCCTACAGACTCTTCGTGTCTGGGCCCTATTGCTTTGGACTCTTTACCGACTTTTTATCATCTTTTTGTCGATGCCCCGGGGTTAAACTCGAAAGAGCTAAACTCAAAACTTTTTGTAGCTCGAAGAAAAACCGAAATTCGGCTAGCAGCGGATGAATCCTTCTATTTTGCTAGTTTAAGTGGTGAAGTTCTTTCGTATAAAGGCTTGATGATGCCAGTTGATCTTCCAGGGTTTTACAAAGACCTTGCTGATCCAGCCTTGAAGACGGCTATCTGTGTTTTTCATCAAAGATTTTCCACAAATACCTTGCCCCGTTGGCCTCTTGCTCAGCCATTTAGATTGCTTGCTCACAACGGTGAAATTAACACTATCATGGGTAATCGAAATTGGGCTGCTGCGAGAACGAAAAAGTTCCAAACAGAGTTTCTGCCCAATGTTGAAGAAATAGCTCCTCTAGTAAATCGCCAGGGTTCTGATTCCTCAAGCTTGGACAATATGCTTGAAATCCTTCTTATCGGTGGCATGGATCTTTATAGAGCTGCGCGAATGCTTGTTCCACCTGCTTGGCAAAATATCGACAACATGGGCGACGAGCTGAAGGCTTTCTTTGAATACAATTCAATGCATATTGAACCCTGGGATGGCCCCGCAGGCCTAGTACTTACCGATGGTCGTCGCGCGGTTTGTGCTTTAGACAGAAATGGATTGAGGCCATCGCGGTGGGTAATTACTCGTGATGACTTCATTACGGTTGCGTCTGAGATTGGTGTGTATGACTATTCCCCAGAGGATGTCGTGGCCAAGGGGCGTTTAGGGCCTGGTCAAATTCTTTCTGTTGATACAAAAACTGGTGAACTCTTACACACTAAAGAAATTGATGACAGGCTTAAAAAGTCTCAACCGTATCAAAAATGGCTTGCCGAGCGGGCATTTAGAATTGAAACGTCTTTGACGAGTGGCAAGATAGTAAATGGCCTTTCTGATGATCAAATAGCTTCAGCGATGAAACTATTTCAGCTTACTTTTGAAGAAAATGATCAGGTCATCCGTCCATTGGCTGAAGCTGGCGCAGAAGCGGTTGGTGCAATGGGTGATGACACCCCAATGGCCGTGCTTTCTCTTAAGCAGCGTCCACTGTACGATTTTTTTCGGCAGCAATTTGCTCAGGTAACTAACCCCCCTATCGATCCATTGCGTGAAGCTATCGTGATGTCGTTGGAAACTTGTTTGGGTAGGGAGTTATCGGTATTTGAAGAAACGCCTGAACATGCTGACAGGATCATTTTATCAAGCCCAGTATTATCACCTGAAAAATTTCAGGTGATTAAGACTATTGATCGTCCGGGATATGCTTCAAAAGTTTTTGATCTAAATTACGACGCATCGAAACTTTCTCTGAAGCAAAGTTTGGAGCTGCTACTAGAAGATGTTGTATCTTCGGTAAAGCAAGGTACTAACCTTGTTGTTTTAAGCGATTCCAGTATAAAAGACGGCGCTCTACCGATTCATGCTTTATTGGCGACAGGAGCTGTGCACCATAGGTTAATTAGGGATGGTTTACGCTGTGATGCCAATATTATCGTCGAAACTGGAACTGCGCGAGATTCGCATCAAATTGCGGTTCTATTAGGCTATGGAGCGACTGCGGTCTATCCTTATCTCAGTTTTTATGCGTTAAATACGCTTATAGATTCAAAAGAAGTTCTACTTGATCATGTCTCAGCCTATAAAAACTATGCAAAGGGTATAGATAAAGGCCTACTCAAAATTCTCTCAAAAATGGGTATCTCTACCATTGCATCTTATCGTGGAGCGCAGCTATTCGAAGCTGTAGGCTTATCTGAAGAAATCATCGAAACCTGTTTTGTTGGCACGCCAAGCCGAATTTGTGGTGCTGGATTTAAAGATTTAGAAGATGATGTAAAAGCTCTATCCAAGAACGCTTGGAAAAAGCGAAAGGGTATCGAGCCTGGAGGCTTGCTTAAGTATGTGCACGGACAAGAGTACCATGCCTATAACCCGGATGTTGTTCACGCATTACAAAAGGCCGTGAAAACTGGAGATTATTCTTTTTGGCGTGATTACGCGGGCTTAGTAAATAACAGACCGGCGGCGACACTTAGAGATTTACTCACGCTGAAATCAGATATCCAATCTATATCGATCGATGATGTAGAGCCTGTAGAGAGTATCGTTAAACGATTTGATTCTGCTGCTATGTCATTAGGCGCATTAAGCCCCGAGGCTCATGAATCTCTAGCTGAAGCAATGAATACGCTTGGTGGTAGATCAAATAGTGGCGAAGGTGGTGAAGACGCCAAGCGATTCGGCACTAATCGAGTCTCTAAAATTAAACAGATAGCGTCTGGACGATTTGGTGTGACTCCGCATTACTTAGTTAATGCCGAGGTTCTTCAGATTAAGGTTGCTCAAGGTGCTAAGCCTGGAGAAGGCGGTCAGCTGCCCGGTGGAAAAGTGAATGATCTTATCGCTCGTCTAAGGTTTTCAGTTCCTGGCGTCACCCTGATATCTCCCCCACCGCATCATGATATCTATTCTATCGAAGACTTGGCACAGCTTATTTATGATCTTAAGCAGGTCAACCCAGAAGCGCTTGTTTCAGTTAAACTCGTTTCTCGACCGGGTGTAGGAACTATTGCAGCGGGGGTCGCAAAAGCTTATGCAGATTTGATCACGATTTCTGGTTATGACGGGGGTACGGCTGCAAGTCCGCTGACATCTATTAGATATGCTGGCTCTCCATGGGAACTAGGATTGTCGGAAACTCACCAGACTTTGAGAGCAAATGACTTGAGAGATAAGGTCAGATTGCAAACCGACGGTGGTTTAAAATCAGGGCTAGATGTTATAAAAGCGGCCATTCTAGGCGCCGAGAGCTTCGGGTTTGGTACAGCGCCAATGGTAGCGCTGGGTTGTAAGTACTTACGAATCTGCCATCTCAACAATTGTGCGACAGGTGTTGCTACACAGCAAGAAAAGCTTCGTGACGATCATTATATTGGCACAGTTGAAATGGCGATGAATTTCTTCAAATTTGTTGCGCAAGAAACTCGCGAGTGGTTGGCTAAATTGGGAGTGGCTAGCATTACTGATCTTGTTGGTAGAGTAGATTTACTTGAAGTTATTGAGGGCGAAACTCAACGCCAGCGCCAGTTAGATTTAGCGCCGATTACTTATACCGATGAACTTCTTGAAACTAAACCGCAAATATGCAGTGTTGCCAAGAACGAGCCTTTTGATCAGGGGGTTTTAGCGGAAAAAATGGTTACCGAAATCCTTCCTTCAATCGAAGCAAAATCAGGGGGACAATTTGAGTTTAAAGTCACAAATTGTGATCGCTCTATTGGTGCTAGATTGAGTGGCGAAATCGCAAAACGTCATGGTAATCAGGGTATGAGCGACGCACCTATCAAGCTTAAATTGTCGGGTGTCGCTGGTCAAAGTTTGGGAGTGTGGAATGCTGGAGGCCTTCATATATACCTCGAAGGTGATGCTAATGATTACGTTGGTAAAGGAATGACAGGCGGAAAAGTCGTGATATACCCTCCCGCTGGATCTTCTTTTGAGTCTAACTTAACTAGCATAATGGGTAATACGTGTTTATACGGTGCGACAGGAGGTCAATTGTTTGCTGCAGGTCGGGCTGGCGAGCGATGCGGAGTAAGAAATTCCGGGGCAAAGGTCGTGGTAGAAGGTGCTGGAGATCACTGTTGTGAATATATGACGGGTGGTGTTGTTACGGTGCTTGGTGAAACCGGTGTTAATTTTGGTGCGGGAATGACCGGTGGCTTTGCCTATGTGCTAGATGAAAATAATGTATTTGTTGATCGAGTTAACCATGAATTGGTAGGTATTTCTCGTATAGACACTGAAATCTTAGAAGAGCATAGAAACCACCTGCGTGGAATTATTGAAGAGTTCACAGACGAAACATCGAGTAAATGGGGACATCACCTTTTATCGAATTTTAATGAATATGTTGGAAAATTTTGGTTGGTCAAGCCCAAAGCTGCAAACTTAGAAAGCCTACTTAAAAGCGTCAAAACAAAATCTGAATAATTACTTAGATAAAATTACTAGTTATCCAGATTTCTTAGGTGTGTAACTGAGATTACAATAATGTCAGAAAGATTAAATAATCACTTTCAATTTTTAGATGTTGGTCGACAGGACCCTCAGAAAAAGGACATATCTCTTCGTAGGGAAGAGTTTGTTGAAATATATCAACCATTTTCTCAAGATGAGGTGTCTAATCAGGCTCATCGTTGTTTGGAATGTGGCAATCCCTATTGCGAATGGAAATGTCCTGTACACAACTACATTCCCAATTGGCTTAAGTTGGTATCAGAGGGGAATGTAAAAGAAGCTGTTGAGCTTTGCCATAAAACAAACTCATTACCTGAAGTATGTGGACGAGTTTGCCCGCAAGATCGTCTTTGTGAAGGCGCCTGTACGCTAAACGATGGCTTCGGTGCGGTAACTATCGGAAATGTAGAAAAGTATATTACTGATACCGCATTTGCGATGGGCTGGAAACCTGATTTATCGAAAGTCATACCTACAGATAAAAAAGTAGCAATCATTGGTGCTGGTCCTGCGGGGCTTGGTTGTGCGGATATTTTGGTTAGAAATGGTGTCAAGCCAGTTGTTTTTGACCGTTACCCAGAGATCGGTGGGCTACTCACTTTTGGTATTCCAGAGTTCAAATTGGAAAAATCGGTGATGGCTCGACGACGAGAAGTCTTCACGGAAATGGGTGTTGAATTTCGTTTAAATACTGAAATCGGAAAAGATGTGTCCATGGCGTCTCTCATTGCAGATTACGATGCCGTCTTTATGGGAATGGGCACATATACATACATGAAAGGTGGATTTCCTGGAGAAAACCTGGAAGGTGTTCATGATGCATTGCCGTTTCTTATTTCGAATGTGAATCGTAATTTAGGTTTTGAGAAAACTCCCACCGAATTTATTAGCGTTAAGGGTCAAAAAGTCGTTGTTTTGGGTGGCGGTGACACTGCGATGGATTGTAATCGTACTTCGATTCGTCAGGGAGCAGAGAGGGTTATTTGCGCTTATCGCCGAGACGAAGAAAATATGCCTGGTTCCCGTCGAGAAGTGCAAAATGCTAGAGAAGAAGGTGTTGAATTCTTGTTTAACCGCCAACCAATAGCAGTAGTTGGTGATGGTAAGGTTGAAGGTGTTAAAGTTGTAACGACGAAATTAGGTGAGCCAGATGAAAATGGTCGCCGACGACCAGAACCCATACCTGGGAGTGAAGAGATTATCGAAGCGGATAAAGTACTCATTGCTTTTGGGTTTAGGCCCAGTCCGGAGTCATGGATGGAGGAAAATGGCGTAACCGTAAATGATTGGGGTGGTGTAGAAGCACCTGAAGAGCAAGAGTATAAGTTTCAAACTAGTAACCCTAAGGTATTTGCCGGTGGTGATATGGTTCGAGGGTCTGATCTTGTGGTTACTGCAATTTGGGAAGGTCGAGAAGCGGCGGAAGGTATACTAGACTTTTTAGATGTTTAGATAAAACCTTGGATTCCCCTTGGAATCACCCTTAAAAATAAAAGCGAATAATTATGGCAGAATTAAAAAACGACCGTTTTCTTCGAGCGCTCGCTCGCGAACCTGTTGATCGAACTCCAGTTTGGATGATGCGACAAGCCGGGCGATACCTTCCAGAATATCGTGAAACCCGCGCTCGTGCGGGTGACTTTATGGGACTTTGCACTAATCCTGAATTGGCGTGTGAGGTGACGTTGCAGCCATTAGCCCGATATCCAATTGATGCAGCCATTCTGTTTTCAGATATTCTTACGATACCGGATGCGATGGGATTGGGTCTATATTTTGAAACTGGAGAAGGGCCAAAATTTAAAAAAACTACTGCAACGGTTGGAGACATCGAGGCTCTTGAAGTAGTGGACGCCGAAAAAGACCTTGCGTATGTTATGGATGCTGTGCGTAAAATCCGATATGAACTTAACGGCTCAGTACCTTTGATTGGTTTTTCCGGCAGTCCATGGACTTTAGCTACATACATGATTGAGGGCGGTTCAAGTAAAGATTTTCGAAAGGCAAAATCGCTTATCTATGACCAACCAGAATTAGTAAAAGTACTTTTACAGAAACTTTCTGATTCGGTAATTGCCTACCTAAATGCGCAGATTATTGCCGGTGCTCAAGCTGTTCAAATATTTGATAGTTGGGGAGGCGCATTATCGCATAATGCTTATCAAGAATTTTCTCTCTATTACATGAAAAAAATTGTAGACGGTTTGATAAAGGAGCACGACGGCAAGCCAATTCCCGCAATACTTTTCACGAAAGGTGGTGGCCAATGGTTAGAATCTATGGCTGATACTGGCGCGACTGCATTAGGGCTTGATTGGACAACGGATATAGGTTTAGCTCGCTCTAGAGTAGGTGATAAGGTAGCGCTCCAAGGAAATATGGATCCAGCAGTATTGCACGCGAGCCCACAAAAAATTCGTGAGGAAGTTGCTCGGATCTTGTCTTGTTACGGTAATGGTTCTGGCCATGTCTTTAATCTTGGGCATGGTATTACCCCTGAGGTCAAGCCAGAGAACGCAGGTGCATTTTTCGATGCTGTTGTTGAACTGTCTTCTCAATACCATTAAAAGCCTTAAATAATCTGTATTTGAGCTCCAGTCGTCATTTATTTTGAGCACTCTATCGTAAGATTGTTGGCTAGTAAGTTGAGTGATTTATAATCACAATCTATAAATTAGGCACTGGCTCTTAAGTTATTTATTAGAGCTTTCAAAGGATTATCGTTTCATATACTTGGAGTAAATGGTTTTGGGTGTTAAACAAGTCAAAGTTGATGTCAATGAGTTAACTGTCGGAATGTTTGTTTCCGGTTTGGATAGACCATGGACGCAGACACCATTTCCATTGCAGGGTTTTTATATCCGAGATATTGATGAAATCAAGGAGTTAAAGCATCACTGCAATCATGTATACATTGATGTGGTTAAAGGCGCCTCCCCTGTTCAAACCAATTTGAGGACCCTCACACCTGGTGTTAAGCCAGTTAGAAATGGATCCGTGTCGACCAGGAGAGGATCGAGAGTTGATAAAAATAAAAAGAAAGTCAACGTAGAGGTTGCACCGCTTAAAATTCGGCGCGATGTATATAATCCCCAATTCAAACCCCTTGAGCAGGAGATCGGCCAAGCCAAAGAGCTCCATCAGCAAGTCTATTTTGCCGTAGGTTCCGTTATGGAACAGGTCGAAAAAGATCATCACATGATCCAGGTTAGCGAAACAAGACGTGTTGCCAGCGATATGGTCGACAGCGTTATTCGCAGCCCTGATGCGTTTACGTGGTTAAGTCGCGTGAAAGAAAAGGATGAGTACACTTATAGTCACGCTGTACGCTCTGCTGTCTGGGCTATTTTATTTGGCCGTCACATCGGGCTATCCAAAATGGATTTAGATGTGTTAGCAATGGGAGTGTTATTAAAAGATATAGGCAAGACTCGATTACCGGCACATTTGATTGAAAAACAAGACCGCAGTGCAACTGAAAAAGCAGCTTATGAAAAATTTGTTTTGTATGGTGTTGATATTTTGCGAAATGTACCGGACGTAAAGCCTCGTGTTACTTCGGTCGTTAAAACCCACTGTGAACGACTTGATGGAAGTGGATTTCCTGCTCGTTTGAGTGGCGATAAAATTCCCCTATTAGGCAAAGTTGCAGGTATCGTTACTTTTTACGACGAAACGACAAACCCCCGCGGTAAAAAGCAGCCTCTTTCTCCTTCAAAAGCTGTTGCGAAACTTTATGAGTCGCGAGATGTTCATTTTCAAGAAGAATTGGTTGTTGAGTTTATTCGAGCAATTGGTCTATATCCCACGGGTACTCTTGTAGAGCTATCAACAGGCGAAGTGGGAGTTGTCGTAGAGCAAAATTTTGGTCGTCGATTAAAACCCAAGATCATGATCGTACTTGATTCTGTTAAGCAGATGCTTTTTGAACCCTATTTACTAGACTTGGCAGATATTGAAAGGGTTAATCAAGAGAAAGTGGACTCTGGTAAGTTTCACCCTAGCGAAGTAGAAAAAGTCGAAATTGTTCAGGATTTGGAGCCTGGAGCTTACGATATAGATGTGTCGAATGTACGAGACGAATATATTCAAAGTAAATCCAGTAAGAAAGTTTTTAGTATGCTCAAGAAAAAGTTTTTCGGGCGTTGAAATCTTTTTTTGATTAATAACAGCTTTTATCGGTGTTGAGCCAATCTGCAGATATATATTATTACTAATTCGTTGAACCTAGCCTTTGACCCATCCTAACGCTCTGGTTTGCTGCTAGTTCGTTGTCCCAGGCGATACTATTGTTCTGAAAAAGCAATATGATGGTCGATCCGAGTTTGAATTGACCAATTTCGTTTCCTTTTTGTATATCCATATCTTTCAAAAAATTTTCCAGAGTTATTATTTCCTTCGATTTAATAATGCCTGTCCACCGAGTTTCAATTGAAGCAACTATCATAGCTCCGACAAATACAACTGCAACGAGTCCAATATTGGTTTCGAAAGTGCAAATAGCTCTTTCATTTTTTGCGTAAAGGTTTGATATGTTTTCGGCGGTCGAATTGTTAACTGAAAATAGCTTACCTGGAACAAATATTATTTTCTTTAAAGTGCCTGAAAGAGGCATGTGAACACGATGATAGTCCCGTGGTGATAAGTAGATAGTTGCGAAATGGCCGTTGTGAAAACTCTTCGCAAGGTTTTCATCATTCGCTAAAAGATCTTTACATAAGAAATCTTTTCCCTTTGCTTGGAAAAGGGTTCCGCCAGTAATAGGCCCAAGCTGGCTTATCCTGCCATCGGCGGGTGAAATAATTGCGCTATCCTCATTGTCGATGGGTCTTGTTTCAGGTTTTAATTTTCGCGTAAAAAATTCATTAAAACTTTCGTAATTTTCTATATTCTCTTGTGCCGCTTCATTCATATCGACGTCATAAATCTTCACAAAGTTTCTAATTAGAAAATTCTTAAGCCATTTCGATTTTTTAGAGGCTAAGCAGCCAAAGATTTGAGTAATGAATTTTTGCGGAGCGATACATTGACACAATATAAATAAAGGGGTTCTCACTTGAATTCCAAATAAATTTAAGATCAGTTTTGCTTTTTAATGTCTACATCCGAAAGAGAGGCAATGATTTGAGAATAGCTTTTGAATCTCTGAGCAGATATTTTCTTTTCTTTCACGGCTGCTTGAACAGCACAACCAGGATCGTTTTTATGTCGACAATTTCTAAATTGACAGTGAAGAGCTGCTTCTCCAATTTCTATAAATCCTCTTGTTACTTGCTCCTTATCAACGTGCCAGAGACCAAACTCGCGTATTCCTGGTGAGTCGATAAACGCCCCACCACTCGGGAATCGAAACAGTTCAGAATGCGTCGTAGTATGTCGCCCTTTATCTTTTCCATCGGATAAGCTTCCGACTTTAACATCTTGCTCTGGTATTAATGATTTAACGAGAGAGGATTTACCAACTCCTGATTGGCCTACAAAAATACTCACTTTATCCGTTAATTGCTTCCTTAGGTCTTTTAAGCTTGACTCCGTGTGTGCTGAAACCGTTAAGACTTTGTACCCTAACTTAGAATAGATCACAGATAACTTTAAAATTTTCTCTCGAATTTCACCTAACAGAAGATCACTCTTATTGATAACGAGCACCGGCACTATGCGATTTATTTCTGCTGCGACAAGATAGCGGTCAATGAGATTAGAAAAAGGTTCCGGTTTTGGGGCAATGGTTATAATCATTTGATCTACATTTGCTGCAACCGGTTTTAATTTACCAAAGTTATCTGGTCTTAGTAGTTCTGTGTTTCTAGAAAGAACAGAAACTACAACTCCAATTGGTTTTCCAGACCGCCAGATGATCTTGTCTCCAGCGACAATGGATTTTAAGTTTGCTCTGAGATGGCACCGTTCAACGGTTCCTGTCTCTTCATCCTCAATGTTGACCATTGTTCCATAGTGCGCGATCACTAACCCTGCTCGCTCTGGGCCCAGTGATGAGTCATCGATGGAGTTATCTCCGACACTTGCACGTTTAATGCGTTTTGAGTGTTGTTCTTGTAATCGCCGGGATTGTAATTTGGTTAGTTTTCTTTTTGACATTTATTTATTAACAGGCTTTCGGTCTTATCTGAAAAGAATAGCGCTGCTAAACTTGAGGATTATAAAAAGTGTATTGTAGTGGAAAAAACTATGCAGAGCAGCGAAAACAATTTAATTTGGCTAGATTTAGAAATGACCGGCCTCGTGCCTGAGCGTGATGTGATAATCGAAATCGCAACCGTGGTCACCGATTCAGCATTAAATACTTTGGCAGAAGGACCTGTCATCGCGATTCACCAGCCAGACGTGATTTTAGAAGCAATGGATGAATGGAATACCAAACAACACGGGGGGTCTGGGTTGGTCGATCGAATAAAGTCCAGTAAAGTGACTACACGTGGTGCCGAGCTTGAAACCTTAAAATTTCTCAAAGATTGGGTTCCCAAGGGTAAATCTCCGATGTGTGGAAATTCTATTGGTCAAGATCGTCGCTTTCTCGCGAGATACATGCCTGAATTAGAAGCTTTTTTTCATTATCGAAATCTGGATGTGAGTACCTTAAAAGAGTTGGTTTCCCGTTGGAAGCCTTCCCTTAAGAACGGATTTGAAAAAAAGGGCACGCATTTGGCCCTAGATGACGTAAAAGACTCAATCAACGAATTAGTGTATTACCGTGAAAACTTTATCAATCTAAACTAGTTTATTAAATTTTAAGCGACATTTTAGTGTTTTAAGCGTGATTTTGGGTTGTTGATGTTAAGTTTATAGTTCCTAGACAAAAATCGAATTGATTTTTGTATTTTAATTTCTAACAATTTTTGGACAAAATCTGCTCTAAAAGGCATGCTTTTGACCCCATTTGTTTAAGTGAGTTGTCGATTTATTTCTAATAACAAAAATCGGAGGCGACAAGCTATGTCAGACAGTAATTTAAATGTTCGAACAATTTATCGATCTTCAGGTTACGCATTAAATAAGCGTGTGGGCATCCCGCCGATTCCTATTAACTTGAAAAAATACCTTAGCTCCGAGCAAGTAAATTCGATTCGTCATATGGAAGCCTTTGGTTGGCAACTCATGTTTGTGCGTCGAACACCTGGTACAGAGCCGGTAGTTGTGGTTTCGAGCAAGGAGACTGCAGCTTATGGCGTGCTCGCCGTCGATGGCTCTATAGACACTCAAGCCGATATTTCTATACGTTAACCTTTTTGTACAAATATTAGTCCTCGTATAAAGTGTGTGAGCTTTGCGTTGTTCTATTTGATGCTTTGATCTTTCGCTTTCTCTTACGATCCGAGTTTTGCTGGTCTAAGGCCCATCTAACATGTTCCGCGACTAAAGGTGAGCATTGACTAACTTTATCTGAAAGTGTTTTCTTTATTTCTAGATCGCTAGGCGCGTTTCCAAGACCTATAGATAGATTTCTAAGCCATAGCTCATGCCCAATACGTCGAATCGGTGATCCCGAAGTCTTCTCTAAAAACTCCTTTTCATCCCAATTGAACAAGGTTAAGAGCTCTTGAGAGTCAAGCTTGTGCCGCGGGTGAAAATCCATTTCATCTGTTGGTTTGGCCAATTTATTCCAAGGGCAAATAGCTTGACAGTCGTCGCAACCAAAGACTCTGTTTCCCATAGGTTCTCGAAATTCTTCAGGAATAGATGATTTGTTTTCTATTGTTAAATACGAAATACATCGTCTTGCATCCAAAACATAGGGCTTTGGAAAAGCATCAGTTGGGCACACTTTTAGACAGGCTTCGCAGTCTCCGCATTCATTGTTAGCAATCTGAGTATTGACCGGGAGCGGGAGGTTAGTGAATATTTCTCCCAAAAAAAACCAACTTCCTTCATTTTTATTAATTAGAAGTGTGTGCTTGCCAACCCAGCCAAGGCCGGATTTTCTGGCAAAAGGCCTTTCTAAAACTGGAGCACTGTCAACAAAAGGTCGTTGGTTAATATCGTTGTGTTTATCGAAATTGTCACAATAGCTTTCGATATTTTGTGCGATCTTGGCCAGTCGCTTGCGAATAAGCTTATGGTAGTCTCGACCAAGGGCATAACGGGATATGTAGGCTTTTTGAGGCGAAGTGAGAATTTTGATTTGTTCAGTGTTTGGAGGAAGGTAATTCATGCGAAACGAGATGATTCGGCTTGTATTAGGATGAAGCTCCGCTGGATGAATACGCTTAGTTTTGTGTTCTTCCATCCACCCCATTGATCCGTGGTAGCCTTTTTCTAGCCATTTCTCTAGGTGTTTCTCTTCGGTTTTAGCGTCTGCCAAACACACGCCGACTTGCTGAAAGCCTTGTTCAATGGCCCAGCCTTGAATTTTTTGCAAAAGTTCTTGATAGAAAAGATCGTCTTGCATATTGTTAAATATAAAGTGAAAGAATAAACATACAACCAAACACAAAAAAAATTCAACAGATCAATATCTCGTGCCAATTAAACCAGATTATATTAATCCGAGCTCATCTGAATTCCTCTATTCAACTGAAGAAATTCGGCGGTTAGATAAGTTAGCGGTCGAAGTCGATAAAGTCCCAAGCCTTGTTTTGATGAAAAGAGCAGGTAAATCTGCGTTTAATTTTATTTTACAAAAGTACCCAAAAGTATCTAGCTTAGTACTATTTTGTGGCGCAGGAAATAATGCTGGTGATGGATTTATTATTGCAGGATTGGCGGCTAGTAGGGGCATTGACGTAAAAGTTGTGTCATTAAGAGCACCCTCTCTGTTGATTGGGGATGCTTCAAGTGCCTATGAGCATGCGCGAAATGAAGGGCTTTCTCAACTGCATATTTTTGACTCCGGCCAGTTTTGTTTTCCTGATGACATTAATCTTTCAGAAGGCGCAGTAATTGTAGACTGTTTGCTCGGGACGGGAATAAAAGATGAAGTTCGTGAAAATTATAAACAAGCTATTCGATGGATTAATAGTCAAGAGTTGCCTGTAGTCGCTGTTGATGTTCCTAGCGGTATTTGTTGCGATTCTGGAAAGGTTTTGGGCGAGGCTGTGGTTGCACGAGACACCCTAACCTTTATTGGCCTGAAAAAAGGTTTACTGACGGGCGATGCGATTGACCATGTAGGTAATCTAGCCCTTGATGATCTTGGTGTTTCGCTAAAGGTGTTTAATCAGGTTGACCCTAAAGTACAAAAATTAAGCCTTGTTGATCTTAAAAACCGATTACCAAAGCGTTTAAATAATTCCCATAAAGGGCAATCAGGGCGATCTCTTATCATTGGAGGTAATCATGGCATGGGCGGAGCTGTTTGTATGACAGCAGAAGCTGCAGTGCGATCAGGAGCTGGTCTCGTCACGGTCGTAACACGCCAAGAAAATATTAGCGCAATGTTGGGACGAACCCCGGAACTAATGGCAAAAACGGTTGATTCGGTATCAGAGTTGGCAAATCTAATCGAAAACGTAAAATCGATAGCATTAGGGCCTGGTTTAGGTCAGGATTCCTGGGCCAAAATGCTGTTTATCTCGGGACTAAATTCAGAAGCACCAATGGTTTTAGATGCGGATGGACTAAACTTGTTGGCGTTACTCACCAAAACTAGAGAGATAAACCCAAATGATTACAAGGCCGACTGGATTTTAACACCACATCCAGGTGAAGCTGCACGACTATTAAACATATCTACGAAGCAGGTTCAAGCAGATAGATTTGCAGCAGCGCAAGCGTTACAGGCATCATACGGAGGTACCGTAATATTAAAAGGTGCCGGGACCATTATTGCTTCAAAAAAACAAAATAAACCCCGCTTATTTTTAACTAACCTAGGTAACCCGGGTATGGCTGTCGGTGGCATGGGCGACGTGTTGACTGGAATAATAGCTGGCTTGTTAGCTCAGGGTGTTGGTGTGCTCGACGCCGCAAGGTTGGGTGTTCTTTTACATGCAGAAGCTGGCGATATGTGCGCGCGCGAATATGGTCAGATTGGTATGCTTGCGACGGATTTGATTCCCAAGGTCAGACAGCTTATAAACAGCTAGATGGGCTTTTACTCTTATTTTCAAAAATTAATATTTTAATGAAAGAACTTAATTTTTATCTTGCCGACGAACAACAGACGGTATTGATCGGGCAGGCTTTTGGTAAGTTACTTGTCAGAGCTTCGGTCGTTTATTTAGAGGGTGTTTTAGGGGCGGGTAAGACAACTTTCTGCAAGGGTGTTTTATCGTCGTTTGGATATTCAGGTAAGGTTAAGAGTCCAACCTATACATTGGTTGAACCTTATCAGGTGGAAGATAAAAATATTTTTCATTTTGATTTATATCGTTTAGGCGACCCTGAAGAGCTAGAGTTTATCGGTATTCGTGACTATTTTACGGGTGACAATATTGCCTTGATTGAGTGGTGGCAAAAGGGTGTTGGATATATTCCTAATCAAGATTTTAATGTACAGTTGGAACCCAAAGGTGAAGGGCGTAAATTATCAATAATTTCAACTCAAGAAAGTGGCACCAAGGTATTAAAAGAGCTAAGCAGTTTGGATTTGGTGAAACCTCTTTTGTGCTGATTTTTAGTTGTGTTTCATCAAGTTTTGAAATGGAATTTTTTGATTTTTAATTGCGGAAATAGATGAATATGTTTAAAGCTCATGATGTGAAGCGACTAGTTTGGTTTACTGCGACCATTTTGACTTTATTCTGCTCGTCCGGCTTTGGTGCAAATATTGATGGTGTGCGTCTTTGGCGAGCTCCCGATCATACTCGTTTAGTTTTTGATTTATCTGCGCCGGCAGAACATACAGTTTTTAGTCTATCGAACCCAGAACGACTGGTTATAGATATTACTAATTTTAAGATAAATGCAGACTTATCTGAACTTCCAATTTCTGACACACCGATAAAAAAGTTGCGTCATGGAGTTCGAAATAAAGAAGATTTGCGTGTTGTATTAGATCTTCGAACCCAAATAAATCCTCGAAGTTTCATTCTCAAAAAACATGCGGGTAAACCAGATCGACTTGTTATTGATCTGTATGATTCGGCAAAACAAACAGTTAAAACTGTTGAAGCCTACACTCAAAAGTCGGAAAAAAAACGTGATATTGTAATCGTGCTCGATGCTGGTCATGGTGGCGAAGATCCAGGTGCTATAGGACCAAACAAGGTACGAGAAAAAGATGTTGTGATGAAGATAACGCGTCAGCTCGAATCTATGATTAATGCGGAACCTGGTTACAAGGCAAGATTGACGCGAACGGGAGACTATTATATTCCTCTGAAAAAACGCAGAAATAAGGCGAGGAAGCTGCGAGCTGATTTATTTATTTCTGTGCATGCAGACGCGTTTACCAATCCAAAAGCGCGAGGTGCTTCTGTATTTGCGCTATCGCGTCGAGGTGCTACGAGTGAATCAGCAAGATTCATCGCTTCCAGAGAAAATGAGGCAGATTTAATTGGAGGTGTTGGTGATGTGAAACTCGATAAGGTGGGGCATGATTTAGCAGAGGTATTGGTTGATCTGTCAATGACCGCCACATTGGCAAATAGTTTGGATGTAGGAGATAAAGTTTTAAAAGAAATGGGTGGTGTGACTCGCTTACACAAACGTCATATAGAGCAAGCGGGGTTTATGGTATTGAAATCTCCTGATGTTCCTTCAATTCTTGTGGAAACGGGTTTTATTTCTAATCCCGATGAGGCGCGTAAACTAAATACGGCACCGCATAGAAAAAAAATTGCTCGTGCTATCTTTTCCGGAGTTAAAAAGTATTTTTACGAACGACCTCCTGAAGATTCCTACATCGCTTGGCAGAAAAGCGGGGGTGGAAAAATTAAATATAAAATAGCACGTGGTGATACGTTGTCCGCTATTGCGAAAAAATATCGCATCAGTGTAAAAGAACTGAAAGAGATAAATAAGCTTAACTCCAACTCAATTAAAGTTGGACAAACACTTACTATTCCTACAAGTTAAATGTTACGTTCAATTAAAAAACTAAGTCCGCGATTGGCAAACCAAATCGCAGCTGGAGAAGTGGTTGAAAGACCCGCTTCGGTTGTTAAAGAGTTACTTGAAAATAGCCTTGATGCGGAGTCAACTCAACTAGATGTTGAGATAGAAGCCGGTGGTGCAAAACTAATCCGAATTCGTGATAACGGATCTGGTATCCAAAGAGAAGATCTTTGCCTCGCATTAAGCCGTCACGCGACGAGCAAAATATACCAGCTCGATGAATTGGAGTCTCTCTATACTTTAGGGTTTAGAGGAGAAGCCTTAGCGAGTATTAGCTCTGTATCACGTTTAACACTAACGAGTGCTACGGAAAATGCTGATTGTGCGTGGAGCGTCAATGCTCAAGGACGTGAAATGGAAGCAGAGCTATCACCTGCAGCTCATCCTCAGGGGACAACCGTTGAAGTAAAAGATTTGTTTTTTAATACACCTGCGAGAAAAAAATTTCTTCGTACTGAGAAAACCGAAACCAATCGTGTCGAAGATATATTAAAACGCCTTGCATTATCTCGTTTTGAAGTGGGGTTTTCGCTGAAAACAAATGGCCGAGTCATTCATACCTGGCGGCCAGCCCTCAACCTTCCAGAAAAAGAAAGGCGTGTAGCGCAAGTCTGCGGTAGCACATTTATGGAAAATGCAATCGCTATCGAAATAGAACGTTCTGGCCTACGCCTATGGGGTTGGGTGGCACTCCCCACTTTTTCAAGAAGTCAAGCGGATCTGCAGCATTTTTACGTTAACGGACGAGCGATTAAAGACAAGCTAGTGACTCACGGGATTAAACAGGCATACCAAGATGTGCTTTATCACGGACGACATCCCGCGTATGTGCTCTATCTAGAATTGGATCCTGCCTATGTTGATGTGAATGTACATCCAACAAAGCATGAAGTCAGGTTTAGAGATAGCCGTCTAGTCCATGACTTTTTGTTTAGCAGTTTGCATAAGGCCCTTGCGGATGTGCGACCTAACGATATAGCGCAAACGCATGATAGTGAAGGCGAGAATCAAGAAGAAGTCGCGGTGGCTGCACCTACACAAGCTAAGTTGGGGTTGGTTAATAAGCCTGAACGTCAGCAATACTCGTCGCTGTTTAATCGTGGTGATAGTCCTGCTGTGAGTGAGGCCATAGGCCACTATAAAAAACTGATTTCGCCTGATCTATCGTACCTTAATACGGCGCCAGATGGCGCCAATTCAAATTTTTCACCGGATGTTGACGACAGCGAACCGCCTCCTTTGGGCTTTGCAATTGCGCAATTAAAAGGAATTTATATTCTTGCTGAAAATGCAACGGGATTAATTATTGTTGATATGCATGCAGCGGCAGAAAGAATCACTTACGAAAAGATAAAACAAGAGCATGCTTCCCACGCAATTCAATCGCAGCCATTACTTGTGCCTCAGTCAATTGCTGTCAGTGAAAAAGAGGCAAAGTATGCAGTGGATAACGCGAGTGTATTTGACAAATTGGGTTTTTTGCTTGAATTAGCTGGGCCTGAAACGGTTTTAATACGTCAAATTCCCGTTATCCTCCAAGCTGCAAATGTTGAAGCACTCGTGCGAGATGTGCTTTCTGATTTAATTGAATTCGGAACCAGTGCAAGAATTGAAAACAGTGTCAATGAGGTTTTATCTACTATGGCATGCCATGGTTCAGTAAGAGCAAATCGAAAGCTCTCCATTGCTGAAATGAATGCGCTTTTGCGTGATATGGAAGAGACTGAACGCAGTGGCCAATGCAATCATGGGCGTCCCACATGGACTCAGTTAAGTTTATCAGAACTCGATAAGCTATTTTTGCGCGGCCAATAATTTATGAAGCCGCTTGCCATTGCATTGATGGGGCCTACAGCATCAGGTAAAACAGATTTAGCAATCTCTTTACGAGAAAAATTAAACGTAGAGATCGTAAGCGTCGATTCTGCAATGGTTTATCGTGGTCTCGACATTGGTGCTGCAAAACCGTCACAAGATGAGCTTAGACAGGCTCCGCATCGTCTGATAGACATTCGAGACCCTGTTGAAGCCTACTCTGCGGCCGAATTTTGTAAAGACGCGACAGTTGAAATTCGCGAAATTGTAGAGTCTGGAGGAATTCCATTACTTGTTGGTGGAACCATGATGTACTTTAAATCGCTCCTAGAAGGACTTTCGGATTTACCCGTCGCTGATGATATAGTCCGAGAACAAATAAACCAAGAGGCGGCTGAACACGGTTGGCCATATATTCATTCTCTTTTGAAGCAGGTTGATCCTGATTCAGCAGCAAATATTCATCCAAATCATTCTCAGCGGCTTTCTAGAGCATTAGAGGTTTTTCGTATAACGGGTATGCCTATCTCTAGGTTACAAGGAAATCTAGTAGGTGGCCTTTTTGATGATTATCAATGGATACAATTAGCTATTGCTCCGCTTGACCGCAGTGTCTTGCATGAAAGAATAGAGAAGCGTTTTTTGAAGATGCTTGAACTTGGCATGATTAATGAGGTCAAGAGTTTAATGCAAAGGCAAGATCTTCATAAAGATTTACCTGCTATTCGGTCCGTTGGGTATCGTCAAGTTTGGGAATATCTTGAAGGCGCCTATAGCTATGGGGAAATGATTGAAAAAGGTGTCGCAGCGACGCGACAATTGGCGAAGCGTCAACTTACTTGGTTGCGATCCTGGCAAAATTTAAATTGGATCTATACTCAAAGTAAGGAAGAAATATTGCTAACTAATGAAGAAATTCTCGATAAATCCTTGAAATTTATTCAGATGAAAGCAATATAATGTCAATGGAGCTTGTCTCCGTTAGCTATTTTATTCAATTTTTATGCTTATGCTTACCTAATGCCTTGGTTTGGGGCTAAAAAAGATCATTTCTGGCTTTTTGTCATTTATTAGGTCGGTTTTTTTTATAATTCTTATACGAAGGAGAATAACATGTCAAAAGGGCACACGTTACAAGACCCTTATCTAAACGTCTTGCGCAAAGAACGTATCCCCGTTTCTATATACCTGGTTAATGGTATAAAGCTTCAAGGACAAGTTGAATCGTTTGACCAATTTGTAATTGTTCTTAAAAACACAGTTAGCCAAATGGTATATAAGCACGCAATTTCTACGGTTGTCCCTGCGCGACCAGTGAGAGTTCCGATGCTAAATCCAGAGGCCGGTGGCGAAGAGGCTCCTGCGGAAGATTAATCGGAGAAGTCGTTGTTTTTTGATCGCCCCGATACGGGAGAGCTTGCTGTACTTGTTCATTTGCAGCTTGCACACCACAAGGAGACTAATGATCTACGTGAGTTTGAAGAGTTGGTGCTGTCTGCCGGGGGAGATCCTGTGGCGCTACTTTCTGGAAAGAGAGATGTGCCTCATGCAAAATACTTTGTAGGAACTGGTAAAGTAGAAGAACTTAGACAAATGGTTCAAGAAAACCAGGCAGAAATTGTGATTTTCAATCACGAGCTTTCGCCTAGTCAAGAGCGTAATTTGGAAAGTTTTCTTAAATGCCGGGTTTTGGATCGAACGGGTCTAATCCTAGATATTTTTGCACAACGGGCGAGAACTCACGAAGGTAAGCTCCAGGTTGAACTGGCTCAGTTACACCATATGTCCACACGTTTAATTCGCGGTTGGACTCACTTGGAGCGTCAAAAAGGTGGAATTGGTATGCGCGGTCCTGGTGAAACTCAGTTAGAGACAGACCGACGCTTACTAAGGGGTAAAATTAAAACCATTGGGCAGCGTTTAGAAAAAGTTCGTAAACAGCGAGAACAAAGCAGAAGAGCGAGGAACAGGGCTGAAATTCCTACAGTCTCCCTTGTAGGCTATACTAATGCAGGCAAGTCAACGCTGTTTAATTCAATTACCGCTTCTGATGTTTATGCTGAAGATAAGTTATTCGCAACCCTTGATCCAACGATGAGAAGAATAGAGCTGGATGATTATGGCGGCGCTGTTTTAGCCGACACCGTTGGATTTATTAGTAATCTCCCACATCGGCTAGTTGATGCTTTTCGAGCGACTTTAGAAGAAGCTGCAAATTCTGATTTATTACTCCATGTAGTTGACTGTGCAGATGAAAATCGTTCAAGAAATATTCATCAGGTTAATCTTGTATTAGAGGAAATTGGTGCAAGTGATTTGCCGCAGCTTTTGGTATACAACAAAATTGATTTGATAGAGGGCAAAGAATCAAAGATTGATTACAATTCAGAAGGCGTTCCTGAAGCTGTCTGGTTGTCAGCAAAAAGTCACAATGGACTAGACATATTGTCTGAAGTGATTTCTAACATGGTGGGAGAGGACATGTTTCATGATACTCTGTCATTAAAACCCCGACTATCGGGGTTAAGATCCAAGTTTTATCGATTAAATGCTGTAATCAATGAATCATATGATGAACAAGGTTGTTGTCAGCTGGAAATTCGTTTACCAAAAGTAGAGTTAAATAAAATTATATCGGCGGAGAACATAAGTCATTCAGATCTTGGACTGGGAACGACTAAATAAAAAAACAATTAACTGGTTCTTTCTATGCTGGCTAATACAAAAGTCAAGTCAATCTCATAATTGGTAAAGACTTAATTTTCATATCTATGTAATTAAAAAATCGGCCAATAGCTAAATTATTCGGTTGAAAAAGCGCTGTTAGCCGCAATATGTCAAAAATAATTGCAGTTAAAAATGGGCGTAAACCTTAAGGTTAACGTATATTTTTACTTTAGTGAAAAGAACTACTAATGAAAAAAAGCTGGATGCGATTTTTCATAACATAGAAACCCTTACAATTAAATGATGCGGAGACGTCCTATGGCCTGGAATGAGCCGGGTGGTAATAAAAAAGACCCTTGGGGTGGTGGAAATCGAAATGATGGTCCACCCGATTTAGACGAAGCCTTTAAAAATATACAAAAAAAACTTTCTGGGCTCTTCGGTGGTGGCGGCTCTTCTAATGGCGGGGCTAAGAATTCAGGTTTTAACAGTATTGTCATTATTGTAATACTCGTTTTACTTGCAATCTTTTACGCGCTAGCCGGTATTGGAATAGTGAATGAACAAGAACGTGCAGTTGTATTGCGGTTAGGCGTTTATCATAAAACCGTTGACCCTGGTATTCGATGGAACCCACCTTTAATTGACCGTGTTTACTCGGTTAATGTGACGAAAGTTGAATCAGTTTCATTTAGTGAGCAAATGTTGACGAAGGACTTAAATATTGTCGATGTTAACTTATCGGTTCAGTATGTTATTAATGATGCACAAAATTACGTCTTGAAAGTGCGAGATCCGATAAGCAGCTTACGCCAAGCTTCTAATAGTGCTTTGCGACATGTCGCTGGTTCTACCGCGATGCATGACCTTCTTACACAGGGTCGTGAACAGGTAGCGATTGAAGTTAAAGCTCGCTTGCAATCTTACCTTGATAACTATCAAACGGGTATTAGTATCGAAACAGTGAACGTTGAAGATTCTAAGCCACCGAGGGAAGTTCAAGCGGCATTCGACGATGTGATTAAGGCGCGCGAAGATGAAGAGCGTTACAAAAATGAAGCTCAAACCTATGCAAATGGCATCATCCCTGAGGCTAGAGGTGCGGCACAAAGGGTAATCGAAGAAGCCAATGCATATAAAGAACAAGTAATTGCGCAAGCCGAAGGTGAGGCGCAACGCTTCGAGTATCTGTTAGAAGAATACAAAAAAGCGCCAGAGGTAACGCGTAAGCGTTTATATCTTGATGCAATTCAAGAAGTTATGGCAAACAGCTCAAAAGTAATGGTCGATGTGGATGGTGGAAACAACATCATGTATTTGCCACTAGATAAAATCGCTGGAGGCGCTGCATCAAGTGCTTCATCGCGTCAAAGATTAAATAGCTCAGACGTTGATTTGATTACAAATCAAGTGATGGAGCAATTGCGTCGCGAGCTATCCAACAATTCACGTAGACGGGAGAGTCGATAATCATGCAAATTAAATCGATAATCTTTGGTTTCATACTGCTATTTATAGCTGTATTTGCGAGTAACTCACTCTTCATTGTCAATGAATACGAACGAGGGGTTAAATTAACTTTTGGTAAGGTCGCCAATCCTGATTTGACTCCAGGCCTTCATTTTAAATTTCCAATAATGGAAGAGGTGAAACGCTTTGATGGTCGTGTTTTGACATTAGACGCTCGCCCAGAACGATTTTTAACGGTCGAAAAGAAAAGTATTACAGTCGACTCTTTCGCTAAATGGCGGATTACTGATGTGAGTAAGTACTATACCGCGACGAATGGTGAGGAGTTGCGTGCAGAGAGATTATTGGCCCAGCGAATCAATGAGGGCCTTAGAAATCAGTTTGCGCAGAGGTCATTGCAGGAAGTGGTGAGTGGTGAGAGGGATCAGCTTATGGCTGATTTGGCACATCAACTCGACGACATCATGAAGGAATCATTAGGTATCGAAGTAGTAGACGTTCGTGTAAAACGTATCGATCTACCTGACGAAGTGAGTGGTCCGGTTTATAACAGAATGGCGGCCGAACGAGAAAGAGAAGCTCGAGAACATCGCTCCAAAGGTAAAGAGCAAGCTGAAATTATCAGAGCAGATGCTGATCGTCAAAGAACAATCTTGGAGGCTGAGGCGTATCGTGATGCAGAGCTGCTTCGTGGTGAAGGTGATGCAAAAGCTGCAAATATATATGCATCAGCTTACAACCAGGATTCAGAATTCTATTCGTTTGTTCGCAGTTTAAACGCCTATAAAAACAGTTTCAGTGACAAACAAGATATATTGTTAGTGAATCCAGATAGCGACTTCTTTAAGTATCTAGATAGTTCGCTAGGAAAATAACTTCGATATAGTGAATGAGTTTTGACCTGTCTTTAGCAGGCTTAATCATGGTAAAATAAGAAAACCGGCCCATAAAGCCGGTTTTTTTGTGAACAAAATCGGGCTTTCGAAAAGGTGTCTTATGTTGATTGAGCTGGGTAAAGCCATTTGTTTGATGCTAATAATCGAGGGTATCCTACCTTTTCTCTACCCCAATCGATGGCGCCAACTTGTCGCTACCTTAGCGGTAACTGATGACGTAAAATTAAGATACATGGGGCTTATCAGCATGTCGATTGGATTGGGGTTATTATTCATCATTAACTAAGTTTCAAAAATAAATCCTTGCCGAGTTTTTTGAGTAGATTATATGAGCAATAAAGTTGATCGTTGGTTGTTGCCCGACGGTATTGAAGAGATTCTGCCACGTCAGGCTGCACAGACAGAAAATATGCGTCGCCAGTTGGTCAATTTATTTCAAAGTTGGGGATATGATTACGTAATTCCTCCGATGGTCGAATTTACGGATTCTTTGTTGACAGGATCCGGGTCAGATATTGATTTGCTGACTTTTAAATTGACTGATCAATTATCGGGAAAAATGATGGGAGTTCGTGCTGATATTACTCCTCAGGCGGCAAGAATGGATGCCCATAGTTTGTCTCGAAACGGTATTAACCGTCTTTGTTATGCGGGACATGTTATGCATACACGCCCAAAATCACCTTTGGCTTCTCGCACTCCATTAAAAGTTGGTGTGGAGCTCTTCGGTGAGGCTGGTATTGATGCTGATCTTGAGGTTTTGAGCTTACTTGTGGAAACACTTAGATGTGTGAATTTGCCAAAGCAGTACATTGATATTGGACACGTTGGAATTTTTAGAGCTCTTGCGGAAGACGCTCAGCTCGATACTCATGAAGAAGAAGAGATATTTGCTCTATTGCAAACCAAAGCGATTGATGAAATTTTACACTGGGTTGATAAAACGCTTGATGACGAGAATCAGAAAAGATGGTTTTTATCTTTGTCTTCGCTTGCAGGTGGGGTCTCCACGTTACAAAAAGCGCGTGATATTTTTTCAGATGCGCCTGCGGAAGTTTTAGCTGCAATCGATGAATTAGATGCGATCACAACGCTCTTACTTGGGCGTTATCCCGATACACAGATTTATTTTGATCTTAGCGAATTACGTGGATACCACTACCACACTGGCATTGTGTTTGGTGCTTATATGCCTGGAGTCGGTAATGCCATTGCCAGCGGTGGCCGTTATGATCATATTGGAGAAGCGTTTGGTCGTGCCCGTCCAGCTACTGGTTTTGACGCTGATTTGACTGGCATCTGTCGCCTTGTTAACAATGGTGACTTTGAAATTGATGGCATATTTGTTAAGCCGTCAAATCATGAGCACTTATGGCAAGAAATTCAAAAACTTCGTACCGAAGGGCATCGAGTCGTCTTGGGTTTATCCGGACAAGAGAATCCAGAAGATTATCAAAGATGTAATCGAATTTTAATTTCTGAAGATGAATCCTTCACTTTAAAAACTTTGGATCAGTAAACGTTTGATCTAAATTCTAATTAATTGAGTTGAGTTAAATAGTAATGGGTAAAAATGTAGTTGTGCTTGGCGCTCAGTGGGGCGACGAGGGTAAAGGAAAAATAGTTGATTTGTTAACGGAACAGGTTTCTAGTGTTGCTCGGTTTCAAGGTGGACATAATGCTGGCCATACGTTGGTAATCGATGGCAAAACAACAGTACTGCATTTAATACCTTCGGGCATTTTACGTGAAGGGGTGAAGTGCTTAATTGGTAATGGTGTCGTTCTGTCTCCTGAGGCACTTCTAAAGGAAATTGGTGAGCTCGAAGATCAAGGTGTACCAGTTCGAGACCGATTGGTTCTATCAGTGGCGTGTCCGCTCATCTTGCCCTATCACGTCGCATTAGATCAGGCTCGAGAGAAAAAGCGTGGTAGTGCAAAAATTGGAACTACTGGCCGAGGTATTGGCCCTGCTTATGAGGATAAGGTAGCGCGTCGAGGATTAAGGCTAGGCGATATGCTGAATGAATCGCGTTTTTCCGAAAAGTTAAAAGAGGTTTTGGAATACCATAATTTCTCTTTAGTCAATTATTATAATGAAGCAGAAATTGATTATGATACTGTTCTATCTCAATGCATAGAAATGGCTGAACAGATCAAACCTATGATTGGTGATGTTACTGAAATCTTGCATTCGAATCGAGAAACTGGAGAGCATATCTTATTTGAGGGTGCGCAGGGTTCTTTATTAGATATCGACCATGGTACATACCCTTTTGTCACATCCTCCAATACTACAGCAGGTGGTACAGCAACAGGTTCCGGTTTTGGGCCACTATATCTTGACTATATTTTGGGAATTACCAAAGCCTACACCACCAGAGTAGGTGCAGGCCCATTTCCAACAGAGTTGAGTTGTGATGTTGGGGAGCATTTGGGCGTAAAAGGTCATGAGTTTGGTGCAACTACAGGGCGTAAAAGGCGCACAGGTTGGTTTGATGCTGTTGCTGTAAAGCATGCCGTCAGAGTCAATAGCATGAGTGGAATGTGTTTGACTAAATTGGATGTACTCGATGGATTAGAAGAAGTTAAAATTTGCGTTTCCTATAAAGACTCTAACGGTAATGATGTAGGGATTCCATGTGATGCAGAAGGATGGTCGGATGTTGTTCCCATTTACGAAAGTATGCCAGGATGGAAAGAATCGACAGTTGGTTTGAAATCATTATCCGAGTTACCTGAAGCAGCTAAAAATTACATTCAGAGATTGGAGGCGTTGGTTGGTATTCCCGCGGATATAATATCAACTGGGCCTGATAGAGTGGAAACTATTGTCGTCAGACACCCTTTTGAATAAGTCAAAAGAAAAATTCGAATTTAAGCCTTTTAAGGTGTTTTCTTCTTTTTTCTGTATCTATTCTTATTGGGATTCTAGAATAATAACATGGACGAACAATAATGTTATTTAGATTATATGTTGGACTACTTTTGTACTAGTTGAATAGAGTATATATCCTAAATGCCAGAGTTGGTAAACAATAGCGATTTAATTGCTGGAAGAGCAAATTGAAAAGAAGAAAAATATTTTCCGATCCATACGCAGAAAGAGAAGCAGAAAAGTATTCAAACCCAATACCTAGCCGTGAGTTTATTTTAGAAATACTTGAGAACTCAAAAGGCCCTCTCACATTAAAATATCTTATAAAGGCGCTGGAAATTTCCAGCGATGATTCTAAAGAAGCGCTTAGGCGTCGTTTGATCGCAATGGTTCGAGACGGCCAACTTATTTCAACTCGTCAAGGAGCTTTCGGCAAAGTCGATAAAATGTCGTTGGTTCAAGGGTTGGTTCAAGGGCATCGAGATGGTTTTGGTTTTGTTATTCCTACAGACGGTTCGGAAGATATCTATTTATCTAATCGACAAATGCGAAAGGTTTTTAATGGTGATGAAGTCTTAGTAAGACCTGGGAAAAAAGATTTTCGTGGCCGCACAGAAGGCGCAATTGTAGAGGTCATAAAACACAATACTTGGCAGTTAGTAGGAAGATTTAACAATGAACAAGGCGTGTATTTTGTTCAGCCTGATAATCCTAAAATTGTGCAGGAAATTTTAATTCCTCGTGAAGAGATTGGCGAGGCAAAAGACGGACAGCTCGTAACAATCGAAATTATTCAACAGCCAGATAAAAAGCAACGCGCGCTAGGCCGAGTGACTGAGATTTTGGGCGAACATTTAGCGCCGGGAATGGAAATTGATGTTGCGATTCGTTCTCACGGAATACCTCATGAATGGCCGAAAGATGTATCAGATTTAATTCAGTCCTATTCTCCGGAGGTTTCTGATAAAGACAAAACTCATCGAGTTGACCTACGTGAGTTACCTCTCATAACGATTGACGGCGAAGATGCAAGAGATTTTGATGATGCAGTCTATTGCGAGAGAAAATCTTCGGGTGGTTGGCGTCTCTATGTCGCTATTGCTGATGTATCTCACTATGTGCAGATAGATTCTGGTTTAGATCAAGAAGCGCGTGCTAGAGGAAATTCCGTATACTTTCCAGATTTTGTTGTGCCCATGTTGCCAGAAGTATTATCTAACGGCTTGTGTTCTCTCAACCCGAATGTAGATAGACTTTGTATGGTTTGTGAAATGACGATCAGTGAAGCGGGTCGCATTAGTGGATACAAGTTTTATGAAGGGGTCATGCATTCGTATGCACGTATGACGTATACCCAGGTCGGACAATATCTCGAACAAAATAAACAAAGAGATTTCTCGGACCTTTACGATAGTACATTAAGAGATGTTTTTGATGAGCTTTATTCTCTTTATGGCGCGCTTTTAGAGCAGCGTAAATTACGGGGCGCTATTGAGTTTGAAACCTCTGAAACAAGGATTATTTTTGGAAAAGACAGAAAAATTAAACAAATTGTACCGACTACTCGCAATGATGCCCATCGTATCATTGAAGAGTGCATGCTAGCTGCAAATGTATGTGCAGCGAAATTTCTAGAACATCATCAAATTGATAGTCTTTATCGTATCCATGAACCTCCTAGAGAAGACAAGCTAGAAAATTTAAAGCTTTATTTGAGTGAATTAGGTTTAAGTTTTAAAGGTGAGCTTGTTTCTTCTCAAGAGTATGGTCGAGTTTTAGGTTTAATAAAAGACAGGCCGGATGCACATATCATTCAAACTGTGATGTTGAGAAGCATGAACCAAGCGGTTTATCAGCCGGAAAACAAAGGCCATTTTGGACTTTCATATCCTTCGTATACACACTTTACTTCTCCGATTAGACGTTACCCGGATTTAATGGTGCACAGAGCGATTCGGGCTGTGATTAAGTCCACTTTAGAAACGAATAAAGTGGTTAGGGTAAAAGGTGTTAGGAGACGAAAATTTGAAAGTTTATATCCTTATAATGAAACAGCCATGTTTGCTATTGGTGAACAATGTTCGATGACCGAACGACGCGCTGATGATGCAACTAGAGATGTAATTTCCTGGTTAAAATGCGAATATCTTCAACAGCATGTAGGCGAAGAGTATTCTGGTGTTGTAAGTGCTGTCACTGGATTTGGTTTGTTTGTCGCCTTAAATGATATGTACATTGAAGGGCTTGTACATATTACTTCACTCCCTCAAGACTATTACAGGTTTGACATGTCCAAGCATCGCTTGGTCGGTGAGAGGACATCTCAAGTTTTCCGACTCGGAGATGAACTTCGTGTTCGAGTGGTGAGAGTTGATTTGGATGAGAGAAAAATTGATTTTGAATTGGTCGGGTACCAGTCGACTTCTAAAAAACAAAAAAGGGAAAAAGTAAAAGTTTCTGAAAAAGCCAAACAGTTGGCAGAGGACTATGAGAAGGAAAAAGAACACCGAGTTGTTCGAAAAAGAAAAGCATCTAAAAAAATTGATACAAATCCTAGCGTAAAGAAAAAGGCCCCAGTTAAAAAGCCAAAAGCTAAATCAGTTAAAAAGAATAAGAAAAAATAAATGTCTCGATTTGAAACCATATTTGGAATCCATTCTGTTCAAGCTTTATTAAAAACAGCGCCGGAGAGAGCGGTTGAGTTCATTGTTTTACGGGGTCGTCATGATCAGAGAGTTCAGAAGTTACTTGAAATAGCTAAACGGCACCAGATTACGATAAAACAAGAAGAAAGACAGCAATTGGATAAATATTGCGAAGGAAATCATCAGGGAGTAATTATACTCGCTAAGCCGGGCAAGCTTTATGTGGAAAGTGATCTCTATAAAGTTATTGATGGCAAAACCAAAGAACAACAGGACCCATTTGTTCTAGTGTTGGACGGTGTGACAGACCCTCATAATTTAGGAGCATGTTTACGTTCGGCAGACGCTGCTGGTGTCGATGCGTTAGTTATTCCAAAGGATAATTCGGCCGGGTTAACGGAGGTGGCGAGGAAAGTGGCTAGTGGTGCTGCAGAGTCAGTTCCGGTCATAGCTGTTACAAATCTTGCTCGAACGCTAAATAAACTTAAAGAAAAAGGGCTTTGGGTTGCTGGCGCAGCAGGGGAATCAGAAAATAGTCTTTTTGATACATCTCTTACAGGTCCCAGAGTTGTGGTTTTAGGAGCGGAAGGTACAGGCATGAGACGTTTGACCAAAGAAACCTGTGATGAGTTAATTAGAATACCTATGTTTGGAAAAGTCTCTAGCTTGAATGTTTCCGTTGCTACCGGCATTATTTTGTTCGAAGTGGTTAGACAGCGCTCTTCTATTTAAATACTACTATGACGAATTTAGAAAAGGTACAGTTTTTTTTAAATCATGTTTTTTCAAATCCTGAAGAAATTAGAAGTGTGTGTGATTCTGATGTTAAATTATATTGGATGGAAAAACCTATGGTGTCTGGTATAGAAGGCTTAATTAAATTTGCCTTTCAACAAATAAAATGCTTTTCTGATTTTAGATTTCATATTCAAGATTACGTTATTGGTGATGATAAAATCGCTGTTCGACTCATGCAAAGCGGTAAGTTGAACGCCACTTGGGAAAATATAGGTAATTTGGGAGCCAGTTTTCATGTTGGCGAAACCATGTTTTTTCATTTTAATGGAGATAAGATTAGTGAAATATGGCCATTGATCAATATGGAAGAGAAAAAACGTCAATTGGTTAACTAATTCAGGAAATGAATGTTAATGGATTTGAAGTGGCTCGGAATTCAATCTAAGTCCTCGTTAAGCGAAAAAGTGGTTGCAAGCTTAGGGGGATTTTTAAGTTTAGTGATTCTGGGTAGCACGAGCTATCTTGTGCTCGGTATTCAGGGTGCAATTGCGATTGTGCCCTCTATGGGGGCTGCTGCTGTTTTGCTTTTTGCGTCTCCCCACGCTCCCCTATCGCAACCTTGGGCTCTGTTTTTCGGTAATACTATCTCAGCGTTTATTGGTGTTACCTGCGCTCTTCTTAGTTCTAATTTGATTTTAGGTGCAGGGCTAGCAGTCGGGCTTTCGATTTTAGCGATGTATTTTACTCGTAGCGTTCACCCCCCTGGGGGTGCTACTGGACTAGCTGCTGTAATTGGTGGGCCGGCTATTGAAAATTTGGGGTATTGGTATATTTTATTTCCCGTATTGCTTAACTGTTCCGTTATTTTCCTCTTTGCGATGATATTCAATAATATGTTCGGTTGGCGTAGGTATCCTGCAACAGCGTATAAATATCGTAGGATAATATTGCCTAAAAATGAATATACCCATTTGTCTGACCATTATTTAAATAAAGGGATGCAGGAAATTGGCGGGGTAATTGATATATCGCCAAATCAGTTGCGAAAAATATACGATAGTGCCATGAAACATAGAGACAATGACATAGTCAATAAAGTGCATATTGAACTTGGTGGTGTCTACTCCAACGATCAGATGGGCGCGCAATGGGAGGTTAGGAAAGTCGTCGACTATGGTCATCATCCAGAACCTAATAAAGAATTGGTGATCTATAAAGTTTTGGAAGGCCCTGGAAAAGGGTCAACCGGAAGCTGCAGTCGTGTTGAATTTTCGTTTTGGGCTTTTCAAAGGATACAACCGGTGTACGAGGATAATTGATTTCAACCCATATTTATTTAGTGACTAGGAACACCAAAATAATGATAGTTTGTAAGTCTTGTGGGCAAGTTTATGATGATGGTTCAACATATTGTAATCGTTGTCACACCGATCTAGATACGAGAGCTGCTGACCAAGTCTACGACATTAAACAATTGGCTAAGGAGAATATACAGCTCAAAAAGCAAAAAGCGGTTCTAATTAAATTTACTGTTGGTTTAATGGTTATCCTGCCTTTTTTTCTATATTGGTTTGACGCTTTATTGTTAGAAACAAATACGGACAAGGTTATTTTCCTGTTGGTATATGAAATAGCTTCCGTTCTATCGCTGTTTATCAATAGTAAAAACCATTCTGCCTTTTTATTTGCCGTTGCTGTTTTGGCTATTTTAATTGCGATGCTATTTCCTTACGGATTGATGTTGTCAGCCGCGATGTTTTATTTGATTTTTCAATGTTTGCGCTTAAATGAGTGAACTTATTTGGTTCTACTTTTAGCAATATGCTTTATTTATGTGCGATATGATGGAAAGGGTTTGTTGGCTAAGTGCTGACGACTTGACCTCGATAGATTTTTTTAGGCGCCTTATTTTTTTGCTTTTGAGGTTTAACCTGATCATCTTTTTGGGATGATTCGATAAGTTGGACTTGTCCTCGGTATGCTTTTAGGTAGAAACTTTGATCTTTGGCTGGCGACAATAGTTTTTCCGGCCAGGCCCCGCCAATCCTCGAAAAAAGCTCTTTTATCAAAGTCTTAGAGACGATATCTTCTGTTACTTGGTATAACTCCGATAGCAAAGTAAGTATTTGTGGGTTAGCAAGCCGAATATGTGTTTTGACTTCAGGAGCTGCTCGTCGTCGCACTTCTCGAATTAAGTCGATCATTGCGCGATCAAAATTTATTGCCATTAGTATTCTCCCAGACATCTAGATTAAGAATCTAAATTTATGCTTGGTAACACAGAATTTAGGGCTATTTAAAATTTGAATTAATATCAAGCAAATTAAGTACCATATACTTTTCGGCTAGTAGTGAAATTTATCAAAATCCTAAATGATATAATTGATTGCTTGGAAAAAAGAGGTTATTTATGAGAGATCAAATCCAGTTAGTCTTGTTAACATGCTTTGCCATGTTAGCGTTTGCGGCAAATTCTTTTTTCTCTCGTATTGCTTTGGTCCAAACAGATATCGATCCCACTAGCTTTACATTTGTTCGATTAGTTTCTGGGGCTATTGTGCTATGGTTTATCGTCTCACGTAAAAAGTTACGTCAGCCCCTTACGGGAAACTGGCGATCTGCTTTTGCTCTTTTTGTTTATGCGGGGGCTTTTTCTTTCGCTTACATAGAACTCGAAACAGGTTTAGGTGCGTTGGTTCTATTTGGAGTGGTCCAAATAACTATGATCAGTTTCGGACTATTCAATGGGGAAAAGATCCATCGTATCCAATGGATTGGGTTTTTGATTGCGATTCTAGGCTTTACGGCCTTAACTCTTCCTGGAGCTTCATCTCCTCCAATATTAGAGTTTTCTCTCATGATGTTGGCGGGAATTGCTTGGGGAGTTTACTCGATACTTGGGCGAAGTTCGAAGAACCCTCTTATTACAACTGCGGGTAATTTTATTCGATCCGTTCCTTTTGTCATTGTATTAAGCTTAATTTTCTTTAACTCACTCAATATTGATTTTGAGGGTGCTTTATATGCTTTTGTATCTGGAGCGATCGCTTCAGGTGTCGGGTATAGTGTTTGGTATCGAGTCTTGCCTTATTTAGAATCCGTGACGGCTTCTAGCGTACAGCTTAGTGTGCCTGTTTTGGCCGCTATTTTTGGAATTTTATTTTTGGATGAAAACATAAATTTCCGATTTATCCTGTGTGCAATTGCTATTCTTGGTGGCGTGTTCATAGTGATTGTTTCGAGCAGAAAGACTACCGAAAAACTCAATGCGGATTAACAAAAATCTATAGTTTTAATTGACGCTATTGTTTCTTTCTTTATTAGTGTGTACGAAATTTAGAGCGTACAAAGCTTTACAATATCGTAAAAAATTGGGGGTTATACTTTTTTCACACTAAAATAAGGAGCTACGTCAAATGAAGTTACGTCAATTTAATCAATTGCTTTTCGGTTTAATCATTAGTTCATTTTTTTCTGTGCCAGCTAAGGCTTGTGGTGGATTTTTCTGTGATATCTTGCCCATAAACCAAGCTGGCGAACAAATTATTTTTCGTAAGGATGGAGATCAAATTACCACGATGGTTCAAATACAGTATTCGGGTGCGGCCGAAGATTTTGGATGGGTGCTGCCCGTTCCCACAACACCTGAGCTTAGTATTGGAAGCAACCTTTCGATTTCTGAATTAGAATTATTTACTCGTCCTCAGTTCTTTTTAGAGCGAACTGGCGAAGCTTGTGCGATTCCTTCACTTGATAATGATTCAGGAAGAGGAGGTAGTAATTTCGAAAACGACAATAATGACATCATTATAGAAGACGCAATATCAGTGGGGCCTTTCGATGCACAGATTATTAGTGGAGATGATCCCGCTGCCGTTGCGAATTGGCTTGCAGAAAATAATTTAGACTTGACCGAGAGAGGAGAAGAACTTCTCACTCCTTATGTCGAAGCGAATATGAAGTTTGTTGTATTAAAACTTAGAAGTACAAGTGATGTTGGTGATATTCAACCAATCATTATGAAATATGAATCAGAAGTACCAATGATTCCAATCCGACTCACAGCAATTGCGGCTCAAGAAGACATGGGAATTTTGGTTTGGTTGCTCGGTGAAAATCGTGCTGTCCCAGATAACTATCTGCATGTTACTCCAAATTATACTCGTTTGAATTGGTATGTGGGATCTCAGAATGCTTACGTCAGCTATCAAAACTTAATAACAGAAGCTATGGATGAAGCTGGGGGCCAAGGTTTTGCAACGGATTATGCTGGTCGACTTGAGACGTTGGCTACTTCACTTACAGGTTCAGAAACTTTTAATAATTTATCAGAAAGACTTGCCGTGCTTACAGATGCTGGTTTTATCAGTGAGTTTTGGAATTCGGTTTTCTCTTTGTCAAATCAATTCCCATTTGTAATTCCAGCTTTTAATCAATTGTTGCCTTTAACGAATGGACAAAACAATAATATATATTCAGACCCTTTATCGTTGGAAGCCACGTTTACGGCACAACAATTAAGTGCTGCGAGCGCTGCTCTTTTTACCCTGTTAAATGAGTCGATTATCGAACCGTTAAATAATTCGGTCGATATTCTTGATGATGATTTATATCTAACACGACTCTATACAACGCTATCTCCTGAAGAGATGACTCTCGATCCTACTTTTGTGTTTAATCCAGATTTACCTAACCAACAGATTACAAGAAATGCCACACTTGATGCCGCTTGCACCAACGAAGGAACTCGGTGGACTTTGACATTGGGGGAAGGCACGGGAAGAGATGGTGAGCAAGTGATTGTAGGTGGTGGAGAAATACCGGTTGCTGCTCCAGATATCGATCAAGAGGCATCTTTTCAAATTGCTAAAACGTCATCCTCTGGTAGTGAAGATATAGTCGAGCAAAATGATTTTGCTCTAGCTCGTGTGAATACAAATTCTGGCGGCGGCGGTAGCTTGGGAATATTCTTTCTGATTGCGATGACTGCCTACCTTTTAACATCTATTAGAGCAGCCACTAGAAAAGGCTAGTTCTGGTTTGTTGGTAAGTGTCTTTCTTGGCGAAGCGATAAAACCAATAGTTGAGTCGTTTCGCACTTTTTATTTAATCTGCTATTTCTAAGATAATTTCACTCTTTACTGAATTTGCAATAAAGCAGCTCGCATGTGCTTTATTGTGTAAATCTTGAATCATTTCAATGGATGGTCTCTCTGATTTAGAAAATGTCACTTTGGGCTTTAATGTAACCTGTTTCATCCAAGCTTGATCTCCATTTTCGTGGACTAAAATGCCAACTGCATTGTCGGTGTAATTTTCAACGATTAAATTTTGTTTGGCAGCAAAGCTCAGAAAAAACAGCATGTGACAACTCGATAAGCTAGCAACAAAGGCTTCTTCGGGATCTATGGCACTTGGCGTTGAATAGGGGACTGGAACAATGTTTGGTGATGGAGATGCCACCAGGGTAATGCCCCCGTCAAAACTCCAGATATGCTTTCTGTTGTATTTATTGTCAATAAAGAGTTCAGATTCCTGTTTGTTCCAAATAATTGTTGCTTCATGAGCTGACATTTTGAAAGTTTCCTTATTGTAAGTATTGAATCGTCGAAGATTAAAAAGAGGTTTTTGGCGTCAATTTGCTTGAAAATTATTAAAAAAAGTTAAGAAAATCATTGGCTATACTTGATCAAAGGTTCTTAAAATTTATTTCAATCTAATCACATTAGAAAAGCCATAAAACCATCTTTATGACAATTTTTCGTAGCATTTTTCAAGTTTTTTTACTTTGGGGGCTGGCGAGCTCTCAATGCATTGCCGAATTAACTATTAAGATTAAGCCTAAACATAAGGGGTTGAATCAATCCGTAGTGTATCTTACGCCAATTAATGGGAGTATTTCATTAAAGCAGCCAAATCCGAGTCAGGTGGTTCAGAAGCAGCGCCTTTTCTCTCCTTATATTCAGATTGTTACAAAAGGTACAAGGGTTGCCTTTCCAAATGAAGACCCATTCGCGCACCACGTATATTCCTTTTCGAAATCTAAATCATTTGAACTTCCTCTTTATCGCGGTGATGAGGGAAATGCACCTGAAGTGCAATTTGATGTGCCTGGTGTTGTGGTGCTAGGTTGTAACATTCATGATTGGATGCTTTCCTACCTACTAGTATTAGATACACCCTATTTTGCAAGGGTTGAGAGTAGTGAAGTGGTTATGGATTACGTGCCTGCTGGAAAGTACAAAATAAATGTTTGGCATCCATCTTTAAGAGAAAAGGAAATTTGGTACGACGAAATTGAAGTTGAATCTAATACTCGCCAGATAGTGATAGACATTGGAAAAAAATTTCCTGACTTAGTTCAGCCTGAACCTGATGAATCGAATGATGATTTGCTTTTTTACGATTAATTTGCTGTCTTTTTTGATTTTATGCTAACAAAAATAATTAAAATAAATTTTGGAGCGAGGATATTTATCTCATTTCTTGTTCTATTGCTTTGTCTACAATTTGTTACGGCTTGGTTAGTCTATCGCGAATCTTTTAGAGAAGTTGAAAATCAAATCGAACAACAGTTACAAGTTGCCAATCGATTATTTCAGCAAGAATTTACGAATCGACGTGCGAATTTAAATAGCATCGTTAAGGTGGTTGCTCGCGATTGGGCGTTTCGTCGAGCAATCGGCGCAGCCGATTTAATTACATTAAAAGATGTGCTTGATAGCTATTCGCGTAGGATCGGCGCCGATCTAGCAATCTATTCTGATCAAGAGGAGTCGTTATTTGCTAGTACCGTTGATATGTCTCAAGCCGATCGTATTCACATGGAAAAAATTTTAACGGATCGTATTAAACAACCCATTTTTTCTGTCGACTCGCAACACTTTATTTTAGTTACGACCCAGGTTAGATCTCCGAATCCAAAAGGGTGGTTAGCGATGGGGTTTCGTGTAGACAATAAGCTTGCGAACTATTTTAAAAGCATAACTCAATTGGAAACAAGTTTCGTTCAATCTCATGCTGATACGCTTTCTCTTGTGGCAACGACTCTAGAACAGGAAGACTCTTTATTAACGTTAGAGGCATTTAAATTTACCAAACCTTCCGATAGGTTCCGACCTCATTACCTGACTGGAAATAAATATGTTATTCAATCCGGTTTGGTTTTATATCAATCTCCTAAAGGTGAACTCATAGCGATACAGCAAGCCTCTACTAGGAGTCATCTTTCGAGACTGATGTCGTGGTGGTTTCACTTAGTGCTACTTTTTGCGCTGGCTTTATTCGCATTGGGAGGTATCGCGTTACTTATAGCAAGGTCTGTTACTCAGCCAATTAGAGCACTATTAAGTGCCGCGAAAAAAATTACCTCCGGGAATTATAGTGGTGATTTTGAGGATAAATCTATTGATCTCAATAGACATGATGAAATAGGAGAATTGAGTAGAGAGTTCCAGTCTATGCAGCGAGCTGTGGCAATGAGGGAAAAAGAAATTCGCTATAGAGCGGATTTCAGCGCACTGACAGGTTTGCCTAATCGCGATTATTTTTTAGGATGTCTCGCTAGTGATATAGATTCTAACCCTGATCTTCACATTGGTGTGTTTGTTATTAACTTAACACGATTTAAGGATGTAAATGATACTTTGGGACACCATATAGGTGATCGATTGCTGAAGCAAATTGCCGACCGTTTGCTCGCATTGCATTCTATTGAACATCTTTCTCATTTGGGTGCAGATCAATTCGCCATTATTGAGATTGATGCAAGCCTATCACGGCTCCAAGAAAAATGTACTCGCATTCTTGCTCACATGGCAGCACCATTTGAATTAGAGAGCATCCAGTTATCAGTGACCTATGCTATGGGATTATCTGTGTTTCCATTACATAGCAATGACGCAGGATCGCTTCTTCGCTGCGCGGAAGTGGCTATGTTTAATTGTAAAAAATCCTCCGTGGATTTTGTGATCTATGATAGCTCTCAAGATGGTCATAGTGTGAAGCGTCTCACGCTACTTGGCGAACTCCCAAGTGCTATTGAAAATACACAACTTATTTTAAACTACCAGCCTACTTTAGAATTCATAGAGGGTGAACCCTTTGTTAGTAAGGTAGAGTGTTTGGTTCGTTGGATCCATCCAACGCTTGGGTTTATTCCCCCTGATGAATTTATTCCTTTGGCTGAGCAGACAGGTACGATTACTAAGTTGACCCATTGGGTTTTAGAAACTGCTATAGAACAATGTTCTGGTTGGCTGGAATCAGGTAAATTCATTTCTGTGGCCGTCAATATTTCCACAATTGACTTGTTTAAGGGAAACCTGAAAGAATTTATTCCGGCATTATTAAAAAAATATAATGTACCTGCGAGCTTATTAACGCTAGAAGTAACCGAAAGTGCAGTAGTTGAAGATATTGATCAAGCAATCAAGGTGTTAAAACAATTGAAAACGCTAGGCTTGAAACTATCAATCGATGATTATGGAACTGGATATTCCAGCCTTGCACAATTGAAGCATCTTCCGGTTGATGAATTAAAAATCGATAAAAGTTTTGTTCTAGAATTGCCTTCAGAGCAAGATGACTGCACTATCGTAAGGTCGACAATAGAGTTGGCTCACTTAATGGGTCTAAAAGTCGTAGCCGAAGGAGTAGAAAACCAAGCTAGTTTAGATTTTCTAATGAGTCATCAGTGCGATTTTGCTCAAGGTTTTTTTATTAGTAAGCCAATAAACTCCTCTGCTTTAAATGAATGGTTTAATGAAACTAAATTCGCAATTAGAAGTTAGTTTTAATTGTGAAAAGATGATTAGTTCATACAATAGAGACATAACGTCTTACTATTTCTTTATCGTTTCTTTTTTTATTTTTTTATCAAGCGACGTTTTCGCAACAAGTAGGTTAACGCTAAGAAACCAGATTGCATTTGACTCCATATATACATCTGGAGAGCAAGATACTTGGCTCACTGGCGGAAATCTTGGATTACGCCATAGTTCGGGATCTAATTTAAATTTCTCTACAATTGGTGTCGCTGCGCGATATGGTATTTCTAACAGTAATCTCTTTCACTTAGAAGCAGTTGTTCAACAAGATCCTAAGGTGGAATTGGCGATTACGCAATCATATTTTCTTCACAGGCTTAAGAGAACAAACCGTTGGAAAAATCAGGCGAAAGTAGGGTTTTTCTATGCTCCTTGGTCGATAGAAAACACGGATCTTCTTTGGTCATCTCCGTACACAAGTAATTTTTCTACGATAAACTCTTGGTTAGCAGAAGAAGTAAGGACAGCAGGATTGGAATGGCGTTGGACTTTACCCTTTAAACGGCACACGGGTAACTGGGGTTTCAAAGGATACATCGCCATCTTTGGCTTTAATGATACTGCTGGGACCTTGCTTTCTTGGAGAGGTTGGTCGAGCCATGATAGACAGACAGGAATAGGACAATCACTCACTTTACCAAGCATTCCTGGATTCGAACCTGATGGTGCGTTTTCGGAACAGGCTGATAGAACCAAACCTTTTGTTGAAATTGATAATCGCCCGGGTGGTTATTTCGGTGGTGAAGTAAAACATCGTAAAGGGTTTAAAACAAAATATAGTTTTTACGATAATCGTGCAGACCCCAATAGAATTAAATCTGGTCTTTATGCATGGCGAACCCAATTTCATCTTTTTGCTATAGAGCATCGGATAAGTAAAAACTTCACTTTGTTGAGTCAATATCTATCAGGTGAAACCGAAATGGGTCAGCAGGGGAGTTGGGTGTTAAATACCTACGAATCTATGTATGGCATGTTGTCTATAAAACGTCGAGACAATCGACTAGCAATGCGTTTTGAACGTTTTCGAGTAAAAGATAAAGACAATACTTTCGAAGATACGAATGATGAAGATGGCCTAGCATGGGCTTTTAGTTATGGGCGTAGACTAAACAAATCTTTAGAACTTATAGCTAATTACACACACTGGAAGAGTGATAGACCCGGGAGGCGTTATAACCCAAATAGAAATGCTTTGCTTCGAGAGAATCAGTATTTTCTCAGAGTTAAGTTTCGAAGGTAATTTTTTTCTAAACTTTAGGAGCCTCTGATTAACCTCTAATAACTTTTCGGCTTTGGCGTCATGTGTTGCTATATCTACTGTGTCCTAGAGTCGTGCGTGAGTTTAAAAAAGTTTAGGCGAGGTGTACTTTGTAGCTAATGGCTGCAGCCCTCGCTGACTGCTCCTGCGTTACCCTACTTACCTGCATCCATTCGGGCATACGAGGCTTTCAGACTACCCCAATCTCTCCATCATTTCTGTTCAGCAGATCAAGATATATCTTCAAAGAACTTTCTTGATCTTGGAATTGTATGAAAGCCAGACGTTATCCGAGGTTAATCAGAGGTTCCTTCAATAAGAAGCATTTACAAATCAACCAAAAAAATATCTAGTGATTTAAATCGTATTTACTCGTTTCTGTCGCGAAGATATAAATAAAATATGAAAATTTATCTTTTTATAAGACAAAACAATCTTAAAGTTTTCTTAAACCTAGCAGTGTTTTGGCTGAAATGTAGTCAAAAATGACGTAAACTGAATTCATGGTTGGATAAATTTGATTTGTCCTTAATTTGTATTTTAGGTAAAAAACGTGGTTAGTTCTGTTATTAACGAAGGTGTCAGAGGTCTTCAACTCGCACAGCGAGAGTTGAACAAATCTGCCAATGAAATTGCTCGGGTAAACGTTAACGAACCTTCCCAAGCTGAAACCTTAACTTCGGATGAAAATACCCCATTGGCGCCGCTTGATGCTGCAGAAGAATCAGCATCTCAAAGAGATATTTCAGAACCTTTGATAGAGCTACGTAGGCAAGAACAAATCTTTAACGCTAACGCGAGAGTTGTATCCGTTGGCAACGAAACAATAGGGAGCCTTATTGATGTTCGATCTTAATCAATTTTTTGCACAGATTCGCTTTTTACTTTTTGGACAACAGCAAGACAATGCTCTGTATATTCCTATACGTGAAGATAACAAACAGGATAAAAGACGGTATCCTGTAGATAGATAATTATGGCGAACGTAATTAACTGGTGATTTCAAATAGCCTCCCTCTTTCAAGTTCGCTAAACGCGTTCACTCCGCTGAGTTCTCTTGCAACTGGAGTTGTGAGAGATACATCTTCGTCCAACAGCTTATCGACATTAAAGCCGGTTGCAGCTACCGCTGAAACTGGGAGAACGCAAATACGACTCAGAACACCGGAGCAAGATCAGCAGTTACTGAATATTAATGAGTCAGGACTTCAAGGGAGTAATGTCGCATCTTCTGAGAGTGAGCAACGAGAACAAGCGGAAACTCGCGCTCAAGAAGAACTGATACGTCGTCAAGAATTGGCAGACCTAGAAGTAATTAATGAGCTGTCAGCGAGAGATAAAGAAGTTCGTGCTCATGAACAAGCCCATGCAGCTGTTGGCGGTCAATATGCTGGTGCGCCGTCATACACGTATGAACGAGGTCCCAATGGCGTGCGTTATGCTGTTGCAGGTGAAGTTCCAATAGATGTTGGCGCTGAGGCTACTCCAGAGGAAACAATACGAAAAGCACAGATAGTGCGCCGTGCTGCACTTGCGCCCGCTGAGCCTTCACCTCAAGACAGACGTGTTGCTGCTCAGGCATCTCAGCTTGAAGCAAGTGCAAGACAGGAACTTGCAATTCAAACGAGAGAGGAAGCTTCAGCGACGAGGGAAAGTGATTCCTCGGGCACTTCGGAATCAAGCTCATCACAAGATTCCGAGGAAAACTCAAACGAGATAACCTCTGCATCTTCAATTAATGAAAATAGCCAGCCAGCGAGTTCGGCTAATTCTGTTAGTGGTTTGATTTCTTCATCTTCTATACAAAATCTCGCATCCCGCAATACCACCGAAAAAATCAACGCCTCCATAGCGACAGTCAATTTCGATTCTGCGCGCCAAGGTACGTTGTTTGACGGCTTGGCATAGGCGCCGTTCACACTCGGTGAGTTTTTCATTCTTGTTTTATAGATTGAGGAATTAAAATCAACTTATACTTATTTATAGAGTCTAACTACGAGACAAATCGAAAAATAATAAGGAATTCTCATGGCTGAATATCGTGCCCCTTTAGAAGAAATGCGATTTTTGATTAACGATGTTTTCCAGATGCCTTCGCTCTGGCAAACACTCGATGGCCTTGCTGAGGTTGATCGAGATACCTCTGAGGCGATTTTAGAAGAAGCCGCGAAAATTAGTGAACAAGTTATTGCCCCGCTCGATCGCGAAGCCGATGAAGAGGGTTGTCGTTGGGAAGACGGAAATGTTTACTCGCCTAAAGGATTCAAAGAAGCATATCAATTGTTTTGTGACGGCGGTTGGGGAGGGCTAGCTGGTAACCCAGAATACGATGGAATGGGAATGCCAAAAACTCTAGTCGCTATAATCGAAGAAATGGTTCAGGGTGCTTCGATGTCATTTGGGTTAGCTCCGATGCTTACTGCTGGAGCTTGCTTAGCAATTAACGCTCACGCCTCAGATACGCTCAAACAAACTTATCTTCCAAGAATGTATTCGGGTAAATGGTCTGGCGCCATGGACTTGACTGAACCTCATTGCGGAACTGACCTCGGGCTAATTAAAACTAAAGCGGTTCCTCGTGACGACGGAAGTTTTGAAATTAGCGGAACAAAAATTTTTATAACCTGGGGTGATCATGATATGGCGGAAAATATCATTCACCTAGTATTAGCGAAACTGCCTGATGCGCCTAATGGAACCAAGGGTATTTCTTTGTTTTTGGTTCCTAAATTTGTTCCAGATAACAATGGAGAGATTAGCGAGCAAAATGGGCTTTCTTGTGGTTCATTAGAAAAGAAAATGGGGATAAAAGGTTCTGCAACTTGTGTTATGAACTACGATAACGCTCAGGGTTGGTTAGTTGGTGAGCCTCATAAAGGATTAAGTTGTATGTTTACAATGATGAACTATGAGCGCTTAGTGGTTGGGATTCAGGGCCTTGGTGTTGCCGACGCCTCATATCAAACAGCTGCTGCATATGCACGAGAAAGGTTACAGGGTCGTAGTTTGTTAGGTGTGAAAAATCCGAGCGATGCTGCTGATTCAATTCTGGTTCATCCAGATGTAAGACGGATGCTAATGACCATGCTCGCATACAATCAAGCTGGACGAGCCTTTTATTTGTATACCTCGCAATATTTAGACATTGTGAAGTACTCGTCCGATACAGAAAGAATTGGTAAAGCAGAAAATATGGTGGCCTTGCTTACACCCGTGGTAAAAGCTTTCCTAACTGATATATCTTTTGATATGACCGTGCTTGGACAACAGGTATTAGGGGGTCACGGATATATTCGGGAGTGGGGACAAGAGCAGCATGTTAGAGATGCGCGTATTGCACAGATATACGAAGGTACCAATGGCATCCAAGCCATGGATTTAATTGGGCGTAAAGTCGTGGGTTCTAACGGTAAGCTAATTGAAGGGTTAATTAGTGAAATAAATCAGTTTATTAGCAAAGAAGCTGCTGATAAATCACTTGCTGGGTATAAAACCAAACTGGTTGAATCACTCGACGACCTTAACGAAGTGACAGAATTCATCATTAATAGTTCGAAGGCAGATCCGAGTCTTCCTGGAAGTGCAGCTGTTGAGTACCAAAATTTGTTGGGGCATGTGCTCTATGGCTATATGTGGCTCAGGATGATGGTTCCTTTACACAATAATGCTGATTCTGAATTTACAGAAAAGTTCACGCAATCAAAAATTGCATTGGCCGATTTCTATTTTTCTCGTCTTTTACCGCGAGTTAGTAGTCTCAAGTTTGCCATTCTCTCTGGCTCCGGATCAATCATGAAAATGGATGAAGATTGGTTTTAAAGAATCTTGACCCGCTTTTAAATAATTTTGGTGCTTTTTCTATTTTAATAATGCGATTATTCTGGTTGTTTTGAATATGAGAGGAAAGGTAAATGCCTGAACTATATCCAGAAGATCAAAAGCGCGTTGATAAGTATCTATCAGCAAGCATTCATCAAGTAGAGCGTAAACCTTTTAACCCCTGGAAACTGCTGGCCATATTATTTGCAATCTTGGTTTTGTTTACGCTATTGAGTTATTGGATAGCGTTAGAGCATGGAGTTATTTAAGTTATTTAAATAATTATTTATATTTCAAAAAAGTATTATAAATAGCAATATATTTCATTTTATTTCATTATTGTAATATTTAATTCATATACATGTGGTAATTCAACGTGCTATGCTTAGTTTAAGGCTTATGACATCAGGGTAAGTTTTCGTTATTAAACAATAACTTACTCAATGAATTCGTAGGTCTTCGCCGTAAATTTAACTGAAAGATGGAGGTAGTTATGAAACTACAATTAAAATACATTCTTTCGTCCATGGCGCTAACTGTAGGCATGATTCCATTTGTAGGTAATGCAGCGAATAGCTACCAACCTGCTAAATTTGATTTCGAGCCTTCCGAATTAGTCTCATTGATGGAAGACAATCTTAAACAATCCAACCTTAACAGCTCTTTGGTAGTTTATTGCCAATCTGATGTGGATACTGATGGTGAGGCGCTTAACGTGAGTTGTTATGACGAAAAGCGGTCCAGTTTAGAATCAGCTACGGCTGAATCGATCACCAAATTGGCATTTACGCCAGCCAAAGTAAATGGTGAATCAGTTCCTGTGAGAGTAAGATTTAGAGTCGTTTTTTTTGAATCCGAACCTACGTTCAATGCTATTCTTCTATCCAATTTAGGAAGTATGCAATCCGCGTATGGTAATGACTATATTGCTCCTCAAGAGCGTCTCGATTTTAAAAGTTGGTATGATCGCTATAGTCAGCATTCACTTGTCACTGGTAGGAACTTTTTTTCGGAAGGCGATCAATCTCGAGTAGTCGCAAGTGTTGGTAAAGATGGTAAAACGAAATCTCTTCGTGTACTTGAAACCAAACGAGAATATCGCCGAGATGCAAAAATAGTGAGAAATGCCATGCGCAGCTCTCGTTATATCCCGGGCTTTGTCAAAGGTAAACCAGTGCCAATGCAGTATATGGCCGTAGTGAATTATGGAGACAAATCTGCAGAAGTTTTTTCTGCTCGATAAATTGTTATCACTTTAGTGGGCGAAGCATTCGCCCACAACTCGCTTTTAAAGTCAAATTTTCAATCGATGATAAAAACGCTTTTGAAACTAGCTTGTGTTAGTCCTGCCATACCCATCTTAGGGGTTCACCAAAGTCATCCGTAAGTAAAACTTTTTTGGGTTTTTTATTGGTAGGCTTTGTCGTTATACTGCCGGATTTCCTTGCTTCTAGTGTTTTAATTACTTCGGTTACAGGAGTCCTATCTTGTCTAGGACCAAAGCTCGTGGCTTGTTTAAACAGGTTGGTGTTATCTTCATTTCCGCTTACTCCTTGCTGAACGACGTTTACTGTACCGCCTGAGCGCAAGAACTCCTCAACTTGTTTGTTGATTTCGCTTCGAATCTGTTTTTTAGTTTTAACAGGTTTCATTAGTAAGCCGGATTAAAAGAAAATTTCGTTGAAAGTGTCTTGTCATTTAGTAGATCTGACCCACACTATTACGGATTTTAGCATTAGATGCCAATGCTGAAAATATAATCAATACTCAGTATACTTTTTTGCGCTTCCGCGCACTTTTTCTGCCGGGTATTTGATTTTGTTCTTGCTTATCTTTGACTTGGCTGCTTCTATTAAATTGGTATCGAACTTTTCGGCTAGAAGTAACGTATAGACAAATATATCTGCTAATTCATCTATTGCGGCTTGTTTTTTATCGGAGTCATGGCGTAAGTAGGATTCTTCTTCCGATAGCCACTGAAAAATTTCCAATAATTCGCTAGCTTCTACAGAGAGCGCCATAGAGAGATTTTTAGGAGAATGAAATTTTTCCCAATCTCTTTCGCGAGTGTATTCCTTTAGTTCATCAATAACTTCTTCTATTTTCGACATTTCGTTTAGCTAAAATATGCATTAGGCCCAAGTGGTAAACCGATTGTAAACCAGATTATTAGAAGTAGGCTCCAACAAAGTAAAAAAGCGATTGAATATGGAAGCATCATCGCGATTAGCGTTCCCACACCACAGTTTTTATCGTGTTGTTGAGCAAATGCAAAAACAACTCCGAAATACGGCATTAGTGGGGTAATGATATTTGTCGAACTATCTCCAATTCTAAAAGCTACCTGAGTTGCTTCGGGAGAGATCCCAATAAGCAGAAGCATGGGAACAAAGACAGGTGCGAGCAAAGCCCACTTTGCCGAGGCGCTTCCTACGAAAAGGTTGATGAAAGCCGCAATAAATACAAAGATCACCAATAAGAATCCAGAGTTTAAGTTTAATGTTGTTAATAGGCTGGCACCTTGGATGGCCAATATCGTGCCTATTTGGCTCCAAGCGAAATAATTGACAAACTGTGCAGCAAAGAACATCAAAACTAAGTATGTACCCATAGTCGCCATGGTCGAATTCATTGCATCATTGATATCTTTATTGTTTTTAAAGGTTTTGGCTACTTTCCCAAAGATGATGCCGCAGGCTGCCGCGTAAAAAGCAATTAATGTAACGATCCCGCGAATGAATGGCGACTTTAAAATTTCCGACTCGTTGGGATTACGCAGCAGTCCATTTTCTGGAAATGTTGTCATAAGCACGAGTATTACGAAAATAATACTGAAAATGCCTACCCACTTTAACCCGCGCAAAACGTCAGGTGATTGTTTTTCTGAGCTAGATTTACGCTCTAAAGTGTATTGAAATTTAGGTAAAATTACCTTTTCCGTTACAAGTGTTCCAACTAACGCAACTAAAAGTGTTGAAGCTGCCATAAAGTAATAGTTTGCAGCTGGTGAAACGTAATAATCTGGATCAACTATGCGAGCAGATTCTGTAGATATACCCGCTAATATTGGATCGACTGGTCCGATTAGCAGATTTGCACTGTAGCCACCAGACACGCCTGCAAATGCGGCGGCGATTCCGGCTAATGGAGGCAGTCCGGCGTTTTTGAATACAATTGCGGCTAGTGGTATCAATATTACATAGCCTGAGTCCATTGTTATGTTTGATAGCACTCCAGCGAGGACAACGATTAATGTAAGTAGTTGTCTAGGTGCTCGATTTACACCTAAATTTAGCAAAGCGTTAATGAGCCCTGACTTTTCCGCGATTCCTAGGCCAAGCACAGCAACAAGAGCCGACCCAACCGGAGCAAATTGAATAAAGTTGGATACTGTTTTCGTCAATATATTGTGCAAACCTGTTTGGCTTAACAAGATTCACTGCTTGTATGCTTTCTTTCGTAACAGGGTGTTGAGCTGAAAGAGAGAGGAGTGAAGCAATAAACGATAGGATTATGACGAATATACACAGGTAAAAGAAAAGAACCGCAGGAGGAGGCAATCGGTTTCCTGCTTGTTCAATTTTATTTATGAGAAAAACTAAGTTCATATTGGTTTGGCGGGGGAAATTCTACAATTAATTAGCCTGCAAACTAACATGCACAGAAAATCTCATCAATAGTTTAAGGGCGGCTGGATGGATCTGCGCTTAAGAAGTGTTTGCCTAGAAAAATATAAGATTTATTTTAATTGTTACAAATTAAAACATCATGCTCAGACTTTAATTCTAGTCCATTTGAAAAACCATTAATTTCATAAAAAAAGCCAAGGTTACCCTTGGCCTTTTCCTGACATCAATAGGCTTATGCTAGGTAATGAGCTCCACGATAAACATGATCACAAACTTGGTGTTCATCTTTAGGTAAAGTTAAGTACTTAGCGCCCCGGTAAACTTTTTCCAAACGGATATTTTTTACTGGGGTTTTTTTATCGCCTTCTTTCGTGTAAGTTACACCACGATATACATAATATTGAGTCATGACACTTCTCCTCGGGAACAGAGCGTTCCGCGTAATAGGATAAAAGTGGACTTTTAACGCATGTTCAATGCGTGGTATTTAATGCATACCAATGCACATTTAATAATGACGATATTTTGAATTATGGTCAATAAGTTTCAATTAAAAAAATTATTCACACGTGAAGGTCTCACCAACTTGGTGCAAAATTACGGCTTTAAGCGTATGTCAGAAGAAGAAATTGAATTCTTATTACAAAATGCTTTTTCGGATTACGTCTTAGTTGCTTTAACGGAATTTAGTGGTGACAAAGAAGAGCTGAAAAAACAATACCTAGAAGCCATCTATCATATTGGTAAAGCCAAGATATTATTGGAGGCGACGCCTCACCCAGCGGGTAAGATGGCCTATCGTCTGTCTAAGATGGCGGACACATTAAATAAACTCGTTGAAGGAAAAGATAATTTCGCCGCAGAAAGGGCGTCTCAATTTATGGAAAAAAATCTTGTTCGCCGATTACGTGATTTATGGTGTTCTAATACGTCAACACCGTTTCATGTTGGTGGAGATGGCTCAGGGCGTAACCCTAGAGATTTTTTACTAGATTGTTTTAAGGCCGCTGGAAAACATTATCCAGAGATTATTTGGTTTAACGAAGTCGACCACAAGTTGGCAGATGAATTTATTAAAAATATAAAGCGCTAGATTCAGATTAAACAATATTAATCGTTGTAACGGTTAATAAGGTTCTGCTTTGGCTTCAAATAAGACTTTGGTAAGTAAGGATTTGTTAACTCGATTATCGTGCGATTTTTGAGGTTAAACTTTTTTATCTCTGAACCAAAATGTTTATCAAATAATTTGTCTAACATTCCTGACTCATTCATAATCTTCATTCCATCGGTAATTCGTAAGATAAGTTTAGGAAATCGTTTATTGGCCTGAAAATAAATTGGAGAGGGGTAGTATATGAGTTTTGAGTTTTCGATGGTTAGCTCATCAAATTTTTGGCTCACTGATGAATGAATTTCAGTTATTTCTAAAAGACCTAATGGAAAATAATCAAATCTTTTTGCCTTTAGCATTGGATAAATGTTATGGATGAGAGTAGGTTTTTCTACTTCAATTCCATTGTGTTCAAGAATATCAACATCCGCCCAGCCTTTTACTTGTGCGGCTTTTAGTTTTTTAAATTCTAAAAAGGATCGTGCGTCATTGAAATATTTTTGATTTGATTTATGGATCAATAAAATACGATAGCCATTGGAATTTTTTAGGATAGGATAGTTTATTCTCACCATGTTGTAGTCTTCTGGTTTCTCCCAGTTCACTGCGCCCCAAGATAGATTGATTAACTCTCCTTTGCTTAAGGTTTGTAGATAGCGTTTTGTGCTCCAGTTCTTTGTGTTTGTCACAAAATTCAGTTGATATGGGCCGTAGTCATGGATTGTTGCGTCAAGAAGCTGTTCCAGCAGTTCCTTTTGATAGGCTTGTTTCAATCCGAATTCAATTTGACCGTAGTTGACTATTTGGGTTTTTAAAGTAGGGTTTGTTTCTGTAACAGAATGAGAAAAGCCAGAGCTAGATAAAACTGTAACGATTAAGAAAAAAGAAAGTGTTTTTTTTAAAAAAAAAGTCGACATAAAAATGCTTTACGAACTCGTTCAGTATTTTATTTTTATATATATTTTACATGTGAACTAAATCGGTTTCCATTATTATAAATGGTTTAGTTTATATATCGTGTTGCCCAGCTAGCGATTACGTTGGCAACATACACTGCGTCAACTCTTTTAGATAATAGATGGTCAGCATCTTCCAGGCTTACAAAACTTTTTGGGTGCTTAGCCGCCATATAGATTTTTTCCGCTTCTTTGATTGATACTGTTGCATCCGTTGGTGAATGAAAGATTAACAATGCAGGCTTCAATTCCGCGATACTTTCAATAGTCACTGATCTGCGAATGTCATCAAGAAATTGCTTTTTAATAACAAAGGTTCGCCCCGCTAAATCTACTTCTGCTTTGCCTTGAGTTTCAATTTGGTTAATGTCGCAACTAAACTGTGCAGCAACATGTTCTGGGTCTGCGGGTGAACCAATGGTGACTACACCGCGGATTTCTGGGATGTGGTGGGCTGCTGCTAAAACTGCTGTTCCACCTAAACTATGGCCAATTAACAGATGGGGAGCTTCGTGGTCTTCTCTAAGATAGTTCGCTGCAGCAATTAAATCGCCGACATTAGAGGAAAAATTGGTGTTTGAGAAGTCTCCATCGCTTCCTCCTAAGCCGGTAAAGTCAAACCTCAAAACAGCAAATCCATGATCTACCAGTGCTCTAGCAATGCGTGAGGCCGATGCGATATCTTTACCGCAGGTGAAACAATGTGCCATGAGCGCATAAGCTGTGGGTTCTTCGTAGTCATTTTCGTCGGGTTGTTCCAAGAGGCCCGCAAGTTGCTCTCCAAGTCTTCCTTCGAACGTAAATTTAGTGCGTTTTACCATTTTTCGCCCACCTCCAGTTTAAGTAATCTAGGGGTCGTATTTAATAATTTTAGACTAATTCAAGCGAGTTTAGTTTGAATGTGCGGCCTAAAAGCAATACTTTGGATAGTTATCTTAGTTCAGAGGTTCTCTTAATAAAGTTACTGTTACCTTTTAGGTGGGCGATCGAATGGACTTTTAGAGGATGTTGAATTGTTTTCCAATAGGTTATTTTATTTTTTATATTTGTTATGGGGAAATCGGCGTAATGGCCATGTATTTCTAGAAATTCCAGTAGCTGTTTGCAGCTATTGAGGGTGGACACATCAATTGAAAGTAACGCATCATGTTTGTTTGAAAAGAAGTTTTTTACCCTCTGCTTGTGCCGATTATAACAATTGATAAGGCGGTTTGTTGATATTACTTCGTCGAACTGGGTATCTTGATGTTTATCACTAATCTCAAAAATTGATTGATAGCTTTCTTTTAAGAGGGGATAGAACCCTCCTTCAGAGCGCACCAAATTCTTATTCATTCGTTTAAGGAGCCGTTCAATTGATGGTAGCCATCCATCTAGATTTCTTTCTAGAAGAACGAATTTTGAGTTTGGATAGATTTCGTAAAGCACTTCATAGTCAGAAAAGATTGGCACGTCAGCAAGCACCTGTGCTTTTGCAAAGCATTCTTTAGTGAATGCGGTATGGGCCACATGTAAGTTGCTCTCTAATAGCCTGATACATACGCTTGTTGTGCCAGTTCGCGGCAATCCAACAATAAAAACTTTATTCCATTTCGGAGTTGGAAGCATATCAGATGCCCATTTTGGATGCGGGAGTTTTCGCTTAAAAATTCGCAGTTATCGTGTTAATTCTTTGGAGTTAAAAATCTCCCCATAGCGTCTGTGCGGCAGAAAGTGCGACAATTGGTGCTGTTTCCGTGCGTAATACTCTTGGTCCCAGCGTAAGCGGTGAAAAACGTTTAGCGGAGGCTCTTTGAATTTCATCGTCAGATAATCCACCTTCAGGACCCACTAGTAATACGACAGATTTTGGTCTTTCAAAATCAGAAACTCTTTTTTCACTACGATGATGTAAAACCAAACAAAGGCCTGAATTTTCCTTGTCAATAAAATCGTCAAATTTCGTGAGAGTATTCAGTTTTGGAAGTTGATTTCTTTCGGATTGTTCGCATGCGCTGACACAAATAGCTTGCCAGTGTTGGTTTTTTCTTTCGTATTTTTCTTTAGAGATTTTTACTTCGGTTCTTTCTGTGATGAGAGGTGTTATTTCTGTTACACCGAGTTCTGTCGCTTTTTGTAGTACCCAGTCAAATCTTTCGCCGCGAGATAGCCCTATCCCCAAGTGTGTATTTAAATCAGACTCGCAGTGTATGTCAAAAAATTCCGTGGTTTTTATGGTGGCGATTTTTTTCGTTTCTTGAACCAGTGTAGCGGAGTATTCTCCGCCTTGGCCATCGAATATCACTAGCTCGCGCCCGACTTCCATTCGTAACACTTTTAACAAGTAATGAGACGTAGAATCTGAAAGTTGTATCTCGTTATCTAACTCTAATTGAGTCGAAGTATATATGCGTGGAATGCGCATTGCTGACTACCAACATAATCTGTGAGACTAATTAAAAATACCGAGATTATGAATTATTTTTCGTGTGGGTTCTACTTGGTTCATGGTGTAAAAGTGAATTCCAGGAGCGCCATTTTCAAGTAAAATGTCGCATAAATCAGTCACCAAGTCTACTCCAAAAGCGGTGATGCTCTCTACGTCGTCATCATATTGCTCTAATCTTTTTGCAATCCAACGTGGAATATCTGCACCACAATTTGCACTAAACCTTGCTAAGTTTTTAAAATTCGTAATGGGCATGATTCCTGGGATAATTGGTTTATCTATCCCTGCTTTTTCACATTGATCCATGAAGTAGAAAAAAGCATCTGGTGAATAAAAGTACTGTGAAATTCCACTGTCAGCACCAGCATCAAACTTTTTCTTTAAATAATGAATGTCTTCATCATAAGATTTCGCTTCCGGGTGTATTTCTGGATAGCAAGCCACCTCTAAATGAAAGTGATCTCCGAAATGTTCGCGAATAAAACTGACGAGCTCACTGGCATAGACTAACTGCATTCCACCGCCAACACCGGAAGGTATATCTCCGCGAAGTGCAACAATTCTTGTGACTCCTTCAGTTTTGTATTCCTGCAAAAGTGACTTCATTGAATCGGCATCGTCGCCACCGAAAGACAGATGTGGTGCGGTATTAAACCCTTCTTTTATCATTTTAGAGACAATGCCTTTGGTATTATCTCGAGTTGATCCTCCCGCACCATAAGTAACAGAAAAGAATTCTGGCGATAAGTCACCTAACGTTTGTCTAACAGATACAAGTTTATCTCGACCCGCTTCAGTTTTTGGGGGAAAAAATTCGAAGCTTAGTCTCGGGCGTTTATTGTCCATAATCATAATAAACCTTTTTTGGTCGGTTAATTATTTGAGAAATCTTGAATAGGGAAAAGCCGTTAGGCTTCTTCCTATTCAATGTAACTCCATGATATTTGATTTAGAGTTACTTGATTAATACTTATAAGATTCTGGTTTATATGGGCCTTCAACTGGAACCTTGATGTAATCAGCTTGAACTTGGGTAAGTTTTGTGATGACACCACCAAACCCTTCGACCATATCTTTTGCTACTTCTTCATCGAGTTTCTTCGGAAGCACTTTTACATATAATGAATCTGATTTTTGTTCGGTAGCCAGGTTCGCGAACTTGGCTTCATAAAGATAAATTTGAGCCAAAACTTGGTTTGCAAATGAGCCGTCCATAATCCGTGAAGGATGACCTGTCGCATTTCCAAGGTTCACTAGTCGCCCTTCTGATAAGAGAATCAAATGATCATTTTCTGCTTGGTTTCGATATATCTTATGAACCTGAGGTTTAACTTCTTCCCACTCCCAGTTTTGTCGCATGTAAGCTGTATCGATTTCGTTGTCGAAGTGGCCAATGTTACACACGACCGCACCATTTTTAAGCTTTTGTAGCATGTTGGCATCACATACGTTTGAATTGCCGGTGGTAGTGACGATTAAATCCGTTGTACCTAGTAGCTGTTCATCAATACAACTTAACTCACCAGTATTCTCTCCGTTGATGTAGGGTGATACAACTTCAAAACCGTCCATACAGGCTTGCATTGCACAAATTGGATCGATTTCTGTGACTTTAACAATCATACCTTCTTGTCTAAGCGAAGCGGCCGAGCCCTTGCCAACATCGCCATAGCCGACCACTAATGCCTTTTTGCCTGATAACAAATGATCGGTACCGCGTTTGATTGCATCATTCAAACTGTGTCTACAGCCATATTTGTTATCGTTTTTCGATTTAGTCACTGCGTCGTTTACGTTAATTGCGGGTACTTTTAATGAGCCTTTCTCTAGCATTTCGAGCAGGCGATGTACGCCAGTCGTTGTTTCTTCAGAGATCCCGTGGATTTTATCCAATTGATCTGAATACTTATCGTGCATAACAAGAGTTAGGTCTCCGCCATCATCTAGGATCATGTTTGAATCCCATACTTCGCCATCTTTTAAAATGGTTTGCTCGATACACCACCAAAATTCTTCTTCTGTTTCACCTTTCCAAGCAAAAACGGGTATGCCTGCAGCAGCAATAGCGGCTGCGGCATGATCTTGCGTAGAAAAAATATTACATGATGACCATCTTACTTCTGCGCCAAGTTCAACAAGTGTTTCAATTAGCACGGCTGTTTGGATCGTCATGTGAATACAACCCATAATTTTTGCACCTGCTAGGGGTTTACTTGCAGCATATTTTCGACGCAAAGCCATTAGCGCGGGCATTTCACCTTCTGCAATATCAATTTCTTTTCTGCCCCATTCGGCGGCTTGTTTAAATTCTTGCTCTGTTTCTGCTGCTACTTTGTAATCTGTAAATGACATTTTTTATCTCTCTCAATTAAGCTTTATAGGTTTTTCGCTTACTTTCTATTTTTGGATTAAAGAGCTTTTTTCAAAAGCTCGGCTTTGTCTGTCGCTTCCCAAGAAAATTCTTGTTCCTCTCGACCAAAATGGCCATAAGCTGCAGTAGCTTGATAAATGGGGCGCTTCAAATTGAGCATATCAACTAGTCCTCCAGCACGAAGGTCAAAATGTTCGCGCACAAGATTTGATATTTCTATATCACTTAGCTTTCCAGTTCCGAAAGTGTTGATCGAAATAGAAGTCGGTTCAGCCACTCCAATCGCATAGGAAACTTGAATTTCACATCGATCAGCTAGGCCGGCGGCTACAATATTTTTAGCTACGTAGCGTCCTGCGTAAGCCGCTGAACGATCTACTTTTGAAGGATCCTTTCCTGAAAAAGCGCCCCCGCCGTGACGGGCCATGCCACCATAGGTATCGACGATAATTTTTCTACCGGTTAATCCACAGTCACCGACAGGGCCACCAATAATAAACTGTCCTGTTGGATTAATATGGTATTTGGTTTCTGTGTGCAGCCAAGCTTCAGGTAGTACTGGTTTGATAATCTGCTCCAATACGGCTTCACGGATATCTTCCTGACTAATCTCTGGGTTATGTTGAGTGGATAGCACAACTGCATCAACCGCCACGGGTTTGCCATCTTCATAACGCAAGGTGACTTGGCTTTTAGCATCTGGTCTTAGCCAGTTAAGCGTGCCGTTTTTTCTTAGCTTAGCTTGGCGTTCAACAAGTCTGTGAGAGTAATAAATTGGCGCTGGCATAAAAACGTCTGTTTCATTAGTCGCATAGCCGAACATTAAACCCTGATCACCTGCGCCCTGGTCCTTGTTTTCACCTTCATCAACACCCATAGCGATATCGCCAGACTGTTTACCAATAGCATTAAGCACTGCACACGATGCCCCATCAAACCCGACATCACTTGAGTCGTAACCTATATCTAAAATGACTTGCCTTACAATATCTTCTAAATCGACATAAGTATTTGTGCGTACTTCACCTGCAATAATAGCCATACCGGTTTTCACCAGGGTTTCTACAGCAACTCGCGAGTGTGGATCTTCTTTTAACATCGCATCAAGTACGGCATCAGAAATTTGATCTGCCATTTTATCTGGATGGCCTTCGGAAACTGATTCTGAAGTAAAAATGGAATATTCAGACATAGGTCTTTGCTCCTAACTTACGGTTTTATAAATTGACGAATTTGAATTTGAAAGCCATTGCGTAAAGCAAAATAATCGCTTTGGCCAGAAATTAATTGAAATTGTTCAGCCCACTCATTGAGCTCATTGGGATCGAACCCTAGCCATTGATCACCGCAGGCACTTCTCGCCCAATCTTGATCATGTTGCGTGAGATCACACACAATAAATGATCCACCCGTAATTAATGTATGAGCAACATCCTCAAATATTTGAATCGGCGATGGCGTGTGGTGTAAAACCATATTTGCAACTACACATGAAAAAGTGTTTTTATTTTCTTTGCAATAGCGAGTGTCGCCGTGCATAAATTTTATATTTTTCTTTGATGAATTATTTTTTTTTGCTTCTTCTAATAAAGAGAGATTGTTGTCCAGTGCAACTACCTGATCAAATTGACTACTAAAAAAGTTCAGAAATTCACCAGAGCCCGGCCCAATCTCAAGTGCAAGATAAGGTTTATCAATTTGGATGTTCTTGACCAAGGTTTCGACATGATGGCCGTATACTTCGTAAGCAGCTATCAATTCTTGCTGTTCATGGAGTTGAGATGCATGAGTTGAGAAAAATTCCTTGGAAACTTCTGCGCGTTTTAAAAAGGTTTTCTCAATGCCTGCGGAAATTGATTCAGATATAGGAAGCTGATCTGAAGACGCAAAGATCGAGCTTATTAATTCATAGTATTCGCTGTTTCGTGAAAGCGCCGCGCGGCGGTAGAAAATCGAATTTCCTTCTCTTCGAGTAGATAAAAGGCCACATTGAGAAAGAATTTTTAGGTGATGACTCATACCGGATTGTTTGACGCCAAAGATATCCGCCAACTCTAAAACGCCAAAGGAATCGTTGGAGAGGGCTCGAATAACTTCAAGCCGCAGAGGATCTGCACCTGCTTTCAACAGATTCGCGAGATAATCTACTTTTGAAATGGTTGTTTTTTCGGCAGCTAAACTGTTCATTGGGTAAAGTTTAGCAGTTAGAAAAACCTATATCAAAATATTTTGATATAGGTTTTTGTTTGGGCGATTTTAGTGGTTATATATTGCTTGAATACACGATAATTATAATGTCTAACATTACTGTAAAAATTCGTCGAAGCTAAAAAAGGTGTCAAGAAAGTTGATACGTGGCCAAAAAAGCGTCAAAAAAGCGTAATATTTGGTGGTATAAAACGAAAAAGTGAAACAAATCCTTTGTAAGGTTTACGTTTTATTCGCATTCCTTCAAAATACGCAACCCAAAATTTGACCAATCTTAGGAGAATATCGCTGATGCAATCGCGCAAAGATCTCGCCAACGCCATACGAGCTTTGAGTATGGACGCCGTTCAGAAAGCAAAAAGTGGCCACCCCGGTGCGCCAATGGGTATGGCTGATATAGCCGAAGTATTGTGGAATGACTTTCTAAGCCATAATCCCCAAAACCCAGAATGGCCAAACCGTGACCGTTTTGTACTTTCTAATGGGCATGGATCTATGCTTATTTATTCTCTTTTACATCTTTCTGGCTATGAATTGCCTATGGAAGAGTTATCTCAATTCCGTCAATTGCATTCCAAAACACCGGGTCATCCAGAGTATGGTTATGCGCCAGGTATAGAAACAACTACAGGTCCACTTGGTGCTGGTATTAGCAATGCCGTAGGTATGGCCATTGCTGAAAAAACGTTAGCGGCGCAATTTAACCGTGAAGGTCATGATATTGTTGATCACTACACCTATTGCTTTTTGGGCGATGGTTGTTTGATGGAAGGTATCTCTCACGAAGTTGGTTCACTCGCGGGTACTTTGAAGTTGGGTAAGCTTATTGCTTTTTACGATGATAATGGCATTTCTATCGATGGTGATGTGGAGGGTTGGTTTACTGAAGATATTCCTGCTCGTTTTAACGCTTATGGGTGGCATGTTGTTCCAGCTGTAGATGGCCATGATCCAGAAGCAATTAAAAAAGCGATCGACGAAGCCCAAGCCGTGACGGACAAGCCTACAATGATTTGTTGCAAAACAATCATTGGTTTTGGTTCACCGAATAAGCAGGGTACTCACGGTTGCCATGGAGCACCACTTGGAGAGGATGAAATTACAGCGGCCCGCGAATTTTTAAATTGGAGTTACGCTCCTTTCGAAATTCCTGAGAGTATTTACGCTGGTTGGGACGCTAAAGAAGCTGGTGCAATGAAAGAGTCTGCTTGGGGCGAAAAGTTCGCAGCATACAAAGCGGCTTATCCCGATTTGGCTGATGAGTTTGAGCGTCGAGTAATCAAACAAGAATTACCTGTCAGTTTCGAAGAGACGGCTCAGAGTTATATTGCTAAGTGCCAAGAAGAAGGCGAAAAAATTGCTTCACGTAAAGCTTCTCAAAATGCTATCGGTGCATTTGGAGAGATTATGCCAGAGTTACTTGGTGGTTCAGCCGATTTAGCTGGTTCTAATTTGACGTTATGGTCTGGTTCAAAAGGGATCCAAGACGACGCAGCTGGTAATTACATTTACTATGGTGTTCGTGAATTTGGTATGGCGGGTATCATGAACGGCATCGCGCTTCATGGCGGTTTTGTAAATTATGGTGCAACTTTCTTGATGTTTATGCAGTACGCTCAAAACGCTGTGCGTATGGCTGCATTGATGAAGATTCAAAGTATATTTGTTTTCACTCATGATTCAATCGGTCAAGGGGAAGATGGTCCAACTCACCAACCTATAGAACATTTGGGTACCTTGCGCTTAACGCCTAATATGTCCACTTGGCGTCCGTGTGATGCGACTGAAACTGCAGTAGCTTGGAAATCCGCAATAGTGCGACGCGATGGGCCAACAACACTTGTATTTAGCCGTCAGGGTCTTCCAGCACAGTCTCGCGGAGCTGAGCAAGTGAACGATATCGCAAAAGGGGGTTATACTCTTGTCGATTGTGATGGCACCCCTGATTTGATCCTCATTGCAACAGGTTCTGAAGTGAGTGTCGCTGTAGATTCAGCAGCTTCACTTAATGAACAAGGTAAGAAAGTACGTGTAGTATCTATGCCAAGTACAGATACTTTTGATGCGCAAGATGCGGCATATAAGCAATCCGTTCTTCCTGCTGAGGTTTCTGCTCGTATAGCAATCGAAGCTGCTGCTGCTGATTATTGGTACAAGTATGTTGGTTTTGATGGGCGTGTTGTTGGAATGACTACATTTGGTGAGTCTGCGCCAGGCGGAAAGCTTATGGAGCACTTTGGGTTTACTGTCGAGAATGTAGTAAATACCGCTAATGAGCTGCTAGAAGATTGATTCTATTCTTTATTTTTTATCAATTTTAAAAAGGTCAGTTTTACTGACCTTTTTTATTATCAGAAACATAGATCGATTGCTTGTGCTAAGTTTGAGGTTTAGTTCTAACATTATTAAATGATCATTAAAACTCTTTGACCTTTTCGACAGTTAAGTCATTTTAAGCAATTTTATTTTCTCAAAGATATCATTTTCATTATCGACTCTTTTACTTTTTTAGCGACTTTTTACGCAGAATTTCTTAATTGTATTTTTGTTATTTTTCATTACTTCTTTTACGTTTGCCGAAGTGAAACCCTATATTTTTTTAGATATAGGGCTTGTAAATACTGATCAAGAAAACGAGGATGCTTTTGATTTCGGAGTGGGTATTGAGTTCACTCAATATTTTGAAATTGAAGCAGCGTATAACGATTGTGGGGCTATAGATTTAATTGGTGGTGTTAGCATTTCTTCTTTATCTATCGAGGGTCACCTAGGAGTATATGTTTTTGATGATAATATTCACTTATATGCCATATTAGGTTCTGAGCGACTTGAGGCCGAAGGAGAGATTTTTTTGGTGGTGAGGTTGATGAATTGGGCACAGAACAACTTTGGGGTATGGGAATCAGTGAGTCTTTAAAGGTCAGAGGGCGAGCGGCATCAAGAGATTCTCGAGAGTTAAACACATTTAATGTAAGTGTTGAATATCAATTTTAAGTAAAACTTGCTAGGGACGGGAGTTTACTGGAATTGATAGTCGACAATAAATCGTGAAGCTTTTGCAAATTAACTATTCGAAAGTCTTAGTTAGTAGTAGTGGTTGAGCTGAATTCTAGATTCGAGAGTTTGATTGCTCTGATTACTGTCTTCTAACTTAAGCCCAATATTAAGGCTCAGGTTTTTGTGAACGTGATAACTTGACGAAACTTCAAATAGTCGTCTGGTTAAGCCTGATTCTATAAGGTATATAGTACGGGCTTTAACTTCACTACTTACCTTTTTATTTTGGTGTACCAAAGAAATATCTAGTCTTGGTCCGGCCTGGATATAAGCCTGGTAATTTGAATCTAGTTCTGCTTGAGCACCTACTAAGATAGCAGAGAATAGCCCCCCTGATTTTATGGTTTTGCCGAAACCATAGTTAACATGTTTTATTAGCTTTCTCTCATCTTGAATAATTTTTCGATCTATTCCTGTACTGACTTGCCAGGAATAGCGCGAGAGGAATTTGTTGGTTGGTGAGAGTGAACGAATGTTCAGAATGTCAAAGCTTTCCAAATTAAAGGAATCTTCCGAGAAGTCGAAACGACCATGCAAAAAGTTAATTTGAGCATTTTTATCAAAACCATCAACTGGATCGTCCATTCCATGATAAGCTATTTTAAGATCTAATAAACCTGTATGAGTTTGCGTTGATGAGGCGTTTCTTAAAGATGTTCCTATCGAAATTCTGCGGCTAAAGTGACCATCTTCTGGAGGTGTTGGGGCCTGAATGATAACGTCCGTTAGCGATTTCCCTAACTTACTTCTTTTACTTAAAAGTGATAAAGATTTTTTTTTATCTTTTCTTGTTTTTTTATCTAACCGGATAAGTTTATAAGCGGATTCAAGAATTAGCTGCTGTCGTTCTATCGGTAATTTTTGGAATTTTTCATCCAATTTTTTTTTCGAGTTTGATTTGTAATCAATTACAATCTTCTTCTCCTTTTCATTTAGACTATTGGCGTAAGCCATAAACGTTTTCGCGTCCGATGCGCGAAAATTTTTTGCCTCAATCCAATTTTTTTGATCTAAAACTCGTATAGTGTCTACAGGGATTGCAATGTGTTTAAATGGGTCTGTAAGGTTTAGGGTTGGTCTCATGACATCGAGTAATGAAAGGAGTTGGTATGCACAGTTTTCAGTAATAAAAAAGTAATCAAATCGAATTTGATCTAGTTCCCATAAGTGTGCAACTAACCATTCTAATTCTTCTTCGGTCGAGTTTAATTTATACTCCCATACATCTCGATTTTCGATTCGGTTATATTCTTTAACCTTTTCATGATAGTTCACCATTGAGAAGTATCCCGAGTAACCGCCAAATAATCCTTTGTATGCATATGCAAATCCATTAGGTTTTCCGTTTACTTTTGCTGCGTAGGTAACTGCTCGTGAGAGAAGTTTGGATTTTTTATTTGTTTTTTTAGGGTCTAGTCTGAGTAATGTATGGCCAAACATTGAAGATGGGCTATTTATATATGATGAAGGAAATATCAGCCATAATTCCGACGGGTCTATTGATTTTTTCCATTCGACATAATCATTGCAGTCAAAGTCAAATTTAATAGAATGTTTAGAAAATAGATGTTGTTGTAAAAATTTTAATCGGGCAGGAAATCTGCACTGGCGAGAGGTTTCAGACTTTTGAGACAAAAAGAGTTTTATAGTTGCGATTAATTCACTTTTCGGGTTTTTTTTTCCATTCTTTGCTAAAAAAAAGTTATGGTCATCGACTAGGCTTTCAATGCCTCCAAACAACCCTTTCTCGTAGTGAATAAGTTTTTTCCAGCGCGGTTTATGGTGTAGATTTAAACTAATGCTTTCTCTTATTAATTTTTTACTTAAATCTGGGTTTTCGCTAAGAGAGAGACATTGGTGAGACGTGATTAGAAATAAAAGAGTGATTATTTTTTTTTTCACAAGCTTGTATTGCCCAAAATAATAAAAAGGCCTATACGATAAATATAGGCCTATTAAAAATAACTTTAGAGTTATTTGATTAGCTTGCTTGCTCTAAAGTTTTAGTAATATTGAAAATCACTTCTTCAGCAGTAACTGATTCAGAAGTGTAAATATTTGAGAAATTTTGCTGAAGTGTTGAAGCAAAGTCTTCTCTGTTCTCGATATTTAGTAGCTCTGCAAGAGTAGTTAAAGACTCTCCTTCGCCAGTAGAAATATTTTCAGCAACTTCTTCCATATTCTCATTGATGAAAAGAGCAGCAGCTGTCACAGGTTCTGTAGTATCGCATCCAAGCGTACCGCTAGTCATGCCAAAGGTTTGGTTGCCTGATGTGCCGTTAGTGGTTACAGCCAAAAGATGGGCAAATAGACCTTCTTCACCGTCAAAAACCTGAGATCCTAAGCCACACCCCGGATTTGCTTGAGAAATAACAGGAGCTATCACTAGTGATGACGCGATAAAAAACTTTTTAAAATTTTTCATTTTTTTTCCTTAATGAGTTAGTTAGTTTTCGCTAGTAACTGTAGTTCTTTATTTTTTTTATGTCTAGTGGTTTCGTTGAGTCTTGCGATACTTTGGTGCTTTTAGTACAGAGGTATGATCAATTACATATTGATTATGTTAATTAAAAATTGAATGCTAATTGCTATTTAGAATTTTTTCCGCTTCGTTGGCTATATTCTGACCTACTCCAATGTTTTTAGACGAGCCTTGTACCGCGGCTAAAGCACCTTCTTCAATAGCGCCGAGCCGTTCTACTATTTCGGTGATGCCTTCGAGTTGTTCTCCTGTTTTGATTTTAATATTAAACACACTTTGCTCAACATCTTTTATCAAGTCCTTTAAGCTGAGCGCCAGCTTATCTAGACCATCTTTACTGTCGTTTGTCGTATTCATCACACTTCGAATGGTTTGATCAAATTCCATTGCATCTTTGCGGATTTTTTCTTCCATTATTGTGATTTCGTCGATCTGTTGATTGATCTGTTCCGCGTTTTCTCCTGCACTTTTTGCAAGGTTTTTAACTTCTGTTGCAACGACCGCGAAACCTCTTCCAGCGTCGCCTGCACGAGCGGCTTCAATTGCGGCATTTAACGCGAGTAAATTTGTATTAGAGGAAATATTTGAAATAGTGCTTGCGATATCATTAATTTTTTTAAATTCATTGTTAAAGTTTTCAGTTCTGTTTACGAGTTCTGACGACCACTTTTCTGCCAGAAGGATAGTATTTATTAGACTTTGAAGGTGTTCATGTACCCGTTCATAAGTTGTGCCCAGCTTTATTGAGCATTTAGCGCTCATTTCTGCGGAGATTTCTATGTCTTTCGCTTCATCGGCAACCAGGTTTGCGAGGTTTTTTGATTCGGTTGCCATCTCTGCTCGCGCCTTAGATGCATTGTTTACTTTTTGTGCAGTCTGTGAAACTGATTCACCTAATGAGTAGAGATTGCTTGCGTGATCTTTAATAACACCTGTGTTTTTTTTAACTGCATTTGGTTCGTCACTTAAAGTTCGTTCAACTTCGGTTGATTTGATAAATGCTTGATATTTGCCAAATTGATAGACTGAAAAAGGAACAACATAGGTGAGCAAACAAGGGAACCAATAAAAATTTGCATTTCCAAACAAGCCATTCCATTGATTTATAAGAGTAAGAATGGAACCTACTGTTGCGGCTGTGATTAAGCCGCCTTTGATATCTAGACTAAAGTGTTTATTTTTACTCATAGGCTCTATGCCAGTCGTTAAATCGATTATTTTATCGTGAGATACTTAATCAAAATATAGTTTAAATTACTGCTCTAGAATTCAGCAATCTCATTTTAATGTAGGTTCGTCGAGCAAATGTTTTGTAATTTGGGTAAAATAACGCAAATTCTTCTTAACTTTCTTAAATCTTCGCGATTTCTAATTAACGGAGCGACTCTATGTCAGTCAAACTAATGGCAGATCTTGATCTTGCTGGTAAAACTCTACTCATTCGACAAGATTTAAACGTGCCGATTCAGGACGGTGTGATTACCTCTGATGTACGTATCACAGCATCACTTCCTACTATCAAGATGGCACTAGATGCTGGCGCTAAGGTTATCGTAATGTCTCATCTAGGCCGTCCAACTGAAGGCGAGTTTGAGGAGGTATATTCTCTGAAGCTGGTAGCAGCGCGAATGAGTCAACTCCTTGAAAAAAATGTTGATGTTGTAGATTCTTGGAGAGATGGTCTTGCACTTGAAGATAATCAGGTTGTGTTGCTTGAAAATGTTCGATTTAACGTAGGTGAAAAAAGCGATGACGAAAGTTTAGCTAAAGCCTATGCTTCATTGTGCGATGTATTTGTTATGGACGCTTTTGGTACAGCGCATAGGGCACAAGCCTCAACACACGGTGTTGCTAAATTTGCACCAGTTGCTTGTGCGGGTCCTTTGCTTGCAAACGAGCTTGATGCACTGGAAAAAGCGTTGGCAAATCCAGAAAGGCCTATGGTTGCCGTGGTGGGAGGATCTAAAGTTTCTTCAAAATTAACTGTTTTAGAAGCATTTTCAAAAATTGTTGATACATTGGTTGTTGGTGGTGGTATTTCAAATACGTTTGTTGCTTCGGCTGGAAATGAAGTAGGTAATTCTCTTTATGAAAAAGATTTGATTCCAGAAGCGCAGCGATTAAGAGAGTCTACTGAAGTGCAATTTGCCGAAGACGTTAGAGTGACGAAAGAGGGCTTTGATGACTGGAACCATAATTCTGCTACTGAAATAAAAGCAACAAACGAAATCAGTTCTGATGAAGAAATAATTGATTACGGACCTAAAACTGCAGCTAAAGTAGCGGAAATTTTAAAAGGGGCGAAAACCATTATATGGAATGGACCTTGTGGTGTTTTTGAGTTTGACGCGTTTGCCAAAGGGACTGAAGAAGTGGCCAAAGCTATCGCAGAGAGTGACGCGTTTTCGATAGCTGGTGGAGGTGATACATTGGCGGCGATTGATAAATTTAACTTAGCCGATGGAATTTCATATATCTCTACAGGTGGCGGCGCTTTTCTTGAATATGTAGAGGGAAAAGAACTGCCTGCTGTTGCTATTTTGAAAACGCGTGCAAGCGATTAGTTATTAAGCGAATTTTAAAGTTAATTATAGAGGCCTTAAGTATGGCCTCTATTTTATTGAATACTACCTGCTCTAGCTGAAAACTCTAAATTATTGGATGCAAGAATAAATTCATGTCCTAGGTCAATATTCAAGTGTTTTTAATTTATTGACGATGCTAGTTTTGTAAGGCTTTTCTCACCGAAGCGAGTTTTACGCACAGTGTAAAAACTTCCATGGCCTCATTCACTTGTTCAACTGTTGGCACAGTTGGTGCGATGCGAATATTTGAGTCGTTGGGATCTTCTCCATACGGAAAAGTTGCACCAGCTGGGGTTAATTTAACGCCGGCTTCCCCTGCGAGTTTCACTACCTCTTTTGCGACTCCGGGTTGAGTATCGAAAGAAATAAAGTAGCCTCCTTCTGCGGATTCCCAGCGTCCTAAATCATTCTCATTAAAAGCATTTTCTAAATGAGAAAGAACACTTTCAAATCTTGGTTTAATTATTTCGGCGTGTCTTTGCATGTGTGTCTTGAGGGAGTCTTTCGTTGCGAAAAATTTAGCATGCCGTAATTGATTTACCTTATCAGGACCAATCGTTAAGAAACTGAGAGCTTTTTTAATTGCAGCTAAATTCTTTTCACTTGCGCCAATAAACGATATTCCAGCACCGGCAAAAGTGACTTTAGAGGTGGACGCAAACTGAATTACGCTATCTTCGGTCCCGTATTTTAGGCATTCATCGAAGATGCTGCTAAGTTGAACAGGGCTTTCAGTTAAGTCATGAATTGCATATGCGTTGTCCCAAAAAATACGAAATTCCGAGTGAGCCGTTTTCCCAAGCTGTGCAATGCGTGATACGATTTCATCACTATAAACGACACCTGTAGGGTTAGAATATTTAGGCACGCACCACATCCCTCGAATATTTTCATCTTCCGAGATTAATTTTTCTACTTTATTCATGTCAGGACCCGAGGCTGTCATGGGAACGGTGACCATTTCAATTCCAAAATGTTCGCAAACTGAGTAATGGCGGTCGTAACCAGGTACGGGGCAGATGAACTTTACAATTGAATTTTTATTCCACGCTGAGTCTTTTCCGTTAATACCAAAAATATGCGCCACACTCATAGTTTGATGCATGAGAGTAAGACTACTGTTTCCACCTGCAAATACGTTTTCTGGAGGGATAGTTAAGATGTTAGCCCCTAATTCTCGTGCTTCTGGAATACCTTCTAATCCACCATAATTTCTGACGTCAACACCATCTCTGGTTTTGTAATCGCCTTTTAGTATCCCGTCTAATGCATCAGAAATAGACAGCTGGTCTGCAGACGGTTTTCCTCTAGTAAGATCAAGTGAAAGCTTTTTCGCTTTTACATTTCTATATTCTGCGGATAATTCCGATTCCCATTCAGTAAGCTGTTCTTGACTGGCGCTGCGAATGTCCAAAGTTTTGCCCTCTTTTTGACCTTTACGTGTTAAACGCTGAATTATAGCTATTTATAAGGGCTTTGAAATAGCTTTCGAATATTGACGATTTGTAGCCTATGTTAATATGGCTTGTTGGAGGATTTATGAGCAAAATTTTTAATTCAAGTGGATACATCCATGCAGGCTTTATCGAATCTAGCTCTGGAGAACAGTTGGACTTTTCTGTTTTGCCACCTTTTCTAAGAGTTTTACTTTCTACAGATGGTACGGTAACAAAAAGCTTGGAATCATTTTTTTGGGAGCCTGTGAAGGTTGATGCGGTAGAGCAAAAGTTAGTAACGTTATCTAGCGAGCTGCCTGCGCTTGATCTAAATCAAGGTGATGCGGTTCTAAGTCGAAAAGTTGAGTTAGTTGGGGACAATTCCAAAAAGATCTACAGTTATGCCGACTCCTATATTTGTGTTGATAAATTACCCGATTTTATTGCCAGGAGTATAATAGAGGGGGACATTGGAATAGGTGAGTTGTTGCGAGAGCGAGGTCTAGAAACTTATCGAGAAATAATTGATTTTGGAATTCGTTTTCGAGGACAAGATAAGGAATCCGTTTGGCGTTCGTATTTAATTATGCATGAAAAACAAGCAATTATAAGTATAACTGAGTACTTTCCTTTATCCATTTACTCTTCGTGAAAAGAGATTTGCGACGGGGGCTCGAAAAATCATTAGAACCAAAAAAAGCGAGCCGTAAACCCAAGACTCTTTAAAATCGGCACGTGTAAGCCAAATAAGATGCACTATGCCTAAAAACGCTATCAAATAAGATAACTTATGAAGCTTGCTCCAATTTTTACCAAGTTTTCTGCGTGCTTTTTTTGTTGAGGTAATGACTAAAGGTATGAGTAAAACCAATGCAATGAACCCGACGGTGATATAGGGGCGCTCTACTATGTCTTCCCATAAATAGACTAGTGAGAAACCTTGGTCGAAGATCAAATAGACAAGGAAATGTATAAATGCGTAGAAAAAACCATACAGTCCCAAGGGGCGCCGAAAAACGATAAGCCAATTATTTTTAGTCAGCATTATAAGAGGCGTTATTGTAAGAGTAATTAAGAGTAGTCTTAACGCCCACTCCCCAGAGGTGTGAGTAAGATGCTCCACGGGGTTCGTGCCAAGCTGATTCGTCAATGTTAAAAATATTAAGCTTAAAAACGGAATTAAACTTAAAATGTGAACACCGGGACGCAGAATTTTATTCAGCCAAAACGGAGTCGGCTGAATAGATAAATAGCCTTTAGCCATAAAAATTTAAGTAATCGGTATTAATAATATTTTTTGAGATCCATACCCTTGTACAAATGGGCAACCTCATCAGCATATCCATTGAACATTAAGGTTTTTCGTTTGAATAATTCGCCGATTCGCCGTTCGCGTTTTTGGCTCCATCTTGGGTGATTTACTTCTGGGTTTACATTAGAGTAAAAACCGTATTCTCTTGGTGCGATCATATTCCAGCTAGTTTGTGGCTCTTCCTCAGTAAAGCGAATTTTTACAATGGATTTGATGCTCTTAAATCCGTATTTCCAGGGAACAACCAGTCTTATCGGAGCCCCGTTTTGGTTTGGCAACGGTTTTCCGTAAAGTCCTGTTGCCATGAAGGTGAGTGGGTGCATGGCTTCATCCATCCTCAACCCCTCACGATACGGCCATGGCACGGTTGGGCGTTTTTGGCCGGGCAGTGGGTTCTTTTTATCGTAGATGGTTTCGAAATATACGTATTTTGCTTTTTTTGTCGGTTCAAACCGTTTTATTAAATCGGCGAGAGGAAATCCCACCCATGGAATGACCATCGACCAGGCTTCAACACATCGAAATCGATATACCCGTTCTTCAAAGCTATGTGGCGCAAGAAGCTCTTCAAGTGAATATGAGCCTGTTTTTTTGCATTCGCCTTCAATACTGACTTTCCAGTCGTTTGTAATGAGTTTATCTGCAAACCGAACTGGATCGTCTTTACTTGTTCCAAGTTCGTAAAAATTATTATAAGTGGTTATATCTTTAAAAGAATTTAATGGTTCATCAACGGAATACGTCTTTTTAGTATTGTTAAACTTCAACAGAGATTGTTTCGAGAGGCTAGCCCATACGAAATTAGGTAATAATGCAGAAGCCGTCATTAAAGCGCCGCCGGCAAGGGTACTTTTTAACAGAGAACGTCTCTGATTAAAGAGTGTTTCTGGAGTAACCTTTTGATTTGATTGATCTATTTTGTGATTTTGTGTGTTTGATTTCATGTGAAGCCATTCTCAACCTGCTGGTATTAATGAGTTTAGAGCAGAATGAAGCCAAATGGTTCGCAATAGATCGGTATAAGGTTATCGGTTCAAAGAATTAATAATCGAAGCGCGGATTTTACGTGCATTTTCTTCAGTTAAATCACCTAGTATGCCTTTTGCTGAATCGGGTAAATGGTCAACAGGATCCTCTTCAGTATTAAAAATATAATGGTTGAATACTTCCTTCCAAGCTTGCTTTTGATGATTTGGTAGGCTTTTTATCGATAGGATTGACCCTAATAGCGCATCAAAAGGAGAAGAATAGTATGGAGGATTACTATTCCACCAATAGTTCACGAGGATGTTAAAATCATCCAGTCCTTCAACGTGATGCCACCAAAGGCTCGGGATGTAAATAGCATCTCCTGGTTCCAATGTGGCCACTTCGGCATGTTCTAGCGCCTCTTTAAATCTTGGGTATTTCTCGAAATCCGGTTTTTCAAAATCCACCAGACTTAATGATTGTCCTGCTGGGGTGAGGTCAAGTGGTCCGATATAAAGGTTTTTAATTTGATCAGTCGGAAAAAGTGTAAATCGGCGTCGTCCATGCACAACGCAAGCAATGTTATCAGGAATATCATAATGGGCTGAAATGCGAGTTTTATTTCCGATCCAGATGCGTGGTGTGACGTTTTTATCCATGAACGGTAAGGAATTTTCCTCCGCGAAACCTGGCAGTATTGTATTGGTTGGCGTAGATCCCATGTAGATTGATTTGGGGTTATCCGAATGTTTTTGCTCTAATATCTGGTCTATAAGTGTGTTTAGTTTTCCCTGTATGTGGTTGAAGTTAAAACCATTATAGGTTTCGTTGTAACAGTATCTTCCTTTTATTTGCTCTGTACTTACAAACGCCCTTATTGGCTTGTTGTTGTATAACGACTTTAAATATTCGCTTTTTGACTTATTGTTTGTATGATTTTTGATCGCCTCCCACTCTTTTATTGCCCCTTTTAAAACTCTTGGGCGGTCAGAATTCGCGACCTGAGTGAGGAAATTTTTTTCGTCTATGTTGCTAAATTCCGGGATTAATTTTTGGATTTTTAACACTAATATTGCTCTTGTTTTGCAAAAATAATTTGTATAAATTGTATTAATTATATATCGAGTTAACTTACCATTCTAAATTCGCAATGTCACTTTTTAGCTAGAGATTTGTTGCCTTATCAATGAGCGATAGATATTGAATAAAAAAGTGTAAAACAGCATCTATTTTTTCAAATAATAAAAATATTCATTTAAGCTATTTTAATTAATGAATCCGGTCCTCTTCTTTATAAAGTTTTTTGATGGCCTTGCGACTGTATTTATCCTCAAGAATATAAAAGATTGATTTTGAGTGGGGTACGCGCTCCATTCCCAAAGCAAAACCAATTGCCCCTGGTATCATCTTCCTAAAACGCTTTGTCCAAGACAATTTGGATACATTCCCATCCATGGTTCTGAAAGGCTTGAAGTAATTTGCTCTATTTCGGTGTATATCCAATCTGGGCTAGCGAAAACAAAAAAATCACAACTGTTTTAACGTCTGCTGCTATCATTTCAACTTATTCGTTTACAGATAGCTTGCGAGCCATTTTTTATTGTGCCTGCGCTATAAAAATGTACTTGTTAGATTACACGGGGCGGCGATAATTGATCAACTTTAATTAATCCACTCTTTGAAAAAAGAAACAGTTCTCACTTAGAGAGCCGCATCAAATAATTGTTTATTCGATAGCTAAACATTCCGATGCTGATTGGGCTGTGTATGTTCAATAATTTTAATTTGCTCTATCGTGATTTACATGAAATGATTCTAATAATATTAGAGTCAACTAGGCCTAACATTTGCGGTACAAATATTTATTTTTTATATTGTTTTTAGGGCTACTCTTGAGGCATTTTAGTTTTATTTATGTTAACTTTGAGATGCTAGTGACTCAATAGAGCATATTCTGTAGTGATCAGAACAAAACATTATAAGAATTTCGGAGGGATTTTTTGTACAAGTATAAAAATCGTTTTTTGGTTGGTTTAGTAATTGTAAATTGTACATGTTTTTTAGTTGGTTGCGGTGGTTCTTCCGAAACATTGCCAGACTCTGTAGCAACTTCTTCTTCGCTTGTTACGCCAAGTCCTACTGAAACTCCTCTTGCTACACCAACTCGCACAGCTGAGCCTTTACCTACAGTTTCTTTACCTCCATACATACCAGTGCTTTTGGAAGAAGACATCGTGGAAAGCGAACTAGTAATTAGGAATTTTGATTCAGAGAATATTATTTGTTCAAATAATGAAAGCACTAGCAATACGTTTACGGAAGTTGCTTTATCTTCAGGTATTAATCACATTTATGAATCTCCAGAAAGCGATGGAGTCTTTGGTCAAGGTGGGGGTGTCGCTGCAGGAGATTTTAACAATGACGGCTGGACAGATTTTTATTTAGTAGGTGGTATTGAAAGCCAAAGCGCACTTTATCGAAATTTGGGAGATGGAACTTTTGAGAATGTGGCTACAGCTTTTGGTTTAGATTTTATGGAGCAAAACTCAGGTCCGTCGTTCGCTGATTTTAATGGTGATGGTTGGTTGGATTTATTCATAGGTGCTGTAGGGTCTCTAAACGGGGTTGAGCGACGTGGAGAAATTCGCTTGCTCACAAATTCTGAAGGAGAAAGTTTTGAAGATCATACAGTTTCTTCTGGAATACAGATATTTGGCAACACAGTTTCTGCAAGCTGGGGAGACTACGACAAAGATGGCGACTTGGACTTGGTTACCTCTCACTGGATTAGAGGTCCTCAAATAGAGTTTAGTTATTTATGGAGAAACGATAGGCAAAATGGTTTTGTCAATGTGGATGATATTGCCAACATACCCCCTCAGAACAATTTCGCTACAGGTGACGATACGTTTACTCCAAATTTCACTGATATCAATGGCGATGGTTGGCTAGATATTTTAATGGCTTCAGATCGGGGCTACAGTCAAGTTTATTTAAACAAAAGAGATGGCTCATTCGAAAACATCACAAATGCAATAATCTCCGATCAATCTGGTATGGGAGCTGCAGTTGGAGACTATGATAATGACGGTGATATGGATTGGTTTGTTACCGCAATTAGCGAGTTTGACGGTTTTGGTCATCCAGATGGCAATCGGCTTTACGAGAATCGTGGCGACGGGTATTTCTCTGATAAAACTGACGTTGCAGGTGTTCGAGATGGGTTTTGGGGGTGGGGAGCATGTTTTGCGGATTTTAATAACGATGGCCACTTGGATATATTCCATGTGAATGGAATGACTTCTGATACAAATACGAATTTTGATTGGAATCGTTTTGTGAACGATCCATCCCGTTTATTTATTTCAAACGGAGACAAAACTTTTTCTGAATCATCTTTATCCTGGGGTATTATTGATGATGGTTTGGGAAGAGGGCTGTCGTGTCTTGACTATGACAAAGATGGAGATATGGATATTTTAGTTACAAACAATGGCGAAAGAGCTCAACTCTATTGCAATAGCGGCAATGGTAATTCATTTTTAAATGTATCTCTACAATATACCGGCTTTAATCGGTTAGGAATTGGCTCAAAAATTTTAGTGACTCAAGCTGGTATAACTCAGATGCGAGAAATAAGTGCTGGTAATAACTATGTGTCACAAAATCCTGCTGAGGCTCACTTTGGTTTCCACGGAAGCCCTTCAGTTATCGATATGGTTAAAGTTTTGTGGAGTGATGGTAAAACTACAGTTCATGAAAATATAGAGCCTAATCAGCATATTACGATCATTCGTTAGTTGGTTATCTTATTGAGGGAAAATTATTTTTCGTTGGTGTTTTTGATGAAGTCGATTATTTTTTTAGTTTTATTATTATTGGTTGCATGTGGAGGTGGTTCTAATTCGGATAACGATGATGTTCTCCCAAGTCCCAGTCCAACGGTCGTTCCTTCTAGCACTCCAACCCAAATGCCTTTTCCTACATCAGAACCCTTGCCTATCGTATCGTTACCGCCCATCTCGTTACCAAGCCCCATAGAGATCGATTTGGTTGATGCCAGTATAGAAGTGGTTGAAATAAATCTTGATACTCAAAGGATATGCGGTCCGAGAGAAAGTGGTTTTGGTTTTTCTGAAGTCTCGGATCAAATTGGAATTGCATTCAATCATGTTACGGTTGATGGCCCGGGTCTTTCCGGTGAATTTAACGGTGTTGCCGCAGGTGATTTTGATAATGATGGTTGGGTCGACGTATATGCTGTAGGAGGAGAAAATAATGCAAATGCATTATTTAAGAATAACGGTTCTGGGGGCTTTCAAGACGTGGCTCAGGAATTGTCAATTGATTTCATTAATAAGCAAGCTGGTCCTTCCTTTGCGGATTTCAATGGGGACGGTTGGCTTGATTTATTTATTGGATCATTGGCGCGAAATCTTCAAACAAATGATTTCGTAGGTGGTACGCCGAAGTTACTTGTTAATAATGGTGGAAATGAGTTTGTAGACGTGTTCGCATCATCAAACATCTTATTACCACGTAACAGTGTGTCTTCTAGTTGGGGCGACTATGATCGTGATGGTTATTTAGATTTATTAACATCGAGATGGTCGTTTAGTTTTACATTCTCATTTGAAAATTTATGGCGAAACAATGGCGATGAAAGTTTTAGTTCTGTAAATGATATTGTAGGTATTGAGTGGATAGAATTTGAAGATTTCAGTTTTGCGGGTACTTTCTCTGATATTAATAACGACGGGTGGCTGGATCTTTTGTATGCTGCGGACTTTGAAAATAGTCGAGTTTATTTGAATCAGGAGGTGGAAGGTCAGCGTGTTTTTGCAAATATAAGCAATGCTGTCATATCTGATACTAATGGCATGGGCTCAGCAGTTGGGGATTATGACAATGATGGAGACATGGACTGGTTTGTTACGTCTATAAGTCATTTTGACGAACGTGGGCACCCTGAGGGAAATCGTTTATATGAAAATCGTGGTGATGGATATTTCGTCGATAAAACTGATGAGGCAAATGTCCGCAACGGTTATTGGGGGTGGGGTGCATGTTTTTCAGATTTTGACAATGATATGCACTTGGATATTTTTCATGTAAATGGTTTTCAAGGGCAGGGAGAGCGCTTTGAGAATGACCCGTCACGACTTTTTATGTCTAATGGTGATAAAACTTTTAGAGAGGCCTCTTTGGAGCTGGGAATAAATGACTCCGGGCAAGGGCGTGGTGTGATCTGCTTCGATTATGACCGTGATGGAGATATTGATATTTATGTCGCAAATAATGGACAGCCAAATAAATTTTATTGTAATCACGGAAGCGAAAATAACTATTTGAATATCCAACTTCGCAATTCTGGAAACAATATTTTTGGAATTGGATCTAAGATCGTTTTGGCGCTTAATGAAACAAATTTGATGAGAGAGGTTCGAATTGGTGATAACTACTCGTCAAATAATCCTCCAGAAGTGCATTTTGGATTGGGTGCGATTGAGGTGGTTAACACGGTAACAGTGTATTGGCCTGATGGTAAATCGTCGAGGTTCGAAAATGTTGACAGCAATCAACATATTATTGTTCGGCGTGAATAATGCATAATCAATATAAGTGGCAGTTCAAATTGGAAAGCGATTATTTCGAAGCTCTAGTTACTACTCATTTTGATTGGTTGATAAGTGTTCAAAAGGCCTTTTGCTTGCTTAAACACTATAAATTAGTGCTAAGGAAATGTTTTCATGCTTAAAAAATTATCGTATAGTTGGAACCGCCTTAGTGCCCGAAGCTTAGTTAATTAGTCAAAAATAACGATAAAAAGTTCAAGGCTTGATAAAAATAAACTTCGCTTCGGGGATAATTATAACAATTGAAAACGAGGATTCTTTATTGAGCCTCACAATTTCTGATTTACATAATAAAAACTGATCTATTGGAGCATCGATTATGAGTAAATATAATTTCGGTCGGTTGTCGTCATTGGCAATTCTATCGGCAAGCTTTATTGTAGGGTGTGGAGGTCGTGATGCTGCGGAATTCACATCTTTTCCAGCGGAAACGCCTGCGCCAGCTACAACTGACAGGACTTTTGAAGCTGAAACTTTTTCAAATACAGGAACAGAGACTTCCGAAACTATTACTTCCAGGAGGTATACTGATCTTGGTGTCAGCTTGCCTCATCTTGGGTCCAATACCATCGGAATCGATTTTGAAGTGGTAACGAGGACTGACCAGCCTGTTGTTACATTAGATTCTTCCGGAGAATATATTGATGTAACTCTCTCAGCGCCGACAGAATCTCTAGTTATAACCTATGGTGCAACTGAAGGTGGTAGCCTATCAGTTTGGCAGATGAGTGACGGTGCGGTCGTTGCAGATATAGGCGACATGATTATCCAGGATACTACCGTTCGTGAAGACTTTAACTATGCGTTTGTAAACTTAAATAACGGAAATGGTGGCTCTGTTGGGCTTCAATATAGAATTATCCTTGATGAAGGCGATGTTTCTAGTGTAAGAATTGATGAAATCTTGGAAACCAATGCTGGATCAGCAACATTAGCACAAGATTTACCTTTAAGCCTTTATAGAGTTTATCAATTGGGTGATCCTGATGACACGACTCTTTTGACAAATGGGATCGCTGAATTTAATGGCGACCCAGCGGGTCAGGCTGGTCAAAGCCAACCTGAAGACGGCATCATTGAACCTGGTGCAGCATTTAATATTACGGGAGTTGGTGACGGTGTGCAGTTTGCAATCGACGCGAACGCTGCTGGCGCGACTAGAGTATTGCTTTATTATCTTATTGGTCCTGGGGGAGCTGAAGGCTCTATGATGTTTAACATCGTTGAGAGTGCTACCGATGACACTATAGTAGCTATGGAAGAGTTTTCTGTTTCAATTAATAGTAACGACTGGGGTTCGGTTATTGATGGTGAATCTCCATTTTCGTTCTTAAATTTGGAAGCACCTTTAGTTGAAGGGCAAGTAGCTTCTGTAGAATTCGGTCCAAATTCGGGTAATCTATTACGAATCGAAGCGTTTGGTCCTCCTCGCCCTCAAGAAATTAATCTGGGTGATGCTAATCAAGCTAGATTACAAACAAATGGTGTTGCCGAGTTCAATGGTGATCCTGCTGGGCAAGCTGGGCAAGACGGTAATGCTGCTTTCAATATTACCGGTGTTGGTGATGGTGTGAGTTTTGTGCCTCTCAATGATATTAGTGCTCGTATGGAACTTTTCTACATAATAGGTCCTGGTGGCGGTGAGGGTAACCTTTCTATTTTTGTTGGACCGGCTGATGCAGCTGCTAGTAGCGATGATGGTGTTACTCAAATAGGTTCATTTGCTGTTGTGCCCAACTCTGATGATTGGGGTGCTGTAAGAGACGGAGGAATTCCTTCGGCAATTTTTGAATTGGGCGATATGGAGATTACAACTGACCAGAGGGTTTTCATTGAGTTTGGAAGCGCTTCAGGAAATTTACTCCAAGTAAATGTACTTTAAAATTCGAACATGTAATCGCGTGACTATTATGCAAGCTCCGATATAAGGCATAGGTGAAAAGTCACGCAATACTAACAAGGTGTTCGGCGGGTTTGATTTCCTGCCGTTCGATGCAAAAAATAGGAAAGAATAATGAAACAAATCTTATTAAATAAAAATTTGCTATCAGCTTCTATTGCTACTGTGGTTTCCGGGTTAATGTCTAGTTATTCAGCTGCGCAAGACGCATTAGAAGAAGAAGTAGTTGTAACGGGTATTCGTGGTTCTCTTGAAAGAGCGATGGATATTAAACGCGATGCTAAAGGTGTTGTTGATGCTATTTCTGCTGAAGATATTGGTAAATTTCCCGACTCTAACCTTGCTGAATCATTGCAGCGTATATCGGGTGTTTCTATTGATAGAAATAACAACGAAGGTAACCAGGTTACAGTTAGAGGTATGGCGCCAGAATTTAATATGGTTACTCTTAATGGGCGTACAATGCCTACGGCATCAGATGACCGAAGCGCGAGACAGACTAGGGCATTCAACTTTGCTGAATTAGCTTCTGAATCAATTTCTGGTGTTGATGTATATAAGACTGGCAAGGCAAGTCAGGTTACCGGTGGTATTGGGGCAACAATTGATATTCGCACTTCAAGGCCATTAGAAGTAGGTGAAAGAAAGCTGGCTGGTGGGTTCAAAGCGGTATTTGACCAATCTAATGAAACAGGCGAAGACGTGACTCCAGAGATATCAGGTTTGTATAGTGATGTCTTCTTTGACGGTAAATTTGGAGTTTTGGCCTCTTTCTCATACCAAGAGCGTCATAACCGAGAGTATATTGCGGCTATTGATGGATGGTTACAGGCAGGGCAAGGTACCACAAATGCTTCGCAGCTAGTTGGAGTCGAATGTGTGGATCCAAATGATGATACGTCTACCTTGTTAGGGGTTGAATGTATAGACAATGGAACAGCAGATACTTTTAACAGTGTTAATAATTTGGCTCCAGGTGATGCTCCGGACCCTGATGACCCAACTGATGACCAGTTAGAATTTCGATCTGAAAATACTTGGTTCGTACCTAGAAACTATAATGTTGGTTTTGCCGATCATGAAAGAACACGTTTAAACGGTAACATAGTCGTTCAGTTTGCCCCTGTTGAAGAACTTACTTTCACATTAGACTATGTGAGAGCTGATTTTGAGGATGAAATCCACCGAAATCAGTTGGGTGTTTGGTTTGCTAATACACCATCTACTGAAGTTACGGAACTTAACAGTAACGGTACCGCTACGGGTATTCAAGAAGATGGTGGAACCTTTGACGTTTTTGGTTTCGTTAACATTGATAAAACGGAAAATGAATCATTTGGCTTTAATGCAGCGTGGGATGTGACCGACAATCTCAATCTAGAGTTTGATGCTCATAGCTCGACCTCAAAAGCCGGTGATGATCCCCAATTTGGTCCTGGCGCGACTACTGACCAGTTTCTTATTCTTGGTTATTCTACTTCTCAAGGTTTTGACATTCCAGATGGGGCTGAAATTCCAACATTGACAGGCTTAGAGAATGGTCCAGATGGAGAGCCAAACACCGCTGACGATATTCGTGATCCTCAAACTGGAGAGATAGATGTATACAATCCTGCTAGAATCGCTCCAAACTTATCATTCTGGAACAGAAATGCTCAGGAGACGGATGTTAACGAATTCAGAGTGATTGGTGATCTTGTAATAGACAATGATACTATGTTAACCAACTTTAAATTTGGAGCTGGTTTCATTTCACATGAGACTGAAGCAGATATTCGTGCTAATCAGCAAAATAATTTTACTGCAGGTGCTGAGTTCCTTCCTGATTCAGCTTTCGTGCGCACTTCTGTCGCTGATGAGTTTTCAGATTTTGAAGGTTCTGAATTTTTACCTGATATCTTTGCTTTTGACACCGAAGTAGCAATCGAAGGGATTATTGCTGGGTTTAACGCCGCTGGTGCAGAGCCTCAGACTCTATTTTTGGATCCTAACCCAGATCAGTTACATAGATTGACTGAGGAAACGACTTCGTTATTTGTTGAGTTGGCGGGTGAGACCGAGTTTGATTACCCACTGCTTAAAGGCATTAATTTCCTGGCAGGTCTTAGGTATGAGGTTACAGATGTTACGGGTGAAAGTCGTCAGCAGGTATTTACTCGATTAGAAGCTAGAAGTGGTACAGAAATTTCAGAATTAACTGATACTGATTTTGCTTGTATCCAGGAGTTTGGACCTACTAGCCAGGCGTCATTAGATTGTAGAGCTGAGCAACCTGTAGAGTTCACTAACATTGCATCGGATTATGATTATCTTCTACCCAGTTTAGATATAGGTATAAACATTACTGATAGCTTAATTGCAAGATTTTCTTTTAGTAATACAATTGCCAGAAGTGACTTAGTTCAGCAGCGTGGTACGCAATCGGTAACTACAAGTGATAAGAATACTTTCCAGCTTTCCGAAGGTAATCCTGGTTTGCTGCCGTATAACTCAGAAAACTTTGATATATCTTTGGAGTGGTACTATGGAGATGCTAGCTACGCATCTGTAGGATATTTCACTAAGAATGTGACTGACTTTTTGGTTACAAGTACTCGTCCAGGCGTATTCAATGACCTTCGCGATCCATTTAATGGTCCTCGCGCTCAGGCGGCAGAAGCTTTGTTGATTGAAAATGGTATTGAAGTGAACGATGCTAATATATTTAACCAAATGGTTGCTACTCAGGAAAACGTGACGTTTGATCAAGTTAATAATGGTGAAGCCGCTGTTGGTGCTACTGTGATAGCAGATGAAACTGATCCTGTTGCTATTTGGCAAATCTCTGCGCCAGCTAATGGTGAAGATGCTCGTATATCAGGGCAAGAATTTGCTGTGCAGCATATCTTTGGAGAGTCTGGGTTTGGCTTACAAGCTAACTTGACTCTTGTGGAAAGTGATGCTGAGTTTGATATTAGTAACGTGAGTCAAACTTTTGCATTAACAGGGCTAAGCGACTCAGCTAACGTAGTAGGCTTTTATGATAAAGATGGTTTTCAAGCTCGTCTTGCCTATAACTGGCGTGATGAATTTCTCGCGGGTATTGGTCAATTGAGGGTTGTTGGTGAGCCAACTTTTACTGAGGAGTATGGACAGTTTGATTTGAATATTAGTTATGAAATCAATGAGAACTTTACAGTTTTCATTGAAGGATTAAATATATTGGAAGAGGACTCTCGACAATTTGGCCGATATGAAGAACAAATGGTTCAAGCAATCGTAGGCTCTTCTCGTTGGAACTTAGGTGCTCGAGCTAGCTTCTAATATTTTATGTTGTCAAAAAGCCGCCGTATGGCGGTTTTTTTTTCTTTTCAATTTATGTTTTTAAATACCCATCATTAGTGTATCTTTCTTGTTAGATAAATAATCTTTTGAGATTGAACACTGTTTTTTACGTATGAAACCAATAAAAAAAGTTGTAATTGTCGGTGGTGGAACGGCGGGCTGGTTAACTGCTGGTCGTATTGCTGCGGAACATTGTGTCTCTAGTGATGCATTGGTCGAAGTTGTTTTAGTTGAAAGCCCGGATTTAAAGCCTATAGGTGTTGGTGAAGGCACTTGGCCGACCATGAGAAACACTTTAAAAAAAATTGGCGTTTCTGAAACCGAATTTTTTCGTCAATGTAGTGCATCCTTTAAACAAGGGGCAAAGTTTGCGAAGTGGGTGACAGGTAAAGATGATGATTTTTATTATCATCCGCTCGTTCTTCCACAAGGGTTTTTGCGGCAAAACCTGGTTCCATATTGGCAAGAGGTATCAGAAAATGTGTCTTTTTCAAACGCCGTTTCCTTTCAAGAAAAGCTTTGTGAACAAAGCCTAGCACCTAAAGATTTTAATACTCCAGAATACGCGGTTGTTGCAAATTACGCTTACCACTTAGACTCTGCGAAATTTTCCGAGTTTTTAAAACAACATTGTATTGAAAAGCTTTCTGTTAAGCATATTCTAGCCAATGTATCGCAAATCAATACATTGGAAAATGGTGATATTAAGTCAGTATCGACAGATAGAAGAGGGGAAGTTGAAGGAGATTTATTTGTTGACTGTACCGGTTTTAAATCATTGCTATTGGGTGAGCATTATGGCGTACCTTTTTGTTCAAAAAAAGATGTGTTATTTATTGATCGTGCTTTAGCTGTTCAGGCTCCTTATGAGCAAGAAGATAGTCCAATTGCATCCCATACTATTTCTACTGCGCAAGATGCAGGCTGGATTTGGGATATTGGCCTTCCAAGCAGAAAAGGCATAGGTCATGTATATTGCAGTGATTACACAACAGCCGAAAGAGCTGAGGAACAGTTATTTAATTACCTTGAGCAAAATGTTGGTGAAAAAGCAAGGGAGCTCAGCTTTAGGCAAATACCTATAAATCCGGGTCATAGGCAAAAGTTTTGGGTAAATAACTGTGTGGCAGTTGGTTTGTCAGCGGGATTTTTAGAGCCTCTAGAAGCTTCTGCTTTGGTACTTGTTGAGCTATCAGCTGCGATGATTAGTGAGCAGTTGCCAGCCAAATAGGTCGACTATGGATCTAGTCGCAAAAAGGTTTAATGAGAAGTTTTTATATCGCTGGGATAGGATTATCGATTTCTTAAAACTGCACTACATTCTTAATCAAAGAAACGATAATGACTTTTGGATAGATAACCGAAGAGAAGATACAATTCCTGAAAGTCTGCAGGAGCTAATGGGATTTTGGAAATATCATTTCCCGTGGCATGCAGATTTTACACAAACAGATGAGGTGTTTCCTTCAGCAAGTTACCAATATGTTTTATATGGGATGGGATTCAAGACCGAAATGCCCGCTCATGAAAGGCGTTCTTACGATCGACCTAATGCTATTCGTGAAATGGAAGCGAATGCACTTGCTACCAAAAAATACGTAAAGCATCTTCCCTCCAATCGAGATCTTATTAACCATATCACGGCAAATGGAATGCCTCGTTAATTTTAAAACTATAGGAACTTCTATGCGTCATCAAATGGTAGATAATATTACCCATAAAAACACAAAAATAAATCAGGAAAACCATAAATTTTTTGGAGAAGAGTCCAGGCTTATTCGCGTCGTGCCGACTGAGTTTCGTCAGTTAGTAACTGAATACCCAATTTATTTTGCAAAGAATTTTTCAACTAATGAATTTGAATTGGCGGCAGTTGTTGGTTTTGACGAAAAAGAAAATTTATTTTTAAATGGACAAACTTGGAAAGCTAACTATCTTCCGCTCGATGTTCAGCGCAAGCCTTTTTTAATGGGGTTTAAAGAAGAGGATAAAAACACACGAGAAGAGCCCATGGTGTATTTGGATGCTGATGACCCGAGGGTTAATGAAGATGAAGGCGAGGAGTTGTTTTTAGAATTTGGCGGAACTTCGCCATATATGCAACGGATGTCGTCAATATTAAATGAACTCTATAATGGGGAAAAATTTACGCGAGCATTCTCTAAAACACTCAATGACATGGAGTTAATTGAATCAGTAAGGTTTGAAATTAAGTTTGTTAATAATGAGTTTCGAAATTTTGAAGGCCTTTATGTAATTCATGAAGAAAAGCTAAGAGACCTAGATGAAGATAAAGTAATTGAGCTTCATAAAAAAGGTTATCTGCAGCTTGCTCATTTTATGTTAGCTTCAACGGATAATATTTCGAAGCTTATCAGCTGGAAAAACTCTAAAATTCAAAGTGAAAGTTGAACTATTTGACAAGGAAAAACGAGGTTTTGACAAAACGTCTAATGGTAGCTAGGGGGAGACTTGAACTCCCGACCTCAGCATTATGAGTGCTGCGCTCTAACCAGCTGAGCTACCTAGCCATAGACCTTACGAGAAAATTTGCTAAACCAGCGAAAGTCTTGCAAATATTGAAGGGCGGGTATTTTCACTAGTCGCCCGGTTAAAGTCAAGTATAAATAAAATTTGCCCTAAATTTGATTTAAGGTTCCTATACATTAAATCGAAAGTGAATCACATCACCATCTGATACGATGTAGTCCTTACCCTCTAGTCGCCATTTCCCCGCTTCTTTTGCACCCTGTTCTCCATTGTGTTCAATGTAATCATCATAGCTGGTGATTTCAGCACGAATAAAGCCTTTTTCAAAATCTGTGTGAATCTTGCCGGCAGCTTGCGGGGCGCTAGCGCCAACAGGAATTGTCCAAGCTCTTACTTCTTTGACTCCCGCAGTAAAGTATGTGTGTAAGTTAAGTAATGTATATCCTGCACGAATCACACGATTTAGACCTGGTTCGCTCATCCCCATTTCGCTTAAAAACTCTTCTTTTTCATTGTCATCAAGCTCGGCAATTTCTTCTTCTAGTTTATTGCAAACGGGCACTACCACAGCGCCTTCATTTTTGGCAATTTGTTCAACCTTTTCGAGTAAGGGATTATTGCTAAAGCCTTCTTCGTTTACATTTGCAATATACATGGTCGGCTTTAAAGTAAGCAGCGTGAGTGGTTTTAGAATAGCTAGCTCATCGATATCTAAGCCGAACGAGCGTAGTGGTTGTGCTTCATTTAAATGTGGCAATATTTTTTCCAAAAGGCCTTTGATCTTTATGGCGTCTTTATCCTGTCCTTTTGCTGCTTTTGCATATCTTTGGATGGCTTTTTCAACGGTTTCTAAATCGGCGAGCGCTAGCTCAGTATTTATAATGTCGATATCTGTTTCTGGGCTTATTTTCCCGTCAACATGTACAACATTTTCATCCTCGAAACATCGAACTACATGAGCTATAGCGTCGGTTTCTCGGATGTTTGCTAGAAATTTGTTGCCTAAACCTTCTCCTTTAGAAGCGCCTGCGACTAGTCCTGCGATATCGACGAACTCCATTGTTGTGGCTAAAACCTGTTGTGGTTGAACAATGCTAGCGAGCTTGTCGAGCCTGGGGTCAGGTACGGGTACGATACCGGAATTGGGTTCTATGGTACAAAACGGGAAGTTTTCTGCACCAATTCCTGCTTGGGTAAGCGCATTGAAAAGTGTGGATTTTCCTACGTTGGGAAGCCCTACAATACCGCATTTAAAGCCCATGATGGATACCTTATTTCAATAATTAATTTGTATGGAGCTCGCGCATAGCCTTGTCCCAATCTCCAGTTATGAGATCTTCAATTATGCGGTGGCTTGCTTGCATTGCCTTTGCGAGAGCATCTTGTTCAGAGGCTGGTGCTCGTTTTAATACGAAACTCGCAACCTGCTTTGAGTTACCTGGGTGACCAATGCCCAAGCGCAATCGAGCAAAGTTCTTATTGTTCCCCATCGAGCTTATGATGTCACGTAATCCATTGTGTCCTCCATGTCCGCCCCCAATTTTTAACTTTGCAACACCGGGTGCTAAATCAAGTTCATCATGAACAACCAAGATTTTTTCAGCATCAATTTTATAAAATTGACTTATGGCTGCTACTGCTTGCCCGCTGCGATTCATAAATGTGGTGGGAATCAATAGCCGAAGATCTCGATTATTTACGATGACTCTGGCATCTAAACCAAAAAATTTTGGAGAGGGTTTGAGAGGCTGGTTGAACTTATCAGCTATTTCTTGAACAAAGTCTTGTCCAGCATTGTGACGCGTTTTTTCGTAATCTGAGCCTGGGTTACCCAGGCCCACAATCAATTTGATTGGTTCATTTGGGCTTTGCATGGACGCGATTGCTCACCCTAAATGAATTATTCGGCGCTTTCTTCTGAATCGTCAGATTCTTCGTCAGCACTTGAGCCCTTGGGCTTGTGAATATTTGCAATTGGAAGGTCGTGATCAGCACCATGGCTTAATGCCACAGATTCCACGCCATCTGGAAGCTTAATATCAGAAATATGTAAAGTCTGACCAACTTCGACATCGGCCAAATCAACTTCGATAAATTCTGGAAGGTCTCCAGGTAGACAGGAGATTTCTAGTTCTGTCATGCTGTGAGATACTTGTCCGCCCTGCAGTTTTACACCTTTCGAGCTGGCTTCATTAATGAAATGCAATGGCACTTTAGTCTGGAATTTCTTCGTCTTAGAAACTCGCATAAAGTCTGCGTGGTAAATAACGGTTTTAGACGGATGACGTTGTAAATCTTTTAAAATTACGTCTTCTTCTTTGCCCTCGACACTCAATGTAATGATATGAGAATAGAAAGCTTCATGTTCTAGATGCTTAACAAACTCGTTATACTTGATCGAGATGGGTTGAGGGTTTTTACGTCCACCATAAATAATGGCTGGTACTAGACCAGATTCGCGACGCAGGCGGCGGCTCGCACCTTTCCCTGACTCTTCACGAATTGAGACGTCAAGTTTAAAGTCTTCTGTAGACATAACTGACTCCTATAAAATAAATAAAATCTGCAAAAGCCCGCGACCAGGACATATATTGCAGGGGTTAAAATCTCTATTTATCAATGCTTAATAGAGATGACTTTAATACGATATTTGCTATTAACGTTTAGCGAAACATCGCGCTTAAAGATTCTTCATTACTAATTCGTCTCATCGCTTCAGCTAGCATGTCAGACAATGTTAGTTGACGAATTTTCTTGCTATCGATTCCTTCTTGTGAAAGAGGAATCGAATCGGTAACAACAAGTTCGTCCATCACCGAGTTATTAATTCTTTCTATCGCAGGTCCAGACAATACAGCGTGAGTAGAATAGGCGACTACTTTTTTAGCGCCTTGGTCTTTAAGTGCTTGGGACGCGTTTGTTAATGTCCCTGCTGTATCAACCATATCATCAACTAAAAGACATGTACGTCCTTGGATTTCTCCAATTAAGTGCATGACTTCAGCGACATTTGCTTTTGGTCGGCGCTTGTCAATAATAGCTAAATCTATACCGAGTTGCTTCGCAACGGCGCGTGCGCGGACAACACCTCCAATATCCGGTGATACTACAACCAAATCCTCAAAGTTACGAGATTCAATATCTGCCAGAAGTACCGGTGAGCCGTACACATTATCCACTGGCACATCGAAAAAGCCTTGAATCTGCTCAGAATGCAAATCTACTGTCAAAACTCTATCTACACCCACGGTAACCATCATGTCGGCGACTACCTTAGCCGTAATGGGGACTCGGGCTGATCTTACTCGTCGATCTTGTCTGGCATAACCGAAATACGGAACTACTGCAGTGACTCGTCCGGCTGAAGCGCGACGCAGGGCATCCACCATCACCAGTAATTCCATTAAATTCTTATGAGTTGGTGCACATGTTGGTTGTAAGACAAAAACATCTCTACCACGAACATTTTCATTGAGCTCAACCATAATTTCACCGTCAGAAAACTGATCAACGGTGACATCCCCGAGTGGCATTCCTAATTTCTCTACCACTTTTTGTGCAAGTAATGGGTTGGCATTTCCCGAAAAAACCATCAAATCTGCCACATCTATACCCCTTTCTTCGCGTAAACTAGCGTTAAACCTGCAGTGAACATTTGTTCGTTATTATTTGGGTTGGTGAGACAAACTTTGCGGAAGTTGGATTTTATATGGCTGGGGTGGAAGGATTCGAACCTTCGCATGACGGGATCAAAACCCGCTGCCTTACCGCTTGGCTACACCCCAGTAGCAAAAGAGATCAATCAGCGTTGCAGATTGAGGAAAGGTGTCTGTGCAATGGCGATTGACTTACACCTTTTGCAACAAAACCTTTTAGTTGCTCCGGCCGCTTGGCTAAAACTGCCTCGGCTGCCTCTTTTGAGTGAAATGAAGCAAATACACATGCACCAGTTCCAGTCATCTGTGCATGGCTAAATTGACTTAGCCATTCAACCGCAATCCTCACCTGTGGGTACAACGACTCAACCAGATTTTGACAGTCGTTCCTACCCCCCCTTTCGAGGAAGGCCGCTACTGTAATGGGGAGACTGTCTCTTGTCAAATCTTTGTGTGAAAAAATCAATTTGGTGGAAACGTGGCAATTTGGTGCGATTACAAGATACCATCGCGAAGGTGTATCTATTGCTGATAATTGCTCGCCAACCCCTTCGGCCCAGGCTGTTTGACCGCGAATAAACACTGGGACATCGGCGCCCAATTCTCTGCCTATTTGAGCAAGAGATTCAATGTTAATACCTGTATCCCATAAATGATTTAGCCCTAAAAGTGCCGTAGCGGCATTGCTACTTCCTCCTGCGATTCCACCTCCCATAGGAAGGTTTTTCTTCAAATAGATGTTCGCTCCCAACCGGCTTCCGCTTCGAGCTTGCAGTAGTTTTGCGGCTCTAAAGATTAGGTTTTCGTGTTCTGGCAGCCCTGGGATCTTGGGAGATAGGGATATTTTGCCATCCATTCGAAGTGAAATTCTTAATTCGTCACCATAGTCTAATATTTGAAAGACTGTTTGGAGCTCGTGATAACCATCTTGGCGTTTACCTAAGATATGAAGAAACAAATTAAGCTTAGCGGGGCTTGGCAGTTGTATTTCGTGATCTTGTGTTTCGATCATTTATGCTTCATCCCACTTTTTAATCACAAGAGTGAGTTTCAAACCATCTCTTGAAGCAGTTAGCTTGCTAGGCAAGGTCAAATTTTTATAGGACGTGTATTTTAGATATCGAATATTCCAGCCATTTTGATTTAATGTTTGTATCTGGGTATTTGTTTGGTCATATTCAATATTTTTGGGCACTGAAGTAGGGTCGAGTTGTCCTTTAATCCAGTATTGGAGTCCCTCTATGGGTAAATCCCAGCCTGTGATGTTTAGCAGCAGTAATCGGGCGCTTGTATCTCTATAAATTTCTTTTTTAGATTTGACTTCTACTTCGTTTCCATTCTTATTTATTTGAACTCGGCCCAATCCAAATAATCCGTGCAGTGAAATACGATAATCAAGATCTTTATTTTTCCAATCTAAATATGCGGATTTTGAATCTTGCGGTGTTTTAAGTCCAAGCTTGCCCTGCAATCGCCAATGTGCAAATTGTTCAAGCTCGTGAGAGTGAGTAGTTTTATTTTGGGCGCTTAAACCTTCCTCTTTTAAGGAAGCACAGCCAAATAATATCGAGCTGATGGACAGCAGCACGATAAAGCGCTGGAGTTTCATGACAGTAAGGAAGCCTTAATCTAATTTTGCGTCTAAGCGGTGAATCGTATTATGCAGGATATTGCTGTTTGGTTTGAGCCCAAATCCTTCTTTCCATACTTTTTTTGCTTCCTCTTGATTCCCTGTCACCCAAAGAACTTCTCCAAGGTGAGCCGCTATTTCATGATCTGGCATAAGTTTCATTGCTTCTTTCAGCTTTACTAATGCTTTTTGAATATTGCCTCTTTTATATTCTGCCCAGCCTAAAGAATCTAAAACTGCTGGATCGGTTGGTGTTAGGTCGTAGGCGCGCACGATATATCCGTAGGCTTCTTCTATGCGATCAGTTTTGTCCACCAATGTGTAGCCAAGAGCATTGAGGGCCGCAGCATTCTTAGGCGATAAAGATATTATGTGTTTTAGATCTTTTTCAGCGGCATCTATATGGTCGAGCTTTGTATACATCATCGCTCTGGCGTAAAGAATTCGGGTATTGTTTGGAAACTCTTTGAGTCCTTCACTTAATATATCCTCAGACGCATTAAACTGTCCTGTACGTGATAAGAGTTCTGCATGAAGTAGGGTAAGTCCTGGTTTATGATCAATATTTGCTTGTTCTCTTCGGCCATCAACAAACTCGAGAACCTGCTTTTCGTTTTCATCTTCTGACATTATTTGAGCAATTCTGACCGTTGCATCTACGTATTTTTGTCCTGGAAGAACCATCTTGTAGTGCATAACGGCCAAATTATGTTTTTCTTGCCTTTCATAGATTTCACCAAGGTGGAATTGCGAAATCGACCAATGCATATTTTGATCAATAAGCTTATTGAAATAGTTAGCAGCTTGGTCAAATAACCCTCTTTGTTTGGTGACTAATGCGAGAGAAAGCGTAATATCGGCATTATTTGGCGCTAGAAGGTGTAACGCCTCGAACTCCATTTGAGATGCTTCGATATCAGAGCGTGCTAGCTTTCTTGCGTATCGAGCGCGCAGCGCGATGTTTTTGTCATGTTTTTTTGATAGTTTTGCAAGCGCTTCAAGTGACTCTTCCTTTCTGCCCATTTGCTCCAAAAGATGAGCTTCTTGCATACCAATTTGGACTTGATCTGGGTTTAAGGAAATTGCTCGTCTAATTGTGCTTAAAGCGCCATCAAAGTCTTCTAATTTTTGTTGTAAAAACGAGTGACCGAGTAATAAAGGTTCTGATTTGGGATATTCCGTAACAAGCTGATTGTACTTCGCTTCAAGTGAAATGACTTCTGATTTATCCCTTAATACAGTTTTCGCCGCGATAGCGTCTAATGGTGCAATTTCATCTTTCTTTAAAAGATCAATAGAGAGCGCTAACGCTTCCTCTAGCTTATCTGCGTGAATAAGCTCAGAAACTAGTATTTGTTCTGTGTGGGCATTGCCTGGATCTAGCTCCTGCCACAACGAAACCATTTCCAGTGTGGTTGAACGCGCTTTAAGTACCTGTGAAATTTGGGTCGCACGAGTAACAACGTTAATATCTTTGGTTTTGCGCGCTTGGCGAGAATAATTATCAAGTGCAATATCGTATCTTCGCCGATCAATGGCTATTTCTGCGACAAGTAGTGAGTAAAATGAATCACTATCAAAAGAAAGGTCTGCAACCTGCTCTACTTCAGAACCTTTTTTTATAGTCTCTTTAGCGTCTTTTACCTGAGATACTTGTGTGGGAGAAGTCGAGCAGCCACTGATAAAAATAAAACAAATAAGGAACCGCAACCATATTTTAGATCTAATGTGATCATAAGCTAAATATACTGGTCTAAAGTTAATACTGCGCATAAGGTGAAATTCTAATCTCATTTATTTTGAGTGAGCAATGAATGAATAACCTTAAATATCCAAATAATGTATAACTTCACAATTATTCATCGTTTGGGGTAGTTCAGGATTAAAATTATTCCTTCGAGCTTAATTTAAGTATAACAAGGTAATCTAAGTTGTTTAGACGAATCTAGATCACCGTTTTCTTTGGTATATATATTTTTAAGTTAAAAACTTGCTAATAGATCAATCAATTACGAAAATATGCCACTTTTTGCGGCACTTAGATAAGGTAAACACTTAAATTCCATGGCTTTAGTTGCACTGGGTATCAATCACAATACAGCTTCTGTAGATCTTCGAGAGAAATTGGCCTTCTCTCCGTCCCAAACGGAAGATCTACTTTCTCTTCCAGACAAGCCTAATGGAATCAACGAGCTCGCCGTTCTGTCTACCTGTAATCGCACTGAAATCTATTGTCAGTCCGAAATTCCAATTAAATCATTGATTCAATGGATCGCAGAGCTTAAAGGTTTAGAAGCCGATAGCGTAGAAAAAGTTCAATACCATCACTTGGGTGAGGAAGCTGCGCGCCACATGATGACAGTGGCGAGCGGTTTAGATTCGCTTGTTTTAGGTGAGCCGCAGATTCTAGGGCAAATGAAGTCAGCATATGGACTTGCGAAGGACTCTGGCGCCGTTGGAGCTATGCTACACGATGTTTTTCAACGTGTATTTTCTGTCGCAAAGCGAGTACGTTCTGAAACTGCAATAGGGGAAAACCCCGTTTCCGTGGCCTATGCAGCAGTATCGCTGGCGCAGCAAATATTTTCAGACCTCAAGCAGGATACCGCGCTGCTTATCGGTGCAGGGGAAACCATAGAGCTCGTGGCCAGGCATTTGGTAGAAAAAGGCATAAAAAATATTATTGTTGCAAACCGGACCATTGAAAACGCCCAAAAGCTGGCTGGTACTATAAATGGAGAGGCTATATTATTGGCAGATATTCCTAAAAATCTTGCCAAAGCCGATATCGTTATTTCTTCCACCGCGAGTCCTCTTCCGATCCTGGGTAAAGGTGCGGTTGGTCAGGCTTTGAAACAACGCAAGCATAAACCTATGTTTATGGTTGATATTGCGGTTCCCCGTGATATTGAATCCCAAGTAGCTGAGTTATCCGATGTGTTTTTGTACACGGTGGATGATCTAAAGGAGGTCATCGATGAGAATAAGAAATCTCGCGAAAAAGCCGCCCAAATCGCTCATGAAATCATAGATGAGGGAGTTAAAAAGTACGAACGCGAAATGCGAGCAATGTCTGCTGTCGGCACAATCAAACAATTTAGACAGCAGGTTGATGGTATTAAGCAAATAGAGTTGGAAAAAAGTTTAAAATCATTAAAATCCGGGGCCGATCCGGAAGATGTGCTAAACGCGTTAGCGAGAAACTTATCTAATAAAATCATGCATGTGCCCACTGCTCGAGTAAAGAAAGCGAGCGAAGATGGGCGGTACGAAATTTGTCTAGCCTTGCAAGAGCTTTTCGATCTTCCTACTGAAGACAAAAAAACAAGTGAAACTGAATGAAAGCATCAATAATAGAAAAACTCGAGGGCCTTGTCGAAAGGTACGATGAAGTTTCTGCACTATTGGGTGACCCAGGCGTAATCGGTGACCAAGATAAATTTAGAGATTATTCAAAAGAGTATTCGGAACTCGAACCGGTGGTAAAGAGTTTTCAAAGCTATAGAACTGTGCTCGATAATATTGAAGAAGCCAAACAACTTTTAAAAGATGGCGATCAAGATATGCGTGAGATGGCTCAGGAGGAACTTAAAGAGAGTGAATCTTTAATTGAGCCATTAGAACTAGACTTACAAAAATTATTGCTACCAAAAGATCCAAATGATCACAAAAATGTTTTTTTGGAGGTTCGCGCTGGCACTGGTGGTGATGAAGCAGCGATATTTTCTGGTGATTTATATCGGATGTATTCGCGTTATGCCGAAACCAGAGGTTGGCGGGTAGAGGTGATTAGTGAAAGTTTAGGTGATCATGGTGGGTTTAAAGAAATTATTACGCGTATTGTTGGTCAAGGCGTTTATTCTCAGTTGAAATTTGAATCGGGCGCGCATCGTGTACAGCGTGTTCCTGAAACCGAATCCCAAGGAAGAATTCACACTTCTGCATGTACCGTAGCGATTATGCCAGAAGCGGATGAAGTGGAGGATGTGGATATCAATAAGGCTGATTTAAGAATCGATACGTTTCGTGCTTCCGGAGCGGGTGGGCAACATGTTAACAAAACGGACTCAGCAATCAGGATCACTCATATTCCTACTGGTGTAGTAGTCGAGTGCCAGGATGAGCGTTCGCAACATAAAAATAAAGCTAAAGCTATGTCTTTACTAGCGGCTAGGTTAAATAGCGCTCAGCAAGAACAAGCTGCGGCGAGTCAATCCGAGGAGCGTAAGAGCCTAGTTGGCAGTGGTGACCGATCGGAAAGAATAAGAACCTATAACTACCCGCAGGGTCGAGTCACTGATCACCGAATAAATCTCACGCTATATAAACTCAATGAAGTGATGGAAGGCGCACTTGATGAAGTGGTTCAGCCCTTGGTTAATGAATACCAAGCAGACCAGCTTGCGGCATTGAGCGACTAGCGTTTGTGCCTGATTCAATTGACGATCTTTTAAAAACATATAGAACTCTAGAGTCGGTCAGTGAATCGGCTCGCCTTGATGCTGAATTACTATTGGCCTTTGTGTTAGGTAAAGATAGAAGCTACTTATATACCTGGCCAGAAAGAACTATTCCTACTCATCAATCTAAGTTATTTTCTGATTTAATCGAAAAACGGAGAGCGGGACATCCCATTGCTCATCTCATAGGTCAAAAAGAATTTTGGTCACTTCCTTTTAAAGTAAATGAATCGACCTTAATTCCTCGTCCTGAAACCGAGTTGCTAGTTGAGTTTTGCGTTGAGCGAATTGAATTGCTTTTACGAGCAAGAAACACCAATATCCGAGTATTAGATATGGGTACAGGTACTGGTGCGATTGCCATTGCGATTGCAAAAACTTTTCCCAATATTCACGTGGATGGTATTGATAAGATTCCGGACGCTATTCAGCTCGCTAAATCGAATCAAGAAATAAACCAAGTTGAAAATGTTAGCTTCTTTGATAGTGATTGGTTTTCTAAGGTAACGAATAAATACGATGTTATTGTAAGCAATCCACCTTATATTGCTCCTGAAGACTCGCACTTATCTTGTGGTGACGTAAGGTTTGAACCCAGATCTGCGTTGATTGCATCTGAAAATGGCTTTGCTGATATCCTTGATATTACTCGACAGTCTGCTACTTACCTAAAATCAGACGGGCTTTTGTGTTTTGAACATGGATATAATCAATCAACCGAAGTGAGATCGGTAATGGAGCAAGCAGGGTTTATAAAAATCGAAACAAAAAAAGATTATGGTGGCAGAGATAGAATTACCTATGGATGGGTTTAATCACTTATAATTTCTTCTGATTTTAAATATCAATATACGTTTTTTATAATAATCAAAAAGTTAAAAAATTATCTGGGTAAATTAACTAGGAAAAGAAAACAACAGTTATTGTTTTAATATAGCTATTTGGGGAAAGTCACGAATATTTTTGTAATACTCGTTAGGTTGAGCTTTGAAATTATATCTACACATAGGTACCGAAAAAACAGGTACCTCATCAATTCAAGAAACCCTTTTTGTTAATAAAGAACAGTTAAGAAAACGGGGATATCATTTTGTTCAAAGTGTTGGAGAAAAAAATAATAGAAAACTCCCTGCATTTTGTATGCGTGAAAGTATGGATGATGATTTTTTTGTCGCCAATAGAATCACCACTCCCGATCAAAGAAAACTGTTTAAGAAATTGGTTTATGATTCTTTAAGAAAAGAGTTGTCCAGTTTATCTAAGGACATACACACTGTTATAATATCGAGTGAACATTTTCATAGTCGGATTAAGTTTCAAGACGAAGTTGAAAATGTAAGAAAACTACTGAGTCCCTATTTTTCAGAAATAAAAATAATTTGCTATGTAAGAGAACAGTCGGCGACTTTAACGTCACTGTATTCAACCTCAATAAAAGTGGGAAGTACGGGTACCCTGCAAGACATGTTGTCTTTTTGTAAGCCTGAAAATACATACTATAATTATTATCTAATGCTTTCTCTTTGGCGAAAAGTTTTTGGCCCTCATAGTTTAATCGTGAGGAAATTTGATAAAGCCAGTTTTCGCAATAAGGATCTCTTAAATGATTTTTTTCATATTTTGGGAGATGATTTATACAATGCTTTGTTTTACGATATAACCACTGAAAACGAATCTTTAAATAATATTGGTCAATATCTAGGTTTAGCCATCAACAAAGCTTTCCCGAAAGATCCGAAGACGGGTTTACCGTTTCCTGCTAGTATCAATGCCATAAACAGTATCTCGCAATCTTTTACAGGAGAGGGTCAGTCTTTGAGCTTGAATGAATATAATGCAATCTATGCAGCTTTTGAAAGCTCAAATATAAAATTAAATGAAGAATTTTTTGGCGGTGCTAAGGGTGAGAGTTGCTTTGAAAGACAGCCTCCAGCGCCAAAAAATAATCAAGTAGTATTAGAAGCTAGCGATATACCAAAGTTGGCCGAACTATTTAAAGCTATTGTACCCAGTGGTCCGAATTTGCCTGACCACTATGCTGATTTACTTCGAGATGCGGCAGTATCTTTGCAACATATAGATTTAACAGCGGCGCACATGTTAATGGAACTAGCACATCAGGTGAGGCCAGATGGGCCAATAATCAAAAAGAGATTAAATCAATTTAAAGAAAAGCTTAATCTTAAGAAAGTTTAATGTAGGTGTTATTTAATCTGAAATAATTAAGGATGACTATGTTCTACCTTATTGTGAAAGTAAGTGTAAGGTTATCTATCTTGAAAAATTCTATAGCGGTGTGGAACGTTTTTATACTGCTGATCCCTCATTGCATTGGTCTGAGAAACAGAAAATCATTCCAATGTTAAGACTTTAAATTTGTCCGATAATTTACTCAGAATTTTACCAAGTGTTTTAGTAAAATGGTTAAAACTGTTGACAAACTAATTTGTCGTATTATTATGCGCAAAATTTTTAACAAAACAGAGGAGCTCTCGAAAAATGCCATGTAAATCAGGACTATTTATTTAACGCCTTTCGAGAGCTGATTTTCTTGGAAGGTATGAAAACAATGCCTTCCTTGTCAGATAAAAAGCCCTGACTGGGATACCAGTCGGGGCTTTTTTATTTCGTCTTACTTGATCAGAAGGCTACAACGATTTAATCATTGCTAATAAGCAAGGATAAGTTATGCCTGTACAAATTGAATTAAATAAAAATGCGAAAAACGGTGTTAAGCCAGTAAAAATTTATACGCGCGATGTCGAAAATACCGCGTTGACACAGTTAAAAAATATCGCTCAGTTACCTTTTATTCATTCACATATTGCTGCTATGCCGGATGTTCATGCCGGAATAGGCGCTACTGTAGGTTCGGTTATTCCTACGGTTAATGCGATCATTCCAGCTGCAGTTGGTGTTGATATTGGTTGCGGAATGATGGCGGTAAGACTATCAATAACATCTTCGCAGCTACCAGATAATCTAAAAGAAATGCGCCATGCGATTGAGCGTAAAGTACCAGTCGGACTTTCTGCACATAAAAGTAGTTCAATTCGAGAAGGTGCTTGTAAAAAATTGCAAAGATCGATTGAGATGCTTTTTGAAAAACATCCTCAGCTTTTAAAGATGCAGAAGCAGGCTCATATTTTATGGGCCAAACAAATGGCAACGCTAGGAAGTGGAAACCACTTTATCGAACTTTGCATTGATGAAGCGAAGATGGTGTGGGTAATGCTACATACAGGAAGTAGGGGTATTGGAAATAGTATTGGTCGTTATTTTATTCAGTTGGCGAAAAAAGATATGCAAAAACATGTGTGTAACATTCCAGACAAAGATCTTGCTTATTTTTTGGAAGGCGCTGAACACTTTAAAGACTATATTGAAGCGGTGAGTATTGCGCAACAATACGCTCGAGTAAACAGAGAGGAAATGATGAAATTGGTTCTACGTGCGATTCAACCTTTTTTACCAGGGTTTATTGCTGATAAGTCAGCTATCAATTGTCATCATAATTATGTGAATAAAGAACATCACTATGGCCGAGATGTTTATGTTACTCGAAAAGGAGCTATTAATGCCGAAAAAGGAAATTTGGGAATCATTCCAGGAAGCATGGGTGCAAGATCGTATATCGTAAAAGGAAAAGGTTCTGAAGAAGCTTTTTGTTCATGTGCTCATGGCGCAGGGCGAGTTATGAGTAGATCAGCAGCCAAGAAAATGTTTCGCCGAGAAGATTTAATCGCTCAAACAAAAGGAGTTGAATGTAGAAAAGATAGTCGGATCATAGACGAAATACCCTCAGCTTATAAAGACATTGATCAGGTTATGGAAAATCAAACTGACCTTGTTGAAATTGTTCATACGTTAAAGCAAGTAATCTGTATTAAAGGGTAAAGAAAATTTTGATAGGAGAGAATATGAAAAACGAAGAGGCAGTAATTAAATGCTAAATCTAAAAATTAATAAACTTGAAAATGGAAACTACTATGGAAGAGATTTTAGTCAAAGAGGTCATTGCGTGCTTACAAAGTGAAAGAAAAATATTCGAATATTATCCTGATCGTTACGCAGTTTATCTTCTAGATAAATGTTTGAGAAGCTCGGAAGAGAAAGTTCAGGTTCGGGATTTGAGAAAAAATAAATGGGGGCGCTTGCTAGAACGACCGATGATTAAGCGCTTTATTTCTCGTAAAGGCGATGGTGAATTATGTTTAAGTGACTTAAATCACCTTTGGCCTGATAATGTCGAACCTTTTGTTTTGACCTTTGGTATCTGGGGAGCGAAACAGGACTATCATTGGTCGCAAACATCGCGACCCGGATCGAATTTGGTGTTACAACTTAATCTAAACGAAGAATGGGGTCGGAGGTTTTCTCATTTCGTTAATCAAACTGCTAACGATTATTTTGATGTAAATCATCCGATTAGTCGAACTAGGGGAATTACATTGGCCTGGGCAAGACTAGATGTGGATTTTGAAACGGATGAGGTGCTTATTGAAGAGGTTCAGTCTGATCTGACGCGTTACATAAAATCAATGCTTGTATGTGCTCGCATCGCTTTATCAGAAAAACGACGTCAATTTTATTATTGGGGCGATGAGATTGATGTAAGTAAGTTTCTCGTATTCGCTGAAGATATGTTGAAGGTCTTTAGTAAAACCTGGCAGGAAGCTATGTTAACAGCGACATTGGAGTTTGTTTTTGACGAGCTTGGGGTGAAAAATGCATATTACCATTCATTCGAAACGGGAAACCTATTGAAGGGGATCAAAGAGTGTAAGCCTCCCAAATCACTTTATAGTGCTTTGCCAAAACAATTTTGTTTCGACAAAATAAAGGAAGCTCCAGAATTTATTCGTCGAGATAAAAAGGCAAAGAGAAAGCTTAAAATTACAAAAGAGCAAAATTGGTATTATTTAGCAGCGTAACTTAAATGAAGGAGGAAAATCATGGCAAAGTGCAAACTTCCTAGAAATCCTCATGCGTGTCACCCAATCATGAGAAAGGGTGGTGTGCATGAGAAATCAAGAGGGGCTAAACGAGCAGCGGCTAAGCGCGAAACTCGTCGAAAAACGAGTGAGTGGCTTAGCCGTTCTTCTTTGCGGGCATTATGTATTAATGTGTTTTTAAAAGCTTACTCGAGTATCTAGAAAAATCATTCTCGGAGCGCGTATAAAACTATATTGCGTGTTGTTACCAAAATTATTAGCCAGTGGAACATTGGCGCTGTAGCTAATAATTTCTTCATCTAACAAGTTGCTGCCCCGCAAAGTTATAGTCCAGCTATCTCCACCAAGCCCCAGTCTCGCACCTAACAGTGTATAAGCATCAATTCGTCCCGTAGGATCCAAGTTCACATGCACATCTTGGTCGTCTACATATTGAATATCAACACCGCCAAGAATATCAATCGAATCAGTTAAAGACTGGTTGTAATCGAGTGCAAAGTTAAAGGTGTATTCAGGTGTATAAACACCACGACGTCCAGTGTAATCGCAGGTATTAATTACACCATCTCCAGTAGTATCAATACCATCCGGAGTTTCTCCTACGTAACAGTTACCATTTCTAAAATCGATATATTCAAAGTCTAAGAAAGAGACGCCATAAGATGCTGAAAAATATTGATTTAATAAAAATCGTCCATCTATTTCGAGTCCTTGTGTTCGTGTTTCAGCTGCATTACCAACATTAAAGCCCACTGCGCCGTCAAATTGGCTAATTTGTAAGTTTTCGTAATCCGTCAAAAATAGAGCAAGATTGATTTCGCCTCGACCATCAAGAAAACTTGTTTTTAGCCCAAGTTCATAAGAGGTTGCATCTTCGTTTTCAAATTCAAAAAATTGATTTTCAGGAATAGCATTTCGCGAAGTCGTCTGTGCTTCAATTTCAGCTTGGCGTGCCGTAATTTCATCAGGCGTTAAACCACTGAAATCAAATAGGGAAGGCTCAATAATATCCGGACCAACAGTATTTGACCGAGGATCAAATCCACCGGCTTTAAAACCTTCGGTATAACGAAAATAAGCGAGTGTGTCGTCGTTTGGTTGCCACATTACATTTACTAGCGGTAAAAACCGTGATTCATCACGTGATCCGCTGGCATTGTGGCCACCAAATGGAAGAGTCAACGCCTCTGACTCAGATGCGAATACTTCCCAGTAAATTAGAGCTGTTTCAAGATCGGTAATTTCTTCTCCGGTACTTGGTCTTTCAAGTCGAATTGATTTTTCTGCAGATTTTTCCTCTTGGGTAAACCGGCCTCCAAGGGTGATAGCCCAAGTGTCGGTCAATTGATAAGTGGCTTGCCCGAAGACTGCCCAGGCGGTTGATTCTTGAGAAAAATTACGGGGTGCTGCAGTGTCGGCAAATTGCGGTAAACCTAGGGCGATAGGAAGCAGGTTTCGCGAAGTGATTTCAATATTATCGAAGTAGGTTTGATCATATTCTTGGTAGAAAGCGCCGGCGATCCATTCGACTTTTTCTCCCACTGGGGATGCGATTCGAACTTCTTGGCTAAACTGGCTGTAGTCTTCGCGAAGATCAAGTGGAATGATTTCGACAGGAATGAAATCGCAATCGCAGGATTCTTCATAATCGAATTCTAACCAGCCGGAAGTAAACGTTATAATATGGTCGTTGTAATCGTAGTTACCTATGAGCGTAATGTTATCGATGGTGTTTTCACTTGATTCAGGGTAATCCGTTGCTCTCACGAAATCTAACTCATCATCAAACCCTGGTCGGGAAAATAGCGTTTGCAAAACCTCTGAAAAACTTGCGTCACCAAAATCTTGTCCCACTGCGGCAAGGGCTGCTCTGATTTCTGGAACCGCAACGTCTTGCGTTATTTCGATTGCTCGCCCTTCCGTATCAAAAGTACTATTTTCTACCTTTAACAAGAAGTCTAGGTCTTCATTGGCTTGCCAATCTAAAGAAATTCTAATGGCTTTTTCATCTGTTTGCGGTTCGCTTCTTTGTCTAAATTCATTATACGAATATCCATCGTCTTCGAAGCTTCGTAAGGCCAGTCTTGCATTGACGCTATCGGATAAGGGGCCAGATAACACGCCGCTTATTTCGGTACCGTCAAATTCAAATTCGTTAGATAGAGATACATGGCCTTCAAATTCATCCGTTGGTTTTGCTGAATTTAAGATTAATGCACCAGCAGCACTATTTTTGCCTAGTAAAGTACCTTGAGGTCCACGCAAAAGCTCAGCATTTTCTAGATCCATCATCGGAGCGCGATACAATTGCGCGCGACCATAATAAATCCCATCAACGTACATTCCGACAGATTGTTCGAAACCTTGGCTGTTATCAGAACCGATTCCTCGCACTCGAATTTGCGTGCTAAAGCCAGTTTGCGTGAAATGGATGTTCGTCAGAAAACCGGTCAAGTCCTCGATGTTTTCAATACCGGCTTTTTCGATTTTGTCGGCCGTTAACGAAGTGACAGAAACAGGTACATCTTGCATGCTCTCGGCGCGTTTCTGGGCCGTGATAATAATTTCTTCGAGCCTAAGGTTGTTATTATTTTCTTGATCTTGGCCTGATGCTGTCGTGGACAGATTTAGCAGGAGTATCGAAGAACTAACAAGCTGCAAAAAGGGCAGGCTCTGTATCGATCGTGACATATTTTTCTCCCTTAGTATTATTTTTTATTAGGGCGTAGATTTTATTCGAATCTATTATCATAAATGAGTATAGGTGAGGCATGTATACTTAATCTAAGATAATTACTGATTCTAATCATTTATGATAGGAAAAACCGAATTTTCAGGGTAAAAATTCAACTGAGTGTTGATTTAGGTGTCGAATATGTATCCCAATGAGTTACACTACTCAATTTTAACGCGGCCGGTGTAGTGTGTGAAAACCTCTTTTAATGAACAGAATTTATCTTTTACGGATCTAGATTTAAGTGAACCCATTTTAAAAGCATTGAAGGAAATGCGGTTTGAATACTGTTCTCCGATTCAAGCGAAATCTCTCCCTCACAGTTTAAATGGCCATGATGTACTTGGAAAAGCACAAACAGGTACAGGTAAAACAGCCGCTTTTCTAATTGCTGTTTTTGAAGATTTGATAGCGAATGGCGCTCCTGAAGAACGCTATGCGGGAGAAGCTAGGTCTTTAATTCTTGCGCCAACTCGAGAGCTTGCCCTACAGATAGCGAAGGATGCTAAAAGCATTGGGAAGTACACAGACTTAAATATTCACACGTTGGTGGGCGGTGTTGACTATGGTAAACAGCTTAACAAACTTCGCGCCAACCATGCAGATATTCTTGTCGCGACGCCCGGCCGCTTAATTGATTTTTGTGAAAAGCGAGAGGTGTATTTAGACCAACTTGAAGTGATGGTGATCGATGAAGCCGACCGTATGTTAGACATGGGGTTCATTCCTCAGGTTAAAAGAATCGAGCGTTTATCTCCAAGAAAAGAAAATCGACAAACGCTACTCTTTTCTGCGACTTTTTCAGACGACATTTTACGTTTAGCAAATCAGTGGATGTTTGAGCCGAGTAAGATTGAAATTGAGCCTGAATCAGTTGCAACTGACTCCGTTGAGCAAACCATGTATATGCTCTCTAGTGAAGAAAAGTTAAAGGTGCTAGGTAATATTTTAGATGTTGATAGTGTTGGCAATGTCATCGTATTCGCTAATCGGCGGGATCAATGTCGTCAATTACATGATAAGTTGAAGAATATGGGGTATACGGTGGGGCTATTATCTGGCGATGTTCCACAAGGGCGTCGCACACGAACGCTCGAAGCGTTTCGGTCTGGAAAACTGCGTGCCCTAGTCGCCACCGATGTTGCCGGAAGAGGCATTCATATCGAAAATGTTACCCACGTAATTAATTACACCTTGCCGGAAGAACCAGAAGATTATGTGCATCGCATCGGACGCACAGGTCGAGCAGGAAAGACTGGTCAATCAATTAGTTTTGCCTGCGAAGATGACGCTTTTCGCTTGCCTGCAATAGAGTCTTTGCTCGGGCAAAAGATCGACTGCAAACATCCGCCAGATGAACTTTTGGTTGGGTAGTTTTCATATAACCTATTGCTAACATTCAGCTTTTTTTCAGCGCCGGTCTACACTTAAATTAGTATGTTTAATTAATGTGAGGTGATAGGGCGCTCAATGAAACATGTATTGGTAGTAGAAGATAGTCCAATGGTCATGAAGGTGATCAAGCATGTTCTATCTAAGTCAACTCAGTTTTTCCCTCACTATGCCATGAGTTTCGCTGAAGCTGAAAAACTCATGGAAGAACATGGCTCCAATTTATTTGCGGCGATGGTTGATTTGAATCTTCCTGATGCGCCAAATGGTGAAGTCGTTGATTTTGTATTGAGTCGTAAAGTCCCTACCATTGTTTTAACAGGTAGTTTCGATGAAACTAGACGTGAAAAATTGCTGGCAAAAGGGATTGTTGATTATGTCATTAAAGAAGGGAAATTTTCTTACATTTATGCATTAAATGTCCTTAGTCGTCTTGATAAAAATCGTAATAAGAAGGTGCTTGTTGTCGATGATTCCTCGACCGCTCGAAAGTTTGTTAGAGGTCTGCTCGAAATGCACTTATTCGAAGTGTTTGAGGCTGAAGATGGCGTGGAAGCAATCAAGTTTATTATTGAAAATCCCGATATTTGTTTGATGATTACTGACTTTAATATGCCCAAAATGGATGGGTGTGAGTTAGTGAAGCACATACGGGTAAAGTATGAAAAAACTGACTTAGCCATTATTGGCCTTTCATCGGAGCAAGATGGTACGCTATCTGCGCGTTTTATTAAAAATGGTGCGAATGATTTTCTTCGTAAACCATTTAATCATGAAGAGTTTTATTGTCGAATTTCCCACAATCTCGAGCTTTTGGAATCCATTGATAAAATTAAGGATGCTGTCAGTCGTGATGATTTAACAGGACTATACAGTCGCAGATATTTTTTTGAAAAGGGATCAAAACTATTTGATGACGCCAAGGCGAATTCAAAGGTGCTAAGCGCTGCCATTATTGATATCGACGATTTTGCTTCAATTAATGAGGTATTGGGCCATAGAAGTGGTGATAGGGTTCTTTGTGATGTCTCCGAAAAACTGAACGCAGCCTTTAGCCGATTCTTAGTTGCAAGGTCGAGCGGGAATACTTTTTTTGCGCTCATGCCTGGGCTGGATGAGGACAAAGCATCTGAGTTTATCAATAAAATCCGCCATATAATCTGTTCTGAGAATTATGGTGGTGAACAAATGGATCTGACTATCACCTACAGTTCAGGTGTCTCAAGCAATACTTCAGAAACGCTCGATGCGATGTTAACGAAGTGCATGAACAACCTAAAACGTGCAAAAAATGCCGGAGGTGATCTTGTTTTCTTGGATGATTAATCGGTTATTGGTGAGAAATTTCAGCCTGGCACTCTTCAGATTTCACTTGGTCACATAGCTTTAATTCGTGCACCCAAAAAAGGGTTCCTCCAACAACCGCGGCAGGCATAACAAAGATATTAATCACTGGGATAATCGTGGTGCCCATTACTGCAGCTCCAAACCCAAAACTACTAAAACATTTCTTCCAAAGTTTGCCTCGAAGCTCTCTAAAAGCGAGCATATGGTTGTCAGCGGGATAATCTACATACTGAATCGTCATCACCCAAGCCGCCCAGGCTAAACCAATTAGGGGGGCTAAAAACTGAATAATAGGAATGGTACCAATCAATATGACGACGAGCGTGACGAGAATACCTCTAGAGAGAAAATAAACAATTTTTCTTAACTCTCGCAAAAATACACGAATAACCATTTCCCAGAGCGTTTCTTCTGGCGGTTGAATACCGCAAATGAGTAACTCCGCTCGTTCCGCGAGCACACCGTAAAAAGGAGCTGCAATAAAATTGGTAATAATATTAAAACTATAACCGTAGATGATAAGTGCTAAAGAGCCTAATACGACCCAAACTAACCAAATAAGCGGCTTGAGAATATCCGGGATCCATTCACGGAAAAACGCTGAAGCTTCGCCAAGGTGCTGCAGTGCAAAGCTGGTCAATGCAATAAACAAGATAATGTTTATGACGAGTGGAACAAGAATAAAGGGGCGGAGTTTTGGGTGCCAAATTAAGCATGCCCCTTTAAATAAATATTGTGACCCGGTTAATGGGTTATTCGTAAAACTTGGGCAGGTTAACACTTTTAGATATTGGCTCCGGCATTTTTAAGTGCGGCCACGTAATCACCGGAATGGCGATGTTCGGAAATGACCTGTAATAAGGTCTTACCCTCATTATTAAAGGCATTAATATTGCGGTCGTCTTCACAAAAGAAACGAACAAATGAAGCAAAGTTTTCTGCTTTCATACCACGATAAGCGCGCTCTAACGCGATATAGTCTTGGTCGAGTTCACCCTGTTGCTGAACGTTTAAAAAGCCCTTTACGCGATCATCATCAAATACTTCACCGAGGACTTTTTGTTTATCTTTTTTTAATGCCATTTGATCTACTCTTAAAATTCACTTTCAGTTGTCACTTATCGAGAGGCTCGTAGTCGTTTTAGAGCTTCTTTAATCTATCTTTCTATAAATATAAATTAATTCTCAAGTTTTTCTTTCAGTATTTTGTTTACCTGTTGCGGGTTCGCCTGGCCTTTAGAGGCTTTCATAATTTGACCAACAAAAAAGCCCATCATTTTTGGGCGTTTTTCCGGATCTGCCGCGCGGTAATTATCCACCTGTTTTTGGTTTGCCACTAAAATGTCATCGACCATTTTTTCAATAGCGCCGGTATCAGACACCTGTTTCAATCCTTTAGATTCAATAATTTCATCGGCGGTTCCTTCGCCGTTGCAAATTGCTTCAAATACGGTTTTAGCAATCTTGTTGGATATGGTTTGGTCCTTGATTCTTTTGATTACGCCAGATAAAAGTTCTGGTGTAACGTTGCTCTCTGCCAAGGATTGATCCGAGCTGTTAAGGTAACCAGATAGATCACCAATTATCCAATTTGCCGCTAACTTCGCATCTTGGCACATTTTGGTCGTTTTCTCAAAGAAATCTGAATACTCTGCATCTGCACTTAAAATGCCCGCATCATAGGCAGAAAGCGTGTACTCTGATTCAAAGCGTTTTTTTCGCGCATCCGGAAGTTCTGGCAGGTTTGCGCGAATATCTTCTATGTAGGAGTCGTCAATTTCCACTGGAAGTAAGTCGGGACAAGGAAAATATCTGTAATCATTTGCTTCTTCTTTGGAGCGCATAGAACGTGCGGTATGGCTTTCCCCATCGTAAAGACGCGTCTCTTGTGTTATTTTTCCACCATCTTCAATGATTTCGATTTGGCGTTCAACTTCTTGCTCAATACACTGTTCCATGAACTTAAATGAATTCAGGTTCTTGGTTTCCGTGCGTGTGCCAAATTTTTCTTCACCTTTCAGTCTTACCGAAATATTCACATCGAAACGCATAGAGCCTTGAGCCATTTTTCCATCGCAGATTCCCAGCGAGGTGACAATGGAATGCAATTTTTTTGCAAAAGCGACGGCTTCTTCGGCATTGCGCATATCCGGTTCTGTTACCACCTCAATAAGTGGCGTTCCGGCACGGTTCAAGTCTATTCCTGACATGCCTTGAAAATCTTCATGGAGAGATTTGCCTGCGTCTTCTTCAAGATGAGCATGATGAATGCGGACTCGTTTTTCCTGTCCATTTTCTAATTCGAGATCCACATAGCCGGGGCCAACGATGGGACTATCTAGCTGCGTCGTTTGATAACCTTTTGGTAAGTCTGGGTAGAAATAGTTTTTACGTTCAAAAACAGATCGTTTACCAATTTCAGCGTTCACGGCTAGACCAAACATAGTGGCAAAACGAAAAGCCTGAGCATTCGCCACGGGTAAGGTTCCCGGCATAGCCAAATCGACTAATGATGCTTGAGTATTGGGTTCTGCGCCAAACGCGATGCTCGAACCAGAAAAAATCTTAGATTGGGTAGCGAGTTGTACGTGAACTTCCAACCCGATTACAGTTTCCCATTCCATTTTGATACCTTCTAATAAATATTGTTTAAGCCAGGTTGGCAGGTTTTAACTGATGGAATTCGGTATTTTGCTGAAATTTGTGCGCGACATTGAGCAGTAAAGATTCAGCAAAATAATTGCCTATTAGCTGCAGTCCAACGGGTTTGTCCTCGACTAGACCACAGGGAATCGACATGCCTGGTAATCCCGCAAGATTGGTCGATATCGTGTAGATATCTTCTAAATACATGGCGACGGGATTATCGCCTTTTGAACCAAATTCAAAGGCGGGTGCTGGGCAGGTTGGGCCAACAACAACATCAACGTCATTAAAAGCGTCGACGAAGTCTTGTTTAATTAAACGTCTTACCTGTTGCGCTTTCGTATAATAGGCATCGTAATATCCAGCCGATAAGGCATAGGTACCCACTAGAATACGGCGTTTTACTTCGTCTCCAAACCCTTCACTGCGAGAGCGCATATAGAGATCTTGGAGATCTTTGGGATCTTCACAACGGTAACCGTACCTCACGCCATCGAACCGAGACAAGTTGGCTGAACATTCAGCGGGAGCAATAACATAATATGCGGGAACAGATAAATGGGAATTAGGTAGAGAGATTTCTTTTATTTTTGCGCCGAGACTTTCGAGGTTTTTTATCGCATCTTCAACAGCTTTTTGCGTGCCCGGATGAAGTCCCTCGCCAAAATATTCTTTTGGGATGCCTATTTTTAGCCCTTCAACAGAATCATTTAAAGTTGCAGCGTAATCTGGAATGGATTCATCCACTGAAGTGGAGTCTTTATCATCATAACTTGCCATCACATTAAGCATGATGGCGGCGTCTTCCGCTGTTTTCGACAAAATCCCACCTTGATCGAGGCTAGATGCAAATGCAATCATGCCCCAACGAGATACTCGTCCATAGGTTGGCTTAATACCCGTCAACCCACAAAGACTTGCAGGCTGTCTGATTGAGCCTCCTGTATCTGTAGCTGTAGCTGCGGGCGCTAAATGGGCGGCAACACAAGCCGCCGATCCACCAGAAGATCCGCCAGGCACACATTTTGTGTTCCAGGGGTTTTTCACTGGACCGAAGTAGCTGGTTTCATTAGATGAACCCATGGCAAATTCATCCATATTTGTTTTGCCTAAGGTCACCGCGCCAGCTGCGATGAAATTTTCTACCACAGTAGCGTTATATGGAGGAATAAAGTTTTCCAACATTTTTGAACCACAGGTCGTTTTTACTCCCTCGGTACAAAAAATATCTTTGTGAGCGATAGGCACACCGCAAAGAGCGGGAGCATCTCCTTTAGCTAGCTGTTCATCGGCCTTTTTCGCTTGTTCTAAAGCGAGAGCTTCGCTAATAGTGACGTAGCTGTTGAAGGTTGTATCGAGCGTTTTTGCTCGTTCGAGATAATGGCTGGTTATTTCTGTACTCGAAAACGCTTTTGATTTAAGTTTTTCGATTATTTCTGCAAGGGTTAACTCGTGCATCGATTTTATTCCACTCGATATGATTCGTTATATGCTGGGCGCTTAAATTGGTTATTCAACAAGACTTTATTCAATAACCTTGGGAACGAGGTAAAGTCCCTCTTCTACTTGGGGTGCAACATTTTGGAACTTATCTCGTTGATTGACTTCCGTGACTTCGTCTGCTCTTAATTTTTGCACTGCATCAAGAGGATGAGCCATAGGCGCAACGTCTTTCGTATCGGTAGTCTGTAACTGGTTTACAAGTTCAAGTACGTCAGATATTCGCTTTGCAGTATCTTCCGCTGTTTCTTCATCAATTTTTAAGCGCGCTAATAAAGCTAACTTTTGGATTTCAGAGGGATCCACTCAAAACTCCACATTCGGTAAATTAGTACTAATATAAATTCGGGGCGTCACGTTAACATATTTGTGCCTTGCTCTAAATCCCTCGCGTTGTTAGAGTGCGAGGATTTAGCGGGAAAAGTGGGCCACAGCCGCATAATGCGCTGAAATTGCTTATAAAATAAACGTATGGAATGTCAGAACAGTCCGTTTAGTTTCGCCCCTCATAAATTTCAAAATATTAATAAAGGTTATCTAGCTTCATGTTAAAGCGTCTAAAAGGTTTTTTTTCCAATGACTTGTCAATTGATTTGGGCACTGCCAACACGCTTATATATGTTCGGGAAAAGGGCATTGTGTTAAACGAACCCTCGGTGGTTGCGATAAGAAACCAAAATGGACAAAAATCGGTTGAAGCTGTTGGTGTAGCGGCAAAGCGTATGCTAGGTAGAACTCCGGGTAATATTACGGCGATTAGACCTCTGAAAGACGGAGTTATCGCAGATTTCCAAGTTACTGAAAAGATGCTTCAGCATTTTATCAAAAAAGTGCATGAAAATAGCTGGTTTCAGCCAAGTCCGAGAGTGCTCGTGTGTGTTCCTTGTCTTTCTACTGAAGTAGAAAAGCGAGCAATTAGAGAATCTGCCCTTGGTGCCGGGGCAAGAGAAGTGCGTTTGATTGAAGAGCCTATGGCCGCCGCAATAGGAGCAGGCTTAAGCGTTGAAGATGCTACTGGCTCTATGGTTGTTGATATTGGTGGAGGTACCACCGAAATCGCGATTATTTCTCTTAACGGGGTCGTTTTATCAGATTCAGTTAGAATTGGTGGTGACCGTTTTGATGAAGCCGTGGTTAATTATGTACGTCGTAAATACGGTAGTGTGATCGGTGATGCGACTGCTGAAAAAATCAAAAAGGAAATTGGCTGTGGATATGCAGGCAGTGAGGTTTTAGAGATCGATGTCCGAGGGCGCAATCTCGCTGAAGGTGTGCCTCGCAGTTTTACGCTCAATAGTGATGAGGTGTTAGAAGCATTGCAGGAACCTTTGTCTGGAATTGTTCAGTCCATAAAAAGCGCTTTAGAGAAATGCCCACCCGAATTAGCCTCCGATATTGCAGAAAGTGGGATTGTCGTTACAGGTGGGGGTGCCTTGTTGCGAGATCTAGATCGTTTGCTGATGGAAGAAACAGGGCTGCCCGTGCTTATAGCGGAAGATCCTCTGACTTGTGTTGCCCGTGGTGGTGGGAAAGCAATGGAAATTATGGATCAATATAAGATAGATTTGGTCTACTAAATTGATTCAATACTTCGCTTATTAGTAAGCATATTAAACCGGTTTAACAGCAGAATCGGGAGAGGTAAAAATCAAACCGATTTTTTTTAAAGATTCGTCCCCCGCGCTAAAGGCGATACTTCTTGTTGTAGTCTCTATAGCGATAGCTGTGATCTACATTTATACCGATTGGTTAGATAAGTTAAAAAGCCAATCGGCAGATCTTTCTGCTCCTTTGTACTGGGTAACTAGCCTGCCTGACCGTGCCGAAAACTGGGCTGATAACCGCTTGATGTCGCGGGAAAAGCTTATTCAAGAAAACGAAGCTTTGCGCACGGAAGTTCTAGTTCTAAAAAGAAAAGCGCAGCAGACCGCAGCATTAGAAGCGGAAAATGTGCGGCTAAGGCAGTTACTAAATTCAGCAGATTCTATTGATGATCAAGTGCTTATTGCAGAGTTAATTGGGGTGTCTCCAGACCCAAATGAGCACAAAGTAGTGATTAATCGGGGTCGTAGCCAAGGAGTCTATGAAGGACAGGCGTTGCTCGATGCTTCGGGGTTGATGGGTCAGATCGTCGAGGTTGGTGAATTTACGTCTAAAGCGCTTTTGGTGACGGATATTAACCATGCTATTCCTGTTCAAATAAGTCGAAACGGTGTTCGTCTCGTTGCAGAAGGCGTAAGCAATTTATTTGAACTTGTCATTCCATTTGTCGCGAATACAGAAGATATCGTGGTGGGGGATGAGTTAGTGAGTTCTGGTCTTGGGCAAAGATTTCCTGCGGGTTACCCTGTTGCAACCATTTCTTCAGTGCAAATTGATCCCGGAGAAACTTTTGCTCGTGTAACCGCAAAGCCTAAAGCGGAGTTAAACCGCAGTCGTCACGTTTTACTGGTGTTTGATAAACCGCCTTCGGCAACCAATTAGCGTTAGTTGAACAAGTTATCTTTAATATTATTAATGGCGCTTAGAAGCTTAACTTAAATAAATTATAAATTAGTCATTTTATCTACAGTGAGTTAGATGTTTAAACCAGCAAGCAATATGCTTTTTCATGGCTTGTCAGCTAGCATGATATTGCTGGCTTTGCTGGTATCTGTCTTCCCTATTCCGCCTCAATATCAAACAATACGCCCCGAGTTTATATGCTTGATACTGATTTATTGGATTATTTTTACGCCTCAACGCATTGGAATGGTTTACGCGGCATGCGTAGGTTTGCTGCAGGATATCGCCGCTGGGGCCGTATGGGGTGCACATATGATGGCGTTGGTGATTGTCAGCTACATCTGCATTCTTTCCTATCAGCGCTTTCAAAGCTATTCAATATGGCACCAATCTCTTTGGGTTTTTGTGCTCATCGGAATGCATCAATCCGTAGTAAACTGGATTCAAGGGTTAAATGGCTACAGCAGTGATGTCGCTGCGCTTATTGTTTCGACTCTGGTGACAGCATTATTTTGGCCAGTTGTATTTTTACTGATGTCTAGACTACGTCAGTTTTATCGAATTCATTAATGGAGCATTAACATAAAGAGGCACATATGTCTTTTCCTAGCGCGAACAAATTAAGGTATTTGAATTTGGCGTCTAAATCGCCGCGAAGGGCTGAATTACTTCAGCAAATTGGCGTCCAATTTCAAGTAGTTAGTGTTAACGTCGAAGAAATTCATAGAAAGTCAGAATCCGCGATGGATTACGTGACTCGTCTAGCGAAAGAAAAGGCACTTGCTGGCTATGCTGTTGATAATACGATGCCCGTTTTAGGAGCCGATACGATTGTTGAGTGTTTAGGTGCAATCCTTGAAAAACCGCAGGACCAAGAGGATGCTGTAAACACGCTCGTTTCTCTTTCTGGTAAAACCCAAAATGTCATCACAGCAATGGCCATTGCTTTTGAAAATGACGTTATCGAGGCCCAAAGTGAGACTCGAATTGTATTTAGAGAAGTAACACATGAAGAAGCCGAAGCCTATTGGTCGACAGGCGAACCGCAAGACAAAGCAGGGAGTTACGCTATTCAAGGGTTGGGTGCCGCATTCGTAAAGGAAATGTGCGGGAGCTACTCGGGCGTGGTTGGCTTATCAATTGAAAAGTTAGTGCCAATGTTAAAGCATGTAAAAATACCGATTTGGCAAGGTTAAGTAACATCGCCTATGACAGAAGAAATTTTAGTTAATTTTAGTCCAGCAGAAACTCGAGCTGCTGTAGTAGAAAACGGTGTACTTCAAGAAGTATATGTAGAGCGCTCTCGTAGTAAAGGCTTCGTGGGTAACATATACAAGGGAAAAGTTAGTCGTGTTTTACCGGGTATGCAAGCGGCGTTCGTGGATATTGGCCAGGAAAAAGCTGGGTTTATTCATGCTGCTGATGTCTTACCCTTGGACAAAAATGGTCATGAAGCAAAATCAAATTCTGAAGCAGATATCCGTGAACTACTTCGCGAAGGCCAATCACTTTTAGTTCAAGTGGCTAAAGATCCTATCAGTACAAAGGGTGCGCGTCTTACTACTCACCTCTCAGTATCGGCAAGATACCTCGTCTATATGCCTAATACAGACCGAATTGGGGTCTCAAATAAGATCGAAGATGATGAAGAACGAGAAAGGCTTAAAGCGCTAGTCGCAAAAGTCGCTGATGAATATAAGGAGAAATATTCAATTGGTGGATTTATTATTCGTACTGTAGCAGAAGGGGCAACGGAAGAAGAACTAAGAGCCGATATTCCCTATGTATTTCGACTTTGGGAAGACTTAGAAAAAGCCTGTAAGAAAGTAAAAACACCGAATCAGGTTTATGAAGACTTACCGCTATATCTGCGCACAATTCGAGATTTTATGCGTCCAAATATTGAAAAGGTAAGGATTGATTCACGCGAATGCTTCGCCAAAATGGAAAAATTCGCCAAGCATTACGCTCCAGAAGTGAGAGAAAGGATCGAACATTACCCTGGCGAACGTCCTTTGTTTGAGTTGTATGGTGTAGAGACGGAGATTCAAAAAGCACTAGACAAAAAAGTCCCGTTAAAATCTGGTGGCTATTTAATTGTTGAACAAATGGAAGCCATGTCTACTATAGATGTTAATACAGGTGCATTTGTTGGGCATCGTAATCTAGAGGAAACCATATTCAAAACGAATTTGGAAGCGGCCGCGGCTATCGCAAGACAACTCAGGGTGAGGAACCTTGGCGGCATCATTATATTGGACTTTATTGATATGCAAGACGAAGAGCACAAAAGGCAAGTGCTTCGTACGCTTGAAAAATGTATGGAAAAAGATAAAACAAAAACGGCCATTACTGGTGTGTCGGAATTAGGGTTAGTTGAAATGACGCGCAAGCGAACCCGGGAATCCCTCGAACAGGCTTTAAGTGAACCCTGTAATGTATGTGGTGGTAAAGGTGTAATAAAAACGGCGGAGACAATTTGTTACGAGATCTTCCGCGAGATATTGAGAGAAGCACGTGCCTATGATGCTCAGAAATATATTGTATTGGCTTCACAAAAAGTCATAGATTTACTTATAGATGAAGAATCGGACAATGTCGCAGATTTGGAGGACTTTATTGGTCGTCCGTTAGAGTTTAGGGTAGAAACCTTATACCATCAGGAACAGTACGATATTGTTCTAGCCTAGTGCGGCATAGTTGTAATTATTAATGTTGATAAATAAAAAAAATTTACGTCTCATCTCTCGCCGTTTTTGGGGTGCGGTTTTTGCGCTCGTTATTACCTTTGCCGTTATTGTTCAACTTGGCCGTGAGGCTTTTCCTTTATTAGACGACTATAAAATTCAAATTGAAAATCTACTTAGCCGCACATTTAAACTCGATGTTGATGTTGGTCGTTTCGAAGCGCACTGGTCTGGGCTTAGACCCAGAGTAGAAATGGCTGACGTTGCTATCACGGGCGATGACGGTGCAACGGTGGTGCAGTTTTCCAAATCAGTTGCTGAATTAGGTATTATCGCGTCGATTACGCAATGGCGTTTACATTGGCGAGAACTGAGTTTCCAAGATATAAACATTAGATTAATTCAGTCGATAGATGGCTCCTGGAAACTTCAGGGTTATAACCGAGCATCTAGTGAAGAAGATGATGGAGATCGCTATAGCATACAAGACCCGCTGGATGTTTTGTTAATTGGTCGCAGGGTTAAATTACTCGATACGTTTGTTACTCTGGAGTTTGCCAATGGTGAAGAGTTCCAAGTTAACATCCCTGAAGTTTCAATTGAAAACGACCAAGACTTTCTTCGCGTACTTGCCAGTGCAGCAATTGATGAAGAGGCTCAATCTTTTGAGTTTGTACTAGAAGGGCACGGAAACCCAAGAAACGCTGAAAAGTTTACACCCAACGGGTACATTTCATTTAAAAATTTACCTATGCTAGATTTTTACACCCTGTTCGCCAATCAAATCGGTTTTGATGATTCATTTGCTCTTTCGGCAACCGATGGCTTGAGTCTAGATCTCTGGTTTCGTGGGCTACCGTTAAATGGAATGCGTTTTAGAGGTTCGGCCGAACTCAATGATGCGCAAATTATATTAGAAGATAAAACCCTCGAATTTGAAGATGTGTCTAGCGCTCTAAAAGGTCGATGGCACTTAACCAACGGCTGGTCTTTTGACTTGCAAGACTTCAATCTCACGCTTAATGATGCAAGTCTTCAAAATATTCATGCGAATATTTCTAAAAAACAAGGTAAGAATATTAGTATAAAAGTAGACGAGCTTGATGCATCTCGGGTCAATCAAGTTGTTTTAGCCTCGCAACTTACGGGCGATATAAAAGATAACGAATCGACCGGTTACATCTTTAATGGTTTACAGCCTAGGGGATTAATAAAAAATCTCCAAGCAGAAATTCGAACACCAGAAGAGGGGTATTTTTTTGCAAGTGCCAATGTTGAAAGTGGGTATGTTAACCCAATACTCGGCTCACCTGGCGTCGAAAATTTACATGCCTACGTCGAATTCTCTGCTTTTGGTGGGCGCGGAAATATTGTTTCCGACAAAGAATTAAAACTCTATTTCCCAGAGGTATACCCAGCACCATTTGATGTGCAAGAAGCCTATGGACAAATTAATTGGGAGATCGATACCAAAAAACGAATCGCATATATCACAACCAATACCGTAACGCTAAAGATAGACAGTGACATAGCTCGAGGTGCGGTTTCCCTAACACTTCCTTTTGCCCGCAAGTATGGCGAGCAAATGATGACATTGTTAATTGGTGTGGATAATGTCCAAGCTGCGAATTTAAAGCAATTTATTCCTACAACCATATCACCACAACTATACGAATGGCTAAAGGACAGTGTTCACGACGGGCGAATAACTAACGGAGAGTTTATTTATAGTGGATCAATATCGCGTGACCCAGCTGCACCAGCTTCAATCCAACTTTATGCAAACATGTTCGATGGTAATATTATCTTTGACCCACTCTGGCCCGAGCTAGAAAATATTGAAGCAACCTTATTACTAGATAATTACCATCTTGATGTGGATGTTAAACAAGCTTCCATTTTAGATAATAAAGTAGAGAGTACAAAGATTACTTTAGCGCAAACCGCAACGAATGAACCTGCGCTATCAATTCGTGGAAAGCTAAGTAGTGAAACATCTTCCGCCATTCAGCTATTGCAATCAAGTCCAATTGGTGAAGTCATTGGGAATGCATTTGATAATTGGAGTGTTTCAGGAAAAGTGGGAACATCTGTCGAGCTAATAATTCCGCTTAGCGAAGATGCAACGCAAGCTTATCACAAAGTCGAAGCTTCTTTTTTTGATGCCGGTGTGAACATAACCGACGCTGAAATCGAAATTAAAAAAATTAAAGGTAAGTTAGATTACCATACCGAAACTGGGTTTTCATCGCGAGACTTGACTGGACAAATATGGGAAAAAGACTTTCGCTTTGATGTGAATTCAATTCCTGGAAAAGGAATTTATACTGATACAGAAATTGCTTTTTCGGGCAGCACGAGCGTACAAGATTTGATTGATTGGATCAAAATGCCTGTATTGATGTATCTCGACGGCCAAACAGAAATAGATGGTCGTGTTGTGATTTCTGGAGAAGAAACCCCTGAATGGCCTGTGAATATTTTCTATCAATCAGAGCTTGATGGCGTTACATTTAACTTGCCTGCGCCTCTTAAAAAATCACCTGATAAAAAACAAAACCTTAAAGGAATTGTTCATGTAGGCGAAGAAGATGCGCTATACGAAATGAGTTTAGCAAATGTTCTGGATTTTTATTTTCGAGATAATTTAGAAGGTGACGATCTTGCCCTCGTTAAAATCGGTGGAACGATTGATGAGACTGACCTAAACACAATGATTCCCGGGTATTTTACTGTCTCTGGTGATGTGAGCTATTACAATTTAGATGAATGGATCATTGCAGGAGAAAAGTTTGAAGAATATGAAAAGCTTATTGTGGTCGAAGAAGAGGTCGAAGAAATTCCCTTTATTATTGATGTTAATGTAAAGAATTTAGATCTGGACTATTTTAATGTGCCAGATGCAAAGGTGAGTGCACTTCTTACAGGTGAAGACTGGGATATAGACATTGATAGCCAACTGATGAAAGGAAATATATTACTTCCTGCGACCAGTGTGCCTGTTTTCGATTTTGAATATATTCGGCTAGATGAAATCGCTACAGATCAATTGTTTGGAGACCCAGATAATCCAGAGTTAGAAGAAGAGCCGGTCACCATTGCCGACATGGACCCCTTTGATTTCTCGACTGGTGAACTAGTGCTTCATGACAAAGCTTTTGGATTTAACGATTTAGGTGTTTGGCATTTTAAATTGCGGATCGAAGATAATAAGGCCATTTTTAGTGACATATTTGCCGATTCAATTGGCCTAAATTTATTGGGCGAGAAAAAAGATGGTGCGGTCATGATTTGGGAAGAAAGAGAAGATGGCCCACACACTTCCTTTAAAGCCAAAATTAATACAAAAAACGTCGCAAATGTGTTGGCTGCAATGAATTTAGAAAAGGTTGCTACCAGCAAATCTGCAAGAGTGAATGTTGATTTGAACTGGAACGGAATTCCAACCGATCTAGATTTAGAGAACGTAGAAGGAAATCTTTCCGTGAATATGAAAAGCGGAAGCTTTGTTCGTGGTGTAGAAGGTGATGAAACAGAATTGCTACGACTTCTTGCTCTTTTTAATTTTGATACTTTGGCACGACGACTCAAATTAGACTTTTCTGATCTCGCATCAGAAGGTTTTTTCTACGATCAAGTAAAAGGTAAATTTGAATTTAAAGATGGAAAAATATTAATGTCATCTCCGGTAGAGGTGACCTCTTCCACATCTGTTATGCGCATGGCGGGCACTATTGATGTGGTCCAAGAAGAAATTGATGCAGAACTTGTGGTGACACTTCCTGTGGCAGGAAATTTGGCGACGCTCGTCGGATTTTTGGGAGGTCTTCCCGCCGGTGTAGGTATCTATCTTGTAAGTAAAATATTTAAAAAACAAGTCGATCGACTCTCAAGTTTAGGTTATGAAATTTCAGGTAAATGGGAAGATCCTAAAATAAAAATTAAAAAGGTCTTTGACGATAAAGGAGCAGAGAGAAAAGCCGATGAGTTAAAAGAAAGAACAGAAGTGCTTCTAGAGTAATAATAAACTTTAGTAAGAATTTAGCTTCGTGATTTGTATTATTTCTATGTCTTATCCTGCTTGAATCACGCGATTTTTTCCACAAAAAATTCTATTTTGACAGCTCCGAGTTGGAAAGAATGAGCTGTGGCGCAAAATAAATTATTTCGATTCAATATAATAAACGTAAAATTCTAGCCGGGCCTAATCAGAGCTTCCTTAAAAATCCCGACTTGTACATTTATTTTTAAAAAAACTGTTTGTATATACAGTGATTTAGTATTTTATGAAAACCCATTGAATCTTTCCTTATTTTTTTATTATATATCTATATGTTTTAGTTATAAGTCAGTGCTGGCATAAACTATACGCAAGAAGCTAAAATCGACAAAAAGACAAAATCTGGAAAGTTTCCGTGTTTAAATACGGCAATTTTCCGGCTAATAATATTGTTATAGCTCTATGGAGAAAATGTGAAACTGTCGCTTTTAGTTCTTAGGTGCAAAGACATTGAAGCCAGCAAGAGCTTTTACCAATTATTAGGTTTATCTTTTGTGAAAGAAAAACATGGCAATGGCCCTACTCATTATTCATGCGAGCATGATGATTTTGTACTTGAGCTTTATCCAAACAAAGAGGAATCTCCATTAGACAACAATCGGTTAGGCTTTAAAGTTTCAGATATAAACACTGTAATTAAAAATATAGCTATCACTGACACATATGAGTTTTCAGGCAAAACCATTCATGTAACTACAGACCCAGATAGACGTAAGGTAGAAATCAGTGAATAAAAGCTATAACAAGCGTAACCACACGGAAAAATATTCCGCTGCGCTTCATATTTTCCCGTGTTACGGGCGTTATGTTTTAGGAAGAAAATGAAAATTGAGCCAGAATTAAAAACATTTTGGATTACGTTTCCAAAAGATAGTAATTTACCGTTTGGCTTGGGTGTAACTGCAATTTCGGAAGCAGATGCGTTTGAACTTGCAGAAAAGCAAGGCATAACTTGGCACAAAGATGCCAGTGAAATTCATATTCAAAAAAACGTAAAAATATCAGATTTAGATCAAAGCAATATAGTCCCAAATATTGGTCCACTGCAATTTCGGGGTGTGTGGTATCCTTGTCAAAATATAGGTTATGGCGCTCCAAAATCGAATGAGTACAAACCTATAGAATAAAACATAACAAACCGGTCAATGCTCGGCAGCAAAGCTGCCTGGACCTCCACTGCGTCGGCCATTTTGTGCTTTAATAGCACAAAATAACCAACTCCGTTCCGGCCCATTACCGGGGCGTTATTGGGCTCTTTCTTTTAATTAATTCTTTCGAGTCCTTGCTAGCTATAAACAAGTTTTTCTACCCAAGTTTTCCATTCCGAAAGTTTAAAATAAAATTCATATTCGGCAGTTTTGTTCCTGTTGCTTTCGTTCACCCTCTCCTACTTTGCAGTATCGCCCTTCGTATTGTGGTGTGCCAATCAGCTAATGCAATTTGTCTTCAAAATCGGTATCCTTAACCCTATTTATCTGGCGGTGTGCTTCGCTTTCGCTACGCAAACTTTCTTCGTAGTAAAACCAACGCATCGCCTGCAATAACAAACAAATCAGCCCAAGTCGCCGGCTTCGCCGTCAAGGATTCGCAAAAGCATAGCTTTTGCTCACCGGCTATTTGGGCGTTATTGGGCTCTTTCTTTTTATTAATTCTTTCAAGTTTACGCTAAGCATAAAGAATTATTTTTAGCCAAGTATTCCATTCAGAAAGTTTAAAATAAAATTCATATTCGTCAGTTTTGTTCCTTGTGCTTTCGTTCACCCGCTCCTACTTTTCAGTATCGTTCTTCGTATTTTGGTCTGCCAATCAGCTAATGCAATTTATATTCAAAATCGGTATGCTTAACCCTATTTCTTAGGCGGTGTGCTTCGCTTTCGCTACGCAAACTTTCTTCGTAGCAAAACCAACGCATCGCCTGCAATAACAAACAAATCAGCCCAAGTCGCCGGCTTCGCCGCCAAGGATTCGCAAAAGCTTTGCTTTTGCTCACCGGCTATTTGGGCGTTATTGGGCTCTTTCTTTTAATTAATTCTTTCAAGTTTGTGCTAAGCCCAAAGAAATATTTTTAGCCAAGTATTCCGCTCTTCAAATGTAAAATAAAATTCATATTCGGCAGTTTCGTTCCTGGCGCTTTCGTTAACTTTATCTAACTTAGCTATACCCATCTTCGTATTTTGGTCTGCCAATCAGCTAATGCAATTTGTCTTCAAAATCGGTATCCTTAACCCTATTTCTTACGCGGTGTGCTTCGCTTTCGCTACGCAAACTTTCTTTGTAGCAGAACCAACGCATCGCCTGCAATAACAAACAAATCAGCCCAAGTCGCCGGCTTCGCCGCCAAGGATTCGCAAAAGCATGGCTTTTGCTCACCGGCTATTTGGGCGTTAAATTTTTTAGTCGAGTAATGAACAAGATTTTCGCTTTAATAGCATTTTTAATATGCATCATCTTTTCAGTAAGATTATGGTCTGTTTATCCCGTTCACAAGGTAGATGAACTGATTAGTAAAAATGTAGTACTAGAAAAAATTGATTCATATTCAAGATCGGTGAGTTTCAACTTGAAGTTTAAGGGGGATTCCAAAGAGTACTACGCGACAAAATTTATTGATGATCGTTATCTTGAAAGTATGTTTTTTGAAAATGATAAATTGAAATTATTGGTTGCTCCAACCGCTGAATATTCAAGTAAAAGCGAGAAGAATAATTTATATCGAGTCTATTCTATAATTAGAAATGACCAATCTATACTAAGCTTCGAGAAATCAAGCACTAAGCTAAGAAATAGCTTGATCAGTTCAGCCTTAATTTCAATAATATTCTTATTGGTAGGCGTTTACTTCCTGTTTTTTAGTAGGTATATGAGTTTCGAAAGTCATATTACAAAGTAAAAAATCTAACAAACGCCTCTACCGGTTGCCAATGTTATACATTGGCAAGGACTCGCAACAAGTTGCTCGCCGGTAAGGCGGGCGTTATTGGGCTCTTTCTTTTAGTTAATTCTTTCAAGTTTGTGCTAAGCCTAAAGAAATATTTTTAGCCAAGTATTCCGCTTTTTAAAATGTAAAATAAAATTCATGTTTCGCAGTTTCGTTCCTGGTGCTTTCGTTCAAACACGTTCAATTAGAACTGTCTTTCTTCGTTTTGTGGCGTGCCAATCAGCTAATGCATTTTAGCTTCAAAATCGGTATGCTTAACCTTATTTCTTAGGCGTTGTGCTTCGCTTTCGCTACGCAAACTTTCTTTGTAGTAAAACCAGTGCATCGCCTGCAATAACAAACAAATCAGCCCAAGTCGCCGGCTTCGCCGTCAAGGATTCGCAAAAGCGTTGCTTTTGCTCACCGGCTATTTGGGCGTTATGTTCCGAGAGAGTATGGACGCACATAAAGATAAAGCATTGAAGAAAAAGTATTCTTCAGCATTAATGTCAAATCACAAGTGGCGGAAGTTGTTTATGGTTATGGCAGAGTATGGCTCGGACTTCTCCGGTATCGAATACCATTTTACCGATACAGACAATGTATTTTACGGTCATGCTCCATCTAATCAGCAAGTATGGGAAACAGCTATCGATGACCCAGTGGAGGGTGCAGGTGGCCCGGTTGAGTACAAGCATATTGAATTCATATTGATTCCATATGTGTATTCATACCGGGCCTATAAAAATGCACCTTTGACAGAGCGGTCTTTAAACATCGAGGTATTTCTAGAGGCTCTAGAAAAAATAGGTAGTTTTCCAATTACTAAAACCGAAAAAGGCATCATTGTTCATGGGTACAAAACATAACAAGTTGCTTAAGGTTACTCCGGCCGCAAGCGGCCTCCGCGGGACGCCCACTGCATCGCTTGGTTTTACATTGGCTACGCCAATTTTATGTAAAACCAACCAATACAGCGTGCGCCCCTTAGCAAAGCGTTATTGGGCTCTTTCTTTTTGTTAATTCTTTCAAGTTTACACTAAGCATAAAGAATTATTTTTGCCCAAATATTCCGCTTTTCAAATGTAAAATAAAAGTCATATTCCACAGTTTTGTTCCTGGTGCTTTCGTTCACTTCGGCTAACGTTGTTGTAATTTTCTTCGCATTTTGGTCTGCCAATCAGCTAATGCAATTTTTCTTCAAAATCGGTATCCTTAACCCTATTTATTACGCGGTGTGCTTCGCTTTTGCTACGCAAACTTTCTTGGTAGCAGAACCAACGCATCGCCTGCAATAACAAACAAATCAGCCCAAGTCGCCGGCTTCGCCGCCAAGGATTCGCAAAAGCATGGCTTTTGCTCACCGGCTATTTGGGCGTTATACGTAAAACACTATGGAAGCATTATTTTTTAAAAATGATGAAGAACTACCTATCGAATCTTGGGGAGATATTCCTGAAGAATTCATCTTAGGTGGTGGTAGTTTTTCCAAGGATAGCATCAGTGAAATGTTTGAATGTGTTGGCTTGGAAGCTGAAGAACTAACAAAGGATCTATGGAAATTAACCTTAGAATCAACAGTAAAGTTTACGTCCCTAAGTGATGAATCACTTAAAGATTTTGGAGTACATTGGTCAAACTGTAATTCACTGAGTTCAGAAGAGGTAAATCCAATGGATCTAGCTGGGCATTTACTTGAAATTAAATTTAACTCAAATCAATTGGGTAATTTAAAAAACATATGGGTACTTTTCGAGTAACAACGTATAACAAACAAATCATGGCGCTGCTACGCAGCTGGGACCTCCATTCCAGCGCTTCGCGCTTACATTTCGGCCCCATATTTGGGCGTTAGGCACACACTCAATGAAATCAATACTACCTATTCTATGCTGTGGATTTCTAATCGGATGTGTTTCTACAGAGAATAAACTCATAATTAGCTGTAATGAGTTGGATAGAAATGATAAATGGGAAAAAATTCAAAAGCCTTCAACAGAAAAATTCACTCCCAGAGAAGGTGAAATTATAGTATGGCTCATGAATCAGAGAGGCGAAATAGCAAGGTGTACTAGCTGCAATCCAGATGAGGGTGAGGCTAGTCATATGTACTACATTGATGGTAAAAATGACCAAGAAGTTGTTTTTAAAACGTGTGGGAAGAAGTAAATGCCTAACAAACGCATCTTGCAATCGCCACTACGTGGCTTGGACGGTTTTTCCGTTCGTTCCTCACTACAAAACCGCCGCAAATGCGGGCGTTACTGGGCTCTTTCTTTTAGTTAATTCTTTCAAGTTTGTGCTAAGCCTAAAGAAATATTTTTAGCCAAGTATTCCGCTTTTTAAAATGTAAAATAAAATTCATGTTTCGCAGTTTCGTTCCTGGTGCTTTCGTTCAAACACGTTCAATTAGAACTGTCTTTCTTCGTTTTGTGGCGTGCCAATCAGCTAATGCATTTTAGCTTCAAAATCGGTATGCTTAACCTTATTTCTTAGGCGGTGTGCTTCGCTTTCGCTACGCAAACTTTCTTCGTAGCAGAACCAACGCATCGCCTGCAATAACAAACAAATCAGCCCAAGTCGCCGGCTTCGCCGTCAAGGATTCACAAAAGCGTTGCTTTTGCTCACCGGCTATTTGGGCGTTATTGGGCTCTTTCTTTTAATTAATTCTTTCAAGTTTGTGCTAAGCCCAAAGAAATATTTTTAGCCAAGTATTCCGTTTTTTAAAATGTAAAATAAAATTCATATTCGATGGTTTTGTTCCTGGTGCTTTGGCTCACTTCGGCTAACGCTGCTGCAGCCTTCTTCGTATTTCGGTGTGCCAATCAGCTAATGCAAACTCTCTTCAAGTTCGGTATGCTTAACGCTATTTCTTAGGCGGTGTGCTTCGCTTTCGCTACGCAAGCTTTCTTCGTAGTAAAACCAACGCATCGCCTGCAATAACAAACAAATCAGCCCAAGTCGCCGGCTTCGCCGTCAAGGATTCGCAAAAGCATGGCTTTTGCTCACCGGCTATTTGGGCGTTATGCGTAAAGGAAGTACCGAGTGAGTAGCGAAGATTGGTATAGAAACGAAGAGTGGAGCGAAGAAATTGAAAGCAAGTTCTTCGAGAAGCTAAAGCGTGCTCGACGGAAAGAGCAGTATTTGCGAATCCAGGCTTGTACCATTGCCAGTACAGAACCTGATGTCGCACTTTCACTACTAGAACAATACTTCGAGCTAAAAGATGACTTCGATCATGCTCAGGCTTACTGTGATATGGCAACTGCATATATCGCTAAAGGTGAACTCGAAAATGCAATCAACTCTTATGGCAAAGCCTTAGAAAGAGAGTCGGTATTTCCAAATTTAAAAACCGATGCATATATTCTCTTTCCACTAGTCATCGTAGAGAACAAGCTTACAAATTTGTATCGGTCGGCCAACGAAGTCCTAGATGAGCATCAGGAGCGGTTAATGTTTCCGGTTGATCATTTTCGTTGGCATGCGGCAAAGGCAATAATTTTCTCAGAAAGTGGTAACAATGAGCAGGCAGCTAATCATGCCGCTCAAGCATTCGACGCAGCTCAAATCAAAAAATCAGGTTTTCGCTTTCATCAAAACCTCGGCCTAGTGGGCAAAGAATATAAAGGCGTGGTAAATGAGCTTCGTGCCATACACGCATAACAAGGCGCTCAAGCAAGGACGCGCTAACGCGCGCCGCTTAGCTTGGCGTTATGTGAATACGGAATACTTATGAATATCGAAGTCTTAGAAGGAAATATTGTAAAAGCAGAAGTAGATGCGATCGTAAATGCTGCAAACCCTATGATGCTCGGTGGAGGCGGTGTGGATGGCGCTATTCACGAAGCTGCCGGCCCCAAATTATTGGAAGAGTGCCGCAAGGTGAAAGCAGTTAACGGAATTCGTTGCCCCTTCGGAGAAGCAAGAATTACATTATCTGGTAATCTACCAAGTAAATATGTAATACATGCTTCAGGCCCGATATACAGAAACGAAAAAGACCCAGAAGCTATGTTAGCCTCAACCCTATGATAATTGTCTAAAATTAGCTCTCGAGAATGGTTGTCGCTCTGTTGCGTTCCCAGCAATTTCATGTGGCGCATATGGCTTTCCAGAAGATATTGCTTCAAAAATATCTATAAAAGTCTGTTTCCAAACCAGAATATAAAAATCTTAAAATACTTTTTTATCTATATGGTCATCATATGTTTGATACGTGGTCAAAAGCACTTGAAAATATCAACACATAACAAAGCGTTCAATGTAAATTGCCGCAAAAGACGCGGCAAGGACTCGCAAAGCTACGCTTTGCTCGCCCATTAACGCGGCGTTATATTCAGGGAGTGACCTTTGAAATTTGAAGTAAAACTGGAATTATCTAATTGGTATGAATACCAAAAATATATAGAAAAACGAGCTTGTACTGGACAGAAATATTCCTTTATTGGAAACTTTTTTACATGGATTTTTATATCGTTCTCATTTTTTTATATTTTTAGATTAATAGATCAAATACATTGGCCTACGGCTATAGTTGTAGGCTTAATCGCAATTTTAATAATAATATCTATATTCTATAACTTATATAAAACGAGAAATAATATGGCTCCTGCTGAAGGAGGGGCTACTTTACAAACAAATACGCATAAGCTAGATGAAAAAGGACTCCATACTGTAAATAAGAGTGGCGAATCTCTGACATATTGGGAAGCTATTGTTAGTGTAGAAGAAACAGAAAATCTAATTTTGGTATTCATTGATACATTGCAGGCCTATATTTTCCCAAAAGGCCAACTTAGTAGTGAGCAACAAATTTTAGAATATATTAAAGAGCAAACAAAGAATATAACAAAGTAATCTACAGGACCTCCACTACGTCGCTTGTTTTGTGTTTTAATAACACAAAATCAATCAACTGATCTGATACCACTTTAGTAGACAGTGATTTCACTAAATACTAAAGGGGTTACTTATGGGGCAAACTCATAAACGCAATTACATTCAGTACACCAGAGAGTTTAAGAAAGCACTCGTTAGGTTAGCCAATCATCAAGACATACAAGCCGTTGATATCGCAGAGGCATTGGATATTCATCCTGTGTTGATTTATCGTTGGCGTAAAGAAGTCAACGATGATCAATGGCGAGAATTTCCTGTGACTAAATCCAATAAGCCGGTAGGCCCAACGAAGAACGATCTTCAGAAAAAAGAGGCAGAGTTAAAAAAAGCTCAGGCTCGAATTAAAAAGCTCGAGAAGCAACTTAAAGAACGTGAAGAGGATATTGATATCTTAAAAAAAGGCGGAAAGGTTCTTCGAGAAACACCGAAAGTAATCTTTCGCTATATCGCGGAGAACCGAGATCGTTTTAATGTAAAGCGGTTGTGTAACGTCATGGGCGTTTCACGTAGCGGCTTTTATGCTTGGCTGGATCGCCCTCATTCAGATAAAGCGCTTTACGACGAAAAACTCAAAGTCGTCATCAAAGAACTTCACCAAGGTTTTAAGCGGTGTTATGGCGCAAGACGCATTTATCACTCACTGATTAAAATGGGCTATAGCTGCAGTATTCGCCGAGTAACCCGTTTAATGAAAGAGCTTGAAATAAAGGCGTCTACACGAGGTTTGTATACATGGAGTCCGGGATTAAATGCGTTTTATGGCACAACCCCGAATCAACGGCCTGAACGATTACCCGCGACATCATTTGGCGAACAATGGGCAGGCGACTTTACTTACATCAAGACCAAAACCGACAGTCTTTATCATGCGGTTATTGTTGATTTGTTTAGTCGTCGCGTCGTGGGCGCCTCGTTTTCTCCGCGTCGAGGGTTAGCATTAACCGCCTCGGCACTTAAAAATGCATTGAGTCGACACAATCCTAAAAAGGGATGTTTATTCCACTCCGATCAAGGTTCAGAGTATGCCGCTTTTGAATATCGAGAATTGTTAGAGATAAACGGATTTACGCGTAGTATGAGCCGCAAAGGCACGCCTTTGGATAATGCCGAAGTGGAATCGTATTTTCATACCATGAAAGCGGAGCTCGTTCATCAGTGTGAATTTGAGAACACCATCGATGCGGTGGCTCAAATCGCTGAATACATTGCTTTTTACAACAAGGAACGTATTCACTCTTCATTGGACTATCATTCACCTGAAAATTATGAAAAACTTTATGCTTAATGTGTCCACAAAAGTGGTAGCAGATCATATAAGATTTGCAACAAAAAAAAGACATCCATATATTTGTGAAATATCTTATTGCACTTCTTGTTCAGGGATCATTCAAAGTTTTAATGAAATGTTCCCGAATATCAAGCTTATATTAATTGACGGGATTAAGTGATGGAGAGCAAAAAAATCAAATTTACAGTGCAAGTTGATAGTAGAGAAGCTCTAGAAAGGGCAATATGCTATGTGAACTTACAGTCAAGTGCTGATTATGAATTAATTCATTACGAAGAGCATGAAGTAGGGTTAGCCACGATAGAAGTAAGTGAAGATAAAATAAAACTTGAGTTTTTGTTTATGATGGGACATCGATATTCAATCTATTTCAAACCCAAAAAGCTTAATTTTTGAGAAAAAGGAAAAAATAGCATATATGGCGAATTCAACTCCAAGTGCACCACAGTTTCAGAAAAAAGGACACCCATTTATTTGCCTATTTAAATACACAAAGTAGTCTCTAATCAAAAAAGTCATGAGTAATTTAAACGATTTGGAATTGAAATATGTCGATCAAAGATATGATGGACTTGAAGCATGGATTAGATTCAAAGAAAGTGACTGGATAAGGTTAGATGTTTTTTTGGAATATTACTTATCTAGAAAAGTTAGTCTTACGACAGAATACAAGGGACAGCTTAAAGATGAGTCAGTAGCTAAGCGCTACTATAAATTACTCTTTGATCTATTTTCAGAGAAAACATCAAGGGGTGAAAGTTTTGATTTTGAAAAGTATCATTCTTGGGTAAATGATCCTTCTGAAATTAGTAACGTTGCAAAGTTACTATAATCAAAGGCGAATTCAACTTCGGCGAAATTTAAAAAATAATTATAAAGAAATAATTATAAAGGACATCCATATATTTGTGTGCGGGACAGAATAAAAAGTATCAATGGGGTCAAATATAAAAAGGACATCCATATATTTGACTTTGCTTCCCCAGCCCCCTAAAATACAAAACCATGACACAAGCTCGTAAGTACCAAATCTCTCTTGAAGAAACACCGTTTTATCACTGTTATGTGCGCTGTGTTCGGCGCGCGTTTTTGTGCGGTGAAGACAATCTAACGGGCCAGAATTACGATCACCGCAAGCAGTGGATCGTGTCGCGCTTAAAATTTTTATCGTATGTGTATGCCATTGATATTTGTGCTTATGCGGTGATGGATAATCACTATCATGTTGTCCTTCATGTCGACAAAGATCGCGCGCTTGCTTGGCGCCACGAAGAAGTGGTCGAGCGTTGGATGCAACTCTATAAAGGCGATGTTCTTGTCGACCAATGGCTGCGTAACCCCGCGGATATAGATAAAGCCACTTGGGATAAGGTAGAAGATATTATTGAAAAGTGGCGCGAGCGCTTATACGGTATTGATTGGTTTATGCGTGGGGTGAATGAAACTATTGCGCGTATGGCCAATGAAGAAGAAAACTGTAAAGGGCGTTTTTGGGAAGGTCGATACAAAAGCCAGGCGTTATTGGATGAAACCGCTTTGTTAAGTTGCATGGCCTATGTGGATTTAAATCCGATTAGGGCGGCGAAAGAAAACGATTTGATCGAGAGTGATTTTACCTCGATTCAACACCGTTTGTTTGATTTTGTTAAACGTAAAGCGAATAAAAATAAAAGTGAACAAAAGCTGGTTGCCAATATTCACCAACAGCGAGAGTTAAAGAAAGAGCTAGCGCTTGATGACTTTCCTGAAGCGACGTTAATGCCGTTTGATGGCAGCAATCATACGTCGATTCATCAGGCTTTACCTTTTACACGGCAGGATTATTTTGAACTAGTCGATTCGACAGGGCGAGCCATTCGCGTGGATAAACGTGGGTTTATTTCTAATGAGATACCACCTATTTTAGTAAGATTTAATATTGATCCCGATAATTGGATTAACCATATTAAACATTTTGGCCGGCATTATGGTCGAGCTGTTGGGCCTGTGGAAAAGTTAAGGCAATTTGCATCGAATCTAAAATTACAAACTGAAAGAAGATCCTGGTGCAAGGGTTTGACTAGATCTAAAGAACTTTATATGCAATCTATTCCTTAATTTTTAAGTAACCATACGTTACCTAAAATTAAATAAATTTAATTTCTCTGTCGACTTAATTATTCTGGTTAATGCTTACTATCATTTAATAGATTAACTCTAAGATGATTTATTCCATCTATTTTTTTCAATTTCTTTGAATATTTTTTGTTTTATTAAAAATTAACAAAGCTAGCAATTTGCGCCGTCTAGATTAATTTTTGCTCGTGTTCTTTTCAATATTTCGTATTCAAAATATTCTTGTTATCTGTAAGTAGTTATCTCTCTTTTTAAGAAAAAAATAATAATCCATAAATAAATTTATTTTTACTAAACAGGTAAAAATAAATTATTGGATAAATCGTCAGCAATCTCAAATTTCGATATCACGTGAAAAGTGTCACAAAAAGCTGGCGTATGGTGAATGTAAATCAAAAATTTAGTTTCGCTTCATCTAATTACACAATTTCCATTAATTTTAATTTAAATGGTATTTAAATAATTATCTTTACAATTTCTTTCGTCCGTTACTAAAAATAAAACGAGGAACCTAGACATGCTGAATAATAATATTGCTTTAGAAATTGAAAAAACTATGGCTGAACGCATTCGTTTATTTGCAGATGAAATGCCATTTAAACCTATTAATGATTTCGCAAAGTGGAGTTTTGTTACCAGAAACGTGGATAAGAACGATGTGAAAACCGTTGAGATGCGAACTGATCACACCCCTCAAGCAGGTGATCTTATTGTTGCAAGAATTGTTAAGATTTCCAATCACACGCGAGTTCAGCTTGCTTCCGGTCGTCGATCTAATCTTTATATTGGTGATCAGGTTGTTGTCGCTTACGGAAATCGCTACGCTCCAGATCAATTTGAAGCTGTAATACCGCTCGATCTTGACGCTTGTGATCTGGTTGCAGCAGGAGGAATTGCATCTAAATCGATTTCAAAGCATAGCGCAATTAAATCGCCCACTCGCATTCGTCCAGAGGGTTACTGTATTGATCATACCGGAGCAGTAATGAACCTTAATGACTATACTCTACTCTCTGAAAACCAAGGTCCTGCCGATATACCCGTGATTGCTGTTGTTGGGACGTCTATGAATTCCGGTAAAACTACCAGCGCAGCCGCAATTGTAAGAGGCTTACATAAAGCAGGTAAAAATGTAGTCGCCATAAAGTCTACAGGAACTGGAGCTGGAAACGATTTATGGGAGTACGCAGATTCCGGCGCAAGTAAAGTGTATGATTTCACCGACGCAGGCTATGCTTCGACATATAAGTTATCCCGCCAACAAATCGCAAACTGTTTCACTAACCTCATAAACACAGCCTCACTCGAGAACAAAGCCGACGCAATTGTTGTGGAAATTGCTGATGGATTATTGCACGACGAAACGCTAGATCTCGTTTCTTCCCAAGCATTTAAAGAAGTTGTTACAAGCACGGTTTTCGCCGCTGGAGAAGCAATGGGTGCTGTTGCGGGTGTTAAGGCACTTCAAGAAATAGGAGTGACAGTAGACGCAATAACAGGTTTGTTAACCGCTTCTAAGTTGGCAATGATAGAAACTGAAAAAAATATCGAAAATTGTGTTGTTGATCGAGAAACCTTGTCAGATGGTAAGTTTGCACTTAGCTTACTTAAAAAGAGATTGCAAAATTGAGTCGTCTACCTGCGGTTTTCAGTAATGAGCGAAAAGCTACATTACTGAAACTAATTTTTATCGGATGTTTAAAAATTATTTGCTTGATGATATTTGCTTGGCAATTTCAAATGATTTTACAACTGCTATTGAAAAAAGAGATGACTCTGCCAATTCATATTTTCGCTTTTTTAGTTTTGGCAGCCGCTTTTATTGCCATTATTCATTGGTATGAACGTTATCTGGCAGAAAAGCTTGGTCAAAACTATGTTCATGAGATCCGATTGGTTCTTTACGATGCCTTGAGTAGGAATAAGGATTATAACCAAAAACGCAATGGCATTCATATGGTCAGATTTTCAAATGACTTAACGTCCATTAGGCAATGGATATCTTTGGGGATCGCACGTTTAGTAAGTCTTTTTTTATTATTTTGTGGTATTACATTTTCACTCACTATTTTAGATATTAAATATGCTGTTTTGGTGTTTTTTAGTTTTATATTGAGCTTATTCGCGATTCAAACTCTTGGATGGGGTATTGAAAAAAGTATTAAAGAAAGCCGAGCAAAAAGGGGAAAACTTGCCAACTGTGTTAACGAAATCATAAATAACATTCCACAAATTTCGCTCTTTGGACGAACAAAGTTTGAACGAGAAAGGCTTAACAAGCAAAGTAAGGTACTTGTAAATGCATTAACTCACAGAGCTTTTTGGCTAGGTAGCTTATCTGGTTTAAGTGAATTATGTATTAACATCATTGCTATTGCGGTCTTGATTTATGGCGTATCCAGGTTGAATTCAGGCGATATTGATCTTCCAACATTGATGGCGGTTTTTGGAATAGCTTCAATGATCTCAACTCCGATTCGCGACTTCAGTAAGGTGTTTGAGTATAGAAAAAATTACTTGGTTGCTAAACGTATAATCTGTCGTTTTGTTTCAGAGGTGAAAACAGCCGATAGTGGTGTCGAACATCAAAACGAGCAGAGTTGTCCGCAACGCTTTAGAGGAACAATCCATTTAGTCGACCTCAAAATAAAAGAGATCGAAGTACCTATCGCACAAATTTTTCTTGGCGAAAAGATTGCAATTTCAGGAGATAACGGCAGTGGAAAATCGGTTTTACTTAAGTCAATCGCCGGGATTCTTTCGGTACATTCTGGCGCGATCGCGTTAGATGGCGTTCCTACTGATCAACTTGACGAGGAAATGAAGAGAAAGTATATCGGTATCGCCAGTCATGACTTACCTCTCACGTCAGGGTCTATAAGTAAAAATATTCGTTATCGTAACCCAAAAGCACCTAAGCTATCTGTGGATCTTGCTCTGGCGCGGAGTGATTTAGAAGAGATAATTAAAAAATTACCTAATGGTTTGGATACCCGACTAGGAGGACGCGGCACAGGATTGTCCGAAGGTGAGCGCTCCAGAATAAAATTAGCTAGAGCGGTTTTGGATAATCCACCAATATTAATTTTGGATGAAATGGAAAGAAGCTTAGATGCTTCTGGCAAGAAAGCACTGGCTAAACTTATTGAGCATTATCCTGGGACTGTTATTTTTGCAAGTAATGATAAAGACATTCTTCCGTATGCCAATATTCGATGGAGGATGCATCGCGACAAAATTGAGATAGAAAACGTAATGGATGTTGAGGGAGCTGTTGGGTGAACAATAGTCATAAAATACGGTGTTACACTTTAAAAGACCCATCAAAATGCAAGTTCTGGATAAGTGAACCATGTGATACTCACTCACCTCATTCACTGGTTTTAGTTCATGGAATTTCTCGTAACGCGGAACACATGTTAAGAAGCTTTTCTAATCAGGCACGGGAACAAAACTATAGATTGATCGTACCATTATTTGATCGTGTTAATTTTTCTAATTATCAAAGGCTCGGTGGGGAACCTAAAGGTTTTCGCGCAGATTGCGCTTTAAACAAAATTTTAAGCCTGGTTTACGGGCGTTCAATATATAGAGTTAATCTATTTGGTTTTTCTGGTGGTGCTCAATTTACCCATCGCTATGCGCTCGCACACAGTGCAAGAGTAAAGTCTATCACTATTGCTTCTGCTGGTTGGTATACTAATTTAAACAGTGTGGAAAAATTTCCTATTGGAATAAAAAGCACATGTTCTTTTTCTGATTTAGTTTTTGACTACCAAGCGTTTCTCAAATGCCCAAGCTATGTGATCGTAGGTGACCGCGATACAGCGTGTAAAAAAAATTTGCGTTCAAAAAAAAACATAAATTCAGTTCAAGGTACTACGCGGTTAGATCGGGCGATATGGTTTCATCAATCAATAAAAGATCTTTGTTTGCGTAACAATATCTCTACTATTCACAAATTTGATATTCTAAAGAATACTTCTCATGAGTTTGGGCAGGCGGATATAAGATCTAATCTGGTCGAAAAAGTTATCCGCTTTTGTAATGAGGTTGCGAATGACTAGTGCCTTTTGGACGCTACTTATGGCACTTTTCTTTTTTACTTCAATTCAGCTCTTTGCTAAAGCAGATACAAAAAATTCCGGCTTTTTGGAAAAAGAATCATCAGGTGTGGAATTCAAAATTGGTGCTCTTATTCAATCAGATACCATTGCACAACAAAAACAAAACCAGAGTAATCTACAGCTTGAAAATCAACAGGATTTTCGCCGAGCTCGTATTATAACTCAACTCAAAGCGCTTCGAACTAAACTCCGAATAGACTATGACTTTGGAATCAGCGAGGGTTGGAGAAATGTTTTTTTAAGTTGGCGTGGAAAGAATTTCGAGCTCGTCATTGGTCAACATACGCCTCCTTTTTCTATGGAAAATCTCAATTCATCTAAATCACATGTGTTTTTGGAGCGCTCGGCCGCAAATAGCTTAGCTCCGGGAATGAGTCTGGGTGTAAGTTTGAAGCGCTGGAGTGATAGATGGAGTGGCGCATTTGGTGTGTATGGCCGAACGATCAAGCAGGTACAAGAAAACGATACTCGTGGATCAAGAGCCGTAACCCGACTGACGCTCTCTCCCCTAGATAGTCGATACATCAACATGCACTTTGGTTTCAACTACCAGAAAAAATTCCTACTTGATGAAGAAACAACTCGAATTCGCACTCGAGCTGGCTCTAGATTATTTGATCAACGACTAGTAGATACTAGGCGAATAGAGGGAATCAAGGATAAACAATCTGTTGGAATTGAATTCGCTCTTAATACTAAGCATTTTCGCTTTCAAAGTGAATACATCAATACGCTACTCATTAGTAATGAACAAAACCTGCTTTTAAATGGCGGATACATTGAGGCTGGCGTTATTTGGGATTCGGGCTCATTCAGCTATAGCAAAAAGCAAGGAATCATTAAACCCAAACTTGCTAAATACGGCAATCCAGTGGAATTTGCGGTTAGGGCATCAAGGCTAGACCTAGAAGATAATCAGATCAATGGTGGTATTCAAAATGAAATCAATTGTGCATTATCCGTATCAATAAAAAGAAACTATAAATTCAGCTTTGTCTACTCTGAAATAGATGCCGCACCAGATAGGTCGGGACAAAACCAGCGAATACGATTTACTGGTCTGCGTCTGCAGTATAATCGCTAAAGTGGGAATGAAGTTAAATAATCAGAGTTATAACTCGCTCTTTTCATTGGCAGATAGCAGGGGGCACAAAACCATACCAGTTTAAAACGCCTTCTTTTTTGTCAAAGATCACTCTTCATTTTAAAAATATTTTCTAAGTTAAAATATTTAAGTTATCTTCATCTTTAAAACTAAGTTAAATTTAAATAATACAGATAATATTGCGTATTAGACCCACCACAATTCAGAAATCGATATTATCGATTCATGTAGACTCAATGTGCCAATACTTAAATTATGATAAACCTGACTCAGCAGAACACATCGTGTCATAATCAAAGTTTAACGCTATTAAGGTTGACACATCTCCGGTACGATTTTCATGGCATTCGATAACTTTAAGAATAAGTTCTTACTCACTACCTTTTGCCTTGTGGTGACAATTTTTGCTTTGTCTATCATATTCTATTTGAGCATTCTGCGTCTTCAATTCCTTGAAGAACGAAATAGCTTAGCTCAACATGTAGCTTCTAGTTACATTAGTGTGTCAAATTATGCTTACAGAAAACTCAATGCGATGAGTGAAATAGTCTCCTCAGGTACTCTAACTGACGAAGAGGCGCGAATTGAAAATGAGGCTCGGTTAAAGAAAGCGCTAGCCGAAGTGCGTTTGGGGATAGAACGTGAAATTAGCTTAGCAAGAGGTGAGCCTGAGCATGAAGAAATTTATCACTTTGCGGAGATAGAACGCATTGCTGAGCGGATAATCGATGGTGGTAAAATTATAAGGCAAAGCATATCTGACAATGATATATCTTCGGCAAAACAAGCGCTATCGTTATTACGGAGCAAGGCTGTTGCGGGAAGATTAAACGAATTGCTCGACGAGGCAATACAAGAAGAAAAAGAAGAAGCGTTAGAGTCCTTAAAGCAGCTGGAAAAACTTGTAAAACAGATTAAAACGGCATTGCCCGTGCTCTTAATTTTAATACTCACGCCAATATTTTATTTTGTAATTTCTATGTCTCGTAGACTCACTACGTCGATTAGCACACTAAATACCGCAGCTGAAACCTACGCGTCAGGAAACCTTTCTCATAAGACTCTTGTAGAAGGTGATCAAGAATTTGTAAAGCTTGGCATTACATTTAACAATATGGCTCAAGAGCTACTATTGCGACGTACATCGATGGAAGAGTCTCAAATCTCTCTTGAATATCAGGTTAGTGAACGTACAAAGGAGTTAGAAAAACTCAATAAGCGATTAGAGATCTTAGATGCTAGCCGCCGGCAATTTCTTGCAGATATTAGTCATGAATTGAAATCTCCCCTCACGGTTATTCAAGGCGAAGCAGAAGTGGCTTTGAGAGGTACCGAAAAAACGCCAATCGAATATCAAGAAACACTGGAACGAGTTAGACAGCAAACGCTACATACCACCCATCTTGTTAATGACCTTCTGTTTGTTGCGCGAGCGGAAGATGGTAAAGCTCGGATAAATAAACGGTCGGTAGCTGTGAAAAATTTACTCGAATCGGTTTGTTTCGATTTCCAAACAATCGCGAGTAAAAAGGAATTAAACTTGTTTTTAAATACGCCGGAAAAAGAGCTAATGGTTCATGGTGATATGGAACGTCTGCGCCAAGTATTTACTATACTACTTGATAATGCTATTCGCTATTCTCATCCAAAAGGAAGAATTGATGTCTCGCTTGTTTTACAGGTCGATCAAGAACATATTGTTGTCTGTATTATTGATGAAGGTATAGGAATGTCACAGGAAGACATTGATCAGGCGTTTTATCGATTTTATCGAGGCGCGAATGCGGAGCGTCACGCAGATGGAACCGGGCTTGGATTACCCGTTGCGAAAGCTATTGTAGAAGCTCACGATGGTGAGATCTCACTTTCATCCAGACCGCAAAAAGGAATAAAAGCAACAGTTCAACTTCCTTTTGGAAAAGATTTGGGTAATGTAGCATGAGAATACTAATTGTAGAAGATGATCAACGAATCGCAGATTTTCTAGTACGTGCAATGAAAACGGAAGGTTATAGCTGTGTACATTCGAGTGACGGTAAAGAAGGGTTGGAGTTATCTAGAAAAGGCGATTTTGATTTAATTTTATTGGACTTAATGTTACCGACTTTAAGTGGTTTAGATATATGTCAGGAGTTAAGAATGCGAAATATTTTAACTCCAATCATCATGCTTACGGCAATGGATGATGTAGAAGATAGAATAAAAGGTTTAAAGATGGGAGCTGATGATTATATGACAAAACCTTTTATTATTGATGAATTGTTTGCCCGCTTAGAAGCTGTGGTGCGAAGAGGTCATGGAAGCAAAGAAATAAATCATGTTTTGGAAGTTGGCGATATTATTATGGATAAAAAGAAAATGATCGTAACGTTAAAAGATAAGCCAATTACAGTGACAGCCAAAGAATTTGCTGTTTTAGAATTGCTCATGACGCACCCCGGAAGAATCTTCAGTCGTGAAAGGATATTGAGCAATATTTGGGGGATGGATAAAGACCCATTAACCAATGTAGTGGATGTTTATATTGGGAAGTTAAGGAAAAAGTTTAGCGGTGATAATTCAACTAATAATATAGAAACTATTCGAGGAATGGGTTATAGAATAACCGCTGATGAATAATACCAATAATGTCTAGCATATCCATGCTAAGAATTTTTTTAGCTTAAGCAAGCAAATCACAAAGTGACGGTTTTAATTTGTAGTTTGCGCTATTCGTAAGAAAAAAAAGGATATATATTTCTAAATAGATGTTGTTTTAGTTTCGATTTGATACTGATCTAAGCTGCTAGATTAATCACAATAAAAATTGCTAGTTTTGTTAACTTTTTGTGATGAATCTTCTTTCTCTCTACCATAATTTGCACACTCAATATCTAACCGTTTTTGATTTTTTATTGGGTGAACGCATGTATAAAAATAAGATCATATTTTTACTATCTTCTCTATTATTTATCTTAATTTCCTGCGGTGGTGGAGGCGGAGGTGGCGCCAGTAATGATGGAAATCTAGAAAATGTTAATCGTGCCCCTAATGCTACACCACTTCCTTCATCATTGCCGACTGCAGAACCTACTACTGATGATTCAGTAGGTCGACTTGTATTTATGGATCCAAGGCCTAATGGTAATACCTTTTCATGTGGTTTGTGTCATGCGTTAGAGGAGCCTCTACCAGATCAGTTTGACCGACCTGGTCATGCGGTAGGTGATGCCCTACGCAGACCTAATTTCAAGAATGGTTTGTTGCCGAACTTTGTTGATGCCGCGAATACGTGTTTAGAAACCTGGATGACAGTTCCTACTGATGAGCTATGGACAGAAGAGTCTTCTGATTTTATTGCATTAACGGAATTTTTGCGCGAGCAGGATACTGGACAGGGAGAATCTCCGACTCTTGCATTTGCTAAAGCAGAACCTATGAGGTTCGCAAATAATAGTGATGTTGAAGGAGACCCTGAAGCTGGGCGAGAACACTTTAATGAGAGTTGTGCAATTTGTCACGGAAACAATGCTTTGGGAACAGAGCGAGCTCCTCAACTAGCGGGATTTTATAGCTTTGAAGGAGCTGCAGATTTTATTTCAAGAAAGGTTCGATTAAGCGGGCCACCCAATGATGATATTTATCTCGGTGAAGCGGTACCTGGTGTAATGCCTTTTTGGGGAGAAGACCGTATCAGCGATGATGATCTAGAAGATGTGATTGCATTTATTATTAATGCAACCGCGCCAGATCCGGCGGATCCAGATCCTATACCGACACCAGATTCTCGAACTTGTGCTTCAACCCATCCACGCATAGGGCAGCAAGCTGAATTGAGTACTATTGCTCATAATGTGTCAGGTACGGCCGTCATTGTTGATGATTGTACAATAAGAATTGATAACTTTAGTTTTGATGGTGGTGGTATTAATATTCGTGTATACGCAGGTAACGGTGACTTTTTGACTACTGGTTTTTCAATAAGTGATGATTTATTTGGTCAGGTTTTCAATAATGATACCCTCACAGTGACTATTCCAGAGGGACGCACCTTAGACGATATTGATAGAATCAGTATTTGGTGTATTCCTGTTAGATTTAGCTTCGGCGATGGAATTTTTCAGTAGTATCGATTGATCTGACTGATAGACTGATGGTCAATAGGGTGAAAGCTTTCTTTCTATTGATCATTAACCCGTGAGCAACTCTTGATTTATTTAATCTAGTTGCTCCGTCTTATCCCAATAATTCCGATATTGCATTTTCAAAGATCGCTAATCCCAACTTAGAAATTTTTTATTTGCTTTTTCGACGTTCGAAAAATGATGTCTATCACTTGTTGAATTCTCCGCGATTAAATTGCGTCGCTAGGTAAAATACAACATCTTTATCACAAATAGTGCCATGGGATTGTTTCTCTCAAATCATTTTCGATGTGCACACAAACAAAAAGGAGTTGAGGTAAGCTCAACTCCTAATAGGTAAATTTTTAATAAACTTGAATTCAGTTAGAGTTCAATAAAGAATAATGCTGCACCGCCATCAACACCATCTTTATTACCATCAATGATACGCCCTTCAATATCATAAATGGCTGAAATGCTAGGGTTGTTAATGGTTAACTTCAGTGAGCTATAAATATTAGTCTGAATGAGATGCCTTGGGATCAGCAACACTATATCTTGTGTGTTATTTTGTGATACATATTCGTTAGAATACAATTTTTTTTCAATTCCATCTCCAATGAGAACTATTTGGATGCTTTCTTCAGTTAGGCTTTCTTCATCTAGAGGCTTGCTAAAGTGTAATTGTAGCTCTAATGATGCGTTTTGATTTAGGTTAGAAAGTAAAGATGGCTTTGCGGAAGTGACTCCGGTACCTGTTCTTGGTGCTCCATTGTCTATCCAATCTCGTATTTCTTGGATTACACTTGAGGCGAGTGGAGTACGACCTAAAGGCATGCGAGAATTCTCAATATCTCTGCCCTCTAATTTTCTAATTAAATAACTATCTTGAGCGTTGTTAGGTGTCACTCGATTAGAATCTTGTCGCTGGCCAGAAACAACATTGACGAGATTATCAAAACTTGTTTGCTCAGAATCAAGTCTTAGCCCTTCAGGAGGGTTTGAGCCAGTATGACAACCTGAAAATGTACAATTGGGCATTAATATATCGCTTTGGATCTCAGCAAACGTCGGTGACTGTGGTAGTGGTGTAGCTGAGGGTACAGATGTTGGCGCTGCGGTTGGGATATTTGTAGGTGTCGCTGAGGGAGTATTATTCGGTTCCTCTGTCGGTGTTGGGTTAGGTGTATTGTTTGAGGACCCGCCTCCGCCGCCACAAGCAGATAAAACAAACATAGTAGCAGCTAAGAATACGATTTTTTTTTCCATGAATTTCACCCTATTTGATCAAAATGTTTTTTATTTTTTGCCTTTATTTTGTAAAAGGCAATAGAATGCAACTGAATTCAGTTTTTTTGATGCCGTACAATTAGGTGCAGGAAAATTCAGTCAATTAAATAGTGTAAATAAAATCTTGTTGCGTAAACTAAACGCTAGTTTGCTTTTGAGTCATCACAAAAGATTAACAAATAGCAAATGTAAGAGTTCTTGCTGAAGAAAATTTGAAATTTGTGGATAATTTTTGGAAGTAATTGTTGGGTGAAAATAACTTAAGTATCAGACATGCCCTTCTGTATAAATTTAAAGAGCTTGATATATTGTGTGCCTTGTTTTAATTCCTCATTTTGTTTTTTATATTCGGTTTTTGCCGCTCTTATGAGTTGTCTAAGTAACTGGATTTCGCAATTTGGGAATTCTTTAATATATTCTTGCAGGACTTCACCTTCTTCCAAAATTAAACGTTCAGTCCAGGCTTTGATATAGGGTTGTTGTCTAGATTGCCGATGATTTTTTTCCTTAATAGCATTTAGCTCGGATTCAAGTTGTTCAATATCCATATCTCGCATAAGTTTTCCAATAAATTGGAAATGTCTTTTTCTAGCATTATTTTGTTTAATGTTATGAGATTCTTCAATCGCTAGCGCGAGCTTTTCAGGCAGAGTGATAGACGCTAGTTGAGAATTCGTAAGGGTGGTCAAAAATGCCCCTAATTCTTTCAAGCGAGTCATTTCGCGTTTTACTGCAGATTTACTTATAGTTTCTTCTTCGAAATCATTCGCATCTTCGCGGGAATTCAGATGATCGTTATTCATAGTTTCATTAATTTTTACTAGGCATAGAACAATGTGGCTAAACCAAGAAATGATAGAAAGCCGACGACATCCGTAACCGTGGTTAGCGTCACGCCACCCGCTAAGGCAGGATCAATTTTCATTGATTTTAATAAACCAGGAAGAAGTGCTCCGGCAAGTGCGGCTGTCACCGTATTAATAATCATTGCGGCAGCGATAATGATGGCAATGTAATAGTCTGCAAACCAAATCGCAGTGACACTACCCATGACAAGCGCCCAAAGCAAACCGTTAAGAAGCCCGACTCGAAGTTCTTTGGATAGCAGCCATTTTACATTGGTTTTACCAATATGCCCGACTGCCATGCCTCGAATCACAACGGTGAGCGTTTGCGAACCAGCGACTCCACCCATGCTCGCTACAATTGGCATTAATACCGCTAGAGCGACAACCTTTTCGATTGTATCTTGGAATAGGTTAATAACTGATGATGCGAGTATTGCGGTGATAAGATTGATACCGAGCCAAATTGCTCTACGTGGTAAGGTGCGCATCACGGGTGCAAAAGCATCTTCGTCTTCGTCTAAACCAGCCATACTCATCAGTGAGTGGTCTGCGTCTTCTCTTATAACATCTACAATATCGTCGATGGTTATTCGACCCAGGAGTGTTCCCTGCCTATCGATAACCGGTGCTGAAATCCAATCGTTTTGTTCGAAGAGTTTAGCAACATCGCTATCTGGTAAATCGGCTGGAATTGCATCAATATCCGTTTCCATGACTTCTCGAACGGTGATGTTCGGGTCATTTGTGAGCAGCTTGCTAAGCGGCAATAACCCAAGGTAGGCGTCTTTTCTGTTAACCACGATAAGATTATCGGTTGAGGGTGGTAATTCCTCGTGACGTCTTAAGTAGCGCAAAACCACATCGAGTGTGAACCTTGGGCGAATCGTGATGGTATCTGTATTCGTTAAACCACCCGCGGTATCTTCATCAAAGGCTAAGACCTTTTCAACACGGCTACGGTCTTGGTTGCTCATGGCCGATAGAACTTCGGAGATTACCTGTTCTGGTAGTTGCTGAAGAATGTCAACCATATCATCGGTTTCTAATCCTTCCGTGATTTTAATGAGTTCTTCTGCATCCATTTTTCGGAGGAACTCAGACTGAATCTCTTCAGGGAGTTCTTCTAAAACTTCACCAGCAGCGTCTTCGTTAATCAGTTCCCATAGTAGGCTTCGAGACGGTGGCGGCGAAGACTGGAGTAATCTCGCAACTTCAACGGGTCTTAATCCATCGATTAACCTTTTTGTCTGTTGAACGGTTCCCTTGTCCAATAGGTTTTGGATTCGCCCCAGTTGAGTTTGGGTTTTGTCTTGGTTTTCGACGGCCGCTTGCATGATTCTACTCTAAGGCAAAGCCTTAACTACTCTTCTTCATCAAATCGATTTAATATTAATGCTTCAATTGCTGCCATTGCATCTTGTTCGTCAGAACCTTCAATCTTCAATGTTATTTCTGTTCCTTTTGCCGCTGCTAATAACATTAACGACATGATACTTTTACCGTCAATATTCTTTCCACCAAATACTACTTTAATATCACTATTAAATTTTGCGGCCGTATTTGCAAATTTTGTTGCCGCTCTAGCATGTAACCCGAGTTTATTTATTATTGTTAGTTTTTTTTCGATCATTAGATTTCTCAGATATCTTTCATTCTAATTTTTTAACTGTCGGTGAGTTACTTGAACATCCTTTCGTGATTTAGTAAATTCTGTTTTTAATTTTTCGCAAAGATACACTGATCGATGCATTCCGCCTGTGCAACCTATCGAAACTGTCAAATAGCTGCGATTATTTTCTTCGTAATGAGGTAGCCATTCAGAGATAAATTTTTGAATATCAGTATACATTTTCTGCACTACTGGCTCATTCTCCAAAAAGTCGATAACAGGTTGATCTTTTCCCGTGTGAGATCTAAGTGAAGCATCCCAGTACGGATTTGGTAAGCAGCGTACATCGAAAACCAGATCTGCATCTATGGGCAAACCAAATTTAAATCCAAAAGAAGAAAAAATTAGTGTCGTACCCTTTGTTTCCTGACCAACTACTGTTCGTTTAACTATCGACCGCAGTTCGTGGAGTGATAGGGTGCTGGTATCAATTGAAATATCAGCTAACCTCGATATTGGCTCGAGTATCTTTTTTTCTTTTTCTATTGCGTTAAGTAAGTCAGTTTCGTTGTTTGAAAGTGGGTGGCGCCTTCGGGTTTCGCTAAAACGTTGTACGAGTTTGTCCGATTGGGTATTTAAAAAAAGTATTTCGTAACTGTCGTCGTCATTTTTGATTTCGTTTATGACGTTTCTTACTTGGCTAAGATCGCTATCAATATTGCGAGCGTCGATCCCTATGGCAAAATTTTGCCTAATAGGATCGGTATTTTCATGAATTTGGTCAATTAATGCAGGCAGTAGCGTTACGGGTAAATTATCGATGCAGGTAAAACCCTCATCTTCCAGGAGGTGAAGTGCTGATGATTTTCCTGATCCTGAAAATCCACTTACAACGACAAATCTCATATACTGTCTTCCTGCATGAAAATTATTACTCTGTTGCCATTAGAAAGAGTGATTCGTTTGTGCTACAAGAGCGTAAGTTTTGAGCGAAGTCTGTTGTTTGAAATTTTTCTGCTAAATGTGCTAGCGTTTCCAAATGGCTTTTTTCTGCATCTTCAGGAACTAGCATAGCGAAGATTATATCGACAGGTCGGTTGTCAACAGAATCAAAATCAATTGGATCGGTAAGTGTTAGGCATGAGGCCAACGTCCGCCCAGCAGTATCAAAACGACAGTGAGGAATAGCGATTCCATTGCCAATACCTGTCGTGCCGAGTCTTTCTCGTTCAACGATTTGTTTGAAAAGCTCGTCATTATCAATTGTTTCAATGGATTTTGAAAAAACATCCGCCAGAGTTTCGATTGCTCTCTTTTTGCTTGATACTTTACATTTAGCGAGCGTTCGGTCTTGAGAGAGGATTGACTTAATTTGCATAATATAAGGCCCAACTTAACATACTGTAGAAACCGATGAAAATTTGGGCATTTTCGAGAGGTGACTACCTATAATTTGTATTGCTAGTGGTTTACCAGTCCATCTTTTTGAAAAAAGCGTGTTAACTTTTTTCTTTTGGAAATAGATCTTCCTGATCTAATTTTCTAATACGCGTTAATTATACAAGTTGCTTTCGTTCATTCGAAGGCGGAATTCCCATGGATTCACGGTATTTTGCAATTGTTCTTCTCGCAACCTTAATACCTTGTTCTTCAAGCAAAGATGTGATTTTAGAGTCACTCAAGGGTTTACGCTGATTTTCCGCAGCCACTAGTTTTTTGATGATTGCGCGAATTGCGGTGGAAGAGCACTCTCCACCAGATTCGGTTGCGACATGGCTAGAAAAGAAATATTTTAGTTCAAAAATCCCTTGCGGGGTATGCATATATTTCTGAGTTGTGACACGAGATATGGTCGATTCATGCATGTCGACAATTTCAGCAACATCGTGCAAAACCATGGGTTTCATTGCTTCAGGTCCGAAATCTAGAAAACCTTGTTGTTTTTCCACGATACAGGTAGCGACTTTAAGTAGTGTTTCATTTCTGCTTTGAAGACTTTTTAAGAACCACCTCGCTTCTTGCAGGTTATCACGTAAAAATGTGTTGTCAGAACTAGAGTCCGCCCGTTTAACCAGTGATGCGTAATCTGAGTTGATTCGCAGCTTTGGTGCTACCTCCGGGTTTAACTGGACATTCCAGCGACCATTTGTTTTGCTCACAAACACATCGGGCACGACATACTCTGTAGAGTCTGTTCCAACGCTTTCTCCTGGGCGAGGGTTAAGCCCATGAATAACCTGGATCGCGGCTTGGAGTTCAACTTCTTTTAGTTTTAGTTTTCGCATGAGTTGCTTAAAGTCGCGAGCACCGAGCAAGTTGAGGTAATTTTCTACTAGCTCAATCGCATTATATATTTCGATTGTTTCGCCATGTGCATTCGCCAGCTGTTTTAGCTGGATAAGTAAACAATCTTTTACATCTTTACTGGCAACGCCAGGAGGATCAAATTGCTGTATTCTGTGCAATACCGCTAAAACTTCGTCTAGCTCAAGCTCTTCATGGTTTTTAACCATGTCTTCATAAATGCTCTCTGGACTTTGAGATAGCATCCCATTCGGTTCTACGGCATCGATAATAGTTTCAGCAATTTCCATGTCGATATCAGACAAGGGGGTTAGGTTTAATTGCCAGAGTAAATGATCTTTTAGCGTATCGTTAGTTGTTCGACGTGATTCAAAGTCGTATTCATCGTCGTCGGATTTTGCTAGGCCAGTTCCCGATGAACTGGATTGGTAAATGTCGTCCCAGTTTGTATCAACGGCTAAATCGGTTGGAATATCATCATTCCATTCGCCTTCTTGCGTAGATTCCGAATTGCTTTCACTCTCACTTTTTTGGACTTCGTTCGCATCAGAATTAGTTGTTGAGCTAGAACTGTCTGTAGCGCCTTGCGATTGTGATTCTAAAGTCTCTTCTGACGGCGCATTTGACTCGTTGCTACTTTCCTCTGCAGGAGTTTCTTCTGTTACTTCGAGCATTGGGTTTGTATCGAGAGCTTCTTGTATCTCCGATTGGAGGTCAAGTGTAGACAATTGCAGCAATCTTATTGCTTGTTGCAATTGCGGTGTCATGGTCAACTGTTGACCGAGTTTTAGCTGTAATGATTGCTTCATGTCGCCTAGAAAAACCTTTCTTATCAAGTAAATTGATTGTTTTTTACTTGATGCCTTGTTTTTAGGGTCAAAAGATCCTAAAACCTACTTATAAGTAAGTTTAGTCTGGACGGAATAGACAAGCAACGGTTTATCTTGAAAAAATAAGCAAATATTATGCCGCGAAACGACGTTTGCTTATTTGTCAATATTTAACCAGAAGAAATATGTATGACTTTATAGACTAAAATTTTGACCAAGGTAAACTTCTCTTACTTTCTTATTATTAAGCACAGTAGAAGGCGTTCCCTCAGCGAGTATATGCCCTTCAGAGACTATATAAGCTTTTTCACAAATATCCAAGGTCTCTCTGACATTATGATCAGTGATGAGGACTCCGATTCCTCTTTCTTTGAGTTGTTGGATGATCTCTTTAATGTCGCTTACTGATATTGGGTCTACACCAGCAAATGGCTCATCGAGCAATAAAAACTGGGGATCTGTTGCTAGGGCTCGAGCGATTTCAACTCGACGTCGTTCCCCTCCAGACAATGCCATACCAAGGCTATCCATAATATGAGTGATGTGAAACTCTTCGAGTAGCTCTTGTAAGAGGGTGTTTCTATCTCTTCGTCGAATATCTTTGCGAGTTTCCAAGATAGCAAGAATATTGTCTTTTACCGTAAGTTTTCTGAAAACAGAGGCTTCTTGAGGGAGGTAGCCCAAACCCGACTTTGCCCTACCGTGCATGGGTAAGCTACTTACGTTTCTTTCATTTATAAAAATTTTTCCGCGATCCGCTTTAATAATGCCGGCGATCATGTAAAAGCAGGTTGTTTTGCCCGCGCCATTTGGCCCAAGAAGTCCGACAATCTGTCCTTTTTCCACAGACAAAGAAACGTCAATGACGACTTTGCGGCCTTTATAGGATTTTGCGAGGTTAGTAGCCTCTAGTTTAGACATAATAATTTGTATTCTTTTACTAACGAGGAAGGGATGGAATAACCATTCTCACTCGGTCTGAAGAGTTATCTTGTTGTGAATCACCCGCTTGAACAATGGATTTCTCAACATCGTAAATGATTTTTGGGCCTGTTAGGATAGAACCTTCTTGCTGCAATTTCGCGTTTTCCACTAAATAAAGTACTTTATCACTAATCTGGTATTCGAGTTTGTTGCCAGAAGCGGTAACTGGTTTTGCTTCGATATCAGGTGTTTGTTGGAACTCTGCTGGTGCACCTTCGGCAACGATGCGAGTTACTTTTTTCATGTCTCCGTAGATAACAACTTTATCCGCTTTGATCTTCATACTACCTTGTTCCATTACGACGGAACCTGAATAGGTTGTTCTACCATTAATGCGATCAAATTCTGCTCGGTCTGATTGCAGTGTTATCGGTTTTTCGTTATCTGAAGGCAATCCGAGAAGCTGATTACTAAGTAAGCTTATGAACCAAAACATAACTAATGCACTGGTTTTTTTGATGTTAACTTGGATCATGCTTCCCCTTCACTCGAGATAACAGTTCTATTTTCTGATCTTTAAAGTCGACATTCATACCGCGAGCTTCAAGTATTCCAAATGGTGAAAAAATTTGCACTTTCTTTTCTGTTCTGGCTTTTTTGTCAGACATAAATACGAGTAACTCGTCGGTTTTTAGATTTGTCTCGCCTTGTTCTGGTGTTTCTTGCGTAATTATTACTTGCCCGGATAGCCTAATTTCATTTGTTAAGCTGTCTATAACGCCTTGATTTGCGTTTAATAACCAGGGTTGTGGTTTTTCAAAAAAACCTAGCTCGGGCAAGGTTATGACAGAATAATCATATTGTTCGGGGTTTTCTTTGTCTGACTTGTAATGTTCTAGTTTTCTCGCCTTTACTACCGATTCAAGCTTACCTGATTCTGTAAATGATTTCGTTACCGGGGAGATAGCGATTGCATTGGGTAAAACTTTTGTTTTTTCCGAGAATGTTTGCTCAACTGGAATAATTGATTCTGGAGAGTTTGCAAAGTAGATAAATAGAGACAATATGCATAGAACAATTAAAAAAGACAGGCTTGTTTTAATCATCATTTATCTCATTAATTTATATATTGAGAGAGCATTTTGTCGTAGTTGCCCTGAGCCCGAATAATAACGTCACAGACTTCTCTAACCGCACCTTGACCACCATTTTTTTTCGTTTGCCAGTGGCTATTCTCTACAACATCTGAATGTGCATTGTTAACGGATATGGCTAATCCAATTTTAGTCATTACAAGTAGGTCTGGGTGATCGTCGCCAACGTATGCGATTTCACTTAACTTGCAATTAAAGTTCTCAAGAATTTCATTGAGAGCAACAAATTTGTCTTCTCTCCCTTGAGAGACAAATGGAATACCTAAGTCATTCGCCCTAAGGGCGACAAGGTTACTCTTTCTACCGGTAATAATAGCCACTTCGACACCGGTCTTCCTTAAGAGTTTAATACCGTGGCCATCTAACGTGCTGAATGCTTTCATTTCTTTGCCCTGGTCATCGAAATAGAGTTTTCCGTCGGTAAGAACTCCATCGACATCAAGCACTAGCATTTTGATTTTTGAGGCCCTAGTAGCGAGTTCGGACTCTGAAATAAAGATATCTGAGTTTTGCATTAAATTAGTCCTGCCCGAATCAAGTCGTGCATATGCAATACACCAACGATTTTAGCGTTTTTGTCTTCTACGACCAGCGATGTAATTTTCCACTCTTCCATCAAGTTCATCGCTTCGGCTGCGAGCGCAGTGGGAAGAATTGTTCTTGGAGACTTGGTCATTACTTCACTTATCGATGCGCTATGAATGTCTATTTTAGACTGTACACAGCGACGTAGGTCTCCATCAGTAAATATTCCAAGTAATTTGTCGTTGCTATCAACGATAATGGTCATACCAAGTTTTTTTGTGGAAATCTCGTTAATGGCATCAATTAAGGTGGCATCGCTCCTAGTTTTCGGAATCAGTAAGTCTTGATGCAAGACATCGTAGACTCTTAAGAGTAGCTTTTTTCCTAGGTTGCCGCCTGGGTGGGAAAAAGCAAAGTCTTCGATACTGAACCCTTTTGCTTCTAAAAGTGCAATTGCTATAGCATCTCCCATGGCAATAGTCGCAGTAGTACTGGATGTTGGAGCAAGGTTATGTGGGCAAGCTTCTTCGTCTACACTGATGTCGATATGAACTTCTGAAGACGTCGCAAGTGCCGACTCTTTATTACCTGATAGGCTAATTACTGTTACGCCTAGGCGTTTTAGCATCGGTAATATATTAATAATCTCAGCAGAAGTACCAGAATTGGAGATTGCGATAACAATGTCATGTTTGGTTATCATCCCAAAATCACCATGACTTGCTTCTGTCGGGTGCACAAAAAAAGCAGGTGTTCCCGTGCTAGCCAAGGTTGCAGCAATTTTTTTCCCTATATGTCCAGATTTACCTACACCCATTACCACAACTTTTCCTTGGCAGTTTAAAATCGTGGTACAGGCTGTTGAGAACGTAGAATCGATACGCTCCGATAGAGCCTCGACAGCCCTTTTTTCAATGTTAATTGTTCTTTTACCTGAAGAGATAAAGTCGAATTCAGTGTTCATTTTTATTGGGTAGTAAAGAGCAAAATGTAATATCCAATGTAACAGAGCAATAGTACCGAGCCAATAATCGGGCCTAATGTTTTTGTTTCTCCCTTACCGTTTAGGCTAATCAATATAGCTGCAACTAATATAAAGGTTAATCCTAGCATCACTAAATAATCGCGGAAAAAGATACTGGATTCTAATATTGGGGGGTGAATTATCCCCGGGATGGACATGACGGCTAAAAGATTAAAAATATTTGAGCCTACAATATTACCAAGTGCAATATCATGATGGCCTTTGAGCGCACTGGCAACGGATGCGGCGAGTTCGGGTAGGCTTGTACCAATCGCTATTACCGTTAGTCCGATAATTAGAGGACTAACGCCGTAATGTATAGCTGTTGTTTTTGCGCCCCATACAAGTATTTCTGACGCTAAAATAAGGAGGGCTAAACCAATAACAAACCAAATAATTGCGGATTTGGTCGGGATTGGTTCAAAATCTGATTCTTCAGCAATTTCGCTGCTGGTTAAGTCTTTCTTCTTGCACCTTATCAGGTACCAGATTACGGGAAATATAAGCAGTAATAGAGCCCAACCTTCCCAATTAACGAGTTCAGCATCAAATAAAAACAAACCCGCTATAGCGGTTACAAAAAGAAGAACTGGCATTTCATCTCTTAAAATATGCGTCTGAACGGGAATTTTTGCGACTAACATGGTTACAGCTAATACCAAACCTATGTTTGCAATGTTGGAACCAATTGCATTTCCTATTGCCAAATCTCCGGCCCCTTTTTGAGAAGCACTAATCGAAACCACAACTTCAGGTGCCGAAGTACCTAAAGATACAATAGTAAGCCCTACTAGCAGTGGAGATAAGCCAAAGTTTCTGGCAATGGATGCAGAGCCGAGTACAAATTTATCTGCGCTCCAAATTAAGCCTACAAATCCAGTCAGTATTGCGACATAGGCGAGGCTTATAGTGGGTATAGTTTCAAGCATCTTGTAACGTTAGGGTTTTATGGGTGTAATCTAATTGGGGCGGCAATCTTAGCTTTATCATGCTGATTTGTCAGCAAATGTTCAGTTTTACTTGTGTAAAATAAATTAAAGCTGATGTTTTATATTGAATGTAAGCATAAAATAGCTCTTATTGAGTATCTCTTAAAATATTGGAAGGAGTAGATAGTGAACTTAAAAAACATAACCCAAAATTTTCTATTGATTGTTAGCTTGTTGGTATTAAGTATTCAAGCGCACAGTGAAGAAAAGGCGAAAGATTTACCTGGGCCTCGGGACGTCGTGGTAGGGTTCACCAATGGCTTGCTTGCTGCCGTAAATGAAAACAAAGATACGATCAAAGAGGATCCAGCTCAGTATTTTGATCAGGTTAAATCTGTCATGGATGAGGCGATTCATTTTCGTTACATCGCTAAAGGTGTGATGGGAAAATACGCTAAAACAGCAAGTAAAGAAGATAAAATTCGATTTCTTTCTGTATTCAAGGACAAGCTTTCAGAGACATTAGCAAAGGCAATTGCAAATTACGCAGAATCAAAAATAGAGATTGAAAAAGATATTCCCGATGAGAAAAACCCTCGTAAAGCCTATGTCTCTCAAAAGATTTCTGGCCCTGATGGGGTTGTAAGAGTGGTATATACCCTTGGACAGTGGAAGAAGGCTGGTTGGAAAATTTCTAATTTGACCCTTGATAGCACTAATTTGGGCGAAACCTATAAAAGTCAGTTTGACCAAAGTGTTACGTTAAATGGCGGAGATATGGCTAAAGCAATCGATTGGTGGATAAAGAATGGTTAATACGAGTATTTAGCCTGCTTTTGAGGCAGTATTTTTTTACTGGCTCCTTATCTTTGATAAAAACGGGTGCGTAAGGCGCCTGTTTTTATTAGAATGCGCTGTTTTTTCCAATTTCTATTCTTCCGGCGACTCTAGTTGCCGTCATATTTAAGGTTTATGAAATGCAGCCAAATGAATTAAAAGCGTTGCTGGAAAGCAAAATAGAAAATAGTTCGGCAGAAGTCTCCTTCGATGGTAGCCACGTTATGATTTCAGTTGTCAGTACTGCATTTGAAGGTTTGTCTGCGGTCAAGAAACAACAGCTTGTCTATGGTTGTCTTCAAGAAGAGATAGCGAGTGGCGCAATACATGCAGTGCATATGAAAACATATACTCCCTCAGAGTGGGAAGCTGAAAATCCGTAATCTCGGTTTAATAAATTAACAAAAAATACTGGTTATGGATAAATTAATTATTCAGGGCGGTGCCGTCCTCAAAGGTGAGATTAAAATATCAGGTTCGAAGAATTCGGGCTTACCTATTTTAGCCGCCACCTTGCTTGCTGATTCTCCGATGCATATTTGCAATCTCCCGCACTTAAACGACATTACGACCATGCTCACTCTTTTAAGGTGTATGGGCGTGGGCGTCACAATTGACGAAAAAATGTGTGTTGAGATTGATGCAAACCAAATTAGTGATTATGAAGCACCATACGATCTTGTTAAGACCATGCGTGCTTCCATATTGGTATTAGGGCCTTTGTTATCAAGATATGGCCAAGCAGATGTATCTTTCCCAGGCGGATGTGCAATAGGAAGCCGACCGGTAGATATTCACCTTCGTGGCTTAGAGGCAATGGGGGCTGAAATTCAGGTTGATGGTGGTTATATTCGGGCAAGAGCGCCAAAGGGTTTAAAAGGCGCGCATTTCTTTATGGATACGGTGACCGTCGGCGGAACAGAAAACCTGTTGATGGCGGCAGTGCTAGCCGATGGTAAAACAATTCTTGAAAATGCTGCTCGAGAACCAGAAATTGTTGATTTAGCTCACTGCTTGGTTAGCATGGGGGCGAAGATAGATGGCATAGGGACCGACAAGCTGATTATTGATGGCGTTAAAAGGCTTGAGGGCAGTACTTACAATGTCATGCCCGACAGAATCGAAACCGGAACCTATCTTGTCGCTGCGGCTGCCACACGAGGCCAAGTAATGTTAAAAAATACTCGTGCTGATATTCTTGAATCCGTGTTAAAAAAGCTTCAAGAAGCAGGAGCCCATATAGAATCTGGAGGAAACTGGATTAGTTTGGAAATGCATGGAAAAAGGCCTGTATCAGTAGACCTAACTACTGCGCCTTATCCCGCTTTTCCTACGGATATGCAATCGCAATTTACCGCTATGAATGCTGTCTCTAAAGGGATTGGCGCAGTTACCGAAACCATATTTGAAAATCGTCTGATTCAAGTTCATGAACTTAACCGTATGGGTGCTAAAATTAAGCTCCAGGGTAACACTGCGATTGTTGAAGGCGTAGATAAGTTAAAAGGCGCGCCAGTTATGGCGTCTGACTTGCGGGCTTCGGCGAGTTTGGTTATCGCCGGTATTGTAGCTGATGGCGAAACCGTTGTTGATCGAATTTATCACATAGATCGCGGTTACGAATGTATAGAAGAAAAATTGCGAATACTTGGCGCGGACATCAGAAGAGTGCCAGGTTAATATTGTGATAACAACGTTTTAAATACACACAGATCTGTGGGCCGCAAAGTTTGGGTTTTACAAAGTTTGCGGCCTAAGAAGAAAGTTATTAGGGTTAAATTATGCCGCAATTAACTATCGCGTTAACTAAGGGGCGAATTCTTAAAGAAACCTTGCCATTATTTTCGGTTGCGGGGATAGAGCCTGTCGAGGATATTTCTAAAAGCCGTAAGCTGACATTTGAGACAACATCACCGGATGTCCGATTCCTAATATTGCGTGGTAGCGATGTGCCTACCTACGTGGAATTTGGAGCCGCAGACGTTGGTGTTAGCGGTAAAGATACCTTAATGGAGCATGGTAGCGCGAGTTTTTATGAGCCTCTTGACTTAAAAATATCTAAATGCCGATTGATGACCGCTGGTATAGCAAACCATGAACTTCCTCAAGGCCGCATCAAAGTAGCAACGAAATATGTCAATTTGGCGAAGCGTTACTACGCAGAAAAAGGCTTGCAAGCTGATATTATTAAGCTTTACGGCGCAATGGAGTTAGCGCCACTAATGAACTTGGCGGATGAGATAGTTGATATTGTAGATACTGGCAATACATTAAAAGCAAATGGTTTGGTCCCACGTGACACGATTGCCGAGATAAGTTCGAGACTCATTGTTAATAAAGCCTCGATGAAAATGAAACATCAACAAATTGAAGCGCTTATAGAAGCTATCGGTTCTGCCGTAAACGACGTCGAAATTGAAAGTGTGTAGTAACGCGACGGTTTTATAAAGATGATACTGACTTTTTCATATTTTTTAGGTTTTTAATTAATGTCACTAATAAAGATTTTAAATAGCCATGATGCTGATTTTAAAAAGCAGCTAGCCTCTTTATTGGCCTTCGATGAAGAAAAAGATGCGGGTGTTGAACAGACTGTTAGCGAGATTATTCAAGATGTTAGGCTCCGTGGTGATGAAGCCTTAATCGAATATACCAATAAATTCGATGGCTTGCAGGTTCAGTCTGGTGCCGAGCTGATCATTTCAAAAGTGGAAATTGACAATGCCTTGGCCAGTATTGAACCAGATCAAAAAGCGGCCTTGGTTGCTGCTGCTGATCGCATAAAGGCTTACCACGAACGCCAAATTCAAGATTCTTGGCAATATGAAGAAAATGACGGGACTATTCTAGGCCAGAAAATCACACCTTTAGATAAAGTAGGCGTTTATGCGCCAGGTGGCAAAGCTGCTTATCCTTCATCGGTATTGATGGCTGTCACTCCTGCAATAACCGCTGGGGTAAAAGAGGTTGTTCTTGTTACACCAGCACCGAATGGAGATATTAACCCTATGGTTCTAGCTGCAGCGGCTGTTGCGGGTGTATCTAAAGTTATTACTGTTGGTGGAGCTCAGGCTGTGGCGGCGCTTGCTCATGGTACGCAGACGGTGCCTAAGGTCGATAAAATTGTAGGTCCGGGTAATATTTATGTTGCTACTGCTAAGCGTCAGGTATTTGGTAAGGTTGATATAGATATGATTGCTGGGCCGTCGGAAATACTGGTTGTTTGTGATGGTAAAACGGATCCTGAATGGATAGCGATGGATTTATGTTCCCAGGCTGAGCACGATGAAGACGCGCAAGCGATACTAATATCCCCTGATGCGGATTTCATTGAACAAGTTTATGCGAGCCTTAATCGCTTGTTGCCCAACCTGGCGCGCAATGAAATTACAAGTATCTCGCTTAAAAATCGAGGTGCACTTGTTAAGGTTTCAGGTTTGGATGAAGCAATTGATTTGGTTAATGAAATCGCTCCAGAACATCTTGAGTTATCGATTGAAAACCCGCAAGCGCAGCTTGAAAAAATTCGTCATGCCGGCGCAATTTTTATGGGCAGACACACCTCTGAGTCTCTTGGTGATTACTGTGCGGGCCCAAATCATGTGTTACCTACCGCTGGCACAGCGAGATTTTCGTCGCCTTTAGGTGTTTATGATTTTGTTAAGCGATCTTCAGTAATACATTGCTCGGAAGAGGGTGCTCATAAATTGGGTAAAATTGCATCTGTTTTAGCACGATCTGAGTCGTTAGAGGCGCACGCAAGATCTGCAGAACTTCGATTAAAAGATTAGTTTCTTCTGCTTAACTCGTGGCATTTCATTGCAAATTGTTGCTAGTTAAAGAGCTCTGGTAGTTCGCCTAGTATTGCATTGGTTTGCATAACAATGTCTTTACGAACAAATTCTATAGAAACCGTTTCTCCTGGGCGGGATTCAGCAATTCGCTGCCAACCAGTAATAATGTCTTCGGTTGGTTGATTATTAATGCTCACAATCACGTCTCCTGGACGCAGACCGGACTTTTCCGCAGGACTGCCAATATCTGTCCTAGTTACTAATATACCTTGCTGTAGATTAATGTCGAGTTGGGCAGCAACTTGAGGGGTCAAGAGGCGAGCCTCGATACCTAGCCATCCTCGAACAACACGACCGTGTTCCACGATGTCGTTGAGAGTTTGGGTTGCAATATCTACTGGAATGGCAAAGCTAATCCCAGCCATTTCAATTTTTGCTGCATTAATACCCAGAAGGTTGCCTCTGGCATCTACCAAGGCACCGCCAGAATTACCTTCATAAATTGCAGCATCAGTTTGAATAAAACCTTCGAATAGTGATATCTGTAAGTCTTTTCTTTGCGTAGCACTAATAATCCCCTGAGTTACTGTTTGGCCTATTCCAAATGGGTTTCCTATGGCTAAGACAACATCGCCTACACGAAGATTATTAGGGTCTCCTATTGATATCGCGGGAATATCCTCAAGAGGGATGTGCAACACGGCGAGGTCTCGCTCGCGGTTAACTCCCATTACTTCTGCCTGAGCTTCGCGTCCGTCTTGCAAGGCCACAGCAATTTCATCTGCTCCTTGAATCACATGAAGGCTTGTCAAAATGAAGCCTCTTTCGCTCACGATTACACCTGATCCTAGATTTTGCTGCATTCTTCTTTGTTGCGGGGTGTTGGTGCGATTAAAATAACGACGAATTGCCGGGTCGTCGAAAAATGGATGGCGTCGCTGATTAACGTTTGTTTTAGTGTATATATTGACGACCGAAGGTGCGGCTTTTTCAACAGCGTCAGCATAAGAAACAGGGCCCGAAAGAAGCTTGTTTTTTACATTAAGTGCTTTCGCCAAAGGGGTAGAACTAGGCTTCGTTGAGTTCTGACTAGGAACAAGCACAAGGTAGGTCAGTGCAGCAATAATTCCTATCGCTGCTGGCCACCGAATAAACAGAAATGCTTTCTGAAGTGCGTTCACTATTGTTCTCTGCTAATACCTAAGCGTCAAATTTAGTCCTTTTTGGGTTCTTCAGGTTCCGGTTTGTCTTCATCTAATCCAAAATCTTCACTGAGTACGCCTTTTTGTCCTGGGGTTTTGGGTGCCCAGTCTTTTGGGGGTTGAACATCTATATTTTCAGGAACTTGCGATGCTTCAATTCCAAGTGCTTTGTCTCCTGCGGCAAGTATTTTATTACTAATCTCTGCGTTCGTCAGTTGAATCGCTCCGGAAGCGAGGTGCTCGTGCACTTCTCGGTAACTCTCAGTAAGATTATTTATTCTTCGTGATGTTTCTGCAAAGTGCTGTGCGACGTCCTGTTGATAGGTTTCTAAGTCGCTCTGTGCTTTTAGCAATTGTTTTTCTAAGTCTTTTTGGTTTGCCGGTGGAATAAGCGTACGACTAATAACTGCGCCTATTAAGCCTCCAATACAAAAAACGATTGTACATAACATGATGAGTGTTTCAGCGGAAAACACGTCGCCTCCTAATATAATTCATGATGATGGACTGTTCGTTTTGCATGAAAAATAGTCATCGACGTTAGATATTTCAATAAAACGATTACATATACTTATAATACATAAAAATTTGAGAAGCATAGGTGCAATTTTCAAATTGTCGGGTAAATTCAACCATATGATGCTATGACTAATAAGCCAATATCGCCAAAAGCACAATACAGATTACATTTACAAAAAGAGAACTTTGTTGCCGATGAAGCGCAAGAAAAAGCCATCGAAGAGCTGGAGCTACTTTACGAGCGTCTGTTAGAACGCTGGGATTCAAGCTCTAATAATGCACTTTCGAAATGGCTCTCCAGTGTTACGCAAAAAAAAGCCACTCCTATAATCGGGCTTTATTTCTGGGGCGGAGTTGGCCGAGGCAAGACGTATCTTATGGATATTTTTTACGAGTCATTGCCTTTTGAAGAAAAGATGCGTACTCATTTTCATCGATTTATGCGGCGCATACACCACGAACTCAAGCTCTTAGATAATGAAAAAGACCCTTTGGTTAAAGTTGCTGGGAAGATAGCTGAGGAAGCTAAGGTTATCTGCTTTGATGAATTCTTCGTCTCTGACATCACAGATGCAATGATTTTAGCTAATTTACTCGAAGCTTTGTTCGAAAGAAATGTCGTGTTAGTGACAACGTCAAATATTATTCCTGACGAACTTTACAAAGATGGTTTGCAGCGGGCTAGATTCCTGCCCGCAATAGAATTGTTGAAACAGCACACAAGAGTAGTCAATGTTGATGGTGGCATTGATTACAGATTGAGAACCTTGGAAAAAACCAAGCTTTATCATTGTCCAATTAGCGCTGACTCTCACTCTGAGTTAGAAAAAAGTTTTGGCGAATTAATTACTGACAGCGTAACAATTGAAGAAAATATTAGTATTGAAATCGAGGGGCGGGAAATTAAAGCCATTAAGGTTGCTGATGACGTTGCGTGGTTTCATTTTCGAGCTTTGTGTGATGGGCCTCGATCGCAAAATGATTACATTGAGTTGGCGAGAGAATACCACGCAGTTATTGTGGAAGGAGTGCCTGAACTGGGTGAAAAGAACGATGACATGGCTAAACGGTTTATTTACTTAGTTGACGAGTTCTATGACCGCAATGTAAAGCTTATTATTTCCGCAGAAAAACCAATTATTGAACTTTACGGAAAGGGACGGGCAGAGTTTGAGTTTCAGCGCACTATTAGTCGTCTTCAAGAAATGCAGAGCAAGGAGTACTTGAAGAGTGCGCACAAGGCGCACTAATTTCACAAGTGTATTAAGTAAGTAGCTGCTATGATTAAACCCTGATATTACTCAAGCGCTAAGGCTCTTGTGCCAGTGCGAATTAAACCATCTGGGTCCCTCACCTGTACTATTATTAAAAAAGTACCTGGCTCAGTATAAATATGATCCGCCGAGGGTGCTGCAGACCAATCCGTATAAATTTCTCCAAAATTAAATCTATATTCTAAATCGTCATTATTTTCGTCAGATGCAATAACGTTAATAGTAAAAACTTCTCCTGGTGAGATGGTTTCATCAGATAACAATATCGAGTTAATTACTGGTCTTACGTTAGGACCTCTTTCGACGGGCTCAAATAACCAACGAGTATAGTCTCCACGCCAGCTTGAGGGTTGTTGAGTGATATTTGCACTATTGGTCGCAGGTAGAAATATATATTTCCCAGTCGCTTTATTAATAATGTGGCCATAGTTGTCTCCGCGATCCTCAAAATACCATTGTGTCCAGTTTCCTCTCCAATGATTTGGAACTACAGAAATAGGAGAACCGTTAGTGGCCGTGTCAGGTTTCATTAATAGTTCAGATGCTCTGTTTTGAATATAAAAGTAATCCTCGTTAGGAATGGGTTTCCATTGGACACAATTACCCCGGTTAGCGTTTGGCCTGCTGGTAATTGGGCTCAAGGGTTCTGTGGCACAGGATTGAATTTTAAAGTTAGTTGGTTTGTGAATAATATATGCCCATTCACTATTCAAAGGAGTTGGAGTTGGCAATGGGCTCGGCGAAATCGTCTGTGTCGGAGTTGGAATGGGAGCCGGAGAAATACTAGGAGTTGGAAGCGGGCCTAGTTGTTGGCCAGTAGTAAATTGAAAACTATATTCTGCCATGACATTTTTCATCGCATCCTGAATACCTGCCAGTGTAACTTGGTAGGTTGTATTAGGTTCAAGCCAGCCGTCTAATGGATTTTCTGGCGCCGTTGCCGCATAGACGGTCAACATGCCTGTATGTGAGAGCACATAATCAATCGGAATTTCAGTTCCGTCGCTTTTGATTAGCCTGAGAGTTTCGCCAGGAATAATAGTTTCAGATCGCAGTGTTTCTGGAATATGAATGCTTATAGGCGCCACAATAGGGTAGCCCGTTCGATCAGCTTGGGGGATATGGTGACTCACAAAAGGAGGGCGAGTATCGGGTTCTGAGGTGTGGGACCAAATACTTAATCCTGCTGCGTTGCCAGCAATTCGCCAATTGTTTCCACCTCCTGCTAATAATAAATTACCTATTGGGCGAGAATATTGTCCCATTTCTGCGCCTGCACCAATTTCATCAAACACTAGGGCAAGTTCACAGGTTTCTATGTTTACTTTGTATCGATCGCCAAACATCCACTCGTCTTGAAAGCCAACATAAAGGACGGCAGCAAAGTCGTTATTAAGTGGATTAATATTATGTTTGGGGTCACGAGCAAAAAACTCGCATTGAACTTTCAAATTTGTTGGGTCTGAAAAATCCACCACTTGAAGTCCTGGGTTGCTTCCTCGACGAGGAAAAACTAAATAATTGCCATAAATCTCATTCCAGTATCCACCAATGCCTCCTTCTACTGGATTATCTCTGTCGGTTATGGTCGGATGAGGGTCGGGTCTATTCAATACATCTAATAAAATAGGGTTTCTTGGGTCAGAAATATCATAAGACGCTACACCGCTTTTTGATTGGTCGGCACCATAGATAAGTTGATCTCCCATAAAGTTAGCGAACCCAACGACACCTGTAGTGTTTAGGTGGTCCCAATCTGCCACTTGTTGACGGTTAATAAATATTTTTGCATTTCCACTGGGAGTGCCATATGACCAATAATCTGTTCCTGCATAAGGGTAAGCCATACCGCTTTTTCGTATGAAAAGTTTACTAGGGCCTGTCCAACGGGCTTCTTCAATCTCGCCTGTTTCTTGATTCACTTGAAGCGCATTATTTGGAAATCCACCAATATAAATTTGATTTCCACGTTTAACTAAACCGTGGGCTTGGAAAGGGTGAACGGTTTCTTTGAATCTCGCTACCTCGATGGGGTTCTCTGGATCAGATATATCCCAGGCTCTAACTAAAAAGTCACTCCCCGGAGGACTGCTTGGTGCTTCGGGCACGGTGATTAAATAGTCGCCAATAATATCCATAATTGCCAGTCTTCCCATTTCTTGTCCTGTATGTGCAAGGATTTCACCTGGCGTGCGAGGCTCATTAGAGAATCCTTGAGAAATACTGTATGTGGGAATAATCAAAATAGATGAAATTATCAACAGGTTTTTAAATATAGGATTCACTGCGTCAACTCCATGATGTGAATGTAGCGGTGGCTAGAGGTGGTTGTTTTCTTGTATTAACACATATTAACGTTTTGCATTAAAAAGTCATACTATATAGTTAAAATGATAGATTTGTTTCAGTAAGTCCATGGCATCTTTGAATTAATTCTGTGGCACTAAAATGAATTGCATATAAGATAATCATCCTGTAGAATCCGCGCTCCTTGATTTGGGGTCGTTTTGGTCCCTGCAAACTTTTTAAATTTTTAATTCGTACCTACGTTTAAGGCAGAAATAACATGAAGACTATCAGTGCCAAACCTGAAACAGTTAAACGTGACTGGTACATTGTTGACGCAGAAGGCAAAACCTTGGGTCGTATGGCAGCAGAAATTGCTCATCGACTTCGCGGTAAGCACAAGCCTGAATATACACCACATGTCGACACTGGTGACTACATCGTAGTTATTAATGCTGAAAAAGTGCGTGTTACAGGTAATAAGGCGAAAGACAAAATGTATCACAGTCATACTGGCTATCCGGGTGGTTTAAAATCCATCAGTTTCGAAAAGTTGATTGATAAAGCGCCAGAGCGCGTGATCCAAAGTGCTGTAAAAGGCATGTTGCCCAAAGGGCCTTTGGGGCGAGCTATGTTCAAAAAAATGAAAGTTTATGCTGGTGAATCTCATCCGCATACTGCGCAACAACCGCAAGAACTGACACTATAAGGGGATAAAATATGGCCGCTGAACAATACTATGGTACGGGTCGTCGTAAAACTTCTACTGCAAGAGTTTTTATCTCTTTAGGTGAAGGGCAGATTACGGTAAATAACAGACCGCTTGATGAATATTTTGGTCGTGAAGTTGCTCGCATGATCGTTCGTCAACCTTTAGAAAAGACTGAAAATGTAGGTAAGTTTGATGTAAAAATCACCGTTAAAGGTGGTGGTAGCTTTGGCCAGGCTGGTGCAATACGCCATGGCTTGACGCGTGCATTAATGGCTTATGACGAAGCTTTGAGACCGACACTTCGAGCAGAAGGTTATGTCACTCGAGACGCAAGGGAAGTTGAGCGTAAGAAAGTGGGTCTACGAAAAGCGCGTAAAAAGCCTCAATTCTCAAAACGTTAATCTGTTACGTTTTGTCTTTTTTGGAAAACGCCCATTATCTTATTGGGCGTTTTTTTCGTATTAATGGATATATAAAGAAGTATTTTTAGATCTAAAGCCTAGTATCCTTGTTAGTTTTAGTGAATTTCTTTAATATGTCGCCATTTTATCTGAAGTACTTCTTACGAATTAACTTGTCTCCATAGTAGATAAAGAAGTATCTAAAGCCATTGGCTTAGGATTAAAAATAATAACTATTAAAGTAGGTATGAAGGTCTATTCTCTTTGTATCAGGTCAGGGTGTTGGTGAATTAAAACTTCTTTGCGTAAATTCGAAATCAATTCGATTTCCGCTTGAACATTTGTAGTTTCACCAAATGCCTATTTAACAAAGATGACACCAGGTTTAGTCGTAACGGGGAGATAATCATTGTGAGCAATGACGGAGTCAATGAAGGGCGTCGCAGAGTCTTGACTGCTTTAACGTCTGTTGTTGGTGCTGCGGGTGTTGTAGGAGCTGCAGTTCCATTTGTAGGATCTTGGAATCCAAGCGCAAAAGCTAAGGCGGCAGGTGCGCCTGTTGATGTAAATATTGGTAAATTGCAACCGGGTCAAATGGTTACCATTGAATGGCGTGGTAAGCCCGTATATGTGGTTCGAAGAACCCCTGAGGCGCTGTCTAGCTTAGAATCTATCGCTGATCAACTAAGAGACCCTGGCTCAGATAAATCAGTTCAGCCAGAGTATGCAAAAAATCCAAACCGTGCGATAAAAGATGAATTCCTAATTTTGTTAGGTCTATGTACTCATTTAGGCTGTGCGCCTACTTATCGTCCAGATGTCGGCGCTGAAGATTTAGGCGGCGCTTCTTGGTTAGGTGGTTTCTTTTGTCGCTGTCATGGTTCTAAGTTTGATTTAGCTGGTCGTGTACTAGCAGGTGTTCCAGCTCCAGTGAATCTGGAAATCCCCCCTCATAAATACTTGAGTGACGATGTCATTCGTATCGGCGAAGATCAGGAGGCGTAAATAATGAATAGTTGGCTTACTGGTTTTTGGACTTGGATTGATGATCGTCTATCGGTACAGCGCACGTGGGACTACCACATGGCGAAGTACTATGCTCCGAAGAATTTTAACCTGTGGTATTTTTTCGGTGTCTTTTCTTTAATTGTATTAGTTAACCAGTTACTTACTGGTATTTGGTTGACGATGAATTATATTCCTTCCGCGGAACAGGCATTCGCTTCGGTCGAATACATTATGCGAGATGTACCCTATGGTTGGATGATTCGCTATCTTCATTCAACTGGCGCTTCTGCATTCTTTATCGTTGTTTATTTGCATATGTTTAGAGGGCTTATGTATGGTTCATACAAAAAGCCTCGAGAACTAGTGTGGATTTTCGGAATGGTTATATACGTAGCGTTGATGGCTGAAGCTTTTTTAGGTTACGTTTTGCCTTGGGGACAGATGTCCTATTGGGGTGCTCAAGTTATCGTTAACTTGTTTGGTGCTATCCCTTGGGTTGGCGAAGACTTAGTACAATGGATCCGTGGTGATTATCTTATTTCTGGTGCAACTTTAAATCGTTTCTTCGCATTGCACGTAGTCGCGCTGCCAATTGTGATTCTTGGGTTGGTGGTGTTACATGTCTTGGCTCTCCATGAAGTAGGGTCTAATAATCCAGATGGTGTCGACATTAAAAAGCATAAAGATGAAAACGGTGTACCTTTAGATGGTATTCCATTCCATCCTTATTATACCGTCCATGATCTCATGGGTATTTCAGTGTTTTTGTTTGTTTTCTTGGGCATTGTATTTTTTGCTCCAGAGATGAGTGGTTATTTCTTAGAGCATGCAAACTTTGAAGAAGCTAACGGTTTGAAAACGCCAGAGCATATTGCTCCCGTTTGGTACTTCACTCCTTTTTATGCAATTTTGCGAGCTGTGACATTTGATTTGGGTGGTGTCTTTACTTCAAAACTACTCGGGTTTCTTGCGATGGTTGCAGCTATCGTTGTGCTGTTCTTTTTGCCCTGGATAGATAAAAGTAAAGCTAATTCAATCCGCTATAAAGGTTGGCTACCTAAAATAATGCTTTTGTCTTTTGCTGCGAACTTTGTTGTACTTGGTAAGCTTGGTTTGGATGCTCCTTCCCCGGATAAAACTCTACTTTCGCAAATTGGTACACTTTATTACTTTGTATTTTTCTTAACCATGCCAGCTTGGACTAGCGCAGGTAAGCAAGGCTTCTTTTCTACGGTTATTTCTGGTTTGCTGGGCTTCTGGATTCTATACGTCACATACTCTGGAGTTGTTGCAGCATTCACTACTGAAGATGTAGAACCTAATTGGCCATTATATTTATACGGCTTGGTTGTGGGTGCGCTAACGGTGGCTCTGCCGTTTTTAGCGAAAAAGGATAAAGAAAAGCCGGTTCCAGAACGTACTCAAGAAAAAGGCTTGAGTAAAGCTCTCGTCTGGAGTGGAGTTGCATTTTTCTTGTTCTTGGTTGTTTTCCCGTTGAACGCTGTAGCGGCGGGTGGCGGTGGCTGTGGAGCTGTTGCTTGTGATCATTTTCACGTTGATATGGATAACAAAGAGTCGTTACAACGTGGTGCTAAAACATTTGTAAACTATTGTATGGGATGTCATTCAGCATCTTACTCCCGTTATGAAAGAGTGGCAGATGATCTTGGTATTCCCCATGAAGAAATGATGGCCAATTTAGTCTTTAGCGATCAGAAAATCGGTGAGCTTATGACAATAGCCATGTCTCCAGAAAACTCCAAGCGTTGGTTTGGAGCAACACCGCCGGATCTTACGTTGTTAACTAGAGCTAGATCGGCCGACTGGTTATATACGTTTCTCAAGAATTTTTATAAAGATGATTCGCGGCCAACCGGAGTTAACAACAAAGTATTTGAAAATGTTGGTATGCCTCATGTATTAATGGAATTGCAAGGTTTGGCAGAGTGCGCACCCGGTGATAAAAAGGATGATCATGGTAAGGTTGTAAGAAATAAAATGGGCGAGCCAATTATTGATTCCCACTGTGGTTCTCTAGTCGTTGGTGACTTTGAAGGCAGCCAATCGGCCGAAGAGTATGAACAAACAGTTTATGACCTTGTTAATTTTATGAACTATATGGCCGAGCCAATTGCACAAGACCGAGTGCGAATTGGTATATTTGTCATGCTGTTTTTATGTATTCTTTTTATTTTTACGTGGTTGTTAAATCGTGAATATTGGAAAGGTATTCATTAATTAAGTGGGCTTTTTCCACTTTATTGTTTTAGTTTTGGAGTAGTTAGATGGGTGTAGTTACCAAGCGTTCATCTATGACTTATTTCTCGGATAGTCGAGATCATTATAGTCATAGAGTACGTATTGTTTTAGCCGAAAAAGGCGTCACTGTGGATTTCGTAGAAGTAGATCCAAACAATATACCGGCTGAATTGAGTGAGTTAAACCCATATAATTCTCTCCCTACTCTGCTAGACAGAGAGCTTGTTCTCTATAATACAGCTGCAATGATGGAATATTTGGATGAACGCTTCCCTCATCCTCCTTTATTACCGGTTTACCCTGTAGCTAGAGCTGAAAGTCGCCAGTTTATTTATCGTATCGAAAAAGACTGGTGCCCCCTCGTAAAAACGATTACTCATAGTAAAAATAAAGAAGCTGTTGCAAAGGCGACTAAACAGTTAAAAGATAGCCTAGTGACAATCGCGCCAATTTTTTCAGACAAGCCATTTTTTATGAGCGAAGAGTTTACATTGGTAGACTGCTGTTTAGCTCCTATCCTTTGGCGTCTAGAGGTATTTGGCATCGAATTACAGCGTAATCGTCAGGTGCTTCCATTACTAGAATATATGGAACGTACATTTTCACGTGACTCGTTTCAAGAAAGCTTGACTGAAATTGAAAAAGAGATGCGAACCGCTTCCTAGAGCCCGGTTAATCGTAGTATCTTATAAATTCCACTAACCTTGAGCCGACAAGTTTTATGGCAATGACATCCAGTCGACCTTATTTGATCCGAGCACTGTACGAATGGATTGTCGATAACGACTTTACTCCGCATATCTTTGTCGATGCCCAAGGTTTTGGCGTTGAAGTTCCGCAACAGTACGTTAATAAAGACGGGCAAATTGTTTTAAATATTGCGCCCAGGGCGGTAGTGAGCTTGGAGCTTGGAAACAAAGCCGTTTCATTTAATGCTCGATTTGGTGGCATTCCTACCGATGTTTATGTGCCTTGCTATGCTGTTCTTGGTATCTATGCTCGTGAAAATGGTCAGGGAATGATGTTTGAAAATGATCAGAATGACCCAGACCCTGATGATGACAAACCTACAGCCAGTATTACAAAGCAAGGTAAGCGACCTTCGTTAAAAGTTGTAAAATAAACAATATCTTCTCGTTTCCGTATCTTTTGGCGTTTCAAGCATTAAATTTTCATGTTGGCGCGTATCTCTATATATGATTATTCATAATTGAAAATTTTTTTAATTCCCAAAAATTCTTATAAAGATCACATCTTTTGACATCATGCAAGTGTCCTTGCCGTAGAATATAGAAAATAATAAATAAAACTGTAAAAACGGCGGAGTTTGCTTTATGGCGTTTCTCGGACATACACTCGGTATTTTTCTTCATCCAGACGATGAGTGGAAGCTTATTCGTGCGGATAAACCCTCTTTCAAGCAAGTTTTTCTCAGTCACGTTCCCTTCACTGCGTTAATTCCATGTGTTTCTGCTTATATTGGAGTAACTCAGGTTGGTTGGGCGATTGGCGATGGAGAGACGGTTAAATTGACATCCTCCAGCGCATTATCACTATGCGTTTTAACGTATTTTGCATTGTTGATGGGAATTTTTATTTTAGGTGAATTTGTTAACTGGATGGCAAAAACGTTTGGTGTAACAGATAACGATGAGCAAAGGCACTATGATGGGACTGCTTTGGCGGTATTTGTGACCACACCTATTCTCTTAGCTAGTGTTATTTTAGTGTACCCAGTTATTTGGGTTGATGCTTTAGTTCTGATGGCCGCGGCCGCATATTCGGTATATCTGATATATGAGGGTATACCTATTCTTATGAACATGGATAAAGATCGAGCATTTATGTACGCGTCATCGGTAATCACTGTCGGATTGGTGATGCTTGTTACTGCGATGATTGCTACTGTAATTATTTGGAGCGTAGGCATCGGCCCAGTTTACATAAGTTAAAGCATTAAATCCTTTGCGCGACTAATTTCCAAAACCCCATCGTTCTCTATAGCAAAAGACTCGTGGGGTTTTGTGGAATAATTAATTTAAATTGGAGGGATAGGGCAGTTTAATGTGTCTCCGATTGCGCGAAACAACTCCTTTTCTGTCGGCGTCACTTTATTGTCATGACAGATAATTTCTGATATCGACTTCAATAATTTTGGTTTTTCTAAAGGTTTAAGTTGTTCTAGCGTATCTAAAGTTTTATCTAGTTCATGGATTCCAATATTTCTTTTCCTCTCTTCTAGTGATATTTTTAAATGGTTGGTTGCGGCAATATAAGCGGCATCCATGTTTTTATCACTGTTCTCCGAGCTGAATTGAGCCACAACGGAAAGTAAATTTGTTAACGAATTCTTTGTCTCTTTTAAAGTAAACTTAGCCGGAGTGTCTTTGGCTTCGAGTGTTTTGATTATTATTCGATACAGACACCATTCGAACAAAGTAATTTTTTTGTCGATTTTTATGAGAGCGACAAGATTTTGCTTAAATATTCTGTATTGTGGTTTTGATAGGTTTTTTAGAGCAGGTATACAGAGATTGATTAAACTCAAATAGTGCTCTCGGGGAAGTAAAAGTACTTGCTCTGAAATAACTTGAAGTACTTTAAACGTCGCTGGGTGTGCATTATCTTTTAAGTATTTTATTTGCTGTTCATGAATTGATTTATTTTTATTCTCTAAAAGTAAGCTATAGATAATTGTTCTAGCGGAAAAGCCAGATAAACACGCTTCATGTAATGTATTTGGAATAGCCTCTATGTGTTTTCTCGTCTCGGCAATACTTTCAGGTGTTGCTTCACCTACTTTGTTTTCGATTGTGTCTGTAAAGCTAAATTCACTGATTTTGCTTTTTTGAGAATAGCTATTCGATTCATTTTCATAAGAAGTGAATTGAGCGACGTGTTCTTTCTCTTGAAAATTTGACTTTTCTCGATGGTGATTTAGTTTTGATTCATCTAGTTTGGGAAAGGTCCCACTCCAGCGAGGCTCTATTCTTTTGATGCGGTCAGAAAGTGGTGGATGAGTTGCCATCATAGAACCCAGAAAAGTTGTGACGCCAGCAGCGAAATAAAAGTGACTAAATTCTTGTGCGTTAGCGCTCGATAAATGAGAACGGCTGGTAGCTCCTCCAATTTTTTTTAACGCGCCACTAATGCCTATTGGGTTTCGGGTGAATTGCACTGCTGAAGCGTCTGCTAGAAACTCGCGTTGGCGGCTCACCGCTGCTTTGATAATATTTCCAAAAAAGGTTCCTCCATAGCCTATTATCATGAGAACTAAGCCTAGCAATTGAGCTTTGTTTCCTTCTCTTCGAGAGTGTGAACTTCGATAGTAATAGCTCGAACTATTGCCCCTTAAGATAAATTGTCCGATTAAGCCAATGAGTAAAATACCATGAAGAATAGCGGTCAACCGCATATTCAAACGCATGTCGCCGTTGTGGATATGGCTAAATTCATGGGCCATAACGCCTTGTAGTTCGTCCCGGTTTAAAAGGTTCACGCATCCATTCGTTACCCCAATAATTGCATCTCTTCGAGTTAATCCGGCGGCAAATGCATTTATTGAGTTATCCGATAATAGATAAACAGGTGGAACAGGGTTTCCAGATGCGATAGCCATCTCTTCGACCACATTGAGGATTTTTCTTTCTTCTGGGTTTTGTGTGTTCGGGTCTATGCGTCTTCCACCTAAAGATTCTGCAATCGACTTTCCTCCATGACTTAACTGTACCATTTTCCAAAAGCCACCTAATGTAACCACTGAGATTACGCCGATTGCTATCCATAAAGTTAACCTGGAAGTTAACATATGGATAAAATGTTGTGAAAGCGGTGTCTGATATGCGTTTATGGCATCAACGCTCGTTGCGTGTTGGCTAAAGTAATACATGAAGATGTTTATTGCTAATACCGTAATTAAAATTAGACTTAAAACGGCAAGTATTAACATAAAAACCAAAAAGCTCGTTTTCTTTTTAGCGGCATCTTGGTGATGGAAAAAGTTCACTAAATTTAAACCTTTAATTTAATCAAAAGGAAATTTTGGGGGCCGCCTGGATTTCGGCTGAGTCTTCAAACTCTAATAGTTCTGCATCTATGTTATGACCGAACATATTTGCAAAAAATACGGGCGGAAATGACTGACGATAAGTGTTGTATTCTGTTACTGAATCATTGAAACCTTGGCGGGCGAATGCAACTTTATTCTCGGTACTCGTGAGTTCTTCAGATAATTGCATCATATTTTGGTTCGCCTTCAAATCTGGGTAAGCTTCCATTACTACGTTCAATTTACCAAGAGCTCCTGCGAGCATACCCTCGGCTCCTGCCAGCTCTTGAATAGCGGAGGCGCTGCCTGGATCAGCTGACGCCGCTTTTAATCCTGCTAATGCGGTATTTCGAGCTGAGATTACTGCTTCTAAAGTTTCTCTTTCGTGATTAAGGTAGCCTTTCGCTGTTTCGACTAGGTTAGGTATGAGGTCGTATCGTCGTTTTAGTTGCACTTCAATTTGGGAGAAGCCATTTTGGTAGCGGTTTTTTAAGCTTACCAGCGTGTTATAAATAGAAATAATATAGAAAGCGAGAGCTATAACAATAACGAGAAAAACAATGCTAGTAATCATATTCGGTATATCCAGGTTGATTTTTCCATTATTGTAAGCAAAATTTTATTAAAAATGATGTTTATATTTTCATAAATTAAATGCTAATTCACTTATAGTAGTCAGAAAAAACAATTTGAGTAAGTTAAGAAGAATTTAAATGAGCAAAGATATTGTAGTTTTAAGTGCAGCGAGAACTCCGATAGGCGCGTTTCAGGGAAATTTTTCGGGTATTTCTTCTGTGGAATTAGGTGCCAATGTGATTTCGAAAGTGTTAACTAAGGCTGGTCTCGAAGGGGAACATATTGATGAAGTGATTTTCGGTTGTGTGCTTCAAGCTGGACTAGGTCAAGCTCCCGCTCGTCATGCTCTGATAAAGGCTGGGTTGCCAAATAGTATACCTGGTTACCTGGTAAATAAGGTTTGCGGCTCAGGGATGAAAAGCGTCGTTTTGGCCTTGCAGTCAATTTTGCTTGGAGCCGAACAGACTATAATTGCAGGTGGAATGGAGAGTATGACTGGATCACCTCATTTACTGCCAAAGAGCAGGGGAGGTATAAGATTGGGGCATGGTGAAGTTTTAGATCATATGTTTGTTGATGGTCTAGAGGATGCACATTCCGGTCAGCTCATGGGGTATTTTGCGGAATCTACAGCGAGTAGATATCAGATCTCTAGAGAAGAGCAGGATGACTTCGCTTTAATGTCCTTAGAAAAGGCTAAAAACGCTATTCAAAGGCACCAGTTTAATGAAGAGATTGTTCCCATAAAAGTAAGTCTAAAAACTGGGACGACTGACATATATGAAGATGAACTACCGAACCGTGCGAAACCGGAGAAAGTTAGGTCATTAAAACCAGCTTTTATTGGAGATGGTACGGTGACGGCGGCTAATTCTAGTGGTATCGGTGATGGCGCGGCCGCGTTAACACTGTGCTCAAGTAATTTTGCTCTCGATAATTCTTTCGCACCAATAGCTAGAATTATTGGGTATAGCCAGCATGCAGCTAAACCAGAATGGTTTACTATTGCTCCAATCGGGGCAATAAACAAATTATTAGATAATCTAAATTGGAAAATTTGCGATGTTGATTTATTTGAAATAAATGAGGCCTTTGCCGTTGTGACAATCACAGCAATCAAAGAATTAAGTATCCCGTTGGAAAAAGTGAATGTTAATGGAGGCGCATGTGCCTTGGGCCATCCAATTGGTGCTTCTGGTGCTCGAATCTTGGTGACACTGATTAATGCACTTAGAAGTAATGGACTTACGCGTGGTATTGCTGCTATTTGCGTGGGAGGAGGGGAAGCACTAGCCGTGGCAGTTGAAGTTACATCTTGATATTTGAGTGGACATATTTACTCCAAATATTCAAAGACTCTTACGACTTTAGTGACACCACCAGTATTTCTAGCTAGTTCTGTTATTCGATCGGCTTCTTTTCGAGAAATTTTCCCCATTAAAAAAACGACGCTTTTTTCTACTATGATTTCTACTCTATCTGCGTCGACACGATTATCCGTAATGGCTTTAGCCTTTAATTTACTAGAGATCCAGCTATCTTGGACTCTTGAAGCGAACTTACTTTTAGGGTTGATTGTCAATTCATTGTGAACTTGTCGCACGCGATTGATTTTATTCGCGGTTTCGCCAGCGAGCTTTTTTGCGGCTTCTGTTGGTACTTCTCCGGTGAGCAACACGACAGTGTTATAAGCGTGAACATTAATATGTGACGATTTATTCAGTGCAGCTGAGGCTTTTTTTATGTTCACCTTTACGATGTTTTCAAGCTCTTCGTCTTCTAGATATTGTCCAAAACTACGTTTACCTGGATCTGTTTGTATTGGATCTTCATTTGCTGCATTTAGTATCGAAACACAACCAGATAAATTAAGAAGCATTAATAGTGTGGTGAATATATAGATGAGTTTCGTATATTTATTTATAGAAAATTGGTATGGCTTCATAGCGTTTTATTCAATGCCGAAAAGTTTGTGATCGATTAAGTCACATAAACAATTAATAATTAACAAATGTACTTCGTGGATACGACCTCGAGAATTTAAAGGTACGCAAAGCTCATGATCATTGACATCTAAAAGTGAGGATATATCCCCTCCATCACGTCCCGTCAAAGCAATAACTTCAATACCTCTTGAGTGTGCTGCAGAAACCGCTTGAACGATGCTTCCTGAGTTACCGCTAGAGCTAATCGCCAGTAATATGTCTCCCTCGTTACCTAAAGCGTTTATAGGTTTTGAATATACTTCAGCGAAATTTGAATCAGCTGCTATCGCAGTGTAAGTAGGTATATTGGACCCAAGGCAAATTGCAGGCAGCGATGGCCTTTCTTTTTCAAACCGGTCTATGAGTGAAGCGCTAAAAATCTGAGCTATTGCCGAAGAAAACCCATTTCCACAAACTAGAATTTTTCCTTCATTTAATAGACATTGAACAAGTTTATTACTTGCGTTCTCGATCAGTGGTGCGAGTTGTTCGCCAACGTTCATTTTGGCTTCAACACTTTTTTGAAATAGTGTATATACTCGCTGCGACACTTAAAAAGCTCCTTTAATCCATTGAACCTGATGTTTGTCGAAACCAACAACATCAAACCGCATGGCATGGGTTTGGTATAGTGTATGTTCGCTCATATAGGCTTGCGCGGTTATTTGTATTTTTTCTTGTTTTTTTCTATCTACAGTTTCCAGTGCTGATCCAAACTGGTTGTTGTTTCTCAAGCGAACTTCAACAAATACAATGTTATCTTTGTCTTGCATGACAAGATCTATTTCGCCATAGCGCGAGCGATAGTTTTGAGTGAGACACTTCAAACCTTGATCCTGCAAGTGTTTTTTAGCTCTTATCTCGGCTTCCTGTCCCGAGTTTATTTTTTTCTTGAAAAATGGCATTTATGCTTAACGTGTTATTAGATGTCTTTTAAAGGTTGTGTTTTTGGCATTTCTATTGGTACACCATTTTCAAAATAAGCCCAGGTTTGAACTCGTTGAATTTTTCGATCTACTTTTATGCTTAGTTTTCCTGTGGTGCCGTAAAAATGAGATTGTTTAACCTCGTCAAGTTGCTTCAGGCGTGGATAGAGATAATAAGCATCGACACCTAGTGCATATAGTCGCTCATAATTATTGCTAGGGGTATATTTTTTTATGTCTTTTTTTTCCCCAATATTTTGATCAAAAAACCAAGGTAATGTAGTAAAGCGTATATTATTTAAATCTCTATCTACCTTTGGTTCATTTGTTCCTTTGTAAACGTGACTTGCTGCGTAGACAGGTATGTTTCCTGCGTAATGAAATGCTAGAGTTGGTTTAAGTTGTCGAGCTTGCGATGCATTGCTGATCATAAAAATAAAATCAATATCCTGACGTCGCCTAGGTTCAAATTCTATTGGAGTTCCTAATAAACGCCTTATTTTGCTTGCGCGGGCTTGGCTATCTGATACTTGCATTGCATTTTTTATTAATTCGGAAAACTCTTTTTGTTTTTTGTATTGGTATTCTCGCGTAACAAAACCTCCTAGTTCGATCCAGCGATCTAGGAATGCGATTGCGCCTCTTTCTCCCCAACTTGATGCTGGACTTAAGACCATCGCACGCCGGTGGCCATCTTTCCATGCTTGTTCTGCGACCTGTTTGGCCTCGTCTTCTATGGTCAATCCAAATTGATAGAGAGGTAATGCTTCTAAAGCTCCTGTTTCAACCTGATTTAATGCAAGCACGGGGACTTTCATCGACTCAATTTGAAGTAGTTCTGAAATTTTGGTTTTGTCTAACGGGCCTATAATGGTTTCAGCGCCGGCTAATACGGCTTCATCATAAAGTGTTTGAATATCTTGTGTTTCTGAGTTGTAAATATTTATAAGTGGTTGGGTCGATTTCTTATCTGAGGAGTGATAATACGCAGCCATAAAGCCATCTAATATTGCTTCAGCGGGTTTTTGGAATTTACCGCTAAGTGGTAGTATCAGCGCGACACGTTTTGGTTGATCCGCAGCCAGTTGCTTAATGAGTTGTAAATCCGCAGGTAAGCGCAAGCTTGCTGGGTGTTCTGGCCAGGAAAAAACCCATTGATCTAGGGCTTTATCTTGGTTTTGTAAATTAGTTTGGTTGTTTTTACTGAGAATTGCGAGAGAGTACCAACCTTCTCGCATTCGATTTTTTGTCAATACTTGTTGTTCTTCAAGCTCTGTCAGCGACAATTCCATCAGCGATTGCCATAGCTGATCATGATTTTCATCAATAGCGTCTTGGTCACTGAATAAGATAGTATTCAAGCGGATTCTTTCATCAGCACTTGCGGCAAACTCCCCAAGGTCGCTTAAAAGTCTTGCTCTAAGCTTATGAAACTCAATTTGTTCTGCGATATCAATAGTTGGATAAATGGACTCGATTTTTTCATCCCATAAAAAACCTTTAGCTATGAATGGGTTGCCATCGATTATCGCAAGCTGAGCTGAAACAAATGCAAATCTGAAATAGTTGCTATTGTCTAGCTGGTACTCGTTTATATCCAAAAGCATATTTCGAGCCCAATCATACTCTCCAAGCTCAATAAGATATTCCGCAGCAGAGATATAGGCAACTTGTTGCTCATTTGGCAACATGTTCTCGGCGTCGGAGAGTAATTTGGTGACTTGTTCTAACGTGATTTCTTCCTTATTCTCATCTATATCTGAAGTTTTTACCGGTGTTGTGCCGCAACCTAGTAGGTAAGAAGTTAAGACGAATAAGGTTACTGATAAACGAAATAATTTTGCGTGAGCTTCGCGAGGATTTATCATAAGTTCTTCAAAATGATGAATGAATTTGCTGATTATCGAAGGGTAGAAATATAACAAATGACAGACCAAAGTGCTCTATATATTGTCGCAACACCAATTGGCAATCTTTCTGATATGACTACAAGAGCAATAGATGTGCTCAAAAATGTGGATATGATTGCAGCTGAGGATACTAGACACAGCAGTAAGCTATTGGATTATTTTAATATTAATACGCCCAAATGTTCATACCATGATAATGGATCTCAAGCTCAAATAGAGCGAATCATCAATTTATTGAAAGAAGGAAAAAGTGTAGCGCTCATATCTGATGCAGGTACCCCGCTTATATCTGATCCTGGTTATAAATTGGTCTCTCATGTGAGAGAACAGGGTGTAAAGGTAATACCAATACCAGGTGCTTGTGCTTTGGTGGCTGCTTTATCAGCATCGTCGATGCCATCAGACAAATTTCTTTTTTCTGGATTTCCCCCAGCAAAAACTTCTGCACGAAAAAAATTGTTTGACGAGTTAAAACGCACAGAATCCACATTAATTTTTTACGAGTCTCCTCATCGCGTGGAGGATTCTTTGAAAGATATGGCTGAAGTATTTGGCGGCGACAGAGAAATAGTGCTTGCCAGGGAGTTGACTAAGACTTACGAAACCTTTATCTCCTGCTCTTTAGCTAAGATGCTTAGTGGAATTGAGAATGAGGAATTTCCCTTGAAAGGTGAGATCGTCATTATTGTTGCGGGTTTCATACCCGATGAAAGTAGTGAAACGGTTTCCCAAGAAGCTGAAAAGCTAATGCGAGCATTACTTCAAGAGTTGCCTCTAAAAAAAGCCGCTTCCATCTCAGCCAAATATTTTGGTATCAAAAGAGGTGTTTTATACGACTGGGGACTAGCACAAAAAGAAAATTAGGCGTAGTAAATACCACCTAGTATCACGGGTGTATTTGCACCGGTCACTGAAACTAGGTTCCCTGGGTTGTGATGCATCGTTTGTTTTGCTAGCCACGCGAAGGCGGCGGCTTCTACCCAGTCAGGTTCAATACCAAGTTCTTCAGTGGTTTTTATTGGAATGTTTGGTAGTTCTTCAATCATGGTTTGTCGTAAGAAATCATTTTTAGCCCCACCACCACACAAGTAAATTTCACAATTCGAGTGAAGGTTTTTAATTGCTGATCCAATACAGGTTACCGAAAATTGGCAAAGAGTTCGCTGAACATCTTGTGGGCTCAAATCATAACCTCTTTGATTTAAAATCGATTGTAACCAATCAATATTAAATTCTTCGCGACCTGTACTTTTGGGACTGTTTTGACTCAAAAAAGGATGAGAGCAGAGCGCATTTAGTAGACCTCTGTCGAGCTTTCCAGATGATGCCCAAGCACCATTTTTGTCATATGGCTTAAGTAGATGAATTTGTGACCAGGCATCCATGAGAGTATTTCCGGGCCCCACATCGAAACCAATAGATTCTCCGTTTTGAGGTAACCAGGTGATATTCGCAATTCCACCGATATTAATGATCACTCTAGTTTTTTGTTCGCTGCGAAACATGTTGTGGTGAAATGCCGGTGCCAGGGGCGCTCCTTGCCCGCCTGCAGCCATATCTCTGCGACGAAAATCGGCAATTGTGGTAATTCCTGTTTGTTGGGCAATGGTATTTGGGTCGGAGATTTGCAGAGTGAATGGTGTGGCGTAATTAGGTCGATGGCGAATCGTTTGCCCATGACTACCGATAGCAGATACTTGGGATCTAGGAATCTCTGTTTTTGATAGTGCTGATAGGGCTGCTTCGGCGAAAACGTTGCCTAGCTCAACGTCCAGTTGACCCATTTGATCAATTTCATTTTGACCTGGTAAGCATAGTTGTTTAATTTTTTTCGCTAAATTTGCTGGAAGCGGATACATTTCTGCATGTAAAAGCTTGCATCTGCTTTCTTGAAAATTCACGATGGCTGCATCAATACCATCGACACTCGTTCCCGACATCAGGCCGATGTATATTTCATCCTTAAGGTTCATTAATATCGCCCAATTTACTGCGCAATACTTTCAATCTCGAGCTCAGCAACGTTCGTGGTCTTATACAAATCTAACTCAGCCAAAAGCGGTTTTGTTTGCTGCTTAAATCGCTCATATTCTGAGGTGTTTATCGATTCCGCTTTGGGGAGCTTGCCAACAATTGTTCTTGGGTTTCTGTGTACGCCATTAATTAAGAATTCGTAGTGTAAATGAGGGCCTGTCGAATAGCCTGTTGAACCTACACTTCCAATTTTTTGTTTTTGTTTTACTTTTTGGCCTTTCTTAACATAACGCTTATGTAGGTGAAGGTATTTAGTTTGAATATTGTTGCCATGCTGGATAACAATGTAGTTACCATTTGCTTTGGTAAAGCCTGATGCAATCACACGGCCATTACCCGAAGACCATACCGGTGTGCCGGTAGCCGCAGCGTAATCGATGCCTCGGTGGGGACGAACGGTTTTAAATACAGGGTGTAGGCGCCTTGGGTTAAAGTTTGAGCTAATACGTCGAAAATCGAGAGGGGCGCGTAAGAAGGCTTTACGCATGCTTTTACCCTCAGGGGTGTAGTAGCTTATATCGCCATTTTCGTGTTTGTATCTTAAGGCTTGAAAGCGCTCTTTTTGATTAATAAATTCTGCCGCGACAATGCTTCCATTACCGATTTTTTCACCATCGAGAAACTTTTCTTCATAAACAACTCTGAAGCTATCGCCCCTACGAATATCTAGAGCAAAATCGATATCCCAACCAAATACATCAGCAAGTTCCATAATCAATCGATCATCTAGCCTAGCTTTGAGTGCGGATTCATATAACGACGTTTCTATGATTCCTGATATGGTCGAATAATGAATGTCGGGCTGTCGGTCTATTTCCTCATATTTGAACTCGTTGCCTTGTTTGGTATAGGAAAAGCTTTTTAACTCGCTTTTGATGTAATTGATTTTTACCAGTTCATTGGACTCGTCAGTGTAGAACTCTAGGTCATGTCCTGGGTAAAGCTTTGTTAACTTCTTGCTTTCTGGCGCGTTATTTAAAAACGCCATCATCTTTCCATCAGTCAGGCCGACTCGCTTAAAGATTGCTGATAAAGTGTCGCCAGGTTTTACTTTGGCTTCATGTTTTTCTAGTTTTGGAGCTTCATCCGCAGCAATTGCTGCTGTGAATTCGATTTCGGGCAAGCTATTTTCAAATGCAACTTCGGGAATTTGAACTTGCTGGGAGTTCCGTTTTGCGTCAGCTTTTTCACTCGGTAAAAGTGTTATTACTACCAAGCAGATCATTAATGCTGATGCAGCTATTATATGACTCTGTGGAAAATGGCTTAACGCAAATCTATAGAATTTTTTTATAAACAATTCAATGGCTTTCATTAAATATCTCGGAAAAGCATCAGGATGTTGTCATAACTATAAAATTTATAACAAAAAAATGCATATATTTCACCCATTTCGACAAAAAGATTTTGTGATTTTAATAAATAAAACCGAATGGTTTGTTTTTATAGTATTTTTAGGTATGGTTCCCGTCCTTAAAATACCAAGAATCGCATAAAAGGTTAAGGTGGATGAGCGCGATTGATAAAAATTTATTAGCAGATCTTCAAGCACGTGGTTTAGTAGCGCAGATGACTGGAGACGAAAAGCTCCAAGAGCATTTAGCGAGTGATAGCTGTACATTATATGCTGGCTTCGACCCAACTGCCGATAGTCTTCATATTGGTAGCTTGGTTCCTTTATTAACGCTTAGGCGTTTTCAACAGGCAGGTCATAGGCCGCTAGCATTAGTTGGTGGAGCTACTGGATTGATTGGCGACCCGAGCTTTAAAGCAGATGAAAGGAAGCTCAATACACCAGATATAGTCGCCAGCTGGGTAGCTAAGCTGAAGGCGCAAGTCTCTCAATTTATTGATTTTGATTGTGGTGAAAATTCTGCAGTTGTTGTAAACAACCTAGATTGGGTTGGCGAGATGAATGTTCTCGATTTTTTGAGAGATGTAGGTAAGCATTTTTCGGTCAACAACATGATTAACAAAGAATCGGTCAAACAGCGTATCGACAGGGAAGGTGCTGGAATCTCTTTTACCGAATTTACATATATGCTTTTACAGTCTTACGATTTCGCAGAATTGTACAAGCAATATAAATGTTCTTTGCAAATCGGTGGGTCCGATCAGTGGGGGAATATCACTGGCGGAACGGATTTGACGCGACGTTTGCACGGAGGGCAAGTATTTGGGTTAACTTTACCTCTAGTTACAAAGGCAGATGGAACAAAATTTGGAAAAACAGAGTCTGGGACTATCTGGCTTGATGCAAGCAAAACCTCACCTTATGCCTTTTATCAATTCTGGCTCAATACCGCAGATGCAGATGTCTATAAGTTTCTTAAATACTTTACATTTCTCTCTATTGAAAAAATCAATGAAATAGAAGTTGAAGATAGGAATGCTCAAGGACGTCCGCAGGCCCAGGCAATTCTAGCGGAAGAAGTGACACGCTTAGTGCATAAAGCGGAAGGGTTAAGTGCAGCAAAACGCATAACTCAAGCGCTTTTCAGTGGTGAGCTAAATACACTTACTGAAGATGAAATGGAACAGTTGGCATTGGACGGGCTTCCTTCAAGTGCTTTGACTAATGACGACTTAGATAAACCGTTAACTGCGCTTTTAGCCGATTCTGGCATGGTAAAGGCAGGGCGTGAAGTCAAGGATGCGTTAGCGCGAAATGCGGTATTAATCAATGGCGAGGCCAAAGGTTCGGAAGATAACATGCGAACTGCTGAAGCTTTTGCAAAAGAAAACGCGTTCCATGCTCGTTTTTTTATTGTGAAATTGGGTAAAAAGAAATACCACTTATTCTCAACACCCTAATTGTTGGTTAGTTGATGC
>CBDHEY010000004.1:1477500-1721360 GCA_965262305.1 Cellvibrionaceae bacterium
TTATCTGAGCCAATATGACCTTCTAAAATTCGTCTTGCAGATTCAGTTGATAAAGGTTTCGATGGAATAAACATTTCCCATTTTTTGTCTGGAATGCCTAACTGGGTAATTAGATACCGATACTCTGAGCCCAAGTGAATTCGATCCCCAAGTGTGCGCGAAATCGTCTTCGTCATAAATAGGTTACTGCCTTCTTCAGAGCCGAGAGCAATGCGATGTGTCGCGCCCGTAAACCATGTCACAAATCCACTGGTAAGCACGCCTTGCAGATCTAATGCGATATCAAATTTATGATTTTTCAACTGTTTTTTTAGTGAAAAAAGTATATCTGCAACCGTAAATAGCCTCTTGTAATACCAGCTGTCTACAAGTTTTTGATAGTCCCATGGAATTAAGTGGTCAATGTATGGGTTTCCATCAAGAAGACTTGCCAATTCTGGTTGAACTATCCAGGTAATCTTTATATTGCTGTTATTGTTTTTGAATGCTGAGGCTACTGGCGTAGACATAAGAATGTCGCCAATAGTGCCCATGTTTATAATGAGAAGGGATTTTTTTTGCTTTAAGTTCTGCATCTTTCAAGTTTAAACCAAGCGCAAATAGTTGGCATATCAAGTCGGATATCTTCTTGTTTCTTTCTAAAAATTTTAACACGATATCTGTTAATACCAGAGCCTAATCGATTATCCCTTTGCTGGTATGAAAAACTCGGGAGAAAAGTATTTATAAATAAAAATAAAAACCGCTTGACTCTCATCAAGCTCGGTGTAAGATACGCACCCTCTCGCTGACGAGCTCAGCGAAACGCTCTTTAACAATAAGTTAAGTAAAGTCAAAAAGTAACAACGAGTTAAGTACAAATGAGTATCTCAAGAGTGCTTATCCGGTGAACGTTACAGATTGCATTCGTAGATAGTGTGAGACACAGCGAACGTGGTTATTGGCGATTTGGACATTATCTGAATTAGGCGTTTGTTATAGCTAGCAAAGGCTTAGGTGATGGAAGAAGCTGATGATTCACGATTTTTTAAGATAAGTCGATGTTGTATGCAACAACAACTTAGTCACTTGCGTTATATGGTCAAGTGAATAAGTGCACACGGTGGATGCCTTGGCAGTTGGAGGCGATGAAAGACGTAAGAGCCTGCGATAAGCTCAGGGGAGCTGGCACATAAGCTTTGATCCTGAGATTTCTGAATGGGGAAACCCACCCTTTTGGGTATCTTGCACTGAATTCATAGGTGTAAGAGGCAAACCCGGGGAACTGAAACATCTAAGTACCCGGAGGAAAAGAAATCAACCGAGATTCCCTTAGTAGCGGCGAGCGAACGGGGAGCAGCCGAGAATATATAAGTCAGTAGAACAGTCTGGAAAGTCTGGCAATAAAGGGTGATAGCCCCGTATACGTCAGCTTATATATTCCATATTAAGTAGGTCGGGACACGTGATATCTTGACTGAAGATAGGGGGACCATCCTCTAAGGCTAAATACTCCCAACTGACCGATAGTGAACCAGTACCGTGAGGGAAAGGCGAAAAGAACCCCTGTGAGGGGAGTGAAATAGAACCTGAAACCGTGTGCATACAAGCAGTGGGAGCGAAAGTGACCGCGTACCTTTTGTATAATGGGTCAGCGACTTATTGTCAGTGGCAAGGTTAACCGTTTAGGGGAGCCGTAGAGAAATCGAGTCTTAATAGGGCGTCGAGTCGCTGGCAATAGACCCGAAACCGGGCGATCTATCCATGGGCAGGTTGAAGGTTAGGTAACACTGACTGGAGGACCGAACTCACTAACGTTGAAAAGTTAGGAGATGACCTGTGGATCGGAGTGAAAGGCTAATCAAGCCCGGAGATAGCTGGTTCTCCCCGAAAACTATTTAGGTAGTGCGTCATATATTACCCTCGGGGGTAGAGCACTGTTAAGGCTAGGGGGTCATCCCGACTTACCAACCCTTTGCAAACTCCGAATACCGAGGAGTAGAGTATGGCAGACAGACGGCGGGTGCTAACGTCCGTCGTCGAGAGGGCAACAACCCAGACCGCCAGCTAAGGTCCCAAATGTTAATTAAGTGGGAAACGATGTGGGAAGGCTTAGACAGCTAGGAGGTTGGCTTAGAAGCAGCCATCCTTTAAAGAAAGCGTAATAGCTCACTAGTCGAGTCGGCCTGCGCGGAAGATGTACCGGGGCTAAAATTAGCAACCGAAGCTGCGGATTCGAAAGAATGGTAGGGGAGCGTTCTGTAAGCCTGTGAAGGTGAACTGAGAAGTTTGCTGGAGGTATCAGAAGTGCGAATGCTGACATGAGTAACGACAAGAGGGGTGAAAAACCCCTCCGCCGGAAAACCAAGGGTTCCTGTCCAACGTTAATCGGGGCAGGGTTAGTCGGCCCCTAAGGCGAGGGCGAAAGCCGTAGTCGATGGGAAACAGGTTAATATTCCTGTACCGACTGTTACTGCGATGGAGGGACGGAGAAGGCTAGGCGATCGTGGCGATGGTTGTCCACGTTCAAGCTAGTAGGCTGAGATCTTAGGTAAATCCGGGATCTTAAGGCCGAGAGGTGATGACGAGCTCGTATGAGCGAAGTCGTTGATGCCATGCTTCCAAGAAAAACTTCTAAGCTTCAGGTAACAGTTGACCGTACTCGAAACCGACACAGGTGGTTAGGTAGAGAATACCAAGGCGCTTGAGAGAACTCGGGTGAAGGAACTAGGCAAAATGGCACCGTAACTTCGGGAGAAGGTGCGCCGCTGACGGTGACCCGTTCGGGGATAAGCTGTTGGCGGTCGAAGAAACCAGGTGGCTGCAACTGTTTATTAAAAACATAGCACTCTGCAAACACGTAAGTGGACGTATAGGGTGTGACGCCTGCCCGGTGCCGGAAGGTTAATTGATGGGGTTAGCTTAGGCGAAGCTCTTGATCGAAGCCCCGGTAAACGGCGGCCGTAACTATAACGGTCCTAAGGTAGCGAAATTCCTTGTCGGGTAAGTTCCGACCTGCACGAATGGCGTAATGATGGCCACACTGTCTCCACCCGAGACTCAGTGAAATTGAAATCGCAGTTAAGATGCTGTGTACCCGCGGCTAGACGGAAAGACCCCGTGAACCTTTACTATAGCTTTACACTGAACTCTGAGCCTATTTGTGTAGGATAGCTGGGAGGCTTTGAAACCCATACGCCAGTGTGGGTGGAGCCAATCTTGAAATACCAGCCTGATATGTTTGGGGTTCTAACCCAGTTCCCTTATCGGGATCGGGGACAGTGTATGGTGGGTAGTTTGACTGGGGCGGTCTCCTCCCAAAGTGTAACGGAGGAGTACGAAGGTGCGCTCAGCATGGTCGGAAATCATGCAATGAGTATAATGGCATAAGCGCGCTTGACTGCGAGACTGACAAGTCGAGCAGGTACGAAAGTAGGTCATAGTGATCCGGCGGTTCTGTATGGAAGGGCCGTCGCTCAACGGATAAAAGGTACTCCGGGGATAACAGGCTGATACCGCCCAAGAGTTCACATCGACGGCGGTGTTTGGCACCTCGATGTCGGCTCATCACATCCTGGGGCTGAAGCCGGTCCCAAGGGTATGGCTGTTCGCCATTTAAAGTGGTACGCGAGCTGGGTTTAGAACGTCGTGAGACAGTTCGGTCCCTATCTGCCGTGGGCGTTGGAAATTTGAGAAGAGTTGCTCCTAGTACGAGAGGACCGGAGTGAACGAACCTCTGGTGTTCGGGTTGTGTCGCCAGACGCATTGCCCGGTAGCTATGTTCGGACGGGATAACCGCTGAAAGCATCTAAGCGGGAAGCCTCCTTCAAGATGAGATTTCCCTGGGGCTTGACCCCCTGAAGGGCCGTTGAAGACTACGACGTTGATAGGTTGGGTGTGGAAGCGCTGTGAGGCGTTGAGCTAACCAATACTAATTGCCCGTGAGGCTTGACCATATAACCTAAGTTATTAAGTTAAGCATCAACAAACGACCTTCCTGTATGGAAGACGTGCTGATAATCGCCGAGAGTGATTTCAGTAACAATCTTAAAAAAAGTCGTTGTGTCACACCAAGAAATGCAGTGTGTTAACACAACTGGATAAGACAGAGATACTTTTGTACAAGATCTGTTAGAAATTAAGATCAATCGAGTTACTAGACTGTGAAGGGTTAACTGTTAAGGATTATAAGTCCCGAGATAACCCAAATGGTCGCTTTACTTACTTTTTGTTATGGCAACAGAATTCACTGAAATCGATTGAGACGATTTCGAGCATGGCCTCTGTTCATGAGGTTGTGTTAGCGTCAGTCTTTAAAGGCTGCGCGTGAACCGATTTGCCTGACGACAATAGAGAATTGGAACCACCTGATCCCATCCCGAACTCAGACGTGAAACGATTCATCGCCGATGGTAGTGTGGGGAGTCCCCATGTGAGAGTAGGTCATCGTCAGGCTTCTAATAAAGAAAAGCCCTTGTAGCCTAGCTGCAGGGGCTTTTTACTATCAACCCTTCCGACAACCTCGGTTTTATTCCCGATAAAATTCTACCTTCCCCATCCGTGGGGGCGTACCCCTGTGGGGCATGGTCATAGTCACTCGAACCATCCATGGTTCTCGCCCTGCGGGCAACTTTCGGTTGTGTTAAACGGCAGTCGTGCCGCTTAATCAGGCTTTTAATAAAAAAAAGTTATCCAAAAGGGTAATCCTTTTTTATTTTCTTTTGTATATCAGCGGAGTCTGCGAAATCTCATTTAAGAATCTTTCATACGCAAATTACCCTCATTGCTAATTAACGTATTTTGTAACGTTAACAAAGCAAAACAGGGAATAAACTTACCTTCCGCCGGAGATAATCTTTGTAAATTGAGGCAAAAATCTTTTCAAAATTAGAATAGGTGCTTTAGCCGACGAATTTATGATTATTGTCTTTTCTAATAACATTACTCATGAGGAAAATTATCTAGCGCAATAGTCTGAGTTGTACCTTTGTATTTCATACTCAAACCGGCTTTTCTGAGAAGTTTTATTGTTTGGTCGATGTCAGCTTTGTTAAGTAGCTCTCCCAATCTCAGGGCTGAGGTATTATGAGTAATCTCAATTTTTGAAGGTGATAGCGAGTGATTAGGGCGCGTGATGATAAAATTTGTGGAGCTTCTTGGGAAAAGCCACTTTCTCTTTGGATAGGTCGCACCCCATTCTAGGCGAATTTCTTCCTTATCTAAATAAAGTATCTGTATATGGTAAGTCTTGGCACAAACTTTATAGGCCAAAAACACGAGAAGTGTTATTTCTAGTCCTGCAAAAGGTAAGATCATCCACGCGCCTTGAAATGCCCAAAATATCGCGATTGACAATGAAATAACGCCAATCGATCCTATTACAAACATGGTTTGAGCCCAGGTTGCAGATCTATTGGGTGCCAAACTGATAACTAAACCGCTTTGAGTTTCTTTAAAAGTGACCATACTTCATAGTGTATAAAAAGATTAGAAGTACGTCATTCAGCCCTTAAAAAAATCTAATATCAATTATTCAAGTTATACTAGCGCCAGTCTATTTTGTTTGCTGGCATTGAACTTTTAATTTTAACTTTGTTTTGTTTGAAATTACCTTTAAAGTCATCGAGCGATTTTGAATGTTGCTCGGTTTCCAAAGCACCAATCCAGCCATTTCGACCAGAAGCCTTTACGGCGTACAGACACATATCTGCGATGTTAACTACTTCCTCCCACGAATAATATGCTGGGTCTTCTGTGTGCATTGGGTAGCATCCATACCCGATTGAACAGGTAACCGAAATACTTTTGTCGTCGCCAATATCGAATTTATGTTTTGCCACCGCGCGACAGATCCGATCAGTGAGTACATGAGCAGTTTCTTTACGAATAAATCTCGCGACAATCATAAATTCCTCGCCGCCCCATCTCACTACGTAATCAGAACTGCGAGAGCTGTCTTTAAGAATCTGTGCTACTTGGACTAGTACCGCATCACCTGCCTTGTGTCCATACGTATCGTTAACCGCTTTAAAGTGATCAATATCAATAAGTATAAAAACTAAATTCGATTCGTTTGGAATATTTGGATCATTCACTTCTCTCCAAGAAGTGAATTTTCTGACGGATTCAGCGGCGTCAGAATCAATGAATTTTTCAAAGAAGCGGCGGTTGCCCAAGTTAGTTAGAGGGTCGCTTAGAGAAAGTGCTTCGAGCTGTTCATATGCGGATTGCAACTCGACAGTCCGTTCGCGAATCTTATCTTCCAAATTTCGGGTAGATTGCAAGAGTTGTAAATGTAAGTCAACGCGTGTGAGTAACTCTTGACGACTAATGGGTTTTGATAAGAAATCGTTACCACCTGCTTCGAAACCGGCAATTATGTCCTCTAATTGATATTTGGCTGTAATAAATATTACTGGTAATACATGACGACCGTGGGTTTTTCTTATTTCATGACAAGCTTGATAACCAGACATTTTAGGCATCATTACGTCGAGTAGAATTAAATCAATTTTTTCTTCTTTCGAAAGTACATCAAGAGCCGTTGGACTGTCTGGTGCTTCAGAGACTTTAAATCCCTGTGAAATTAGATGGTTACTCAGGACACGTCGATTAACTGGCTCATCATCGACGATAAGTATTCTAGTATTTTTATTTTTTTCGAATGCAATATTGTCTGTTTTTTCAGAAGGTTCGGTGGCTTCTGCTGAAATTTCATCAAGTACTCTATCATCAGTAACTTGAGCACTTAATGATTGGGAATCGATTCTGCCCGAAATGGTAAACGATGGGTTAGATTCATTTGAGCTGGATGCTCTACTATCTTGAGTTTGTTCTGCTAGCGGTAAAGTGAAATAGAATGTTGAGCCAACGTCCAATTCGGATTCAAGCCAGATTTCACCGCGATGCAGTTGTACAAGGTTTTGAGTGATTGCTAACCCCAGCCCTGTACCTCCTTGGGTTCTCGTATCACTATCTTCGACTTGAGTGAATGACTGAAAGAGTTCACTAATTTTTTCTTCAGGAATACCTATCCCGGTATCTCTAATTGAAATTGTACAGAATTCATTTTCAACATGTGCATTTACTTCTATCGATCCTTTGTTCGTAAATTTTACTGCATTACCAATGAGGTTATATAAAATTTGTTGTAACCGATCTTCATCAGCTTGAACAAGAGGTGTATCTGCTGGAATGTTATTTTCTATTGTCACTTTTTCTGTGTCGAGCATAGGCACTGACAGTGCGACAACGATATCTGAGACCACGCGAATATCGACAGGTTTGGCAGACAGACTCAACGAGTTATTTCTTATTCTAGAGAAATCAAGAACATCTTCTACAATGGTTGACAAACGTTTTCCACTCGCGACAATCATTGAAAGGTTGTGTAAGTCTCCTTTTTGAAAATAGTTTGCGCCTTTTTCCATCATACCTTCAGCAAGTCCAATAATTCCAAAAAGAGGTGTACGAAGTTCGTGAGATGTATTCGCGAGAAATTCATCTTTTATCTTATCTACTTTCTTGAGTCTTCGAACAACTTGTCTTTCATGTAAAAGCATTTTTCTTTGCGTATAAAAATACCAACCAATTATTAATAAAACAGCGAGTACGTAAAGTGTATATGCCCACCAGGTTTTCCAAGGAGGTGGCGTGACCTTAATGGTAATTGATTGCCCTTCTTCGTTCCAAACTCCAGCACTATTTGCTGCTTTCACTCTAAAAACGTATGTACCGGCATTTAGATTGGTGTAGGTTGCATTACGTTTGCTGCCGACGTATTGCCACCCTTTATCGAATCCTTCTAACATGAAGGCGTATTGATTTTTCTTTGGGTCTCTAAAACTTAAACTCGAAAAAGAAAACGAGAAAATATTTTGCAAATAGTTAAATTTTAAATTTTCGGTTAGAAGAATACTTTTACTTAAAGGGCTTCCTTCGCCGCCTATTGTTACGGGTTTGTTTAAAACTGTAATATCAGTAATTGCGACGGGTGGAATGTAATCATTCGTCTTAACGAGTTTTGGATCAAAGAGTGTATACCCTTCAACGCCACCAAAGATCAATTGTCCGTTATTGAGTTGTATCGCTGTGCCTATGTTAAATTCACCCTGTTGAACACCATTTTGATCGGTGAAGTTAAACACTTTTTTTGTTTCTGGATCGTAAACCGACAACCCTTTGTTGGTACTCATCCAGATTTTCCCAGACTCATCCTCTAAAATTCCGTTTATGATATTACTAATAAGCCCGTCTTTTACCTGTATTGAGCTAAAGGTTTCTGTGTCAGGATGAAATTGATTTAAGCCTCCTCCATTCGTACCTATCCACAGGCGACCGCTTTTGTCTTCGTAGATACTTTGGACACGAGACGCACTAAGACTATTTGGATTGTCTGCGTCGCTTCTATAGGAGATAAAATCGTCTGTTTCGGGGCGATATCTTGATAACCCAGAATGTGTTCCCGCCCAAAGAGTATTATTAGAATCCTCGTATAGTGCCCAAATCGCATCATCAGCAATACTAAATTCTTGCTCGTCTAGATGATGATAATTGACAAACTTGCCTGTATCTTCGACGTAGCGGTCGACCCCTCCGCCAATACTCGCAATCCAAATTTGTTCTTTATGATCTTGAATAATTTTCCATGAATGAATGTTTTCTAGATCTTTTGGATCACCTGGAGTTGCATATATGCGCTTAAATTTTCCTGTTTTAGGGTCGAGAATATTTACTCCTGAATTCCAAGTACCGGTCCATATTTTTCCGTCATTTGCTTTCAATATAGTAAGGATTTCATTTGAGCCTAGGCTTGTATTATCTTCTGGATCATTGACATAGACCTTGTAGGTCCCAGATTGCTTATCGAAATAATTTAGTCCACCGCCATCAGTGCCGATCCACATGTCACCATTGTTTTCTTCCCAGAAAGAACGTACTGCGCTTTTGCTCATGCTGGTATTATCGTCAGCATTTTTATTTATCACGTTAAAAGCTGCTGTGTATCGTTCGAAAACATTTATACCGAAAGGGTAGGCACCTATCCAAATGTCCCCAGCCCTATCTTCATTGATGCGGCGCATTATCGTACTGCTTAGCGAACTACTATCTAACTCATTATTTATCGAGGTTTTAAGTAAATCATTTTCCTCATCATAATAACTAATCCCTTGACCGTCGTAAGCCGCCCAAATGGTTCCAAAACTATCTTCAAATACATCCCAAACAGGGGCGCCATTTGAGGTAGTATTTCGATCAATTTCAGAAGGGTAAAATCTAAACTTCTTTGTGGTGGGGATATACTGTAAAAGCCCACTATCACTGCCGATCCACACGCGATTCTTTTGATCTACGAGGATGCTTCTTAGAATGTTATGGGGTAGGCCGCCTTCTTTTTCTTGATCTTGTTGAAAGTGCTCTACTTCGCCAGTTTGACTATTCCATATTTTCAAACCAAACCCAGTTGAAATGTAATAGATTCCATTTTCATCATCTGCAATATCTAGCGTATATTGAGTATAAAGAGATTTCTCTGAATCGTCTCTTGGATAACGCGTAAAGTCATCTGTTGCTGGATTGTATGTGGATAAACCTTCCTTGGATGTAAGCCAGAGCGTATTCGACTTGTCAAAATGAAGCCGATAGACTGAGTTTGCATTTATGGTGGTTTTATCTTCTGCGCTGTGCTGGTATCTCACAAATTTGTCGGCGGCATAGTCGTACCTGTTCAGCCCGGCATCTGTTGCAACCCACAAGTTTCCATCGTCATCACCGGTTATATCATTGATATTATTTGATGAGATACTCGTTGGGTCAGAAGAGTCAGGTCGATAAATTACAAAATCATCACCATCGTAGCGGGCTAATCCTAATCGACCCCCAATCCACATAAATCCTGCTTTATCTTGATAAAAAGCCAATACTTCACCGACAGAGGGTTCAGGTTGTTGCATAATTTTCTTAAATCTAAGGGATGTGGGAAGCTCCCCATTTGCTTGGACAAATTGTCCGCAAAAGACCGCTAAGCAACATGATAAAGTTATGGTTATATTAAAAGTTTTTTTTATTAACGAAATCGTATTAAACTGGGGACTGGGGCTGTTTTCCATAGCTAACCATTAAGTTTTAGATAAATAATTTTTCTATTTGAGTATTAATAATGGTAGCAAAGATATGTTTTTACGAAGACTGAACCTCTTGATTATGTATCCAGTTTTGGACAATAACGAATAAAAAATGGATATTCCGGTAGGTAAAATAAAAGCAAGCATTAAATTAACATGTGCGCTAACAATTTCCCTTAGATCGATATTTAGATTTGGTTTTTTATGCAATTGAATTCTAAAGATTGGCAGCGCCCGTATCTGCGACTTGGATTCCTTTATTGTTTGATTTTACTTCTGATAACGGGGTTATTGATCTCAAATCAGGGTTTTAGACGTTTAGAATCTTCTCTGGGTTTAAATTCGTTATTCAAATTACGTGGTCCGATTTCTCCTCCCGATGATTTCGTCATGATCACCATGAATCATAAAAGCGCGGAAGAACTTAATCTTCCAATGCCCACTGATCGCTGGTCTCGAAATATTCATGCTGATTTGATCGATCGTCTTGCCACCGCAGGAGCAAAATTGATTGTGGTGGATATCGCGTTTAGAGGCGCGCGTGATGAGCTTGAAGATCAAAATTTAAGTCGCTCGATCGCTAAGGCTGGAAATGTTGTGCTCTTTAACTACTTACAAAGATATCAGGAGCTTGTGGGTGAGACATTGGTGGATTTTGAAAAAGAAATTCCACCCTACGAGCCTTTTTTAGAGAATGCGATTGCATCAGCACCATTTGTCTTATCGAAGTTTCCGTTGCAAGTGCAAAGCGCTCAAATTTATTTAGACACCCCCGGCGGTATCACTGCGTCTCAGCCATTTACCGCTTATTTGGTTCTCCATGTTAATGAAGCAAAAGCACTAAATGATTTAATTCGACAAAAGCTACCCGATGTTTACAGTTTATATAAATTGAATCACGTTGATTTTCAAACTGCAGATTGGACTCGGGTATTTGCTCAGGTTTTTTTTAATATCATTCGTGAAGATCCAAAAACTGCTAATAAGATCAATCAACTAATTAAAAGTAAATCCAAAGTTGCAACAGGGCAACGCTTAGATGCGTTTTGGAAAAACATTCGTATTATCAATGCGCTTGTCATTAATTTTTACGGGCCTATCCATACACTAAAACATATCGATTATTCCGAAGCGCTTTTGAAAGAGATGGATTGGCTTACTTCTCAGGTTAAAGATCGTGTCGTCTATCTCGGCTTTTCTGAGACTAGACAAACAGAGCAAATCGATATGTATTCAACTGTCTACACCAATCGGCATGGTGTTGACCTTAGTGGTGTTGAGATCTCTGCGACGGTATTGGCGAATTTGTTAAACAGAGAACAGATCCAATCGCTTTCGGGGCTATCCTTTATTTTTGCACACCTAATAATCGTTGTTATTGTATTTATAGCGATGATATTACTACCGGTATGGTTAGGCGTCGTTGCTCAGTTAAGTATTTTTATCGTATATCTTGTATTTGGCTTTTATTTATTCTCTGTTTTTAATGTTTGGGTGCCATGGGTCTTACCTTTTTTACTCATGTTATTAGCCACATTTACTGCGGTGGCTTTCCGCTACCAAATTAGTCGGGCAGAACAGATCAGCATAACCTCGGCGTTGAACCAATACATCCCTCTTGATGCAGCAAAAGAACTGAGTATGGATTTGTCCCATATGGATATCCAGCAAAAAGTGGTGAAGGGTGTTTGTCTAATGACCGATATTCAAGGCTACACGAGCTTGTCGGAACAAATTCCTCCTAAAGAGCTGCACACGAGACTCAATCGGTACTATGAAAGATTAATGTCATTCATTAAAGAAGAGAATGGCGTTGTTGCGAATATAGTTGGTGATAGCTTACTTGCTTTTTGGATCGCAAAAACAAGTGAAGAGGAAGCGGCAGCTCAGGCGATGAGAACTGCATTAAAAATAGCTGATATTATGAACAAACCATCCCAGGAGGATATTAACTTACCCACTTCTGTTGCGATCCACGGTGGCGAGTTTTCGCTTGGAAATCTAGGTGGGTTAGATCATTTTGAGTTTTCTCCCGTTGGTGATATCGTTAACACGGTTTCGCGAATCGAGCCATTAAACCGTAAGCTTGGCACAAAAATTCTTGTTTCTAGTAATGTTGCCGAAAAAATAATAGCCGCCAATCTTCGATATGTCGGTAAATTCGCACTTAAGAACAAGTCCAGTGATACACTCGTCTACGAGTTAAAGTCCACACCTATAGACCCTCAAATCAAAGAGGCATTTTCACAAGCGTTATATCACTTTGAAGAACAGGATTACCCGAAAGCTGAGTTATGTTTTAATAGGTTATTAGAAGAATTACCCGAAGATGGACCCTGTCGGTATTATTTAACAGAATGCAATCAAGCAAAACAATAATCTAGTCCCGAAAGGGATCTCATCTATTTATATGTTATTTATTGGGGGAGTGCCAAAAATGGTTCACTGTGGGAATCTATTATCTCGTCGAAAAGCCACACTTTTCGTCTTCAACTCGTCATATATTAAGTGTCTTGTTAATTATCTTTTCAGTTTTGGTCTAATAATGGCTGTTAGTGCCAAAGCGCAGGATACGCAGAACTTAACTGACAGAAGCCGCTGTGGCGAAAAACATGCAGCGACGCTTGTGAGTGCCGAAGGAACAACCACTATAAAGCTGGCGAATAATCCAAATTGGCTGCAAGCACCTTTGAACACGGCTTTTTGTACCGGAGATCGAATTTCGGTAACAGAAAGTAGGGCGGCCGTAAGGTTGATCAATGACACGATAGTACGATTAGACGTAAACACCAGCTTAACTTTTTTGCCACAAGAAAAATCATATTGGGCTGAATTGCTAGACGGTGTGGCTCATTTTATTACTCGAACGCCCAAATCGTTTCAAATAAAAACGGGTGCTTTAAATGCAGCTGTTGATGGAACTGAGTTTATTGTATCAATTGAAAGAGATCAAACCAGAGTGTTGGTTATCGAAGGAAGTGTAGTAGCCGCTAATAAACTTGGTTCGGTAGACCTCGTAGCGAAAGAACAGGCTGTTGCGACAGAATCTACGGCACCGATCAAATCAACTGTTATTTCACTTGTTAATAGTGTTGATTGGGCATTGCATTATCCCCCCGTGAGTTTTCCTACCTCTATCGAAAATGTTGATGAAGCGGTAAAGCAAGGTCGATTTCTCGATGCCTACCAACTACTGCAAGAAGCCGACGATAAAAAAGCAGATGACCTTGCGTTAGAAGCCTCTTTAGCGTTAAATCTAGGGCGTGTCGCTGAGGCTGAACAAATATTGCGGTCTGTTAAAAATGATAAAGCAGAAAATATTGAAGTAGTTAGAGCTTTACTGAAACTCGTTTATGGACAGGTCCAAGAGGCGCAATCACAAGTTTTAGGTATAACCAATCAGAACTCGAATAATGCCGCAGCCTGGCAAGTTTTGTCTTATACCCAGCAAGCAAATTTTAAATTAGAAAAAGCACTAGAAAGTACAAAGCGTGCTGAAAAGATTAATTCAGATGATGGTGTCGTCCAAGCTCGTTTAGCTGAGCTATCTTTAATGCGAAACCAAATTAGTAACGCACTAAGATATTCCGCAAACGCGATAAAACTGGCTCCTAAATTTAGTCGTTCTCACACTATAAATGCCTTTGCTCAACTTAATCGGCGTAATATTTCTGCTGCAAAAAAAGCGTTTCAACGAGCAGCTGATATAAATTCTGCCGACCCACAAGCAGCATTGGGCTTAGGTTTGATCAATGTAAGAAAAGGGAATTTACTCGGAGGCAGAGAATATCTCGAATTAGCGGCTGCCTTAGATCCAACGAATTCTCTACCGCGAAGCGTGTTGGGTAAACTCTATTACGAAATTAATCGCAATGACTTTGCTCAAGAGCAATTTAATTTGGCTAAAGAATTTGATCCAAATGATCCCACTCCCTGGTTTTATAATGCACTTAAAGAGCAAGATGAAAATAATCCGGCGGGTGCACTTAAAGAACTCAAAATCGCCCAAGAAAAGAATGACAACCGCGCGGTCTATCGTTCGCGATTGTTACTCGATAAGGACGAAGCCGCGAGGGGAGCAAGTTTAGGAAATATTTATCGCCAACTTGGTTTTGACCAATTAGCCTTAAGAGAAGGCACCAAAGCCATAGAGCAAGCGCCAGACGAATATGCTGGGCATCGATTAGTGGCAGAAAGTTATATCGATGACCCTTTTCATCAATCTGTGAGAACAAGTGAAGCACTTCAAGCGCGAATTCATCAGCCTATAGGCACGGCACCCTTGCCAATAGGCTTAGGTGAAACTGGGCTTTTTGTGCGCCAAGGTGTGGGGCCTTCTGAACTGGGACTCAATGAATTTACCCCCTTGTTTATTCAAGAAGGGTTTAATGGTCGAACATCTGTGGTGGTTGGTACCCAAGACACAAAAGCATTCGATGCAAGTCTATATGGCAATACCAGCAACTTTAGCATGAACGCAGGTATTTATAATTATGCTTCTGACGGCTTTAGAGTAAATAACGATGCTGACTACGAAATTCGAACTATTGGTGCGCAGTATGCGCCGAATGATAGAGCGCAGTTTTTTGTTGATTATACTCAGCGTGAGTCGGATGCCGGGGATTTGAGTACGAATTTTGATCCGGATAACTTTTCTGAGACCTCTCGTCAGACGGAGACCCGAGAAAGGTTTAATTTGGGCACTAAGTTGAATCTATTAAACAACTTTATGTTGTTAGCATCTGTTATCAATGAAGAGCGTGAAACTGATTTTAGTTTACCTCTGCTATTTCCAGGAGGGGTATTTTTAGATCTTGGCGCTAAGGAAGAAGCAATTATAAATAACGATGAGCTACAGATTGTTACAGAGCTAAAATATTTTCGTTTGAGTAGTGGTATTCAAAGTGTCAATAATAAAGTTAATACTTTTGAAAAGGCTAGTTTTATTGAATCAATTGAAGATTGGGATTATCAGAACTATTACACTGACTTTTATAGCGAATTTTCTAGTGTTAATTTAAAACTGTTGGCAGGTCTTGGTTTTGAATCCATTTCAGGTGATAGAACTGGAGAAAATTATATAGAAATAGAAAAACAAGAAAGAATCGTACCAAGGTTCGGCCTAAGTTGGACTGCAGTTCCTGAGTTAATCTTTCGAACTGCATATTCGCAAAATTTCAATACTATTTCTGGAGGGACTTCTAGTTTAAGAAATACACATGTTTTTGGGTTCTTAACGCAGTATGACGAACTTCCCGGATTAGAAAGTAAAAACCGAGGTGTTGGGCTCGACTTCTCAATGACTAATGTTAGTTTTGGGGCTGAATTTATAAATAGAGATCTACGTAACCCATTGTTATCAAGTGATCTCGTAAATGATGAGGTGCTTTTTGACGTCCAGCAGCAAAAAATTGATCATGAAAAGTCAAAGGTATATTTAGCTTTTGATTTTTCTGAATTCGTATCTTTCAGCTCTTCTATTTTAAGAGAAAGATATGTTCGAGAAATTGAAGATTCATTCTTGGCAAATTTACCAACAGAGTTAGATTCGATTATTGCTCCACAAAACTTAACTATATCAGTTGATTCTAATTTATCTGTTAGCTCATCAATCAAAATAATTAAGCAAAATATAAATCTATTTTCTTCTGGTGAAGATACCTCTACTTTTTCTATAGCAGATTTAACTATAACCCATAAACTACCAAATCGTTCAGGAGCGATCTCGCTTGGTATTTTTAATATGTTTGATCGAGAGTTTGATTTTCAAGACTCTAATTTTTTAAGCTTACTACCAAGACGTCAAAATATAGTAACAGAAAGATCAATATTATTGACTGTAGAAATTGAATTTTAATTTAATGCTTGTAATCGAACTGTTGTTCGATTACAAGCGAAAAGCTTATTGAAGGACCGGGCATGGTGTTGGGAATCGGTACAGCTTATTTCCGATAATGAAAACACATACATGATTATCTGCATGTGCTTCAGAAAATAATACTGGAATGTTTGAAGACTTTTGGTTGTGGTCATCGAGAATATAACTTTTTAATGTAATCTCTGAATTTGGCTCCACATTAACAAGCTTTTTCTCCAATCGCTGATCACAATCTTTCCCTATGGTACAGCCTTTTAACATCTGATCCCTCCGAACAACTGGAGTAGGTTTATCTGACTGAGTTGTGCCTACTGCAAGTGCAAAACTTACGGGGTCTTCATAACCAATATCTTTTTGTAAAACGTTCCAGTTTACTGGAGGTTTAGGCTTGTGGTGATGCCCATCCCCTTCTTGTACATCTTTGCAATTCACTAGCGCCACTGAAGACACACCAAGAACCACGCCAAGCAATACTGACCTTAAGGAAAGTATGCTGTTTTTTGTTTCACTCATATCAAACTCCTAAATTGTGTTGTTGTGTTTATTGGAACTCTGTAATGCTTTGTGAATACTCGCTAATCTGTTTCCCACTTATTGAGCTAGGTATGAGATAAGCGTGATATTAACAAAACGACTTATTTGGTGTTTGTTTAGTGCGATACCCCCCGCCTGAACAAAACGCATACTAATCGTGATTAAACATTTTAAAAATACATTGACTAGAATTAACACATAAAATGGCGCCAAAATCACTTTTTGTGTTTTAATTTTGAACGCAATTAGAATCCGGCTTTAAACTGATTCTTTTTTGATCTCTATTCTGGTTTTGAATTTAATGACATTTAAATCAGAATAGCCTGCTTACCCCAACTGCCAGGAGAGCAGCTTTGATGAGTAATTTGAGCTTTGGAATTGCATTGGTTCTTTATTAGAACGCCTTGCGGGGGGAAATTGCTTAGATGAACCCTGTGGGTGTTTTTTTACTGCATCACGATTGACTTTAATCATTACTAATAACACGATAATTACCAAAATTTCCATGTGCCACCTCGTCCACATTTATTGTTAACAAATTAATATCTCCCGGCCTCCCTGCCGCAAAATGATGCCAGAGAGCAACATAGAGAGAATAAAACACTTGTTCCTATCGGGTGAAAACCATCCTTATGACATCCCTGTCCCTCGCCACTATCCCCTGTGGAGGTCGATGGCTTTTTCCCGCGCTAGGAATAGGCTACACGTATAGGATAGCCAAGACAGAAATAATCGACGTGAGATTGTTGCTGTATGATTGTGAACTAATCACATTTGACTATCTTAAAAATGACATCCGTTCATTTCCGCTAGAGTATTTGAATTTACTCGGCGTTTCAGAAGAGGTAACGAAGCGTGCCTTTGTAGAGATTTCCGCCTTTACTAACTTGACGAACAAAGAATTAATGTTTGCTGAAATTTAGCCATGGATGGCTAAATAAGACTTGGTGTACGGGATGCACATTCAAGTCGACAGTTAAAATTGAGTCTTTGAGAGGGCTAACAAGTTAGAGGGCATGTTTCTTTGGTTCCGTTTCTTTACATGAGTAAAGAAATGAACTCGCCGCAAGGCGAAACATTGATAAATTCTAGATAACTAAGGTGTTACGTTAAGGGGATGCTCGGCCATCCCCTTAACAATCCCAAGCCGCCCCTCTGACACGATCGCTACGCGATTTACATTACGAACAGGCAGACTCGATATCCTATCTCGACGGCCTTGAAAATGGCATCCGTTCATTTTCTCTAGAGTATTTGAATTTACTCGGCGTATCAGAAGGGGTAACGAAGCGTGCCTTCGTAGAGATTTCCCCCTTTACTAACTTGACGAACAAAGAGTTAATTTTTGCTGAAATTTAGCCATGGATGGCTAAATAAGACTTGGTGTGCGGGATGCACATTCAAGTCGACAGTTAAAATTGAGTCTTTGAGAGGCCTAACAAGTTAGAGGGGCATGTTTCTTTGGTTCCGTTTCTTTACATGAGTAAAGAAATGAACTCGCCGCAAGGCGAAACATTGATAAATTCTAGATAACTAAGGTGTTACGTTAAGGGGATGCTCGGCCATCCCCTTAACAATCCTAGGCCGCCCCTCTGACACGATCGCTACGCGATTACCCTCGTAAAATAAAATACATTACGAACAGGCAGACTCGATATCCTATCTCGACGGCCTTGAAAATGACATCCGGTCATTTTCTCTAGAGTATTTGAATTTACTCGGCGTATCAGAAGGGGTTTTGTTAGTGTGCAAATACTCCCATTTCATCAAGCTGAAAAATCAAAGAAATTTTAAGGGTATAAGCGACAGGAAGTCGCGTTAGGGCGGAGGAGAGGGAGGCCCCATTTGTCCGACCCTGTAAAATTGAATTGGTTTGAAGTGAGTCACGCAGTAACCTTGATGATGGGTGTCTTTTGTTTTAGTTCCTTTTATTTGGACACGCAAATAAAAGGAACTTGCTGACTGTCAACCACCGACAATTAAATTGCTAAAAAACTGGGCAGGGAGGGGGGACTTGATAGAGTTTATTTTTTATTAAAATTAAACATACATGGTCATCTGCATGAGCTTTGTTAAATATATTTGGCACATCGTTTTTTGAATAATCTTCACCAATTTCTATCACTTTCACCGTATATTCATAAATTGGTTCTTCATATTCTGCGAGTACATAATTGGGATGACAGTTGCCGCCTTCTTCACAGGGTAAAATTTGATTACCTTCAGAATCATAAACAAGTACGCCTTCATCTTCGCCCATATCTTGACCTTGCATAATCATAAAACTGGGTTTGCCTTTCAGCATGCCGCGTGGATCGGGATAAAAACTCTTATAATTCATGCGGTGCTTTTTATACTTCTTTTTTGGATCGTGTGCATCGACAGAAATAGAAACAACTGCAGCGATTACAAGTGAGAATAAAAACAAAAGTGGTTTAATGATATTTCTTGGGATATTTAACATGCGAATCTCCTTTGTTGCATGGTATTTTTATTAATGATGTCTTTTTTGTATGATTCTTAAAAAGAGGGGCATGGTGTTGGGAATTCGTATAACTTATTTCCAATGATAACGACACAGATATGATGATTCGCATGTGCGCTATTAAATAATTTAGGAACGCTATTTTTTGAATAATCTTCGCCAATTTCTATCACTTTCACCGTATATTCATAAATTGGTTCTTCATATTCTGCGAGTACATAATTGGGATGACAGTTGCCGCCTTCTCCACAAGGTAAAATTTGATTACCTTCAGAATCATAAACAAGTGTGCCTTCATCTTCGCCCATATCTTGACCTTGCATAATCATAAAACTGGGTTTGCCTTTCAGCATGTCGCGTGGATCGGGAGAAAAACTTTTATAATTCATGCGATGCTTTTTGTATTTCTTTTTTGGATCGTGTGCATCGACAGAAATAGAAACAACTGCAGCGATTACAAGTGAGAATAAAAATAAAAGTGGTTTAATGATATTTCTCGGGATATTTAACATGCGAATCTCCTTTGTTGCATGGTATAAAAAATATTGAATTTAGCCGTTGCGGCTGGGATTTGACTGTATGATTCCTTAGTCAAGTATGCTTATAGTATTTGCATATTTAATTAGTTTCTAGTTTATTGGGCGCCAATAAGTGAAATAAAAAAATATATAATGTTGTTTTACTTTCCTTGCCATAAATCGAATGTTTGTATTTTAAATATTGCATATTTTATTGATCTTTAATTAAGCTGTTACGTTAAGGGGGATGCTCGGCCATCCCCTTAACAATCCCAGGCCGCCCCTCTGACACGATCGCCGCGCGATTTCCCTCGTAAAATAAAATACCCGACGTATCAGAAGGGGTAACTAAGCGTGCCATCGTAGAGATTTCCCCCTTTACTAACTTGACGAACAAAGAATTAATTTTTGCTGAAATTTAGCCATGGATGGCTAAATAAGACTTGGTGTGCGGGATGCACATTCAAGTCGACAGTTAAAATTGAGTCTTTGAGAGGGCTAACAAGTTAGAGGGGCATGTTTCTTTGGTTCCGTTTCTTTACATGAGTAAAGAAATGAACTCGCCGTAAGGCGAAACAATAATAAATTTTATATAACTAAGGTGTTACGTTATGGGGATGCTCGGCCATCCCCTTAAAACTTCAGGGCCGCCGATCTATCATCTTCGAGATAGCCTGATGCCTATAATGAATTAGAAGGCTTATTTTCAAATATGTGTAATCAATCGCGGATATGTGGCATAATTTTCAGCAATAATTCGCGGCATTGCTGCATTTTTATCCAATACTTCTACTCGAAATATAGATTATGTTAAAGAGTGTCAATTTGTTCGCAGGGCTGTCAGATCAAGCTCTGACAGAACTTGAAAAGTTGAGCGTTAGTCGAAAATACCCCAAGAACACAATTTTGTTCATGGAGGGCGACGAATCCAGTCATCTTTATATAATAAAAAAAGGGAAGGTGAGGGTCTCTGTGGCAAATGAAGATGGGCAGCAGCTTATTCTGAATTACATGAGTGAAGGTGAATATTTTGGCGAACTGTCTCTAATAGACGGGCAGCTGCGGTCTGCAACCGCCACAACGGTTACGGATGCTGAGTTCATCGCAGTGTCTCGTAGTAGCTTTCAGCAGTTACTGAAAGGCAACCCAGAATTTTTAATGCAAGTTACTACTGAAGTTGTTAAACGGGTGAGAGATTTAACTGAGAGTGTCCGAGACCTAGCATTGTTAGATGTATATGGCCGTGTTAGCAATGTGCTCGAAAAATTGAGTGACGAAACCGGTAGAATTGATAATCCAAAAGTGACACATCAAGATATCGCCAGCATGGTGGGTTCTTCTCGTGAAATGGTCAGTCGTATTATGAAGCAATTGGTCATTGGCGGATATATCGAACAGAAATCCCAATATCTGCAAATTAATAAGACCTTGCCGCATGGGTGGTAGTGAGTCTTTTTTGGGGCTGATAACCGTTCCCAAACCTTATTCGCTGAAGAAAAAAGTTCGTATGCTTAAAACGGCTTTTCGCTGTCATAAGAAGCTTGGATATTGGCCTGATTTTATTGATCCTAAGACCTATAACGAAAAAATACACTATCGTAAATTTTCTGGAGAACATACGCTGTTTGCTGAATGTTCGGATAAATTTGCAGTAAGAAAATACGTCGAAAAGAAAGTAGGTTCTCAGTATCTTATTCCGCTAATTGATCATGTTAAGTTTCCAGAAGAGCTTAAGTTTGAAGACTACGGTGAAAATTTTGTCGTCAAAGCGAACCATGATTCCGGTGGGGTTTACTTGTGTAAAAATGGAAATTTTGATGCTCAAAAAATTCGAAGAAAACTTAACAAAAAACTTAAAATCGATAATGGTATCAAACGAGACGAGCCTTGGTATTCTGATATAAAACCAAGCATAATCGTTGAGGGTTTACTGCTACATAAAAATGGGGACTTACCGGCAGATTTTAAGTTTCATGTGTTTAATCGTCCTGACCGACCAAAGGTCATTCTTCAGGTCGATTATGGTAGATTCTCAAACCACAGCCGCACCTTTTACGATGAATTTGGTGAAGTTTTACCTTTTTCTCAGCGCAAGAAAAATCACTTTACGCCTTTAGATAAACCCAGTAATTTATCGGAGATGGTCGAAGTCTCTAAGAAATTAGCAGAAGACTTTGATTATGTGCGCGTAGATTTATACAACGTGGAAGGAGAGATTTTTTTCGGTGAATTAACCTTCGCTCATTCATCAGGTTTTGGTCGTTTTATTCCTGACAAATACGACCGAGTTTTAGGGGACTATTGGCCGCTTAGAAAGTCCGAATAAAATAGTTTACAATACAACTTTGTAAAAAATACGTACTGATAAACCTTCTTCTAGTATTTCTAACTACCGCTAATGTTGTTGGATTCCTGCTGGTGTAGCAATTAATTTTTGCGACTTATTTTCAGCCAAGATCTCGCGGTTTCTTTTCCAATCTTCGTCATTAACATAGCCCCGAGGATGATCCAGGTGAACACAAACGGCGCTGTAGCGAATTTGTATCGGGTTTACATTTGCGTTTTTTAATCGACGGCCAAACTCGCAATCTAGGCCACCATAGCGCATTCTTTCGTCGAAACCATTTGCCTTTAGCGCATCTGATTTAAAGCATGAAGAGTTATGGCCATTAAATGTTTTGTTGGTGACGGTTATGTGATTATACAATTTAGCTTTCCAGCCTTTAGCTGTGAGTTTCATAAACTTGATAGAAGGCTTTACACCATTTTGTACAAGCCATTCTTTATCAAAACAGTTTTCGTTTAGAATATCATCTTTCGTTATTTGCTTGCTTGTATCCATTGGAAGCTTAAAATAACCACCAGACAAAAAGTGGTTTGGTTTTGCATTCATTCTATGAACTTCAACGAAGTCTTTCCTGGGTATACAGTCTCCATCACTAAATATGAGATACTCACCAGTCGATGCTATGATGGCTTTATTAAGTATTCGACATTTTTGAAAACCATCGTCTTCTTGCCAAACATGTTTTACCTCAATGTTTGCCTCTTGTTTAAATTTTTCTATTAGGTCAGTTGTTTCCTGAGTTGAACCGTCATCTGCAACAACCACTTCGAAGTTTTTATCTGTTTGATTGTTATAACCCCAAAGAACCTTCTCTAGCCATGCTGGAGAGTTATATGTCGTAAATATAACGCTTATTTTCAAAATGTATTTCTCAAGATTAATAATACCGAAAGTTAAGTTCATTTTAACCCGGCCTTCCCCTCCTTTCCAGCGCGAGCTAAGAGAACATATGTTGTTAGTACATTCCAACTTACAATTAATCGCTTATTGCATAGGTTGATATGTGGCATAATTTTACACTAGGTTCCAAATAATCGAGCTAACATTGTTAAAACGTAATTTTTAGGTCGTTGTGTTTTGGAGTGATTAGTTAAGATTTTGGAATGCGTAATTCAAATGGCAAAAAAGCTCAAAATAATTCATATTTTGTTTTCCAAAGGGTTTGCGGGAACCGAACGATCCACTGCAGAGTCTTGCAATTTTCAGTGTAAAGAACACGATGTCACATTGATTTGCGCTAAAAATAACACTCGCGGCAGTGGGGCATCTATAAATACCCATCTAGATGAGCGTGTCAGGGTTATACAGATTTCATCGCGCTTTTTTCTTAAAAGTAATGTTCAAAAATATATCAATAGGATTCAACCGGATGTTGTACATGCCCACTTGAGGAGAGCAACAAGGGTATTAGCGAAATGCAAAACCGAAGCGGCAACCATTTCCACATTACATATCGGTGTAAATGGCCCTCAATTTCTGGAAATGGATGCGTTAATTGCAATTTCTCCGTGGCAAGTTCCGCAGGTTCCTGAGAGCTACAAGGGTAAGCTACAGTGGATCAGAAATTCGTTGACGCCTCATAATCACCCTTCACAATCTGACAGGACTCGACTGAGAGTAGAGATGGCCGGCGATGACAATAGCTTTATTATCGGCGGTGTCGGTCGCCTATCAAAGAGTAAGGGTTGGGATTTGTTAATCGATGCCTATAAAAAAGCTAAGCTACCAAATGCAAAATTAATTTTAATCGGTGAAGGTAGGGACAAAGAGCAACTACTTCAATTAGCTAATCATCCAGATATCGTATTTCTTGGATATCGCCATAATGTAAAAGACTACTATAGTGCCTTTGACGTATTTGTTTGCCCTTCAAGAGAAGAGCCGATGGGGCGTGTTATTTTAGAAGCTTTGGATGCTGGTACAGAAGTTATTGCTTCGGATATCGAAGGTCCAAAAGATATTCTTACTGAGTTTTCTGGTAGATTATTTCCTACTGAAGATGTTGAAGCGCTCAAGAGCATATTAATTGATGTACATGGGAGAAGGCAGAGAGGGGAGGCGTTTGAAAAACCTGATTTATCTGCCCACTACATCGATAATGTTGGAGCAGAAATGGTTGATCTTTATTATTCTTTAACAAAGATTTCTTAAAAACTCACGAAAACTATTTATTATTTTCACTCTCGCCAGTGTTCCTTCACCCATGGACAAGGGAGTTGAAAACAACAAATATGGCCGCGCAGGCTTTTTCTTACTCGCTTTTCTGGGTGGAAAAAATAGTTTTTTAGATGCTGTTTCGGCGATACGGGAGAATGTTTGGTCCATTGCCCCAATAGTGCATCTTGTGGGTTAGGCTCCCCGGGAAATGCAATGACCTTGGCCCCTTCCGGGAGTTTTGCTGGTTTAAAATAGCGCTCAATATAGCCTCCAAGGCAATGAACTCTATAGTGTCTTACCCATTTATCTGGCCAAAACTTTATATCAACTTTCAAATGGTTGGTGACATAGTGCTGTTCGAATCGGTACTTGTCCCCCATGCCTTGTGGATCTTTCTGAAAGTCTTCAAGCATGTAAGGCTGGGCGCCTATGTAGTAGCGGAATAACGTAGTTTGGCCAAGTTTTAGGTGAGGCTTTAACCAGTTCCTTGCAAGAATGACATCTTTCTCGTCGCCATAACTAAAAAAATCATCAATGTTACTTACAATTACCGAATCTAAGTCCACAAATAATGCTGGTCCGGTGAGTCCGTCTAAATCCTTACCCCACATTGCGGTTTTGCGCCATTTCCCTGGAACATTTTGGGGGTGTTCACATCCAAGTTCTGGTAAGTCGTGACATATGACTGAGTGATTAATGCCATTAGTATCGTCTGTGAAACAATGAAGCTCAAAAGGGGGTGTAATATTCCGAGCGATCATCGCATACAAGCGATTGACATACTCTGGCCCGTATTTTGTCCCCCACTTAAAACATAGAACCTGCTTCATTTCTAAATTTTTCCGACTTCAAGATAAAATTGACCGGGCATTCTAACCGCCAGTCACGCTTATGTCAGCTAGAGAGTTTATGCAACTTTTGCTCGCTGTTGTTTGGAGTAGCTTTTTGCCAATGACAAAAAGTCCGTATCATAGTGATGGCAAATTTTACGCCATTGGTTGATATTGCCATTTTGGTCAATGTTTGTTGTCTTTAAAGATACGCGTTGGGAGAAGAATATTGGTAGTGGTTTTGGGTTGTTATTTTTTGTTTGCTTAACGTAAGTGCCCTTTTTTAACGACATGACCTTGAACCAGAGGTCGTCGGTACTTGGTGATACCTTGGTAAATATTTCTTGTCTTATCGCATCTTTATGCAAGCTTTGAGAAGGGTATAATACGCCACCATATCCAAGAGGTAAGATATCGAGACCAGTACTATCAAGCAAAGGTTTTTTCCATTCTCTGTAAGCTAATACATCGCCCTTATCGCAGCACCTAATCTTTCTGCTTTCGTGTGCAATGATTTGCGCCGGGTTGTCTAGATGCTCTTGATACAAGCGTGCAAGCCAATTTCTTGGGTAGATGAAGTCGTCGTCGCAGGTAGCAATTAAATGCTCGGGATATTTTTGTAGACTCTCGACAAGTTTTAAGTGGGGAGAATCTAAATTCGAATATTTAATTTTGACTTTCGGCCCAATTAGCTGCTTCACGCTTTTGGGAATCTGGTCTTTTAGCGAGTGATTGAGCCAAACAACGATTAACTCTGGAGTCAAGGTTTGGTCTAGGAGCGCTTTGAGCACAATATGCAGAATAGGCAGTCGTGGTTCGATAGATGTCATTGAGACGATCAATGGTTTTGCCGCCTGTGTTGCGTTCACGCCTAATCTATGCACAGGAGTCAAATGATATTTAAGCGAGTGGTATATAGAAGGAGGTATTTCTCTTGCTTTCATAAAGGGCTTTACTGCATGCTCTTGTATATATCACATAACGCTTTAGCTTCGCGTTCAATTGAATACTTATCCAAAATAAGACACCTCCCTTTTTGGCCCATTTTTACGAGTTGGTCATGATCGGAAATCATTTCACCAAGCTTTTTTGATATCGCTTTTTGATCGTTTTCCACTGTAAAGCCTTGTTCTCCATCTACTATGATTTCTGGCCAAGCACCCGCTTTGGTTGTTAATACAGCGACTCCACTAGACATAGCTTCCAGAGGAGTGAGCCCAAAGCCTTCGTTTTCACTCAAAGCTGCAACCAATGACATGCTTTGAAATAGACGCGGCAATTCAGAAAACGGTTTTTCTCCTAGAAATTGAATTCTATCAGTTAAACCTGCGTCATTGATATCTTGCTTAAGTTTATCGACAAAACTTCGGTTATCAGGAGTCACTTTTCCAACGATAACAGCATGATAGTCTAAATTGCTTGAAAGGTGTTCTATACAAGCATTAACAAACAAGTGAATGCCCTTTTGTTCTCTTACTCTGCCGAATATTCCTATAGAGTGTTTTCCAGAAAGTCCAAGCTCCGCACGCAATGCTTCTTTGTCGTTAGGAGGGTAGTAAACATCTGTTCTTACCCCATGAGGAACAATATGTTGTGGTGGTTTTTCCAAGAAGCTAGCGGCTGCTTCACATGTGGATATGATTAAATCCATTTGTTTCATTAGCCAACGGGTGAAAGTTGAGTGATGTCTTTGCGCCGTTGATGTAAATAGTATTTTAATTTTTGCGCCAAAAATGCGTTTTAAAACTAGTGCTTGGATCATTTCATCATTTCGACGCGCATGAAATACTCTAAACTTTCCTGATCTTAATAATTTTCGGCAGAGTTTTGCTGTTTTCCAAAACCCCATATGCAATTCGTTGTTTGGCAGGTGATGTGCCCCCATCACACGGACGTTTATCAGTGATGATTGAACCGTAAGAGTCTGTAACATGGTGGATGTTACTCCAGAGAATCGAGCGTTAGAGTTTCCCAGAATAACTTCAATTTCGGATTCTAATGGTATTCTTGGTTCCATGTTGTTACGGTGTTTTGAGCTTTCAAATAGTGATTTGAGGGGTTAACTTTGCTTCTTGATTAGTTACATTTCGCAACTTTGGTCAATACTTTGTAGTTGGTTTCTATGTTGGCGGTGTTAGTGTATCCAGGCTGGGTTTCGATTTTAACGCCTTCGTTTTGTATAAATACATATCCCTTTTCACCACATTTCTTGGCGGCTTTTTTCTCGATTTTCTTTAATAAGCCTTTGTCGGAGGCAAATATGTTACCTACAGCTTGCAATCTAAAAACTCCTGGTTCAATTTCTTTTGAATTCGCTGGGAACCATTGTGCGCAACCTTGGATAAATAAAAGTAATATTAGTGTGTAGTATTTCATTTGTGGATTCAGCTCTGATGTGCACTATTAGTTAAGCTACTGAGTAGCAGTGCGTTCACATAAAACTAGATACGGTGTTTTATAATTTAAACATTTTCTAGGTCGATTATTTAGCTACCATACAGCTTTGTGTACTTGAGCCACAGAGACTTTTTTAAAGTCTACACTTTTCGAAAAGTATTGACGTAACAAACCGTTAGTCTTTTCATTTAAGCCCCGCTCCCAAGAACTGTAAGGGTGAGCAAAGTAAATTTTAGCTATTAGCGCTTTACTTATCTTTTCATGGTAAGCAAATTCTTTTCCTTTGTCAGCTGTTATCGTATGAGTGATATTACGAAAATCTCACTAGCCGCTTTAACTCGAAATCTCTTGGCTTATCGCACCGGCTCCACTCTGCATATCAATGCAAGTGCGGGTGAAGGCGGCTAATAGAGCAACGAAACCAATGTGCGTTTGAATTAGTAAACCTATCGTTAAGTTATCATCGGCCTCTATATTGAGGCCGATTTAATGTTGTGAGCTATTCTAGAGCAATTATCATTTAGTTTTCAGCTGTATTAACTTTCCCGAATGCGACACGAGTGTTCAATACCGTATTTTTGCATGGAATAGCATCATTGTTGCGTTCCAGATCACATGCTGTCCAATATGTCATTTTGGTTTTGCATTCGCTCGGGTTATTCTTTTTGCCAGAGTTACATTGTAGGTAAACAATGTTTTGGACCAAGTTCTTATATAAATCTGTTACAAGGTGAGGCGTTTTAGCTGCGGTCACTGCGATGCTATCTGTCTGTGGTGGGCCGGTGGGAGCGACGAAGGTTTATTGAATCCGTCGAGCAATGGGGATAACTCCAATGCCACGCCGGTGCCAACGGCGAGCGTCTTTTGATGTTAAAACTCGTAAAAATTGCAATTTAAGGACTTAGTGTTATTGGCCTTATTATTTTGATAAGTAAATAATTTTAGCTTGACATAGTCTCTAACAAATTGTGAAATCTATTACAAATAACTGAATAGATATACAGATATGCCCGTCATACTTGGCATTGATCCCGGCTCTCGAAAAACGGGTTACGGTATTATAAATTCACTTAGGGGTAACATATCTTATGTGAGCAGCGGTGTGATTCGTATTCCTCAAGAGTCTGCATTGCCGGCACGCCTAAAAGTCATATTTGACTCAGTCACCCAGTTGATTGATCAATATGTACCTCAAGAGTTTGCAATCGAAAATGTATTTATGTCGAAAAGTGCGGGTTCCGCTCTAAAATTAGGTCAAGCACGTGGAGCAGCTATTGTTGCTGCAGTAAATCAAGAGCTCGAAGTTGCCGAATACGAGGCGAGGAAAGTCAAGCAATCAGTGGTTGGTACTGGTGCTGCCGACAAAACTCAGGTTCAGCATATGGTTAAAACGCTTTTATCCTTGCCTGACGTCCCGCAAGAAGACGCAGCAGATGCTCTGGCAGTGGCAATTTGTCATGCAAATACGCAAAAATACCTAATAAGTATGGCAGCTTCAAAAGGCTTTAGACGGGGAAGAATTGTTTAATGATTGGTCGTATTGTTGGAGAGTTGGTTGAAAAGCAAGCGCCTGAACTCTTAGTTGACGCTCAAGGAGTAGGTTACGAAGTGAATGTGCCTATGACGACCTTCTATTCTCTGCCTGAGCTGGGGCAAAAGGTGGTGCTCCACACTCACCACGCTGTTTCTGAAACCTCTAATCAGCTGTTTGGGTTTATTCAAAAGAGAGATCGCGACTTTTTTAGAATGCTCATAAAAGTCAATGGAGTTGGTCCAAAAATGGCCATTAGTATCATGTCCATTGATATCCGAGAGCTAGTTGGTTACCTCAAAGCAAGCGATATTTCTGCGCTTACCAAAGTGCCTGGTGTAGGGAAAAAAACTGCAGAACGTCTTGTGGTGGATATGCGAGATAAGATAAAAGCCTGGGATGAAGCCACAGATAAAACGGCAGCAGGTAGCGATGGTGACGCGGTTTCGAGCTCGGATTCAAATAATGATATAACCTCAATCGCCGAGAGCGCATTAATTGCGCTAGGTTATAAACCAACAGAAGCAGCTAAAGCAGTAGCACGCGCTAATGCTGATGAAATTACGACCAGTGAAGAATTGATTCGCCAAGCGCTAAAACTCATGTTGCCTTAATAGAATGATTGAAGAAGACAGATTAATTTCTCCTCAAGAACAATTGCAAGAAGATCAAATTGACCGAGCAATTCGTCCTAAACGTCTCAAAGATTATATAGGTCAAGCAGTCGTAAAGGAGCAAATGGAAATATTCATTTCGGCGGCTAAAGGACGCGGCGAAGCGCTGGATCATACTTTGGTATTTGGTCCACCAGGCTTAGGAAAAACGACCCTCGCCAATATTATCGCTGCTGAAATGGGGGTAAGTTTAAAAACCACATCTGGCCCTGTACTCGAAAAAGCAGGAGACCTGGCTGCATTAATGACAAACCTGGAAGCAGGAGATGTGCTTTTTATCGACGAAATTCACCGGCTTAGCCCAATGGTTGAAGAAGTGCTTTACCCGGCAATGGAAGATTACCAGCTTGATATAATGATTGGTGAGGGCCCGGCTGCGAGATCTATCAAGCTCGATCTGCCTCCTTTTACTCTTGTTGGCGCAACGACCCGAGCTGGACTTCTAACCTCTCCACTGCGTGACCGTTTCGGAATCGTTCAGAGGTTAGAGTTTTACAATGTTTCAGATTTGACGCAAATTGTATTGCGTTCAGCTCAGCTAATGGGAGTTAAAATGCAACCGGACGGTGCATTAGAAGTTGCAAAACGTTCTAGAGGAACTCCACGCATCGCCAATCGACTGCTTCGCAGGGTAAGGGATTTTGCCGAAGTTAAAGCCGATGGCACTGTAGTAAAAGCTGTTGCTGATCAAGCTTTGAATATGTTGAATGTAGATGAATCTGGCTTCGACCATATGGATCGTCGATTGCTATTAACGCTTATCGAGAAATTTGGCGGTGGTCCTGTTGGTGTCGATAGTCTAGCCGCTGCAATCAGCGAAGAACGAGATACGATCGAAGATGTGCTTGAACCGTTCTTAATTCAACAAGGATATCTTATGCGTACACCAAGAGGACGCATGGCAACGCAACTCGCTTATGATCACTTTGACTTAAAAGCACCCAATAAACTTTTGTAAATAAACTTTTGGAGAGCTTTGCAGAGGAATTCTTTTAATATCGGTATTATTTTCTATAATTTGAAACTTAATCCTAAAGCGCATGTTCTCATCACTAGTACGACACGTTATGCTAACGTATATCCTCAATAAAATTGTATTACTTTCAAGAGCTTTTTAATGAATCACGAACAGCTTTCCATATTGTCTTTAATACTTAATGCGAGTTTACTCGTTCAGTTTGTGATGGCGATTCTTCTCTTAGCTTCTGTCGTTTCTTGGGCAATGATTATTTTCCAAGGTATGTACCAAAAGAAAGCTCAGTCATCATTTAAAACATTTGAAAAAACGTTTTGGTCTGGTATTGATTTGACTCAACTGTATCGTCAGCGTAACTCCGCGGCTAATGGTGATCGTATCGATGGAGTAGAAAATATATTTCGTGCTGGATTCAAAGAGTTTTCCCGTCTCAGACAGCAAAGTGGTGCCGATCCAGATGCTGTTATGGAAGGTACTCAAAGGGCGATGCGAGTTGCGATGGCCCGAGAAGATGAAAAGCTTGAAGCAAATCTATCTTTTTTAGCAAGTGTCGCTTCAGTCAGTCCTTACATTGGTTTGTTTGGAACAGTATGGGGAATTATGAATTCGTTTCGCGGATTAGCGGGCGTTCAGCAAGCAACGCTAGCATCTGTTGCTCCTGGAATTTCGGAAGCTCTCGTCGCTACTGCAATGGGGTTGTTTGCGGCTATTCCAGCGGTATTAGCCTATAACCGTTTTGCCGCTCAAGCTGAAAAATTATCTGGTTATTATGAAACCTTTGCTGAAGAGTTTTCTGCTATTTTACATCGTCAAGTCCATGCTAAAGCCTCGTCTTAAGTTTTAGGTAATCTGATGGGAAAAAAGACTAAAAAGAGGCAACTCGCTGAAATTAATGTTGTACCTTATATTGATGTAATGCTTGTTTTGTTGGTGATATTTATGGTGACAGCGCCCCTGCTAATGCAAGGCGTCAAAGTGGATCTACCACAAGCACCCTCGGCACCGATTGACAATAAAGATGATGAGCCGATTATCGTTTCGGTAAAAAAAGATGGAAGCTATTTCATAAACCTAGGCGGAAAAGAAGAGCAGTCTAAACCCATAGCTGAAATTAAGAATACCGTCGAGAAAGTTCTTCGGCAGCGTCCTGATACCCCTATTTTAGTTTGGGGGGATGCGGATGTTCCCTATGGGTTAGTCGTCAAGTTAATGACCGAGCTTCAAGGCGCTGGAGCGCCAAGCGTGGGCCTAGTCACAGATCCACCCGGTGTGTGATACCCATGTCCAGAAAGCTGATATTTGCGATTATTACCAGTGTAGGGTTTCACGCACTTTTGATAGTCGGCAGCGTGTGGGGTTGGAATCAAGTTGAAAAAAATAAACCTGTTAAGGTTCCTAACTATGTGGAAGCAAAGCTTGTTAAGTTAAAAGCGGAATCGAAGAAAAAGTCTAAGCCTAAAAAGTCAAAAGTGATAGATTTACAGGCGAAAAGAAAAGAGCAAGAGCGATTAAAACGCGAAGAAGAGAAAAAGCGTCAAGCTGCACTAAAGAAAAAGCGAGAAAAAGAGAAAAAAGAAAAGGCCAAGAGGGAAGCCGAGCAAAAGAAGCGCGCTGAAGAACAAAAAAGAAAAGATGCAGAAGAAAAGAAAAAATTGCAGCAAGCCGCTCGAGACAAAGAGTTTGAAGAAATGCTTCTCGAAGAAGAGAATTTATTGTTGGAACAAGAGTATGCGAATGAAGCACAAAGTTATATTGCCTTGATTCAGCAACGTGTATCGAATAAATTTGTGCCGCCTCCATCGGCGCGTAAAGGGATGCAAACTAAAGTAGCGATTCAGTTAGTTCCAACGGGGAGAATTATCAGTGCAAATGTTGTCCAAGGCAGCGGAAACGAGGCTTTTGATCGCGCTGCTCGACAAGCCGTGCTTGATGTAGAAGAGTTCAAAGAAGTGAAGGAAATGCCTAGTCAGGTGTTTGAACGTTACTTTAGACAATTCAGTATTATTGTTAATCCACAAGGTTTGAGATTGTGATTCAAAAATTATTTATTGGTTTATTGTTTTCCATTGCTTCGATGGGTCTTAAAGCCGAACTCGTCATTGAAGTTACCGATTGGGTACAAAACCCGACACCTGTGGCGGTGGTGCCATTTGGCGGCGCACAAGGGTTGCCGGAAAATATTAGCCAAATAGTTGAAAATGATTTACGTCGAAGTGGCCTATTTCGTCCAATTCCCCAAAGGGATATGCTTTCGTTACCCACCCGGCAATCAGATATCTTTTACCGCGATTGGCGTTTACTGGGTGCGAAATATTTAATTATCGGTCAACTTCAGGTGGTTGCTGGTGAGCATACGCTAAAATACCAGCTTTTTGATGTGCTTTCGCAGAAGTTAGTCGTTTCAAATTCTTGGAAGTCGAGCGTATCTGGGCTTAGAGATTTAGCCCATCGAGTGAGTGATGATGTTTATGAAGCCATAACGGGAATACGCGGTGCTTTTTCAACCAAAATTCTGTATGTGGAAGATTTAAAAAAGCCTGGATCTGGCCGTTATCGCTTGGTCAAAGCCGATGCTGATGGTGCAAGAGAGCATGTAATTTTGGCTTCAAAAGATCCGATTTTATCGCCTTCTTGGTCGAATGATTTAAAGCAAGTGGCCTATGTTTCATTTGAAACATCTCGTCCGGCGATTTTTCGACAGAATATAGCTACTGGACAAAGAGAGCAGCTTACTAATTTTAAAGGATTAAATGGCGCTCCAGCTTGGTCTCCTGATAATTCCAAGTTGGCGATGGTGCTTTCGAAAGATGGTAATCCAGAAATTTATATTTTGGAAATTGCCACTAAAAAGTTTACGAGAGTAACAAGTCATTTTGCCATTGATACTGAACCTAACTGGAATAGTGATGGTTCTGGCATCATTTTTACCTCGAATCGAGGCGGAAGCCCACAAATATATCAAGTAACACTTGCCAGCGGACGGGTAGAACGCTTAACCTTTGAGGGTAATTACAACGCGCGGCCTAGAATTTCACCAGACGGTAAGAGTATGGTAATGGTTCATAGGCACAATGACGTGTTTCATATTGCATGGCAGGATTTGGTGTCAGGCGACATTCGGATATTGACAGAAACTCATTTGGATGAATCGCCGAGTATTGCACCAAATGGTGCTATGTTGTTATACGCGACACGACATCAAGGTAAAGGAGTATTGGCGGCAGTTTCAATGGATGCCGGCGTTAAATTTCGTTTGCCTTCAAAAAAAGGGGATGTTCGTGAACCAGCTTGGTCGCCTTTTCCTATATAATTTCGAAGGTTTTGGGGTTTTCAATCAATTGGGAGTTATTTAAAAATGACAAAAACAATTAAATCATTATTGGTTCTTTTTTCGGTATTGGGTCTTTTAGCTGGCTGTTCCTCTACGCCAACTGAACCAGAAGATGATGGTCCTGCTACTGCAGCAACACCTGAGCCAGTAGAAACGCCTGTAGCAACACCATCTATCAGCTCGTACTCTGAGTACGTAGAAGATGCTGGCGTAGCAACAGTATTTTATTTTGAATTCGATTCATCCGTTTTAAGTGATGATTCAAGAGCTGCGTTGATCGTTCACGCAGAAGCTCTTAGCCAATTCCCTCAGTCAATCCGATTAGAAGGTCATGCAGATGAGCGCGGTACTCGTGAGTACAATATGGCTTTAGGTGAAAGTAGAGCGAAGTCAGTTCGTGATTTCCTAGTGCTTCAAGGTGTTGATGCATCTTCAATAGAAACTATTAGTTATGGCGAAGAGAGCCCTATTGCTACCGGAAGTTACGAAGGTGCTTGGTCTCAGAATCGTCGTGTTGAGTTAAAGTAATTAAATTACAAAACGATTTATGATTAAATTGATACAAGCCGCCATGTTGTTTTTGGCGGCTTCTTTCGTTTTTGGGCAAGCTGAAGTCGAAGAAAGAACTGTGACGCAAAATTATGATGTCACAAATACTACACTCACTTCTAACGTTAATAAAACTAACGGACCTAGTGCGGCTTCTGTTGCAGAGTTGTATTTTCAACTGCAAACCTTGCAACAAGAAGTTTTGACGTTACGTGGGCTGGTTGAAGAGCAATCCTTTCAAATAAAAAAGCTAAAACAGCAACGCCTTGATGATTATGTGGACTTAGATCGCAGAGTTAGTCAACTCGGTAATCAAGATAGTTCGGGTCTATCAAATAATTCTGCTGCTCAGGCAACAAACGCCAGTGGCGCTAATACCGTCAACATTAATCTTCCTCCAAAAGAAGATGAGTTTAAGCGTTATAAAGAAGCCTACAAATTGGCAACTCAAGACACTGTGAAAGCAGAGGAAGCGTTAAAATCGTTCATACAAGATTATCCCGATAGCCGTTATGTGGCCAATGGGTTATTTGTTTTGGGTGAAATCAAGTTGAAGCTTGGAGAGCTAGAAGATGCTCGAGCTTGGTTTATGCGAGTACTTATCGAACATCCAGATCATTATCGTGTTCCTAATGCGAAATTGAAGTTGGGCACAGTTCATCAGATGATGGGTGATATGGCTCAAGCGAAAAAGTTTTGGCAGGAAGTTGCCAATGCAAATAACAGTGTGTCTGATAAGGCAAAAGAGCAGCTAACGACACATTTTCCTGACGAAACCTGAGAATTAAATTTCTCGCATCTCTAATGGGCTTTCATTAGAATTGCCGCTTTTTCTTATTGTTGAAATAATGTCCAGTTCTGAGCTTAGAATTACTGAAATCTTTTATTCGTTGCAAGGCGAAGCGGCAACAGTTGGGATTCCAACCGTTTTTATTAGGTTGACGGGTTGTCCCCTTCGTTGTCAGTATTGTGACTCCGAATACGCATTTTTTGGTGGCGAAAAACTTAGTGTGCAACAGGTAATTGAACGTGTGTTGGCGTTCGGAACGCAGCATATCTGCGTGACAGGGGGGGAGCCGCTTGCTCAGCTAAATTGTCATGAGCTATTGTTTGAACTTTGTAATCTAGGTAAAAAGGTATCTTTGGAAACCAGTGGTGCAAGGGATATTGCTGACGTCGATGAAAGAGTTTCGATCGTAATGGATTTAAAGACTCCAGGTTCAGGAGAAGTGGACAAAAACCGATATGAAAACATAGGAAAGTTAAAACCTAACGATCAGTTGAAATTTGTAATTTGTAGCCGCGAGGACTATGACTGGGCTCGATTCAAACTTTCTGAATTTGAAATAAGTGAAAAAGTTAGTGATGTGCTTCTTTCACCAAGCTACGGTGAAGTCGCACCAAATGAACTTGCAAACTGGATTCTTGAAGACAAATTAAATGTGAGGTTTCAGTTTCAGCTTCATAAATTGTTATGGGGTGATAAACCTGGAGTATAGAAAATAAATGTCTAAGAAAGCGGTTGTGTTAACATCTGGTGGGTTAGATTCAACAACTGTCATAGCTATTGCGCAAGAAGAAGGGTTCGAATGTTATTCGCTGAGTTTTGATTATGGTCAGCGGCATCGAGCAGAGTTACAAGCCGCAGAGCGAGTGGCAAAGTCTCGTAGAGTTATACAACACAAGGTCGTGTCTTTAGACTTACGATCCATTGGTGGTTCTGCTCTAACTGATGATCAAATAGAGGTTCCGACAGAGGAAAGTCATGAGTCATCTATCCCCGTAACTTATGTTCCTGCCAGAAATACGGTTTTTCTATCGATAGCGCTTGGTTGGGCGGAAGTACTCGGAGCTGATTCCATTTTTATTGGTGTTAACGCTGTTGACTATAGCGGTTATCCAGATTGTCGGCCAGATTATATAAAGGCGTTCCAAAAAATGGCTAATCTTGCGACAAAAGCTGGTGTTGAAGGCCCAGGGCTTGTGATTCGCACACCCTTAATAGATATGTCCAAAGCCGAAATCATACATGTTGGCACAAAACTCGGCGTAGACTATGGTGAGACAGTTTCGTGCTATCAAGCAGACTCTGAAGGAAGAGCTTGCGGCCTCTGCGACAGTTGTCGATTAAGAAAAACGGGATTTGTCGATGCTGGTGTCCCTGACCCTACTCGATATGTAAGTGAATAAAAATTAAAGATTTTTCTTAAAAGCGCTTGAGTTTTGTTTCTAAATCATTACTATATGCGCCTCCTTGAGATGCGCCTAAACACGCGTTTTGGATGTGCAGTGTTGTAAGGCACCAATTAAAATCCGCAAAAGTCGGATTAATACAGATTTTTAAAGTTTATGGGTCGTTAGCTCAGCTGGTAGAGCAGTTGGCTTTTAACCAATTGGTCACTGGTTCGAATCCAGTACGACCCACCATAAAAAAAAGGGGGCGAATTCGCCCCCTTTTTTATTTGTTAAAATACAACTATCGTGTCTAAAAACTCGTACAAGAATTAAACGAGCTTTTAATGGTATGGGTGAAATCTTAAATTCAAATCAATCTCGGCAGCTGGTTAAGACGTTCCTCGATGATGCATTATCCAGGCGTCACGATGCGCCTGAAAATTCGGATGCTCTGAAAGAGAAAATTGCGTCAGATCTTAAAAAGCACAATGCAGTGCTGGTTGCGCATTATTATTGTCCCCCCGAAATTCAAGAACTCGCTGAATCTACTGGCGGGTGTGTAGCAGACTCGCTGGAAATGGCGAGATTTGGAAAGCATCATCAAGCTAGTACTCTCGTGGTTGCGGGGGTAAAGTTCATGGGCGAAACATCGAAAATTTTATCTCCTGAAAAACGTGTTCTAATGCCTACTCTAGAGGCTACTTGCTCACTAGATATTGGCTGTCCAGAAGATGAGTTTGCTGCGTTTTGTGATGCGAACCCAGATCGAACTGTCGTCGTTTATGCAAATACATCCGCTGCGGTTAAAGCAAGGGCTGATTGGGTAGTCACCTCCAGCATTGCCGTGGATGTAGTCGAACATTTAGACAAAAACGGTGAGAAAATTTTATGGGCACCAGACCGGTATTTAGGTAATTATGTTGCCAAAAAAACTGGAGCTGATGTTTTGCGATGGGACGGATCATGTATTGTTCATGAAGAATTCAAAGCGAAAGGGATTGAAGACCTTAAGGTTCAGTATCCAGATGCCGCTGTTCTTGTTCATCCAGAATCTCCTTATCCAGTAGTGGAACTGGCTGATGTTGTTGGTTCTACATCTCAATTGATTGAGGCCACAAAAAACCTTGATAACTCTCAATTTATTGTCGCAACTGATCAGGGAATATTTTTCAAAATGCAGCAGGCAAGTCCGAGTAAAGAGCTTATTATTGCCCCTACGGGTGGACAAGGTGCGTCATGTCGCAGCTGCGCAAATTGTCCTTGGATGGCGATGAACGAGCTAGAGAGTTTATCTCGCGTTTTTGATTCAAGTAACGAAATTGTTGTCGATGTTGCGTTAGCAAAACGAGCCATGTTGCCGTTGCAGCGAATGCTAGATTTTAAGAAATAACGTTTTATGATTAGAGTCTATACCTCAATCGGTCGGCAACTATTTCAAAATTAAAACCGAATCTATGACGAATATTTTTTCGTTTGGTGGTTTTCTGATATATTTTTGCTTTATCGACTGAAAACTTCAGATTTTATTGTTATTTTATCCTAAAATGATGGTTTTTTTAGGATGTTATTGACCCGTCAGCTGGTAATGCCTAAACTAGGTGTAAATAATTTTCATTACTTAAAGGCCATGTGGCTTAAAGCTGGATCAAATGTATTTAGTTAGTGCTCCCAAATTAATACTCGCTAATTCTCAATGTCGAGAAGATCGATTCCTCTTTAGGTTATTTTGGTCGAAATGCTTACGCTTGATTTTGCCGCTTGCGGCGAAATAAATTTTTCATATTCATATAAAATTCTTTCCAAACATATTAATGCAAAAAGGTTCTTGGGAACCCTTTTGGAGATAAACCATGTCCAAAGATAAACTAGTTATATTTGATACAACACTGCGTGATGGAGAACAAAGCCCTGGCGCATCAATGACAAAAGACGAGAAAGTACGTATCGCAAAGATGTTGGAGAAGATGCGAGTTGACGTTATCGAAGCTGGATTTGCGATAGCAAGTCCAGGTGACTTTGATTCCGTAAAAGCTGTTGCGGATGCGATACAAGATTCTACTGTGTGCAGTCTTGCTAGAGCAGTAGATAAAGATATCGATCAAGCTGGAAAAGCCTTGAAAGGTGCTAATCGACCACGAATTCATACTTTCATCGCAACATCGCCAATTCATATGAAGCACAAGCTTAGAATGGAGCCTGATGCGGTTTTAGAGCAAGCTGTGAATTCGATCAAGCGTGCTCGTAATTTGACTGATGATGTCGAGTTCTCACTAGAAGACGGAAGTCGTTCCGAGTTTGAGTTTATGTGTCGGATTACAGAAGCTGCAATTGCTGCTGGTGCTCGGACCATTAATGTTCCAGATACCGTTGGTTACGGGGAGCCAGGTGAATACGGAACTATGTTTAGGCATTTAATCGAAAATGTTGCTAATTCCGATAAGGCGATCTTTTCTACCCATTGCCATAACGACTTGGGACTTGCTGTTGCCAACTCGCTTTCGGCGGTTATGAATGGAGTAAGGCAGATTGAATGCACTATAAACGGCTTAGGAGAGCGCGCTGGAAACGCGTCACTAGAAGAAGTCGTCATGGCTGTTCGCACCCGAAAAGATATCTTCCCTGTCGAAACAGGAATTGTGGCCGAACATATTGTTCCTACTTCTCGACTTGTTTCCTCAATTACGGGTTTTCCAGTACAACCAAACAAAGCCATTGTTGGCGCAAACGCATTTGCTCATGAGTCAGGTATTCACCAAGATGGAGTGCTCAAACACAGAGAAACCTACGAAATTATGCGTGCAGAAGATGTCGGCTGGAAAACTAATAAAATTGTTTTAGGTAAGCATTCAGGAAGGGCTGCTGTAAAAGCACGATTTGAAGATCTTGGGGTTATTTTTGACTCTCAAGAGGCACTCAATACAGCGTTTAGCAGATTTAAAGAGCTTGCGGATAAGAAACATGAGATTTTTGATGAAGATCTACAGTCAATTGTTTCAGAGTCTCGTACAATGGATATAGAAGAACGTTATGCATATTCGAATATGGAAGTGATTTCAAAAACAGGTGCTGCACCCCATGCTAAAATCGTCATACAGATTGATGGTGAAGAAGTCTCTTCAGAGTCTACCGGGGGAGGGCCCGTTGATGCAGCCTTTAAGGCCATCGAAAATGTGGTGAATAGTCAGGCTGATCTGCAACTATATTCAGTTAATGCTATTACCCAAGGAACAGATTCCCAAGGCGAGGTTACGGTGCGATTAGAGCTTGATGGACATATCGTAAATGGTATTGGCTCTGATACAGATATTGTTGCAGCTTCCGTTAAAGCTTATATTCACGGATTAAATTTACTCCATTCTTCTCAGTTACGATCACACCCTCAAAGAGAAGGTGTTTAACTCTATATGTTGAGATAATATGAACGAGCTTGTTCGCATGCAGTATATGGAAGCGATGGGGGTCGATGTTTTCGTCCCCAGAGTTCTATTGCCGAACGCTAACTCCTCTTTGCTTTGTGCACTTCCCGAGGGGGTTAACTTTGATGTTACTGATAAAGTTGGGCCTGACGCTGCTATCTCTGATTCGTCTTTAATTAGTGAACTTACAGTAAACTCCAACGAGCTGAATCGATCAGTACCGAACAATGAATTAAGTAAAATAATCGATGTTCAGCCTGATGGCGCACAAGAACGGCATAAACCTCTTGCTTCGGCAGATTCTATTGTTGAAGCACTTTCTACTGCCGGTGAAGATGCAAACGAAAAGATAATATTAAGATTGTCTTCATGGGCAAATAATCAGTTTTTTGTTTTAGATTCTAGAACCGAAAACCAAGCTTACCCTGTGGCTTTATTGCTTCGAAACATACTTTCAAGTGTCAAACTATTAAATACGGGAATGCCTAGAATGGAAACTATAGATTGGCCATCTAGAATGCACGTAGGAAAGCAGGGCTGGCGCGAGGCGACAGATTGGTTATTTCCTTTTATCGAAAACAAAACTGCTAATAACAGCAAACATGTTTTTGTGATGGGAAATCCTGCTTTTTGTTCCTTAATAGGAAAACAACAAGATTTTAGCTCTAATTTATATAAGCAATTCTTTTTCGAGTCTTTAGGGAAAAAAGGACTGGTGCTTCCTAGTTTAGAAGAAATTCTTTGCCGACCTGAATTGAAGCATTTAACATGGCGCGCTTTATGTGCGTATTTAGGTGAATCAGATATTTAACGAAACCAGAATTCTTTATTTCGTATTATGAATTCAATTTCTCTTTCATTTCACCTGTCCGATGGTACTTTAGTTCAACTTAATAATTTTACTAACGAAGATATTTCTGAAATTTTTATCATTGAAAAAGAAGTTTCGGTTTATCCTTGGCGAGAACGAGACTTTATTCAATCGGTAAACTCGTCACATATATGTGTTGGTTTACAACACCAAAATAGATGGATTGCGTACGCTGTATTTTCAAAAGCCGCAGAAGAATCTGAACTATTAATTCTTGGTGTTGCCAAATCGTTTCAAAATAAAGGATGTGCAAGTTTATTGATGGAGCAAATGGAAAAGCGTTTACAAACTTCAGTATCCGAAATGTTTCTCGAAGTTCGAGCTTCAAATATAAAAGCCATTAATTTTTACGAAAAACAGGGCTTTAGTTGTTTAGGAGAAAGAGAAAATTATTATCCTTGCCGAGAGAAGCCTAATGCAAGAGAGAATGCATTGATTTACGGAAAACACATTCAGTTAATTTTATGACTGCAAATAACTCAACAAAAAACACCGGTGTTGACGACTCTTCTTCCATGCAAAAGCACCAAGTGAACGTGGCTCGGTTGACCGAAGGAGACATAGGACGACAGCTAGCAAATATGGCGTTACCCATGGCCATTGGAATCCTAGCAACTATGTCTTTGAATATCATTGATACTTTTTTTGTTTCTGCATTGGGTGATCTGCCCCTAGCTGCATTAAGTTTCAGTTTTCCTGTAATCATGCTACTTATTTCATTGTCTATAGGTTTAGGAGCTGGAACGTCATCAGTTGTTTCTTTTGCCGCGGGCCGGCATGATTCAAAACATGTAAAAGCGCTCATAACCGATAGCATGACGTTGACGGCGATCTTGTCTATTGCTCTGGGAATTATTGGAGTATTTACCATTGATCCGTTGTTTAGATTATTAGGTGCGAAAGACAACGTGTTAGTGTTGATCGACGATTATATGTTGATTTGGTACATAAGCATTGTGTTTTTCGCGGTGCCAATGGTTGGAATGTCTTCGATGCGTGCACTTGGAGATACTAAGTTTCAAGGGCATATGATGATATGGATGGCAATAGCTAATGCGATTTTAGATCCCTTTTTAATTTTTGGTTGGGGGCCTTTTCCTCGTTTAGAAATTGCAGGTGCTGCTATAGCAACATTAATTGTACGAGTTGTTTCTTTCATTATTCTGATTTATTGGTTAAGAGTTAAAATGGATGTATTAGTTAATCCATTTAACTTTTCTCGCTTTGTTTCTTCGAGTAAGGATGTTTTGCACGTGGGTATTCCCGCCATGGCAACCAACATGATTATTCCAGTTTCTGGCGCAATCATAATTGCTCTAGTCGCTACTCATGGAACAGAAGCTGTTGCAGGGTTTGGAGTGGCCACGCGAATTGAATCTGTAGCGCTTATTCTTTTTTATGCACTCTCTGCAGTAGTCGGTCCTTTTTGTGGACAAAATTTAGGTGCAAGAGATTTTAATCGTTTGCATACTTGCCAACGAATTGTTTTGAAGTTTTGCTTCTGGAGCGGTTTGCTACTCACGGCTTTTTTGGCATTTACAGGCGAATGGTTGGCTTCATTTTTTAGTAGTGATCCAATGGTTATCGATGTCACTAAGCACTATTTGTATATCGTGCCTATCAGTTATTTCGCCTACGGTGTTGTTATGTGTGTCAATGCATCTTTCAACGGGTTGAGAAAACCAATGCCTGGAGTAGTGATTTCTTCGGCACGAGTTATTTTTGTATTATTGCCGTTCGCTTGGATAGGGAATTATTTTTTTCAGATAAACGGAGTTATGATAGCTACGGCACTTTCGAATTTAGTTGTTGGTGCAATGGCATATATATGGATCCAGAAAGCTATTAAGAAATATGCCATTTCAGAATTGAATAAACCCTAATGCCATTTAGGCAACTAAGAGCTACTTATAATATTAAATCGAACCGATTACACTGGTAGCGTGAATAACCCAATTTAATTGAGTTATTCGTTTACAAACCAGTGTCGAGTTCGATTTGCAAATGCAACGAGAGAGAGCATTACTGGGACCTCAACTAATACTCCAACAACTGTAGCCAGAGCAGCACCGGAATTTAAGCCAAATAAGGAAATGGCTACGGCCACAGCTAACTCGAAAAAATTAGATGTTCCAATCATGCATGCTGGAGCGGCGATACTATGTGAGAGTTTGAGTCTCAAAGCCGCAAAGTATGCAATTGCAAAAATGCCATAGGTTTGAATCAATAATGGAATCGCAATTAAGACAATCGCCATTGGGTTTCCTAAAATAGTTCTAGCCTGAAAACCAAAAAGTAATACAACTGTTGCAAGTAGACCAACAATAGACCAGGGTTTGAGTGTTTTTAGTAAGCCATTTATTTTACTGTGATCTTGAGAGTCTAGAAGTTTTCTTGTGATGATACCTGCCACTAACGGCAATATTACATAGAGCACAACGGAGATAAATAATGTTTCCCAGGGTACATGGATATCTGTAATTCCCAAAAGGATTCCACAGATAGGTGCGAATGCAAAAATCATTATCACATCATTAATTGACACCTGTACAAGGGTATAATTTGCATCGCCCTTTGTTAATTGACTCCAAACAAAGACCATCGCGGTACAAGGCGCAACGCCAAGTAAAATCATTCCTGCGATATATTCTTCTGCGGTTTTAGGATCGACCCATTGAGCGAAAAAAACTTTGAAAAACAGCCATCCTAGAATGGCCATTGAAAAAGGTTTGATTAACCAGTTTATAACGAGGGTAAGAACGAGGCCCTTGGGCTTTTTCCCGACATCTTTTATTGAAGAAAAATCAACCTGAACCATCATTGGGTAAATCATGATCCATATAAGCGCTGCAACAAGAAGATTCACTCTCGCTACTTCAAAAGATGCTATAGCGCTAAAAAGTTCCGGAACAATATAACCCAGTGCTACTCCAGCAATAATACTTAAACCTACCCATAACGATAAATAGCGTTCAAAAATACCCAAATGTCACCCCACTATATTTAAAAAAGGAAAGCTTTACTTACCCTAAAATGTACTCATATTGAAATTCAAAGAGAATAAGTAATACGACTTATTCATCAGGAGAGGGCTTAGCTGATTAGATAAGCCTCAAAAAATACGTTTTAATAAATACTTATTCTAAACAAATGTCCGTTTCATGAGAGTTGCTAGGCTAGTTTGCCAGATATTTCTACTGGGCTTAGGCCTTTTTCAATCCAACGAGTAAGTTGAACTGTTCTCTCTTTTATTTCTTCTATTGTTGCATTAAATGCATCTTCAATGTCTTTTTCGGAACCTTCAATTTTTGAGGGATCATATAGTCCCCAGTGAACTTGGGTCGATTTTCCAAACCATACTGGGCAGACCTCATTTGCCGCCTTATCGCAAACAGTAACAACTAATTGGGGCTCAAAGTCCTCAAACTCGTCCCATGATTGGCTTCGTAGACCTTCTGTAGGAATCGCATGCTCGCCAAGGTATTTTAGTGTCAAGGGATGCACCTGTTCTGCAGGTTGGCTACCAGCACTCCTAGCTTCAATCTGGCCATTAGACATATGGTTACTGATCGCTTCAGACAAAATACTACGACAACGATTGTGGGTGCAGATAAATAAAACTCTCATACTTTATCCTACAAAAATAAATGAGGTAACATTTTTGCCACATTTTTATGACGATTGTGTTTCATCCACAGATTGTACCATTACAATTTGTACATTATTTGGCTTGAATACTTTGTTGATCGGATTTTCTCCACTGAGTAGGAGTGACTCCAAGGTCTCTGCGAAAGCTACGACACATACTATCCAGCGAAGCATAACCACACTTTAGCGAAATACTTTTAAGGTTTTCATTGGTGGTTCGTAATTCAAGCTTAGCTTGATTTAGGCGTAACTGACGGATTGCTATTGCCGGTGAGCAGTAGTAATAATTTCGAAAAAGTGCTTGCAGACCCTGTTGCGTCATTCCCAAGTATTCCGCTGTTTGGCTTGCGGATACGCCATTTTCAAGGTTTGATTGGATAAATTGTAACGCACGATTCACTTTTTCGTGACGGGTGACATATATATCTGTGCTAGCGCGAGTTATCAAGCCTTTGGGTTGATGATAGTAGTAGATTTTTACACCATTTGATAATTCGGAAATAGGGGTAATTTTTTCTCCTAATAGTAGTTTTTTTAAGTGTTCGGCGGCTTGAATACCTAAGCCCTCCTGGTCAGACTCGATACTTGAGAGTGAAATATCTGTGCCTTCGCAGATTAGGTCGTTATTGTCGACCCCGACAATTGCAATATCTTTGGGTATTTTGAATCCTAACGACCGAATTTCTTCCATCGCTTCAATGGCGACACCATCGTGATAGCCAAATATACCGCAAACACCATCGGATTTTTGAATCGCTTTTTTTAATCCTAAATATCGACCATCTAAAATTGAGACTTTGTGTGCTTTTAACTGATTAATGAACCCTTCTAGGCGATGCTGGAACATAAGGCCACCAGAAACGGTATCGAGTAACACAAATGATTTAACTCCTTTTTCCAAAAAGTGTTCAGCAGCGAGACGCCCGATTTTATGATTATCCGTGACAACGCGAGGTATGTTGTAAGGAAAGGGGGTGAGAGCAAGGTCGATAGTTGGCAGATTTTGTTCCGAAATTGCTTTATATGTATAGCTGTAATTGATTAACGAAATTATCCCGTCCCCTTGCCAATGCTTTGGAATTGGTGCTGATCTAGGAATACTGTGGGTTGAAACGAGGCTCCAATTTTCTTTCGCTGCGACTTTTGCAACACCTTTGTGAATTCGATAGTCGTAGTAATCAAGCGCTAACAGTATTCGTTTTCGCGACATAGTGCTAAATACCCAAAATCGAGAAGAATTTATTTTACTGATAGTTTCATTTTTGTCGATAATTATTTCAAAATTGACGATTGCGAAAGTTTTAATTTAAGAGAAAATACACTTGCAGGATTCACAGGCTAGATGGTGGGGTTAAGGGACACAGGATGAATTTAAGGAGTTAGGATTAATTTTTACCCAATGGATGCTAGTATTTAAGGATGGCTATTCCCCATCATTCTGACTGTAAAGGTTATCTAGCTTTTCGGCAGAGCCTCTTCTAATTCATTTAACAAATTAAAACTATCTCTACGAATTTCTTCTAATTGGCGTGGCTCTACCAGCACACCATGGTGCGCAGCACTATTTCTAAGATCTTGAAATTTATTCATTAATTTTACGATTGAGTTGATTTTTTCCTCACCTGATTTGTTCATCGGTATGAGAGGAGAGTATTTCTTTTTATTTATTACAAATGTTCTTGCAAATAGCAATAAGATGAGAGACCAAGCTCGAAGCCCGTCGATTGATCGAAAACGATCCGCCATAATTTTACCGGATAGTATAGATTCGGTAAGTGATTTTAACTTGTGTGCGGGAAACTCTCTTGTTGTGAAAAAACCATCGAGGTTTAGAAATCGAATCATTTTTGTCTGAGAGTATTGTGCCGTGTCCAAACCGAGCTCCATAATGCGTGTTTGTAAGTCAGATAGAAATGCATCATTTGCATTTTGAAAGATAGGCAAACCGACTCTTTGTTGAAGTAATAGATCGGTAGATTTGCTATATTGAACTAGCATGGTTGACTTGTCGACGACATGATTAAATAATTCTTTGTGTTGCCATGTCAGTTCGGCGTTTCTGAGTACGATTTTTATTGTTTCGCTGTAATTGTCATAGCCTTTTATTTCATCTCTTAATATTTTATCTTGATCATGTCGGCTAAATGAAGGCGCGAGTGAATCGCTATTACTTGAAACGGAATAGACGAGGATATTATCGTATAGTGATAATGCTGCAGCGAGTATTTCGTCATCGATAAATGGTCCTGATCTATGTTTTACTAAGTTTTCAATGGCTTCTTTTACTTCGGTATAATCTTCATTCTCCTTTGGTCGAAGTTTGTTAAAGATTAGGGTGGCGGTTTCGCTATTAAATGATTTTTCTTCAAACCATTTAAATACTTTATAGTGTTGACTCGCATTGCCGCGCAAACACAAGCTATGTAAGGCACGTGTTTGGAGTGCTGAATTTTCTCCATTTAAAAATGAAAAAAGTAAATCGCAGTGGTGTTCATTTCCATTTATTGCTATTGCTCTCGTTGCCAACATTTGATGCGTATAGTTACCGATCGTAAGTTGCGTTTTTAATAGAGTGTCAAAACCCGCTACTTCATTGAATGAAAGGATTCGCAAAAGTGGTAAAGCGCATCTTGATTGAGTCTCGTCATCAAATTCAGGGAGTTCGGTTAATCCTGGTATATGTCCTAGTAAAGAAATTCTTTCAACAATTGAATCTACATTTAAATTTAGATAATAAGATTTCTCTAAGTGTGCTAAAAGTATTGGTGCTGAAAAAAGACTGGGTAGAAGACTAAGGCAATAACAGGTAGAACTTTCAATTTCAGAGTTTCCTAAATCAAATGCTAGTTTGTCTAGGTAATCTGAATCAGTGCAATTTAACTGTCCTAGTGCTCGAATAATTCTGGATTTCACGACATTATTCTTGGTGGTGTTTAGTTGCTGTGTTAAATAAGAAATACAATCCGGCTTAACTTTCCAGTTCATGTAAGACTGAGCCACTATGGCATTGATAACGGAAATTGATAATTTGGGTTTTTCTTCAGGAGAATAATACAACTCTGCAAAACTTAAAATATCTGGTACGCGTACTTGGGTTAGTAATTTAAAAGCACTCTGTGGTTTAAGGTCTTGAAGAAATTCTGGTCCAATGTCGAGAACGCATAGTCTAGCTAAAATCGCAGCTTCCGAGTCGTTAATTTTATCTTCATTGTCTAATATAAATTGTGCATCTTCTTTAGCATTTGAATTTGAGTATGAGCCCGCTCGGATTAAGAAAGAGATCTTAGGATCAATCGATTCTTCTAATATTGATAGCGCTTGTCTTACTTCGGTAACCTTGGCTTCTCTTAAAAATCTGAAACGAGATTGCCAATCTACGCTTTTCTCACTAATAGACGAAATTATTAAGTCTTCGACATTAAGTTTTTTTCTTTGGTATATTCTGTCTGCGATATAGTTTTTTAACTCGTCAAATACTAGATCCCCTGATGATTGTGTAAATGTTTTTAGATGATTAACTGACGGTAATAGGTGTCCTGCTGCTAATAATGCGGCTTGTTGAAGATCTGGATTTTCATCTTGTAGAACCTTAAGAATTGCTGGTATAGATTGTTTCGCGCCGCGACGACCGGCAGCAATAAGTGCGTTAATTTTCAAGGCATCTTGCGCACTTTGACTTTCTATTATTTCGGTTAGTTGTTGGTCGCAATGAAACTGAGGCATCATCGCCAACCCTTTAATTGCTTCTAATTGCAATCGATTATCATTTTTCAAAAGCAAAGAAAGTAAAAATTCTCCCGCGAGACTAGTTTGACTGAGCCCTAACCCAAGAGTAGCTTTGGTCGCGAGGGGAAGATCTTTGGTGCGACCCACAAACCTTATAAGAAATTCCACGCCACGTAGCTCTTTTGTAGCTCCAATAACCTTAAGTAGTTCACCTTGAGTTTGGCGCCAGGCTGAATACTGGAATAATTCTATGAATAGACGAGCTTTATCGTTTTGATCGTTTGCCAATATGGAGTGTAGTGCTGAGTTTCTAGTTTTTTCGCACAAGCTCGTATTGATAACTTCGACGTTTTCGAGTGTTTGTTTAGAATAGTAGTGATAAAGCTTAGTCACCTTGTTAGCCTTAAATTAACTGGGACTTAACTTTAATAATAGACGTTTTAAATACAGTTATTTATCTGATTCTGATATAGATAGGGTATAAGAATATTCTCAGGCGAATGAGAACTTTCCATCTTGTCTATTTGATCTTAATTTAACCAGTTTTAGTGATTGTATTTTTGCGAGTGCTTTTGATCCTAAATCTATCGTGACTAACAGGAATATGGGACCGAAGATACTTAATTGGATATTCACAGTTGATTCAAAAAAGTTGTATAAAAAATTTACTCCACACGTTTATGGCGAAACATTGTTTGGTTACAATAGCGCCCTTTTTTTAGCCTGAATTGTGTCAGATATTCAGCAAGTTTAAATACGAAATAGGGTTTATCGAGTATGGATGGTAGCAATCTATCAAATGAAGTTAATAAGCGGCGTACTTTCGCTATCATCTCTCACCCGGATGCGGGTAAAACAACCATTACCGAGAAGCTTCTATTACTCGGACAACTTATTCAAGTTGCAGGTTCAGTCAAGGGTAAGGGTGCCGATCGACATGCAACTTCTGATTGGATGGGAATGGAGCAAGAGAGAGGGATATCCGTTACATCCTCGGTAATGCAATTTCCCTACAAAGATCGTGTTGTTAATCTCTTAGACACGCCGGGGCACGAAGACTTTTCCGAAGATACTTACCGGACTTTGACTGCTGTTGATTCTGCATTGATGGTTGTAGACGGCGCAAAAGGGGTCGAAGAACGAACGATTAAGCTGATGGATGTTTGTCGCTTACGAGATACACCTATCATTAGCTTCGTTAATAAGATGGACCGAGATATTCGAGACCCTATTGAATTGCTTGATGAAATAGAAGATGTCCTGAAAATTCAAGGCGCGCCGATCAATTGGCCCATCGGCATGGGAAAAGAATTTAAAGGCGTATATAACCTTTATACCGATACTTTGCATGTCTTCGAGCGAGGTTCTAATTATGTCATTCCAAACGATGTACAAATTCAGGGCCTTGAAAGTGAAGACGCTAAAAAACTATTAGGTGTTTATTATGAGGATTATGTTGAGGAGGTCGAGTTAGTAAAAGGCGCAAGCCATGAGTTTGACCTGGAAGCTTTTTTAAAAGGGCAATTGACGCCCGTATTTTTTGGCACAGCGTTAGCGAATTTTGGAGTACGTGAAATGCTGGATGGGTTTGTTGAATGGGCACCAATGCCGCTTCCAAGAAAAACCCAAACAAGAAACATTGATTCTTCCGAAAGCGCGTTTTCTGGTTTTGTCTTTAAAATTCAAGCCAATATGGATCCGAAACATCGAGATCGCATAGCATTCTTAAGAATTTGTTCTGGTACTTATACAAAAGGGATGAAAATGAAGCATTCGCGATTAGGAAAAGACGTTAAAGTCGCTGATGCTGTGAGCTTTAAAGCCGGTGAGAGAGAGCTTGTAGAGCAAGCATATTCTGGGGATATTATTGGTTTGCACAATCACGGAACGATTCAAATAGGTGATACTTTTACTGATGGGGAAGCGTTAAAATTTACAGGCATACCTCATTTTGCGCCAGAGTTATTTAGAAGAATTAGATTAAAAGACCCTTTGAAAACAAAACAACTTCAAAAAGGTCTGCAGCAATTATCCGAAGAAGGATCAACTCAAGTTTTCTTCCCCAAAAACAACAACGACATAATTGTTGGAGCAGTAGGCGTACTGCAGTTTGAAGTTGTTGCCTATAGATTAAAAGACGAATATAAAGTGGAAGCGATATACGAGCCGATTAATGTTGTCACTGCGCGTTGGGTTGAATGTTCTGATGACAAGAAATTTGGAGAATTTCAGAAAAAATGCGCTGATAATCTCGCTGTTGATGGCGGAGGACATCTTACTTATTTGGCGCCTACACGAGTTAATTTAAATTTATCTGAAGAGCGCTATCCTGATGTCGAGTTTCGAGCTACTCGGGAACATTAATTAGTTACATGGGTTTAATTACGTCTTTTCCTTCGGTTCCGCCTAATGCCCCGGGCTCTGGTGGGCCATTTCGTAAGTGGTTTGCGAGAAAAATTTTTAATGCAATTGGTTGGCGTTTCGAGGGTGAGCTGCCAGATTCTCCCAAAATAATATTTGCCGCAGCACCACATACATCCAATTGGGATTTCATTTTAGTCTTGCTTGCACGATGGGCATTGGGTGTGAATTTTTCATATCTAATGAAGCGCGAAGCATTTATTTGGCCGTTTGGACACTTTTTTATTGCTATGGGTGGAGTACCGGTAGACAGGAAAAACTCTCTCGGCGTGGTTGATCAAATGGCACAATGGTTAGAGAAAAATGAAAAAGCTTGGTTAGCAATGACGCCAGAAGGAACAAGATCTAAGGTGGATAAATGGAAATCTGGTTTTTTACGAGTCGCCGAGAAAACAAATGTGCCTATTTTTCTAATTGGCTGGGATTATCCAACGAAAACGTTTTTTCTTGACGGACTCTGGTCTAGAACCGGCGATGATGAAGAAGATTTAAAAAATCTACGACGGTATATGTTGAATAAATTTTCTGGAAAACACATGGAAAGGCAGTAATTTATTCTGGAAATGTGATAACGTGCTTTTCAAATAATATGCCGTATGATGAAAAAAACTTAACAAAACCTATCAAATATTAATGGATATCTAAAAATGGTTGATTCCCCGATTGCACGGTTCATGGTGATCAGTGCAAGCTTTGTTATTGTGGTGGCCGGCATGAAGTCTGCTGAGACCATACTCGTTCCTTTTTTACTTTCTCTATTTATTGCGATAATTTGTACTCCACCCCTCGTATGGCTAAAAAATAAAGGAATTCCAAACTCGTTAGCCTTATTATCGATTGTTTCGTTAGTGGTCATTTTTAGTATTTTGATTGGCGTTATCGTTGGTTCTGCTATCGGTGGGTTTCGAGAAGATTTGCCCGAATATCAAGATCGATTGGGACAAATGTCTACTGATCTGTTTGCAAGCCTTCAATCACTGGGAGTACCAATCGATTTTAGCCAACTGAAAGACAGTTTTGATCCATCAGTGGCCTTGTCGGTAGTGGGCAACACACTGTCCTCATTTGGAAACATGATGACTAATGCGTTTATGATTTTGTTAACGGTTGTTTTTATTCTCGCAGAAGAAGTTCGGTTTACTGATAAACTTAAGGCGAATAACACCTCAAATACGACGCTCGACGCGATCGAAAAATTTACTAAAGGTGTTCATCAATATGTTGCAATAAAAACACTTGTAAGCTTAATGACTGGGCTTGCCCTATTGGTATGGTTGTGGATTCTCGGCGTCGATTATTTCGTGCTTTGGGGCTTGTTGGCCTTTTTGTTAAATTTTGTTCCTACGTTAGGTTCGATTCTCGCCGCTGTCCCGCCGGTATTACTTGCGATTGTTCAGCTGGGAGTAGGAGATGCAGCGTTAGTTGGAATCGGCTTTTTGGTCGTTAATGTGGTTGTGGGAAATATTATTGAACCAAGAGTGATGGGAAAAGGCTTAAATCTATCTGCGTTAGTGGTTTTTCTCTCGTTGGTGTTTTGGGGGTGGGTGCTTGGCCCTGTAGGTATGTTATTGTCTATTCCACTTACTATGACTGTAAAAATTGCCTTGGAAAGCTTTGAAGATACCAGGTGGGTAGGAACAATTCTTGGTTCTGGGGTATCTCAAATTGAATCAGACAAAAGCGAATAAAATTAGTATTAGATAACTGAGGTAGATCATTAAACAGCTAGTTAGGCTTTCTTGCAGCGTTTATTTTATTGAGGTTTGATTGCCTAGACTTTAATTTGGAGAAGACCCTCGCTTTCCTATCACGTCAAGCGCTGCAACTCGGTATGCTTCAGCTAGCGTTGGAAAGTTGAATATATTATCTACAAACGAATCCACTTCACAATTTGATATGATCGCCATCTGCCCGATATGCACTAATTCAGTTGCGCCTTCTCCCACGATGCTAACGCCTAGTATCTTTTTGCCTTCTCGATCGCATATTAGTTTTAGCATTCCCTCTTGTATTCCAGAAATTTGACCTCGAGCAATTTCTTCAAAGTCTGCTTTACCAACAATAATTTCTTCGTGCTCTTTTTGCGCCTGTGCTTCACTCAGTCCCACCGCAGAGAGTTCTGGTATTGAATAAATACCAGAAGGTATTACTTTACTTAGCTGACCAGTCGGAATTTCTAGCGCGTTACATATAGCTCTTCTACCTTGTTCCATTGATGCTGATGCTAAAGATGGTGGACCTATTACATCACCTGCCGCAAAAATATTAGGAACTGATGTTCTCAAGTCTTGGTCTACGCTAATTAGACCTCTCTCATTTAGTGTCAAACCGGCGTTCTCTATATGCAGATCTGCGACATTTGCCATTCTACCTGCAGCACAAAGTAGTTTATCACTCTTGATTTCTGTTCCATCCTCGCAGATGGTGACCACAGAATCTAAATCATTCCAGTAGATTTTTCTAATGACTTTTCCACCAAGCCAAGTCCCCCCCATATTTTCAAACTCATTTTGAAACCGCGAGGTTAAGTCAGAATCTAAAAAACCTAAGGGAGTAGGGTACTTGTCAAGCATTGTCACTTTCACTCCAAGCGCTTGAAATATGGAAGCGTACTCACTCGCAATAACGCCACCGCCTAAAACTGTAAGGCTTTTTGGGAGGTACAGCATTGATAATATTGAGTCACTATCAAAAACATGCTCATGATCAACAGGTACATTTGCGGGTTTACGCGGAAAAGAGCCTGTTGCAATGACAAAATATTCAGCTTCAATGTTTTCCGCTTCACCACGTAATTTGGTGATTTCTAGCTCGGTGTTTGATATGAATTTAGCGCGCCCGTGTAATAAATCGATACCATTTCGCTCAAGCTGTTTTCTCATATATATATCATGAGCATTAAGCACATCTTCTAGTCGATTAATGAGTGTTGCGAGCTCTAAATCTTCGGCTAGTTGGAAGTTTGCAATCGCTGCATTCATGCGCATATTTTTTACTCGTAGCGCATTTTCTCGTAGAGTTTTAGATGGAATTGTTCCTCTATGGACGCAAGCGCCACCCATTTCTCGAGTCTTTTCGATTAAACCGACCCGTTTTCCTACTTTAGCAGCTTGTATTGCCGCTTTTTGGCCGGAAGGACCGCTTCCAATAATAACGACATCATAGGATTTATTAGTCACGAGTTCATCGCCTCCATTGCGGATGCTACTTGACCTTCTTTTTCAAGTATTTCTAATATTTCATCTTCGTAAAGATTGAGATCCGCCAATACAACTTGTTTAAGAAGTTCATCTTTTGTTAGGCAGCTTCCATCATCTGTCTCGCATAAAAAGTGATTTGCGAATTTGGAGCCGCCAACGATAACCATTGTTTGCGCCTGTGACTCGTGAGCAACACTGTACTCATCGAAATGAATCACAGCGTGCTGGACGGCTTTTGGCATTTCCCAGAGTTGAACTACTTTAATACCTATTTCTCTTTGAAATTCTTGTTCCAACGTCATGATATCGTCGTAATTTAATTCAATTGAAAGTTTACGAGCATTAGAAATTGCACATTGAACAGTGACAGGCCGACCAATGTCATGTAGCAAGCCTGCTAAGAAAGCTGCCTCAACATTTTTTCTGCAAGCCCGAGCGACTTCTTTTGACCAAAGGCCTGATGCCAAGGAATATTTCAGTTGATATTCGATATGACTTTCGAATCCTGGCGCGTTGAACATTTCTGAGGTAATTGATGCCGCCAATGCGATTTCTGATATTAGATTCATTCCCAATCTCGCAATGGCCTGTTGCAAAGAAACTATACTCGTGTTCGGGCTATATGCGGCTGAGTTTGCAACGCGCATTACATGCGCGGCAAGCGGTTGGTCACTTTGAATTAGTGAAGAAAGCTGACTTGCATCTGAGTCTGAATCTTGAGTCAGTTGTACGACCTTACCTGCGACTTCCGGTAACATCGGAATGTTGATCTGATTGTCCGCGATATTTTTTGCAATTAACTCTCTTACTTTATTTAGATCGTTGTTGTAAATCGGCTGTGCGGTCATGTTTAGCTCTGACGTGGTGGGTGAGTTAAGGTACTCTTTTAAATTTAGCATGAAGATTCTTTTCTTGTATTTGATTTTAGTATTTTCTTGCGAATTGGCGTAAATCGCTGAATATTGGGCATTTACTTGGAGTCAAAAGGCTTAACGTGTAATTCAGAGCTATACTTGCTTCATATATCGCAAGATTTATCACTTTTATATGCCTTAAATTCAACATGTTGCGTTCAGTGCACGAAGACATATGCAAGAAAACAAAGATTTAGTATGGGATTTAGATAAATTTCAAAAAAGGAAACTCGCTCAAGATTTTGTATTGGGATTTGAAAACCAAGTTTGTGTTTTTTCTTCTACAGTTGGGCAACTGTATACGAACTACAATGTTTTTTTTCCAAAAGAAGAGGATCGAAAGCTCGTGATTCTCCCTGATCCATATTCGCCGCATGATACTTTTCAAGGATTGCCCGAAAATTCGGTAAAGCCAACGGGATTATTACTCGTTCCTGCTAACTTAGATCAAACCGATGGGCGTTTAAACATGATTATTCCATTAAAAAATAAGGAAACAAAATATCGTAGAGTCCCGTTAAACGTTGGTTTGAGTTTAATTAACAGTAAGCGCCCAGCAGATAAACCTTTTTTGCCCGTTTTAGTTAAGGGTGATCTAAGGGAATTGGATTCATCGACACCATGTTTACATTTGCACTCACTTATTGTGGATGAAATTCCGGGTTTATCTAAGATGGAAGTTGAAGACATTAAAAGCGTTATATTGGATAGACTTAAGAAACTTGCATCCAAAATGGGGTAAATTAACCAGGTTTTGCTAGTTAATTTACCGGGGGTGTCTACTTTTTAGAGACTAGCTTAAACGCAATTGGTAGCGTGAAAGTAAAAGAGTCGCCATCAATTAACTCTGGCATTTTAGGGAAAGGAGTTGCTCTTTTTACTGCTGCTCTTGCTTCTTTATTAAGTAACTTGTATTTGGATTCTTCTAGAGTTTCCAAGTTTGTGACTTTTCCCTTTCGATTAACGGTAATTTCTAACCTAACATTACCTTCATGGCCTTTATTTAAAGAGGTTCGAGGGTAACGTAAATGTTTTTGTGACCACCTTTTAAGAGAGGCGATGTAGAGTTGCTGTTCTAAGAGATTAGCAGCTGTAAATTCCTCTTGATCATCTTCTTCGAAAATTGATTCTGTTATTTTCTCTTCAACTTTAGCGACGGTTTCTACTACTTTGTCTTCGACCTTAGGTTCAGGTGTTACCGCAACTGACGCCGTGGTTTCTTGGTTTTTGGGGGCTTCTATTTTGGGTGCTAAAGCAATATCACCAGGCGCTGCTATTTCTGGTTTGGCAATATCAAGTGTTGGTGCTTGAATTTTTGGTTCTGTTCCTGAGTCTTGTTTAGTGGTTGGTGTTTTGGGAGCCGCGATAGCAACTTTCGGTACGTTTATTACAGGTTTATCTTTTGGTGTGTTGTTTGTTGAAGAGTTTCTAAGCGCTAGAACTCCCTCTTCAATAGCAGCAATTCGTGATTGCTTTGGTTCTGTTGCTTGAAAACGCGCTAAAAGAGCTCCATCAATTTCTCCTGCGCTTAGTAAATTGTCCCGAAACTCAGAAGAAAGTGGAACTGGACCGATCCAAGTTCTCAATAATAAGTCAAAGAATAAAGGGTCATCAATTGAACCGAGCTCTGTGCCGTTTATCTCTACTTTAACGCTCTCTGTGTCCCTATTAATAGCAAAAATATCTCCTGGAATAAGCTTAACCTTGAGCATATTACTGAATTTTGCCATGTTATTAGATTGATTCGCGAGTTCTACAGAGCTGGCGTTGATCGCCATTCCCTCGATCCACATTCGTTTAAATCTTCGAGAAGAGAATCTATCGGCGGTAACGCGTACTTCGATACGTTTTTCATCATTAGATAATAGAATTGACTTAGAGTCATCAGTCAATATAGATGTATACAAGCCCGCTACAAATTGTTCCTTTCCTAATTCGGTATGTGTCGCGATACCGTTTAACAAAGACTGCGCTTGAGCTGAACTATTAAGGGTTCCTATGAGACTTATTAATCCAATAAGTGTGGATTTTACAAGACACCTGCTTATTAAAACCTTCATGGGTATTCTCGCATTATTAGAATTATTAGTTTATTAGCAGAACATATGAGTCACGTCCGCACCGCATATAGATTGACATCAATATTCTCGTTCGTGGCATATTCGTTCCTAACTTTAACCTATTCAAAGTCATCTGAAAATGGATTAATAGTAAAATTCTAGTCCATAAATTGGCTGAAAACATAACGTGATTAGCGTAGCAATTTTATTCGCTATTTTTTTGTATGGTGATTTTTGGGTGATTATCTTTAGAAAAGCAGCTACATTTCTTTTATAGTCGAGAAAAAGTAAAGCTACATAATTACGGTTTATTTAATGGAAGTACAATCACTTCATCGGTATTCACAAGAAACCATTGATAATCTGCTGTTGTCGATTCCTTTTTATAGGTCAGTTAAACAGGCTGACCAATGGCAATACGATATTTTGATGAGGCATTCTCGAATTATCGAATATCGACCTGGTGAAGTGGTTTTGGAAAAGGGGCAAAAAGACGAATGGTTATTCTTTTTATTAAAAGGTCAGCTACAAGTTGTGGTTGGAGAGGGAAATGAAAGCTATATCGTTAACTATATTACTCCTGGTGAAGTCTTTGGCGATTTAGCGTTATTGTTTGGTCATTTGAGGACTGCAACAGTCGTTTCCGATATGAATTCTAAAAAAGTGCTCGTTTTTGGCACTAATTTTAGCATCTTTGGCAATTTATCTGATACTAGTTTAGTTTCGCTAAGTACAAAGCTTATTTATTATCGAAATATGGTCCACAATCTGAGGTGGAAATTAGAAGTTTATCGAGCTGCACACCCTAAAAACGAGCGTTCTTCTTTACATCACAAAGTTAAACTTTATCTCGGACCTAAGGATACTTTGGCGGAATTAGAAAGTTTAGATGAACAAGCAAGAGATTTGGCCAAGCTTTTAATAGATTGGAATAATGAATTTGATAGGCTATCGATAAATGAAGTTAATCCCGTAAATGCTGGTTCCCTTGCAGCTTTAGGTTCCTAAGCTTCTCAACTCAGCGTTAATGTAATGTCATAAAGTATGTCCTTTTCCAAATTTCCTAGTAAAACATCTAAATTTACCTCAAACATTCTAAAAACATCTTGCCTTTGTTTTGGCGCATTGAGTTTCACTAGCGTTTTCGCATTAGATGAGGAGGTTTTGTGGTTACCAAAGAAATATGCAAGTTTATACCTGGATTTAAAAGATGCCGCGAAAATTGCAGAAAACCTTGATCGGTGTGAAAAGGTTATTCGTGGAACAATAGATATGTCTAGAAGCTCTCATGATCATCCAATTTTTAGAATTTTATGCCGTCAACCAAACGGAAAATCTTACAATGAGATGGTGGATGGAAAGCTAAAAGTCAATTTGACAACAGTGGTAAATCTTGACGAGGATTGGAAGCTTTGTAATCAAATGATGAGAGATAAAATTGGTTTGATGAAAGATGTTGAGATATTAACGACTAAAATGCCTGAGCCAAGTATAAGAACTGACGACATCATAGGGTTTGAAATAGATTTTAATGGTAAAAATATGCAGGGAACGCTATTGAAATATAAGGCTATCTGCCATTTATCAGATGACAAGAACAAAATAAAAATTATTCCCAGAACTATCAGAAACAACAAGAAATAGCCACTATCCAAATAAATAGTGGCTATTTGACTCGTAATTTTACTAATTACCTTAAGAATTCCAACTTAAAACTTATTTCGCTGCTGGGCGTCCACGTTTTGCAGGTGCTTTTTTAGCAACGGCTTTCTTTGCAGGTGCTTTTTTAGCAACGGCTTTCTTTGCTGGAGCTTTTTTAGCAACGGCTTTCTTTGCTGGAGCTTTTTTAGCAACGGCTTTCTTTGCTGGAGCTTTTTTAGCAACGGCTTTCTTCGCAGGTGCCTTTTTAGCTACGGTTTTTTTAGCAGGTGCTTTTTTCTTTGCTGCAGCTTTTGCTTTAATAGCAGCTTTCTTAGCAGCGGCTTTTACTCTCAATGCTTCTTTTTTTGCAGCAGCCTTAGCTCTCAATGCTTCTTTCTTAGCAGCGGCTTTTGCTTTAGCAGCTTCTTTTCTTGCAGCAATTTTATCCTTCGCAGCTTGTTTTTTGGCTTCAACTCTAGCTGCTGCAGCGATTTTCTTTTCGTATGCTGCTTTTTCTTTTGCGAGAGCTCTAGCTAGTGTTGCTTCTTCTTTTGCCGCTTTAGACAATACAGATGCAGCGGCTTTTGCTTCAGTGGCCGCTTTTTTTGCAGCTGTTGCTACATTAGTTGCTTCCGAAGCGGTTTTTTGTGCAGCAGCTAATTGTTTTGCTTGCGCCGCCGATTTTTTCTTTTTGCGAATTACTGCAACTTTGTTCTTCGCTACAGTTGCTTTTTTAACTGCTGCAGTAGCAGCGCTTGTTGCTTTAGTCGCAGTTGATTCAGCAGCTTTTACTTCTGCTAATTTCGCTGCAGCGAGTTTTTTTTCTAATGCTGCTAATTCTTTTTCAATTGCAGCTACAGGATCTACAACTTTTTTTGCTACTCGACCAGCCATACTTAATTACCCTTTTTATTTGGATTTATAGAAGTTGTAGCACTACATTACGAAATAACAAGAAAAATTCAAGCAATTTCGTAAAAAAAGCGAAAAAAAAACGTTTTTTTTTTATTTTTTTTTATTTTTTTATTTTTTTAATAAAAAAAACAAAAAAAATTATTCAAATCAAAAAAAGATAACAAATTAATTGGAGCGAAGAATTTATTTTTACCTCGAAAAATTTCAACAAAATTTCGTGAAAAAAGAAAATAAGTATCATTTTTTACCTAGTATTTTACTTTTTGGATTACACCATCTGAAGAAAAGCTAAAAATGCGATTTGAAAGGCATTTTTAAGGTTTCTTAGCGAAAATTTTAAAAATATTTAGAATTGAGATCGACAAATACGAAAATTTTTGAAAAAAACAGGAACGAGTTTTTTTAAATTTTAAATATTGTGCTGAATTTTTTGATTAGATGGATAAAAAATTTAATTTGTTGTCTTCTTTTCTTACGGCATCATTTATTTTTATCTAAAAAAGTATTATCTGATGTTTCAATTTATAAAAGCTTACACACCAAAAGTTTGTTACTGGTTTTATGTGTTTTATCTGATTAAAACTAGTGTCATTTGCTATGAAATTTCAGATTTCTAGTTTGGAATATTTATGATTACAACCAAACCGGAAAAAGTGAAATGTATTTGTTTAAACTAGGCTTGTATTCCTGTAGATCTTGAAATGGCGCTTTTTTGGTTGTTTTGTGACCGTTAGTTGCAATTTTGGTCAGATTATTTGTTAAATCCACCTTATATTCGACGCTAATGTACGCAATAGAATGGATGATGATGTAGAATAATAGCTTGAGGGTCGCTAATTTGGATTTCTGTTTGATGTGTTAGCTAGCTTATTTATATAGTTACCTCCTCAGGAAGCGGGGCCTTGAGTTTAGACTAATTATGTTGTTTTCAGCTCATTTCCTCATATTGGATATTTAATCGTGGTGAAACTTTGCTGAAAACCTAAAAACTACTGTTGAAAATAATAACCAAACTGGAGAATTAAAAGTGAGTCGTCGAAAAAAACGAAAAGTAGAAGGTGAAGATAAGGCTGATATTGATTTGACGCCAATGCTTGACGTTGTTTTTATCATGCTGATCTTTTTTATCGTAACCGCATCCTTTATTAAGGAAAAGTCGATTGGCGTTAATGTTCCTGAAAATAATGAGCAAGCAGAAACTCAGACTGAATCTAAGAATATATTAATCCAGGTCGATTCGAGTGATCAGATTTTTGTTGATAATCGACGCGTAGATGTTAGAGCTGTGCGTTCATTGATTGCTCAAAAAGTCGCAGAAAACCCTGAAGCTTCTGTCGTCGTGCGTATGCATGAACAAGCAACAGCGGAAAAGTATATAAATATTGCTGATGCTGCGAGAGAAGTTAAGATTTACAATGTTTCGCTTGTTCCCTATGACGAATAAAACTTTAAAAACCCCTTTATAGGGGTTTTTTTCTTCTATTGTTTCTCATTCAAAAGCTTTTCCCTAAATTTTTCCTGCAAAATACAATAAGTTGGGTTTTCAACTAAATAAAACCCAACATTTAGTCAAAAATTAGATGTTCAAAATACTATTCATATTCCGAAATTGAAGGGCACGAACATATTAAATTTCGATCTCCATAAACATTGTCGATTCGATTCACAGATGGCCATACTTTTTTCTCATTTAAGTATTCAAGTGGGTGTGTCGCTTCTCGAATTGAATAAGGGTAATTCCATTCTTGTATAATGTCTTCGATAGTATGAGGAGCATTTACAAGCGGATTGTTATCTAAAGGCCATAATTTGTTAGCAACTTTTTCAATTTCATCGAATATTGATATCATTGCGTCACAAAATCGATCAAGCTCTTTCTTAGATTCTGATTCGGTAGGCTCAATCATTAGCGTTCCTGCGACAGGGAATGACATAGTAGGAGCATGAAAGCCATAGTCCATCAAGCGTTTTGCGATATCTTCTTCTGAGATTCCGCTTTTTTCTTTTATTGGTCTAAGATCCAGTAAACATTCATGCGCTACAAATCCGTTTATACCTGTGTATAGAATTGGAAAATACTTCTTTAGTCGATGAGCAATATAATTTGCATTTAAAATTGCAATTTCAGATGACCTTTTTACACCAGTATTCCCCATCATCTCTATATACATCCAGCTTATTGTTAATATCGAAGCGGAGCCCCAGGGTGCTGCAGAAATAGTTCCGTTTTTTTCCTCGCAATTAGCGATTTTTTGAAGAGGGTGTGAAGCGAGAAACGGTGCTAGGTGAGATTTAACACCAATTGGTCCCATTCCTGGACCGCCGCCGCCATGCGGAATACAAAACGTTTTATGAAGATTTAGATGTGAAACATCTCCACCAAATTTCCCTGGTGCCGCAAGACCCACAAGGGCATTCATGTTGGCACCATCAATGTAAACTTGGGCTCCAACTGAATGAATAAGGTCGCATATAACACTTATTTGCTCTTCGAATACACCATGTGTCGAGGGGTACGTAACCATTAAAGCCGCAATTGAAGTACCGTAAAGCTCAATTTTTTCTTTTATGTCTGTTAGATCGACATTTCCTAGGTCATCACATCTGATAACAACCACTTTCATTGAAACCATTTGTGCCGAAGCTGGATTAGTTCCGTGGGCGGATGCTGGTATCAAACAGATGTTTCGATCAAACTCATTTTTACTTTCAAAATATTTCTTAATTGCCACAAGGCCGGCATACTCGCCTTGAGATCCGGCATTAGGTTGCAGGCTCACGGCATCATAGCCGGTACAACTTGAAAGCATAAACTCGAGATCATTAAATAAATGCAAGTAACCAAGACATTGGTCTTTTGGAGCAAAAGGATGAATTTTGTTAAATTCGGGCCAGGCCAAGGGTATCATTTCCGCGGTCGCATTTAGCTTCATGGTACAAGAACCAAGAGGAATCATTGCGTGATTAAGTGCGATATCCTTAGATTCTAAGCTCTTTAGATAGCGGAGCATTTCCGTTTCAGAGTGGTACTGCTCAAAAATTTTATGATTAAGCGCAGGAGACGTTCTACGTTGGCTCTCTTTAACTTTGTCCTGTGATTCTGCAAGTTTAATTAAAGATTCAAACTCTTCTTGAGAGAATTCGTTTTCGCTAAAGACATTTAAAAGTACAAATACATCTTCGATAGTCGTGCTTTCATTAATTGATATCGAAATGGAATTTTCCTCGACTAAACGTAGGTTTATTTCTTGAGAGAGCCCTTTTTGATAAATTTTTTCTTGTTTTTCTTTCACATTGATACAAAGCGTATCGAAAAAATGCGAATTCTTAACGGAGAAGCCTATTTCTTTGATGCCTAGTTCGAGTGTTTTTGTATAAAGATGAATTCGTCTGGCAATTTGGGTAATGCCACGGTTTCCATGATACATCGCATAAAAGGCACTCATTAAGGCGAGTAATACTTGAGATGTGCAGATATTTGAATTCGCTTTTTCTCTTCTAATGTGTTGTTCTCTAGTTTGCATTGCCATGCGTAATGCAGGCTTTCCACGTCTATCTTTTGAAACTCCAATAATACGTCCTGGAGTAGAGCGTTTATATTTTTCTTTAAATGCAAAAAAAGCTGCGTGAGGACCCCCAAAACCCAGTGGAATGCCAAATCGCTGATTACTTCCTACGACAATATCTGCTCCACAAGAGCCAGGAGTTTTTAAAAGCACGAGACTCATGATATCTGCTGCAACAATAGCTAAAGCTGTTTTTTCTTGAATCTCAGAAACTATATTAGATAAATTTGGAATTTCTCCGTTAGAACCAGGGTATTGTATTAATGCACCGAAAAAGCAATGGGAGGATAGATTATCAGGAGAATCAACAACAACCTCAAAACCAAAGTGTTCAGCTCGTGTTTTGATTACTGCGATTGTCTGCGGGAAACAGTTTTCGTCTACGAAAAACTGGTTGGACTTGTTGCTGCGATTGACGCGCTTTGCCATTGCCATGGCTTCAGCGGCAGCGGTTGCTTCATCTAACATTGAGGCGTTTGCCATATCCATTTCGGTTAAATCAACAATCATTTGTTGAAAGTTCAATAAACCTTGTAATCTACCTTGGGCTATTTCAGGTTGGTAGGGTGTATATGCAGTGTACCAGCCTGGGTTTTCGAGAACATTTCTCAAGATAACGTTGGGAACATGGGTATCGTGATAACCTAAACCAATATAACTTTTAAAAACTTTATTTTTTTGGGCAATAGCTTTAAGTTTTTCCAGCGCGGTTTGTTCGCTTCTCGCATTATTGAGCTTATCTGTATCATTTTGTCGAATGGATTGCGGAATTGTTTTTTGAATGAGCTTTTCTAGCGAGGAAACAGATAACTCCTCTAGCATTTCATCCACTTCTTTAGATGAGGGACCAATATGTCGATTTTCAAATTTTTCTTGGTAGTTAAACGCATCCATTAAGCTGGAATTGGACATAAATAGTAAAATTCCTGAAGTTTAGGTGTGGGAAGAATAAGAAATTTAAATTAATCGCGTATTGTAATATTCTCGTTACATAAAGGCGAGAGAACTCTGGCTAAATTTCTAAGTATCTTAATCAATCAGTCGTATTAGATTCGCTCGACCTATAATTGTGTCTATGGTGCATGTTAATTAACTCTTATCTTTGTTTGGAGGATTTAGGTGATTTCAGCGACGAATTTATTTGTCCTTTCATTGAGCATGCTTTTTTTTGCTTATCGCGGTTATTCTCGAGGATTATTTATAACCCTTTTGGGAATAATTGGTGTATTTGCAAGTTATATTATCGGTTTTTTGTGGGGTGGAAGTGTAGCCTCATTAATATCTAGGGCCGGCGTTTCATCGAACGTGAGTTTTTTTCTTGCCTACCCAATACTTTTTTTTATAGTCATGACTCTAGTAATGTCTACTCCGAAGCTCTTTCCTAAAAATTTTTCTTTTATTCAAGGTTATAAGATTGAAGGGGCGGTAGCGGGGTTGCTTATTGGGCTTGTTATTGGTCTCTTTTGTGTATGGCTTCTTTCTATTGTCCAAACTTTTCTATCGGATAATAAGTCCGAATATTCTAAACCCCTTAAACCGCTTGGGATTGCTGATTCTAATATTGCGTCTCGTGAAGTAGAAAAGGAAGACTTAGTAGAATCGGTGGCTAAACGTTTTGTTGGAAATACCATTGCTTTTACTTTGAAGGCGACAGGAGCTAGTACAACAATTCCTGCAGAAACAGTGGTATCCGCTGTAAAACAACCAAAAAAGACTTTTGATGCTCTGGGTTCTCTATTCCAGTCAGAAGAGTTAGCGATATTTTGGTCAAGTGCTTCTGCACAACAACTTATGGCTACTGATAATTTCGAAGCTTTAGTTGACGCCCCTGAATTTACGACATTAGTTAATATGCCAGAGTTTCGACATTTGGTAGAACCTTATTTAACAAGAGATACCCAAGGTCTAGAAAATAGTGGAGAAATCTTTGTTGCTTCTCAGTTAGCACAAGTTTGGAAAAAGATGCAGCGATTGCAGCATGACCAAAGGGTTCGGTCGATTATTGATGACCCTGAAATTAAGGCTTTGGCTGCCGAGGGGAGCCCCGCTAAGCTCTTCACAAATACTAAAGTTCAGAGCTTGATCAAAATTATTTCGAGTGATGATACTGATACACAAAATGTTGATTATACTCAGTTTGTTAAACCTTTAGATGATCTACCCGTTATGTCTAAGATCGAGCCGATCCGAGAAGATATTCGCGTATATAAATGGGTAAATGATCAAGGTGTAGTACAATATACGGAAGCGGAAGACATCCCTCTCAATAAGCGAGACTCTGCCGTTGAGATTCGCTGAAGTAAGTTCGACCGGCTTTTTAGCTTTTTTAATTTATTAAGAAGCCTTTTAAAGGACGTTAATGTTAATAATTTAGTCACTGAGATGTATGGGTTTTCGATTTTTCAATAAGAGAGAGGTTTATGGTCGAAAAAGTAGGTGGGTGGAAAAAAAATTCAGAAAAGCTTGTGTATGAAAACCCTTGGATAAAGGTTACACATGAAGAAGTGACTACCCCAAAAGATACAAATGGTATATATGGTGTAGTACATTTTAAAAATACCGCTGTTGGAATAATTCCAATTGATGAAGATGGGAATACTTGGCTGGTTAAGCAGAGTCGCTATACGTTAAATCAGTACACGTGGGAAATTCCTGAAGGTGGTGCTCCTGCTGGAGAAGACCCCTTAGAAGCAGCGAAAAGAGAGTTGGAAGAAGAAGTCGGTCTCAAAGCAGAAGAGTGGACTAAAATTCTGACTCTTCATCAATCAAATTCTGTATCGGATGAAATTGGTTTCGTGTATGTCGCGAAGCAGTTGTCAAAAGGACAACAGTCTCTCGATGAAACTGAAGATATAGAAGTTGAGAAATTGCCGCTTAAAAGCGCGATTGAGATGGTTTATCGCGGAGAAATTACCGATGCTATGTCAGTTGCGGGCTTACTTCGTATTGCTTTAATGTAAAAATAAAAAGGGCATTTTACTGCCCTTTTTGAAGTAATTGGCATCCTAAACTTGCAATGACTCGTTTCAATAGCTAAAAAATAAATCCTTTTTTCAGCTAGTTACTCCCCCACTTCCAAGTAGCCTAATATCCTTATTGTCGCGTCCATTGGTCTTCCTGACTCTATTATTTGGCTAAGTCTCAATTATATCCATTTGAGTCCGAAGTAATGCAGTACAAACTTCCATGAACCAAAATTTCCGTAGATTTTGTAAGTTTTAAGTGCGTCCGTTGACCATCCTGGCCAAAATGCATCCCAGCTTACTTCCATGTGAGCGCATCCTTTAACCGTCCTGGTCTATGTCTTCCTAGACTCCTCCTTGCTAACAGCATCCCTTAGTCTTCCTAACCGTGTTGCATCCTAGAGCCGTCCTTGACACTAACCTTCATGGCTATCTGTCCAAAATCTCCTTATTGATTTAAAGCGTCCATTGACCGTCCTGGCCATATCGCATCCTAGCCTACTTCCTTGTTACCGCATCCCTTGGCTTTCCTAGCCTTTAAGCTTCCTAGCTCCCCTCCTTGTAAGCGCTTCCTTTGACCTTCTTCTGGCCTTTCGTTCTTCCTTGCTAAACGTCCTTGTTGATGTGTATTTTGCTGATTTATAGGGTGGGTAAAAAGTCGAAAGTGACGACAGTAAGTGTGGGAAATTGCCTACAAGCGAATGTGGATATTTCGGGTAAGTCTGTAGGGATAATTGTGCAAGTGTGGGAAAAGTGACTGTTTTCTAATGCTTAGTGGCGAAAGTCCATCAACGGGTGTAGTAAAGATGCTCAGGATTATCGTTTGTGTATCTTCTTGCTACGATGACCTTGGGCATTGAAGCACATTTTAATGCGGAATTGCGTTCGATTACGCATAGGAACGAATAAGCAAAGTAAAAGCAAAATAGGGAGCCAAAGCAGAAAAGATACTTATGGTTATTTAGTGTCTCTTAGACCAAAAACGTATTGTTGCGATGTTTTGTATTAATTGGTGAGGCTAGGTGTTGAAATTTGCCAAATTTTATTTGTCATAATAGGTTACAAATTGAAGCAGTATTGTTCCATGCCTTCAAAGTATTAAATATGAAACAGCTTACTCTGTTTTTTATGGGTTTTTGACAAATGGGCCAGCGCAAGGACGGCAAAATTATGTGCATCAAGCAAATTGAAATTTGGCGTTTTGTTTATATCGGGGTTTGAGAAAAGAGGAGTAATACCGTCAACCTCAAAAAATAGGTCTTCGTATAGGTCGCCTGCACTAGAGTATTTTTCTATAAGCTGAAGCACAGATTTGATTGAATCTAGCCAGTTTTCGTGATCGACTCTAGGATCAAAACAACTGGCGACCATGCAACGAATCACCCATGTATTCGGTAATCGACTAAAAGGATATACAGCAGCAATATCATCGCGGAGGTCTCGAATAATTTTAACAGCTCGTTTAAAACTTGGATCCTGCAAAAATTTATACCGGTATACAGCTCTATGGCTAATTTCTACTGCGGGTTGCATTTTATTTTGATTTTTTGCAATCAATGTATCCAATTTTCTATCCTTCTATAATATTTTTTCATTCAAAAACGATTAAATTGATAAAAATATTTTTTGTTATTTTAGTTATCGTTAAATTAAGGGGCTTGGAGTAAGGCCCCACTGAACATATAAAAACTATGAGAGCACTTATTCGCTTAATCCCAGCTTAAGGCTCCGCCGGTTTGATATTCAATCACGCGTGTTTCGAAGAAGTTTTTCTCTTTTCTCAAATCCATGATTTCACTCATCCACGGAAATGGGTTTTGTGCACCTGGGTAGGCTTCTTCTAAACCGAGTTGAGCAAGGCGACGGTTTGCAATGAAATGAAGGTATTCTTCCATCATAGATGCGTTCATCCCTAATACGCCGCGTGGCATAGTGTCTCTTGCATAGTTTATTTCAAGTTCCGTGCCTTCTAAGACCATTTGACGCACTTCGGTCTGGAAGTTTTCGTCCCATAAATGAGGGTTTTCTAACTTGATTTGGTTAATGACATCAATACCGAAATTTAGATGCATGGATTCATCGCGGAGAATATATTGAAACTGCTCGGCAACGCCAGTCATCTTATTACGGCGACCCATGGATAAAATTTGGGTAAAGCCACAATAGAAGAATATGCCTTCGGTTACTACGTAGAAACCAATTAAGTTGCGCAGTAATTCTTGATCCGACTCCGGAGTTCCTGTTTGAAAAGAGGGTTCGCTAATTCCTGATGTGTGAGAAATACTCCAAGCTGCTTTTTGAGCAACAGAAGGAATTTCCCTATACATGTTAAATACTTCCGCTTCGTCCATACCAAGAGATTCGATACAATATTGGTAGGCGTGGGTATGAATTGCTTCTTCAAATGCTTGACGTAAAAGGTATTGTCTAGCTTCAGGGTTCGTTATATGACGATATATTGCTAAAACTAAGTTGTTTGCAACTAAAGAATCTGCTGTAGAAAAATAACCAAGCGAACGCATAACGATCGTTCTTTCATCGTCCGTGAGACCTTCATGGTTTTTCCATAGAGCGACATCTGCCGTCATATTGACTTCTTGAGGCATCCAGTGATTTGCACAACCATCAAGGTATTTCTGCCACGCCCATTCGTATTTAAATGGGACTAATTGATTTAGGTCTGCGCGACAATTGATCATTCGTTTGTCGTCAACTTGAATTCGAGCTGCGCCCATTTCAAGATCTTCCAGTCCCGGCGCAACATCCATCTCATTAATGCTATCTAGCGCTTTTTGACGTTCATTTTGATTATCTTGAACTTTAGGCTCTTTCTTTTCTGTATTTAAAGAATTAGTCGACTGTGGCTCAGGTTCAATAACGCTTTTAGCTGATTCGCTACTTTCATTAAAAGAAGCAGTGGTCGCTGGTTCTGTAGGAGTTTGTTCGGGCTTAATCTGTGTATTTGTCGATGCAGAATCAGAAATTTCACTTGCTTCAGCGCTCTGGTTTAATTTGTCCAGCGCTTCTTGTTTTACGACTGGCGGAGTAACAGTTTCTTGTAGAGCATCTTCGTTGTAATCGTCCCAACTTAGCATAGGTTTTCCTATATTTTGAGGTAGTTTCTTGACCAAATTTATTAAAAATCGTTTAAAAAAGGAGGCAAAGTGCTTACCTCCAGATACTTACTTTCTTAGGTGAAAAAATTTATCAATCAAACAAAGTTATTGACACGCTTCGCAATCTGGGTCGTCTAACGAACAAGCCTTCGGAACGTCTGCTGGAGCTGAATTGCTTGGCTCGGCCGAAGTTGTTGGTGCAGCAGTTGCATTTGAAACAGCATTTAATGCACCAGTATCAATCGTCGATTTTTCCGTAGTTGTTGCCGCTAATGCACGCAAATAATAAGTAGTTTTAAGACCTCGGAACCAAGCCATTCGATAAGTAATATCAAGTTTCTTACCGTTTGCTCCTGAAATATAGAGATTTAAACTTTGTGCTTGGTCAATCCACTTTTGACGCCGGCTAGCTGCGTCGACAATCCAGCGTGGTTCAACTTCAAATGCAGTTGAGTAGAGCGCTTTCAAGTCGCTTGGAATACGGTCTATTTTTTGTAGCGATCCTTCATAGTATTTTAAATCATTGACCATGACTGAGTCCCAGAGGCCTCGGTCTTTTAAGTCATGTACTAAGAAAGGGTTAACAACGGTGAACTCACCAGACAAATTCGATTTAACGTAAAGATTTTGATACGTCGGTTCGATTGATTGAGAAACGCCTGTGATATTGGCTATAGTCGCTGTAGGCGCAATCGCCATTACATTGGAATTTCGCATTCCTTGGGCTTTTACTAGTTCTCGAACTTCATTCCAATTATGAGTTTCTGATGTATCTACTTCAATATATTTTTCGCCACGATTTTCTTTCAATATTTTAATTGAATCAATCGGTAAAATACCTTTGCTCCATAGGGAACCTTCAAAACTCGAGTAGCTACCACGTTCTTTTGCTAAATTACTAGATGCTTTAATTGCGTGGTAACTCACCGCTTCCATAGAATGATCTGCAAACTCAACGGCTTTATCACTGCTATATGGGATTCGCATTTTATACAATGCATCTTGAAAACCCATAATACCCAGTCCCACTGGGCGGTGGCGCATGTTAGAAGCTCTTGCTGTTGATACTGAGTAGTAGTTGATATCAATAACGTTATCAAGCATTCGAACCGCTGTTTTTATCGTTCGTGCTAATTTTTCTTCATCGAGTTTTCCATCGACAACATGCTGAGATAAATTAATTGAGCCAAGATTACATACGGCTATTTCTTCGTTTGCTTTCGTATTTAAAGTGATTTCTGTGCAAAGGTTAGAAGAATGAATCACGCCAGCATGTTGCTGTGGGCTTCTCAAGTTACATGGATCTTTAAATGTAATCCAAGGGTGACCTGTCTCGAATAACATGCCAAGCATTTTTCGCCAAAGCTCTAAGGCTTTAACCGTCTTATGTAGCCTTATTTTACCTTCTTTCGCTTTACGCTCGTATTCTTCATATTTAACTTCGAACGCCTTACCAAAAAGATCATGTAATTCAGGTACGTCATTAGGTGAAAACAAAGTCCAGTCTTTGTCTTCAAATACACGCTTCATGAATAAGTCAGGTACCCAGTTTGCCGTATTCATATCGTGAGTTCGACGGCGATCGTCACCGGTATTTTTACGTAGCTCGATAAACTCTTCGATGTCCATGTGCCAGGTTTCTAAGTAAGCACACATAGCGCCTTTGCGCTTTCCTCCTTGGTTTACAGCAACGGCCGTATCATTGGCAACTTTTAAAAACGGCACCACACCCTGTGATTTTCCATTGGTGCCTTTAATATAGGCTCCCAATGATCTTACTGGGGTCCAATCATTGCCTAGACCGCCTGCAAATTTTGATAGCATGGCGTTATCTTGCATGGCTCCGTATATACCAAATAAATCATCAGGAATATTTGTTAAGTAACAAGAAGAAAGCTGTGGTCTTAATGTGCCAGAATTAAATAATGTCGGTGTTGAACTCATGTAATCAAATGAGCTTAGTAATTGATAGAACTCAATGGCGCGGGCATTTTTATCTTCTTCGTTTAATGAGAGCCCCATGGCTACTCGCATGAAAAACGCTTGAGGTAATTCAAATCGCACTTCATTGCTGTGTATGAAGTAACGATCGTAAAGTGTTTGCAAGCCTAAATAAGTAAAATTTAAATCTCTTTCAGGCAGGAGTGCATTTCCTAATTTTTCAAAATCAAAAGATAATAGATCTGGCGAAATAAGTTCTAACTCAATACCGCGACTTATGTGGGCCTTTAGCGCTTTTCCATATAATTCTGACATTTCCGATTGGGTAGCAGATGTTGCAACATCCAAAAACGACAAGGCTTCTGAGCGCAATTTATCAAGTAATAATCGAGCAGTCGCAAAACTATAGTTTGGTTCTTGTTCAACCAGTGTTCGTGCTGACATTACAAGGGAAGTATTTACATCACCTTCTGAAACGCCATCATAAAGATTACGCATTGCTTCTTTTAAGATCGCTTCAGCTTCTACATCTTTTAAATCGACACAGGCTTCAGAAACTACCGTCTTAACTCGTTCAATATCGAGAGGTTTTAACTCGCCATCGATGCCTTTAATATTAATTTGAGGAAATTCGAGATGACTAGTATTTGATTGATTATGCTTTTCTTCCCTTACCTTTGCTCTTTCAGCACGGTAGATAACGTAGTTCCTTGCAACCTTGTGTTCACCTGTACGCATCAGCGTGAGCTCGACCTGGTCTTGAATTTCTTCGATATGAATAGTGCCACCAGAAGGCATACGTCTTTTAAAGGTTGCTGTGATTTGGTCTGTTAATTTAGCGACCAATTCGTGTACCCGCGTCGAAGCGGCGGCAGTTCCTCCTTCAACAGCAAGAAAGGCTTTTGTCATTGCAATAGCAATCTTGCCTCCGTGATAGGGAACAACGCTACCATTTCTTTTTATAACTCGAATTTGACCGGGAGCGGTTGCTTCGATGTTACTTTGTGATTGCGAGGGAATTTCTGATGCGACTGAAGAAGTCTTAGTTGATTCAGTGCTCGTTGATAGCATAGGTGACTATTTCCTTCCGTTTTGTTATGCCTAAATGTCTAAAAATATTGTGAGTAATATGGCTAATTAGCATTGGTTTTGCTTAGGCTCAAAGCTTTGCGTATATTGCTGCTAAAATCGCTATTTTTTATTCTGGTTAAATCCTCACCGCCTTCTCTTCTCAAACAAATAGCAATTTTTTTGTCGAATTTTACTGGTATTGAGAAGTGCTTGTAACACTATATGTTGGGGGTGATCAAAGCCTTAACTACAAGATAATGCGGTATTGGGGAAAAAGCAAGTTAAGAACACTGGTGGTTTCCTGTGATTAGGTTGTTAGTAACCTTGTGAATAAGTAACTGCTTACCGCTGATAGTAGAGCGAGAAAGGGAGGCAAGAAGAGGTAAATCAAATAGCTTAATTTATATTATTTTTTTATTTTTATAATTCCTTTTTATTACCAAAAATTGAATTTTTTGTTATACCGGCCGAGTATGAATAATTTAGCATGTGTAGTGTCGCGAAAGGAATGTTTAGCGACACATATCTAAATGCACTTAGATCAAAAAAACAATTCCGTTTAGGCTTGATCTAAGAAAGTCAGGAGCGCCTTTTGAGCATGTAAGCGATTTTCTGCTTCATCCCAAACTATACAGTGTTTTTCGTCATCCATTAACTCAGAGCTCACTTCTTCGCCTCTATGTGCGGGTAAGCAATGCATAAAGACAACGTTTTTATTCGCATAATCTAAAAGCTCATGGTTCACTTGATAACCATTAAACTTGCCAACACGTTGATCTTGCTCATCTTCCTGCCCCATGCTAGCCCAAACATCTGTTGCTACCCAATCCGAGTTCTTTACCGCTTCTTTGGGGTCGCGAATAACTTGAACACGATCTTTATTTTGCTCTACTAGATCCGCATCAGGGTCAAAGCCCTCGGGGCACGCGATTTTGAGCTCAAAATCCCATTGGCGTGCGGCATTAATATATGAATGACACATGTTGTTGCCATCACCGACCCAGGTGACAACCTTGCCTTGTGGGCTACCTCTATGCTCCACAAAGGTTTGAACATCAGCTAAAAGTTGACAAGGGTGATAACTATCCGTTAACGCGTTAATAACAGGAACTTTCGAGTGTTTTGCAAAAAGCTCTATTTTTTCGTGTTCGAATGTTCTAATCATTATGATATCGACCATTCTGGACAGCACTCTTGCAGAGTCTTCTATCGGTTCCCCGCGACCTAATTGTGTGTCGCGCGAAGATAGAAATATTGCACTCCCGCCCATTTGAGTCATTCCGGCCTCAAACGAAACCCGTGTGCGCGTGGATGATTTCTCAAATATCATCCCTAATATTTTGTTTTTCATTCTATCCGGGTGATTGCCTTCTAGCACTTCTTGCTTGTACTTGATCGCCTGATCAATCACGTCGTTAAGTTCTGCAGGGGATAAATCTAAAAGTGTTAGGAAGTGTCTAGTCATAGCATTATTCGCTTACGATTTAGAATGAATTAGCTCAACTGTTGTATCAATGATATGTTGAGCTTGTTCCTTGTTTAAAATAAGAGGAGGGAGCAATCTAATAGTATTGCCGGCAGTGACATTAATGAGTAGACCTTTCAACTTGGCTTCTTTTACGAGTTCACCACAGTCTTGTTTCAGTTCTATCCCTATCATCATTCCCTTGCCTCGGATATCTGCCACTTTGTTATCACTTTCGAGAGCAAGGTTGAATCCGTCTAAAATAAACTTACCGATTTCCGCCGCATTTTCAATAATTCCTGGTTTCGTCAATTCTTCAACAACAGCAAGAGCGGCATTAGTTGCCAAAGGATTGCCGCCAAAAGTAGAGCCATGATTACCAGGCTGAAGGACCTCAGCAGATGCACCTCGTGCTAGGCAAGCTCCAATAGGCATGCCGTTGCCTAGCCCTTTAGCCGTAGTTAATACATCGGGTGTAATGCCTTCATGCATATACGCAAAGTACTTTCCCGTTCTACCGTTTCCAGTTTGAATTTCATCTAATATTAAAAGCCAACTTCTTTCATCACACAATTGTCTGAGCGCCTTTAAAAAGCCTGGTTCCGGCACGCGTACTCCGCCTTCACCCTGCACAGGTTCAAGCATGATTGCTACCGTATTTTCGTTAGAAGCAGCTTTTATCGCTTCAATATTGCCATATTCCGCGTGACAAAAACCTTCTAACAAGGGAGCGAAACCCTGTTTAACTTTCGAATTGCCAGTTGCTGATAAGGTTGCCATTGTTCTTCCGTGGAAACTACCGTTTGTAGTAATGACTTCGGGTCGACCAATGCCTTTGTCTTGTCCATATTTACGAGCAATTTTAAGCGCGGCTTCATTTGCTTCTGCACCCGAATTAGAGAAAAAAACCTTCCCCATACCAGAGAGAGAGATAAGCTTGTCGCCCAATGCTTGTTGCGGCTCGATAAGATAAAGGTTCGAGCAATGGATAAGTTTTCCAGCTTGCTCGCTTATAGCTTTTGTGACTGCTGGATGGCTATATCCCAAACCACAAACAGCGATGCCCGAAATAGCGTCAAGATAGCGGTTACCTTTATCGTCCCAGACATAAACTCCATCGCCCTTCACTAATGTTGTATCTCTTTCTCCATATGTATTCATAAGACTTGAACTCGTCGGCATAACTTTGTCCCAAAAAAGCCTATCCCCAAAAACAAAACAGGCAGCTTTAGCTGCCTGGTAAAGAATAATTGTAGCTATAAATAAGAGAAGATTGCAAATAGTGCTGTTGCGCTAATCCATTGTTTTTATAATGTAGAATAGGACTGGTTAACAAATTACGATACAATATAAAAAATACCTGAGTGAAAGACTCGGGTATAGAGATTCGAATCATACAAGTTAAGAGGTCTTATCAATGGAAATTATGGATACCATTAAGAATCAAATCGAAGAAAATGCGATTATTCTATATATGAAAGGTTCTCCAAATGCTCCTCAATGTGGGTTTTCGCAGCGTACCTCGCAGATTCTTATGTCATGTGGCAAACGATTTGCGTATGTTGATGTGCTATCTAATCCAGAAATACGTGCCAATTTACCGAAATATGCTAATTGGCCTACCTTTCCGCAATTATGGGTTAAAGGTGAGCTTATCGGTGGCTGTGACATTGTGACGGAGATGCATGAAAAAGGTGAATTAAAAACGATCATTGAAGCGGCTGCTCCAGAAGAGTCCGAATAGACGTTCGCAAAAAAAGCATTGAAGCTCGTCCTGAACCTCAATGCCCACCCCCTAGGGACCGACTCCCAGGGGGATCCATCAAACTTTTTCTTCACAATGCATCGCTGATTTCAAAGCGAAATTTTACTTCGTATTACTCCCTTGCAGCTCGACTGCTTCTTCATTGTTCGCGTGATTGACGTTGTTATTACTCAGAGTGAGAAGAACAATGACAATAACACTGGGCATCATGCATATCTTTAACCAGTAAATAGTTTGACTTACTAGAGAATTTTTCACTGCTTTCTACCTCTCTGTGATGCTTTGATGTTATTATATGCAAATGAGAATTATTATCAATATTGTTTTGTTTGTTTTCTTGTAAAATGAGTAAAGAATAAAGATTAAATAGTTTCGCGAACTTAATGGTCCAACTAATGAAACAAATTGAGATGTACTATAAATCACACTTTGTATATTTAAATGAGAAGCGTTATCATTTTTATGCTTTTGTAAAATAAGGAACCTTATGAAATTTTTAGCTCTTACATTTATATTTGTATATATAAGCTTTTATAGCCTTACGGCATTTAGTGGAAAAGAAGTAAATGTTTACTCCGCCCGTAAGGAAGCTCTTATTAAGCCTTTGCTCGATAGGTTTACCGAGGAAACTGGCACTAAGGTGAATTTAGTGACTGGCAAAGGGGATGCGTTGTTGGCTCGCCTTAAAACAGAAGGGCGACGTACACCGGCAGATATTTTAATTACATCGGATGTTGGTCGGCTTTTTAAGGCGCAGGAAGCAGGAGTTTTCCAGCCTATCGAATCCAATCTACTTGACGAGCGTGTTCCCGAGATCTACCGGGATGCGAAGGGTAATTGGTATGGCTTGTCGCTCCGCTCCAGAGTAATTGTTTACTCACCTACTAAAGTAAAAGCGGCAGAATTATCAACTTACGAGAATCTAGCTGAATCGAAGTGGAAAGGGCGTATTTGCATTCGTTCTTCAGGAAACATATACAATCAATCACTTGTATCGAGTTTAATTGCTCATCATGGTGAAAAAGAAACGGATGCTTGGTTAAAGGCATTTGTTAAAAACTTTGCTCGCCCGCCAAAAGGCGGGGACCGAGATCAAATCAAAGCCGTCGCTTCAGGTGTCTGTGATGTCGCGGTAGTAAATAGTTACTATCTTGGCGCTATGCTGAACTCCAGTGATAAATCTCAACGCGAGATTGCGGAATCCGTTAAGTTGTTTTGGCCTAACCAATCAGATCGAGGAGCGCACTTTAATGTGAGTGGTATTGGAGTAACAAATTCGGCAAAGAACAAAGATGAAGCCGTTAAGCTGATTGAGTTCTTAACCTCCCCCCAAAGCCAATCCTGGTATGCAGAAGTTAATAATGAATACCCTGTATTAAGCGACGTTAAAGTTAGCTCGACCCTCGGAGCATGGGGTACATTTAAATCGGATTCCATTGATATGAATGTTTTGGGGAAAGGTAATGCTGATGCCGTCAAAGCAATGGATCGAGCAGGTTGGAAATAAAAGACTTTATTCTAAATGGGATATTAGACCGCTTTCTTTAAACTTTGGGTTTTCTTCATTTAGAATTTAAGTGTCTTTGTTTCAGTGAGTTTGAATGTCATAATAGGCGAAATCGATTAAATAACTTCTTAAACAAATGGTTACCTCAAAAAAACGGCTCGTTACTGGATGGCGAGCCGTTGTTGTTTTTATTTTATTGCTTTTTGTTACACCACTTTTCACCATTTTAAGCAGTCTCTTTCAGTCGTATTCGAGTGATACCTGGTCGCACCTGCTAGAAACTGTTCTTCAAAGCTACATTATCAATTCTCTAGTGCTAATGGTCGGCGTTGGACTAGGAACATTTGTCATTGGTGTTTTATGTGCTTGGCTTGTTTGTTTATACGATTTTCCTGGTCGTAAAATTTTTGAATGGGCACTGCTTTTACCTATGGCGCTACCAGCCTATATTCTTGCCTATAGCTATACTGGGTTGTTAGATTTTTCTGGTCCAATTCAAACGAGTATCAGAGAAATATTTGGTTGGAGCTATGGAGACTACTGGTTTCCAGAGATCCGCTCAATGGGAGGTGCTATCGCCATGCTCTCTTTAGTGCTATATCCCTATGTCTATTTGATTGCTCGTTCAAGCTTTTTGGAGCAATCTCGATCTTTGCTAGACGTGAGTCGTTCGTTCGGAAACGGTCATTGGAAAACGTTTATACGTGTTTCTATTCCTTTAGCAAGGCCAGCCATTGTAGCTGGTTGTAGCTTAGCAATGATGGAAGCGCTGGCTGACTATGGAACGGTTCAATATTTTGGTATCAGTACTTTTACAACAGGAATTTATCGAACCTGGTTCGGTATGGGAGAAATGCAAACGGCTGCTCAGCTATCCTCAATGTTGATGTTATTTGTTTTCACTCTGCTGATACTAGAGAGATATTCTCGCGCTAAAATGAAATTTCATCATGCGACCAATACGCAGCGGGCATTATCTTTAGTAAAACCCAGTGTATTTAAAAAAATGTCAATATTCTTGTTTTGTTCTCTCGTACTATTTTTCGGGTTTATCTTGCCGGTAATACAATTGGTTTATTGGGCCTTGGTAAATTGGGAGTCTAGTTTCGATGACCGTTTTTGGGAAATTAGTTTTAACAGTTTTTTTGTCGCCGCTACAGCTTCTTTCACTTGTTTGGTCGTTGGATTATTTATGGTAATTGCACAGCGTATCCGCCAAGATAAATTTGAAAATATCTCTCTTCGCATGCTTTCATTAGGCTATGCTACACCAGGCTTGGTTATCGCTGTTGGTGTAATGATACCTCTTACAATGCTGGATATTGTCATCGACGATTTTTTTGTGCAAAACTTTGAATACTCTCCAGGCTTACTGTTAAGTGGAAGTTTATTTGTTTTAATCTTGGCTTATTCGGTTCGCTTTATCGCCGTCGCGCTAGGCAGTTTGGAGTCGGGCCTACAAAAGATTAGGCAAAATATTGACTTTGCTGCACAGTCTTTAGGCGCTGATCGAACGAGAATTATTTTCCGTATCCATATGCCTTTGCTACGGAGCAGTATTTTTGCTGCACTAGTTTTGGTTTTTGTTGATGTATTAAAAGAGTTACCCGCAACCTTGGTGCTTCGTCCTTTTAATTTTAATACTTTAGCTGTGCGAGCTTTTGAACTGGCATCGGATGAGCGTCTAGCGGATGCTGCTTTACCGTCACTCACCATAGTAATTATTGGTCTGATTCCAGTTTATATGATGGTGAAATTAATGGTTCGGCGAAACGTGAAAACATAAGTAGATAAAACACTATGTCAAATGAACAAGTTAAATTAAATTTACTCTCCGTGTTTTACGATGATACCTGCTTTGTCGATAGTGTTAGCTTATCTTTAGCAAAAGGAGAGATCGGTTGTTTGTTGGGTCCGTCCGGATGCGGTAAAACCTCTTTGTTACGGGCAGTCGCTGGATTTCAAGAAAAGACTCAGGGTGAAATACACATCGCTGGAACGCTTACTCAAAGTGATTCAGTTCGAATTCCAGCAGAGCAAAGAAAAGTCGGCATGGTTTTTCAAGATATTGCACTTTTTCCACATCTTAATGTATTTCAAAATATTACTTTTGGCATTTCTAATCTTTCTAAACAAGCGCAATCAAGTCGAGTTTCAGAGCTACTAAATTTGATTGGATTGACGAATAAAGAAAAAGCTTTTCCTCACGAATTATCGGGCGGGCAGCAGCAACGTGTTGCTTTGGCAAGGGCGTTGGCGCCAGAGCCTGAAATCATATTATTAGATGAACCCTTTTCGAGCTTAGATGCTGAATTGAGCGAGCTTATGGCTTTGGAAATTCGTAAGCTATTTAAAGCTCGCAATATCACTGCTCTTATGGTTACGCATGATCAGCAAGAAGCATTTGCTGTGGCTGATAAAATCGGTGTGATGAATCAAGGTAGGCTTTTACAATGGGACACCGCGTACGAGCTGTATCATCGTCCGAATAATTTATTTGTGGCTGGATTTATTGGTGATGGAGCGATTGTAAGTGCCAAGCTTGATGAACAGCGCCAGTTAACAAATGGCCTTGGCGTGCTCGGTAGTTTGCGTAGTGGAGATATTCATTCAGGCTATGATATTTTAATTCGGCCCGATGACATTCAATTTGATAGCGACAGTTCAATTTCTGGAAAAATAATTCAAAAACGGTTTCGTGGTGCAGAATATCACTATGAGATAGAGCTAAGTGATGGACAAATTATTATTTGCGAAACGCCAAATCACGTTGATTACCTTGTTGGAGACAGATTGCCAGTGCGTGCTGATTTGAAACATTTGGTTATTTTTGAACAGTCTTAGTTCAAAGATCTAAAGTTTCGGGGTTAATTTGTATTTATAGTTGATAATCATTCGTATTATCATTAGTATGACTTATATAAATGATATTTAACTTATCTTCTCTGGGCTTATTATGAACAACAAGTTTTCTATGCTTTTCCTTTCTTTGATTCTATCTACTGGAATAACCGCTTGCGGCGGCGGTGGCGATAATGATGATTCAGAGAGTGATCCAACACCTTCATCAACGCCTAGTGGTGCTGATCCGACTCCAACAACTGAGCCTGTTGCTGATGCAGATTTTGATGATGATGGTGTTAATGATGACGTCGATAATTGTGTAGATATTGCCAATGCTGACCAAAGGGATTCAGACGTTAACGGTGAGGGCGATGCATGTGACCCAATGCCAACTACTTATACTTTTGAAAGTCAAATTATCCAGAGCGAAAGTGCGGTTTCCTATACGGGGCAAACCAAGCGTCATGTATTAATTAGTAATTTAAATCGAGATATTGCTAATACGGCTGAAGATGGTACTGCTGATCCTGCTGATATATTAGCTAATACGCTTAATTTTTATTTCCGTTACGACGGAACCGCCGATGACTTGCCACATGAAAAGGTGGCGGGAGACGGAACATTTGGTGTAATACCAGTAAATTACGGTGATATTTCTAGTGGTAAGAGCCTTGTTGGTAAAATAGCGGGGAACGATCGTCCGGAACATATTATTGGTGGTGAATTCTTTGGTTGGGAAACCGGCCTTGATGATTCGCCTACCCCTGAAGAACTCGTTGACTACTTTTTTACGGAGTACGCTGCAGAAGCAACAAATGGAGTTGGGCACAATGGGTCAACAAAAGCATACCTAAGCGCAACCGGCCTTGATTACAAGCAGCTTATTCAAAAGTTCTTATTGGGCGCGATAACTCTATCCCAAGGCACGGCGGATTACTTACAAACAGATTGGAGCGCAGAGAATGTTAACGAAAATGAAGATGTTAACGACCCCGCTCCCTACACTGCTTCCGAGCATAACTGGGATGAAGCTTTTGGTTACTTTGGTGCAGCGCGCGATTACAATACCGCATTTACTGATGATGAACTAGCCGCAGGTGATTTGGTTGATACCAATAATGATAGTAATATCGATTTACGCAGCGAGTATTCTTTTGGTAATTCTGTGAATTGCGCCAAGAGGGATAGAGCTACGGCAAGTCTTACGAACCCGACGAGCTTTACTCAAGATGCCTATGAAGCCTTTATTATTGGTCGTCAAATCCTAAATAATGCGTCTGCGAATATTGGAGAAGATTTGACCGCGGAGCAGCTGGCGGCGCTTGATGTCCAAATCACAATTGTCGCACAAACTTGGGAAAAGTGTGTTGCTGCAACCGTTATTCACTATATCAACGATGTAATCGATGATATGGACGAGTTTAATGCCGGAGACTTTGCTGATACTGAAAACTTTGAAAACATCGCAAAGCACTGGAGTGAAATGAAAGGGTTTGCGTTAGGCTTACAATTTAATCCCGAATCACCATTCAGAGCATCAGATGATACTCTGATGGATCTTAAAGAAGTTCTTTCGATTATGGGGGATGCACCCGTACTTCCTGACGGTACTCAAGCTGGCGTTGCTTTCGACGGTGGTGTTGCTGCTTATCGTGAAAATTTGCTTGATGCGCGTTTACTGATGCAAACAATCTACGAGTTTGATGCCGAGAATGTTGCTGCTTGGTAAATTAGAAACGAAAATTTTAGTAAATTAAACTGGGCGAAGCGCAATTACTGTGCTTCGCTTTTTTGCGTTTATAAAGATGAAGGGAAAGTCTTTCGTAAATATAAACGATAATTAACTTAATAAGTTAAATAAAGAAAATGTTTAATTGGGGTAGGTCTACTTGGTTAAAACTTGGTAGTGATTGTTCAGTGAGTGAAAAGAAACTAAATAGGTAAAAAATGAAGTTGGTTTTTAAACAATTTTCTGTTCTAGCCATTAGTGCAAGCTTGATCGCTTGCGTGGGTGGTGACAGCAGTGACGAAAATGAGTTTGATTTTTTAGGCATGATGTCAAACTATGCGGACAATATTATTTTGCCGGCTATAAGTAACTTGGAATCCTCTTCGGATGGTTTTTCCAACCAGCTCAGCTCTTATTGTGATGCTATTGATACTCCTGAAGAAGATGCTCGATTGTTAGATGCGCAACAAGCCTATCTAGAATTAATGGGACATTGGCAGTTTATGGAAATGGCTTGGTTAGGGCCGCTTGCTGAGCAAAACTTTGCTTTGAGAAATAGAATCTATTCATATTCCGAGGTTAATGTGAGCGCCTGCCCAATTGACCAAGCGGTAGTTTTAGCTCAAGGAGACAATTTTGATATTAGTAATCGGGCACTTAATCATAGAGGCTTAGGCACTCTTGAGTATTTGTTATTTAATCCCGATCTCACTCACCAGTGCCCAGATCGAATCCTAGAAACTCAGAATTGGGATGATCTTCCCGAAGACGTTCGAAAACAACAGCGATGCGAATACGCTCAGGTTGTTTTAGAAGATGTAGAATCTTCTTTTTCGAATTTAAGTAATGAGTGGAATTCAGACGAGGGCAATTTCCGGTCTCGATTTGTGAACCCGAATAATATTGAGTTAGCGTTACAAGGGCTTACGGAAGCCATTTTTTACATTGAAGATGTGGTAAAAGATATAAAGCTGGGAAGGACACTTGGTTTGCAAAACGCTTGCAGTAGTACCACTTGTCCGGAGTACATCGAATCGTCATTTGCTAACGAATCTTATTTTTACATTCAACAAAACATAATTGCCTTTCAAACGTTTTTTAATGGCGGAGATGAATTAGGTTTTGATGATTTAATTATTAATCAGGGTTTTCCAGAAGTGACTTCGGATTTTCAGGAAAACATAATTCAAGCGCTAGATATACTTGATAACACAAGTGAAAGCTTTTCAAATGAGGTCGCGCTTATTGATTCAGAAGCTGATGCGCAAGAGTGTGAAAATCTTTCGAGTAACCCAGATGTTATTGGCGAATTTCCATCTTGTAATCTTCATGGAGTATTAACTCGAATTACCAATGATTTGAAGTCTGACTTTATTATGATTGTGAATATTGATCTTCCTAATCGTGCACAGTCCGATAACGATTAAGGGAGAATATGATGAAAAAAATTAAACTAGCTAGTTTAGCAATATATACATTTCAAATTTCGCTAATCCAACTCGCAAATGCAGAGACATTTAAAAATCCCACCATCAAAAATGATGACTTAACTGATGGCCTCGTGGCTTTAAATCAGTTGCCTTCGGAACTAGAAGAAGTGTTGGTAACCGGAGGTCATGAAGCTATTCGATCAACAGCGGGTTCTGCGCATCTTTTAGATAGTTCACAGTTGGAAAAGTTTGAATATACCGATCTTAATAATGTCCTGACTCAAGTGCCAGGTGTTTATATCCGCTATGAGGACGGTTTTGGCTTGCGCCCAAATATTGGAATGCGCGGAGCTACTGCTGAACGAAGTCAAAAGATTACCATTATGGAAGACGGAATTGTTATCACTCCCTCACCTTATGCGGCACCGGCAGCTTACTATATTCCAAATGTGAGCCGAATGGAGGCTATAGAAACTTTTAAAGGTCCATCGGCAATTAAATATGGTCCGCATACTGTTGGTGGTGCGATAAATATGGCTTCTCGCACTATACCTCAGGATAGTAAGGGTGAAATTGATGCGACCTTAGGCAATTTTAGTTTCCACAAGCTTCGAGTGTTTTATGGTGATAACTTTGAAAATACGGGTTATTGGATTGAGGGTCTTAAGTTTGGGTCCGATGGTTTTAAAGAGTTAGATACCGGTGGTGATACCGGGTTTGACCGAAATGATTTCAATGCAAAATTTCAGATTCGCTCTGATAAGAACGCAAAGACAAAACAGCGTTTGGATATCAAAGTGGGTTATGCTGACGAGACTTCTGATGAAACCTATCTTGGGTTAACTGATGAAGATTTCGATGCGAATCCAGATCGCCGTTATGCAGCCAGTCAGTTAGATCAATTTAATTCCGAGCATACCCAATTGCATTTGCTGTATAACGCTGATTTTCAAAATGGATGGAAGTTAGATGCTAAGACTTATTTTAATCGTTTTGAACGAGCTTGGGAGCGATTCAATGGGTTTACGGGAGAATGCTTTAGTGATGACTCTGAAGCCTTTGCTGAAGCGGTTTGTGTTCAAGACGTACTAGCGAATCCGGAAATATTCACTAGGGAAATTGCATTGCTTCATGGGGAAGTGGATTCTGATGGAAGCGAAGCTGAAACCATTGGTTTAGTGAATAATGATCGAGAGTATGGTTCTCAAGGGATAGAAATTAACGCTCACTACCAGACTGAGTGGCTATATTGGGATCATGAATTTTCGGCAGGGATTCGATTTCATCACGATTACGTAGACCGAGATCACTCTCTTAGAGGTTTTTTAATAGAGGATTCAAATTTAATCTTTGATGGAATTGATAGAGATAGGCTTACTTTAAATCGTGCTGAAGCGGATGCTCTATCTATTTTTTTAGCGGATTCGTTTTCAAGAGATAAATGGAAATTTGATTTAGGATTGCGCATAGAAAATATTGATAATTCTTTCGAAGATGAATTGATTGATGAATCTCGAACCCGATCAGAAAATGCTGTTATTCCTGGGTTAGGTGTATTTTATCAATGGACTGAGCATTTTGGTTTGTTAGCAGGTATTTATAAGGGGTTTTCTCCTAGCGGTCCTTCAGCTGCTGCTGAGGTTGATCCAGAAGAAAGTACCAATGTTGAATATGGCTTTAGGTTCTACAACAATAGGCTTACGACAGAAATTATTGGGTTTTTCAGTGACTATGAAAATCTGTTAGGGCGTTGTCGAGCAAGTGATTCTGGTTGCGATATTGGAGACGAGTTTAATGGAGGTGCTGTTGAAGTGGCAGGTTTGGAGTGGGTTACGAATTACGAGTTTCACTTAAGTAATACGATAACATTTCCGGTAAATTGGGTTTATACCTATACCGAAACCGCATTTCAAACAGACTTTGATTCGAGCTTTTCACAATGGGGTAATGTTAGAGAGGGTGATGAGTTACCTTATATCCCAGAGCATGTTGCTCGACTAGATCTAGGTGTGAGTGCAACCAAGTGGAGCACCAATTTGGGTATTCGTTATACGGGTGAAATGCGCGAAGTGGCTGGTCAAGGTGAAAAACGTGAAGGTGAGTTCACGGAAGATTATACGATTCTTGATTTATCTTTTAACTACGCATTACTAGATCAATGGAATCTAGTTTTGAAAATAGATAATTTAACGGATGAAAGAGAAATTGTTTCGCGTCGGCCCATTGGTGCGCGTCCAAATATTTCTCGGGCCTACAGTGCAACCGTGAAATATAATTTCTAGGAGTATCCCAAATAGATCTTTTGTTGTTTATCCTAAAATCAAATAAATGATACTCGAGCAACTATTTGAAGCGAACTGGTGGGATGCGATTGTAAGCACACTTAATATTGCATCCGACCCAAGCCGCCGAACGTTTTGGTTATTCCTTTTGAGCTCTATTATTTTGCTCTTTTTGGGATTGCTATTTTCAAATCATAACAGGAAGGCGCTCAATTTTCAGATTGCGGAATTGGATGGGGATACGATTCGTCGATATTTTATTAATCGATCCCATTTCGTCGATTTATCGTTGCTTATAAGCAACAACTTTTTGAAAGTATTATTTTTGATTCCACTTGTTGGCGGGCATATTGGGGCGGCGATTGTTTGTGTATCTCTACTTCAATCAATATTTGGCGATGCTCCTGATTTGAACTTACATGCTGGTCTAGTCGTACTGCTTTACTCGCTCACTTTTTTCATTTTTGAGGACCTTAGCCGTTTCATTTTGCATAGGAGTATGCACATGGTACCATTTTTGTGGAAATATCATCGTGTGCATCATAGTGCTTCCGTGTTATCTCCTTTGACTATATATCGTGTTCATCCGATAGAAATGCTTTTGTATTACGCACGAAGTCTTATTGTTTTTGGTGTTGTAACGGGGCTTTTTGTTTATTTGTTTCGGAATAAAGTTGATGCTTATGATATTTTAGGCGTTGATATGCTTGGATTTCTTTTTAATTTTATGGGAGCCAATTTGCGTCATTCCCATTACTGGTTTTCATTTGGCTATTTTGAAAAGTGGTTTATTAGCCCTGCACAACATCAAATTCATCATAGTGTGGCTCCAGAACACAAAAACAAAAACTTCGGAACCTGTTTCGCTTGTTGGGATAAATTAGCGGGTAGTTGGGTATCGATTAAACAATATCGTAAGCTGGAATTTGGACTCACGTCTTAGTTTGCTTCACTTTTATTTTTAACTACTTTTCACCTAATTGTTATTGAGCTGTGTGACTTTTGAGCATTTTTGCTATGTAAGCTCGCTGATCACGTTAATTATTTCGAATTAAGCTAATATTTGTTTAATGGGAATTTATTAAACGAACGTAAAAATATACAATCCCTATCTCTGATTATGAAAACCACAATTATGAAACTCGTTGATATATATAGAGTTTTAGAGGGATCATGGAAATAACTATACCTGGCTACGATATCAAACGTCTTATCGGAAAAGGCGGCATGGCCAAAGTTTACCTTGCAGAGCAAAAAAATCTTGAGCGAGAAGTGGCTTTAAAAGTCATGTCAAAAACGCTTGCAGAAGACCCTACATTTGGAAAACGCTTTTTAAGTGAAGCCAAAATTGTAAGTAAACTCGTGCACCCAAACATCGTGACGGTTCACGATATGGGTGAACATGAAGGGTCGTATTATATTTCAATGGAGTATATTGATGGTGAGGAATTGAAAAATTCTCGAAATCAATTGAGTCTAGGACAAAAGCTTAACGTCATCTGTGAAATCGCCAAGGCCCTAGAATATGCTGCGGGCAAAGGGATTGTTCATCGCGATATAAAGCCGGAAAACATTATGCTCCATGCTGATGACCGCCGGGCAATTTTGATGGATTTTGGTATTGCGCGCGGCATCAAAACGGATGTTCGTGTCACCCAAACTGGTGTTGCAATAGGAACTCCTCATTACATGAGTCCAGAGCAAGCAAAAGGGAAATTGGTTGATCATCGCTCTGATATTTATAGTTTAGGGGTCGTTTTCTTTTATTTAATTACGGGGCGAGTGCCCTTTGATGGTGAATCTGCAGTAAGTATTGGTATTAAGCATATTTCGGAAGATCCACCTCCACTTCCCGATGGCTATGAATCACTGCAACCGATTTTAAATATAATGCTTTCTAAAAGAGCAGCTGATAGATACCAGTCTGCGAAAGAGGTGATTGGGGATATTCAGGCGATCGATATTGCTATGCTAGAGCATTCCGTTGAGATTGCTCGGGTTGCTCATCAGGCTAATGATAATGTTGACCAGGATGGAACGACCCTAATCTCTGACCGGATGGAAAGTGTTGTTTATACTCATGATGACTTATCTTCTGTTGTTGATGAAAACTCAGGATTTTTTGAAACTGAAGATCATGTTTTTGGTAAGAGAAATCGATTTTGGACTTGGTTATTTATACTTGTGGTAGCTGCAGGCGCTAGTTTGTATTATTTTCAACCAGAATATGTGCGGCCTTGGATAGCATTGATAGAGCAAAAGATTGGTGATTGGTGGCTTATTGGTCAAGCACAGTTTAAAGAGTGGGGTATAGAATTAAAATAAATTAAGACCTTTACGTAAGTAAAGATCTTAATTTCACTGTTTAGGTGGAATTACTTTTCCATCATCGATTGTAAGAAGTTTTCAAGCCCCACCTTATCAATCAAACCAAGCTGCGTTTCAATCCAGTCAACATGCTCTTCTTCATTGTCTAGGATTTCCTGAAATAAATCTCGAGAGACATAATCTCTGACTTTCTCGCAATACTCGATCGCATCTCTCAAGTCAGGTATGGCTATCATTTCTAGCTTAAGGTCGCACTCCAGCATTTCTTTGGTGTTTTCGCCAATCATCAATTTACCTAAGTCTTGATAATTAGGAATCCCTTCAAGAAACAAGATTCTATCGGTGAGCTTCTCTGCATGCTTCATTTCGTCGATTGACTCATGATATTCGTAATCTGCAAGCTCTTTTAGTCCCCAGTCCTTATACATACGCGAATGAAGAAAGTACTGGTTGATCGCCACTAATTCGTTATAGAGAACTTTATTTAGGTATTCAATAACCTTTGCGTCGCCTTTCATTTTATGACCTCATGAGGGGTGTACAAAATTAAGACGCAATTCTGACTACAAAAATCTTTGTTGTCAAATATAACTTATTGATTTTAAAGAAAAAATTAATGATTATCGAGGAGGGAATGAGAAAGGTTTAGATTACGCTACCTCATAGAAGCTTGCGGTGTCACTTCCGTCTTCTAAAGCGCTTTTTACGATATCACGTGCGAGACTGCCGCACTTACCACAATTTGTCATAATACCTAATTCATCTCGAACAGCACGAAGACTTTCAGCACCTTGATCTACTGCGTCGCGGATTTGGGTATCTGTAATACCTTTACAAAGACAAACGTACATAACTTTTAAGAGACCTTTCAAAACACTGTTGGTTTAGATGACACTCAGCAGAACCAAGGTCTTGAATCATGGTGGTTTTGCATCTGCAGTCATTAACTGTAAATTTAATGCAAATAAGAATGATTGTCAATTGTGTTCGTAGAACAATTTGTTTTGATTAGCAAAAATTATTACTATTAGGGTAATATGCAAATTCAATGATTACGTATAAAATTTAGGTGTATTATTGCTCACCGCTATTAGATAGTAATCAACTTGTACTTATTTGAAATATTACCCGCCATTTCTGCTTAATGGTCGGGAGTACACAATTCTCTGTTAACTTTAACTACTCAATATAGGAAACGACCATGGGTGTATTAGTCGGTAAACCAGCTCCAGATTTCACAGCTCCTGCAGTACTAGCAAGTGGTGAAATTGTTGATGAATATAATTTTGCAGAAGCGACAAAAGGAAAGAAATCAGTGGTTTTCTTTTACCCTCTAGATTTTACTTTCGTATGTCCTTCAGAACTTCTCGCGTTTGATCATCGTAAAGCTGAATTTGAAAAGCGCGGTGTAGAAGTAATTGGTGTTTCTATCGATTCTCATTTTTCCCACAATGCTTGGAGAAACACGCCAGTAGATAAAGGTGGGATCGGTCAGGTTAATTACACTTTGGTGGCTGACATGACGCATTCAATTTGTCAGGCATACGACGTAGAGTCTGAAGGTGGCGTTGCTTTTCGAGGTTCTTTCTTAATTGATGAAGATGGTGTTGTTCGTCATCAAGTCGTAAATGATTTGCCTTTGGGTCGAAATGTCGATGAAATGATTCGTATGGTAGATGCATTGGCGTTCCACCAAGAACATGGTGAAGTTTGCCCAGCAGGCTGGACAGAAGGTGATAAAGGTATGGTTGCGTCTCCAGAAGGTGTAGCTTCGTACCTTGCTGAAAACGCCGATAGCCTTTAATAGAAAAGGTTTTAGCTAAAAATCGAAGAGCCGGCTTTAAAGCCGGTTTTTTTTGTCCAAAATAAAGCAATTGGCCGGTTTTATCATGAAACTTCCGTTCTTTAACTTATAATTAAAACTAACCAAGGCTATTTTAAAGGAGTTATTCAAGTGTCTAAACTTACTCAAGAACATGAGGCCACGGGTATAGCAAAAGATGTTTTTGGCGAAATAAAAGATGAATTTGGAATGGTGCCAAATTTTTTTAAGTCGCTTGCTGCACATGATCCAAATTGGTTGGAGTTAAATTGGCGCAGAGAAAAAGCGATAATGCTGAATGAATCTGCCCTAGATCGAAAAACTAAAGAGCTTTTGGCGATGGTTGTTTCCTTGGTGAACGATTGTGAATATTGTTTTCTCGCTCATGAAGCTATGGCAAGGATGGCTGGAGCAACGGATGAAGAAATTAATGATGCCAAAAAGGTGATAGAGCTTTTCTCAAGCTTTAATGCGATTGCCAATAGTTTGAAAATTCCTTGTGATATCGATCCAGACAATATTCAATCGGAGCAATAATCACAGCTTCTACTTACTTCGATGATTTCCCTTTTTTCTATTAGAAAGTTCTTAGAACGAAACTCTAATATTCTTTCTTTTTATATAAAATTTACCTCCTTTTGAATTCCATTTCTGACTAGATATTCTAAAAAGTATATTTTTTTGTTACATAACGTTATTAAAGATTGATTTGGTTTGTTTTATTGAGTTTAAATTGAGACATGTTTCTCAAATATGGTTTTTGCTTGTGACGGATTTCTCAAACGCTGGATTTGATTTAGGAAAACGAGAGTCTCACCAGAGGTAAATTAAATATGTTTAAAAAGCTCTATACAAGATATGCTGAGCGTGTAAAGCCGCTAACTTCTCAGCCGATTGAAGTTCAAATGTTGAGTGCTCACACTATAGATATCTTACAAGCATTTGATATTAGTTTGAAAGGTATTGGTGTTAGAACACCCAACTCTTATGATTTATCTACACCAAAAAGTAAACGAGTTGAGCTCGTTATCACTTTGCCAGGAAATCGGCCATTTAAGGCTGAAGGCTATGTAAGGCATATTACCTCACGTAAAGACAAAAGCGATTGCTTTGGTGTTGAATTTGTAACGATTGGTAATAAGAATTTAAGTAATATTCGAAACTATATGGAAGAAACAAAGCTTCTACGTACGAAATTAGCTTGTTAATTTTGTGGTAGAGGCCAGCCTCCAAATTGTTTCCATTTGTTGACGATTAAACAAAATAACTCTGCTGTTTTTTCTGCATCATATGCAGCAGAGTGTGCGGCTTTATTACTAAAGTCGATCCCTGCAAGTTCACAGGATTTTGCTAAAACGGTATGGCCAAAAGCGAGTCCTGCAAGTGTTGCAGTATCAAAACAAGAAAATGGATGAAATGGGTTCCGTTTTATTTCACATCTCTCAGATGAAATGTTGACAAAACTTAAATCAAAATTTGCATTATGTCCTACCAAAATTGCTCTATTGCAATCTTGATCTTTTACTGCTTTTCTTACGTGTTGAAATAAATCTCCAAGTGCTGTTTTTTCTTCGAGAGGTTCTTTAACGCGATTCTTTAAATCTATTCCCGTAAAGTCAAGTGCGGCTTGCTCTATATTGGCACCTGGAAAAGGTTCAATATGGTAATCCAGAGTTTCTTCTGGAACCAGCACGCCTGATTCAGTCATTGATAAGGTGACTGCAGCAATTTCTAATAATGCATCTGTTTTGGGATTAAATCCCGCTGTTTCTACGTCGATAATAACAGGCAAAAAACCTCTGAATCTTTTTGCCATTCCTGTTATGTAGATTTCATTGTTATCGGTCACAATAATACTTCGCTAAATAATAACTTTATCGATTAATTTTCCAATTTAAAGTTTCACCCGCCTTGATTGGGATGAGATCATCATTTAAGTAATCAAATTTTTCTGGTACTTCCCAGGATTCTTTTTTAAGTTCGATCGTTTCGGAATTTCTAGGCAATCCATAAAAATCAGGCCCATTAAAACTCGTAAAAGCTTCGAGTTTTTCTAATGCATTCATCTGATCAAATACTTCAGCATAGAGTTCAATTGCGTGTGAAGCGGTGTAACTACCCGCACATCCACAGCTAGATTCTTTTTTAGATTTGGCATGTGGTGCAGAATCTGTACCAATAAAAAATTTCTTATTACCACTTATCGCGGCGTTTACTAGAGCAAGCTGGTGTGTATCGCGTTTTAAAATTGGCAAACAATAATAGTGAGGACGAATACCCCCTGCGAGCATATGATTTCGATTGAAAAGAAGATGATGGGCTGTAATGGTTGCGGCAATGTTGCGGTTGTTATTAAGAACAAAATCGACAGAGTCTGATGTAGTAATATGTTCTAAAACTATTTTTAATTTTGTAAATCGTTTAACGATAGGGGTTAATATTCTATCTAAAAATACTGCTTCCCTATCAAATATATCAATGTCATTATCTGTCACCTCCCCATGCACTAATAGGTAAATACCATGCTCCTCCATGGCCTCAAGCGTTGGGTAGATATTTTCAATATTAGTGACTCCCGACTGTGAGTTAGTTGTTGCTCCTGCGGGATAGAGTTTACAAGCCACGACACCAGCTTCTTTGGCGTTTTGAATATCTTCTTTTGATGTCGAATCCGTTAAATAGAGAACCATTAAGGGTTCAAAATTATATCCATTAGGAACTTTTTCTAATATGCGGTTTTTATATTCCAGCGCAAGTTCCGCATTGATAACCGGAGGCACTAGGTTTGGCATTACTATTGCGCGAGCGAAACTCATAGCTGCATGAGAAACCGTTAAGCCAAGAGATTCTTTGTCTCTTAGGTGAATGTGCCAGTCGTCAGGCTGGGTGATGGTGATTGATTCAGACATGAAATCGTGACAAGCCATATATAGGTGAAAAGATTTAACAGAGAATGCTATCTTAAAATTTTGCTTGTTGCACCGATTTAATGAGATTAATGAAGATTTAGGTTTTTTTAAAGGCTGATGAAAAGTTAAAGATTGTTCAGAAAATGCCGATATTAGATGAAATATCCTATCTAATTGGGTTTTGTGGTGTTTGAAAATATTGTTCGCTCAATAGGTCTTATTTTTATTTGTACGTTTTGTCACGGCTCATTTTACAATAACGGGATAAATGAGAGTACTTGGACCAGCTCTTCTTCTGTTTTTGAGTGTCGAATAGAACATAGCATCCCTTACTTTGGAAGTGCGGTTTTTCTCACCAAAGCGGGTGAAACTTCGACTTTTTATATCGATGGATTAACCAGCCACTTTAAGTCTGGAAAAGCACTCATTAAATCAAAAACACCTGTTTGGATTAATCCAGCCAAAAAGGATGAGTTAGGGTTAGTTCCCGTTAAACAAGGGCGTCGTCCAATGGTGTTGGAGACAAAAAAAACTGAGCAAATGCTTGTTGAACTTTACAATGGGAGAGAAATCGAAATTGTGAGAAAAGCTTGGTATGCCGAGTCGACAAACCCTTCAGTAAAAGCAATTGTTTCTAATATCGGTTTTTACGATGAATATGAGAAATACTTAGGGTGTTTAGGGAGTTTACTACCAGCAAACTTCGAGCAGCTTGAGCGTACTTCCTTATATTTTCATCCTACGGGATCGACAGATTTGACCGCCAGCTCGATTGAAAAACTTGATCATGTGCTTGCTTTAATTGAACACGACAAAGCGATTCAAAAATTTTACATTGACGGGCATGCCAGCTCACCGGGTGACCGAGCAGCAAATTTAGAACTATCAAAGTCACGTGCTGAAGTTGCTGCTGCCTATCTGATTAATAACGGTGTTGCTAACGATAAAATTACCGTTAGGTGGCATGGTGAGCGTTATCCAATAGCGTCAAACAATACTTTAGCTGGTCGTGCTAAAAATCGTCGAGTAACGCTAAGGTTAGAAAAGGCCGATGATTCAATGAAAATGGCCAAACAGGATATGATGAAAAAAGATATGGCTAAATAAGTTTCTGCTTTTTCAGAAAGAAAAAATATAGCCAAATCACCATTGCAGAGTTTGAAATCACCATACTCATAATAATAATTTGATACCTAACAGCGATAATAGGGGACGTTCCTGATAGTATCTGGCCTGTCATCATGCCCGGTAAGGACACTAATCCAACAGCTAGCAGCGCGTTTACTTGAGGAATCATCGCGGCATTAAACGCAAATTTAATTGAACCATCGTTTTTTTGTTCACTCTCGAATCTCTCTGCTGCAATACTTATTGCATTCATGCCATTTGCGAAAACCATTCCAGCAAGTGGAATAATAACTTGTGGCTGATAAATAGGATCGAGTTTTAAGACTGCGTAGAGTATCCAGCAAAGGTTAAACCCTCCCGCAAGTATAAGCGCTGAGCAAGACGCCAAGTAATGGGCCTTTTTCGGTTGAAATAAGGGTCTTATCGATATGACTGTCGCAGCGCTAATCATCACTGCCATTACGAGAATACCAATCCAGGGAATTGTAAATTCGAATATAAATGATAGACAATAGCCAATAACAATGAGCTGAAAAACCATCCTTGCTCCTGCAACAATAATTTCGCGACGCTTGTTCAAAACACTTCCGTAAATCACCACGGCAATAAAAATGGGAAGAATTCCCATTAGCGTATCTAAAAGTGTAAGCTGCACCATCGATTGTTCTCGGTGTATAAAACCACCCATCATAGCCTTTTGATAATATCTGTCCAAGTTAAGAAAATGGCTATATAATGCGCGGCCTTATTCAAACTGGCTAATAGGTATTTCGATGCCAGTTCACTTATCCTAATTTATATCGATATTAGTGGAGAAAGCATGTCAACTTCTGTAGATAAAGTGGTTTTGGCTTATTCTGGTGGATTAGACACCTCTGTGATCGCGAAATGGTTGCAGGAAACCTATCAGTGCGAAGTCGTGACGTTTACCGCAGATATTGGCCAGGGTGAGGAAGTTGAGCCAGCCCGTGCCAAAGCCGAAGCCCTGGGTATTAAAGAAATTTATATTGATGACCTGAAAGAAGAGTTTGTCAGCGATTTTGTTTTCCCCATGTTTCGTGCAAACACCATCTATGAAGGTGAGTATTTATTAGGCACTTCAATTGCGCGTCCGCTTATCGCTAAAAGATTGATCGAAATTGCGAATGAAACTGGTGCCGATGCGATTTCTCATGGTGCAACAGGCAAAGGTAATGACCAGGTTCGTTTTGAATTAGGTGCCTATGCATTAAAGCCTGGAGTGAAGGTTATCGCACCATGGCGAGAGTGGGATCTTAATTCTCGCGAGACGTTGATGAATTACTGTAAACAACACAATATTCCCGTTGATTACGCAAAAGCAGAAAAAAAATCACCTTATTCCATGGACGCGAATCTGCTTCATATTTCTTACGAAGGTGACATTCTGGAGAATCCTTGGAAGGAAGCGGAGGCGGATATGTGGCGCTGGTCGGTTGCTCCAGAGGACGCACCAGATAAACCAGAATATATAGAACTCTCTTTTAAAAATGGTGACCCGGTTGCGCTTAATGGCAAAGCTCTGTCCGCTGCAACCATGTTGGCAACCCTGAATAAAATTGGTGGTGCTCACGGTATTGGACGTTTAGATATTGTTGAGAATCGTTATGTGGGAATGAAATCTCGTGGATGCTATGAAACTCCGGGAGGAACCATTTTACTTCCAGCACACAGAGCGATCGAATCAATCACATTAGATCGAGAAGTTGCACACCTTAAAGATTCTCTCATGCCCAAATATGCAGAGCTTATTTACAATGGGTATTGGTGGAGCCCAGAACGTAAAATGCTTCAAGCTGCGATCGACGAATCCCAAGCTTTTGTTAATGGTGATGTGCGTTTGAAACTATATAAAGGTGCAGTGAGTGTAGTAGGACGTCGATCAGACAATAGTCTATTCGATGAAAAGGTTGCGACCTTTGAAGACGACGCTGGCGCCTACGATCAAAAAGACGCTGAAGGTTTTATTAAACTTAACGCGTTAAGAATGCGTATTGCCTCACAGAAGGGGAGATAGGGTAAAGCTCCCTTCTCCTTTTCCTTCTTCTTTACTTCTTTCGCTATTCAGATATTTAGATGCCATTTCGTTTATTTAGCACTACTATTCTTTCTCAAATTTCACGCTTTATTGTTAACGCGTTAAAAACTATCCAAAGGAAGTTCGCTTAAAATTGCATTACAAATTTCTATCGAAAATTCTCCTTTTTACTATTCAATTGACGCCTTATTAATAAAAATCATCTTTATTTCTATAGTCAAACTTCTTTTTAAAAATATATTTTAAATTTTAATTTAAACGTCAATAAAATAAATTTCGTGACCTATTTGGCTTTGTTTAAAACAAAGTTTTTTTAATTTTAAAAGGACGAAATAACTTGATTGGTAATTAAAAACTAATTTTGAGATTTTGTTCAAATACTCAGGTAGTAAGTTTTATTTGTGATAATTTTGTGATGATCAGTTGAATACATATAAATAGGATGCTCACCGGCTTAGCGTGACGAACGGTTGAGCTTGGTTGGAAATCAATATAACTACTTATACTTGAGGTCATTTAATATGTTAAAAAAAATGTACATCCATTTAGCAAGTCTATTAGTAATTCTTTCTTTTTCGGTAACTGCACAATCACAGAATATTGTTTTTGAGGGTGACGGTATTACTGGCGGAATTTATTTAGGTATGTCAAGAGCAGAACTTGTTCAGGTTTCGCAAGAGGATAGTTGTGCAAGAGGAGGGTGTTCTTTTCGCATACCGACAATTGAAGAAAGAACGTTTGTTCGAGTAAGTTTAAGAAATGATGTAGTTAACTCTATTACAGTCCTTGTTGGAGAATTTGAAACTAGCCAAGTTGGTACTGATTTAAATTCTGAGCCATCAGTTGTAGCAGATGCATATGAAGACGCTGGTTTTAACGTGGAACGTGATGTTAAAGGGAGAAATAGAAGAAACCCAACATTTGTTGTGACAGTTGACGAAATTGGATACGAATTCAGAACTAAAAGACTTTGTTTCCGTACCACTTGCTCTTGGGAAGGCGAACATAGAATCTACAACCCAAAATAAATAACTAAAACAATTAGTTATTTATTTGTTAAAGGCCGAAAGAATAATATTCTTCGGCCTTATCTTCTAAACAGAGCCATGCAACCTTTTTAGTTTAGTGTTCTAGAAGGATAACAGTGATTAAACCCCGACTTTTCTCCAAGATTAATATCTTTCACTAATGAGGTTCCCCTAGGAGTACCATCCGTTATCCACATTTCTTCGCCAATTTCGCTATTTAAACTAAAAATAATTCCCTGCCCTTCGATAGCGTTAAATCTAGATTTTGCATAAATACTATTACACCTAGTTTGGAAAATTGGTTGTTCGTTAAAATCAATAACAAACTCAGTGCCCTGTTCCGTACCATTGGTTTTCCAGAGTTCATATCTTTCATTTGATCCATTTAGCGTTAAAAAATAAAGCTGACTGTCGTATTCAAAAACATCTAGCAGAAGGGCAGCGCTAATTTCGGTAATTTTAGATGGTGTGGTGTCACCATTTTGAATCGCCCATAGCTCAAAAAAATTGTATCGACTATCTTCATCTATCGCTCGGCCAAACGTGTTTGGTGCAGTAAGATAAAGAGTATCGTCCATAGATACAGTAAATAAAGGTAAACCAGCAAAGTTATCAAAACCAACTAATAAATCAGGGGTTTCATTAGCGTCTTCATGTTGCCTATATAATTGAATCTTGCCACTTGAAGGGTTTTGAGCAATTATATATACATATTCGTTAAGTGAAGACATTTCAAAAACGTTAGGGAAAACCTCAACTTGAGTAGTACCTGCGATCGTTCCATCAGTTTTCCATACTTCTTGTAAACGATTATCTTCCGCTGACAAACTTCTGAATAGAAGATACATGTGGTTCTTTGTTCTTGCACTAATAAACGTAAAATTAAATTGGTTCTCAAGGTTGTTAATAAGATTCGTACCTCCGAGTGTACCGTCCGTTTTCCATATTTCAGGTTCAATTGTCTCTGGCAAAAAGATCATTTCTTCTCCGAATGAAAAAACAAAATCAAATTGGTCAGAAAAAGATAAGGCGCCAAGTGGGTTCAAGTCAAAGGGGTTAACCGTTGGGGAAAGTTTATCTTGATCTAGTTTTGCAAATGCGGACCCACTAGCAAAATACAAAGCATTTTCGAGGTCATATATAGCGTTAAAGTCTTCTGCAAAGATTTGAGTGTTTTCTTCAGAACCGTCGGTTCGCCAAATATCAAATGATATGTCTGTGCGGCTGCCTTCATTTTCCGTTTCTAATACAAAATAGGTGAGTCCGTCATAAGTCGTTATTTCACTGATTTTCGAATCACCGTCCACCGTAATATCTTTTACGAGTCTAGTTCCTGGTTCTGTGCCATCTGTAACCCAGAGTTCGTTTCCTGCAATGCCATCATTGGCTACAAAGAAAAATTCGCTTTTTTCTCGTGCTCTAAAAGGAGAGGTTTGATTGTTAAGAGGACGAGTTTGATTAGTGGTCTGTCCTGAATTTGTAGCAGAGTTGCCTTGATCGCACGACAACAGAGATAACACTATCAATGCAAATAAAAGTTTATTAATCGTTTTAAAAATCATAATTATTCTCACTTCCTTTATCTGAACGTTACCGGAAAATAACTTTATATTCAATGTTTGGTATATTTAATGTATTTATAAATAACCTCCACTATTGCGGAGCAGAAATGTAAGAAATTGCTACGGTTTAATTCAATAGGTAAATAAGCTACTTTTCGGATTAAAGCCTAATTCTGTATTTTCAATTATGAGTTGTTAGCTTATAACTCCTGATTTATTAGCCCATTAAAGACGAAAAATTTTGACAGAAATAAAACCCGCTGCTATTGCCGGGTTTTATATCTTTGAGTAACTTCGTTGTTGCTTGAGTACCATCGCTTGTCCACGATCAATATCGTCTCCACAAAATATGATCGATTTGTTATTAAATTTCAGCTGTTTTTTCGATGAATAAATTGATCTGCGGGAGAAGTAAAAAACAGATGTGACAACTGTTGTTGAAGACTCGAGCTGCGAGCTGCTGCCACTTCTTCGACATGATTAGAATGAAAATACGATAACAAATGCCAAAAATAATTTTAATTTGAATAGGCGAAAGATTAATTTAGATAATGTGCTTGTCGCCAGAAATCCCTTTCTGGTTTTTTTCGCATTAGTCTAGATAAGCTTTGTGACAAATAAAAGTATCGAATTCTTTATATGGTCTGCATAAAAAACGTACAGAAATGATGAGTTTTTATTCAATTAGGAATTAGATCAAGCAACTTTTTATTTAAAAAATTTACAATTTTTTTATAGTTTTGTGTAGAATAACAGGCTTAATTTTGGTGCAGACTTTTCGCAACAATAATAATCTCTTCGTGCGTGTCGCCCGTATCGTTTGATGTATGTCAAAACGGTACTTTTTAAACTATCCTAAAATTTAACATGTTTGTTTGACGTTGTTTTAATTGGGGTAATCAAGTTTACCATTGCCTTGCGCCATCTATACTAGGGGTGGTAACAGGTGATAATTCGACAAAAATAAATTGAAAATAGATTCAGGACTTCTCGATTTGCGCGTGATAGCTTGAGATGTGCCGTGGTTTTATTTTTTTGTGTTTTTATAAAAATATAGGACTATTAGTATGAGTAGCGATATTGCAACTGCTCAGATTCAACCAGATTACAATTATAAAGTCGTAAAGCAGTTTACGATGATGACGATTGTTTGGGGTGTAGTTGGTATGGCAATCGGTGTATTGCTTGCAGCTCAGTTATATTGGCCCCAGTTGAATGATTTTTTCCAGCCTTATTCTCACTTTGGACGCTTGAGACCTTTACATACTAACGCGGTAATATTTGCGTTCGGAGGCTGTGCATTAATGGCGACTTCGCTGTTTGTCGTTCAACGAACCTGTCAGGCGTCTTTATTTGGTGGTGTTCTTGTGCCGTTTACCTTTTGGGGATGGCAGGCAGTTATAGTTTCTGCTGCGATCACTTTGCCTTTAGGTTATACGAGCACAAAAGAGTATGCCGAGCTCGAGTGGCCGATCGATATATTAATTACTCTCGTCTGGGTTTCTTATGCGGTAGTCTTTTTCGGTACGATCATGAAACGTCGTACCTCCCATATTTATGTCGCCAACTGGTTTTACGGTGCATTTATTGTGACAGTTGCTGTGCTTCACATCGTAAATAGTATGGCTGTACCTGTGCATGCGTTTAAGTCTTACTCTATGTACAGTGGTGCAATGGATGCCATGATTCAGTGGTGGTATGGTCACAATGCGGTTGGCTTTTTTCTTACAGCTGGTTTTCTAGGAATTATGTATTATTTCGTGCCCAAACAAGCTGGTCGTCCCGTATATTCTTATCAACTTTCTATTGTGCATTTCTGGGCGTTGATTTCAATTTACATTTGGGCAGGTCCTCATCACCTTCATTACTCTGCGCTTCCAGATTGGGCTCAGTCTTTGGGTATGGTGATGTCATTAATATTACTAGCACCGTCATGGGGTGGAATGATCAATGGGATAATGACTCTGTCGGGTGCCTGGCATAAGTTGCGGACTGATCCTACTTTAAGATTTTTGGTTGTTTCATTGTCGTTCTATGGTATGTCGACGTTTGAAGGACCAATGATGGCGATTAAAACGGTGAATGCGCTTTCACACAATACAGACTGGACTATTGGTCACGTTCATTCCGGTGCGTTGGGCTGGGTTGCGATGGTTTCCATTGGAGCGGTTTACCATTTAATTCCAGTGCTCTGGAACAAGGAGTCAATGTGGAGTGTCAAGTTGATCAACGTACATTTTTGGTTGGCGACAATTGGTACAGTGCTTTACATCGCTTCCATGTGGGTTAACGGAATCATGCAAGGGCTAATGTGGCGCGCATTCAATCAGGATGGGAGCCTGACATATAGCTTTGTAGAATCAGTTGAAGCGAGTTATCCAGGTTATTTTGTGAGGTTTATTGGTGGCGCTTTCTTCTTAATCGGTATGGTTATTATGCTTTACAACGCGTATAGAACTGTTAGCGAAGAAGAGACGGACACAGTCCGTGAGACAGCAATTGCATAAGGAGCCAAACAAATGAAAAACCACGATATTGTAGAAAAGAATATTGTCTTGATGGTCTTACTAACTTTGGTTGCCATCAGTTTTGGCGGTCTTGTTCAGATCGTTCCACAGTTTTATTTAGAAGAGACAACCACCCCTACGGAAGGGTTAAAGCCTCTCACTGCTGTTCAGCTCGAGGGTCGAGACATATATATTAGAGAGGGTTGCCACGTTTGTCACACTCAAATGGTTAGACCATTACGTGCCGAGGTTGAAAGATATGGGCACTATTCATTAGCGGGAGAATCTGTTTACGAGCATCCTTTTTTGTGGGGCTCCAAAAGAACCGGCCCTGATCTCGCGCGAGTGGGTCAAAGGTACAGTGATGAATGGCAAAAAGCTCATTTATATAACCCTCGAAATGTTGTTCCAGAATCTAATATGCCAGCATTTCCATGGCTGTTTGATAACGTGATTAATGAAAAGTATACCGCGGCAAAAATGAAAGCGCTTCGCAGTGTAGGTGTGCCATACACAGATGAAGATATTGAAGGAGCCGCTGATGCAGTTAAGGGTGTTACTGAAATCGATGCCTTAGTTGCTTATCTGCAGCAATTAGGTACTTTGCTCACTCGAAAAAGATAATTGATCTCATGAGCTTAACTACATTACAGGGCCTATCAACTATCTTTGTGATGATCGCTTTTTTAGGCGTGTGTTGGTGGGCGTTTTCGCCAAAAAGAAAAAAGAAATTTGAGGAGGCGGCAAATCTCCCATTTGCAGATGAGCCAGTTGCACAAAAAAATCATGAAGAAGAAAAAATTGATACAGAAGAAAGAGGAGAAAAGTAGGCTATGAGTACATTTTGGAGTCTATGGATCATCCTTTTAACTTTGATTTGTTTAGCGTTAGTAACCTGGGTGCTTTTTGCGAATCGTAAGGTTGCAATTAGTGACGAAGATGATCCGGAAAATAAAACTACCGGCCATGTCTACGATGGTATTGAGGAGTATGATAACCCTCTTCCAAAATGGTGGTTCCAATTATTCGTAGGCACACTTATTTTTTCTGCTTTGTATTTAATCTGGTTTCCTGGAATGGGCGCTTGGAAAGGTTTAGGGGGCTGGACTTCCGTGGGAAATTTAGAAGCTGATCTGGCAAGAGCAGAAGATCAATATGACGCAACTTTTGGTGAGTTTGCAAAGGTGCCAGTTGAAGAGCTTATTTATGATAATAAAGCCATGAAAATTGGCGTTCGCTTGTTTTCAAATAATTGTGCGGTTTGTCACGGATCAGATGGAGGTGGCAATTACAGCTTTCCGAATCTTACAGACAACGATTGGTTATATGGTGGCTCGCCAGAAGAAATAAAGTCGACATTACTTCACGGTCGTGCTGGCAACATGCCTGCTTGGGGTAAAGTGATTGGCGAGGAAAAAGTCAGTCAAACTACCGATTATGTACTTCAGCTTTCTGGGTTAGAGCATGATAGTGAAGCAGCAATTGAAGGGAAAGTAGTGTTTGCCCAGTATTGCGCATCTTGTCATGGTGTTGATGGAAAAGGAATGAAGGCAGTTGGAGCGCCGAATTTAACAGACGATGTTTGGTTATATGAAGGATCAAGAGAAGCTATTGCTCATGCCATCCGCAATGGCCGAGTAAACAATATGCCAGCTCAAAAAGAATTACTTCGTGAAGAAAAGATACATGTCTTGGCTGCCTATGTTTATTCATTATCATTTGACTATGACGATTAGTTTCTAATTTTAGCGCTTGGCTATTCTGCTTGTACGAAGGAATTCAGTTTAATGAATCCTTCGAATAAATAGAGTAGAAAATGCTGAGTTGTTTCTTTTTAATAGAGGTAACGAGTGACAGAAGAAATTAAATCATCTTCAGATGGTGAAATACGTTACCGAAACCTTTACGAGTCTGAAAATAAAATCTATACCCGGAAGATTTCGGGGTTTTACCAAAAGTTACGTCAATATACTGGGTTGCCTCTGATTGCTGGGTATTTGCTATTACCTTGGGTTATTCTAGATGGTCGTCCAGCAGTGTTGTTCGATTTGCCCGAGCGTAAATTTCATGTTCTTTGGATGACCTTTTGGCCTCAAGATTTTATGCTTTTAGCATGGCTGTTAATCATTGCCGCTTTTTCCCTTTTCACAGTGACTGTATTACTCGGAAGAGTTTGGTGTGGTTTTACATGCCCACAAACGGTTTGGACATTGATGTTCATGACCGTAGAACGGATCTGTGAAGGTGATAGGAATAAGCGCATCAAGTTAGATAATGCTCCTTGGTCTTTTGAAAAAATTCTGCGAAAAAGTAGCAAACACTTTATCTGGGTTTTCATTGCGTTTATTACAGGTGCGACGTTCATAGGTTATTTTGTTCCGATACGTGAATTGCTAATGGGGTTTATTCCTTATCGCAATGAGTTTGGAATGCTTGCAATAGAAGCTAATTCTGCCGCAGTGTTTTGGACACTTTTCTTTACCGGTATGACGTATTTGAATGCGGGTTGGATGAGAGAGCAGGTGTGCAAATATATGTGTCCGTATGCTCGATTTCAAGCGGTAATGTATGATGAAGACACTATCGCTGTGCATTATGATAAAACTCGCGGAGAAGCTCGTGGACCGAGAAAGCCCGGCGATGATTACAAAGCCGCAGGAATGGGAGATTGTATTGATTGTTCATGGTGTGTGCAGGTTTGTCCGGTAGATATCGATATTCGCGACGGGCTGCAGTACGAATGCATTAATTGTGGTTTGTGCGTAGATGCATGTAATGCTGTAATGGATAAAATGAACTACGATCGAGGTTTAATTCGTTTTACGTCAGATGATCAACTCGAAACTGGGTTTACACATTTCTTACGATTTAGACCGATAGGTTATACGTTAGCCGTGGTCATAATGCTATCTGCTTTTGTCTATACGATCGCCACGAGAACGCCGCTGTCGGTTGATGTCATAAGAGATCGAGGTGCACGTTTATTTCGCGTAGCGGGGCCGGATATCCAAAATGTATATACAATGAAAATTAATAACATGGATCGAAGTCCACACGAATATTCCATCGTTGTTGAGAACGATCCTAGATTTGTAATTAGAAAATTACGTCCTTTTACCGTTGACGCGGGGGAAACATTTACTATTCCAATTCGTGTATCTGCTGCTAAAAAAGCGTTAGATTCAGAAAAGACAAAAATCCGTTTTCTCGTACAATCTAAAAATGACGAAAATCTTAGTGCTACAGAGAACACTATTTTTGTTGGTCCAATGACAAAACCTTAAAATATGAATCAACCCTCAGATCTGCAAATAAAAAAAGAAGGAAACCCTTGGTATAAAGAGCCTTGGGGTTGGATTGTTATTGGGCCATTGTTCTTCATTGTTTTTGCTTGTTTCGTCACGGTAACTATTGCTTTTATCTATTCAGATGATCATGTCCATGACGAATATGTGAAGTCGGGGAAACACTACGAAAAAGATTTTAAGGCAGAAAATAATGCTAAAAAACTCGGCATACTAGCAGATCTTGATTTTAGGTATTCAGTGAAAGAAATCCGCTTGTATTTAAGTTCTTCTTCATCTTTTGTATTTGATGATCAAGTCATACAGTTGGATCTTGTGCATCCAGTGAAAAAGGCCATGGATTCTCAGCGAGAATTCAGACTTTTGCGTCAAGGCGTTTATGTCGCAAAGTATATGGAAGAACTTACTGGACGTTGGTATGTGCGAGTTGCTGGCGGGAAAATTAATGAAGACACTACTCTATGGCGACTTTCCGGCGAAATAGATTTAAATCAATCTTCGAAGTTAATACTTGAACCTTAGTCTTGCTTGCAATAAATATGGCAAATTGTTTTCACTGTGGTTTACCTGCGTCGGATGAGTTTAAAGCGACCATAAAAGGAGAAGAAAAACATTTTTGCTGTTTTGGTTGCCAAGCGGTCACTCAAGCCATTGCTAGTGGTGGACTTTACGATTTTTATCAATTTAGAGACGAAAATAACCTTAAAGCAGACGATTCCGAAACTGATTTTACATCTTATGATTTAGATGAAGTTCAGCAAGAATTTGTTTATTCTTCTGATAGCAACTCGGTGGCTAAACTTAATATTGGTGGTATTACTTGTGTTGCTTGCGCATGGTTAATTGAAAAACACCTACAAAAATTTCCGTCTATTGATAGTGTCAAAGTCCATGTAGCTTCCCATTCTTGTGAAATAATTTGGGATAAAAATGTATTACAGTTAAGCGAAATTTTTCGTGAAATATCACGCATCGGTTATCGAGCATTTCCTGCAACTAATCATAATCAACAGCAAATTCTCAAAGAAGAGTCTCGCTCTTCTCTGATTCGATTGGGTATTGCAGGCATTACGATGATGCAAATAGGAATGGTTGCAATTGCATTGCATGCAGGCGCGATTCAAGGCATTGAGCCGAAATGGGAAGATTTCTTACGCTGGATTAGTTTACTGTTTGCGATCCCTGTGATGTTTGTAAGTGCTCGGCCGTTTTTTAGAAGTGCTTACAATGGGTTGAAGCTAAAAAGTTTAAACATGGATCTTCCTGTATCTATCGCTCTGGGAATAGCATTTATTGCCAGTGCTTGGGCTACTTTTACAGGGACTGGAGAAGTATATTTCGATTCCATAGCGATGTTTACTTTCTTTCTCCTTCTTGGCCGCTATTTTGAAATGCAAGCTCGGCACTCGGATAAATTTAGTCGTGCAAGTATGTCTTCCTTTTTTCCTTTGTCAGTTGAACGCATAGTTAATACTAAAAGAGAGCGTGTTTCTATTAGAAGTCTAGAAGAGGGCGATAAGATTTGGGTTGGCGCGGGTGATGTTGTTCCTTGCGATGGTGTTATTGAGCAAGGTCACAGTCATATAGACGAATCGTTTTTAACAGGTGAATCAAAGGGGCTCGCAAAAGGCCCGTTAGATGCAGTATTTGCGGGAAGCATAAATATGGATACAGCATTAACAATTAGAGTGGAAAAAACAGGTGGCGAAACCGGATACGCCGCTATCGAACGGTTAGTTGAACGAGGTATTTCTGCTAAGCCGCCCATTGCTCAAATTGCTGATCGCTTAGCAAGTTATTTTGTTTTTGTTGTTCTTGTTCTATCTATCGTTGTGGGTGGTTTTTGGTGGAGTTATCAGCCAGAAAATGCAATCTGGGTTGTTCTTTCTATTCTCGTTGTGACTTGTCCATGTGCCCTGTCTCTCGCGACCCCAGTTGCGTTAACAGTAGGGGTAAATACAGCGCGTAAGCTGGGTTTCTTGGTTCAGTCTTCGCATTTTATAGAAGGTGTTACAACGGTTGATAAAGTCGTGTTCGACAAAACCGGGACGCTCACCCATGGACGAATGCAGGTTTTAGATATTAAAGCGCTTGGTAAATACAAGCAGCAAGATATCTTGCAAATCATAGCTTCATTGGAGGCGCATAGCTCTCATCCTATTGCCAATGCCTTTTTAGATGTACCTATTGAATTCGACGCTGAGAATGTTCGTGTTTATCCGAGTTTAGGGATCGAGGGATCGATAAATAATGAAGTATTTCGATTTGGAAATAGTGATTTTATCTCTTCCTGGGGTGACAAGACGTTATCTCATTTAGAAAGCGCGAATGAAAGCTGGCATATTCTAGCCACGAAGTCAGGAGCAATAGGGGGTGTTTTGTTGGGTGATTCAGAACGGGAAGGGAGCGCTTCTCTCGTTGAGTACCTAAATGAAAAAGGCATAGAACAGCTTATTCTAAGTGGCGACAATGAAGTGCGTGTTCGAGAAGTTGCTAAAAAGTTTTCTATTTCGAACTTTTTTTTCAAAGCGACGCCTGAGAAAAAGTTGGCCACTATTGATTCTTTACAGAGCGATGGTGATTCTGTACTTATGATTGGGGATGGCATTAATGATGCGCCAGTATTGGGGCGGGCAGATGTTTCCATTGCTTTAGGCTCTGCTGCACAGATCGCTAAAACACATGCGGATGGGATTTTATTGAACGAAAATCTAAGTGTAATTGCATCGGTAATAAAGCTGGCGCATAGAGTTAAGTTAACGATTAAGCAGAATTTTATTTGGGCTTTGAGTTACAATGCAGTTGCATTACCTGCGGCTGCGATGGGATTGATTCCACCTTATTTAGCGGCTTTAGGTATGTCAGCGAGCTCGCTTATTGTGGTGCTTAACTCCTTAAGAATTAGTCGTTCAATTAAACATTAGAATTTATGGTGGTTCATTGGAAAGTCTATTTATTTTAATTCCAATCGCAATCACGTTCGTGGCAATCGCAATTGCTATATTCTATTGGGCCGCGAAATCTGGACAGTTTGAAGATTTGGATGCAGAAGGAAAGCGTATTTTATTTGATGAACAAATACAAAAGCCAAATGCAAAAACCAATCAAAATAAAGACAAGTTAGAAGACAAAGACCCCTCTTGATTATCGAACCTTTAATTTCCGCTTTTTTAATAGGATTGCTAGGTGCTGGACATTGTTTAGGGATGTGCGGTGGTATTGCGGCGGCGGTTGCTTTTTCATCTGATAAAAATCAGAGTAATTTATTCACTCTTAGTGCTTATAACATTGGTCGAATAAGTAGTTATACACTGCTTGGTGCTTTATTCGGATTAATTGGCGAGACGGTTATTCGGCAATGGTTGATAGATACTGGAATGCTGCTAATGAGGACCTTAGCTGGTGTTATGCTAATTTTGATGGCACTTTACTTATCTCAAATCTACATGGGGCTTACGAAATTAGAAAAAGTGGGGTCGTTTTTCTGGCGATATATCCAACCATTTGGAAAACAATTTTTACCGGTGAAAAACCCACTTCAAGCCTATTTCCTCGGATGTATTTGGGGTTGGTTACCATGTGGGTTAGTTTATTCAATTCTTGTTTTTGCTATTGCACAAGCCAATCCATTCAATAGCGCTTTAGTGATGCTGGCTTTTGGTTTGGGAACGTTTCCTGCGGTGTTTTTTGGGAGCCTGGCAAGCAGTTATATCAAATCGTTGATAACAAGCCGCTTATTTCGGGTTTTCTCGGCAGTGTTGTTGGTAATATTTGGCATATGGACGATTCTTGGAGCCTGGCAGCACCAACATCACGGTAGTCATGATAATCATGTTCATCACCACCATCATACGTGATCACACTTCGTTAACTTAATTTGTTCTAAAACGAAAACTCCACCTATACTTGCTAAGGAAGTATCTGCTAGGTGGGAAATTTCTTCTGATAACACAAAAATAAGCAGAAATTTTCTTGGTTAATGCTTTGGTAGTGAAGTATTTTGATATAAAAATAGTTTAAATCTAATTCTATTCGATAACCGGTTGCTAAATTGCCAAGGCGAGGGCTTATGGAGCAGGTTTTTGTTGTCAACCCAAAAGGCGGTTGTGGTAAAACCACAATTTCTACACAGTTAGCATCGTACTACGCTAATCACGATAGGCATGTTTTACTCATTGATCATGATGCTCAAAAATCAAGCAGTGATTGGTTAGCTTCTAGACCAAATTCGTTTGCAGAAATCCAATCTATCGTTGCATCTGTAGGAGAATCTGTCCCTTTTGGCGAAGCTGAAATCGCGATTCATGATATGCCTGCCGCTTGGACCCTCGACGACGTTGATGACATCATCCATAAAGAAGATAAGGTTCTCATTCCCGTACTAGCTTCCCCAAATGATATTAAAGCCTGCATTCGTTTCCTAATGGGGCTAGAGCGGACCGGAATCTTGGAGAACCTATCTCAAGTTGGAATAATCGCCAATCGTGCTCGTGCCTATACAAGTTATGCTAAGGTTCTTGATACTTTTTTAGATCGAATTGAATTGCCTCTAGTCGGGTGTATCAGGGATACGCAAAATTACGTGAGGAGCATGGATCGCGGACTCAGTTTATTTGATTTGCCCCCAGGTCGCGTAAAGCTCGATCTTGCGCAATGGGAACCAATATTTGATTGGTTGGACGCATGAAACAAATAACCGTACTCTAGGCTTTTAACCAGTCAAACAGCTTTTTTACCGTATTTCTCTCGATATTTGCTAGGCGTGACACCAACTGTTTTTTTGAACAAGGTATTAAATGAAGACTTGCTTCTGAAGCCTACTGTTTCATATATGTGTTGTATCGAGTCATTGAAGTGGTCGGGAGACTTCAATAAACGTCTAGCTTCTTCAACCCGATAGTGATTAACAAAGTCAAAAAAGTTTTTCTCGTAGTATCTGTTAATAATTAACGAGAGTGTTTTCACTGGCATGTTTAGATGATTTGCTAATTGCTCAACCGTAAGTCCCGCAGTGAGGTACAGACGATCTTTTTGCAGCTTTTCCGCAACTGAGTCAATTTCTTCTTTAGAGACTTGGTTTTCTTGAGACTCGTTAACTTGTGAAATTTTTGATTCTTCTTCAGACGCATCAATAATCATAACTTTTCTAGCTTGCATTAAGCTTGCAAAAATCACAAAACTCACCATCCCCATTTCAAAGAAATTCTTTAAATGAGTAACAAACTGGGTCAATAGCCAAGATGCTCGATTGTAGAAAAATGGAGGCAGCAGTTCTAAAAACCAAATTAAGAAGAATCCCGTTGCAAATACTCTTAACCAAACGAAATCGATGCTTTCAATGGTGCAAAACCTGTCTTTTAGCTTCTCCGAATAATGTTGCACGTAATACATGCATCTTACTCCATAGAAACATGAGACAAAAAAGCCTGCCACACCCATAAATACATAATTTCTCCAAAATACATATTCTAAAAAACCACCAAAAGTTGGAACCGGGTTTAGAACAAATAAAAAAACGAAAATGCCTATTGGGGTATAGTCGTACCAATTGAATTTGTATGCGCTGTCAGTGATTGATCTTAGGTAATGAAAAAGCAGTGGGCCTTGAAGAAAAAATGGAAGAGTAAAAAAATCCATTTGATGTATAGTCAAATAATGGCTCATGACGCCATTGCCGATATGATTATAAAGCCAGAAGAAAGATAATTGCCCAAGACCGACGCTAGCCATGAATGCGGGTAATAAATAGTAACTTATTGATCTGTCTTTTCTGATCAGAACGACAAATGCAAAAACCATTGCTTGCAAAAAAGTGACTAACAAAATCACATCATACGCATTGAAATATTGCGTATCCATGAATGTAAAAAAAGACATTAGCATGAGGTAAACGACAGCCTGATTTTACGGCTTTATTCCACCACTATATTTGTTAAAAATCTTCGATAGCGGAATATGCCGAATTTATTATTAATATTCTTACACAATTATCTTGATTAACAGCAAAAGGTCAACCTCAATCCCAAATTTGTGACAAATTCCAGTAAGAAGTGCCTAATTTTGGCATTAAGGCCGCCCTACCTATGGGGTGTCAATTCCAATCTTGCCTTTTTTTGGTTAATTTGGAATTCAAAATACCTCAACACATTCATACCAAGAAGGCCATGAGTGTCATCCGGTGACGGGTAGTCAAGCACCGTAACTTCCAAATCCGAAATTGTGTACTGTCCAATCTTAAAATTATCTAAACGATACACTTCCGCTCTAACTGCACCATTTGCAGTGTTAAAAATTGCTGAGCGTTCGTAATCAAAGTTTAATCTGTGTTCCATTTGATCATAAAACGCTTTTGTTACGGTTGTAATAGATGCTCCAGTATCTAGTAAAAGTTGAGACTCGCTTCCGGATAGCGATACTGGAACGAGATAATGGCTTCCTCTAGGAATTAACTCAATGCTGCTCTCAAAAGCTTGCTTTGAGCGAGACTCGGGCAGGGCAGAGGCTGTTTCGGAACGTGACAGAAGCTGCTCTATTTTCGATTTCCAAAGCCCATCTTGCATTAGAACATAAGCTGTTTGCTTTGCGAAGTCATAGTTTCCCTGATCAAGATATAGTTTTACAAGTTCAAACCGATCTTCATGTTTTAGTAGTCCAGCCGTATTTACAAACTCGTAAAAACCGCTCAATTCGAGTCCGGCAAACTCGTCTTTAAGTGCTTGGGCTGCTTGGTCCATGTATTCTCGATAGCTATGGTTATATTTGCCTTGGTCCGAGTCGTTAATCACATAGCTCTGGGTAAGTTGAAGGGTGTTAATACCTTCGTAAAAGCGACCGATTTTGCCCTGGTACTTCGCCAGCATAAGTAATATGTCTATATCATTGTGAAAATCGGAAAGGTAAGTATTAGACAAGTCTTCAAATTGCGTATTCGTTTCGAATGATCGAGCAAGCGAGTCCGCCAAGTATTTTAATAGGATTTGTTTGAGCTGCTTGGCTTCTTTGGATGATGAACGGAAAATAGCCGAATACAGATCAATTGCTTCGCTATATTCTTGCGAAGCGAGCAAATTAGAAAATATTTCATCAATCGCTGTTCGTTTTTCCGTACCTTTAATCGAATCACAAGAGATAATGTCATCGCATGAACAGGTTTCCGGTCTAAATAAGCTCTGTGGATGAGTTTCCGTCGCGTTTCGATTAATGCCTGAATTAACTAAGTTCTGATCTTCACAATGGGATTTAATTGATGATGAGATTTGCTGAGTTTGGGGGACAGAATGACTTTGCCAATAATTAATTATGTAACCTAGCCCGAGGCCAATTATTAAATAAATTACCTGGCTAAATTTTATTCTTATCATTGAGTTTACAATTAATTCATTATCATAACGGGGACTTCATAACTAGAATCAGTCGCGAGCATATATAATAGAGTTTCTGATTGAACAATGGTTTCATCGTATGATGCTAAATATAGTTTTAAGCCGGAAATGTTGTTCCTTTCTTTTTTTAGATGAATATCTGATTATTTTATAATATTTATTGTTAGAGTAGCATTGCGAGGAACGAACGGCTGTTATAGCTTAATTTACTAAGAATAATATGATTTATATACTATTTTAAGGCTTGTTCACATTATTGTAATTAATTGTTATTTAAATCAATAGGTTATATTGGATTTCATTTTTGACTTTGGTGTTTTTCTTGTGCAACGCGGTGCTCTAGCTGTACGTGTTCAATAGTTTTACTCGCTTAGTTAGAATGTACTTTCACTGTAAAGGAAGGGTAGTATCTTGACCAATTCTTCTGTTGTTTCTCAAGTTATATTGGGAGAGGCGAGAGCCGAAGGTTCTGCCAGTCTCATAGAGCAGTTTTTGGCGGTTCGTAAGCAATCTATCATGTTGATAGAAAACCTGAACGCAGAGGATATGCAAGCGCAATCCATGCCTGACGCCAGTCCCATTAAATGGCATCTAGCACACACGTCATGGTTTTTTGAAACGTTTATTTTGCAGCATCATTCACGAGAGTTTCGTTGGTATAACGAAAGTTTTTGTCACCTATTTAATTCTTACTATAACAGTGTGGGTTCTAAATATTTTCGACCGCAACGTGGATTGCTTACTCGTCCTAGTCTGACAGAAATCTTAAATTATCGAGAATATATTGAAGAGAAAATAGTTAACCTGTTAGAAAACCTAGGAGATGAAATTGGTTTTTTGACTGTTGTTGGATTACATCACGAGATGCAACATCAAGAGTTAATGCAAACGGATGTTTTGCATTTGTTATCTAATAACCCTCTATTTCCACAAGTACACCAAGAATCCTGGCTTACTGAAAACCTAGAGGCTTTGGAATCTTCTACAGCTCCAAAAGCGATACAAATGCAAAGATTTGAACCAGGTCTTATTGAAGTAGGAGCGAGTTCAGTTTCTTTAGATTCAAGCTTGGGCATTGATGATTTCCATTACGACTGCGAAAGCCCGAAGCATCCTGTTTATTTGTCTTCTTACGCCCTAAGCCACAACCTTGTCACAAATTCAGATTGGCTGAGTTTTATGGAAGATGGGGGCTATTCCAATAGTCTACTTTGGCTGTCAGATGGATGGGATCAATGCCAAAAATCTCATTGGAGTAGTCCACTTTACTGGCATAAAAAAGAAGGGGTATGGCATCAATTTGGATTAGACGGGTTAAGGCCTGTTCGAAAAGATGCTCCCGTTTGTCATATAAGTTATTATGAAGCAGATGCTTTCGCGCGTTGGGCGGGAAAACGGTTGCCGAGTGAGCATGAGTTGGAGTTTGCCAGTCAAGGAATTGAACGCAAAGGTAATTTTTTAGAGAGTAAGATCTGGCGGCCCATGCCATGTGTTGGCAGCGAAAAAGTTTCTCAGTTGTATGGTGATGTTTGGGAATGGACCCATAGCCCATTTATGCCATACCCTGGCTTTGCGCCAGAGTTAGGTGCTTTGGGTGAATATAATGGAAAGTTTATGGCCAATCAGTATGTTTTGAAAGGTGGTTCCTGTGCGACTCCCGAAAATCAAATGCGTGCAACATATCGAAACTTTTTTTATCCACATCAACGTTGGCAATATTCAGGATTGCGCTTGGCGGAGGACATTTAAATGGAACTGGTTTTAGCAAAAAACAATATACAAAATAAAAACACTCACAGATCAGAATCCGCGTTTCATGATTTATTTATCTCTGATGTTATCTCGGGTTTAACTAAAGAAAATAAAAGTTTACCTCCTAAGTACTTCTACGATGATATTGGATCACAATATTTTGATGAAATTTGTGATCTTGAGGAATACTATCCGTATCAGACTGAGCTAAATCTATTGCAAGAAGTCGCTTCAGATCTATCGAGTGTTTTAAAAGATGATATTGCTATTGTTGAATTTGGGGCGGGTTCACTGCAAAAGATTCAACCGCTATTTGATCAAGTTGATGCGATTAAACGGTACTTTCCAATTGATATTTCTGGCGATTTCTTAAAGGATTCGATCGAGCATTTACAAAAAACTTTCCCTGCAGTAGAAATGCAAGCAATTGTTGCCGATTTTACTCATAGCGTTGCTTTACCGGAAGTTAAAGAAAGAAAGTTGGGGTTTTTCCCAGGTTCAACAATTGGTAATTTTTTGCCTGAGCAAGCTTTGGACTTTTTAGAATCATGTCGTAAAACTCTTGGACAGGGCGCAAGACTTCTTATTGGTGTTGATACAAAAAAATCTCCAGAAGTTTTGCATCGTGCATATAACGATCGTAATGGCATCACCAAAAAATTTAATCTTAATATCTTAGAACGAATTAATCGTGAACTAGATGGAAATATCGATGTAGACGCTTTTGAGCATTATGCTTTTTATAATGCAAATAAAGGTTGTATTGAAATGCATTTAGTGAGCAATAAAAACCAGTCGTTATCGATCAGTGGTGTCGACATTAATTTTTCAGATGGTGAATCTATTCATACAGAGAGTTCATATAAATACACTGAGCAGGAGTTTTCTGAGCTAGCTAATAATGCTGGTTGGCTCGTCGAAGAAACTTGGATTGCAAAAGATCGTATGTTTTCAACATACTTACTTCACAACGTGTGATAACTCATCCCGACTCTGCACGTGTAGAGGAGTTTTTTGTCAACTGTTTTGTGGGCGAAAGTGACCTAGTCGACCGACCTCTTTTGGGAAATCAACATAGAGTAGTTGTTTTTACTGAAAGTTCCAGCTCTTTTGAACAATTAATTCAAGGTATTTGCCACCAATCTAAGCAAGAAAATTCTTTAATACATGTCATAGTCTTAGTTGTCGATTCTTCTGTATCTGCTCGATTTTTTTTTAATGGTTATGAAATTTCTCGCTGCGGATCCGGTGCGTTGGCAGCTACTCGAGCGGTCTATGAGATTCATGGGGTTGAGAAATTCTGCATTAAAACATCATGTCAGTTGTTGGAGGTTGGGATTGACGAAGAGTGTTTTTGCTTTGTGAAATCGATGAATTTAAATTATTTTAATGTGAAGCATTTGAAAGCTTGGAAGCGCGTGGTAGGTAGCAAGCTGGTTGACCAGTTTTTTATTGGTGACGCATCTGACTATTGCGCACTGGTCCTACCTGATTTTGATTCTCTAGTACGTAGTCAACCAAAACTTAATTTACTAAAACTTGTCTCTCGTCGTGCTCTAATTTTAACAACTCCAGGTTATGGGGGAATCGATTACGGTATTCGATATTTTGCACCGCAATATGGAAATAATGAAGATGCTGCTACAGGTTCTGCAAATATTCAAATTGCAAAATATTGGCAAGATTTTTATAAGAAAGAAACCGTTGTTGGTCAACAGTTTTCGTATCGCGGTGGCTTATTTAAAGTGACTATAAACAGCCGTCATCAGTGGTTGTTTGGAAAAACTTCAATTTCAGGATAATTTTATGAATTGGGATACTATTAAATTATTCTTAGCGTTACATCGAAACGGATCTGCTCGTTCTGTTGCGGAAAATCATGATCTTAGTCCTTCGACAGTTACAAGACGAATCACAGATCTTGAAAATAACTTGGGTGTTAAATTATTTAATCGCCTTACATCTGGCTTTCAGTTGACAGAATCAGGGCATGATCTTTTGCATATTGCATTGAGAATGGAGAATGATGCATACGAAATTGAGCGAAAGCTTTACGCTAAAAAAACGGTAATGCAAGGAAGTATTCGTCTTACAATCCCTTATCATTTGATCACTACGCACTTTATGGTGTGCATTAAAGAGTTTTCGGAAATCCACCCAAAGTTAGAGATTGAAGTTATTCCCAGCTGGGAGAAATTTAGTTTAGATCGAGGTGAGGCCGATATTGCTATTCGGATAATGTTGAAAGGGGGTAAACCTCCACAAGATCTCATTGGAACCAAGTTGGCGAACATCTACAGCGGTGTTTATGCTTCCAAAAATTATGTTGTGGAGCACGATTTAAACAATCCAAATAATGCGAACTATATCGGATGGGAAAACGAGGTGCCGTTTCCAGATTGGGTGGTAAATAGTAGTTTTCCTCATCTACCGGCAAAACATAAGCTGAATGATCCACTCATGCAAGTTTATGCTGTGAAAGCTGGAGTTGGTTTGGGTATGTTACCTTGTTTTTTATGCGATCAAGATGATGATTTAGTTCGTGTGCCCAAGGATATAAAGTGGCATCGATTCGATATTTGGTTGTTGTCTCACCCAGACCTTAGAGACACCGCTCGGTTTCGCGAGCTGCGTAAATTTATCAAAGAATATTTCGAAAATACGCGGTCGACTTGGGAAGGTGATTGATTTTTATTAGATTATTGATAGGTTTTCATATGTTTTTTATTTTTAGAGTCTTTGCCATACTTTTTTTTCTGCTTTTAGCTGGGTGTGCCGAGCTTATACAACCTAATTTAAAGACGGATATTGCCGAGTTTAAAAAAGGTGAATATGTATTAGATAAGGATCACGCAGCTTTGCTATTTAAAGTTGAGCATATGGGGTTTTCAAAATTTGTTGGGCGCTTTAATCAGTTTGATGCTGAATTAAACTTTAACCCTGACGATCTTGACAGTGCGTTCATGAATGCAAAAATCGATATGAAGAGTCTATCGATTCCAGATGAAGTTTTTGCAAATGAAATAATGGGTAAGAGTTGGTTGGATTCAGAGCGATTTCCCTATGCATCATATAGAACGATACGAGTTGCGTCCCATTCTAAAACTACAATAGAGTTTGAAGGTGAATTAACATTTTTGGGATTAACTAAGCCCGTACCTTTATTCGTAACATTTAATGGCGCGGCAAGAAATATGTTAACGCAAAAATACACTATGGGTTTCAGTGCTGTAGCCCAGTTTAATCGTTCTGAATTTGGTTTGGATAAATATATCCCACTGGTTGGGGATGAAATAGAAATCGAAGTTTATGCGGAGTTCCAAAAGCAATAGCTAATATTTGAAGAGGAGGCTTATTTAAGCCACATTCCCTGTTGTTCTCACACGCTTAGAGCCTTTAACTGGTTTCTGTTTTTTAGCACTGGCTCGGCGTTTTAACTCTGCATCTATAGAATTTTTTGCAGCGATTAAAAAGCCTGTTACTATGAATGCGCCAGGTGGCAAAATCATTACGAGAAATCCTTTGTAGTTCTCGCCAAACACTTCGATTGTCCAAGAGTTTGCTAGGCTTCCAAATAATAAATGCATATTATCAAAGAGTGTACCTGAGCCTATGAGCTCTCTAATCGCTCCTAAAACAATTAAGACGAGCATAAAACCTAAACCCATCATAAGGCCATCAAGGGCTGAAGGGATTATTTTATTTTTACTGGCGAAAGCGTCGGCCCTGCCTAAAATAGCGCAGTTAGTAACGATCAAAGGAATAAAAATACCCAAAATTTGATAAAGCTCATATGTAAAAGCTTGCATTAAAAGCTCTATGCACGTTGTGAAAGAGGCTATTATCATGACAAATGCGGGTAGTTTTACAGCATCACTGACGGCATTTCTTATTAGAGAAACCGATACATTTGAACCGACAAGTACAACAAGTGTTGCTAATCCCAAACCGATAGCGTTCACAACTGATGCGGTTACCGCTAATAACGGACATAGGCCGAGAAGTTGTACTAGAGCCGGGTTATTCTTCCATAGTCCATTTAGTGTAATTTCGTTAAAACTATTCATAAGGTGTATAAAAGACTACATAGGTTTTTGTGTGTTTTCGTCAATGCTTGATAGTTTTGATTCCGAAAATAACTCAAGCGTTTTTTTTACTTGATTCACTACCGCGCGGGGAGTGATTGTAGCGCCCGTGAATTGGTCAAATTCACCGCCATCTTTTTTGACCTTCCAGTTTTCTACGATTGGGTTTGTTAGCGATTTGTCATTAAAGCTGAGAATCCAATCATTTTTATTTAAGTCTATTTTGTCACCTAGCCCAGGCGTCTCTTTATGAGATAGAGCTCGAACACCGGCAATGCTTCCATCAATCATTATTCCGATTATCAGTTTAATTTTGCCACTGTATCCATCTGGCGCAATGGAGGGAACTATAATCGCCTTCAATTGACCTTTATATTTTGCTAGGTGTATTGCTTCATTTTCCGTTAAATTTAACACGTGACGATCATTGTCTGTAAGTTGCATAGTATCGCTTAACAAATCGTTATCGTGCATTTCTGGAGGAATAATTTCACTTAGTGCTTTTTGCGCTGCCTTCCTTTCTGCTGCGGCAATCTTTTCTCTAGTCACACCCTCAGTAGTGGCAAGAATTGAGGCTGTAACTATGGCGAATATGCCAAGAATTAAGCTGTTTTTACTAATAGATTTGCCGAGCACTTATCTACCCTTCTCCGATACTTTAGTTACTGGCTTCGCGTGACCGTAGGTTGTTGGCTTTGTGTAGTAATCGATAAAAGGCGCTGCGAAATTCATAAGTAATATGGCAAAAGCGATTGCATCTGGGTAGTTACCCCATATGCGAATCACATAAAGCAGAACTCCCACACAAGCACCATATACAATCCGGCCTTTTGTGCTTACGCAGCTGGTTACAGGGTCTGTAACGATAAAAAATGCGCCGAACATAGTCGCTCCAGACAATAAGTGGAACAACGGTGAGCCTGGGCTGCTGGAGCTACCTCCATCGTAAAAAAGAAAGGAAAGACCCGCTAGGGTTGCTAACATACTGATAGGTGCGTGCCAGGTATAAATTCTTTTATAAAGTAAATAGACTCCGCCTAACAAAAATGCAATGTTGACGGCTTCCCAGCCCGCTCCAGCCCAATAACCTGTTGCAAACGCTGTTTCTTTTAAATACAGATCTTCAAGAGTGAGTGAATTGTTTTGTTTTAATACATCTAATGGTGTCGCACCGGTTAAACCATCTATTAGGTTCAAAGGCGTGTTTAAGAATACTTGCGATAGTCCGTGAGTCAATACTTCGATAGATAAATTATGTGTCGACACTGACGACGGTTGAACCCACTGGGACATTTCCAAAGGAAATGAAATTAGCAAAACGACATAGCCCACCATTGCAGGATTGAATGGGTTTAAACCCAACCCTCCATAAAGTTGTTTCGCAATAACAATTGAAAAAAAACTGCCAACCGCTAGTAACCACCAAGCTGAATAGGGTGGTAGGGCGATACCTAACAAAATGGCGGTAACTAACGCACTGTAGTCGCTCAGGTAATAACGAATATTTCTATTGCGTAATTTCAGTACCGCCGCTTCAAAAATTAGGCTAAAGATACTGACTAAAATAATATTACTGAGTGTCCCAAATCCAAAATTAGCAGTGAGAACTATAATGCCAGGAATAGTTGCAAATATAACTTGCTTCATCACTGTTCCAGTGTTTCCTGGACGAAAGGCATGTGGTGAAGTCACTCTTATAAAAGTCATCTAAGGCTTTATTCCAATGAATTTAAATGATGCTAATAATGAAAAGCAGGTGGTCGAACATTTATTCAACCACCAGCAAATAAGTAAAAGCTTAAGACGATTGATGCATGTGAACATCTTGTTGTGGGAATGGAATAGAAATACCATTTTCATCAAAAGTATTTTTGATTTTTTCCAAGGTTTCCCATTTTACATCCCAATAGTCTGCGGCTTTTACCCAAGGCCTTACAACGAAGTTAACGCTACTATCGCCAAGTTCGTCCAATCCAATGACAGCTGCTGGATCTTTTAAGATTCTTTCGTCAGAGTTAAGCACACCCCAGATTAAATCACGTGCTTTTTTGATATCGTCATCGTATCCAATGCCAATGACAAGGTCGACACGTCTAGTCGGTTTGGCCGAAAAGTTAACGATAGTTCCACCATAGATATGAGCATTAGGAACAATGATTTCTTTATTGTCGGGAGAACGTAAAATAGAGTTGAAAACAGTTATTTTTTCAACGATTCCGGTAACGCCACCCGCTTCGATAAAATCACCAATTTTAAATGGTTTAAATAGTATGAGCATAACGCCCGCAGCAAAGTTTGATAATGAGTCTTTTAATGCAAGACCAACAGCCAAACCTGCAGCACCTAACAAAGCAAGTAGCGATGTGGTGTCAATACCGAGTTGTTCAATTGCTATTAGGACAACGACAAACTTAAGAATAGTCGCTACGATTGCATGTAAAAATCCATGAAGCGCTTCGTCCAAATTACGCATTTTCATTAATTTATCAACAAATTTAACAATTTGTTTTACTAGCCACGAACCAATAATGTAGATTGCAAGTGCTATCGCAATATTGATAAGAAGCGGCATAAGAATTTCCATTAAGTTACCGTTTTCCCCAAAAAACCCTGTGATTTGATCTGTCATGTTTCAGTTCTCTCAATTGGTCATTGTTACTTATTTATTAGGTTTTACTACCATGAAAGCAAACATTTCCCCATGAAATATTTACTGTTTTTCCCTCGCACAAATAACACCAGTATTGAGGGAGTGAGCCGAAAGGCTCGCAACGATGCTCCTGCTTCGTTTAATGCTCAATTCGCGAGAACCTGTATTGATCTAGGCTCATGCTAATGGGCAAAATCTTCATACTTCTAGTTTGTATATTATTAAACCTATTCGATTTCTTTTTGCAGCGCAGATAATTTTGTTTGGAGTTTTTCAACCCCATTTTGAAACGCACCTACGTTTTCATTATCTTCTTCAATCGCTTTACTTAATCTTTCTTGAGCCTTTTTTAGTCGTTTTTTTAATGACTCTATTTGCGACTGTAGTTTTTCGTCGTCGCTCATATTGGCTTGTTCTACTGCTTTTAGTTTCGCTTTTTCAATTGCTCTCTCTGCAGCAGATTCTGTTTCATTAGGCGTTTCATTTGATTTTTGATTTAACGTTTCCGATTCATTTTCAATATGTATTAATTCTTCTTTCGCTTGTAGAAGTCTCGTTTTCAGTTTATCAACGCCATTTTGTAAGGCAGCGAGAGTTGGTTCTTGATTTTTTTCGGCTTCTTTTAGTTTATTTTCGGCGACTTCTAAACGTTTGCTTAATGTTTCTATATTCGATTTTTGCTTCTCTAGAGGTGAAAGCTCAATCTTCTCTTTTATTGTTTGTTCTTCTGAATTTTTGTTTAAGTGATTTTTGAGCTTTGAGGTCGCATCGATGAGCTTGAGTTCTGCTTGCTTTTTCCTCGCTTCTAGCTTTTCAATTCGAGTGGCATCTCCTTGGATTTTGCCTTCATTTAACTTTTCAGTTGCAGTATTTAGCATATTTTGCGCACTAGCGATGGTTCTCTCAAGCTTTTCTTTGACAGAGTCTTCGTTCGAAGCCATTTGGGTTTGACTGTTTTCGGGCTGTGCTAAGCTTTCTTCTTCTTGCTTCTTTTTGGATTCCTCGGCCGCTCTTTTCTTTGCCTCTTCTGCTGCTTTTTTTCTAGCTGCTCGTTTTGCTTCTTTTTCTTCTTCTGCTTTAGCTATCCTTAACTTTCGAAACTCAAACCTTTCTCTTGATCGATCTGCCTTTTTCTTGTCTGCGTCAAGCTGACGAATTGTGGATTTTGAATGACGGTAGTATTGAACTAAAGGAATGTTGCTTGGGCATACATAAGAACAAGCACCACATTCTATGCAATCAAATAGATTGTGCGCCTCTAACTTCTCAAATTCTTCCGCTTGGGAAAACCAAAACAGTTGCTGTGGTAGCAGGCTTGCAGGGCAGGCTTCGGAACACATTCCACAGCGTATACAGGGTTGCGGATCAGGTTGATCAGGCATCTCCTCAAGTGATGGAGCAATAATACAATTAGTCGTTTTAACGACAGGAGTTTTTGTATCATCGACGGCGTATCCCATCATTGGACCACCTATAATTAGCCTTCTGGTCTTCTCAGGTTGCCAACCGAGTTCTCGTAGAATATGTTCAATTGGTGTACCGATACAGACTTCAATATTTTTTTCTGATTTAAGCGATTTGCCAACAATTGTTGTTATTCTCGAAATCAAAGGTTCGCCAAATCTTACTGCTCGATAAGCAGCGTAAGCTGTGCCCAGATTTTGTACCACTATGCCAATGTCTGCCGGTAGTTTTCCACTTGGTACTTCCTTTCCCGTGAGTATTTGAATGAGCTGCTTTTCTCCACCAGAAGGATACTTTGTTGGGAATACAATAATTTCGATATCCTTGTCGCCCACTGCTTTTTTCATCGCTGCAATAGCGTCTGGTTTGTTGTCCTCGATACCTATTAGGACCTCTTGTGGTTTGCCCAGAGCCAGTGCTATGAGTTCTGCTCCTGCGACAATATCTTCAGCACGCTCACGCATCAGCATATCGTCAGCAGTGATGTATGGCTCGCACTCTGTTCCATTTAAAATTAATGTATTTATCTTTTGGTCTGCTCTCGGGTCTAGTTTCACAGCCGAAGGGAAGCCGGCACCGCCCATCCCTGCAATTCCCGCCTCGCGTATTTTTTCTAACAGCTCTTGGTGATTTAATTTTGTATATTCAGGGGTTGGGTGTAATTCAATCCATTTTTCTTGACCATCAGGCTGAATGACAATACATGGAGCCTCCATTCCCGACGCATGTGGAATCGTTCTCTCTTCGATAGCAACAACAATACCGGATGTGGACGCATGAACTGGAACACTGACTTTTCCTTGCGCCTCCGCTATTTTTTGTCCTTTTAGTACTTGGTCGCCTAGTTTTACTATGGGTTGAGATGGCGCCCCGATATGTTGATTTAGTGGTAATATGATTTCATTCGAAAGCGAGATAGTTCCGATTGGTTCTGCGGTAGACTGGTGTTTGTTTTCAGGTGGGTGAACACCGCCATGTATATCCCAAATTTTTCTCACGAGGCTACCCCTTCGACATGGGGTTTTAAATCTGTGGCAATGATATTCGCTGGTTGGGGCATATTCCATTTCCAAGAATTTATGCCTTCATCATGTTCAATCATATCAATACAATCAACTGGGCAGGGTTCTACGCATAGATCACATCCAGTGCATTCAGAAACAATAACTGTGTGCATTTGTTTTGCCGCACCAAGTATCGCATCAACAGGACAGGCTTGAATGCATTTCGTGCAACCAATACATTCATCTTCACGTATGTACGCCACTTTTGGTACATCTGCTTCTGTCCCATGTTCTTCATCTAGTGTTGGCGCTTCTAGATCGAGCAAGTTTGCGAGGGCCTGAATTGTGGTGTGCCCACCAGGAGGACATTTATTTATTTGATCGCCATCTACAACAATGGCTTGTGCGTAGGGTCGGCATCCGGGGTAACCGCATTGACCACACTGAGTTTGAGGTAATATTTCGTCCACTTGATCGACAAGTGGGTCACCTTCAACTTTAAATTTAATGGCCGCGAAGCCCAATACAGCACCGAATATAGCGGCTAATATGCCCAGTGCTACAAGCGCGTTGATTAATGATGGGATGTAAATCGCTTCAATCATATTTTTACACAAGCCCTGCAAATCCCATGAATGCTAAAGACATTAGACCGGCGGTAATCATCCCAATGGCTGCACCCTTAAATGGTGCGGGCACGTCTGCTACCGCGAGTCTTTCTCGCATTGCTGAAAAGAGTATGAGCACAAGAGAAAAGCCTGCAGCGGCTCCGAAGCCATAAAGCGTTGATTCGACAAAACTGTGTGCTTTATTTGTGTTTTGTAAGGCAACGCCTAAGACTGCACAATTGGTCGTTATCAACGGAAGAAATACACCGAGTACTCTGTATAGAAGTGGGCTAGTTTTTTCGATAAACATTTTTGCAAACTGGACGACGGCGGCAATGACCAGAATAAACGAAATTGTTTTTAAGTAGGTCAACTCCAGAGGAATCAAAATCCAGTTGTAGATCATGTAGCTGCAAATAGATGCAAGTGTCAAAACAAAAGTAGTGGCAGAGCTCATGCCTATAGCGGTCTCCAGCTTGTTGGAAACACCCATAAATGGACATAAACCCAGAAATTGTACGAGTACAAAGTTATTGACCAGTACTGTGCTCAATAATATGAGAAAAAATTCGTTCATTAATAAAGATTCTGAAAAACTATTCTTTGATCTCTATGATCAGTTAGGTGTCTTGAAGTAATCTAAAACACGATGCGTGGGTCGAAAGTGCTGATTACGATCGAAATGTTTTGGGGGTGGATTGGCCTCTTTTTTTCTTCGATCTTTCAGATGGCTGCACTCGCCAGCTTCGTTTTTTACTGCATTCCAAGTATGCTATTTTAATAGATATTAATTTGGCGAGGAACTATACATTAATAATTAGATACACTCCAATTGTGAGCCAGTGCTACATTACCCTCATTCCTGGTTGAGCGCCTTCATTTGGCTCAAGAATGTATAACTCATCTTTACCTGGACCTGCAGCTAAAACCATGCCCTCGGAAACACCAAATTTCATTTTACGCGGTGCCAGATTAGCAACCATTACCGTGTGCTTACCAATAAGATCTTCAGGTTGATAGGCACTCTTTATGCCTGCAAAAACTTGTCGAGTTTCTCCTCCTAGATCCAGTGTAAGGCGCAGCAATTTGTTAGCTCCTGAAACATGCTCAGCATTATTAATTCGCACGATTCTTAAATCGACTTTAGCGAAGTCATTAAATTCAATCTCCGGAGCAACAGGTTCTTTAGTTAGCCAATCCGTCGTGCCAGGTTCGATTGAATCTTGAGCGCTGGGCTCGGGTTTTGGCTGTTCTTGAACAGAAGCCTCTACCATTGCTTGGACTTGTTTCGCGTCAATACGAGTCATTAATGCTTTAAATTCATTAATTTGATGTTCACCCAAGTAACTAAGGGAATCAGTCCAAACAAGTTCGCAGTTTAAAAATTGTTCTGCTTTTTGCGCTGTGGCTGGAATAATAGGCTTCAAGTAGATCATTAGTATTTGAAAACAGTTAATTCCAAGACTGCAGATGTCTTTAATCTTCTCCTCTGTTCCCGATTCTTTTGCTAAAGCCCAAGGAGCTTGTTCTGCAATATATTCGTTCGCCGCATCTGCCAGCGCCATAATTTCCCTAACGGCTTTACTATAGTCACGGTTTTCAAATAGATCGGCGATTTCGGCATTTTTAGACGTAAATTTCTGCCAAAGGGGTTCGTTGGGGATGTTTGCTGACAACATGCCTCCGGCTTTGTGGATAAATTTAGCTGTTCTGCTTGCGATATTGACGATCTTCCCAACAAGATCAGAGTTAACACGCTGCACAAAATCTTCCAGGTTTAAATCAATATCATCAACACTGGATGACAGCTTGGTAGCATAATAGTAACGAATGTATTCTGGGTCTAAGTAATCCAAATAGGTACGAGCATTAATAAATGTACCTCGCGATTTAGACATTTTTTTGCCGTCGACGGTTAGAAACCCGTGAACACATACCTTTGTAGGAGTACGATATCCAGCTTCAGATAACATAGCTGGCCAAAACAATGCGTGAAAGTTAACTATATCTTTCCCGATAAAGTGGTAAAGCTCGCACTTTGAGTCGGCCTTCCAATATTCGTTGAAATCTAGACCCTGTTTATCGCAGAGATTTTTAAAGCTGGCCATATAGCCAATTGGAGCATCAAGCCAAACGTAAAAAAACTTGTCTTTTTCGCCGGGAATTTCAAAGCCGAAGTAAGGGGCGTCCCGAGAGATATCCCATTCTTGTAATCCTGAATCCAACCACTCCGCAAGCTTGTTTGCAACTTCGTTTTGCAGATGCCCGGCCCTTGTCCAGTCCTGTAAAAATTCAGTAAACTCTGGGAGTTTAAAAAATAAATGTTTGGATTCTTTTGGTACAGGAGCGGCTCCCGAAATCACCGACTTTGAATCGATTAAATCCATCGGTGAGTATGTGGCTCCGCAAACTTCGCAATTGTCACCATATTGGTCTTCGGCCTTGCATTTTGGACAAGTACCTTTGATATACCGGTCTGCCAAAAACAAGTTCTTTTCGGGGTCAAATGCTTGGGTTATTGATCTCTCAGATATTTTTCCTTTTTCTTTTAGAGTAATATAAATTTCGCTCGATAAAAGTCGATTTTCGTCCGAGTGAGTCGAGTGATAATTGTCAAAATCGATTAAAAAACCACTGAAATCTGCTTCATGTTCCTTTTGGATCTTAGCAATCTGTTCCTCTGGTGTAATGCCAAGCTGTTCAGCTTTAAGCATAATTGCTGTGCCGTGTGCATCATCGGCGCAAACATACCGACAGTCATTACCGCGCAATTTTTGATAGCGAACCCAAATGTCCGTTTGTACTGTTTCTACCATGTGCCCTAAATGAATGGGGCCGTTTGCGTAGGGTAGAGCACTTGTCACCAATATTTTTCTTTCGTCGGACATATATTGAGTAAATCTCGTTGTATCAATTGTAACTGTAAAAACCTGCCACTATACCACCTTAACCAGGGATAGTCGGCCCAAAATTTCTGGATGTAGATAACGAGCAGCAATTCCTAAAGGTTAGGTTCACGGTAGTTTATGTTTGCTTTATTTCGTTTTTAATATCTGCTTTATTGGAGCCGTGTTGCTACTGGCGATTGTTTTTAGGTTGAGAAATAAACAGTACTTGCTTTTGCATAATTTGTCCCAAAATTGACTAATTGTTTTAATTCAAATATCTGGAGTCTTTAGTGTTTTCCTCCTTTGATAAGCTTGAAAAAGAAATTCTAAGTTGCTTGGAAAGTGTTCCACTTGCAGGCAAGTGCATTGATTTAAGCAGTGTGAGTCGGGTTAAGAAGGAAGGTTCTAAGGTAAAGTTGGAAGTTAACGCCGGTTTTGCTGCAAAGCACATAGATGAATCGATAAAACAGAAGATAGGTGCTTTTGGTGATGATGTTGCTTTTGCTGTGAATCAAAGTATTGTCGCTGCTCCTGCTTTAAATTCGCAAAACCTTGTTAAGGGTGTGAAAAATATTATTTGCGTGGCTTCTGGTAAAGGTGGCGTCGGTAAATCCACGACTTCGGTTAATATTGCGATAGCTTTAGCGCAGGAAGGTGCGAATGTTGGATTGTTGGATGCTGATATTTACGGACCAAGTCAATCTCATATGCTCGGTTTAGGGAATAAAAAGCCAAGTATGTTGAATGGAAATACAATCGTCCCTTTAGAGGCTCACGGAGTGAAATGTATATCAATGGGGAGCTTGGTTAACGAAAATACGCCTATGATTTGGCGAGGTCCAATGGTGAGCGGTGCGCTCCAGCAATTGCTAAATCATACTCAGTGGAAAGATATTGATTATTTAATCGTTGATATGCCTCCTGGAACGGGCGATATTCAGTTGACTCTTTCACAGTCGGTGCCGATTACTGGTGCTATCGTTGTCACCACGCCTCAAGATATTGCCTTGTTGGATGCAAAAAAGGCGATTGAAATGTTTCGTAAAGTAAATGTTCCTGTACTAGGTGTCGTGGAAAATATGGCACTTCACACTTGTTCTAATTGTGGTCATCAAGAAGCTATCTTTGGCGAAAATGGCGGAGAGAAGCTTTCACAGGAATTCAATGTAGCGTTAATTGGTCGCTTACCTCTTGAGCTAGCTATTCGTTTGCAGACAGACTCTGGAAAACCGACAGTCGCTGTGAGCCCAGATTCAAAAACCAGTTTGATCTACCGGGAAATTGCGCAGAGAATAGCCGTCGATGTTTGGGAGCATGCAGTTAACAGCAGCATTTCGATACCGAATATATCAATCGTTGATGACTAATACATATGTATCACCGAGTCATAGAATGGTATAAATGCGGACCTTGGTCCAAATAAAAACATGATGGTAGTTTAATATATGAGCATAAAGTCCGATAAATGGATTAAACGAATGGTTGAGCAGCAGGGAATGATTGAGCCATTTGAGCCTGAGCAAATTCGTTTCGATCAAAACGATCAAAGGCTAATTTCCTATGGAACGTCGAGCTACGGATATGATGTACGTTGTGCTGATGAATTCAAAATTTTTACAAATGTTCATTCAGTAGTTGTAGATCCTAAAGCTTTTGACGAAGATAGTTTTGTCGATATTAAAAGTGATGTTTGTGTGATCCCGCCGAACTCCTTTGCGCTTGCTCGTACTGTCGAATATTTTCGAATTCCTCGCAATGTATTAACTGTATGTCTCGGAAAATCAACCTATGCGCGATGTGGAATTATTTGTAATGTTACGCCGTTAGAGCCTGAGTGGGAGGGGCATGTAACATTGGAATTTTCCAACACGACACCGCTTCCAGCAAAAATTTATGCTCATGAAGGGGTTGCACAAATGCTATTTTTTGAGAGTGATGAGATTTGTGAGACCTCATATAAGGATCGAGGTGGAAAATACCAGGGGCAAGTGGGTGTTACGCTACCAAAAACCTAATTAGCTGCCTTCCTAAGTGATTTTTTGGTATGTTTCAATCAGACTCTTTGATTCTTGATACGATGTTCGTGGTGTTTTAGGAGGGTATTTCTTTTATATTTAGCGATTGAATGTCATATTCAAAGACCAGTCGATCATAGAAGTACGAGACGAGATGTCCCGCACTTTCGATAATTTTTAAATTACCATGTCTTTTAGTTTTTTGAGCGGACGAATTTTTACTTGAACGCTAGCAGGTTTGGCTGCGAAAGTTGTTTCTTCCCCTGTGAATGGGTTTATACCTTTTCGCGCTTTTCTGGCTGGTTTTTTGATTGTTGCTATTTTGAATAGTCCAGGCATGACGAATTCACCGCATGCGCGTTTCTTAATATGACCTTCAATAATATCTGAAAGCTCATCGAGTACTGCGCTAGCATCTTTTTTTGCAACGCCGGTATTTTCAACGATTTGATTTAGGATTTGAGTTTTTGAATAGCGTTCTTTTACCGCAGTTATTTTCTTAGCTGGAGCTGCAACAGCTTTTTTTGCCGGTGCTTTTTTGGCTGGAGTCTTTTTAGCAGGTGTTTTTTTTGCAGCGGTTTTAGCTACCATGAATTATTCCTCGAAGTGTTTTAGTGTTTATTCAATTTTTTTGTAGGTAACAGCTTTGATCTAAAAACAAAAAAATTTAGCAAATTAAATCTTTTATAGCTGTTCTTGCCTGTATATATAGATGAATAAAAAAGATGAAGCAACTAAAAACGCTATAAAACGCGTGTTTTTTTGAATTTTTTAAGTTTTCTAACCGTGGAATAAAAAAAATTACCAAATATAAGCAACAGTTTTAATTGTGGTTAAATTTTGATCTTCATGATTGCTGGGGGGTGATGTATAATGCTGCGCCCATTTAGAGAGGGTTATTGTTCAAATAGTCATTTATTTGGGCATTCATCTTAATTTGAATTTAATTGATATGTGCGAGTATCTAGATGCCGATCTATGAATATCGATGTGCTAACTGCAATCATGAGTTAGAAGCGCTTCAAAAAATGAGTGATGCACCGCTCACTGAGTGTCCAGAATGCGGTAAACCTGCATTGAAGAAGAAGGTTTCAGCTGCGGCCTTTCGTTTGAAAGGAAGTGGTTGGTACGAAACTGACTTTAAATCGGGAAATAAAAAGAATTTGTCTGAGTCCTCAGACACACTTAGTTCTGAAAACAAAAAACCGGAAGATAAAAAATCTTCGTCGACAGAATCAAAACCAAAAGAAAAATCTGCATCTAATGCGACCCAAAACAAACAAAAGGCATCGTAGTTATACAGCTAGATAATGCCATTATTTAATTTTATATAGGAATTCCTTATGCGTAGCGTCTATTGCGGTGCATTAAATGCGTCTAGCATTGATCAAGAAGTAGTATTGTGTGGGTGGGTAGATCGCCGTCGTGATCACGGTGGTGTTATCTTTGTTGATCTGCGAGATCGCGATGGTATTGTCCAAGTTGTTTTTGATCCTGATGGTCAAGAAAACTTCGCACTGGCTGATAAGGTTAGGCCTGAGTTTGTACTTAAGGTTACTGGGCGCGTAAGGGCGCGATCAGAATCGACGGTCAATCCAAATATGGCGACCGGAGAAGTAGAGGTTTATGGTACTGATCTAGAAATTCTAAATTTCTCAGAGACTCCTCCATTCCAGTTAGATTCGCATACTAATGTAGGTGAAGACGTTCGATTAACCTATAGATATCTAGATCTTCGCCGAGTAGAGATGCAGGATAATCTTCGCTTTCGATCAAAAGTGACCATCGCGATTAGAAACTATTTGGACGAGAATGGTTTTTTGGATATTGAAACACCTATTTTGACCCGCGCTACTCCGGAAGGTGCTCGCGATTATTTGGTGCCTTCACGTACCCATGAAGGGAAGTTTTTTGCTCTGCCTCAATCGCCGCAATTGTTTAAGCAGCTATTGATGGTTTCTGGGTTTGATCGTTATTATCAGATCGCGAAATGTTTTCGAGATGAAGATTTAAGGGCGGATCGGCAGCCTGAATTTACACAGATTGATATTGAAACTTCCTTTATGGACGAGGAGCAGATAATGTCAATGGCGGAAGGCATGATTTGCAAGTTGTTTAAAGAGTTAAAAGGAGTTGATTTGGGTGAATTCCCAAGGATGCCTTTTAGTGAAGCTATGGAAAAATATGGATCCGACAAGCCAGATCTAAGAATTCCTCTACAGATGATTGAGATTAAAGACTTAATGAAGGATGTCGAGTTTAAAGTCTTTTCTGGGCCAGCAAACGATCCTAAGTCTCGTGTCACTGCGATGAAAGTGCCAAAAGGGGGTGAAATTCCACGTAAGAAGATAGATGCTTATACGCAGTTTGTTGGAATTTATGGGGCTAAAGGTCTTGCTTACATTAAAGTCAATGATAAAGAAGACTTAGAAAATGGTCTTCAATCACCCATTGTAAAGTTTTTGCCTAATGATGTACGAAAGGCAATATTAGATCGTGTTGAGGCGGAAAATGGCGATTTAATTTTCTTTGGCGCTGATACATATAAAGTTGTTTCTGAAGCGTTGGGCGCTCTGCGTTGTAAACTTGGTGAAGATCTAAATTTATATACCTGTGAGTGGGCTCCTCTTTGGGTTGTTGATTTTCCGATGTTTGAAGAAACTGATGAGGGAAGACTCACTGCTTTGCATCATCCATTTACCTCTCCATCTTGTTCGGCAGAAGAATTAGCCGCTGATCCTATATCAGCCTTATCTGTTGCCTACGATATGGTCTTGAACGGAACTGAGCTAGGTGGGGGGTCGATTCGTATTCATAATCAAGATATGCAGCAAGCGGTATTTCAGGTGCTTGGAATCGATACTGAAGAACAAAGAGAAAAATTTGGCTTCCTTTTGGATGCACTAAAATATGGGGCGCCACCTCATGGCGGCTTAGCGTTTGGGCTTGATCGTTTGATTATGTTGATGACGGGAGCGCCATCAATTCGTGATGTTATTGCATTTCCGAAGACGCAAACTGCAGCATGTGTTATGACTGATGCACCGGGCGAGGTTGATGCGAAACAACTTCAAGAATTAAATATTCGTTTGAAGGCGAAGAAGAAAGCGGAAGAAAGCGCTTCTTCCTAAAAGCCCAGATTTTTTAGTTTTTCATTTTAGTTATATGGCTGAGCTTTACTTATCTCTCAAAAAAGAGTAAGTAAAGCTTTGTTGTTTTAGAAGAGTGGTTTTTTATCTGGATTACCTATGGCTTATCCTACAGGTCAGTTAGTTGTTGATTTGCGTGCGATTGCTGATAACTGGAAAATTGTTCAGTCACATTTGAAACCAAATACGCTTTGTGGTGCTGTCGTTAAAGCGAATGCATATGGGTTAGGTGTCGAGAGAATAGCGCCAAGAATATATGATCAGGGATGCCGTCATTTTTATGTTTCAAATTTAAAGGAGGCAATTCAGCTTCGCTCCTTAATTGGATTGGATGCAAAAGTTTATGTGTTAATGGGTTGCATCGAGGGTTCCGAATCCACTTTTGTAGCTAAATCTTTAGCTCCAGTCATTGTATCGATGGATATGTTTTGGCGTTGGGCAAAGTTTTTAGAGCGTATTGGTAAGTCTTCCGAGTCGGTTTTAAAAATCAATACTGGAATGACGCGCTTAGGAATTCAAGAGGAGGAATTTCTAAAGCTTTTAGATACCCCCAAAAACCTAGAAACGGCTAGCGTGAGCAGTTTAATGTCTCATCTTGCTTGTGCTGATGAGCCTAGTCATGAATTGAACGCACAGCAGATTGACCGTTTTGATAATCTTTTAATGAAATCAAAAAATGCGGGTTTTGACTTTGGGGCTACACTAGCAAACTCCGCGGGTGTTTTTCTTGGAATAAAAGCTCACTATGATTTAGTCAGACCTGGCATTGCTCTTTATGGTGGGAATGCAGGTTTATCGCCAAACCCCTTTAAGCCTGTTGTTAAGTTAAATTTGCCTATTATTCAAGTTCGAGATGTTAAGGCGGGAGAGAGTATCGGTTATGGCGCTACTTGCAGTTTTGAAACTGATCGGCGAGTCGCGGTAGTTTCCGGCGGATACGCAGATGGAATTTTTCGTAGTTTGAGCAATACGGGTTGGGGGTTTCTTGGTGATCGGCGAGTTCCAATTGTTGGGCGAGTTTCGATGGATTCGACTTTATTTGATGTAACAAAAGTTGATTTAAAAGAATTGAGCCGCCCAGGCGTTTCTATTGAGATTTTAGGCAATAATATCTTGATTGATGATCTAGCTCAGGCAGCAGGAACTATCGGGTATGAAATCATTACCTCCATAGGCGCTAGGTATGAACGTTGTTATATAGAATGATTTGAACTAAGTCGTGATATGTTCTTTATGGCGTTATTTAGTGTTCGGTATGAAGCTTTTAAAGTTAAGTGTTGTTCATTTGGCATAAAATAGAAGGTTTAAAGATATTTGGATTCTGCACTAATTAACTTGTTAGCGAAAATGTCGGATGGAAGATTTCATTCCGGCGAGGTTTTGGGTGCCTTGCTTGGCGTAAGTCGGGCGGCCGTTTGGAAGCGCTTGCAGCAATTAGAAGATATTGGCATTAATGTTCTTGCGGTTAAAGGGAAAGGTTACCAACTTGTTGGTGGTCTTGATTTACTTTCTGAGGAAAAAATACACAAATATATCCAAGTTGATTCTTTGGATTTGCATCCGTCAGTTTATGTTTTTCCAGTCTTAGATTCGACTAATACTTGGTTAATGAAAAAGCTTGCAGAGCCATGCCCTCAGGGGGTGGTTTGTATGGCGGAGATGCAGAAGTCAGGGCGTGGGCGTCGTGGTCGGCAATGGCATAGCCCTTTTGCTTCTAACCTGTATCTGTCGCTTGGTTGGACTTTTGAACAGGGTGTTATTGCTGTTGAGGGATTAAGCTTGGCTGTTGGTGTTGTAATAGCCGAAACAATGTCTCGATTAGGTGTAAATGGAATAGAGTTAAAGTGGCCAAATGATTTGCTTTTTGAGGATAAAAAGATTGGTGGTATTCTCATTGAGCTTGTCGGTGATGCGAGCGGTGATTGTCATGTAATTGTTGGGCTTGGGTTTAATGTCTCGATGCCTAAAAATGTTGATATTGATCAGCCTTGGACAGATTTGACATCCATATCTCAAGTTGCTGTGTCTCGAAATCAATTGGCTGGAGAGTTTATCTCAGCATTGCTAAAGTTGTTTCAATCCTACGAAGTGGATGGCTTTGCAGAATATAAAAACCGATGGGAAAAGTTGAATGTGCATAAAAATGCTTTTGTTGTCCTTCAGTCGGTAGGCGGTGCTACTGAGGGAGAGTGTCTCGGCGTATCTCATCGAGGAGAGTTACGATTGCTCGTTGACGGCAAAGAAAAGTTATTTGCTGGTGGCGAATTAAGCCTTAGGGGGTGTAATTGATCCTTTTTTTGGATTTAGGAAATACTCGTCTCAAGTGGGGTTATAAGTCTGAAAAAGGAGACTGGGCTAATGGAGCTTTTAGTCTAAACCCTCAAGTTGCTTTTGAATCTGAGTTAAATCACTTGTTGATGCTAAATAAGCCCTCGATGGTGTTGATTTCTAGTGTGGTTAGTCGTGATGTTAATGCGGTGATAAAGGGGTGTGTTCAAGACAAGTTTGGTGTTGAGCTACACTTTATAAAAGCTGAGCGTGAATTTTTAGGGGTAACCGCGGCTTACCAAAACCTTGATAATTTAGGTGTGGATCGTTGGTTGGCATTACTTGTTGCGCATAATTCAAGTTTAGGATCAAAAATAATCTTGAGTGCTGGGACGGCGCTTACCGTCGATTATTTATGTGGGATAGGAAAGCACTTGGGAGGACTAATTCTTCCTGGATTTGCCTCTATGCAAGAAGCGCTTTTTAAGAAAGCCGGAAATATTGATCAGAATGCGTTAACTTTGCCTCAGAATTGGCGCCCTGGATGCGATACTTTAGATTGTATTGAAAATGGTTTTTCTGCTTTATTTTCTTCTTTATTTAAGGAAGTTATCAATCCGAAAAATGAATTAGTCGAGAAGCTAGATACCGCTAAAATAATAATAACCGGCGGGAATGCAGATTTGATTCAACATTTCGTTCCCCAAGCATTTTTGCATAAATATATCGTTCTCGAAGGAATGTGGCTCTATGCTAATGAAAAGGGTTTCGAATAAAAACGGGAAATAATGAGTTATGCGTTGGATTTTTTTTACTTTATTGTTTGCTAATTGCGCTGCTCTTGCCTGGGGTATGGTGGTGACTTCTAACCCGAGTTCAGTTTCGACTAAATCTAAAAAGCTATTAAAAATAGGCGATAATGTAGCCAGTATTCAATTGTTGTCAGAAGATGATGGGTCTCAAGGTGTATTAGAATTTGCAAGTCAGGGTAACGAAGGTTATATATCCGAAGAAAAGCAAGGTCAATCTAGTAGTTCGATTGGGGATGGATTAAGTGTTGCAAAAGCTGGAGTATCTGAGGGTGGTTTGGTTGATGTTAATAAAAATTCTAACGCTAAGCCTTCTGGCGGGAATAACAGTGGCAAAAAGATGTGCGAAATGATTGGTCCTTTTGCGAGCCGTGAGGATGCGAAAATTTTGGTTGAACGTCTTGGTTCGGTCGATGTGGTTAGCGAAGTCAAAAACTTAGATTTACCCGCTGGAAAGCGTTATCAAGTCTTTTTGCCGCCTGAGTCATCTAAAGATGCTGCGTTTCGGCGGCTATCTGAGCTTCAGGCAAACGGTGTTGATAGCTATGTAATTCGAAAGGGACCGATGGCCAACAGTATATCTTTAGGGCTATTTCGGAGGAAATCCTTTGCTGAATCCCACGTCAATCACTTGAAAACCTTAGGGTTAGAGCCTCAAATTGATATCCTTGAAGACACTGTGAGAGAGATTTGGGTGTTTTTGCAGCAGGGAGAAGAGCGTAAGATGAGTGATCTTACCTGGGACGCCATTATGGAAGAGTTAAATAACGTCGAAAAACGACAAAATTTCTGTTTAGATGTTGCGTCTGGCGATAACTTTCACTAGAATCCCGCCTCCACTTTGGAAGAGACTTATTAAGTGGTTTTTGTAGAGCTGGTGTAGCTCAGTTGGTAGAGCAGCTGACTTGTAATCAGCCGGTCGGGGGTTCAACTCCTCTCACCAGCTCCATTTTTATAAAAGTTGACAGCGGAGTTGGCTTTTGCGCAGGGGTTCCCGAGTGGCCAAAGGGATCAGACTGTAAATCTGACGCGCAAGCTTCGGTGGTTCGAATCCACCCCCCTGCACCATATATTATGTTTAGGCTCGATGGGGTTTGTTTCGGGTTTTTGCTGTTTAGAGGCCGGAATCCGGGTTGTGATTGGGTTTTTTGCAACAATATAGGTGGTAACACAAATACTATAAAGGTGTTTGTTTTGGCGTGTTTTTAGGTTTTTGCGTCAAATATTTAAGTTTTAGCGCGGGCGTAGTTTAGTGGTAGAACCTCAGCCTTCCAAGCTGATGATGCGGGTTCGATTCCCGCCGCCCGCTCCAAGATATAAGGTATGTGCTCATATAGCTCAGTCGGTAGAGCACTTCCTTGGTAAGGAAGAGGTCACCGGTTCAATTCCGGTTATGAGCTCCAGTTGATTTAATGGCTAGGGTCTTGCTCTAGCTTTTTTGTAGATAAATAAAGTATGTTGTGCCCCAGGTGAGGAGACAATCGCAATGGCAAAAGAAAAATTTGAAAGAACCAAGCCCCATGTGAATGTGGGCACAATCGGTCACGTAGACCATGGTAAAACTACCTTAACGGCGGCTTTAACGCGCGTGTGTGCGGAAGTTTGGGGCGGTGAGTTAGTGGATTTTGCCAATATTGACAATGCCCCAGAAGAAAGAGAGCGTGGTATTACGATTGCGACGTCTCACGTTGAGTATGACTCACCAACGCGCCACTATGCGCACGTAGACTGCCCAGGGCACGCCGACTATGTAAAAAACATGATTACCGGTGCGGCACAGATGGACGGTGCTATTTTGGTGTGTGGTTCTACTGATGGTCCTATGCCGCAAACACGTGAGCACATACTTTTGTCACGTCAGGTAGGTGTACCATATATTGTTGTGTTCTTGAATAAAGCCGACTTGCTTGCAGAAGACTGTGGCGGTGTTGGTACTGAAGAATACGAAGAAATGATGGAATTGGTAGAAATGGAATTGCGTGAGTTGTTAGATACTTACGAATTCCCAGGTGACGATACACCAATTATCCCAGGTTCAGCGTTGATGGCGTTGAATGGTGAAGATGATAATGAGTTGGGTACCTCTGCTGTTAAGAAGCTGGTAGAAACGTTGGATGAATACATTCCAGAGCCAGAGCGTGCCATCGATGGTTCGTTCATTATGCCGATTGAAGATGTGTTCTCGATTCAGGGTCGTGGTACCGTTGTAACCGGTCGTGTTGAGCGCGGAATTGTTAAGACGGGCGAAGATGTTGAGATCGTTGGTATTAAAGAAACGACCACCACTACCGTTACCGGTGTGGAGATGTTTCGTAAGATGTTAGACGAGGGTCGTGCCGGAGAAAACGTCGGTGTTCTTCTTCGTGGTACTAAGCGTGATGAAGTGGAGCGTGGTCAAGTATTGGCGCACGTTGGTACAGTTAAGCCTCACACTAAATTTACAGGTGAAGTTTACGTGTTGTCGAAAGATGAAGGTGGTCGTCATACGCCGTTCTTTAAAGGTTATCGTCCACAGTTTTACTTCCGTACAACGGATGTGACAGGTGCATGTGAATTACCAGAAGGTGTTGAGATGGTTATGCCTGGTGATAACATTCAAATGGAAGTGACGTTGATTTGTCCGATTGCGATGGATGAAGGTTTGCGCTTTGCGATCCGTGAAGGGGGTCGTACTGTGGGTGCAGGCGTTGTGGCTAAAATTATTGAATAATTTTTAGCTATTTTTAGTTGGAAGGTTGGTAGAGAAATCGCCAGCCTTTTTGTGTTTGGAGTTTTAGGCCAGTAGTTCAATTGGTAGAGCGTCGGTCTCCAAAACCGAAAGTTGGGGGTTCGAGTCCCTCCTGGCCTGCCAATATTCGATGCATTGAGTTTAGTGCTCGATTTTTAATTGAGATCGTTTATGAATGCTAAGGTAGAAGAAAGTCAATTTCGCTTTGATGGTTTGAAGTGGGTTGTTGTTGCTTTGTTGGTTTTTGGGGCAGCGTTTGGTAACTCCTATTTTTCATCAGACTTGGCTTTGTTGTATCGCGTTTTAGCGATTGTTGCTATTTTTGTTTTGGCAGCGTTTGTTGCGGTAAATACGAGTAGCGGTAATTCGTTTTTTGAGCTGCTAAAGTCCTCAATCACAGAAGTAAAGAAAGTTGTCTGGCCAACGCGACAAGAGACGTTGCAGACAACACTGCTTGTGTTGGTTGTGGTGTTTATCGCTGCAATACTTTTGTATTTGATGGATCTTGGTTTTGGTTTCGTGGCTTCTAAGATAATTGGTTGATAATTAAGGAGCTATAGTATGGCCAAACGTTGGTATGTTGTGCACGCTTATTCTGGTTATGAGAAAAAAGTTGCTGCAGCTATAAAAGAGCGAATTGAGTTGCATTCAATGCAAGATCACTTTGGCGAAATCTTGGTTCCCACTGAAGAAGTGGTAGAAATTCGAGGCGGTCAAAAACGGAAGTCAGAAAGAAAGTTTTTTCCTGGTTATGTTTTGGTTCAGATGGAGTTGAGTGATGATGCTTGGCATCTTATTAAAGAAACGCCTCGTGTGATGGGCTTTATTGGTGGGAAGGCAGATAGGCCAGCGCCAATTACTGATAAAGAAGCAGAGTTGATTTTACAGCGTGTTGATGACTCTGCAGATAAGCCAACGCCTAAGACGGTGTTTGAGCCAGGTGAGATGGTTCGGGTTATTGATGGCCCCTTTAACGACTTTAATGGTGTTGTTGAAGAGGTTAATTATGAGAAGAATAAGTTGCAGGTGGCTGTACTTATTTTTGGTCGTTCTACTCCAGTCGAGTTAGAGTTCGGTCAGGTAGAAAAGACATAGTTTATGTGTTTTGTGCTCCAAAAAAAGTTGGAGTTGTGATTATTTAATAACGGGGAGCTTGTGACGATACTAACTATTGCCTGTTGGTCTCTGAAGCGCTAATACCCACTAATTGGAGTTATATTATGGCTAAGAAAGTTGAAGCTTATATTAAGCTGCAGGTTGCCGCTGGTCAGGCAAATCCGAGTCCACCGGTTGGGCCTGCGTTGGGTCAGCACGGCGTGAATATTATGGAGTTTTGTAAAGCGTTTAACGCGCAGACTCAAAGCTTAGATCCTGGTGCGCCAGTTCCTGTGGTTATTTCTGTTTATGGTGATCGTAGTTTTACTTTCACTATGAAGACACCTCCTGCGGCATATCTTTTAAGAAAAATTGCAAAGATTAAAAAGGGAAGTGGGCGGCCGAACACAGAAAAAGTTGCCAAGGTTACTCGTGAGCAGCTAGAAGAGATAGCGACTATAAAAATGCCTGACTTGACTGCAGCGGATATGGATGCTGCAGTTCGCACAATCGCTGGTAGTGCGAGAAGTGCAGGTATTGATGTGGAGGGTGTTTAAGATGGCTAAGCTTTCAAAGCGTAAAAAAGAGATTCTTGAAAAGGTTGATGCAACTAAGCAGTACGATATTAGTGAAGCTGTTGCTTTGTTGAAAGAGTTATCAAAAGTTAAGTTTTCTGAGACTGTTGATGCGGCGATCAATCTAGGTATTGATCCACGTAAATCAGATCAGGCCGTCCGAGGTGCGACTAGTTTGCCTCACGGTACTGGTAATGAGGTGCGAGTAGCTGTATTTACTCAAGGTGCAAATGCAGATGCAGCAAAAGAAGCAGGTGCAGAATTTGTTGGCATGGAGGAGTTAGCTGCTGAAGTTAAAGGCGGCATGATGGACTTTGATGTTGTTATCGCAGATCCTGCGGCTATGCGTGTCGTGGGTCAATTAGGTCAGGTTCTTGGTCCGAGGGGTTTAATGCCTAATCCTAAAACTGGTACGGTAACACCAAATGTTGCTGATGCAGTGAAAAAAGCTAAAGCTGGTCAAGTTAGGTTTCGTGCTGATAAAGGTGGAATTATTCACGGTGGTATCGGTAAAGTAACATTTGAACCTAATGCTATTAAAGAAAATTTAGAAGCATTAATCGCAGATCTTAAAAAAGCAAAACCTGCTACGGCGAAAGGAGTGTTCTTAAAGAAGGTTTCTTTAAGTACGACTATGGGGCCAGGTTTAGTGATAGATCAATCGTCTCTAGAAATTTAATTCAGAGATTATCAGACTTTGTGGTCTTCGCGGTATTTTCGGGTGTCGCGTTGGTCGTCAAAGACCGTAGGTGCAGCGAGTTGTGGTTTCATGACGACCTGTTTAAATGTATTGCCTACGCAGACGGTGAGACCTAATTCAGTATTTATCTGGATTTGATCACCGAAACGGGTTTTTGAGGAGGGTTGAGTTTTACCTCACCTTAAACCAAAACTTCAAATCCAGGAGGTTTTAAATTGGCTATTGGACTCGAAGAAAAAAAGGCGATTGTCGCCGAGGTCAATGAAACAGCTAGTAATGCACTCTCTCTGGTGATTGCTGATGCTCGCGGTGTAACCGTGGGCGCTATGGATGCTCTGCGAAAAGATGCGCGAGCTAATGGTGTTCGTCTACAAGTTGTGCGAAATACCTTAGCAAAGCGAGCTTTCGGGGGTACCGAGTTTGAGTGTGTATCTGAATCACTTGCTGGTCCAAGTTTGTTTGGGTTTTCTATGGAAGATCCAGGCGCCGCAGCTAGGCTTTTCAAAGATTTTGCTAAAGAGCAAGAAAAATTTGAAATTAAAGCTTTATCTGTTGGTGGAAAACTACTTGAATCAAATCAAATTGATGCCCTTGCTAAGCTACCTACGCTAGAGCAGGCGCTTGGTCAATTGGCAAGTGTGATGATCGCTCCAGTCACCAAGTTGGTTCGTACTTTCAACGAAGTGCCTACCAAGGTTACACGTGCTGTTGCGGCTGTTCGCGACCAGAAACAAGATGCAGCTTAATTTTTAAGTTGTTTTCTAATTTGTTAAATTTAAATCGGAGATTGAGTGATGGCTCTATCTAATGAAGAAATTTTAAATGCAATTGCTGAAATGTCTGTAATGGACGTTGTTGAACTTGTTCAAGCAATGGAAGAAAAATTTGGTGTTTCTGCTGCAGCTGCTGTTGCTGTTGCTGCTCCAGCTGCTGGCGGCGCTGACGCTGGTGGTGCTGCAGAAGAGAAGACTGAATTTGATGTTATCCTTTCTGCTGCTGGCGATAAGAAAGTTAACGTTATTAAGGCTGTTCGCGCTATCACGGGCTTAGGCTTGAAAGAAGCGAAAGGCTTGGTTGACGGCGCGCCTTCACCAGTAAAAGAAGGTGTTTCTAAAGACGAAGCAGAAGACATGAAAAAGCAGCTTGAAGAAGCTGGTGCTCAAGTCGAAGTTAAATAATATTAACTTGTTACCAGAGTTATCTGGTTTAGGGCTGGAGGGTTTTTGCCTTCCGGCCTTTTGCCGTTAATACGGAATGATGGTGAAATTATTTGTTTAATCTAAACTAATTAAACGAATCAAGGGAGAAATGCATTCGCTGCATTCAGTCGCACCTTATCAAATAAGGTCTTTTGCTAATCTTAAGCAAAACTTAAGACATAAATATGGCAACAAAAAGAATTAGATGTGATAGCTGTCAAAATTTGGCTTTTCCTATCGAGAATCTAGTCCGTGAACAAGCTGAGGAATAAAATACTAATGGCTTACTCATACACTGAGAAAAAACGAATTCGTAAGGACTTTGGACGCTTACCTGATGTTATGGATGTTCCTTATCTTTTGGCAATTCAGTTAGATTCCTACAGAAAATTTACTCAAGCAGACAAGCTAGGTGGTGAGCTTGAAGATATGGGGCTGCATGCAGCTTTTAAGTCTGTTTTTCCTGTTTCAAGCTACTCGGGAAATGCTGCTTTAGAGTACGTTAGTTACACTTTAGGCAAACCCGCCTTTGATGTTAAAGAGTGTACTTTGCGAGGCTCCACTTATGCTGCACCTTTACGAGTAAAGGTTCGCTTGATTATTTATGATAAAGAGTCTTCGAATAAGGCGATTAAGGACATTAAAGAACAAGAAGTCTATATGGGAGAAATCCCATTGATGACAGAAAATGGTACCTTCGTTATTAATGGTACTGAACGTGTTATCGTTTCACAGCTTCATCGTTCCCCTGGCGTATTTTTTGAGCACGATAAAGGTAAGACTCATTCGTCGGGAAAACTGCTTTATTCTGCGCGTATTATTCCTTACCGTGGTTCATGGCTGGACTTTGAGTTTGATCCAAAAGATTTAGTTTATGTTCGCATCGATAGGCGACGAAAGCTACCTGCGACAATTTTATTGCGAGCATTGGGCTATAGCTCGGAAGAGATGCTTGCAATGTTCTTTGAAACGAGCAAGTTCTTCTTAACTGAAGAAAATGTCAAGTTGGAGCTAGTTCCAAGTCGTTTACGTGGCGAAATCTCTTCTTTCGATATTGTTGATACAGATGGAAAAACAATCGTTGAAGAAGGGCGGCGTATTACTGCACGCCATATTCGTCAAATGGAAAAGAATAATATTACTGAATTGCTTGTTCCTTCAGAATATGTAATCGGTCGATCGCTGTCAAAAGATATTATTGATCCAAATTCCGGCGAGCTTTTGCTCGAGTGTAACACCGAAATTACCGAAGAGGTATTTCAATCAATCGTTAGTTCTGGAATATCGGAAATTGAAACGTTGTACACCAACGACCTTGATTGTGGTCCATTTATTTCGGAAACGCTCCGAACTGACGCCGCTCGTACAGAGTTGGAAGCACTTGTTGAAATTTATCGTATGATGCGTCCTGGGGAGCCACCGACAAAAGAATCTGCAGAAGGCTTGTTTCAAAATCTATTCTTCTCTCAAGAGCGATATGATTTATCAGCGGTTGGGCGCATGAAATTTAATCGCCGACTTGGCCGTGCAGATGAAAAAGGCGAAGGCACATTGGCTCGAGAAGACATTGTCGATGTACTTAAAACATTAATCGATATTCGCAACGGTAAAGGTATGGTTGACGATATCGATCACTTAGGTAATCGACGTATTCGTTCTGTTGGTGAAATGTCTGAAAACCAATTCCGTGTAGGTCTTGTTCGTGTAGAGCGGGCAGTAAAAGAGCGTTTGTCTATGGCGGAGAGCGAAGGGTTGATGCCTCAGGATTTGATAAATGCAAAACCTGTTGCTGCGGCAATAAAAGAATTTTTCGGCTCTAGCCAACTTTCTCAATTTATGGATCAAAACAATCCACTATCCGAAATCACCCACAAGCGCCGTGTTTCAGCATTGGGGCCAGGTGGTTTGACTCGTGAGCGAGCTGGTTTTGAAGTGCGAGATGTGCACCCGACTCACTATGGTCGGGTATGTCCAATTGAAACCCCTGAGGGGCCAAACATTGGGTTGATTAACTCGTTAGCTACCTATGCTAGAACGAATAATTATGGCTTTATCGAGAGCCCACACAGAAAAGTAGTCGATGGGAAGGTGTCAGATGAAATTGAGTACCTGTCAGCGATTAATGAATCAAAATACATCATTGCACAGGCATCCGCCGAAGTGGATGAAAATGGAAATCTAAAGGAAGAGTTGGTTTCTGTTAGACATGAAAATGAATTTACATTAAAAGCGCCAACAGAAGTGCAATATATGGATGTGTCACCTCGCCAAGTTGTTTCTGTTGCCGCATCGCTAATTCCGTTTTTGGAGCATGATGATGCGAACCGTGCACTAATGGGGTCGAACATGCAGCGCCAAGCAGTTCCTACGCTTAAAGCGCAAAAACCAGTTGTCGGAACAGGTATGGAAAGAAATGTTGCGTCTGATTCTGGTGTGTGTGTTGTGGCCAAACGCGGTGGTTTAATTGAGCGGGTAGACGCTGGACGGATTGTGGTACGAGTTTCCGATGAAGAAACTTTAGCAGGAGATGCTGGTGTTGATATTTACAATCTGACTAAGTACGTTCGCTCAAATCAAAACACGTGTATTAATCAGCGTCCTATTGTACGAATCGGTGATTCTGTATCAAGAGGAGATATTTTAGCGGATGGCCCCTCAGTTGATATGGGGGAATTGGCGCTTGGTCAAAACATGCGCATTGCATTTATGACCTGGAATGGATACAACTTTGAGGATTCTATTCTTGTTTCTGAAAAAGTAGTTAAAGACGATCGTTTTACGACTATTCATATTCAGGAGCTTACTTGTATAGCGCGTGATACTAAGTTAGGGAGTGAAGAGATTACTTCTGATATACCTAACGTTGGTGAAGGAGCTTTATCAAAGCTTGATGAGTCTGGAATTGTTTATGTCGGTGCAGAAGTAAATCCGGGTGATATCTTAGTTGGTAAAGTGACACCTAAAGGTGAAACTCAGCTTACTCCAGAAGAAAAACTTTTACGTGCAATTTTTGGAGAAAAAGCATCTGATGTAAAAGATACGTCTTTACGTGTGCCGTCTTCAGTTAAAGGCACGGTTGTTGATGTTCAAGTATTTACGCGAGATGGTTTAGAAAAGGATGCAAGATCGTTAGATATTGAAAAGGCAGCCCTTGAAGAATTCCGCAAGGATTTAAATGAAGAGTACCGTATTGTCGAACAAGCAACTTTTGCACGTTTAGAAACTGCGCTAGTCGGTCAGGTTGCAGCGAGTGGAAGAGGTGTTGCTAAGGGCGAAGCTGTTACTGGTGAAATGCTATCCGAGTTGGATCATAAAGAATGGTTCAAAATTCGTATGAGCGACGATACGTTGAACGAGCAATTAGATAAGGCCGAAATTCAGTTAGCTGAACGTAGGAAAGATCTTGATGATCGTTTCGAAGATAAAAAACGCAAGCTAGAAAGTGGTGATGATTTAGCACCTGGTGTTTTAAAAATCGTTAAGGTGTATCTAGCGATTAAGCGACGTATTCAGCCAGGTGACAAGATGGCTGGACGCCACGGTAACAAAGGTGTTATCTCGGTAATTATGCCTGTTGAAGATATGCCTTTTGATGAGAATGGTGAGCCCATTGATATCGTGCTTAATCCTCTGGGTGTGCCTTCACGAATGAATGTGGGTCAGGTATTAGAGATGCACCTTGGGTTAGCTTCGAAAGGCTTAGGGCGTAAAATTGACAACTTGTTGAAAGAAAAGAAGCAGATTGCTGAAGTGCGAGAGTTTCTTGACCAAGTCTATAATCAAATTGGCGATTCTTATAAAAAAGAAGAGTTGGATTCATTTAGTGATAACGAACTTATAGAGCTAGCCAGAAACCTTTGTGATGGTGTGCCTATGGCAACTCGAGCGTTTGATGGTGCAAAAGAATCTGAAATCAAAGCGCTATTAAGCCTAGCTGATTTGCCTGAATCTGGACAAATGGTGTTGTATGATGGGCGTACAGGTGATTCCTTTATGCGTCCAACTACTGTAGGTTACATGTATATGCTTAAGTTGAACCACTTGGTCGACGATAAGATGCATGCTCGTTCAACGGGTTCATACAGCTTGGTTACTCAACAGCCTCTCGGCGGTAAAGCCCAATTTGGTGGTCAGCGATTTGGAGAGATGGAAGTTTGGGCGCTAGAAGCATATGGCGCCGCTTATACGCTTCAAGAAATGCTAACCGTTAAGTCCGATGATGTCGCTGGTAGAACCAAGATGTATAAAAACATTGTCGATGGAGATCATCGAATGGAACCTGGCATGCCAGAATCCTTTAACGTATTGGTTAAAGAAATTCGATCGCTTGGCATCAATATCGAGTTAGAACAAGAAGGCTAAAATACAGAACTGGCGGTGTGGCGGGTTAATTAATATAAGCTCGTCGTGCATAGGCACCCACTGGAGGAAAAACCTTGAAAGACTTATTGAATTTATTAAAAAACCAAGGCGCATCAGACGAATTTGAAGGTATCCGTATTGGATTAGCTTCACCTGAAATGATTCGTTCTTGGTCGTTTGGAGAAGTTAAAAAACCAGAAACTATCAACTACCGAACTTTCAAGCCAGAGCGAGAAGGTTTGTTTTGTGCAAAGATTTTTGGGCCTGTAAAAGATTACGAATGCTTGTGCGGAAAATACAAGCGAATGAAACATCGTGGCATTATCTGTGAGAAATGTGGCGTTGAAGTTACTCTAGCTAAGGTGCGCCGTGAGAGAATGGGGCATATTGAGCTGGCTTGTCCAACAGCACATATTTGGTTTTTAAAATCTTTGCCGAGCCGCATTGGTTTGTTACTTGATATGACATTGCGCAGTATTGAGCGCGTGCTTTACTTTGAATCTTTTGTTGTGACTGATCCCGGTATGACTACGTTAGAGCGTGGTCAATTATTAACGGATGAGCAATACTTTGAGGCAATGGAAGAGTTTGGTGACGAGTTTGAAGCGAAAATGGGTGCTGAAGCGATTCAAACGTTGATCAAAGATATTGATCTCGAAGCAGATGCGCAAGCCATTCGCGATGAAATTCCAAATACAAATTCAGAAACCAAAATTAAAAAGCTTTCTAAGCGTTTGAAGCTTCTTGAAGCATTTATCCAATCTGGTAATAAACCAGAATGGATGATCATGGAAGCACTTCCAATATTGCCACCTGACTTGCGTCCGTTGGTACCACTTGATGGTGGTCGTTTTGCGACTTCTGATTTGAACGATTTGTATCGTCGAGTCATTAACCGTAACAACCGCCTGAAACGCCTGTTAGATCTTAACGCGCCAGACATTATCGTCCGCAATGAAAAGCGTATGTTGCAGGAGTCTGTTGATGCGCTGCTAGATAACGGTCGTCGTGGTCGTGCAATTACAGGTTCAAATAAGCGTCCTCTTAAATCTTTGGCAGACATGATCAAAGGTAAGCAAGGTCGTTTCCGTCAAAACCTCCTCGGTAAACGAGTGGACTATTCTGGTCGTTCGGTAATTGTAACTGGCCCGACTTTGCGCCTACATCAATGTGGTTTGCCGAAAAAAATGGCCCTGGAATTGTTTAAGCCTTTTATCTTTAGCAAGTTAGAGTTGCGGGGTTTAGCTACGACGATTAAAGCAGCCAAAAAGATGGTTGAGCGTGAAGAGCCAGTCGTATGGGATATTCTTGATGAAGTCATTCGTGAGCATCCGGTATTGCTTAACCGAGCACCGACACTGCATAGACTAGGTATTCAAGCATTTGAACCTGTTCTTATCGAGGGTAAAGCGATTCAGTTGCACCCACTTGTTTGTGCGGCATATAACGCCGACTTCGATGGTGATCAGATGGCAGTGCATGTGCCATTGACTATCGAGGCTCAGCTTGAAGCTCGTGCTTTAATGATGTCTACCAACAACATTCTTTCTCCCGCAAACGGAGAGCCAATTATTGTGCCTTCACAAGATGTGGTTCTTGGTTTGTATTGGTTAACACGTGAACGTGTTAATGATAAAGGCGAGGGAATGGTTTTCTCTGATACTAAAGAGGTGTCTCGTGCTTTTTATGCTAAGCAGGTTGGCTTGCAAGCTAAGGTTAAAGTTCGAATTCAAATAGTTAGTTTCCGTGAAGATGGTGAAAAGCAAGTAGAATCTAGGTTAGTTGACACTACCGTAGGGCGGGTATTGTTATGGGAAATCGTTCCAGATGGTATTCCGTTTGAGCTAGTTGACAAGCCAATGGTTAAGAAAGCGATTTCGGCGTTAATTAATTTCTGTTATCGCGTGGTTGGTTTAAAAGCAACAGTAATTTTTGCCGACCGCTTAATGTACATGGGTTACGATTTTAGTACGAAGTCTGGTTCGTCAATCGGCGTTAATGACTTCGAAATCCCAGACGCAAAAGCTGAAATTATTGAAAAAGCAGAGGCTGAAGTTAAAGAAATCGAGTCTCAATACGCTTCAGGTCTGGTAACTCATGGCGAAAAGTACAATAAGGTAATTGATATTTGGTCGCGAGCTAACGAGCTTGTTGCCAAATCTATGATGGAAGGGATTTCCACAGAATCCGTTGTAAATTCTGAGGGTGAAGATGAGTTGCAAAAATCATTTAACTCCGTGTTTATGTATGCGGATTCAGGTGCAAGGGGTTCACCGGCTCAGATTCGTCAGCTAGCTGGAATGCGCGGTCTGATGGCGCGACCAGATGGCTCAATTATTGAAACTCCTATTGTTGCTAACTTCCGTGAAGGTCTAAACGTACTGCAGTACTTTATTTCGACTCATGGTGCCCGTAAAGGTTTGGCTGATACCGCTCTTAAAACAGCAAATTCAGGTTATCTCACCCGTCGTCTTGTTGATGTAGCTCAGGATGTTGTGGTTACTGAGCAAGACTGTGGCACGGATGAAGGTTTGGTTATGACACCGGTTATTGAGGGTGGAGACATCATTGAATCTCTCGGTGATCGTATTCTTGGTCGTGTCATCGCGAGAGATGTAATGAAATCTGGCAGCGATGAAATTCTAATTCCTGCCGGTACCATGATCGATGAACGTTGGGTTGAGCGCATCGAGTCTATGGGCATTGACGAAGTTATTGTGCGATCAGCGATTAAATGTGAAACTCGACATGGGATTTGTTCACTATGTTACGGCCGTGATTTGGCCCGTGGGCACAAGGTGAATATGGGTGAATCAGTTGGTGTTATTGCCGCGCAATCGATTGGTGAGCCCGGTACTCAGCTTACAATGCGTACATTCCACATCGGTGGGGCGGCGAGCCGGGCGTCAGCTGCTGATAGTGTTGAGGTTAAACAAGATGGTACTGTTCGTCTTCACAATATTAAAACCGTTCAACGCGAAGATGGCAGTTTGGTTGCAGTTTCTCGATCTGGGGAATTGGCGGTCGCGGATGAATCTGGACGCGAACGAGAGCGTTATAAAATTCCATATGGTGCAGTGATTTCAGTTTCCGACGGTGAAACAGTTAAAGGTGGCTCCATTATAGTGAAGTGGGATCCACATACTCACCCGATTGTTTGTGAGGTTGAAGGGCGTGTGGCATTTACTGGAATGGAAGAAGGGCTTTCAGTTCGTAAGCAAGCCGATGAGTTAACAGGTTTGACTTCTATTGAAATACTTGATCCTTCTGAGCGTCCATCTTCAGGTAAAGATCTAAAACCTGCAGTGACATTGCTTGATGAAACTGGTAACGAACTTACTATCGCTAACTCGAATCAGCCTGTTCACTATTTGTTGCCTTCTAAATCGATTGTTAGTTTGGTCGATGGTGACACTATTAAAGTGGGTGATGTTGTTGCTCGTATCCCTCAGGAAGGGTCTAAAACTCGTGATATTACCGGTGGTCTTCCTCGAGTTGCTGACTTGTTTGAAGCGCGTAAACCTAAAGAGCCGTCTATTCTTGCTGAGATCTCTGGTACAGTTTCGTTTGGTAAAGAGACCAAAGGTAAGCGTCGTTTAGTAATTACTCCACCAAATGGTGAAGTGCTAGATGATGGTTCAACGCACTATGAAGTATTGATTCCTAAGCATCGTCAGTTGACCGTATTTGAAGGTGAGACGGTGGCTAAGGGTGAGGTAGTATCCGATGGGCCAAGTAACCCACATGATATTCTTCGATTAAAAGGCGTTGAAGCGCTTTCTGAGTATATCACCAACGAAATCCAGGACGTATATCGTCTGCAAGGTGTTGGTATCAACGATAAGCATATTGAAACTATCGTACGTCAAATGCTTCGAAAGGCTGAGATCACATCAATGGGAGACTCTTCGTTCGTTAAGGGAGAGCAAGTGGAATATAACCAAGTGCTTGATGTTAACGAAAAGCTGCGCGCAGAAGGCAAGCAGCCTGCGCAGTTTGAGCGTTTGCTTCTTGGTATTACCAAAGCTTCTTTGGCGACAGAATCATTTATTTCTGCTGCTTCGTTCCAGGAAACTACTCGTGTACTTACGGAAGCTGCGGTTACGGGTAAGGTTGATAATTTACGTGGCCTTAAAGAAAACGTGGTGGTTGGTCGTCTTATTCCAGCAGGAACAGGATTGGCTTATCACAATGATCGGCTTAAGAAGCGTGAAGAGGTTGTAGTCGAAGATACTGTTAGTGCAGCCGATATCGAAGCGGCGCTAACTGAGGCACTTAAATCAAGCGAGTAAAGTAAGTTCTTAACTTTAAAATGGGTGGTTGACGGCGTTGAATCGTGTCATTACAATGCGCCACCCGTTTTGTAAAGGCGGTATTCAGTAGCAGTTGTAGTAATTTTTGATTGCAGTCTGATGTTTATTAAATCAACGTTTGCTTTGGCTAATTTAATCATTGGCCATAGCAGTTATTTTTTTGGAGTTTATAGATGGCAACGATCAATCAGTTAGTTCGTAAGCCAAGAAAGCGTAAAGTTCAAGCGAGTGACGTACGTGCGTTAGAGGCATGCCCTCAGCGTCGTGGTGTTTGTACTCGTGTTTATACTACTACACCTAAAAAACCAAACTCGGCATTACGTAAAGTTTGTCGTGTACGTTTGACTAACGGGTTTGAAGTTTCTTCATACATTGGTGGTGAAGGTCATAACTTACAAGAGCATAGTGTTGTATTGATTCGTGGCGGTCGTGTAAAAGACTTGCCTGGTGTGCGTTACCATACAGTTCGTGGTGCGTTAGATACTTCTGGAGTCTCTGATCGTAAGCAAGGTCGTTCTAAATATGGTGCTAAGCGTCCTAAGTAGATCGCTTGTAAGTGTAATGTAATTTTTGTGCTTGATTGGTTTTTATCAGCAAGTTTAAAAGTAAGGCCGAGTTTTTTCGATTTCGATAATCTACATAGAAATCTCGGGTTAACCTGAATTTAATAGAGAAAAGTAATATGCCAAGAAGAAGAGTAGTCGCCAAGCGAGAAGTTTTACCAGATCCTAAGTTTGGTAATGTAACTTTGGCGAAGTTTATGAACCACGTGATGATTAGTGGTAAAAAGTCTGTAGCTGAACGCATTGTTTATGGTGCTTTAGATCAAGTGCAAGAAAAGTTAAATAAAGATCCTCTAGAGGTTTTTGATGAGGCGTTGGAAAACGTCGCTCCTCTGGTAGAGGTTAAATCTCGTCGCGTTGGTGGTGCGACTTACCAAGTGCCTGTTGAAGTTAGGCCTTCTCGTCGTACAGCTTTGGCGATGCGTTGGTTGGTAGAGTATTCTCGCGGTCGTGGTGAAAAATCAATGCCTCATCGTTTGGCTGGAGAGTTGATCGATGCTTCTCAAGGCAAAGGTGGCGCAGTTAAGAAGCGTGAAGACGTGCACCGTATGGCAGAAGCTAACAAAGCGTTCTCTCACTTCCGTTTTTAATTGCATACACGTAATTGCAATAAAAGGCAGCTATATTCGCTGCCTTTTTAGTGTAAAAGTTCACAATAAGATTCAATTTGGCATTTTTCATGTTTCCTTTTTTTGAAAAAGCCTAGCTTCAGTCAGTCGGAGAGAAAATAGTGGCTCGTAAAACCCCAATTGCTCGGTATCGCAATATTGGTATTTGCGCGCACGTTGACGCCGGTAAAACAACCACCACAGAACGCGTTCTATTTTATACTGGTTTATCTCACAAGATCGGAGAGGTACATGATGGTGCAGCTACGATGGACTGGATGGAGCAGGAGCAAGAGCGTGGTATCACAATCACTTCTGCAGCGACGACCTGCTTTTGGTCGGGAATGCAGCAACAGTTTGAACAGCATCGAGTAAACATCATTGATACTCCAGGGCATGTCGATTTCACAATTGAAGTTGAACGCTCACTGCGTGTGTTGGATGGTGCGGTTGTAGTGCTTTGTGGTTCTTCTGGTGTTCAGCCACAGACTGAAACAGTCTGGCGTCAGGCTAATAAATATGAAGTTCCTCGATTAGTATTTGTCAATAAGATGGATCGAGCCGGGGCAGATTTCGAAAGTGTTGTCTCTCAATTAAAAGAGCGATTGGGTGCTAATCCAGTGCCTATTCAAATGACAATTGGTTCAGAAGACGAATTTCTCGGCGTCGTCGATCTTATAAAGATGAAAGCTATTCATTGGTCTGAAGAAGATAAGGGTATGACCTTTGATTATGGCGAGATACCGAGTGACTTGCTAGAGCAATGTGAGGAGATGCGAGAGTTTCTAGTCGAAACCGCAGCCGAAGCTAGTGAAGAGCTTATGGATAAGTATCTCGAGGAAGGTGAATTATCAGAGGAAGATATTAAATCTGGTTTGAGATCGAGAACTTTAGCAAATGAAATAGTCCCTGTGTTGGGTGGCTCTGCATTCAAAAATAAGGGTGTGCAAGCTGTCTTAGATGCAGTTATAGAATATTTGCCCGCGCCTACCGAAGTAAAAGCCATTGAAGGTACTCTGGATGATGGTGAAACAGCGGATAAGCGGGAGGCTGATGATAATGCGCCTTTTGCGGCACTGGCGTTTAAGATTGCGACTGATCCTTTTGTTGGTACATTAACTTTTTTCAGGGTTTATTCAGGTAAGCTTGAAGGTGGTACGGCTGTTTATAACTCGGTTAAGGGAAAGAAAGAGCGTGTTGGCCGTATGGTTCAAATGCATTCAAACAGTCGTGAAGAAATAAAAGAAGTGCTTGCTGGAGACATTGCTGCAGCCATTGGATTAAAAGATGTAACGACAGGTGATACCCTGTGCGATGAGCATAAAAAAATTATTCTTGAAAGAATGGATTTTCCAGAGCCGGTCATTTCTGTAGCGGTGGAACCTAAAACCCAAGCTGACCAAGAAAAGATGGGTATTGCCTTAGGTAAGCTCGCTCAAGAAGATCCCTCCTTTAAAGTAAGAACGGATGAAGAAACTGGACAAACGATCATTTCGGGGATGGGTGAGTTACATCTTGACATTATTGTTGATCGTATGAAGCGTGAGTTCAGTGTAGAAGCAAATATTGGTAAACCTCAAGTTGCCTACCGAGAGCGAATTAAAAACACGTGTGAAATTGAAGGCAAGTTTGTCCGACAGTCGGGTGGACGTGGTCAATTTGGTCATGTTTGGGTTAAGTTCGAACCAGCAGAGGATGAGAATGCTGAAGGGCTAGAGTTTGTCAACGAAATTGTTGGTGGTGCTGTTCCTAAGGAATATATTCCTGCTGTAGAAAAAGGAATTTCTGAGCAAATGCAAAATGGTGTATTGGCTGGTTATCCGCTTTTAGGTTTAAAAGCCACGCTTTACGATGGTTCTTTCCATGATGTGGACTCTAATGAAATGGCATTTAAAATTGCTGCTTCAATGGCTACAAAAAAATTAGCTCAAGATGGTGGAGCAGCCTTGCTGGAGCCTGTAATGAAAGTTGAAGTAGTCACGCCGGAAGAAAATATGGGTGATGTTGTTGGTGATCTGAATCGACGTCGTGGGTTGATTCAGGGGATGGATGAAAACCCCTCTGGTAAGGTAGTGAATGCTGAAGTGCCTTTGGCAGAAATGTTTGGTTATGCAACTGACCTGCGTTCTGCGACACAGGGGCGTGCAACTTTTACGATGGAGTTCGAGCGTTATGCTGAAGCGCCAAATAACGTTGCTGAAGATATCATTGGAAAGAATAAAACGGGTGTATGATTTTTTTTATTTAGAGGAATGTCGCAATGGCAAAAGAAAAATTTGAAAGAACCAAGCCCCATGTGAATGTGGGCACAATCGGTCACGTAGACCATGGTAAAACTACCTTAACGGCGGCTTTAACGCGCGTGTGTGCGGAAGTTTGGGGCGGTGAGTTAGTGGATTTTGCCAATATTGACAATGCCCCAGAAGAAAGAGAGCGTGGTATTACGATTGCGACGTCTCACGTTGAGTATGACTCACCAACGCGCCACTATGCGCACGTAGACTGCCCAGGGCACGCCGACTATGTAAAAAACATGATTACCGGTGCGGCACAGATGGACGGTGCTATTTTGGTGTGTGGTTCTACTGATGGCCCTATGCCGCAAACACGTGAGCACATACTTTTGTCACGTCAGGTAGGTGTACCATATATTGTTGTGTTCTTGAATAAAGCCGACTTGCTTGCAGAAGACTGTGGCGGTGTTGGTACTGAAGAATACGAAGAAATGATGGAATTGGTAGAAATGGAATTGCGTGAGTTGTTAGATACTTACGAATTCCCGGGTGACGATACACCAATTATCCCAGGTTCAGCGTTGATGGCGTTGAATGGTGAAGATGATAATGAGTTGGGTACCTCTGCTGTTAAGAAGCTGGTAGAAACGTTGGATGAATACATTCCAGAGCCAGAGCGTGCCATCGATGGTTCGTTCATTATGCCGATTGAAGATGTGTTCTCGATTCAGGGTCGTGGTACCGTTGTAACCGGTCGTGTTGAGCGCGGAATTGTTAAGACGGGCGAAGATGTAGAGATCGTTGGTATTAAAGAAACGACCACCACTACCGTTACCGGTGTGGAGATGTTTCGTAAGATGTTAGACGAGGGTCGTGCCGGAGAAAACGTCGGTGTTCTTCTTCGTGGTACTAAGCGTGATGAAGTGGAGCGTGGTCAAGTATTGGCGCACGTTGGTACAGTTAAGCCTCACACTAAATTTACAGGTGAAGTTTACGTGTTGTCGAAAGATGAAGGTGGTCGTCATACGCCGTTCTTTAAAGGTTATCGTCCACAGTTTTACTTCCGTACAACGGATGTGACAGGTGCATGTGAATTACCAGAAGGTGTTGAGATGGTTATGCCTGGTGATAACATTCAAATGGAAGTGACGTTGATCTGTCCGATTGCGATGGATGAAGGTTTGCGCTTTGCGATCCGTGAAGGGGGTCGTACTGTGGGTGCAGGCGTTGTGGCTAAAATTATTGAATAATTTTGGGTTGGCGGGAGACGCTGTCTCTTGCTTTGAATGGTCGCTTCGCAAATTAAAAAGTAACAATAAACCCTGTATACTGCGCGCGATTTTAATTAATTTAACTAATTGAGTAAAACAATGGCAGACTTATCTCTATACCGAAATATTGGAATTTTCGCACACGTTGATGCGGGAAAAACCACGTCTACCGAACGAATTTTGAAGCTTACTGGTAAAATTCACAAGACTGGTGAAGTGCATGATGGTGAATCAACGACTGACTTCATGGAGCAGGAAGCAGAACGTGGTATTACAATCCAGTCTGCTGCAACTACCTGTTTTTGGAAAGATCATCGTTTAAACATTATTGATACCCCTGGGCACGTCGACTTTACCGTTGAAGTTTATCGTTCTCTTAAAGTACTTGATGGTGGTGTCGGTGTATTTTGTGGCTCTGGTGGTGTTGAGCCTCAGTCAGAAACAAACTGGCGATATGCAAACGAGTCAGAAGTTTCACGTATCATTTTTGTTAACAAGTTAGATCGTATGGGTGCTGACTTTTACCGTGTTGTAAGTCAGGTAGAAAAAGTTCTAGCTGCTAACCCTCTGGTGATGGTTTTGCCAATCGGGATTGAAGATGACTTTGTTGGTGTGGTTGATCTGTTGAGTATGAAGGCTTATGTTTGGGATGATTCAGGGCTTCCGGAAAACTACGAAGTTAAAGATATTCCTGAAGATATGGTCGAAAAAGCTCAGGAGTATCGTGAGAAGTTAATTGAAACCGCTGTAGAGCAAGATGATGAATTAATGATGTCTTACATGGACGGTGAAGAGCCTTCGGTTGAAGATATCAAACGATGTATTCGTAAAGGTACACGTGATTTGGCTTTCTTCCCAACATACTGTGGTTCGGCGTTCAAAAACAAGGGTATTCAGTTAGTGCTTGATGCCGTTATCGATTACTTGCCTGCGCCGACAGAGGTGGACCCTCAGCCGTTAACAGATCAAGAAACTGGTGAGCCCACGGGAGAGGTTGCCAAGGTTGACGTTGATGAGCCGTTGCGTGCGTTGGCATTTAAAATCATGGATGACCGTTTCGGCGCATTAACTTTTATCCGTATTTACTCCGGTAAAATGGAAAAGGGCATGACTGTATTGAACTCGTATACTGGGAAAACAGAACGTATCGGGCGAATGGTGGAAATGCATGCTAATGAGCGTACAGAGTTAAATGGTGCGCAAGCTGGCGATATTATTGCAGTTGTTGGTATGAAGAATGTTCAAACAGGTCACACTCTTTGTGATCCTGACCATCCTTGTACATTAGAGCCTATGATTTTCCCAGAGCCTGTAATCTCTATCGCGGTTAAGCCAAAAGATAAAGGCGGCTCCGAAAAGATGGGTATTGCGATTGGCAAGATGGTTGCGGAAGATCCGTCTTTTGTTGTTGAGACAGATGAGGAATCAGGTGACACTATTCTTAAAGGGATGGGTGAGCTTCACTTGGATATTAAGGTTGATATCCTTAAACGTACATATGGTGTCGAGTTGGAGGTCGGGCAGCCACAGGTTGCATACCGAGAAACGATTACTCAGCCCGTAGAAGATTCTTATACGCATAAAAAGCAGTCTGGTGGTTCCGGTCAATACGGTAAGATCGATTACCGAATTCGTCCTGGTGAACAAAACTCTGGCTTCACGTTTGAATCAACGGTTGTAGGTGGTAACGTTCCTAAGGAATTCTTCCCTGCTATTGAGAAGGGCTTTGGGACTATGATGGAAGAAGGGCCTCTTGCTGGGTTCCCATTGTTAGACGTTGAAATTGAACTTTATGATGGTGGTTTCCACGCAGTTGATTCGTCGGCAATTGCGTTTGAAATTGCAGCTAAGGGTGCTTATCGTCAATCTATGCCGAAAGCAGGTCCTCAGCTTCTAGAGCCTATCATGAAAGTAGACGTATTTACCCCAGAAGATAATGTTGGTGATGTGATTGGTGATTTGAACCGTCGTCGTGGCATGATTAAAGATCAAGAAGCAGGGGCCACTGGTGTGCGTATTAAGGGTGATGTGCCTCTTTCGGAAATGTTTGGTTACATTGGGCATTTGCGCACTATTACTTCTGGGCGTGGTCAGTTTTCTATGGAGTTTTCTCACTACGCAGCATGTCCTGCAAATGTTGCAGAAGCGGTTATTGCAGCAGAAAAAGAGAAAAAAGCGAACGCTTAAGTCTCTAATTATTCAAAAAAATTGAAACCCCGTTGCTTAGTCGCTTCGGGGTTTTTTTGTGTTTGATTGGTCCTAAGTAATCAATTGTTCAAATATAAGTAAAACTTGTTGACAGGCATAAAAGCCGACATTAGAATGCGCCCTCATTTTGTCGAGGGTCACCAATAAACCTTTAGGCAATTGTTCTTTAAAATGTTTGGAGTTTGGTTCAGATGCAGGATCAACGTATACGAATTCGGCTTAAAGCTTTCGATCACAAGTTGATAGATGCTTCAGCAGCGGAAATTGTAGAAACCGCAAAACGCACTGGTGCGCAGATAAGAGGTCCTATTCCTCTTCCAACGCGCAAAGAGCGTTTTACTGTATTGATTTCGCCTCACGTAAATAAAGATGCGCGAGATCAGTACGAGATTCGCACTTACAAAAGATTGCTCGATATTGTCGAGCCTACAGAAAAAACTGTAGATGCCTTAATGAAGCTGGATTTAGCAGCGGGTGTTGAGGTTCAAATTAGTCTGGGCTAGGGCTCCAATTACAGCTTTTTAGATTTTCTAAAAAGATCTGTGTAACGCTCTGAAATGGGCGGCCGTAGTGGGTTAAAGCCCCGTACACTGAGAGGTTTACAATGACAATTGGTATCGTCGGCCGGAAAAGCGGCATGACTCGTATTTTTACAGATGAAGGTTTGTCTGTTCCTGTTACCGTGATTGAGGCAGAGCCAAATCGCGTAACTCAAATAAAAAATGTTGAAACTGATGGCTACGCTGCTGTGCAGGTTACTGTTGGTGCGCGTAAATCCTCCCGTGTTAAAAAATCGTCAGCAGGTCATTATGCTAAAGCAGAGGCCGAAGCTGGCAGAGGTTTATGGGAATTTCGTAACGAAGCTGGCGATGAGTTTGAAGTTGGTGCTTCGATTACTGTTGATGGATTTGAGGCGGGGCAGAAAGTGGATGTGACTGGCTCGTCAAAGGGTAAAGGTTTTGCTGGTGGTGTTAAGCGTTGGAATTTTAGAACGCAAGACGCTACACATGGTAACTCTTTGTCTCACCGTGCTCCGGGTTCGTTGGGGCAGTGTCAGACTCCTGGTCGTGTTTTTAAAGGTAAAAAGATGGCTGGGCACATGGGTGCAGAAAGAGTTACAACTCAGAATTTAGAAGTGGTTAAGGTCGATGTTGAGCGTAATCTGATTCTTATTAAAGGGTCGGTGCCTGGAGCTCCAGGTGGGGATGTGATAATTCGTCCCGCAGTTAAAACGCGCAGCAACGGTTAAGTGTCCTAGGGGAGTCGACCATGGAGTTAAATATAGCAACACCTCAAGGTGCAAAAGGTACGGTTGATGTATCTGAAGTAGCTTTTGGTAAAGAGTTTAATCAAGATCTGGTGCATCAAGCTGTTGTTGCTTACATGGCAGCTTCGCGTCAAGGCAGTAAGGCGCAGAAGACTCGTTCAGATGTTTCCGGTGGCGGTAAAAAGCCTTGGCGTCAAAAAGGTACGGGTCGTGCGAGAGCTGGAACGATTAGAAGTCCTTTGTGGCGAACTGGTGGGGTGACCTTTGCAGCTCGCCCACGGGATTTTGAGCAGAAGCTAAACAAGAAAATGTATCGTGCAGCTTTACGCTGCATAGTTTCCGAGTTGCATCGTCAAGAGCGTTTGGTTGTTGTTGAAGATTTTGATCTTGAAGCGCCAAAAACTAAAGGTTTGGTTCAGAAGCTCGCACAATACGATATTTCTAGAGCGTTGATCGTGTCAGAAGAGGTGAGTGAGAATTTGTATCTTGCTTCTAGAAACTTGCATAAAGTTGATGTTAGAGATGTGCAAGCGATCGATCCAGTGTCTTTGGTTGGGGCTGAGAAGGTGGTTTTTACTGTTGCAGCGATTAAAAAATTAGAGGAGGCACTGGTATGAACCAAGAGCGGTTATACAAGGTGATTCTTGGTCCTGTTGTTTCGGAGAAGTCCGCAATTGTTACAGAGCTTTCAAACCAGGTTGTATTGAAAGTTTTACGTGATGCGGATAAAAGCGAGATTCGTGCAGCAGTTGAAAAAATGTTCGATGTGAAAGTCGAAAATGTTCGAGTCCTTAATGTTAAGGGAAAAACCAAGCGTACACGTTATGGTATGGGTAAGCGTAATGATTGGAAAAAAGCTTACGTCCGTCTCGAGCAGGGTCATGAAATCGATTTTGCCGTAGGGGAGATGTGATAAATGCCTTTAATTAAAAGAAAACCCACATCGGCCGGTCGGCGATTTGTTGTCAGTGTTGTTAATCCGGATTTGCATAAGGGTCAGCCTTACGCACCATTGTTAGAAAAAAAATCAAAGTCTGGCGGTCGTAACAATAATGGCCGTATTACGACTAGGCATGTTGGTGGTGGGCACAAGCAGCATTACCGTGTAATTGATTTTAAAAGAAATAAAGATGGGATTCCGGCCAAGGTAGAGCGGCTGGAATACGACCCGAATCGCAGTGCGAATATTGCGCTAGTTTGTTATGCCGATGGTGAGCGAAGATATATTATTGCGCCTAAAGGTTTGTCTGCAGGTGACGTTGTTGAAAGTGGTGAGCGTGCTCCTATTAAGTTGGGTAATACGCTTCCATTAAGAAACGTACCTGTGGGTAGTGTGATTCACTGTATTGAATTAAAGCCGGGTAAAGGAGCGCAAATTGCGCGATCTGCAGGAACTTCAGTTCAGTTAATCGCTAGAGAAGGTCGTCATGTTACATTGCGTCTTCGTAGCGGCGAAATGCGTAAAGTTTTGGCTGAGTGCCGAGCGACGTTGGGGCAGGTTTCGAATCCCGAGCATAACCTTCGTTCGTTAGGTAAGGCTGGTGCTTCGAGATGGCGTGGAGTAAGACCTACAGTTAGAGGTGTTGCGATGAACCCGGTCGATCACCCTCATGGTGGTGGTGAAGGTCGTACTTCGGGAGGGCGTCATCCGATATCTCCTTGGGGTACACCAACTAAAGGTTACAAGACGCGTAAGAATAAGCGTACAGACAATATGATTGTACGTCGTCGTGGTAAGAAGTAACGACGGCTAAATTAGAGAGGATAGCATAGTGCCACGTTCGCTGAAGAAAGGCCCGTTTATTGATCATCACCTTATTAAAAAGGTGGAGGTTGCAGTTGAAAAGAATGATAGGAAGCCGATAAAGACATGGTCCCGTCGTTCAATGATTTTGCCTGAAATGGTTGGTTTAACGATTGCTGTGCATAATGGTCGTCAGCATGTACCAGTTTTGGTGAATGAAGAGATGGTTGGTCACAAGTTAGGTGAGTTTGCCGTAACGCGTACTTATCGCGGACATGTTGCAGACAAAAAAGCGAAGCGCTAATTCGGAGTATGACGATGGAAGTAGCAGCTAAATTAAAAGGGGCTGGATTGTCAGCTCAAAAAGCACGCTTAGTGGCAGACCAGATTAGAGGTAAGTCAGTAGAAGATGCGCTAGACGTTTTAACGTTTAGTTCTCGTAAAGGCGCTGCGATAGTTAAAAAAGTTTTAGAGTCAGCGATAGCAAATGCCGAGCACAATGAAGGGGCAGACGTTGACGAGTTGACAGTGTCAACGATTTTTGTTGACGAAGGGACGACTATGAAACGTATTCGTCCAAGAGCGAAGGGTCGAGCAGATCGTATCCTTAAAAGAACTTGCCATATAACAGTAAAAGTTGCGGATCAGTAAGAGAGCGGACTTATGGGTCAAAAAGTACATCCAACAGGAATTCGTCTAGGAATTGTAAAGCGTCACACCTCTACATGGTTTGCTAGCAAAGGTGAATATGCTGACAAGCTAAATGCAGATATCGAAGTGCGTGCGTTTTTACAAAAAACCCTAGAGCATGCGTCAGTCAGTCGTGTTGACATCGAACGTCCTGCGAATACTGCGAGAGTGACTATTCACACCGCTCGTCCTGGTATTGTCATCGGTAAAAAAGGCGAAGATGTTGAAAAGTTGCGTGCTCAATTGTCCAAAAAAATGGGTGTGCCGGTTCATATCAATATTGAAGAGATTCGCAAGCCAGATTTAGACGCAGCATTAGCGGCTCAGAGCGTTGCCTCACAGCTAGAACGTCGAGTTATGTTTCGTCGAGCAATGAAAAGAGCTGTTCAGAATGCGATGCGTCAAGGCGCAGAAGGTGTAAAAATTCAGGTGAGTGGTCGCTTGGGTGGTGCTGAGATCGCTCGTGCAGAATGGTATAGGGAGGGTAGAGTGCCTCTTCATACGCTTCGAGCTGATATTGATTACGCTACAGCCGAAGCGCTCACCACCTACGGTATCATTGGTGTTAAAGTCTGGATCTTTAAGGGTGAGGTTATTGGTGGCTTAGAAGAAGTTGAAGCGAGCCAAAAGAAAAAGAATAGTAACACCAAGACTAAGTAACAAGTTAAGTAAGTTATTTAAAGTTAGCGAAAGTTAAAAAGGGTTAAGCGAATGCTGCAGCCAAAAAGAACAAAGTTCCGTAAACAGCATACTGGTAGAAACAAGGGTTTAGCCCTTCGTGGTTCTAAAGTGAGCTTTGGTGAATATGGGTTGAAATGTACTGGGCGAGGGCGCATTACTGCGCGTCAAATTGAGGCGGCGCGGCGTGCGATTACAAGGCACATTAAGCGTGGTGGAAAGATCTGGATTCGAGTGTTTCCTGATAAGCCTATTACAGAAAAACCTTTAGAAGTTCGTCAAGGTAAAGGTAAAGGTAACGTTGAATATTGGGTTGCACAAGTGCAGCCAGGAAAAGTGCTCTACGAAATGGAAGGTGTGTCTGAAGAGTTGGCTCGTGAAGCATTTGCTTTAGGAGCGGCAAAACTTCCTATAAGTACTGCCTTTGTTAAGAGATCGGTAATGTGATGAAAGCGAAAGAACTCAGCGATAAAAGTGTAGAAGAGTTGAACGAAGAATTGCTATCACAATTGGACGCGCAATTTAAACTTCGCATGCAGCAATCTACTGGGCAAGTAAATCAAACGCATTTGTTAAAGCAAACGCGTCGAGATATTGCAAGAATCAAAACTGTACTGCGTCAAAAGGCGGATAAATAAAGATGGCTGAAGCAGAAAAGTTAGTAAGAACTTTGTCGGGTAAAGTAGTAAGCGACAAGATGGATAAGACCGTTGTTGTATTGATTGAACGTCGTGTTAAGCATCCTATTTACGGCAAATATGTGAGTAAGTCTTCTAAATTGAAAGCTCACGATGAAAAGAACGAATGCAAGATTGGCGATGTAGTGACAATCGCAGAAGCTCGTCCACTTTCGAAAACTAAGTCTTGGACTTTAGTAAAGATAGACGAACGCGCAACAGTAATTTAGAGATAAATCTCAAGATAAGGTTTTAGTGGAGTTAAGCGATGATACAAACTCAATCCTATTTGGACGTAGCAGATAATAGCGGTGCACGTCGCGTTATGTGTATAAAAGTACTGGGTGGCTCTCATCGTCGTTATGCTCGAGTCGGAGACATCATCAAAGTAACAGTTAAAGAAGCGATACCACGCGGTAAGGTTAAGAAAGGCCAAGTATCTTTAGCGGTTGTAGTTAGAACCAAAAAAGGTGTACGTCGTCAGGATGGGTCACTAATTAGTTTTGATGACAATGCAGCTGTGCTGTTGAATAGCCAGGAAGCGCCAATAGGAACGCGTATATTCGGTCCTGTGACTCGTGAGTTACGCGGTGAGAAATTCATGAAGATTATTTCTTTAGCGCCTGAAGTTTTGTAGTTCAGGTCAAAAAGATAGGAACAAATTTATGAAAAAGATAAAGCGAGATGACGAAGTAATCGTTATAGCCGGCCGTGATAAAGGCAAGCGCGGCAAGGTGACCCGTGTTTTGGCTGACGATAGACTTATCGTTTCTGGAATTCAGATGGTTAAAAAGCATCAAAAACCAAACCCACAGCTTGGAGTTCAGGGCGGAATTGTTGAGAAAGAATCTCCGATTCAAATCTCGAATGTTGCGATATATAACCCTAATACGAATAAAGCGGATCGCGTTGGAATTAAGGTTTTAGAAGATTCAAGCAAGATTAGAATATTCAAATCTAACGGCGAAGCGATCGACGCTTAAGTGAGTAACAGTGATGGCTAGGCTAAAAGAAGTTTATACAAAAGATATCGCTCCACAACTCAAAACAGAATTGAGTTTGGAGAATGTTATGGAGATCCCAAGGATAACCAAAATTACGCTGAATATGGGTGTTGGTGAAGCTTTAGCAGACAAAAAAGCTTTAGAAAACGCTGTGGCAGACATGGAAAAGATCGCTGGACAAAAACCAGTAATTACTAAAGCAAGAAAATCAATTGCAGGTTTTAAAGTTCGTGAAGGCTGGCCAATTGGATGTAAAGTGACATTACGTCGTGAAAAAATGTACGAGTTTTTGGACAGATTAATAAGTATCTCGATCCCACGTATTCGCGATTTTAGGGGCGTCAGTCCTAAGCAGTTTGACGGACGTGGAAATTTTTCGATGGGTGTTAACGAACAAATTATCTTCCCTGAGATTGATTACGATAAAGTAGACAAATTGCGTGGTTTAGATATTTGTATTTCAACTACTGCAAAAAATGATGACGAAGGTCGAGCTTTGTTAAAAGCGTTTAACTTTCCGTTTAAAGGCTAAAAAGGGTTTTTAATAATGGCAAAGAAATCAATGATCGCCCGAGAGGCAAAGCGAGCAAAACTTGCTGCAAAGTATGCGGACAAACGAGCAGCTTTGAAAGAAACTATTTTAAGTGCAGAGTCTTCGGACGATGACATCTGGGAAGCCAGTATAAAATTGCAAAAGCTTCCTCGTGACTCTAGCTTGTCTCGTAAGCAGCGTCGTTGTCGTGTCACGGGGCGTCCTCACGGCGTATATCGCAAGTTTGGTTTATGCCGTAACAAATTGCGTGAAGCTGCGATGCGCGGTGATGTGCCCGGCCTAGTTAAAGCTAGCTGGTAAGCGTGTAGATAGGAATTAAATATATGAGTATGCAAGATCCATTAGCTGACATGTTAACTAGAATCAGAAATGCGCAGATGGTTGGTAAAACAACAGTTACTATGCCTTCATCTAATTTAAAAAAGAGTGTGGCTGATGTTTTGGCTTCAGAAGGTTATGTCGGCGGCGTAGCGGTTTCAGATTCAGTCAAGCCAGAACTCACGATTGATTTAAAGTATTTCGAAGGAAAGCCGGTTATTGCTGAGTTAGATAGATATAGCCGACCAGGGTTACGTGCCTATGCTGGTAAAAATGAACTGCCTAAGGTGCGAGGCGGGTTAGGTGTTGCGATCGTATCTACGAGTAAAGGTGTAATGACAGATCGGGCTGCTAGAGCACAAGGCGTTGGCGGCGAAGTACTTTGCACAGTATTTTAAATTTTATAAAGGCGAATTAAATACTCTTTTAGCGAGTGTTCGAGAGAAAAAATTATGTCACGCGTAGCGAATAGCCCCGTTGAATTGCCATCTGGTGTAGACATCAAACTTGATGGTCAAAATATTACAGTGAAAGGTAGTAAAACTAGTCTTTCATTGGCGATTCACGATAGTGTCGAAGTTAAGCAAGATGAAAAGGTGCTTAAGTTCGCGGCGAAAGATGGTTCAAAGTCTTCAAGAGCTCAGGCTGGTACTGCAAGGGCTCTAGTGAATAATATGGTTAAAGGTGTCAGTGCTGGCTTTGAGAAAAAGCTCATATTAAATGGTGTTGGTTATCGTGCAAAAGCATCTGGCAAGGTGTTGAATTTGACTCTAGGGTTTTCGCATCCAATCGATTATCAATTACCTGAAGGTGTTACGGCAGAGACTCCTAGCCAAACTGAAATCGTTTTGAAAAGTGCAGATAAACAGCTGCTAGGACAAGCAGCTTCTGAGGTGCGAGCATTTCGTCCTCCAGAGCCTTATAAAGGTAAAGGTGTTAAGTATTCAGACGAGTATGTTCGTCGTAAAGATGCTAAGAAGAAATAATTAGTTTAAATACTAATTTTAAACCAGGTTTTAGAAATATGAACGCAAAGAAAAAATCAAGATTACGACGTGCTGCAAAGTCTCGCGCAAAAATAAAAGAGTTGCGTGAAACACGTCTCTGCGTAAATCGTACTCCTCGTCATATTTACGCTCAAATTATAGAAGCTGGCGGAGCCAAGGTGATTGCAAGTGCATCAACACTTGATAAAGGTGTTTCTTGTGAAAAAACGGGTAATGCTGAAGCGGCTGTTGCGGTAGGTAAGCTTATCGCAGAACGGGCAAAAGAAGCGGGAATCGAACGAGTAGCTTTTGATCGAAGCGGTTTTAAATATCACGGTCGCATTAAAGCGCTAGCTGATGCTGCTCGCGAAAGTGGCTTAGAATTTTAAAGGTTGAATTATGTCGCAAAATACCAATAAAGAAGAAAGTACGGCCGAAGGTTTACAAGAAAAGTTAGTTCAAGTTAACCGTGTTGCGAAAACGGTAAAAGGTGGTCGTATATTTGGTTTCACTGCTTTGACCGTGGTCGGCGATGGCAATGGTAAAGTGGGATTTGGGCGTGGTAAGGCACGAGAGGTTCCAATAGCCATACAAAAAGCAATGGAAGCTGCTCGCAGAAACATGGTGCAAGTTGAATTAAATGGTGACACGATTCAGTACCCTACTAAAGGTGTACATTCATCTTCAAAGGTATACATGCAGCCAGCATCGCCAGGTACCGGAGTAATTGCAGGCGGCGCTATGCGTGCAGTGTTTGAGATAGCTGGCGTACAGAATGTTTTAGCTAAGTGTTATGGCTCTACAAACCCAGTAAATGTGGTTAGAGCAACATTTAAAGCGTTAGCGCAAATGGCATCACCAGAGCAAGTTGCAGCTAAGCGTGGCAAAACTGTAGACGAAATTATTAATTAATCGAAGTGTTTTATCGGTTATTAGGTAAATACCATGGCTAAGAAGACAGTAAAAGTAAAACTTAACAAAAGCACAGCTGGTCGTTTAAAAGCGCATCAAGCTTGTGTTAAAGGTTTAGGGTTGCGAAAGATTGGACATATTGTTGAAGTTGAGGATACTCCTTCGACAAGAGGAATGATTAACAAAGTAAACTATCTAGTTTCAGTGGTAGGCGAATAATCATGCATTTAAATACATTAAGTCCTTCCCATGGAAGTAGAAAAGAAGCTAAGCGAGTCGGCCGTGGCATTGGAAGTGGCCTAGGTAAAACTGCTGGTCGTGGTCATAAAGGTTTAAAATCGCGTTCAGGTGGCAGTGTTAAACCTGGATTTGAAGGTGGTCAAATGCCTTTGCAAAAGCGTTTACCTAAATACGGTTTTACTAGTCGTATTAGTCGCGTGACTGCTGAAGTAAGAACATCTGAGTTAAATAAAATTGACGCTGAGATTATAGATTTAGCTGCTTTGAAAAAGGCAGATATCATTGGTGAAAATATCAAGAGAGCTAAGATATTTTTGTCTGGTGATATTACAAAAGCTTTAACTGTTAAAGGTCTTGCTCTAACAAAAGGTGCTCGAGCAGCTATTGAAACGGCTGGCGGCAAAATCGAAGAATAATTAAAGATTGTTAAGATCGAGGATTACATGGCACTGCCGGGTTTAAATCAAGGCAATAATTCAGGTTTAGGCGAGCTTTGGGCTCGCTTGAAGTTCTTGTTATTGGCAATCGTAGTTTATCGTTTAGGTACACATATACCTGTCCCAGGTATTGATCCAGAGCGAGTAGCTCAGCTTTTTCATCAAAACCAAGGCACCATTCTCGGAATGTTTAATATGTTTTCCGGTGGTGCACTAGAAAGAATGAGTATTTTGGCGTTGGGCATTATGCCTTATATTTCAGCGTCAATTATTATGCAGATGATGACAGCTGTGACTCCTTCTTTAGAGGCGCTTAAAAAGGAAGGCGAATCTGGTAGAAAGAAAATCAGTCAATATACGCGATATTTAACGCTCGGGCTTGCTTTGGTGCAGGCTTATGTAATGGTCGCAGGTATGGCTGGTCAGGGAATGGCTTATGAAGGTTTAAATGTTTTTAGTTTTTATATTATTGCGGTGACTTCATTAGTGACCGGCGCTGTATTTATGATGTGGCTTGGTGAACAGGTTACTGAGCGAGGTATCGGTAACGGTATTTCAATGCTTATATTTGCTGGTATTGTAGCTGGATTGCCTAGTGCTATAGGGCAGGCATTTGAAAGTGCCAGGCAAGGTGAGTTACATCTACTTACTCTATTGGCTTTAGCATTAGCTTCCATAGCGATAGTTTGGTTTGTTGTTCGCATGGAGCGTGGTCAAAGAAGAATTACCGTGCAGTACGCGCGTCGTCAAGTTGGCAGAAATCAGGCTGGAGCCGCTCAAACAAGCCACCTCCCATTAAAGATCAATATGGCGGGCGTGATTCCGGTGATTTTTGCGAGTAGTATTTTGTTGTTTCCCGCGTCAATTGCCCAATGGTTTGGTCAAGCGAGTGAAGGTAAGACTGGTGAAATATTGCAAGAGATAGCTTTAGCAATCGGTCCAGGTCAGCCATTAAACTTTATTATTTTTGCTGTTTTAATTATCGCTTTTTGTTTTATATACACAGCGATGATCTATAACCCAAAAGAAGTAGCTGATAATTTGAAAAAAGGCGGTGCTTATATACCTGGGATTCGGCCAGGGGCACAGTCTGCTAATTACATTGATAAAGTATTGACTCGATTAACAGTGGTTGGATCGATCTACATAGCGGCGGTAGCGCTTTTACCGCAGTTTTTAGTGGTATCTGCAAACATTCCATTTTATTTAGGTGGTACATCTCTGTTAATTGTTGTTGTTGTAGTGATGGACTTTATGTCTCAGGTTCAGTCGCATTTGATGTCTCATCAATACGAATCTGTTATGAAGAAGGCTAACCTACAGAGTTATGGGCGTCGTTAATACGTCTGGTTTGTTGGATATAGGTGAAGTTAAATGAAAGTACGTGCTTCAGTGAAAAAAGTATGCAGAAACTGCAAACTCATAAAACGTAAAGGCGTTTTACGAGTTATTTGTTCTGCAGAACCTCGTCATAAACAAAGACAAGGTTAGTTTTTAGGCGTTATTTTGTTAAAGCCTTTTGGTCGTTCAAGATCAATAAATAAGCGGTGTTGACTGTCGTTTAAAGGGAAACCTTTTTACTATTGCATTTTGGTGAATTACTAGTTATTCTTGCGCGCTTTTTTAAGCTTGGGTGACTTAATTTGTCGTTAACACTAAGTGTCATGTCGATTGGAGTAAATTAGATGGCTCGTATAGCTGGTGTCAATATACCAGATAATAAGCATGCCGTGATTTCCCTAACTTATGTGTATGGGATTGGTAAAACAAAAGCTAAAGAGATTTGTGCTGCTGCAGGTGTTGAAGAAGCAGTAAGAATCGGTGATTTGAGCGAAGATCAAGTAGATGCTATTCGTAATGAAGTTGCTAAAGAGACTGTGGAAGGTGATCTACGGCGAGAAGTATCTATGAGCATAAAACGATTGATGGATCTCGGTTGTTACCGAGGTATGCGTCATCGCCGCAGCTTGCCAGTTCGCGGTCAACGTTCAAAGACAAATGCTCGTACACGAAAAGGTCCTCGTAAACCTATTAAGAGATAGGTTTTGGGTTAAATTAATACATAAGTTTTTTGGGAAGATATTGCTATGGCTAAGCCAAGTAAATCAACGACTAAGAAAAAAGTTAAGAAGACTGTTGTCGATGGTGTTGCGCACATTCATGCGTCTTTTAATAACACTATTGTAACAATTACAGATAGGCAGGGTAATACTTTGTCTTGGGCGACGGCAGGTGGTTCGGGCTTTCGTGGTTCTAGAAAAAGTACACCGTTTGCTGCACAGATTGCAGCAGAAAGAGCAGGTACAGCAGCGCAAGACTATGGGTTAAAGAATCTTGATGTCGAGGTAAAAGGACCTGGTCCTGGCCGTGAATCTGCTGTTAGAGCTTTAAATAATATTGGTTATAAAGTAACTAATATTACCGATGTGACTCCTGTCCCGCATAACGGGTGTCGTCCACCTAAGAAACGTCGCGTGTAAGAGGAGAAACAAAAATGGCTCGTTATATAGGACCAACTTGTAAGCTTTCACGCCGTGAAGGTACAGATCTATTTTTAAAGAGTGGCATTCGCCCCCTAGAATCAAAGTGTAAGGCAGAGACCGTACCTGGGCAGCATGCCCAGCGTCGTGGTAGGCTTTCTGATTATGGTGTTCAGCTCAGAGAAAAACAAAAGGTACGTAGGCTTTATGGCGTACTAGAGAAACAATTCAGAAGCTACTATAAAGAAGCGGCTCGAAGAAAAGGGGCGACGGGTGAAAACCTGCTTAAGCTTTTAGAATGTCGTTTGGATAACGTCGTTTACAGAATGGGCTTTGGATCTACAAGGTCAGAATCTCGGCAGCTAGTCTCACATAAGTCTATATTAGTTAATGGTCAGACATTGAATGTTCCTTCATATCAAGTTAAAGAAGGTGATGTTGTCGCTATTCGAGAGAAAGCTAAAAACCAACTAAGAATTCAAAACTCACTAAACATTGCTGCTCAACGTGGTGAAGTAGAATGGGTTACAGTCGATGGTGATAAGAAAGAAGGAACTTTTACACGTATACCCGACCGCGGTGATTTACCAGCTGAAATCAATGAAAACCTAATTGTGGAACTTTACTCTAAGTAAGAAAGTTCTAATTTATTATTGAGTTTTTGGGTAATTTAATCACAACGGAAAAAATAATCCACAGGTGAGTCTATGCAAAGTGCAGTAAATGAGTTTTTAACCCCGCGTCATATTGATGTTACAGAGTTAGGTTCTACGCGGGCAAAAGTGATTTTGGAGCCTTTGGAGCGAGGATTTGGCCATACATTAGGTAATGCTCTTAGAAGAATTTTACTTTCGTCAATGCCTGGTTGTGCTGTAACAGAAGTTGAAATAGAAGGTGTTCAGCATGAGTACAGCGCTATTGAAGGCGTGCAAGAAGACGTTATAGAAATATTATTAAACTTGAAGAACATTGCTGTTGTTTTACACGGAAAAGATCAAGCTGTTTTAACTTTATCTAAGCAAGGTCCTGGCCCTGTAACTGCTGGTGATATTCAATTGGATCATGATGTAGAGATCGTCAATCCAGAGTTGGTCATTGCAAACATTACATCAGATGTTTCATTAAACATGAAGCTGACTATTGGTCGTGGCCGAGGTTACATGCCTGTTGATGCTCGTTCTAAAGATGATGACGAAACTAGGGCAATTGGTCGTTTACAGTTAGATGCTTCTTACAGTCCGGTTAGTCGATTAGCTTATACTGTTGAGAGTGCTCGTGTTGAGCAAAGAACGGATTTAGATAAATTGGTTTTGGATCTTGAAACAAATGGCACTATTGATCCAGAAGAAGCTATTAGAAGAGCTGCAACAATCTTACAACATCAATTAGCTGTTTTTGTTGATTTAGAGAGCGAGCAAGACTCTGAACCTGAAGAACAGGAAGACCAAATTGATCCAATTTTACTTCGTCCTGTGGACGACTTAGAGTTGACAGTACGTTCTGCTAACTGTTTGAAAGCTGAAAACATATACTACATTGGTGATTTGATTCAGAGAACTGAAGTAGAGTTATTGAAAACTCCGAATCTTGGTAAGAAATCTTTAACCGAGATAAAGGATGTATTGGCGTCTAGAGGATTATCTTTAGGAATGCGCTTAGAAAACTGGCCTCCAGCTAGTTTAAAAAATGATTGATATATAAGCATTAAGCTTATTTAGTTAATAAATTGCTGAAATAGTAATTAAGAATAAGGGTTAGAGTTATGCGTCATCGTCAGAGTGGACGTCAACTTAATAGAAATAGTTCACATAGAAAAGCCATGTTCAGAAATATGGTAACATCTTTAGTTGAGCATGAGTTGATCAAGACTACATTACCGAAAGCGAAAGAGTTGCGTCGTTATGCTGAACCACTCATTACTTTGAGTAAAAGCGATAGCGTTGCAAATCGTCGTTTAGCATTTGATAGAACTAGAAATAAAGATACAGTAGGAAAGTTATTTAGCGAGTTAGGACCTAGATATCAAGACCGACCTGGCGGATATTTACGTATTATGAAATGCGGATTTCGTGCAGGGGACAAAGCTCCAATGGCATATGTGGAACTCGTAGATCGTCCAGAACCAATCGTCGAGGATGATCAAATAGAAAATAATTCAGAAGAAGATTAAAAAAAACCGGGTTTACCCGGTTTTTTTTCGTCTAAGTTTTATTATTTTGTCTTATCTTATTTTTTCTAAGCTGATTTTTTTTAAATAAATGCTAAGATTATTTCAAAAATACTCATAATCTAATAAACATATTAAGCTTTGTAGTTAAGGAAAGATTTTGGGGATGTCTAAAATGCATAAAATTACGGATTTCAAGAGCAACTGCATTTGCATATAATTTGCATGGAATCATTAAACTAAATTTGAGTATTGTCTAATGAGTGAGCTAGACCCCTTATTTTATTGGCGTGGAATATCGCCTGACTATATAAACTATAAAGGGGAATTCCTCAAAGTTCCTGAAGAAAATAAAAAGATTCTTCTCAACGCAATGGAAGTCGATCTCTCTAGTGAAAAGAAGATTCAGGATGAAATATATCGACTTGATGTCGCTCCGTGGCTTTCTTGGTTAGAGCCTTTTTCCTTGGCTAGAGAGAATGAGCCATGTTTTTTTGTAAATATTAATCCCAAGCAAAACGGAAACAATTTTAAATGGATATTAAAAGATTCATCAGGAGTCGAAGTAGATAAGGGTGTATTCAAACCGGAAGATCAAGAAGAGGTAGGTGACTACCTTTATGAAGATGTTAAATACAGTAGGAAAAAAATTAGACTTTCGATTAGCATACCCGGATATTACAATTTAGAACTCACAAATAAAGGTAAGAGTGAAAATTCTACATTTGTAATAGCCCCCAATACGGCCTTCGTTCCAGACTGGTCTATAAAAGATAAAAAGGTCTGGGGTTTAATAATTCACCTTTATACGCTTCGATCGGAAACTAATTGGGGTATCGGGGATTTTTCTGATCTCTATAATTTAGTAGAGTATTTAAGCGCCCACGGTGGTGGTGTGATTGGTCTTAATCCACTGCATGCTATATCTTCTAATTTAGAGTATTCATTTAGTCCCTACAGTCCGTCTGATCGTCGTTTTATAAATCCGTTATATATTGATGTTGCTTCTGTTAATTATTACAAAGAGTTAGTTCTTAGTGAGCAAGTTAAGGAAAAAATAATTGAACTTCGGAATACCGATTGTGTTAAATATGCCAGTGTAGCGCAGCTTAAGTTTCCTTTTTTTATAAAATTATTTAACCTTTTTTGCGAGCTTGACCTTTCAAAATCCACTAGAGAGGCTGAACTATTTAAAAACTTCGTACAAAATATAGGTATACCTATATTGGAGTATGCCAATTACGAAGTAAAAAATTGCCAATATATAGATGAAGATTTACGCAAAACCTTTAATGTTGAAGTAGATAAAACTAATGTCGAAGCATTTTTAAAAGAGGTTAGTAAAGATAAATACAAAGGAATAGCATTCTTTTGTTACTTACAGTGGATTGCAAACAGGCAATTAGAAGATTGTCAAACCCACGCTGAAGCATTAAATATGGAAGTAGGTTTAGTCAAAGACTTGGCCGTAGGTGCAGACGGCGGCGGCTCAGAGGTGAGTAGCCATACGGAACTTTTTAGATTGAAAGCTTCGGTTGGCGCGCCTCCAGATCCTATGGCTTTAACAGGACAAAATTGGGGTATACCCCCAATGGACCCTGCAATGTTAAAACAAACCAGGTTTGCGCACTACATTGCTCTTTTACGGGCAAATATGGCTCGATGTGGTGCTTTGAGGATCGATCATGCGATGAGTTTAATGCGCTTATGGTGGTGCCCTCCTGGATTAAATGCTGATGCTGGCGGGTATGTCCTTTACCCATTTGAAGAAATGCTAGGTTTGCTTTGTTTAGAGAGTCAACTAAATCATTGTGTTATTATTGGTGAAGATTTGGGGGTTGTTCCAGATAATTTTCGAGAGGCGATAGGCAACGCGAAATTGTTTTCGAATAAAGTATTTTATTTTGAAAAAGAAGGAAATGGAGAATTTCGCCATCCACGCCATTATGACCCGAATGCACTAGCGATGGTTAACAACCATGACGTGCCTACTCTAGTTAGTTGGTGGAATGGAACCGACCTTAGTCTTAGATATGAACTCGACATGTTGGAGCAAGGTGTTTCATATGAGCAAGTATGTGACGGTAGAAATTTTGAAAAACAAAGTTTACTTCGTATGCTCAAAAATGAAGGATTGTTACCAGAGGGTTGGGATGAAAGTTCTTTGGAGAGTTATGCTGATGAACGCTTGATTGAATCCATTTTACTCTTGGCTAGCAAAGCGTCATCAAAGATATTTGTGCTCCAATTGGAGGATTTAATGATGATGAATGATCCAGTAAATGTGCCTGGTACTTTTAAAGAACATGCTAACTGGCAACGGAAATTAACGATTCCGTTAGAAGAATTGTTTGAGAATGAACGCATAAACGAATTACTCAGGCAAATAAATGAACAACGAACATAGTCTTTAACGGCGATTAAGGTAGTACTTAGTTTTATGGGAAATCTTTCCGAAGACATAATCCAATCTATAGTTGATTCCGAATGCGAAGATATCTTTTCTTATTTGGGGTTGCATGATCTTTCAAATGGTAGACAGGAGGTGAGAGCATATTTTCCTGATGCAGACAGTGTTGACGTACTCTCATATGACCGATCTTCAACGATCACTAGATTAAAGAAAATCCATGATGGTGGTTTTTTTATTGGTGATGTGGAGAAAATCGACGATAGAAAGTATGTATTGAATATTATTGGTGACGACTTTGACTTTGTTACTGAAGATCCATATCGATTCGCTTCAAATATAGATCAGCAAGATATCTATTTATTTAGTGAGGGCACTCACGAAAATGCTTATCGTTTTATGGGTGCACATCTCATTGAGTTGGACGGTTGCAATGGCTGTCGTTTTACCGTTTGGGCTCCTAATGCTAAGCGGGTCTCTGTTGTTGGTGATTTCAATGAGTGGGACGGACGCAGGCATCAAATGCGAAAACATATTCCGAGTGGAATTTGGGAAATTTTTATACCTGATGTTAATGAAGGTGCGCTATATAAGTTCGAACTCAAGAGTGCAGATGGAAATCTTATACCACATAAAGCAGATCCATTTGGGTATTATTCTCAATGTCCTCCTGAACAGGCCTCGGTTGTAGTTAACATAAATAATTATACTTGGCGTGATCATGATTGGAATAGTCGCAGACACGAGAGAACAGAACGACATCGGCCAATTTCAATTTATGAAGTGCATTTAGGTTCGTGGAAACGTCGATGGGATGATAATAACCGATACCTGGATTATCGTGAGCTTGCAGAAGAATTGATTCCTTATGTGTTAGAGATGGGTTTTACTCATATTCAATTAATGCCTATAAGTGAGTTCCCGTTTGATGGTTCTTGGGGATATCAACCCGTTGGCTTATTTGCACCAACCAGTCGTTTTGGTGAACCCAAAGATTTCAAATATTTTGTAGACGAATGTCATCTAAATGGTATCGCTGTTCTCATTGACTGGGTTCCGGGTCATTTTCCTACAGATAGTCATGGACTGGGTAAATTTGATGGCACAGCGCTTTATGAGCATGCCGATCATCGTCAAGGTTTCCATCCTGATTGGAATACCTATATCTATAATTATGGTCGCAGAGAAGTCGCAAATTATTTAATGGCGAATGCGCTTTTTTGGTTAGATGAGTATCACATTGATGGGTTACGAGTAGATGCTGTAGCTTCTATGCTCTATTTGGATTACAGTCGTAATGATGGTGAGTGGTTACCCAATGCGTATGGAGGCCGTGAAAATTTAGAAGCCATCGATTTTATTCGTATGACGAATGAACGTGTATACAAAAATTTCCCTAATACAATGATGGTTGCGGAAGAATCTACAGCTTGGCCTGGCGTTTCTAAGCCTACAAACTTTGGGGGCTTAGGTTTTGGTTACAAGTGGAATATGGGATGGATGAATGACAGTCTAGAGTATATTTCTAAAGAGCCTATTCATCGTCAATACCATCACCACGATATGACCTTTAGCTTGTATTACGCATTCAGCGAAAATTTTATTTTACCGCTTAGTCACGATGAAGTTGTGCATGGTAAAGGATCGATTATAGCGCGTATGCCTGGCGATTCGTGGCAGCAATTTGCTAACTTGCGAGCGTACTATACTTTTATGTGGGCTCACCCAGGGAAAAAGCTTTTGTTTATGGGTAATGAATTTGGTCAAGGACCAGAATGGGATCATAATAATAGCCTTTGCTGGCATCAATTAGATATTCCAGAGCACCAAGGCATTCAAAGACTTATAAAAGACCTTAATAAGATTTATCGAAGTTATGATGCTCTTTACGACAACGACTTTCATGAGACGGGCTTTGAATGGATCGAAGCTGATGATTACCATAATTCAGTCTTTATTTTTATTCGTAAATCTGGCTCAACGTCGAATCAGTTAGTTGTGGCCTGTAACTTTACACCAGTACAAAGGGATGAATATCTTCTAGGTGTGAATCAGCCTGGATACTACAAAGAGATTTTTAATTCCGATGCTGAAATTTATGGTGGAGAGAATAAAGGCAATGGCGGCGGTGTTCACTCTCAACCCATTGCATGGAATCATAGAGAAAACTCTATTTGTGTAACATTGCCGTCGCTTGGTGCAATTATATTTGAATTGCAAAATTAAATTATTAAATGCAATAACCTTACGGTTTTACCCAACATGATTTCTAATGATCGTATCACTGAGGGTATTGAATATCCATTAGGTGCCACAGTCACTGAAGATGGCGTTAATTTCGCGTTGTTTTCTGCAAATGCATCGCGTGTTGAGTTGTGTATCTTCGACGAATTTGGTCAACAGGAAGTTGCGCGTATTGAACTACCAGGCTATACAAATGAAGTATGGCATGTTCATATTCTTGGGTTAAAAGAAGGTACTCTTTACGGTTACCGTGTGCATGGGCCCTACAATCCTTCAGAAGGCCATAGGTTTAATCCAAATAAACTTCTTTTTGACCCTTATACAAAAAAAATTGATGGGTCATTTCGTTGGTCAAATTATCTCTTTGGATATTCTCTTGAAAGCGCGCAGAAAGATTTAATTTTAGACTCTCATGACAATGCCCAATATATACCTAAATGCGTTGTCACAGATTTTAAATCACGTTTAAGTAATTCTCGAGTTTCTCCAGTTAAACCCTTTATTCCCTGGAATAGAACGATTTTATATGAAACCCATGTAAAGGGTTTTACTCAGCTTAATTTAGCCATACCAGCTAACTTAAGAGGGACGTTTTTAGCATTGTCTCATGAATCGGTCTTAAACTATATTAAACAGCTTGGTGTTACGTCTATCGAGTTGTTACCTGTACATGGATTTATTGACGAACAGTTTCTTTATGACCAAGGACTCTCTAATTACTGGGGATACAATTCCGTCCATTTCTTCAAACCCCATTCCGGTTACTTAAGTTCGGGAGATACTCTTGAATTTAAAACGATGGTTGATGCTATTCATGATGCTGGTTTGGAAGTTATTTTAGATGTGGTATACAACCATACCGGAGAAGGGAATCATCTTGGTCCCACATTGTCTTTCCGTGGAATAGATAATGCGTCCTACTATTGTTTAGAAAAACACGACAAGCGGTTCTACGCGAACGATACGGGGTGTGGAAACACACTTAACGTAAAACATCCTAGAGTATTGCAGCTTGTAATGGATAGCCTGCGATTCTGGGCGGGAGATATGGGCGTCGATGGTTTTCGATTTGATTTAGCAACAGTGATGGGTCGAGAAAGTCATGGCTTTGATCGAGGCAGTGGTTTCTTTGATGCGTTGCGACAGGATCCTATTTTAGCGAGAACTAAACTAATTGCAGAACCTTGGGATATCGGACCTGGAGGCTATCAGTTAGGTGGATACCCATCAGGTTGGCATGAGTGGAACGATCGTTATCGCGACACGTGTAGAAGGTTTTGGATGGGCAACCCCGGGGTGCTACCGGAGTTTGCGAGACGAATTCACGGTTCAAGTGATATTTTCGAACATAGTGGTCGATCGCCGGCCGCGACAATCAATTTCGTAACCTCTCATGATGGTTTTACATTGAATGATCTTGTTAGTTATAACGAAAGAAATAATTTTGCTAACAAAGAAAACAATAAAGACGGTCATCATTCAAATTTCAGTTTTAATCATGGTGTGGAAGGTGATACTGATGATGAATCAGTTGTTTTGTTGCGTTCACGCCAAAAACGGAATTTTATTGCGACACTTTTTCTATCTCAGGGCACTCCGATGTTACTTGCTGGAGATGAATTGGGTCGGACACAGAAGGGGAACAATAATGCATATTGTCAAGACAACGAAATAAATTGGCTTGATTGGCAGAAACTTGAAAATCACAATCGAGACCTAAAAATATTTACAAAATATATCATTGCTTTACGTAATAAGTATCCATTATTGGTCTCCAAAAAATATATTCATACCTCCAAGAATCTTGATGAAGAAAACCCTGTTAATGTGCGTTGGATTAATAATGACGGAGAACCGATGCAGGATAAACACTGGAATGATGGGGATAATCATTCAGTAGGTTGGATTTTAGAAGAACACGCTAAAAAAGATGATCTGCCCGAGACATCGATGTCATCTTCAATGTTGCTTATCTTATTTAATTCTGGCGGCAATGATATTAGTTTTACTCTCCCAAATGACGATGAAATTAAACATTGGCAAAGTCTTCTGGACACAAATGAAAGCGATGGAGTTCCAAAAGAAGAAACAATTAAAGCTAATTCGACGATAACACTCGTAGCAAAATCTTTACGTTTGTTAAATGCGGAATACTAAATAGGAGGAGCTCTTAATGGCTTCACGTTTACCGAGTCCAATTTTAAGCTGTGATGCAGACACCGTAGCGAAAGATCTTAAGCATCATTTTAGTTTTACTTTGGGGCGTTTTGATAACGATGAACTTAGTGGCTATATGCTTAATGCATTGTCGCTGACCGTTAGAGATAGAATTATGGAGCGCTGGAGAATCTCTAGAGAGCTGGAATGGAAAACCAGACCAAAGCGCGTTTATTACTTATCTTTAGAGTTTTTGCTTGGGCGAAGTTTAAACAACGCAGTGCTTAACCTAGACATGGAAGAATCTTGCCGCGAAGCGTTAAGTGATTTTGGTAGTCAATTAGAAGAGGTTGAATCTGAAGAGCGAGACGCAGGTTTAGGAAATGGAGGTTTGGGTCGTTTAGCAGCATGTTTTATGGATAGTTGCGCGACGCTTTATTTACCTGTTATGGGTTACGGAATCCGTTACGAATATGGAATGTTTCATCAAAGTATGTCTGCGGGGCGTCAAGTCGAACAGCCTGATCATTGGTTGATTGGTGGTAATCCATGGGAAATTGAAAAACCAGATCATACACGCCGAGTTAAATTTTATGGTCGCAGCGAATTCTATTCAAATGATGCAGGAAAAATTTGTTCTCGGTGGGTTGATACACAAGATGTACTGGCCGTCCCTTTTGATATGCCAATTCCAGGTTACCGAAATGACAATGTCGGTACACTTAGGCTTTGGAAAGCAGAAGCAACTGATGAATTTAATTTACAAGAGTTTAACGCAGGGGATTATTCTGATGCAGTGGCTCAGAAGAACCTAGCAGAACAGATTACCATGGTGCTCTATCCAAATGATGCAAGTGAAAATGGAAAAGAGTTACGTTTACGTCAACAGTATTTTCTTGCCTCAGCTAGCTTACAAGATGTCCTCGCTGATTGGGAGCATGAACATGGTCGACACTTCGAAGAGTTTTCCAAATACCATTGTTTTCAGTTAAATGATACTCATCCGACATTAGCCGTAGCCGAATTTATGCGCTTACTCGTAGATGATTATCATATCGAGTGGGATGATGCCTGGTTAATGACGACTCAATGTATGGCATATACCAATCATACTCTTTTGCCCGAGGCGCTAGAGAAATGGCCGGTTAAAATGATTCGCGAACTTCTTCCTCGGATTCTCGAAATTATTTACGAAATAAACGCAAGATTTCTTATTGAAGTCGCGCATCGATGGCCAGGAGATACTGAAAAGCAATCTCGAATGTCTATCATTGAAGAAGGCCATACGCCTCATGTCCGTATGGCTTACCTAGCGATAATTGGAAGCTTCTCTGTTAATGGCGTTGCAGCCTTGCATTCAAAGCTACTTACTGAAGGCCTTTTTCGCGATTTTTATGAATTGTGGCCCAGCAAGTTTAATAATAAAACTAATGGTGTCACTCCGCGACGATGGGTCGCACACTCTAATAGAGGGTTGAGCCAACTTATATCAAGTGCGGTTGGTGATGGTTGGATTACCAATTTCGAAGAAATTTCTGGAATAGCTGAATATGTAGAAGATTCAGGTTTTCGTGAAAAATGGTTTGATGTAAAGCAGACGAACAAGAAGCGTTTAGCCAGTCTTGTAAAAGAAAATTGTGGTGTTGATTTTGACACGGAATTTTTATTTGATATTCAAGTGAAGCGTATTCACGAATACAAGCGTCAGCTTTTAAATCTTTTACATGTTATTCATTTGTATGATCGTATTACCCGAGGAGATGGCGAAGATATACAGCCAAGATGCGTATTGATAGGGGGAAAGGCTGCGCCTGGCTATGCTTTAGCAAAGTTAATTATTAAGTTGGCTAATAATGTTGCCCAGGTTATAAATTCCGATGAACTCGTGTCATCGAAATTAAAGCTTGTTTTCTTTCCTAATTATCGGGTGACGTCTATGGAAGTCATCTGTCCTGCGACTGATCTCTCGGAACAAATTTCCACAGCTGGAAAAGAAGCTTCAGGCACAGGAAATATGAAATTCATGATGAACGGCGCTTTAACCATAGGTACATATGATGGCGCTAACATTGAAATATTGGATGCAGTGGGTCAAGAAAATTTCTTTCTATTTGGACTTAAAGTAGAGGATATACCCGCTTACAGAGAGCAAAATAATACATCGGATATTATTGCTCAGGATGAAGATTTAAATCGAGTTATGACTTTACTCGAGTGCGGACATTTCAGTATGTTCGAACCAGGAATTTTTGATCCAATTGTAAAAAGTATTCGCAATCCTCATGATCCTTGGATGGTCGCCGCTGATTTTCGGAGTTTTATAGATACGCAAAATCGCGCAGCCACCGCTTATCAGCAAAAAGATGATTGGATTAAATCAAGTATTCGTAACACTGCAGCCAGTGGACATTTTTCAAGTGACAGAACAATCAGAGAATATGCTCGTGATATTTGGAAAATTCTTTAATGTTATAGTTTTAAAACGTTCATTTAAATTGCAATAATACTTACCGACTTAATTGGATAACATATATTTACTTGGAGAAATCAATGCTTGACCCGAATTCACGTTTTGTAAGTCGCTTAACTCGCGATACGATCGCACTCGTTTTAGCGGGAGGAAGAGGAAGCCGGTTGCACGAGTTGACCGATTGGCGAGCCAAGCCGGCGTTGCACTTTGGAGGTAAGTTTCGAATCATTGATTTTCCATTATCAAACTGCGTAAATTCGGGCATTCGTCGAATTGGAATTCTTACACAATATAAAGCTCACTCATTAATTCGTCATGTGATGCATGGCTGGAGTGATTTCAAGCATGAACTGGGAGAATATGTTGATATTTTGCCAGCTTCACAACGCTATTCTCCTAACTGGTACCAAGGAACTGCCGACGCCATATATCAAAACATCGATATTATCGCTGAACAAAAAGCTAAATATGTATTGATTCTATCCGGTGATCATATTTATCAAATGGATTATGGATCAATGTTGGCTTACCATGTTGAACGTAATGCTGATCTTACCGTATCGTGTATCGAAGTTCCTATTGAAGAAGCCGCTGGGGCCTTTGGTGTCATGACGGTTAATGACGAAAATAAGATTGTTCGATTTGATGAAAAACCAATGCATCCTACCGAGCTAGCTGATAAGCCTGGTATGACTCTAGCATCTATGGGTAACTATGTTTTCAGTACAGAATTCTTACTAGATCAACTGATTACGGATGCTAAGAATGCGGAATCCGAACACGATTTTGGTAAAAACATCATTCCTTCGATTATTCAAGACTATGGTGTCTATGCGCATCGATTCCGTGATCCTGAAACAAATGAAGTTTCATACTGGCGTGATGTTGGTACGTTAGATTCTTATTGGAAAGCAAATATGGAATTGGTTTCTCCTGATCCCGCATTAAATCTTTATAATCATCAATGGCCTATCTGGACATTCCAAAAACAACTCCCTCCTGCCAAGTTTGTCTTTGATGATGATGGCCGAAGAGGCAGCGCAGTCGACTCTACCGTTTCGGGGGGATGTATTATCTCTGGTGGTACAGTGCGTAAGTCACTCCTCTTTTCTGATGTGAGAGTACATTCTTACTCGTTAATTGAAGAGTCGGTGATTTTACCTGAAGTAGAAATTCACCGGCATGCCAAATTGAAGAAAGTGATTGTCGACAGTCAATGTCAGATTCCTGAAGGGATGGTGATTGGTTATGATCACGAGCACGATCAGGCAAGAGGTTTCCGTGTGACCAAAGAAGGTGTTGTACTGGTAACACAAGCGATGCTAGGGCAAAGAGACGACGAAATAAGTAATTTCCGAAACTAACTCAAAAAAACAAAAATATTTAAATGTCTCCTTGATAGAGGATCGCTTTAAAGTGGTCCCCCTATAGAAATAACGAAAGCTTTACAAAACATAGATGCATTTTTAGATTTTACCTGCCTTATACCATATATCGATTTCTGAATTCTAAAAAATTAGATTGCTACGTATTAATAAGTTTTAATTATGATTGAAAATTTACGAGTTTTAATGATTGCGGCCGAAAATGATGCCTTGCCAGGAGCAAAAGTTGGAGGGGTTGGAGACGTAATTAGAGATTTACCTGGAGCATTAAAGACGCAAGGTATTTCTGTCGATTGCGCTATTCCATCTTATGGTTTTTTGCAAAGACTCCCCGAAAACGCATTATGCGGTGAAGTTGTCGTAAGTTTTTCTGATAATGCTAAACATATTAAGGTTTATAAGTACATCTCAGATTCTTCCGATGCAACACATTTTATTTTTCATCATGAGGATTTTTCGCCTCAAGGTGAAAAGGTTTATTGTAATGACGAATTTCAGCCCTTTGCTTCTGATGCAACTAAATTTGCGCTTTTTAATTTGGCTATTGCTAAAGCACTCGTAGATGGCATTTTACCTTGGCCTCACTATATGCACTGCCATGACTGGCATGCGGCATTTGTTTTTATTCTCAGGAAGTTTGATCCAGAATTTGAATCGCTAAAACAAATTCGTACCATATTTTCTATTCATAATATTGCAATGCAAGGAATTAGACCAATAAATAATGATGAATCGTCTTTGGAATCTTGGTTTCCTTATCTTTCTTACGAAACTCAGTATGTTGAAGATCCAAATTTCGAAAATTGTATAAACCCGATGCGGGCAGGTATTTTATTGGCTGATAAAGTTCACACAGTTTCAGAAACCTACGCAAAGGAGATTTTAATACCCAGCGACCATAGCGAAGGGATTTATGGTGGTGAGGGTTTGGAGTTTGATTTACTGAAAAGACATAAAAAAGGAGAGCTTATTGGTATTTTAAACGGATGCGAATACCCTGATCAAAAATATACTCGTCCAGCAAGGAAAAAACTTGTCGATTCTATCTTTCCTGATTTAGAGAAATGGTCTGGTAAAAACCGATACTTACCAACTGCAAATTGGATTGCCGAAAAAAGGCTACATTCTTGGCTAAACAGGAAAACTATTGGTTTAACCGTCACTTCTATTGGCCGATTGACGGAGCAAAAAGTCCGACTACTTCAAACTCGGAACTCAAAAGGTGAGCGAGTATTAGATAAGCTCTGTGATTTGCTTGGTAATGAAGGTTCTATTTTTGTGCTTGGTAGTGGTGACCGACAATTAGAAAATTTCGTTACGGAAGTCGCTTCCATAAAAGACAACCTGATATTCCTAAACGGGTATTCAAATAAAATTTCCGATCTACTCTATAAATTTGGTGATGTATTTCTTATGCCAAGTTCCTTTGAACCCTGTGGCATTAGTCAGATGCTTGCGATGAGAGCTGGTCAGCCATGTATTGTAAATGGTGTTGGTGGTCTAAAAGATACTGTTATTCATGAAAAGACTGGCTTTGTTTTTTCTGGAGAATCGCTTGTCAATCAAGCAGACAATCTTATAAAAACATTTGAGGAAGTTCTTGATCTCTTTCATAAAGATCCGTCAAAGTTAAAAGGAATGTCGTTAAACGCTTCTGCTGTAAGACTGACTTGGGAAAAGTCTGCCGAGGAATATCTTATTAAGCTCTATAATTAATTGTCAATCTCATATTGCGATTTGTGATTTTATGTCAAACATTTTGTTAGTTCAAAGCTCTGATATATCAAGAATCAAGGAGATAGCTCAACTCGCAATGGAGACTAGTGTAAAACTAGCTTCCGGAGAAAAACAACGGCTAAAGCATTCGATTATGGAGTCGATCGATAGTAGTTTGACTATCAAAAATCGAATCTACTATAAATTTAAGGATCGTGAAACTATAAAAGGTTATATATTAATTTTAGAATATTGGAACCTTTGTCATCTCTTTGTCGATCCAGATTTTCATGGAAAAGGTGTTGGGAAGGCGCTATTACAATCTGGGATTTCTGAGTGTCAAAAAAAATCTGATAAAGATTATATTCGTGTTAATTCTTCAGCAAACGCTGAAAAATTTTATAGAAAGTATGGATTTACTGATTGTGACTCAGATAAAGATTTAAAAGGTTCTGCAATTCCTTTAAAACTTAACTTTTAGTTTAAACTGAAATTAACTCTATATAAAAAGGGCTGATCTATCCAGTATTAAAAATGTCTAATGTATTATTTCTTTCTCATGGTGGTGGACCTCTTCCGCTTTTAGGCGATCGATCCCACAATGAAATGATTGAGAATTTAAAACTCATTCGCTCCATTATTGATACTCCAGAAAGTATTGTACTAATAAGTGCCCATTGGGAAGAGGATATTCCAGTGTTAACTGGTGCTGAACGACCAGAGCTCATATACGATTATCATGGTTTTCCTAAGGAATCTTATGAATTGAAATACCCCGCTCCTGGTTCGCCTGAACTTGCTTTAAGAATTTCTGATCTGTTGAGCAAAGAGAAAATTGTTAATCGTGTAACAAATGACAGAGGCTTCGATCATGGCTTATTTGTTCCACTTAAAATACTTTATCCCGAAGCGAATATTCCTTGCGTTCAGTTGTCATTAGTCAAGAACTTAGATGCTAAGACACATATAGAAATAGGAAAGGCATTATCTTCGATTTTGCCAGAGAATATTTTGATTATTGGTTCGGGGTTTTCTTTTCATAATCTCCAAGCTTTTTTCAACCCTACCAATGGTCCAGATAAAGATAATGTCGATTTTGAAAAATGGTTAATTGATACTTGTTCTAGCGCTAATTTATCTGAACAAGAGAGAAAGAATCGTTTGATTAACTGGAAAAAAGCACCAGGTGCAAGATACTGTCATCCACGAGAAGAGCACTTAATGCCGTTGCACGTGTGTTATGGCATAACGCAAAGGCCTTGCTCCGAATTTTTCGAACTTCAAATTATGAATAAAAAAGCTAGCGTCTACCTATGGTAAAACTATTTTTAGTTTTTACTGCATCGCTATTTTTTTTAATCGCGTGTCATGCTTCCTTTATTAGAACTGTTGGGCCTAAGTTAACTGAAAGCGCCTTATTGAACTTTAAATGCAGTGAAAAAATAGTTGCACTGACTATCGACGATGGACCAGATGAAAAAACAACAAAGAAAATCTTAGATGTCTTAAATGATAATGGCTCATCTGCTACCTTTTTTATTATTGGAAATAGGGCCGAGCCTGAATTATTGAAGGCGATCGTTGAATCCGGTAGCGAACTAGGGAACCATGGTTTTTCTGAAGAGCAACTTACTAATCTCGAAAAAACTAAAATCAGGGAGAGTATAAGTCGTACACACGCGATTTTATCAGAATATCAAGATATTAAATGGTTTCGACCAGCAAAAGGGCGCTACAACAATAGCATTTTGGAAGAAATTTCAAAGTTTGATTATAGGCTTGTATTAGCCGACGTTTACCCCTATGACCATTTAATCTCATCCACCCGTTTTCATGACTGGTATATCCAACATTCTATTAAATCTGGATCGATAATTGTATTACATGATTTTTCCAATAAGGGAGTGCGTACCATTGCCACTCTGCAAAAAGTACTCCCAGCAATAAAAAGAAAGGGTTATAAAGTTGTCTCGTTATCTCAGATGGAATTAAATGAGGCTTGTAAGTCCGGATAGATTCGAACTTTTAATTTTTAGGCGTAGTTTGAAATTATTGTGGCGCATATCGCTAGTGTTATTAATTTCCTCAATTCCCATAATTAACCATGAGTTAATTGTTTAAATATCTAAGGGGAATCATCATGGCAAACAAGCATGTAATTTGGTGCGACTCAGAGACACTAAATAAAAATATAACTGGAAATACATATATCGTAACTGGCGCAAACTCTGGTGTTGGCTTAGAGACCACTCGACAGCTTATTAAACAAGGCGGTCATGTTGTGATGGCGTGTCGCAGAGTCGAAGCTGCTGAAGAGGTCGCGAAGTCTTTCGCTGGATTAAAAGGTAGCTACGATATTATTCCTTGCGACCTTGCTGATCTTTCATCTGTTCATGAATTTGTTAAGATTTTTTTAGAAAGGTACGATCATCTTGAAGGATTAATGTGCAATGCTGGGCTTGTTGTCATGGAAAATAAACCAAAATATACCAAGGATGGATTTGAATATACCTGGGCATGCAACTATTTTGGACACTTCTTATTGATAGAATTGCTGCTGGATATTTTAAAAAAGAGTGCTCCGTCGCGAATTGGTATTTTGTCTTCAGTAATTCACGCAGGTAGCCCAAACAGCCGATACAAAGTAGACCTAGAAGACTTACATTACAAAAATCGTAAGTTCAACAACTTCGCTGCCTATGGCGAGGTTAAGCTCGCTGTTGTCCAGTATGCAATGGAGTTGGCGGATCGTTTAAAAGGTTCCGGTGTGACTACGGCGTCAATCCATCCTGGCTGGGCTAGATCTAATTTCGGAGGTAGCGGTTTTTTGATGAAGATCGTTCGAGTTGTGATGCTACCCTTTAGCTCTTCAATGACAAATAGTAACGAGGAATCAGCGCAAACATCACTTCATTGTCTTTTGTCTGACGACGCGCCAAACCATTCCGGAGCCTACTTTAGCCAACACAGCGTGTTATATCGAGATAAAGAATGCAAGCAAGGTGGATGGCCAATGAAATCACCTAATCCTCATGCATTAGATATGGTTGCTGCGAAAAATCTTGTAGAAGAGAGTAAAAAGCTAGTTGGTTTAAGCTAACTTGCAATTTTAGCGGTGTTTAATAAAAATCGGCTAGTACAATCGGCCGATTTTCTACCGGAGGTTAAGCAAACAACTATTGTATTGTCTCACCGCGATTTCCGTCACTTCGGAAAAATCTATTTTTCCTTGTCCTCGCTTACAAACAATAACGTATTTATAAAATTTATCTCAATTCCATCAATTAAATAACATTTTAGTTACATCAGGTTTCAGAACGGAACACCATTTTTTTTCCTTCTTCTAATCAAATAGATGCCAACCTCGGTATCTTAAATTAGACAAATATTAATTGGTTTTTATTGAATAATAATTAACTTTTCAGGAAAGCAAAATGAATACAAAATTTAAATATTTAGCTTGTATCGGTTTATTCTCGGTTTTGACAGCTTGTGGCGGAGATGATGGTTCGGATGGTGATCTAGGCGCTACAGGTCCTCAGGGACCGATTGGTCCAGCAGGCCCTCAGGGCACGACAGGCTCTCAGGGTGATCAGGGTGTCGCTGGACCAGCGGGGCCTCAAGGCCCTGAAGGACCTGCAGGTCTCGATGGTTCAATTGTTGACGGTGCTGTTTACGTAATGACGAATGAATTTAATGATCAAGGTGATGGTAATGCGATTTCAGCATTTACTCGAAACGACGACGGTACAATCGAGTTTCTTGGTCGTTACGGTACCAACGGGAATGGCAGTACTGATTTTGATGGTGGTGAAGGTTTAGATCCACTTATTTCGGCTTATTCTTTAATAGCAACACCAGATCAACGTTTTTTACTTTCAGTTAATGCTGGGAGTAGCACGATTACTTCTTTTAGAATTAACAATGATTTTACTTTAACGTTAGTTGATGTTGAAACGACTGACCCTACCGCAACAGGTGCAATCGGACCAAATAGTATTGCTTATCATGAAGGCTTGGTCTATGTCACAAATATTGACGCGGATGGTACTATGGGAGAACCTGTCCAAGAGGGAAGTGTAACTGGCTATGAGTTAACTGAGTCTGGACAACTTCGCCCAATTCCGGGTTCTACTCGAGAATTAAATAATAGACCTTCCGCTGTCAGATTTTCTCCTGGAGGAGATTACCTCTTAGTTGCGAGTATTAATTCAGGCTCATCTGCGCTAGAAAGCGATAACCAAGACGAATTAGTTGTGTATGGTGTAGACGCTGATGGCATTTTGTCAGCCGATCAAACCGACGGTGTTACGTCCACTTTACGGGATAACGTAGAAGGTAGAAACTTACCATCTGCGATTGGTTTTGAGCTTGTCGAACGGGATGGCGGAACATTTGTGGTTGTTACAGAAGCGCGAGAATTTCAACCGGACGGTGCACCGCCTGCTTTTGCTCAATTGCAAACGGGTTCTGTTTCAATTTGGCAGCTTATGGCGGGTGGAACGCTCGACCCTATTCAACTTGATGTGCCTGCAAGCAGTGAAGCGGATAATCAACGCACAGCTTGTTGGATCGCTGTTTCACCTGATTCACAATACTTCTGGGTTTCAAATGCCTTAGATGCGTCTATTTCGGCATTTGGTTTTAGTGGCACTCCTGGAATGGTTGAGCTTCTCGATTTGGTAAATGGGCCTAATCAACCAACTAGCGACTTTGGATTGAATATGGATACGGTTCCACCCACCGGCGCATTTAGAGAATCAGATGGTTTTATTGATTTAGATATTAGTGATGATGGACGTTATGTGTATCAGCTATTTGGACTAACAGGTTCGATTGGTGTCTACGAAGTGGACGGTGCCGACTTAACTGAAATTCAGATCTATGACGGTGTGTCAACAGGCAATATTCCTCAGTTTGATACTCAAGGAATAGTGGCACTTTAAGTTCTTGGCCTAAAGTTCTAGCACAACGACCTTAAACATCATATAGATAGCTAAGGTCGTTCTTCTTACCAGTTTTTTCAGCCGTTTATTCTTTATATTTTACACCCCATTCTTTCAAAGCTTTTAAGGTAGGTCCTAAAGATTTTCCTTTATTACTCAGAAAGTATGAAGCTCGCGGCGGATGCTCAGAATACATTCTCTGCTCAACTACACCTATTTTCATTAAGCTTTTTAAACGGTTAGATAGGGTTTGCAAGTTAAGGAATCGAATCTATAGAGTCTATGTGGATAACAACAAGCCTTTAATGAATATAGAGTTAACAGAGATGAATATAAAATCTACATTCGTGAGTTCGGGCACAATTTAAAAACCCTGAAATAACCTACGTTTTAATGCATGGTTTTCCTGATAGTTAACATCTATATGAACGTCTTGCTCCAGTTCTAGGTGAGACGAATCATGTTATATTCTTTGACTTTATCGGATGGGGAAATTCAGATAAGCCATATTTTGTATAATCAGCGATTGTTAATCGCTGACTGATTCGCTAAACAAGTTAAGTACTGTCGCAACTATGTCAAAAAATACCGCAGGGTTATCCGCAGAAATAGGTGTGCTATGGTTACCTTCGCTATAACGTGTAACAGTTACCGATGGATCACCATCGTCAGTTTCGGAACCTGTTTCAACCGCACGGAATTGTGCTATTAGTGGCTCTGTTCCAGCGAGTGGAGCTGGAAAACCATCGATCACAAATCCTGTATCCGGCACGGTTAATTGTAGAGGGCCAAATTGATTTCCCCAAATACTATCAGCCGCGTTAGGTATTGTTTGGTCTGGTAAATTTGTAGTGCCTCCGTCACCGATAATTTCTGAAAGAAAAACACCGATATCAGAGTTTTGATCGGAGAGCGATGTGGCGAAATTCAGTGGATCGATGGAGTCCAGCACACCTTGATAAGTACTTAAATAGGCTTCTAGTGCACTGTTCCCCTGGGCAATTGCTCCATCACTAGCAATTTCGAGACCCTGTAAAATCGTCGCAGCAAACGCATTTGAATTAGTGAGTAATCGAGGGATCCCTCCGCCTGTGTTGAAAGCAGCTAACCCTTTTATTTTCGGTAGTCCATTAAAGGGACTGCTTTGGACTTTTTCTGAATTGTTTATCGCAACGAAAGGAATCCCGTTAATAGCCCCAAGAGACATAGCAGCGACAAAAACATTATTTGGGTCTAACTCATTTGGAGTGCCGTCGCCATTCAAATCCATAGAATCTAATGAGGCGTTAAGGTTGAGCATATCGACCACAAGCTGACGTAGGTTATCTCGTGCTTTTCCGAAGTCAACTAAGTTTATAAATAATGACCCTGATTCTCCGACTCCAGCGGAATAATCCATTTGTATCGGCAGGTTTTGTAGGTTTGCGGTGAGATCAAAATGCCTTTCTGTGACATCCAGCGAAGGTGAGTTAGGGGAGTCAGTTGGAACATTCGGAACAATTGTGGTGTTTGGATCGTTATAGCTGGTTAGCCCGGGCACAATGCTTCCGACGGCTGCTATACCGTGAAGTGGTTGGTCTATTGCGACGGTAGCAAAACATGGAAGGCCTGTAGGCATAAATGTGTTTTGATCAACACAAGCAAATGCGAGCGCATTGGCTAGGCTCAAGGAAGCGCTTCGATCAGACCTGATACCGTGTATATACAAAACAACTGGCCAGCCGTTTTCAGGACGCGTAATACCAAGAGGGCCAAGCGTTGCTTCATCAGGTGTCGTAACCAGAACTGGTACTCGCGTATTGTCGTCGAGCTCTGGAAATGGATATCGATAAGTAATTTGATTTGATGGCGGCGTGCTATTGGCCGGTGCACCGTTTGCGGCATCCAAAAAACTACCAATTGCAGTACTTGCTTGCCAGCGACCTGTGAGCACAAGAGAGGGGTTTTCAGTTGGGTTAGCAATAAATTGAGGTAAATTAATTTCGCCTTGGTAGACACTCGCAGGAGCCTCTAAAAGACTATTTATTTCGTTAGCCGAGTCTACGCGGAAGAATAGTGATTCTCTGGATTGCGGTAATGGAAAAAGATTGGCTGGGTTTCCACCTACGGCAGTCGCAAGTGCCGATACTGTGCCTTGTGCCTCTTGAGCTAAGGTTATCCCATCACTATTTGCAGTTATGACTGCCGCCTCAGCTGCAGCGCTTTGAATGATAAATGTCGCTGTTGCATCATCGGTAAAATTCGAAAGCGTTGCGCCCGCAGTAACTGCATTTGAAATAGCCTCGTTGAAAAGAGGATTCGGTGCATCGCTAATTATAGGTGATGTCAGTAAGAGATTGAGGGTTGCAATAACCGTATTATCTGTCTCTGAGAGAGAAGCATTTAAGGTTCCAGATAGGTTGTATGTGCCATCTACCACTTTTGATATTGCATCCTTGCGTGCATCTATAACAAAGGTTTCTTCGAAAAAGACTTCTGGAGCCGCAATCGATTCGAGAACATCTTTAGTGCCACCTGTTGTGAAAGTGAAACTGGCTATAATATCGCTAGCAGTGAGAGCTCTAGATTCTATTTGCGCACTTGTGAAAACTTGTTGTTTAAATCCGAAGTAACCCGATGCAAGTCGTTCCCAGCCTAGTATTGCCTCTCGAACCGGCGCCAATAAATTACTTGTACTACCAAAACGCGAAAGGTCTTCGTCTGGGTTGCGCAAGCTATCGTATGCGATAGATGCAGCGATAGGATTCCCGTCACTATCTGTCACATTAGTGATGACAACCAAATATTTTGTTTTTGGCGCGAGAGGGCGAATAGGGCTAATTCTGATGACGTTGTTTGTGCCGCCGTCTTGGCTCAGAATTTCAGCCCTGGCCGTTGGGTTCGCTAGATCCGCCAGCGTCGAGGTATCGGCTAAAGCCACCGCGCGCTGGTAGCTAATGGCTTCTGCTAAACTGGGGATTTCCCCTTCCACTTGCAAAACGCTGTCTCCACTTGGATAAATGAGTGGCAGTAAAAAGATGTTTTGATTGGGGTTTGGCAAGATTGCGCCGTTTAGAGAAATAAAGTTGGCAGTATCAAGCGTTTGATTTGGATCTAAACTACCTTCAACAAAGACGTCAATGGGTGCAATTGTGGAGGCCCCATCAAGTAAATCAATCCCAGAAATGACAGGATTAGCGGCTTCTTCCGCGAGGCAATCTTGATCACCATCATCACAGCTACTCACACTAAGGGTTCCGTCAGCGTTCTCACCCTGTTCAAATAACAAATCATTAGGTAGGGGAAGTTCGCTGCTTGCGGGACTAAATATAACGCGAGTTTGATTGGCTGGTGCCACTTCGAGGGTTGCTTGATCATCACCCCCACAGGCAGTTAGTAGCAACGCGGAAACCGAAAGGCAAACAAAGGCTCTCTTTCTTAGCATTTTCATTGTCTCTTATTATTATTGAGTGGAGTAATGTATCTCGAAGAGACATTGAGTCATTATAGAGATGTTCTTCGATCGAGTGTTTCTCATCACTCTTGTTATATAACTTGTTACATTACTCCTTTATAAAATATTAGCAACCTTGCGAATATTTTCTAGAAGTTAAGATGATTTATACTGCCTTTGGTTCGCAAATTTTACTTTTTCTTTTTTTTGAGTAACGGCTTTAAATACTTCCCAGTATGAGATTCAGAGATTTTCGTGACAGATTCTGGTGTGCCTTGAGCGATTATTTGCCCGCCTCCACTGCCTCCCTCTGGACCCAAGTCAACAATCCAATCTGCTGTTTTCACGACGTCTAAATTATGTTCGATCACGACAATAGTATTTCCGTGATCTCTGAGACGATGCAACACAACCAACAACTGTTGGATATCGTGAAAATGTAAACCAGTAGTGGGTTCATCCAGAATGTAAAGTGTTTTACCTGTATCGCGTTTTGAAAGTTCTTTTGAAAGTTTAACTCTTTGGGCTTCACCACCAGAAAGCGTCGTGGCAGCCTGACCCAAGCGAATATAGGAAAGCCCTACATCCATAAGTGTTTGTAGCTTTTTGGAAATAGAGGGAATAGCGTCAAAAAACTCTCTCGCGTCTTCCACCGTGAGCTCGAGACATTCGTGAATATTTTTGCCTTTATATTTAATTTCCAGGGTTTCTCGATTGTATCGTTTGCCTTTGCATACATCACAAGGTACGTAGACGTCCGGTAAAAAGTGCATCTCGACTTTGACAACACCATCACCTTGGCACGCTTCGCAGCGTCCGCCTTTAACGTTAAAACTAAATCGGCCGGGTTTATAGCCTCGAGATCGAGCTTCTTGAGTACCAGCAAAAAGTTCACGCACTGGGGTGAATATGCCAGTGTAGGTTGCCGGGTTTGAGCGAGGTGTTCTACCTATAGGGCTTTGGTCTATATCGACACACTTATCTAAGTATTCAAAACCTTCAATAGATTCATATTCTGCAGGAATTAGAGTTGTTGCTCCGTTCAGTGTCGTCGCTGCAAGAGGATAAAGCGTACCGTTAATCAGTGTTGATTTTCCCGAGCCAGAAACACCAGTAATACAGGTAAATAATCCAATGGGTATTTCAAGGTCCACAGTTTGTAAATTGTTACCCTTGGCTCCTTTAAGTGTGAGAAATAATTCCTCATCGTTGGTGTGGCGCTGTTTGGGTACCTCAATAGATTGCTGTCCAGAAAGGTATTGTCCAGTAATAGAGCGCTTCGCTTTGACTACCTTGTTATAGTCTCCTGCCGCGATTATTTCTCCGCCGTGCACGCCGGCACCAGGGCCAACGTCGATTATGAAATCGGCAGTGCGAATGGCGTCTTCGTCGTGCTCAACTACGATTACGGTATTACCTAGGTCACGCAAATGAGTAAGCGTATTTAAAAGGCGGTCATTGTCTCTTTGGTGTAAACCGATAGAGGGTTCGTCAAGAATATACATGACGCCGACTAAGCCTGCTCCAATTTGGCTAGCGAGACGAATACGTTGAGCTTCACCTCCAGATAGCGTGTCTGCGCTGCGGTTTAACGTTAAGTAGTTAAGACCTACATTCACAAGAAAGCGAAACCTATCCTCTAGCTCTTTAAGAATTTTTTCAGCGATTTCTTGTTTAGCACCTTCAAATGTCAGAGATTTAAAATATTCATAGCTATCTCCAACCGGCATCTCCGTCAGTTGAGGTAAGGTTTTGTTATCAACAAAAACATTACGTGCGTCTTTATTAAGCCTGGCGCCACCACATTCCGGACACTGGCTGGTCGAGAGGTATTTAGAAAGTTCTTCTCTAACCGAGTTACTTTCTGTTTCTCTAAAGCGCCTTTCAAGATTGGGGATTACGCCTTCGAATGTGTGACTTCGCATATAAACATCGCCACGATCATTCACATAACTAAAATCAATAACTTCTTTTTGCGAGCCGTACAAAATAATTTTTTGATGTTTTTTACTCAGTTTCTTCCATGGTTTGTCAACATCAAATCCATAGTGTTCGGCTAACGACTTAAGCATGTGGAAATAATATAGGTTTCGCTTGTCCCACCCTCTAATCGCGCCTTGCGATAAAGGAGATTCAGGGAACTCGATAATACGCTCTTCAGAAAAGTACTGCTTTACGCCTAATCCGTCGCATGCAGGGCAAGCCCCGGCTGGGTTATTGAAAGAAAATAGTCTTGGCTCTAGTTCCGCAAGAGAATAATCACAGACCGGACACGAGTGCTTAGCGGAAAACATTTTGTCAGGAAGCTTTTCGTCCATATCGGCTAAAATGGCAATGCCTTCTGACAAATTAATAGTGGTTTCGATAGATTCAGCAAGACGCGTTTTTATATCTTCCCTAATTTTAAATCTATCGACCACGACTTCGATTGTATGCTTTTTTCGTTTATCGAGATCTGGTGTATCGTCTAAGTCAACAATAATGCCATCGATTCTAGCTCTGATAAATCCGTCACGCCGCAAAGATTCGAATACATGTAGATGTTCACCTTTACGCTCTCGAATGATTGGAGCCAATAGCATACATTTGCTTCCTTCAGGCATTTCCATAATTTGATCAACCATTTGAGAAACGGTTTGTGCTCTCAGAGGCTCTCCATGAATGGGACATCGAGGCTCACCAACCCTAGCGTAAAGAAGGCGCAAGTAGTCGTATATTTCTGTAATGGTGCCAACCGTAGATCTTGGGTTATGCGAAGTTGACTTTTGTTCTATGGAAATCGCAGGGCTTAGCCCCTCAATATGATCGACGTCCGGTTTGTCCATCATTGATAAAAATTGGCGAGCATAGGTAGAAAGTGATTCTACGTATCTTCTTTGTCCTTCCGCATAAAGAGTATCAAAGGCAAGAGACGATTTTCCTGATCCAGATAATCCTGTGATCACGACTAATTTATCTCGAGGAATGTCGAGGTTAATATTTTTGAGATTATGGGTGCGGGCACCGCGAACTGAAATCGTATCCAAAGCTTTATTTCCGTCAAACTCGCAAAGCCGCTAAGTATACGTTTTTTTCATTAAATTGATTAAGGAATCAATGTCAAATGGAATAATTATTCTTGTTTTGAATAAATGTTGATCAGGCCAATGGGGAAATTAGTCTAGCCCTTCAACATCTCTAACCCAATTACTTGCTTCTAAGCGGTTTTTTACACCTATTTTTTTGTAAACATTATAAAGGTGGCTTTTCACCGTATGCTCGCTCACTTCCAGGGCTTCTGAAATCGCCGCGTTTGTCGCTCCATCTTTAATCAGCTTGAGAATCTGTTTTTCTCGTTTCGTCAAACTGATGTTTAATTTATTAAGCCCATTTGAGGGCGCGCGTCGATTTTTGTCTAAGAAGTGGTGTAGCAGCCGACGAGGTACCCAATAATCACCCTCAAGTAAGCACCCTAGACCGCGAATCAACTGCTCTTTATCTGTGTCGTTGTAAAAAATCCCAAAAATTGAAGGCCAATCTAGAAGTTTCTCATGTTCGCTGTCGTACTCTGCGTTTAACAGAGCCGCTGGAACTTCACCTATACGCGAATGTAGGTCATTTACAATGTTTGATAGCGTTTCGATTTCTTTTCCTGCGCAATCAACTAATACAAGGGTATTTTCTTCTGAAACTTCGTCTGGTGATTTCGCGACATCACACGAAATTTTCATTTCTTCACCAATAAGCCTTGCCAGCAATTCAGTTTGCAAGAAACTGTTGGTCGATAACAAAGTAATTTTATGATCTATTTCCGCTTCGTTTTGATACACGGGTTTACCTGAGAGTTTTTGATTCATTAATTTATTTTGAGACATTTATTTTGTCTGCATATTCCATGCGAAAATTGTCACTTATTGTAACTTAAATTTTCGGTTAAAAAATGGTTTTTATAATAATTCTGAGCAAAAACTCATTCTTAAGTACTATTTTAGCTGTAGAAGATGAATTTTCGAGGGTTGTGAACAAAATATTTCTAATTTAGGTCACTATCGTGATTGCATCACTATTGTTAGAATCGCAAAATTTTAAGAATAATAAAGGTTTTCTAATTGAATTCTGAAGTTCGAATAGTAGGGTCTCTTGCACTTCTGTATGTATTTCGCATGCTTGGCCTTTTTATGATCCTCCCGATTTTTGTCCTCTATGGCGCCGATTACAAGGGGGCGTCGCCATTTCTGCTTGGTTTGGCATTGGGTGTTTACGGTTTAACACAGGCGATTTTTCAAATTCCTCTTGGTTTGCTTTCCGATATATTTGGCAGAAAGATAATAATTATTTTGGGTTTGATTGTATTTGCAATTGGTAGTTTGGTCGCTGCAGTATCGACAAGCATCGAAGGGGTTATAATTGGTCGAGCGCTTCAGGGAAGTGGTGCCATAGCGAGCGCAATTATGGCGATGGTTGCTGATTTGACGTCTGAAGCAAATCGCACAAAAGCGATGGCAGCAATAGGTGCATCAATCGGTGTTTCATTTACTTTGGCTATGATTCTGGGACCTGCCATTGCCTCATTTTCTGGGTTGCCGGGTATATTTGTCCTTTCTGCAATATTATCTCTCTTAGGTATTATTATTGTGGTATTCGCAGTCCCCACGCCGGCTCGAAGTCGAAATCATGGTGATGCTGGCGCGATCCCAAGGTTTATGATCGAAACGTTGAAAAATGTTCATTTATTGCGGCTTGATTTCGGAATTTTTGCGCTGCATGCAGTACTTATGGCTATGTTTATCGCTGTACCTTCGGTATTGGAGGGGGCAGGCTTAGAAAGAGAGTCTCATTGGTACATTTACTTGCCCATTTTGCTCGTTTCTTTTGTCTGTATGGTTCCGTTGATGATTCTCAGTGAAAAAAAGCGGCAAGTAAAAACGGTGTTTATCTCGTCGATATTGATGCTTTTAGTTAGCCTGCTTCTTCATCTGTTTTTTACTGATTCGTTTTTCATTATCGTTGTTGCTTTGTTCGTGTTTTTTATTGCTTTCAACTTTTTGGAGGCAACGCTTCCGTCTTGGGTGAGCAAAGTATCTCCAGCGGGAACCAAGGGAACCGCCATGGGAGTTTATTCAACAAGCCAATTTTTAGGTGCTTTTATAGGTGGAGCGCTTGGTGGATGGGTGCTTGATCAATTTGGCATGGGGCATGTGTTTGGGCTTTGCTTATTCATTTTGGTTAGCTGGCTAATGATCGCTGTCTTTATGGAGCCTCCAAAATATCTACATAGTCTATGTCTTGATGTGGATGATCGATTTAACGCGATTGATAAGGTACTAGCACTGCGAGGTGTTGAGGAGGCAAAGCACGTTATAGAGGAATCATTGCTCTATCTAAAAGTGGATAAGCGACACTTCAACGAGCTAGATGCGCAAAAATTAGTCTCATCGAAATAGATTGTTCTTTTTTTGTTGTTTTAGTGAGAGTATAGTTTTTAGTTAAACCCGCTGAACGAAATATTCAAATGGCTATTTTCCTGAGACAAATGAGATAGAATTATTTCGTTTACGGTTAGTTATCAAGGCTGATTGGGCAGTGTTAAGGTTTTGATTTTGAAGAATAGTTTTATAAATTAGATGAAGGTTAATTGATTTTAATTAGAAAACTAAAATATTAACGACTTAGTGTTAGAGGAAAGTGGTTGTGGCGAGAGGCATAAATAAAGTAATTTTGATCGGTAATTGTGGACAAGATCCAGAAACGAAGTTTTCAGCTAGTGGTGCAGCCATTACTAATCTTAGTGTTGCAACATCTGAGACTTGGAAAGATAAACAAACAGGCGAAAATCAGGAAAGAACGGAATGGCATCGTGTTGTTTTCTTTAATCGATTAGCTGAGATTGCTGGAGAATATTTGCGTAAAGGTAGTAAGGTTTATGTCGAAGGTTCTTTACGTACACGTAAATGGCAGGACCAGAATGGGCAAGACAGATATACAACTGAAATTGTTGCCAATGAGATGCAAATGCTAGATTCTCGCTCAGGCGGAGAGGGCGCATACCCAAATCAAGGTATGGGAGGCGGTTATCAGCCAAAAGCGCCATCGCAAACCCCTCAAATGACCAATAACCCGGGTATGTCGTCGGGTTACGCTCAACAAAATGCAGCGCCAAAGCCACAACAGCCATCTCAGCCTTCGGGAATGGATTCATTTGATGATGATATTCCGTTTTAATTTACAGTAAATATTCAAAACTGAAAAATTTAGTTGTTATGAGCGTATCGCTTTGGACTTTTTAATGAGAGATGTCTTTCTCTGAGGTTCTAAATTTTAATCGAGTTTTAAAGTATTCTTTCGCTTGGTTTTTATATCTAGAGTGGACTAAAAAATTTTAATAGCGCATTCTTTGAAGTTAAAGGCTGTGCTTTAGTCGAACACGAATCCTTTAAATTAGAAATTATTATTTAAGTAGCTGATCTTAACCTCTTTCAAATTTACCGCCCTTTTGATACTTTCCTTTAATTGGCTTATTTAGCGTTTGTTGAGAGATGTGCTTTGGCGTTTAAACTATTAGTTGTTGGTAATGAAAAAACTCAGGTAATAAATCATTTGCGCAATAGATTGGATGATTTGCCTTATACTTTTAAAATTATCACAACTGAAGAAATTTTAACTATGATATGCTGCAACTATGGGATGATTTACAACCCAATGTTGTTGTCAATATACCCTTGTTTGGAATTGGGTTTGATGGATCGCTAGAGCGATCTTGTGCAGAGAAACTAGCATTTTTCTCAAGAGAAAAGTGTACGCCTTTCATACAGCTTTCTACCTATCATGTTTTTGGTGATCAGTTTTTTGAAGATGAAATAGCTGAAGAAATTAAAGTCGATCAGTTAGATCGTGTGGATTCTGAGCTGGCTGCTATCGAAAAATCAGCTTCCCTTGCAGATCACCATTTAATTCTACGAATCAGCTGGATGATCGATGAACATGGAATTGGGTTGCTTGACGAAGTGCTCCCTAAATTATTGTCTGGATCATGTGATTACGCCGCTTCTGCAAATAATTTTGGTCGTCCGGTATTCGCAGCATCGGTTTCTGATTTGATTATTGCAATCATTCAGCAGATTCTTTGTGGTTCAAATAACTGGGGTGTTTTTCATTTTCATAGCGCTGATTCTTGTTCTGAAGCGGGTTTTATAGACCATGTGTATCGAATGCTAATTTCTGAATTTCAGCTCAACCCTATCTTGCCAGAAATTACGGCGGTCGATGATCCCAGAAGAATGATGAGTGGAACCGCACTGTTGGGAGGAAATCGTTTAAATGAAAACTTCGGGATTCAATACCTGTCTTGGCGCAACGGATTGAAAGGCACTGTTCGTAACTGGTTGGCTGAAAAAGGCTATAACGTTAAATAATCTGTAGCTTAGAGGAGAGGCCGTATTCCACTGATTAGCCTCTTTTAACTCGTGCTATTTCTCTGTTACTTGTTTGTAAAGTAAGTAACTAAATTATTATTGCGACGCCTATTGTGAGTACTTCTGGAAAACTAATGTCGCATTGGTGCCACCAAAACCAAAACTATTCGACATCGCTCTTAAGATTTCAGTGCTTTTTTTCTCTGTCACAATAGACATATTATTCGCTTCATCATCGAGCTCAGAAACATTTGCAGATGCGGCGATAAATCCATGTTTCATCATCAGTAATGTGTAAATAACCTCTTGAACTCCAGTCGCACCCAACGAGTGTCCGGTAAGTGACTTAGTAGAGCTGATATCTGGAATTTGTTCGCTAAAGACTTCTTTCACAGCTCTTAGCTCGGCAAGATCTCCAACAGGTGTACTCGTTCCATGAGAGTTAATATAGTCAATTTTACCTTCTACATTTTGCAGTGCTTGCCTCATGCATCGAGCTGCACCTTCACCAGATGGTGCTACCATGTCATATCCATCAGAAGTCGCGCCATAGCCTATTAGTTCTCCATATATTTTAGCGCCTCGAGCTAATGCATGATCCAGTGACTCGACTACAACACAGCCTCCACCACCAGCGATTACAAAACCGTCACGCGTGGCATCGTAGGGCCGCGATGCTGTTTGAGGAGTATCATTATACTTCGTGGATAACGCGCCCATAGCGTCAAAAAGAGCGGTTTGAGTCCAATGTTCTTCTTCTCCTCCTCCAGCAAAAACGATATCTTGTTTGCCTAGTTGGATTAGCTCCATCGCATTGCCGATACAATGTGCACTAGTCGCGCAAGCGGAAGAAATCGAATAGTTTACACCTTTAATCTTGAACGGCGTTGCCAAACAGGCTGATGTTGTGCTTCCCATCGTCTGGGTAACACGATAGGGTCCAGCGCGCTTAACTCCTCGGCTACGAACAACGTCTGCGGCATCGACAACGCTTTTTGTAGATGCGCCACCGGACCCAACAATAATTCCAGTGCGTTCATTAGAGATTTCTTTTTCTGTCAGACCGGAGTCTTCAATCGCTTCTTGCATTGAAACGTAATTAAAACCAGCGGCATCTCCCATGAATCTGCGAATTTTTCTGTCGATATGATCTTCTAGATCAATAGCTACTGATCCAGAAATTGTGCTTCTAAAATTATGCTCTGCATAGTCTTCGTTAAAGCGAATTCCCGATTTTCCGGTTTGTAGAGATTCAAGCGTTGCCGCAATATTGTTACCAATACAGGATACAATGCCCATTCCCGTGACCACAACACGATTCATAATTGACCTCTTAAAGTGCGTGTCAAAGAGTTACTAACTAAGGAATTTATTTCGATTTTTTGGTAGCAACTCATTACTTAATAGTTTTTTATAAAGATAATTATCGCAACTAAAACGTTTCTGTGTTGGTAAATAAGCCAACGCGTAAATCTTTTGCAAAGTATATTTCTTTATCGTCTACTGCGACGCGTCCGTCTGCAATACCCATCACGAGTTTTCTTTCAATTACTCGCTTTAGATGAATGTGATATGTAACGGTTTTTGCTGAAGGGAGAATTTGTCCCGTAAATTTGACTTCTCCGGAGCCCAAGGCTCGTCCTCTACCTAGATTACCCTTCCAGGCCAGGAAAAATCCAACCAGTTGCCACATGGCATCTAGTCCTAAACATCCAGGCATAACGGGATCACCAGGAAAATGGCATTGAAAAAACCATAAGTCTTCTGAGATATCGAGTTCTGCGATGATTTCCCCTTTACCGTATTCACCCCCGGTTTTACTGATATGCGTTATTCTATCGAGCATAAGCATATTCGGTACGGGCAATTGGGCGTTACCAGGCCCGAACATCTCCCCTGTACCACAGGTGATTAGCTCTTCTTTAGTGAAAGAAGACTGGAGTTCATTATCTTGCATTAAATTGTCCAAATAGAGCCTCGCTAAAGGCAAATCGGCAATTCTAACGTTAAAATTCTTGTTGTCCAAGGTTATAGGTTCACTTATCAATAAATTTTGTCATGAAAGTAAAGGAAATAGAAATATTGATGCTTTTATATGATATATTCGGCGCAGTTTTAAATTTATCACTAAGCGAAACGGAGTAATTGATGATCAAAAAATGTTTATTTCCCGTTGCGGGTTACGGCACGCGATTCTTACCTGCCACTAAATCCATGCCTAAAGAGATGCTACCGATAGTGAACAAGCCTTTGGTTCAGTATGGTGTTGAAGAGTCTATTGCAGCAGGGTTAGAAGAAGTTGGCTTTGTAACAGGTCGCGGAAAGCGAGCCATTGCGGATCATTTCGATTTAAATTATGAACTTGAACACCAAATTGCAGGTTCATCTAAAGAGCAGTTTTTGACGTCTATCCGAGAGATTATTGATCAAGGTTCTTTCTCATTCACTCGCCAGACAGAGATGAAAGGTCTTGGTGATGCAATTTTAAACGGACGCAGATTAGTCGGTAATCAACCATTTGGTGTCGTACTTTCTGATGATTTATGTGTAGCGGAAGAAGGCGTTCTTTCGCAAATGGTTAAACTGTTTCGTCAATTTCGTTGCAGTATTGTTGCCGTTCAAGAAGTTCCCGAAGAGCAAATTCATAAGTTTGGTGTGATTGGCGGTAAACAAATTAAAGAAGGACTATTCCAAGTCGAAGAAATGGTTGAAAAACCTGACCCTAAAGATGCACCTAGTAATCTAGCGATTATTGGTCGATACATCTTAACACCAGATATTTTTGAGATAATAGAAAAAACACCTCCAGGAAAGAACGACGAAGTTCAAATTACCGATGCATTATTAACCCAAGCAAAAGACGGTTGTGTATTGGCATACAAATTCAAAGGCAAGCGTTTTGATTGTGGAAGTGTTGAAGGTTTTGTAGAAGCGACAAACTACGTCTACGAAAACATCTATAATAAATAAACCTTACGAGGCTTAACGTGAAATTAGATATTACGTGTTTTAAGGCCTATGACATAAGAGGCAAGGTGCCCGACCAACTAAATACTGATGTTGCATATCGAGTTGGTCGTGCTTTTGCCGAATTTTTGGAAGCGAAAAAACTTGTAGTCGGGCACGATATTCGGTTAACAAGTGAAGAGCTTACCAATGCGTTAGTAGATGGAATGACTGATGCTGGTGCAGATGTCATTCACATTGGGATGTGTGGTACTGAGGAAGTCTATTTTGCCACTTTTCATTTAGGTGTTGACGGTGGCGTTTGTGTTACTGCCAGTCATAATCCAATGGATTACAACGGAATGAAACTTGTGCGAGAGGGATCAAAGCCTATTTCGGGTGATACAGGCCTAGATTTGGTAAAGCAAATCTCAGAAGAAGGGGTATTCAAAGAAGTTGCAAATAAAGGGAATGTTATAAAACAAGATTTACGCGATGAGTATGTTAAGCATTTACTTGGCTATTTCGATGCGAGTAAATTAAAACCTCTCAAAGTTGTCGTAAATGCAGGAAATGGAGGAGCAGGATTAGTTGTTGATGCGCTTGAAAATCTTCTTCCGTTTGAGTTTATTAAAGTGAATCATGTTCCTGACGGAAGCTTTCCCAACGGTATCCCAAATCCGCTTCTCCCAGAGCGTCGTCAAAGCACAATAGACGCGGTCAAGGAATCCGGTGCAGATCTTGGGATCGCCTGGGATGGTGATTTTGATCGGTGTTTCTTCTTTGATGAAAATGGTACCTTTATCGAAGGGTATTACCTTGTTGGACTTTTGGCTCAATCATTTTTAACTAGCCATCCCGGAGAACGAATTGTTCACGACCCAAGACTTACTTGGAATACCGTTGACCAGGTGGTTCATTCTGGGGGTGTGCCTATTCAAAGTAAAACCGGTCATGCATTTATTAAGGAGCGTATGCGCATAGAAGATGCTATATACGGTGGCGAAATGAGTGCACATCATTACTTCCGTGATTTTGCTTATTGTGATAACGGAACAATTCCTTGGTTATTACTTACCGAACTTATGTCGATTACAGGAAAATCTTTATCTGAGCTTATCGGCGATCGAATGAGTTTGTTCCCATGCAGTGGTGAAATAAACAATACTGTAAATGATCCAAAGGCGATAATAGCTTCTATTGAAGCTCGCTACATGAATGATGCTATTGAAATTGAGAAAGTTGACGGATTATCTATGTCTTTTGATCAGTGGCGTTTTAATATTCGTATGTCCAGCACGGAACCTGTATTGAGATTAAATGTTGAAGCTAGAGGTGATGCGTCTTTGGTTTCATCTAAGACTGACGAGTTGTTAGGTTTAGTCAAAGAGTTTGACCCGTCCTAATTAGTCTTTTAGTTTTATTTAAACCTCTCCAAATTTAAAAACCACAAGTCTGATTTGTCAGGTTTGTGGTTTTTCATATCAGATGAATTTAATCATATTTAGCCGAAACTTTAACGTTTTTATGATAGTTATTTCATATCATTTTTAGATTTATAAACTTACGTATGGTTTAGATATTTAGCTTTTTAGTGCAGATATTTTATTGACTTAATTGATTTAGAAATTTTTATATTGCTATTTTCGTATTTGCAGCTTTAGATCTGATGCATAACTGAGATAATAAAAAACCTGAAAACACTTAATGACTTTTGTTATTCAATCACATGTTTTTCAGGCTTTATTTAATAAAAATATTTTGGATTTTACTTTTTAAAAAGAAGCTTATCCAAAGAAATTGGACCAGCACCTTCTTTCACTAGCACAAGTAAAATACCCAACCAAAGTAAGTGAACTTGCCAGTTAGGGTAAGCAATTTGAATGACGCCAGTCATAACGATCAAGCCTATGGCACTGAACCGAGTAAATAATCCGAATAATATTCCCAGAGAAAGAAAAAACTCTCCAAATGCCGCTAGATAAGCTGCTACATCATATGGAAGTAGCGGTACTGCGTATTCATATTCGAACAAGGTAAAAGCACTATCAGTCACAGCCCAGAAAGCAAGATGTTGACCGAATACTGTCAATCCATCTATTTTACTTTGAGCTGCAAGCCAAAAGATTAGAAAGATGGAAATGCGAAGGATGGTTAAAGCCACCCAACCAGGAATAAGTGATGCTATCTTTAACGAAATATCATCTATAGTATTTAAAATTTTCAAACTTCTTGTCCCCCGAATTTAAGACTTCGAATAAAACCTGACTGAATTAAAAAACCAATAGTGACTCCAGCATCGAAATTTGAATCTAACGCTAAAGCCTGTTCAAGGCTTTCCCCAATAGTTGCTCCAGCCTCTAAAGATTGGAGAAAATTGAAGATCGAATCATCGAGTTTGAAAATCTCTATTTCCATATCCTTGCGTATCACAAGCACATTTTCTCGAAGATTTACCTCCAACTTTTCATTCTGACTATCCGGGTGGTTATTTAGTTCCCAGACACTATAAAAAGCATATTCTGATGTTAATAACATTTGGGCAGGAATGGGAATGACTGAAGATTCCATCAAAATTGATGGATCGATATTTCCAAATTCTTCAGGGATCATATAGGAAACATCTTCAGCATGGTAACAAAAATGCCTAGACCAATCGAATTTTGCTGTATCTGGAAGGTATGTTATCTCTCTTGTGTGCTCGAACTCTGCAAGAAATTCGGGAAAATTTTCACCAAGTAATAAAAGACTTGCCGAGCGAGGAGGGTTGACTTCTAAGTAGCGATTAACTGTAGCGTTAAAAAACTCTTCACCAAGTAAACTTTGAATTGTAGGAAATGCGTCCGTTAGTGCCTCTTGGAGAGATTTATAATAATTGTTTTTGTATACCGCCAACCTGGCAGTCAACTCTTCTATTGAGTAGCCCTTAAAATATTCACTATATTCTTCTGCGTTAGCGCGATTTAGAAAAACGTCATTAAAAGCTTGTTGAATATTACTCGTTTTCACTGAGCGACTTCTAACGGTTGGGTCATATTCAAAATTGATTCGGCTTTATTGGCCTCATTCATCAGTATGTCTATGCTTGGTACGTCAACATCCCATTCGATTAATACTGGAAAGCGACGTTTATTCGTTTTACAAAAGTGTTTAAATAGCGCCCACACTTCGTCTTTGACCTCTGAACCGTGATCATCTACTCGAATTGTCTTTTCGTCAGTAAGAGGCTGCACACTGTGACCCGCTAAATGTATTTCACCGATTGCGTCAGTAGGGTAATTTTCTAAATAAGCAATAGGGTTTTTACCGTGATTGTCGCAGCTCACAAACACGTTGTTGATGTCTAACAACAAACCACAGCCCGTTTTCTTTACCATCTCGTTTAAAAATTCGGTTTCGCTCATACTGTCTTGACGGAACTCGATATAGGTGGAAGGATTTTCTACGAGTATTTTTCTACCCAATGTGCATTGAACTAAATCGATATTTTGTTCAATGACTTTTAAGCTATCTTCTGAATAGGGTAAAGGCAACAGATCGTTAAAATAATTTTGCTTCCAATGACTCCAAGATAAATGCTCCGAGACCTGCTCAGGTTGATATCTATCTATTGTTTGTTTTAATTGCTTCAGGTGGTTTGGGTCAACTCCATCGGTAGATCCTAGCGAAAGGCCTACACCATGCATTGATAGTGCATAGTTTTCTCGAATTTTAGACAAATAATGATGTGGTGGTCCGCCACGACCCATGTAATTTTCTGGGTGCACTTCCAGCCAGCCAATGGCGTCTGTATTGTCTAAAAAAAAATGGTAATGTTCTGGCTTTAATCCAATACCGGATCTTTTGGGAAGGGATATCATAATAGAAATTCTATTGCTCGACAGGCGTCGAGCAATAGCGATATAACTTACTTAGGTGAAGTGCTTGCACCAACAATCTTGTCACAAGTACCTTTTGGCACGTAGATCCAAGCGTCTGCAATGCTATCTTTAGTTGCGCTACCTGCACAGCTTGAACCAATGCTCTTAACAGCACAGTCATTTTTACCAGCTTTAGCAATACCGTAGCACTTTTCTACTTTCTTTTTAGCATGAACTTCAGCAGTAGTTGCCATTAAAATACCTGCTGCAATTGCGCTAGTAACCACTAGTGATTTAGTCATTTTCTTCATTGTAATCTCCCAAGAGCTAAAATTTGAAATTTAACAGCGTTATTTATTTGCTGTACCGAGTTCGACTAAAGCCTATATTTAAAGTTCCATATATCGTTAAAAAAATAAAGGTTTTTGCTAGAGGTTTTTGTTTAACTCAGTAAAGCGACGCACTAGATTTTGGGTCGATGAATCCCAGTCGGCAGGCACGTCAGTCGTATCGATTGCCGTTGCTACATGGGTTCCGAGTAGTTTACCCAGCTCAACCCCCCATTGGTCAAACGAGTTAATGTTGAATAATATACCTAGCGTAAAAACTTTGTGTTCGTAAGAGGCGATTAATGCGCCAAGAGTTTCTGGCGTGAGCATCTCCATGATAAATGTATTACTCGGTCTATTTCCAGGGTGAACCTTGTGTTGGGCGATAAAGTCTACTTCGCTTTCATCTGCACCTTGAGAGCGTAATTCAGCTTTTGATGCGTCTAAATCTCGACCTTCCATTAGTGCTTGGCTTTGAGCTACACAATTAGCAAACAGAAATTTGTTTTGGTGATCAATTTCATGATGTGCTTTAAGTGTTGCAATAAAGTCAATTGGCGCCGAAATAGTTCCCTGGTGCAAGAGTTGATGAAATGAGTGCTGCCCATTAGTGCCCTCGGTACCCCAAACGATAGATCCGGTTTGGTATCCTATTGAGTTGCCATCTCTGTCCACGGATTTTCCATTACTTTCCATTTCAAGTTGTTGTAAATATGCCGGTAATAACTGCAAGTGATACGCATAAGGAAGTATTGCTTGGGTGTGACTTCCCATTACATTGCTATACCAAAAAATAATTAGTCCCATGAGCGCTGGAATATTTTTGTCAAGAGGGGCGCTTGCAAAATGCTCATCCATTGCGGCAGCACCTTGTCGCAACTTGTTAAAGTTATCCATACCGACGGCAAAAGCGATAGGCATTCCGATCGCGGACCACAGTGAGTAGCGGCCTCCCACCCAATCCCACATAGGAAAAATGTTTTCTTCACCAATACCGAATTCAACAGCTTTTTCTACTTTTGACGATATGGCAACAAAATGTTTTGCTAAATCTGCCTGAGAACATCCGTTGTCTAGCATCCACTTACGTGCAGTCAAACTATTTTGGAGTGTTTCAAGGGTTGAAAATGATTTAGATGCTACGATAAATAACGTTGAGGCGGGGTCTAAAACTTTAAATAAGTCGCTGATTTCGGCCCCATCAATGTTTGCAACAAAGTGTACCTTTACATGGCCAGTGTGATAGGGCGTAAGCGCTTTGGTCACCATTCTCGGGCCTAGGTCAGATCCGCCAATGCCAATATTTACAACATGCTCGATTTTGTTCCCTGAAAACCCCTTCCATTCTCCGCTGTGAACCTTACTTATCAGGCCGCTCATTTTGTCTAAGGTTACTTGGACACCTTTTTGCTCTTCTGATTCTGGCTCACCAACGAACCGCAAAGCGGTATGTAATGCTGGTCGATTCTCCGTATTGTTAATATTGTCTCCGCGAAGTAGACGTTTAATTGCATTGGATAAATCGGCTTTATCGGCAACGTTCATCAATAACGCGATAGTTTCTTCGTCAAGATGATTTTTAGAGTAATCAAATTCTAAGCCCGCTGCGGCAACTTTGTATCTTTCTGCGCGATTACTATCTTGCTTGAATAGATCGGACAGAGTGCGATTTTCCCAGGTGTCTTTGTGGTCGATTAGTTGAGGCCAGTTGTCGTATAGGTCAGAAATGGATTTACTGTTCATAATGAAACTCCTCGTAATAGATTACAACTGAACTGCTAAAAAGACCTCTCAACGGAAAATTTTGCGAGTTCAATCATGGCATTTTGATAAGGTGATACAGGAAAGCGCTTTGCTTGGAGTACTGCTGAATTGGCGTGTTCCTGTGCTTTTTGTTTTACATATTCGATACTTTTACTTCGGGTAACTATATCAATGACATCTTTAAGTCTATCAAGCTCGCCATTGGTTATTGCTTGTTCTACCAGTGCTTTTTCGGTTGAGTTGCATACTGACATTGCATGAATCAATGGTAATGTTGGTTTACCTTCTGCCAAATCATCACCGACATTTTTTCCTAAGTCTTCCGAGCTGCCACTGTAGTCAAGCGCGTCATCGATCAGTTGAAATGCGAGCCCGAGATGATGCCCAAATTGTTTTGCAGCATCGCGTTCTGTATCGTTATCATTTGAAATGATCGAAGCAATTTCGCAAGCAGCTTCAAATAAAGCTGCCGTCTTTTTGTAAATCACATTTAGATAATTTTGCTCTGTTACGGCAGGATTCTTTGCATTTGCCAGTTGTTGTACCTCACCCTCAGAAATGATGTTGGTAGTATTTGAAAGCACTGACATGATATCCATGTTTCCAACTTTTACCATCATCTGGAAGGAGCGAGAGTATAAAAAATCACCAACCAAGACGCTAGGAGCATTACCCCATTTCGCATTTGCTGTCGGGCGTCCGCGTCTCAATGATGATAAGTCGACTACGTCGTCATGTAATAGCGTTGCGGTATGAATGAATTCGATTATCGCCGCCAGCTCTATATGAGAGTTGTCGCGATACCCCAATGCTCTCGCGGTCAATAAAACTAAGACGGGCCGAAGTCTCTTGCCCCCTGATTCAACGATATAGTGGCCAATATTTTCTACCAGCCCAACATCCGAATGCAGTTGCTCGATTATTAAACTGTTAACCGCTTCAAAATCTGTCTTTACCAGCTCGAGAAAAGGTAGAATCAATGGTTTTACCACCAAGCATTCAAAATGAGGTGTGGATGCTATTGATCACCTAACAGACTGTCAAGTGACAAGCGTAATAATGACCAATTAAAGCTGTCATAAATCTACTTAAGATTGCCGGAGGCAGTTAAAAGAGTTAATCTTGCGAGCTTTTTGAAAGATTAGTTATTTCGCGGCATATGAAAGCGTTTTACGTGAATGTTTTAAACCTCGTTGAAGGTTAGCGATTGATTAATAACAATAATTTAGATTAAAAACTATACAAATTAGGGCGGACGGAGCATATGTATCTTGGTATCGATCTCGGCACCTCGGGTGTCAAAGTTGTTATTCTTAATGACAACGATGAATTAGTAGCTCAGGCCTCATCGGGCTTGGATGTTTCTATTCCTCAACCTCTTTGGTCGGAGCAGGATCCGGGGCATTGGTGGCAAGCAACAAATGATGCGGTACAACAATTGAAAGCAAGTCACCCTAGTGAAGTGGCGGCGGTCAAAGGAATTGGCTTATCAGGCCAGATGCATGGCGCGACCATTTTAGATGCAAACGACCAGGTTATCCGCCCAGCAATATTGTGGAATGACGGTAGAAGCAGCAAACAATGCCAAGCTCTTGAAGAGCTGGTGCCTGACTCTAGGAAAATTACCGGCAATATTGCAATGCCAGGTTTCACTGCGCCAAAGCTATTATGGATGAAACAGGAAGAGCCCGAACTGTTTTCTAAAGTTAAAAAAGTTTTACTTCCTAAGGATTACCTTCGATTGTTAATGACCGGTGAATACGCGGGTGATCAGTCTGATTGTGCTGGAACTCTCTGGTTGGATGTTGCAAAGCGAGATTGGTCTGACGAAGTGTTAGAAGCTTGTGGTTTGGATCGCTCTCACATGCCCCGCCTTTTTGAGGGTACTGAAGTTACGGGAACCTTAAAAGCGAATGTGGCGCAAGACTGGGGAATGAATCAAGTCCCTGTTGCAGCAGGCGGTGGTGATAACGCAGCAGGGGCTGCTGGGATTGGCGTTATTAATCCTGGCGATGCATTTTTGTCCCTCGGAACTTCGGGTGTTTACTTTGTTGCAAACGAAACATACCTACCTAACCCAGATGGCGCTGTGCATACATTTTGCCACTGTATTCCAAACACATGGCATCAAATGTCAGTTATTCTAAGTGCAGCAAGTTGTCTAGCTTGGGTGACTCAATTAGTGCAAGCACAAGATGAAAAATCATTGCTTGATGAGGTTGCTAAGCTAGATTTTTCTAAACCTTGTGATGTGACCTTTTTGCCTTATCTGTCCGGTGAAAGGACGCCTCACAATGATCCAAATGCGAAAGGTGTATTCTTTGGTCTTGGTTTGAACACTGATAGGGCGACCTTAGCAAGAGCAGTACTTGAAGGCGTCGCATTTGCATTTGCTGATGGGCAAAAAGTGTTGGATGATGCTGGAACCACGATCGATCAAGTTTCCGTTATTGGAGGAGGGTCGAAAAGTTTATTGTGGGGTAAAGTTTTGGCGAGCGTGTTAGAAAGGCCTTTAATTTATCGAAAAGGTGCTGATGTTGGTCCGGCGTTTGGTGCCGCTCGCTTAGGTCGAATTGCAGTAACAGGTGAATCTCCTTCAGAAGTATGTGTTGCTGGTGAAGTTGTTAACACAGTAGAGCCTGATTCGGCAATGTCTAGCTATTATCAAGCAAGCATAGAAAAATATCGGTCTCTATATAGTTCACTTAAAAACGAGTTTTGATCTAATGGTTAGGCAGTGAGGTTGTGTTGATCGATCTCATTGTCATCATTTTGTTGGTTAACATATTAGAGATGTAAGCATGTACCGTTCCATTGCTGTTGTACGCGCACAAATAAATGGTTGCAATGGCGAATGTGATCGAAGTTAAAAACGATTGACCAATAAACGATAAAAATAATCTTGTTTTTAAACATTAATTCGAATTAAAAGTAAAAGAGAAGTTGCTACTGGGAAACCTTGGGTTTTAACATTTAGTGTTACAGGCATTTTATTATCATGACGAATCATAAAAATGCTTTCTTATACGCCACAATTGTTGCGTTAGGAGGTTTTGTTTTTGGCTTTGACGCTTCAGTTATTTCTGGCGTCGTTGGCTTTGTCTCTGTTGATTTTGATTTAAATCATTGGCAACTAGGGTTTGTAGTGAGTTCGCCAACATTAGGAGCGGTTGTCGCCGCTGCTATTGCTTCGCCAACAAGTGATGTCGTTGGTAGAAGAAAAGTTTTGATTATCATTGCTGCCTTGTATGTGATCTCGGCTATTGCATCTGCTCTAGCACCTAACTATCAGACGCTCGTTGCGGCTAGATTTATAGGTGGAATTGCTTTTGGTTCTTTGATGTTGGCACCGATCTACATTGCCGAAATATCGCCGTCAGCATTACGTGGAAAGATGATTTCAATCAACCAGCTGAATATCGTGCTTGGTTTTTCTGCAGCCTATTTTGCCAATTATGCATTTTTGCAATTAAGTAACCTAGATGGAAGTTTAATCGAGTCTTTAGGTTTAAAAGATCAGGTTTGGCGATGGATGCTGGGAATCGAAACTTTGCCTGCGTTGCTTTTCTTCATTTCACTATTTTTTATTCCTGAAAGTCCGCGTTGGTTGGTGTTGCGAGGGGAAGTAGAAAAGGCCAGAACCATTCTTATTAAGTTAGGCTCCGAAGACATAGAAGCGGAAATTGAAACGATTAAGCAGTCTGCAGAAGGAAAACAAGCGCCATATTTACACCGACTGAAGGCGATATTTTCAGGACGAATGCGGTTGGCTTTGGTTATTGGAATCATCATTGGATTAGCGCAACAAATTACCGGTGTTAATGCAATTTACTTCTACGCGCCGACTATTTTTGAGCAAAGTGGTGTCGGAACTAATGCAGCGTTTGCGCAAGCCATTTGGGTTGGTTTAGTTAATGTTGTTTTCACTTTATTAGCAATGGTTTTAATTGATAGATTAGGACGTAAACCACTAATGATATTGGGCTTGGCGGGTGTTTTTGTCAGCTTGTCTTTGTGTGCTTACGGCTTCAATCGAGCTACATTTCAGCTGACTCACGAATCTGTAAGCGCACTAGAAGAGAGTATCGAGATTAAAAAGCTCGATCCTATAATTGGTAAGGTGTACCAAAATGACGTATCTTTTAAAAATGATGTAAAAAGTGTCTTAGGTGAAAGTGATTTTCGAGCAAACGAAGGCGCGATTATTCAAGCCGCGATTGATATAAACTCGACTATTGTTCTTTTGGGGATACTTGGGTTTGTTGCTTCTTTCGCTTTTTCACTGGGTCCGGTGATGTGGGTTCTCTTGGCGGAGATCTTCCCAAACAAACTTCGTGGAGTCGCGATATCATTTATTGGAATTTTAAATAGTGGTGCAAGTTTTATTGTGCAGCTTGCTTTCCCGTGGGAGTTGAACACCTTGGGAACCTCAATTACCTTTATGATATACGCATCATTTGCGGCTCTAGGTTTGGGCTTGGTGATTGGACTATTGCCTGAAACTAAAGAAAAATCATTAGAAGATATTGAAAGGCAGCTTTCAAGGTAGAAAAATTGAAGTTCTTTAGCGATGGAATAGCTTATTCCATCTATTTGATGCTTTACTAGAATTATCTCGATATTAGTTTAAACGGAGAAGTAATGAAGTATTTGGTTTTTGTATTTGTTTTATTGATCCCCTTGGCGTGCAGCAATGGAGGAGGAAATCGAGCGATTGATGGTAAAGACACTCAAAAACCAATAACAAACGCAATTGATGGTAAATTTGTGCCAGATGATGGCAAGCTTATTATGTTTATCGGCCAGGATAGTGAAACAATTTCAGATTATGTTGCAGCTATGCCTTCCGACAATATTGAGGGCGTGACTCTCTATACCCGTTTGATCTCTAATAAAATTGGAAATGGTGAGGCATATTCATTAGCTGGAATTTTTGGTGAAGCAGATTGGGGGGCAGGAAAAGTTAATTATAAAAAGACGCTGGATGAGTCGCCAGGGGCAGCGCTGGCGGTAGGCTTGTTTTTATCAGATACTCCCGTCTGTAAAAGTACCCATACTAAAGAGCTCGTAGATGGAAAATATGAAGACGCTCTCAATACTATGGTTGATTACTTTAAAGGATTAGCTCCCAGAAAAGTGTTTCTGCGTATCGGGTTTGAATATGATGGTCCTTGGAATTGTTATCGACCTGACGCTTTTAAGGCGGCGTTTCGTTACATACATCAGCGAATTCAAGACCGAAATGCGCATAATGTTGCTACGGTTTGGCACTCGGCAGTTTGGCCAGCACCTGAGATTGCAGGTGAATTTACTTCTTATTATGATCACAAGCGTGATGACCTTCTAGACCTCTGGTACCCAGGGGACGATGTAGTTGACTGGATGGGAATTTCTGTTTTTTATCGTGATCTTTCGCGCTGGAATTACACTCCCTCTGATCGTCCACAAGACGCTCAAGCTAAATTTCTCTCATTTGCTCGAAAGCACAATAAACCGATTTTAGTTGCCGAAGCTGCGCCTCAAGGTTTTAGAATAGGTGCATTGACTCAAAGTTATACCCAAAAGAACCTGCCAGAACCTGTTAGCGCTGATCAAATTTGGAATGGGTGGTTTGCATCATTTTTTGATTTTGTTTATGAAAATCGCGATGTTATTAGAGGTGTCGCCTACATAAACACTCAATGGGAATCACAACAGATGTGGTATTGTGAGGAAGGTGAGAGTCCAAAAGTATGTGGCCAAGGCAACTGGGGGGATAGCCGAGTTCATGTCAACGATTTAGTTAAATCGAAATGGCTTGAAAACGTGAATGACTCAGACCTTTGGAGTCAGTCGTCACCCTAGTATAAAGTCTATCGATAATAATTTTTCTTTTTGCCGAAAAGTAGTTTCTATTTAACTCTAATCGCTATTTTTGAGGGAATTTTGAAAAAAGCATTGATGCTATTGTCTTTAATAATTTTAAGTTGTGATTTACAGCGAAGTTCAAATGATTGTCACTCTTGCGATTATTCCGTGTCTGAAAAGTTACCTGGAATGCCACCCACTTATCAGCCTAGAGATGACCAGGTTTTAGTATTTGTCGGACAGGATAATGCGTCTCTCGGAGCAAACGGTGCTTATTCAGCCGGTTATGCCGATGACTCAAAGCTTGGAGTTCCATCGGGAGTGAGTACCTATCTAGGGTTTGCTTATCCATGTGATCCAAAACTTCCCGGGATAAGCGATACGGCTGACTGGGGAGCGGGCCCAATAAATATGCAAAGCTATTTTGATAGTCCAACATATAAAGGGGCGATTATTCATATTTCTATCGATTTGGCTTTTAATAATTCTGAGTTTCCTACTGCGAACGGGCAAAAAGATAGCTGTATTTTTCAAATCACTGAGTTTATGAAGTCACATCCAGAAACGTTTTTTATGGTTAGGATTGGTTACGAATTTGATGGCAATCACAATGACTATGATCGCACGGCTTTTAAATGGTCCTTCAAGCGTATTGTTGAACACTTTATCAAAGCAGAGTTAAAAAACTTTAATACGGTAATGAGTTCCCTACTGATGAAGTCGTCTATCGAGCAATGGAAGGCTTATTGGCCTGGAGACGAATACGTGCACTGGTTAGGGTACACATATTTTGGTGGAGAAATTCCAAAAAATCCTGAGGCTATCCAGTTTGCTAAAGAAAAAAACAAACCGGTATTTATAGCGGAAGCTTCTGCTCATGGAAAGCAGCTAGATAGGTTAAACGAAAATGCCAGTATTGAACTTTGGCGGGGCTGGTTCACTGATTTCTTTGATCACGTTGAAAGACATGGAGATGTTATCAAAGCGATCTCATACATTAACGCGGATTGGGAAGCTCAGTGGCATTGGAAAGGAAAAGGTTGGGGAGATTCACGTATTCAGGTAAACCCTGTTATTCGCAAAAATTGGATCTTAAAAATGACCGAAGCCCGCTATATTCACGATCCACTATTGGCAAATGAAACGATTGGATTTTCGCCACCACAAAAAAAACGCTTCTGGGATTAATCAGAAGCGTTTTTAGCGGCAATAAACTTTTAACAAACTCTTTATTGAGGTTCGAAATTTATAAGGTCGTATACACCTATATTAGTGTGCACATAGGTGTCTTCATTCATTTTATCTAACCACTCGTTCAAAAGGTCTGGGCTTGAAGCAACCACAGGAGCGCCTTTTGAAGTGTCGCGTCTGTTGTGCTGAAAAATCCAGATTGCCACAGGCCTTGAGATGGCCAGTCGAGATTAATATAAGCAATAGCTTTAATAACGTCCGTATTCGCTTCAATATGGTTAAATACGGGTAAAAACCAGCCATTCCAAATTTCATTTGCGCTATTTTGGTCAACATCAAAACCAACCGGTGAGCTTTCACAGATACATATAGGTTTGCCAACTTGTCTAGCGAAACTTAGCGCATTTGCATTATCACTTACTGGTCCACCGAAATAGGAATAGCCTAACCAGTCGACATAACTATCTCTATTTTCATCGGCTTCAGGGTAGTAGGCGTTCCAAGTAGTAGCGGGAGTATTTAAGGTTATTGCGTGCAGCATGGTTGCGAAGTTCGAAACTCCTTCATCATCTAACATATTTACAATGCGTTTCCATGCTGCTTTAAATGGAGTGGGTTGGTAACCATTATGGCTTCCATCAAATTCATAGCCAATGCGAATTAAAAATGGCGTATCACTGTATCTGTTTAGGAAATTCGCTAATTCTAAAATGGCGGTATCAGCATCTCCAGCCGCGATTTGATCTTCTGCTCCAACCATATCTATCGCTATATGCATAATGGTGCCGTCAAGAGTGGACGAATCAACATAAGCTTTTAGATGCATTGGCCCAGCGTTCCAATCTGTTTCATTTTCCATTCCACCTACTGCTTGTCCAGGCCTCATTCCCACGTAATGGGTAATACCTGAAGGAATTCCGATATTTTCAATGTAGCCATTATTAAAACGACTGTTACCGCCTACGGTTTCATTATCTTGCCCAGCGAAAACAAGCACAACATCACCCTCAGGCATGTATTTGGCTGAAATTGTGTCCGCAGGTGTCGGTGTTGGCGTCGGTGTGCTCGTGCTTACATTACTAGGGTTAAAGGTAAGGTAATCAATATTAGCCGAGCCTGATTGACTATCTTTGAATAAAATTTTGACTGAAGATCCTTCGAAAACCGTTGTTGGCAGGTTAAATGATGTTTCTGAAGGTGATCCGGGAAGTAGAGTTTGCCAATCTGAGCTATTTTGAGGATATTCAATTTCTCCTATTAGCACATCGTCCACATGAATTAAGTGCGTTCCTCCGATGCCAGAAATATATCCAACGGTCAATGACTCAGCGTTTATTGGAGCGATAAATTCGACACCATCCTGATCTCCCACGATCCACGCAACATAAGCACCTACGATTTGAATAGGCTCGTTTGTTCCTGTATTTCGGTTTTCTTCACGATCATTCATTGGGTCAGTTAATAATACCGATTCTTCAGCTTGAATGGTCACAGCTCCAATACCCGGTGTTGGAGTTGGAGTCGCAGTAATTGTAGGAGTCGGAGTTGCAGTAATAGTTGGAGTTGCAGTAATAGTTGGCGTCGGTGTTGAAGTAGAAGTACCCGTTGGAGCTTGGCCTTGATTTGAACCTCCACCTCCTCCTCCACCGCAGGCAGTTAAGGCACTAAAACCTAATAAGATTAAATATTTTTTAAGGTTGATACAGTACTTCATTTATTTTTTACCTTTATATTTATTTGATTTGCGTTTTATGTGCCTCGCTAAGCATATTCAAAATTAATGCTAAAGTTTGGGCCTATATAGAGGACGTATGCGAAATATAAATTCGAACCAATGGGTTGGTTTTATTTGAAAAGCCATAAAAATAAACACCGCTTGAAAATGATACTCAAACGGTGTTTTGTTCAAATTTATCTATGGAGCAGGCGGGATAAAGTTGATAATGCTGAATATGTCATCATCAGCCAAAATGTATTTGTCATCTGCTAGCTCATTGTTCCAGTTATTGATTAGAGTTGACGAATTTTGGATTCTACTGTCGGTAATACCAAATGTAGTCGGTGCTTCAGTGGTCCATAGTGATTGACTTGTCCAGTCAGTATTTATGTAGGCAATGGCCTTAACATATTGAGGTGCCAATTCAACAGTATCAAAGAGCGGTTGGAAATACGCATTCCATTGAGCTTCCGCGTTTTCTTCACTAAGAATTTGCGGAACATACGCAGCCTCGCCAATCATAATTGGCCGATCAGTATGACGAGCGAAATCAAATACTCCAGAGCTTAACCCTGCCGCAGGTACGCCAGTAAAGAAGTGCGAGTAGCCAACCCAATCCACGTAATCATTACCAGGATAATAGTCTTCCCATGCGTTAAATGGCGTATTCACACTTGCAGACGAATAAACAAAAGCAATATTTTCAAAACTATCAAGAGTAAGGGGTGGATCGACATTTAAAATAGAAGGGTTGTTAAATCCATCAACTATTCTTTGGAATGCGCCAACGTAATCCTGCGCACTTACCCCTGCGTCTCGGTATTGCAATTCAAATTCGTAACCAGGTCGGATAAAAAATGGAATATCACGATAATTATCTAGGAATTCGGCTAGTTCGGCGATTTGATCATCCCAATCACCTGCTGCTATTTCTCCAGAAGTGCCAACTGGGGATGCGTAAAATATGGATATATGTACAGCAAAGTCTGTTCCAGTAAAATCTGAGTTATCTAAATAACACTGCAAGCATACTGGTCCTGCGCCATATTCAGCTGTGTTTCGAACACCTCCGAGTAAAAACCCGTCTGGAGCATCTTGATTGGCTCCCCCAAAATTTGGCCCGATTGTCATGTATGATGTTACTCCAGCTGGAGTAACTAGAGTCGAATCTAAGTAACCATCATTCCAAACTGTCGCATCTGTGTTACTGCTATTTCCTCCAACACCTTCGTTGTCTTGCCCAATAAACATGAGTACTTGCTCGCCTGCAGGCTCAAACTTATTAAGGCCATCTGGTTCCATTGTTGGCCGTGGAGTAGGCGTACCCCCTGCGACCATTTCTTCGTTAAAAGTAACGAAATCAATGTTAATCGCAATGTCTTCATCCGCATTTCTAATTATGCTGAGTGAATCGCCCTCAGAAAGTGCTACGTTAACACTTGCTTCTTCATAAGCTCCCGTGAAGGATCCTGTATTTGTATAAAATAAGTCAGTTGTATCTACATCGTTTACAAGAATCGATATTTGACCATCAAACTGCGTGGCGTAAGTAACCGTAATAGATTGAGAGGTTGGGATGCTATCAAATCTTACTCCATTTCCAATAACATCCAACCCGGCTACGCCTTGAATACTGGTATCAACGTTGTCCGTATAAACTGAAGCTGCTCCTAAAAGTACTCCATCTTCAGCTTCAAATATGCGAGTGACCGTATCGGGTGTCGATGTCGAGTTGGAGTAGGTGTTGCAGTTGGAGTAGGTGTTAAAGTCGGAGTAGGGGTACTAGTAGGTGTAATAACAGGTTCGGAAGTTGGCGTTGGGTTCGAGCCACTACCTCCTCCCCCGCCGCCGCAAGCGACTAAAATCTGACCTAAGGCGAGTAAAGATACTAACTTTAATTTAGCGGAGTTGATAGAGATCATCGAAAACATTTCCTAATTATCTTTATTGATTTTAATGAGGTTACTTAGCACAAAGTGTCATGTTTGAGCTTGCTTTAGCCGTTACTATCTCCAATTAGAGGTATTTGCGAATTAAATTGCAAGCAATTGGATTCACAATTTGTAATATATATGATCGAAATTTAGATCTAAGTTCGTTATTAAGTTTTTTTCTTAAATCGAAACCAGTTTATTTGTAAGAGTTCCTAGGCCCTCGATTTCAACAGTGTAAGTGTCTCCAGGCTTCATCCATATTTTTTCTTCAAATCCGAGTATGACTCCCTCGGGAGTGCCGGTGACAATAACGTCTCCTGGCTTTAGGGTCATGTATTTAGAAATGTAACTAATACATTCTGCAACCGAGAATATCATATCTGACGTGTTGCTATTTTGGCGTTGCTCGCCGTTTAACCAGCCTTTTATTGTTAGGTTTTGAGGATTGCTAACTTGATCTGCTGTAACGAGATATGGACCTATAGGAAGAAAGTCATCAATACTTTTACCTACGAACCACTGCCCACTTAAAAACTGTAGCGCTCTTTCACTCAAATCATTGGCATTGCAGTACCCAAAGACGCAGTCTAATGCGTCTTCAATACTTACATTTTTTGCTGTTTTACCGATTACTACACCTAATTCCGCTTCGTAATCCAATTGCTCTAAACCACTTACGTCAATCTCTTTTTCATGGCCTGTAAGACTGTTATTAAATTTGCTAAACAATACCGGAGTAGTAGGTATCGCCATATTCGATTCTTCGGCATGGCGACGATAATTTAAGCCCACGCAGATAACTTTTTCTGGAGATTGAATTACCGGGCCATAACGCAAATCTGACTCATTAATAAAAGCGTCAGGTGAGGCCTTATCTATAAGAGTCTCGTAAATTTCTATTGCGTGAAGACCTGCTGTACAAAGAGATTCTGCATTAGTAGGAATATCTTGCTCAGAAATTTTCGCTGCCGCTGCTACGTCTAAAACGCCTCTATCTGTTTTAATGCCCAGCTTGAGTTGATTGTTTTGCTCAAAATTTAAAAAGATCAAAATGTCGCTCCAGTTAAATATAGGGGTAAGAAATTACCAATTATTAAATGTGCCGTCAGCTTGTTTGTTGTGGGGTAATTCCGTAATTTCAAATGGATATTTTTTCAATGCATCTTCATTTATTTCCACGCCGATTCCCGGTGCAGTGGGGGGTGTTAAGTAACCGTCATCCCAGTTATAGTGATTTGTAAATACGTCTGGCATAGTTTCGCCTGGGCGACGCGGTAATTCCATGATACTCATGTTTGGGATTGCAAGGTTGAGTTGCAGGCTTGCAGCAGAAGATACTGGTCCAACCGGATTATGCACTGCCAGGTCGATGTAACGGGATTCGCACATGGCGGCGATTTTTTTACCCTCGGTAATTCCTCCACCAATGCAGATATCAAAGCGAGCATGATCGATTAATTGATTTTCTATGTGCGGCAAGAAGTCCCACTTTCCGGAAAATTGCTCGCCAGCAGCGATAGGCACTGATGTTTGGTTCCTAAGGTGCTTGTAGCATTCGGGGTTTTCACTTCTTATTGGATCCTCAATAAAGAAAGGGCGATAAGCTTCGACACTTTTACAGAATCTCACTGCATCAGCAACGCCTAATTTTGTGTGAACATCAAAACAAAGTTCAATGTCCTCACCAATCGTTTTACGTATAAGTTCCCATTGCTCAACAGCTCTACTTATTGCTTTATGTGGGACAAATAGATCGTTTTTGCCATCGTCAGTTGGCTCTGTGGAAAATTCCCAGCGAACAGCTTTCCAGCCTTCCGCAACCGATTTTTGAATATGCTCCAACGTAGTCTGAGTTGTCGCGCAGTGAATATGATTATAGGTTAGGACTCTTTCTCTGCATTGTCCGCCTAGTATTTGAAATACCGGCTGATTAAGATATTTTCCTTTAATGTCCCATAGCGCTATATCGATAGCAGAAATAGCTGCTGATAGTAATTCGCCTGAAGGATAAAAACCACCACGCCAAAGCATTTGCCATATGTGCTCTGTTTCAAATGGGCTTTTTCCAATTAATAGTGGTTTAAAGTGTTCGATAACTCCTGCCACAGCAAGTTCGCGACTGGTTATTCCAGATTCACCTAAACCATAGATGCCCTCATCGGTTTCTACTTTTACAAAAAGAAAAGTTCGCCATTCCTTAGCGAGGAAAATTTTAATATCAGTTATTTTCATGTTAGCTTTCCAAAATATTGCGCCATGAGTACTTAGGTGTGAAGCCTAAAAGCTCTTTCGCTTTTTTTATACTTATTAGCGTCTCGAATTCTCCCGTGCCGGGAATTAATTTCGCTTCTGGAAATACTGTTGAGACTAGCTCACTGTTTGGCGTATTCATGATAGTGTCCTCTGCAGCGATTATAAAATTTTCAGGCGTATCTAGTTTTGATTCTAGCGCTAATTTAGCTGCCACAGCTGCATCTCTCGCGTCAATATAACCCCAAAGATTAAATTTCCGGCTTTCTAAATCGCTCCAGTAGCTTGGTATGGCGTCATAATTTGCTGGATGGCTTGTATGGGTATAAAGAATATTCGAATATCGCAAACCGATTATGACAATTCCATAAAGGTCATACATTTGCCTGGCTAGTTCCTCTGTGACTACTTTTGAAAGGGCATAGCTATTTTGAGGAGCAATATGTTTTTCATCTGCTGGAAGATAGCTGGGGGAATTCTTCTCGAATGGAAAGCCCAAAACTGTCTCGCTCGAAGCCCAAACTACTTTTTTGAAACCAAGGGCTATCGAAGCTTGAAATACATTGTAAGCGCTAAGTGTATTATTTTTAAATCTATCTGCGCCGGTGAAAAAGTCAAAGTCAGGCTCTGGATTCGCCGCAAGATGGATGACTGAATCACAGCCATGAAGGGCCGCAAAGACAGCTCCATAATCAGATAAATCGACTATGAGGTGTTCCGCTTTGGTCTCGAATTTAGGTTTAACCAAATCGAGAATTCTTACTTCGTAGTGGCAAGCTAGAAGCTCCTCAACTACATAGCGTCCAGCGCCGCCACTGCCGCCAGTTACAGCGATCTTATTCATCTCTTTTTCCACGATTATTATTCTCTTTCATTAAAAGTGTATATTAGCTACTTGATGAAGTAAAAAGGCCAAATTATATTAATTTTTTAATCAATTTTGGGTAAAACATAGTAAATGGCGCGCCTTCTGCTAGTCGTTGTTCCTTTTTGTATTGAAAATTGACTTTGTTTACTTTAGAATCCGCGGCCCTTGAGTTTGTGAATACGACGCAAGTTCTGTAGCAAGTTATTGTTTAAATAACAATGTTGCTTAAAAGCGATTGGCTTTTCTCGCTACTTCGTGTCGTCCAATTATATATTTGGAGCATTATATGTACGCAGTTATCGCTGCTGGTGGTAAACAACACCGTGTTGAAGAAGGTGAAGTTCTTCGCCTTGAAAAAATTGAAGTAGCTACTGGTGAAACCGTTGATTTTGATCAGGTTTTATTGGTTGCTAATGGTGAAAATATTAAAATCGGAACTCCAGTGGTTGAGGGGGCTAAGGTATCGGCAGAGGTGGTTAGCCATGGCCGTGCTGATAAAGTCACCATTATTAAGTTCCGCAGACGTAAGCACCATATGAAACGCCAAGGTCACCGTCAATGGTACACTGAGGTTAAAATTACTGGCATCGAAGGGTGCTAAAACAGAATTTTTTTAGAGGGTTAAGTCATGGCTCATAAGAAAGCTGGTGGTAGTACCAGTAACGGACGCGATTCCGAGAGTAAACGGTTAGGTATAAAGCGTTTTGGTGGTCAAAAAGTCGTTGCCGGTAACATTATTGTTCGTCAACGTGGCACTAAAATGCACGCTGGTGAAAACGTGGGTGTTGGTAAAGACTACACGCTATTCGCTAAAGCTGATGGTGTTGTTAAATTCGAGGTTAAAGGTCCTAAGAATCGTAAATTTGTTAGCATTGTTGCATAACTTCTAACAAGTTTAGACTCGTTTGGCTTGGCCTAGCGCTTTTAGATCTAATAAAAGTTAGTGATTATCGATTAAACCCTGCTCCTTGAAAGCGGGGTTTTTTTGTTTATAGTTTCAATCAAATACATTTTCCACCGATTTATTTTCCGAAATAACCTTAACGTTAAAGAGTTTTCTCTTATGAAATTTGTTGATGAAGCCATAATTGACGTTCACGCTGGTAAAGGCGGCAATGGGTGTTTGAGTTTTCGACGTGAAAAGTTCATTGAAAGGGGTGGACCTGACGGTGGTGATGGAGGTGATGGCGGCTCGGTATTCCTTATTGCCGATGAGAATCTCAATACCTTGATTGACTTTCGCTACACTCGAAACCATCGAGCGGAGAATGGTGCCTCTGGCGGAGGTCGGGATTGTCGAGGAAAAAGCGGCAATGACCTATATCTAAAAGTACCCATAGGCACTTCGATTATCGATATCGATTCTGACGAAGTAATAGGAGACCTTACAGATCATGAGCAAGCAATGAAGGTCGCACAAGGCGGTTTCCATGGTTTGGGAAATACGCGTTTTAAGTCCAGTGTGAATCGTGCCCCAAGACAAACCACCGAGGGTTCCGAAGGTGAATCTAGAAAACTAAAACTGGAAATGAAAGTGCTTGCTGACGTTGGCATGGTGGGGTTGCCAAATGCTGGGAAATCTACATTTATTCGCGCTGTTTCAGCGGCTCAACCTAAGGTCGCAGACTATCCATTTACTACCTTAGTACCGAGTCTTGGTGTGGTTAAGGTTCAACCTCATAGAAGTTTTGTTGTTGCGGATATTCCAGGCCTAATTGAAGGAGCATCCGAAGGTGCGGGTATGGGGATTCGTTTTTTACGACACTTGACTCGTTGCCGCGTTTTAATCCATCTCGTTGATGTAAACCCCATCGATGGTTCTGATCCCGCGAATAATGCTAAATCGATTTTGCGAGAGCTGAAACAATTTAGCCCCACATTAGCATCTCGCGAAATTTGGCTTGTATTAAATAAATCTGACTTATTGACAGCTGAAGAGGTCGAGAAAGTAAAGAGAAGCATTATTGAAGAGCTAGGTTGGGATGGGTCTGTAAGAATTATTTCTGCCGTTACTCGAGCTGGCACAGAAAGGCTTTGTGAAGAAATATTAGCGTATCTAGAAGATCAGTGGTTATTAGAAAAAGAGAACCCAGAAGCGCGAGCCAAAGAATTAGATATTCAGAACAAAATGCAGGCAGAGGCTCGTCAGAAAATTGAGGCGCTTCGATTGAGCCGAAAGGCGCCTGTTCAAGATGATAATGACGATGAAGATGATGATCACGATGTAGAAGTGGAGTACGTGAGATAATTTTCGTTATAATTTCCTTTTATATAAAACGACCTAAGGCAGTGCGATAATCAAAATGAACAAAAGGCAGCACATAAAGGATAGTCGTCGCTGGGTCGTCAAAATAGGCAGCGCACTACTGACTGATGATGGTCGAGGTCTTGACCATGAGGCAATTGCGGGTTGGGTCAAGCAGTTAGCGGACTTAAATAAGCGCGGTTACGAAATTGTTCTTGTTTCATCTGGCGCAGTTGCCGCTGGCATTACTCGATTGGGCTGGAAGGCTCGCCCTAAGGCGATACACGAGCAACAAGCTGCTGCAGCAGTAGGTCAAACCAGTTTGGTACGCGCTTATGAACAAGAGTTTGAGAAATATAAACTTAAAACTGCACTTGTTTTAGTCGATCACGATGACTTATCTAATCGACAACGTTATCTCAATGCTCGATCTACATTGCGAACATTAACCGAGATGGGTGTGATTCCCGTAGTTAATGAGAATGATACCGTAGTGACAGACGAAATTCGCTTTGGTGATAATGATACTCTAGGTGCTTTAGTCGCTAACTTAATCGAGGCGGACACGCTTTGTATACTCACTGATCAAAGTGGAATGTATGATTGTGACCCTAGAAAAAATGCATTAGCAAAAATTTTGCACGAGCGTTCAGCAATGGACCCAGAGTTGGACAAAATGGCAGGTTCAGGTGGAGCCTTAGGAAGAGGTGGAATGGTGAGTAAGGTTCGGGCATCGCGTTTAGCGGCTCGATCTGGAGCGCATACAGTGATCGTTGGTGGAAGAATTGAAGACGCTCTTGTAAGGGTGGCGGCTGGTGAGACCTTGGGGACTTTGTTATATGCAGTGCAAGAGCCGCTCGCCGCGCGTAAGCGTTGGTTAGCGGGCAATTTACAATCACGTGGTGTTTTAGTGCTCGATGAAGGAGCTGTCAGAGTTTTACGGGAAAAAGGTAAGAGTCTTTTGCCAGTCGGTGTGAAATCGGTAATGGGATATTTTACGCGAGGCGAACTTGTTGTTTGTCGTGATGCACGGGGAAATGAAGTTGCTCGGGGACTTGTCAATTACAATAGCGATGAAACCAAAAAAATCATTGGGTGTTCAACGTCGGAAATTGAACAGCGTCTGTCATATAAAGATTTTGATGAATTAATTCATCGTGATAATTTAGTACTAATCTAATACAAACCATCCAACGTCATGACAATCATTAAATCTCATATAGCGGCAATGAGTGCCTATAGTCCCCCTTTGGAAGGGAGGAATCCACAGCAAAATCTATTGTTGGACTTTAATGAGCGCACGCTTCCAGTCAGTGGTGCAGTCGTTGATGCGTTGGTAGATTACATTCGTGGTGGTTCGTTGCAGATGTATCCATCCTATTCAGGAGTGGTAGAAAAAATAGCAGACTACGCTGAGGTACCGATCGAAAACCTGATGATAACCAACGGGTCGGATCAAGGTATTGACCTTATTTTTCGCTCTACCTGTAATGCCGGTGACGAAGCGATTATTCCTGCGCCCAATTTCGCGATGTATAAGCAATGTGCAGGTATCGAAAATCTCAAAGTGATAGAGCCATTCTATTCCAAGGAATCTGGGTTTCCAGTTGAAGAAGTAAAAGCCGCGATAAGTGATAAAACAAAAATAATCTGCATTGCTAACCCATGTAACCCGAGCGGCACGCAGGTTTTGGTTGATACCATATTAGAGCTTGCTGAAGCAGCGCCAAACACGGCAATATTGGTCGATGAATGCTATTTCGAGTATTCAAAAATTACCGTTGCGGACAAGGTCGCTCAGTACCCTAATATTATTGTTACACGCACATTTTCTAAAACCTGGGGAATACCTTCTTTGCGGCTCGGTTACATTATTGCTGATTCTCAGGTAATTAAGGCTTTGCTGAATGTTAGAGGTCCTTACGATATCAATCAGTTGGCAATTATTGCTATAAAAGCTGCATTAGATAATCCAGAATACACACAAGCGTATGTTGATGAAGTTATGGAGCGAGCCAAACCTAAATTTGAGGCTTGGTTAGAGCAAAACTCTATAAGTTATTGGAATAGTTCTGCAAACTTTGTTTGGGCGTTTCCAGATGACCCAGAAAAAATCGCCAAGGGTTTGCAACAAAAAAATATTTTGGTTAGACCAAAGTACGATGCGCATAAAAATTTGGGTTTGAGAATTACGATAGGCAATGTTGAGCAAACCGATAGGTTGATTTCGGAATTTGGAAGTTTGATCGCAAGCTAGCGATGTTTTTCGTTGGGCATTCAAAGCTAATTTAGCAGATAAAGAAAATTTGTATGGAACTATGGTAAAATTTGATGGCTTTGTAATAATGCCGAATCAAATTGTCTGTATAACGCAATTTTCAGCTAGTCTTACCAAAATAATTTAAATTCAAAAATATCAATCCCACGCTTTTCAAGCCGTAACTGAGTAGAAGCAAAACTATGTTTAATTTAGGAAACCGAAATCATCAAAACGTTCGGGCGGATGTGCTTTCAGGTACGACGGTAGCCTTAGCCCTTGTACCAGAAGCCGTTGCTTTTGCGTTTGTCGCTGGGGTAGAACCAATGGTTGGCCTCTATGGTGCTTTCTTAATGGGGTTAATTGCGTCCATATTTGGGGGTCGTCCTGGAATGATTTCAGGAGCAACTGGCGCTACGGCTGTTGTTATGGTGTCTTTGGTTGCTCAACACGGTGTTCAATATCTATTTGCGGCTTTGCTATTAACTGGTGCAATTCAAATTCTAGCGGGGGTGTTTCGGCTAGGAAAATATATTCGGATGGTGCCCTATCCTGTTATGTTAGGTTTTGTAAACGGTTTAGCTATAGTTATCTTTCTTGCTCAATTGGGCCAATTCAAAATAGCTGGTCCAGATGGGACACTCGAGTGGTTGCAAGGAGAATCTCTCTATGTGATGGCCGTATTAATAATAGTTACTATGTTAATTATTCATTTTCTGCCAAAATTGACTACCGCCATTCCTTCTTCGTTAGTCGCCATCGTATTCGTTACGTTAATCACACTATATACGGGTCTGGAATCGAGAACCGTTATAGACTTTGTGAGAGACATGCTACCAGCTGATCAAGCTGCTACAGCAACATTAAAGGGCGTTTTACCCAGCTTTGCTATTCCAATGGTTCCTTTTACTCTTGAAACTTTACAAGTCATTTTACCTTATAGCCTGATTTTAGCGGGGGTTGGGCTTATCGAGTCATTGTTAACCTTGTCTTTGATTGATGAAATCACGAATACGCGAGGAAGAGGTAACCGTGAGTGTGTTGGCCAGGGTCTCGCGAATGCCACTAACGGTTTCTTCGGAGGAATGGGAGGGTGCGCAATGATCGGCCAAAGTATGATTAATATTAACTCAGGAGGAAGAGGCCGCTTGTCGGGAATTACCGCGGCTTTGGTACTGTTAGCACTGATTTTATTTGGTGCTCAACTGATTGAACTGATTCCGCTTGCTGCGTTAGTTGGCGTAATGTTTATGGTTGTTTTGGGTACTTTTGAATGGTCTTCATTCAGGATTATTGGAAAAATTCCTGCGACAGATGCTTTTATTATTATTCTTGTTTCAGCGGTCACCGTTTTTGCTGATCTTGCAATCGCCGTCATAGTTGGGGTGATTGTATCTGCACTAGTATTTGCTTGGAAGCATGCTCAGCATATTGAAGTAAATACCTACATTGATGAAGATGGGAGTAAAGTCTACGACTTAAGGGGACCTATATTTTTTGGATCTGTTTCTAACTTTAAAGAATTGTTTGATCCTGAAAACGACCCGGATGATGTAATTATAGAGTTTAAGCGCTCACGAGTTAGTGACCATTCGGGAATAGAAGCCCTAGATAATCTAGCGGAGAAATATATTTCGTTTGGTAAGACTTTGCATCTGCGTCACCTCTCACCGGAATGCGTACAGTTGTTGAAAAAAGCAGGGGATCTTTGTGAAGCCAACGTGCTAGAAGATCCAAATTATCGTGTTGCTACAGATGAGTTAGGTTAGATTAGAAATTGTTGGTGTGGTGAGTTTTGCTATGCCAACAACTAAGATTCTCTATTTCTAAAGCGTTCACTTTCACAATTTAGACGTATTTTTGCTTGTCTGAAGAATTTTTATAAATTGTTTATTCTTTTTTTATAAAATCGATACATAATAAACTAATAATATATCGTATTTATACGGACTATGTTCCAGCCCATTTTTGTCCGTTTTTTCTGCTTATATCAAGAGACTTTGTGTGTCATTAAAAAGACAACAAAAATTCGCCACTATTTTACTTTTCGCCCTAAGTATTTTATCGCTTATTGGGTTTGCTAGACTAAGTGTCAATGCCAATTACCAAGCGTATTTTGCCCCAAATTCGGCCGAATTAAAGCGATTTAAGGAAATGCAGCAGAAATTTCAGTTAGCTGACTCTTTGTTAGTGGTATTGGATAGCTCGGAATTACCACTTAAAGAAGTGGAACATTTTACAAAAAATGGCAAAGAGTTAGAAAGCAAACTAACCGAGTTAAGCTCCGTTGTTTCGTTACAGAGTTTTATTGCCACTATTGATCAAGATTCTATGTTTTTTAATCCAATGGAGGTGATTCGACACCCGCTATTATCTGAGGATGGGAAAACCGGATTAATTGCATTGCAAGTGAGGCTCGAAAACCCAGAAAACCCGCAGGTGATTTTGAGTATAAATGAGGAAGTAAGAAATATAGCCAAATCGGTTTTTAGCAGTTCGGATGTAGAAGTTTTATTAGCCGGAACTTTAGCGCTAAATGAAGCCTATATCTCAACAGTACGGAAAGATCTACGAATCTTTTTCCCTTTATTGTTATTTAGTTTTTTTCTGATTATTACTTATTTGTTTCGTAGTCTGTTAATTGCAATGACACTACTTTTATCGGGAATACTTGCAATCGTTTTAGCTGCTGGAATAAGCGGCTGGATGGGGATACCCTTGGCGGCAATTAATGCCTTTTCCCCAGTTATCATTTTGGGATTAAGCTTAGTAACTGTTATGCATAGTGTCGTGGGCTTTTACCAGAATATTAGTCATGGACAAGATGTAAAATTGGCGCTTGAAAAAAGTTATCTAGTTAACTTTAAACCGCTCACGTTAAGCTCATTGAGCACTGCGTTGGGCTTTTTACTATTGCTTTTTAGTCCGTCTCCTCCAATAAAGCTAACAGGTTTTATATGTGCTGCAGGAGTGATTTTTTCCTATTTAATTTGTTTAGGTCTTCTTTCGCGATTATTACCAAAATTATCTTTTGGTGAAGATCATGCTTTGTGTGTTTCAAGGCTTTTTAGTTTCCAGCGTAACTTCTCGATTGAAAAACCAGAATTTTTGGGGACCTTTCTATTCCTAATTGCTTTAGTCGGAATTTTTCAGCTTAAAATTGATGATAATGTCTACCGCTATTTTTCTGAGTCGAATGAATTTAGACAAGCGATAGTGAAGATTGATAAAGAAATGGACGGTATTGTGCGGCTCAATGTATTGGTTCAAAGCCAAGGGCAAAGCCTATTAGATGAAATCCAATACATAGAATTGCAGAGAGTTTATCAATATTTAGATGATTTAGACATAGTTGAAGGCGTGATACCTGAAATAAAAGGTATGAGTAGCGATAGAGTAAAACTGAGATTATCGTCAATTAATCGCAATACTAACGAATTAAAGAACTATTTATCTGACGATAATCGCGAACTTCGAATCGAATTGTTACTCAAAGAAAAGTCTTCATCGGAGCTTTGGCACATAAACCGTGAAATTGGAAAATGGCTTAAGCAAAATACGAGTAGTTTGAATGTGAATATGTCTGGAAGTGCAGATCTGTTGTTTTCTCAACTGAGTTTAAAAAATGCCGAAAGCATGTTCTTTGCTTTGCTTGTGGCTTTAATACTCATAAGTTTTATGATGGTGTTTTATCTAAACTCGATTCACTTGGCTGTGCTTGCTTTTACTATCAATTTTTATCCCTTAGCGGTAGCTTATGGATTTTGGTCTTGGTTTGACGGCAATATTACATTAGGTTCAGCAGTGGTTATGGGAATGATAATGGGTATTGTTGTTGATGATACTATTCACCTGTTATTAAAATATAAAATTTGGCAGCAACAATCAGATTCAGAAACCGCTTTACATAAAGTGATTCAACAAGTACTTCCTATAGTCGTAATTACAAGTGTTACTCTTATGATTTCCCTTGCTGTAGGCTTGTTTTCCAGCTTCCGTCCAATATTTGAAATCAGCTTACTAAGCATATTGGTAATTGCTATTGCATTGTTTTCTGATGCGATATTGCTACCAAGATTCTTGCGCAGGTGGAATGGCTAATGCTTCGTTGTTTTCCTCTAGCAAAAGTTGCATCTCACCACGAATCGCACCCAATCTTAGATTGGATAGATATGTTCTCTGGCGATGTAAGCGAACTTACAGAGAAGCAAAAAGCAGGGTTATCTAAACTGATCCCTCTCTTATTATGTGGAGAACAGTCGGCTGTATTTGTTTTTCAGAGAGAAAGTAAAAGGGTTTCAAACGAATCGATTAAACATGCGTTGGAAAAAATTGAGGCGGATGAGAATCTTCACGAAAAAGCACTTCAATTGCTTCTAATGTCTTTACCTACGAACGAATCGCATCGAACTAAAAGGTTGGCGCAACGCTTTTACGCCCGTATAGAAAAACGTACTAACACTATTGCCGAACATTTTATGGCAATCAGTGAACTAGATGCGTGCGTGTGTATCCTTATGCATACGGTTGCAAATTCAAGTATTAAACACACAAATATTTCTAAGTTGTTCCAGTTAATCAAACTTGATGAAGCTCGGCATGTTAACATAGCAAGGAATTATGCGGAAAACCTCTCGCTAGAAGTAAGTCATAATCGCTATTCTATTAATTCCGAATTAGTCGAGTTGCTAAAACAAGAACAGGGTGGTTTTACACAACTCGGAATTAATACGGAAGAACTTTTTAAACGTTTGTTAGATCTTAAAAAGTGAATACAGAATGGCTACACATTTTGCTCAAGGGAAAATAAAACTCGTATCAATAGCCAACGCATTTCCTGGCGAATTATTGTCGACAGAGCAAATCATCGTTCCATTAAAGAAATTTTGCGGTTCAAGAGTAGCGAGAAAAGCAAAAGCACTTAGTCGCCGTTTGGGAATTGAAACTAGATATTTTACTCGATCGCTTGAACACGCCTTGTCATCTCCTATGGTGGATTCACCCATGCTATGTCAATTGGCGATTGAAGGCGCTCAAGCAACGAACGTGGATTATTTAATTAGTCATACCACATCGCCTCACACTTTACTTCCTTCAAATGCTGCTTGGATAGCCGAAAAAATAAATTTCCAAAAACCTTATATGGAACTGCGTCAAGCTTGCACGGGCTTTGCTAGCGCGCTTCAAATAGCCGTTCCAATGTTAAATAATGACGAAAACATAAATCATATATGTATAAATGCATCGGAAGTCGGTTCTGTTTATTTTGAGTACGATAACGACTTCATTGATTTGGACCAGCTAATCAATTATATGCAAATGGGGGATGGTGCTTCTGCCGTGAAATTAGCAAAAGATGATGGCTCAAATAATCATATTATTAGTGATTGCTACGTAGGTCATATCGGAGTAAATCTAAACCCCGGATTTAAATTAACAGGGGGCGGTTCTCAACAGCCGTGGAATGAGAAAAACTTACCATACTTTAAACATGGTGCGGCGGATGTTAAAGAAAAAGGGCCGGCTCTCTTTAGTAAAGGACTTGAAGCTCTATTAAGTAGAGGATATTTTCTTGACGATTTTCGCTATATCATCCCTCATCAAGCAAATGGCCATATTGATATATTACTATCAAGACATTTGGGAGTTGAACAGGAAAGAATATTAAATACTGCTAAAAAATGGGGTAACTTAGGTTCTGTTGCCATTTGGGCATCACTTTCACATTTGATAAACAATAACATGCTTAAACAAGGTGACAGGGTAGCTGTCTTAGGCGCAGAAGCGACAAAATATATGTACGGTGGATTTGTTTATACGCACTAAAATTAAATAGGCTATTTCTTTTCTTCAGTGTTACAGTTGTTTAAACATTTTATAGTAGGGGATATCTTCTTTGTAAAAACGCTCCCCTTCTATTGTGAAACCGAATTTTTTATAAAATTCGGTAGCGCTTTCTCTAGCATCAAACCAAAAGAAAGATATTTCTAATTCTTTTAGTTTTGCTAACAAAAATTTGATCATAAAGCTCCCAATTCCTTTTCCTTGAAACTCTATTAAAGTTGCAAATTTTCTTAATCTAGCTGATTTTCCATCGACATAAATAGAGGCTACGCAAACTAATTTATTCTCAATGAAGACCCCAAAGTGTAAAGCATCTTCATCACCTTCAACTATACAGTATTCGGGTGTTTTATTTGGCCATAACACTTTGTGCCGAACATCAATCGTTTCATCCCAGTGTAAAGGTTTAACTTTCATACTATTATCTGAGAACTACCTTTGGTTTCAATTTTTTAACAATCAAAGTCAATATCATATGTTGTATTTGTTATCGCTTCCAAAAAAATTTAGAAAACGTGGAAATTGACATACTCTCTCCATATACAAATATATTGTGCTTTCATTCTTGATCTATTCGAGTGCAAGGGTAGCCCATAGCATCAACTCTGCTTTATATTACATTAAGGCGTGAGTTTTAGAAAAGATAAAGCGAATAGGCCACATAAAATCGGTATCGTTTGTCCTGTGTGCTTACTTCTATCAGATTTTCAGGTGGTCCCTATACCTGTTTTAGAGGGTTTGCGTTTCATTCTAGATTTATCAACTAGAATGTCGCCTAAAACCGATTAGCAGCTTACACATATCACAATAAGCTGTTAATCTTGGATCTCGTTTCTAGGAGTTTTAATACGATGCAAAATCTCACACCTGTTGGACAAAATATCGTTAGCGATATTGCATACCGCTATAGCCTATCGCCTGATGCTGTTATTCATATGTTGGTGGCGGTCAATAATGGCGGTGGCACCATGGCCCAGTTTAATAGTCACGAATTGGGTGGATCTGGTCAATGGATGCAAGGTGGGATGACGATGGTGGGGGATATGTTTAATCATGGTCTCAAAGCAACGGTTGATAATTTGTGTAACGAGCTATCAGTTGCGCTATCGCAAAACCAAATGTTTCCAGTTATTCCTGCTGGTACACCTGGAAGTAATCAATGGTGGCCACCTGAGCTGGGTGCACCTTTTAGTAGTGGCGCTCAGAATTCGATTCGCTACGCAATCTTCCCTCAACGTCTAGCAGTAGAGAATAATGGTAATATTATTGTCTACGATACACTTGATCACCAAATTAGTGGCGTGAGTCAGCAACAAGGTGGCGATACGTCACTAAGCTTTAATAGTCAATACGGCGCTGTATCGGTAAATAGTTTACCAATAGTTTCCGGTTCTGAACCTCAGAGATCATCGCAAACAAATTTTGCAAATGTACCTGTAGATAACACTAACACGCAAATGATCGATGAATCATCCATATCTTCTAATGCGATAGCGTCAACCGAAGATACAATTCAACTACTGGAGCAGCTTGGGCGTTTGCGAGATGCAGGTGTATTAACACAAGAAGAGTTTGATAATAAAAAGAGTGAATTACTCGCTAGAATTTAAATCTCGATCATCTTTTTCTTAGTTTGTATGTAGTTGTTTCTATTTTCTTTATCCAACACTATTGTAGCTAAACACGTCATTTATTTTTTTTGTGGCGATTTCAGGTTTTATATATAGATAAACTTCTGGGAATATGAATTTTATGATCTAATTTGGCTATGCGTTCGTTTCAAAGTCAAAATGCTCCTCAATAAACTTAGCAATAAAATCTCGCAAAACGCAGGCCTTTTTATTCAGCAAACGCCCGGTAGACCATATTGCGTAAAGCTTTCGTTTTGGACCGTGCCACTCTGGAAGTACTCGCACAAGTTCTTTTCTCGCTAAAAAATTTTTAGTTTCGCTAAAAGGTAATAGGCAAAGACCTAAACCGTTTAGGCAAAATTGCGTTGCTAAGGTCACATCATTGACTAGTACCGAAAAGTCTGGATGTATCTCTAATTGCTTTTTTGATATTGAATGAATCACGTCCCAACTTGCTATCGCTTTGGCACCGATAATACGATGTTGTTTAAGCGCATTAAAATCTTGAGGTGTTCCGTACTCTGCTAAGTAACCGGGAGTTGCAAAGATTCCCGTAGGAATTTCGCCAAGCTGTTTTTGATAAAGATTAGAACTGTTTTGCGGTCCTATACGAAGAGCAATATCAGCTTTTGCTTGGACAAAATCTTCCAAATTGTTACTCAAGCTAATTTCCAATTGAATACTGGGGTATTGATGAATAAACGCCGACCACATGGGTTGTAACATCCCATTAGAGATATTGTTCGGCGCAAGTACCTTTAACCTGCCTACCAGCTCTGCACTTTCATTCTTTAAGTGATTATAGGTCGCATCAAATTGCGAGACTAGGTCGGCATAAGCTTCAAAGTAGGTTTTACCCTCTGGTGTCAGTTCAAAGCGTTGGGAGGAACGATGAATTAAACGGCAAGCAAGGGTGCTTTCCAATTTCTGCATTCTTCGTGTCATGGTTGCGGCAGAAATTCCTAAGCTTTGGCCAGCAGGAGCAAGTCCACCACTTTTAACTACTTGGATAAAAAGGGCAATATCGTCATACATAATTGCATATCTGAAATTTATGATTGTAAAAATGGCTACATATTCCTTATTTGTAATCTTATACCATAATCTCATCTTTTTTAGTAACCGCTTTGGAGGCAACGATGAGTAAGTTATGGGTAGGTGCAGGTTTAAAAATACGTGATGAGTTTGATGTTTCAGAGGTGGTAACGGCATTGTTAGCCATTGTCGCCCCAACGAACGCTGAGCCTGGTTGTAGATTTTTTAAAGTTTTACAGGATAACGAAGATCCCCGCCGACTAACGCTTTGGGAATGCTGGAATAGCGAAGATGCTTTACAAGTTCACTTTGCGGAGGAACATACCAAAGCGTTTTTGGAAAAAGGCTACACCGAAATCTTGTATGTAGAAAAACTAACACAGTTGAGTGTTGAGTCTTAAATGAAGCACGTGTTTGTTTCGGGTGCTCTCAACTCTTTTATTTTGTCATTGTTAATGAGCGCATGGGTGACATGGAGAAATTTGGGTGTATCCAATGATTTTATAGAAAATTGGTTAAGTGTATTTATCACTACCTGGCCATTAGCACTCTTTTTGTTGCTAATTGTTAGAAAGCCAATGTTATTACTCACGAATAAATTAGTAGGAAATGATTGTGCTAGATAAAAACACCACTGCATTAGTATGCATTGAATTTCAACACGAATGGCTTTCCGAAGAAGGCCAGCTCAGAAAAAAGCTTATAAAAGATGAACTCTTGTTTTCAAGCGCTATTGAAAATGCAAAACATCTTATAAAGTTGGCAAGAGAAAACGAGTTACATATTTGTCACGCGGGTCTCAGTTTTCAAAATGATAAGGAGTATCTGTTATTTAATGGTGGCCACAATCGGTTTGGGCTGGCCGGAGCAATTCCTAAAGCCAAAACCTGGCTTGGTAATAACGCGAATTTTTTTGATCCATTCTTGCCAAGGGAAGGAGAGTTTGTAGTGCAAGGGAGATCTGGAGCGAGCGTGATCAAAAATTCAAACTTAGATGCTTTTCTTCGGCATAATGGAATCAACACGCTGATATTAATGGGATTTGCGTTACATATTTGTGTAGAGTCAACCTTGAGAGAGGCGCACGATCTAGGGTATTCCGTTTATGTTGCAACTGATGCATGTGGTGTTTTTGAATCAGAACAAGCGCGTTATTTTCAAAAGCATATCATTCATCATTTTGGGAAAAGTCTACCTACTGCTGAGTTCGCATATGAAATGGCAAGTTAATATAATTTCTATCTTTTTATTTTTGGAGTCAAATATGATTAGTGCAGTAGAATATGACAAACAAATTCACGACACAATTCAGAATTATTTTCGCGGAACCTATGAAGCGAACGAAGAGAAAATTCGCTTGGCATTTCATGATAAAGCCGTAATTTCTGGTTTTTTTGATGGTGTCTATACAGAGTGGAGCTTGGATGAATTCGTTGAAAGAGTAAAGAGTCAACCGAGTCAGCTATCTCAAAAAGAAGTGTTTGCTAAGAAAATTATCAGTGTTGATAAAAAAGAAAATATAGCGATTGTTAAAGCGATAGCCCCTGCATATGGTCACAATTTTTCGGATTTTATATCTCTGATTAAGACAGAAGAAGGTTGGAAAATTAGGCACAAATCATTTACAAATAGCTTGATGGAATAAATCTTTTAACAAGAAGTTTAAGGTGTAGATGCTCAAGCTAAATGTTGGATTAATCTATAGAATGAGTTGTACTGATAGTACTAAACGCAACTTCGAGTAAACCCTTTAGTATTTAGTGAAATCACTGTCTACTAAAGTGGTATCAGATCAGTTGGTTGTTTTGTGCTATTAAAGTACAAAACAACCAATGTAGTGTAGGTCCGATAGATTGCTTTGTTAGGTGAATTAACCACCTTTTATGTACCCGATTTTGAGCTTTAGTTTTCCCCTGCTATATCTAAGTTTATAAATATTTTGTCTAGTTTGAGTTATTTTTAATAAAGCACCATCTAAAGCCTGACAGGTTGAATAAATATAAACTGTGGAAACGTACTTTTGTTGGTTTGAAACAAACGTATTAATTTTACCTATTACTATATTTTTTCCTACACTAGACTCAATTTCGATAGTCGTAGGTTGATTATCATCTTTACGGAATCTTAGTATCGAAGTGTCTTCATGCATCCAAAACGTAGGGAAAATAGGCGGTAGGGGAATAATTGGTGAAATCATTGAAGAATATATTTTACTCGGGCAATCAATACTTAGTTCGTAGATATCTAGACCTGAGTTAATACTCTTTGTTTTCGAAAGTGAAACAAATTTTTCTCTCTCTATGGTAGAAACTGCACAACTTGAAAGGGTTAAGTATAATAAAGCTAATAAAAGAACTCTCATATTCACCTAACGCCCAAATAGCCGGTGAGCAAAAGCCATGCTTTTGCGAATCCTTGGCGGCGAAGCCGGCGACTTGGGCTGATTTGTTTGTTATTGCAGGCGATGCGTTGGTTTTGCTACGAAGAAAGATTGCGTAGCGAAAGCGAAGCACACCGCCCGATAAATAGGGTTAAGGATACCTATTTTGAAGACAAATTGCATTAGCTGATTGGCAGACCAAAATACGAAGAAAACTGCAGCTACGTTAGTTAAAGTGAACGAAAGCACCAGGAACGAAAATGCCGAATATGAATTTTATTTTACATTTTAAAAAGCGGAATACTTGAGCAAAAATAATTCTTTAGGCTTAGCACAAACTTGAAAGAATTAATTAAAAGAAAGAGCCCAATAACGCCCGCTTAAAAGGCGAGCAAACTTGTTTGCGAGTCCAGCGCCGAAGGCGCGAATTTTGAAGCGTTTGTTAGATTATTTTGTTAGCTGGATAGACTCTGCATGAAGGCAGTCCGAACCATGATAATCATAAATATTAACTTTAAAACCACCCGCAAAAGCGGCTAATGCTGCCGAATAACTTCTAGCCAGCGCCTCTGAGCTAGACATATTGGCTTCTTTGAAAATAATCCAATTTCCTGTGGCGCAACCCCCTGTTCCCCCGCTAGTTTTCACAGCGAATTCTTCCTTGTTATCCGAAATACTCGATACTGTTATTATTGTAGCGCCTTGAACCAAATATTCTGCATGAGTAATGCTCGAAGCCATTAAAAAAGTCAGTAAAAAATACTTCATAAATTTTCCCGGTATAATCTAACGCACGCCTAAACGGCGAGCAACTTGTTGCGAGTCCAGCACGCTTTGCGTGCGATGTTTAAGGCGCTTGTTAGCATTTTACGCACCACCTTGATACTTATTTAGATAATTGTATACAGCATTTTTGATTTCAGATTGAATAGTTGACTGGAAGCTTTCTATTGGTTTATCCCAGCCACCTTCAAGAACAACTACGACTCTATATGTGTTTTCATACCAACCAACATCAAGAATTGGACCTACAGCGAATATGTGATGAACCTGCAGGATGTCTTCAGTTTTTTCTGAATTTTCCAGCCAGTTTTCATGTTCCAGAAATCCGTATGGATCAAACTCTACATCCCACATGTTTATCCAATCGGATATATTTGGATTTATTTCCATTCGCTATGCCTGAATGCTAACGCCGTGGTAACCGAGCGGAAGTAAGCGTGGTAAAGTGAGCAAAGCGAACCACGCTTACTGGAGTCCGGTTGACCACTTTGTTATAAGCTACCACTCGTTTTGTACCGTGATTTCTTGAATTACATTTTGAGGAGTACCTTGCTTTAAGCTAAATGAGTAATTTTTTGCTATTACTTCTAGAGTTGTGTCGTGGAAGCTCCAAATAAAGTGCTCGTATTCTTTAAATTGCTCATCTTTATGATATGGATGAACCCTGTTTCTTGAGCAAAACTCTTTTACCCAAGATGAACTTTCTATTTTAAATGTACCGTAGGGTTTTAGACCTTTCTTGTACAATGGATGTCCGTGAAAAGCCTCGTCGTTTGGTGGCCCAAACTGATATGCGTGAAAAAGTTCAAACTTTACTAAACCAATGGCTTCAAGCTCGAAGTTCTCTGGAGTATCTTGAAGATAGTATGCGACATAGAGATTGTGCTCATCACTTACTATTCTTGGGCATGGTGCCCCAGAGCAAGATTGCTTTACATCTATTTCAATCACTTCATCCATTTTTCGACGCCTAATGGCTTATAACGTTCCACTAAACGGCGAGCGTCTAGCGAGTCCAGTACAAACCGAAGGTTTGTACGATGTTTAAGTGGCTTGTTAGCTGCTTTCATCGGCTTCGAAAGTTAAAAGAACGCTGGGTTCTTCGATCTCAGTTGCACCAGCGGCGACATAGGCTTTTCGCGCGGGTAAGTTCGAATGCTCGGTAGCAACCCATATTTCAGTACACTCAAGCTCTCTACCAACCTCAACCATTTTTTTAATTAAAGTACGGCCTATACCTTGATTTTGGTGTTCTTCCAGCACACCCGCTTCTAGTATAAACATGGCTGGTTCTTTATCGGGATGTATATAGTGAATAGCTGATGCCATACCAACGATATCTTCATTCAGATAAGCAAGGTATAGATGGTGCCTCTCATCATTGATAAATTCGATAGCGCGGTCTTTTATAATCTCTTCATCAAATATATCGTCTCCCACTTCTATCATGGCATCAAGATCAGAAATATCGGCAATTTTATAATTTATTGAATGCATGATGATTGCCTAGTAAAGCTAACGCCCGCGTAATAGGCGCGAGCTTTCGAGCGTCCTAATTGACGCGCTTGTTAGATTCTGATCTGCTACCACTTTTGTGGACACATTAAGCATAAAGTTTTTCATAATTTTCAGGTGAATGATAGTCCAATGAAGAGTGAATACGTTCCTTGTTGTAAAAAGCAATGTATTCAGCGATTTGAGCCACCGCATCGATGGTGTTCTCAAATTCACACTGATGAACGAGCTCCGCTTTCATGGTATGAAAATACGATTCCACTTCGGCATTATCCAAAGGCGTGCCTTTGCGGCTCATACTACGCGTAAATCCGTTTATCTCTAACAATTCTCGATATTCAAAAGCGGCATACTCTGAACCTTGATCGGAGTGGAATAAACATCCCTTTTTAGGATTGTGTCGACTCAATGCATTTTTAAGTGCCGAGGCGGTTAATGCTAACCCTCGACGCGGAGAAAACGAGGCGCCCACGATGCGACGACTAAACAAATCAACAATAACCGCATGATAAAGACTGCCGGTTTTGGTCTTGATGTAAGTAAAGTCGCCTGCCCATTGTTCGCCAAATGATGTCGCGGGTAATCGTTCAGGCCGTTGATTCGGGGTTGTGCCATAAAACGCATTTAATCCCGGACTCCATGTATACAAACCTCGTGTAGACGCCTTTATTTCAAGCTCTTTCATTAAACGGGTTACTCGGCGAATACTGCAGCTATAGCCCATTTTAATCAGTGAGTGATAAATGCGTCTTGCGCCATAACACCGCTTAAAACCTTGGTGAAGTTCTTTGATGACGACTTTGAGTTTTTCGTCGTACAGCGCTTTATCTGAATGAGGGCGATCCAGCCAAGCATAAAAGCCGCTACGTGAAACGCCCATGACGTTACACAACCGCTTTACATTAAAACGATCTCGGTTCTCCGCGATATAGCGAAAGATTACTTTCGGTGTTTCTCGAAGAACCTTTCCGCCTTTTTTAAGATATCAATATCCTCTTCACGTTCTTTAAGTTGCTTCTCGAGCTTTTTAATTCGAGCCTGAGCTTTTTTTAACTCTGCCTCTTTTTTCTGAAGATCGTTCTTCGTTGGGCCTACCGGCTTATTGGATTTAGTCACAGGAAATTCTCGCCATTGATCATCGTTGACTTCTTTACGCCAACGATAAATCAACACAGGATGAATATCCAATGCCTCTGCGATATCAACGGCTTGTATGTCTTGATGATTGGCTAACCTAACGAGTGCTTTCTTAAACTCTCTGGTGTACTGAATGTAATTGCGTTTATGAGTTTGCCCCATAAGTAACCCCTTTAGTATTTAGTGAAATCACTGTCTACTAAAGTGGTATCAGATCAGTTGCTTAATGTGTGCTATTAAAGCACACATTAAGTGACGCAGTTGGAGTCCGGTAGATTGCTTTGTTAGCACTTGGACTCCAAATATATGGTACGAGCTGAATAATCTACCATATTTAGAGGATACTGAGCGCCACATTTAGCGCAAACAGCCTTGCTTGCTGGATACCTACCATAGATAAACCTGAAAATTGGCTCTGACATCCAATTTTTTTCGGCGCGCTCGGTATTACTTTCACCAATATATCCGCACGTCGTACATGCACATAGTTTAAAAAAGTATTCGGGTAGCTCCATAGGAAGTATTTGAAGAAACTGTTTTGCTACTTTCCTGATGTAGTCAGGCGTATTAGATTTATCTAAGCCTGTATTAAAGTAGCAAACGCCATCGTATTCCAACATTGAAATATCCTCACTTAGATATTCCCAAATTCCATACTTGGGGTCGTAGTCAGTGAGCGAAAAAAGCTTTTCCATTTTTGCCACACACTCGAAGGGAGTGATTTCTCCGTCAAAGAGCTTTTCTATTGTTAGCGTAGCGTATAATTTTATACCGTTCTCATCAGAAGGTATTTCCAAGTCTAAGTCTTTTAATGACTGCTGGAAATAGTTTTCGATATCCTCTCTTTCTGGATCCCTTTCATAACCCATGCTAGCAAGAATTGGAATATTCTCAGATTCAACATCTGTATATAGTAATGCTTCAGCCCAAGCACAATAATCTTTTGGTTCGTCTTGCCCAATTGCTCGTTTAGATACAAGTTCTTCGAAATTCATATGAGTGCTAACGCCGCGCTAAACGGCCGCAATGTAGGCGCGAAGCGCCGAAATGAAGGTCCACGCACAGCTTGCTGTGCAGTTGTTTGAGCGCCTTGTTAGCTTTTACACATTTCATAGATATGAAAACTTAAAAGTAAAAGTGCCCCGGCGGCGTATACAATAGGTAATACCGTTGTAAAAACCTGAGACCATTTTAAACGCCAGAATAGATCTAATGTAAATTTTAGATAGTTATAATCTTCATGCGTAGGTGTGTACTTATAATGTATGTTAATCAGATCTTTATGCTCTCCGACGGAGAAGCCTGACAATTTTAGATAGTTCAACCCTTCAGGGTATTCATCTTTTACTTTTTCAGCGAAATTTACTTGGCTACTCCACTGATCGGAGCTTCCGCCTCCGCCCATAGGCTCAAAGCTAGGTGGCTTAGGTAAGCATTTATTATTGTTGTTATAAACAGTTTCATATGCTTCCTTGGCTCTATACGAGGACAAAAAATAGAAGAATCTATGTTTTATGTCTCTGTAGTTTATAAAAGCTAGATACCTGCAATGAATATAAAACCATAAGAGGTAGTAAATACACGATATACCCAAGAAGTAATATAGGTACTCAGGGTTCTTTAGAACACCTTTTACGATACCAATGTTAACTTCAAATTCTCCGCCTGGAGGAGGACTGACAAATGTTGAAGCAATTACGATAGTTGAAGCTATCATAAGGTTTCTTCTAATTGCGTAAGACTTATCATCAAATTTAAATTTGAAGTCCTCTTTCATTCTTTCTTGGACGAGATGATATGCTTTCATAGGTTTAAGCTAACGTTCCACTAAACGGCGAGCGTCAAGCGAGTCCAGTGCAAAACGTAGTTTTGCACATTGTTTGAGTGGCTTGTTATAAGTTATTTTGATTTAGGCACTTTTCTTCGATTTCGAATACTTTATGCTGTTCAAATATTTCTACAGCCTCTAGAACACTTTCAATTGCAAGTATATCTGAATCAAGATTTTCGCTTGGGTTATTTTCAATATATTCTGCGGCTTGCATTATTGGATTTATTCGGAATGATGCTTGTTTAGCAATTTCACATCTAGTATCAATTCCAGGGGCTAAACTTTCAGCCATTCGGCGCAGCTCCCAAGCCGCAGAAATTGTATTAGCCGTATTTAGATTTGCATCTTTATTTGTACTTATAAATACTACAACTCCTCCCAGTGCTACCCCGCTAATAAATCCTAATATAGTTTTTAGCATGTAAATTTCCTTATTTCCGAGAAAGCTTATAACGCCGCAAGCAAAGGCGAGCGTCAGCGAGTCCAGCGCCGGAGGCGCGAATTTGGCTTGCTTTGTTATGCGCCTTACTTACTACTGACGAATTCATTTTTGCTTGAATAAATTTGAAATTTTATTGGGTGTTGTTTTGCCCACTTTAGCAAGAGTTGTTGTACCTCTCCAAGTCTTGATTGGGGTATCGTTGATGTATACAGCCATATACCAATAGTTCTTTCTTCAGTTGGTAGATCTTCGCAGCTAATGCTGAATTTAGATTGACCATTTTGTATTGATAGAGAATGAGTATACATATGAATATTTCTCTGTAATGAAATATCCCAGTCATCTATCTTGTCATTTACGTTACGTTCCATCTAGATCTCTATTGCCGCATAACGCCCAAATAGCCGGTGAGCAAAAGCTATGCTTTTGCGAATCCTTGACGGCGAAGCCGGCGACTTGGGCTGATTTGTTTGTTATTGCAGGCGATGCGTTGGTTTTGCTACGAAGAAAGTTTGCGTAGCGAAAGCGAAGTACACCGCCTAAGAAATAGGGTTAAGGATACCGATTTTGAAGGCAAATTGCATTAGCTGATTGGCACACCACAATACGAAGGGCGATACTGTAAAGTAGGAGAGGGTGAACGAAAGCACCAGGAACAAAACTGCGGAATATGAATTTTATTTTACATTTTAAAAAGCAGGAAACTTGGCTAAAAACATTTCTTTTGGCTTAGCACAAACTCGAAAGAACTAACAAAAAGAAAGAGCCCAATAACGCCCAAATAGCCGGTGAGCAAAAGCGTTGCTTTTGCGAATCCTTGACGGCGTAGCCGGCGACTTGGGCTGATTTGTTTGTTATTGCAGGCGATGCGTCGGTTCTGCTACGAAGAATGTTTGCGTAGCAAAAGCGAAGCACACGGCCTGATAAATAGGGTTAAGGATACCGATTTTGAAGATAAATTGCATTAGTGGATTGGCACACCGAAATACGAAGAAGGCTGCAGCAGGGTTAGCCGAAGTGAACGAAAGCACCATGAACAAAACTGCCGATTATGAATTTTATTTTACATTTGAAAAGCGGAATACTTGGCTAAAAATAATTCTTTATGCTTAGCGTAAACTTGAAAGAATTAACAAAAAGAAAGAGCCCAATAACGCCCGGCTAAACGGCGCGAACGCAGTGAGGGTCCGGCGGAGTGAAACGGAGCGAATTTGAGCCGCTTGTTAGATTTTTACCATGCTTGAACATAATATTTCCATTACTCCAGCAGCGTTAAAGTTTAGTTTATAGTGTTGCCACTGTTCACCTTCCCACGTTTCACCCTGCTTAATATGTTGTTGTAACCACTTAGAGTGATGAATTATATGGGAAGAGTCGAATCTTTCTTGAGGTAAGTACTCGTAAGTTGCCCATTGATATTTAAAACCGATGACATTATTGCAGTTAACCTTAATCTTCTGTTCTTTCCAGTCAGTAAAACTAAATAGTAATTTATCACCATCAAATGAATATCTGACATCTTCACCATCAGCAATATCAAATCCAGGATCTATGATTTCTGCTTTTTCTTCCATAATAAATCTAACGCCCAAATAGCCGGTGAGCAAAAGCCATGCTTTTGCGAATCCTTGGCGGCGAAGCCGGCGACTTGGGCTGATTTGTTTGTTATTGCAGGCGATGGGTTGGTTCTGCTACGAAGAAAGATGGCGTAGCGAAAGCGAAGCACACCGCCTAAGAAATAGGGTTAAGCATACCGATTTTGAATATAAATTGCATTAGCTGATTGGCAAACCGAAATACGAAGAACGGTACTGCAAAGTAGGAGTGGGTAAACGAAAGCAACAGGAACAAAACTACGGAATATGAATTTTATTTTACATTTTAAAAAGCGGAATACTTGGCTAAAAATATTTCTTTAGGCTTAGCACAAACTTGAAAGAATTAACTAAAAGAAAGAGCCCAATAACGCCCAAATAGCCGGTGAGCAAAAGCGACGCTTTTGCGAATCCTTGGCGGCGAAGCCGGCGACTTGGGCTGATTTGTTTGTTATTGCAGGCGATGCGTTGGTTTTGCTACGAAGAAAGATTGCGTAGCGAAAGCGAAGCACACCGCCTAAGAAATAAGGTTAAGCATACCGATTTTGAAGATAAAATGCATTAGCTGATTGGCAGACCAAAATACGAAGAAAATTACAGCAA